>NZ_JAHREP010000019.1 GCF_019084545.1 Marinobacterium ramblicola
ATCATGATCGTGCCGCTGCCGGGCGCGACGCCGACCAAGCCGGGTTCGGCAACCCGTCCCTTCTTCGGCGTGCAGCCGGCGCTGGTCGACAACGAGGGTAACGAGCTGGAGGGCGCTACCGAAGGCAACCTGGTGATCAAGGACTCCTGGCCGGGCCAGAGCCGCTCGATCTGGGGTGACCACGAGCGCTTCACCAATACCTACTTCACCAGCTTCAAGGGCTACTACACCACCGGTGACGGTGCCCGCCGCGATGCTGACGGTTACTACTGGATCACCGGCCGTGTCGACGACGTGATCAACGTCTCCGGTCACCGCATGGGTACCGCCGAGGTCGAGTCCGCACTGGTGGCGCACCCGGCAGTCGCTGAAGCCGCTGTAGTGGGTTATCCGCACGACCTCAAGGGTCAGGGTATCTACGTCTACGTCACGCTGCAGTCGGGCTTCGAACAGAGCGATGAGCTGATGAAGGAGCTGCGTAACTGGGTTCGCTCCGAGATCGGCCCGATCGCCTCGCCGGACCTGATCCAGTTCGCACCGGGCATGCCGAAAACCCGCTCCGGCAAGATCATGCGCCGCATCCTGCGCAAGATCGCCGAGGACGATTTCGGCGCGCTGGGCGACACCTCCACCCTGGCGGATCCGAGCGTAGTCGATGATCTGATCGAGCACCGCATGAACCGCAAGAGCAAATAGTCGCCGCACTACTGACAGCTGAAGAAAACGCCCTGCCCTGACCGGCAGGGCGTTTTTACGTACAGGATGTACGGTATGCCGCGAGCGCATGGAGGCGCAGGAGCGGCGATGTACAGGATGTACGGTATCCTTCGAGCGCAGGGAAGCGCATGAGCAGGATATGACAGGATGTACGCTATCCCGCGGGGAGAAGCGGAGTTGGACAGGGTCGTTGGCTGGAAATATGCTGTTGTTAGAGTGTAATAAGTGTCCTTAAAGTCGCTATTCCTGATATGATGCCGGCCTATCGGGATATAAAAACTGTCAAAGGATTGCGGGTACAAGTGGGGGAGTAATGCATGCAACTGGCCCAGAAGATCGTTATTGCCGATGATCATCCGCTGTTTCGTGCTGCCTTGAAACAGGCGGTTACGCAGGCCGTTCCCGGTGTCACCATTCTCGAGGCGGACACGCTGGCTGCGGTTCAGGAGCGGGTGGAATCTCACGACGATGCCGACCTGGTACTTCTCGATATCCATATGCCGGGCGCTCAGGGCTTCTCCGGTCTTGTGTTCCTGCGGGGACAATATCCCGGCATTCCCGTTGTCGTGGTGTCCGGCAGCGAAGAGCTGCAGGTGATGAAGCGGGCGATAGACTACGGCGCGTCGGGATTCATCCCCAAGTCGGCACCGCTGGAAGTGATTTCGGAGGCAATCGTCGCCGTGCTGCAGGGCGAGGAGTGGTTGCCGCAGGAGATCTCCGACAGTCTGGATGACCTGGTCACCGAGGAGGATCAGCAGTTCGCCGCCGCACTCGCATCGCTGACACCGCAACAGTTCCGCGTACTCACGATGCTGACCGAGGGGCTGCTGAACAAGCAGATCGCCTACGAGTTGAACGTGTCGGAGGCGACGATCAAGGCTCACGTGACCGCTATTCTGCGCAAGCTCGGTGTGCATAGCCGCACCCAGGCGGTCATCGCCGCCCAGCGTTTGGGGGTAGAGCTGCCCAAGCCCGCCGTGTAACGCCGTATCGGCGGCAGTCCAATCAAGGCGCTCTGACCCGGTTAGAGCGCTTTTTTGTTCCGCTCTGCCGGTGTCAGCTGCGGCTGCCGGCAATCATCTTGTTGATCAGGGCACGCAGCGCTGCCGGTTTGATCGGCTTGTTCAGCAGTTGTGCACCCGATTCACGGATCTCATTGGTGACCTCATCGGTCCTGTCCGCGGTAATGACAATGGCCGGAACGGGTTTGTCCAGACTGGGGGCCAGTTGCGCCAGCGCCATCAACCCGGTTTCCGTTTCGCCGAGATGGTAGTCGGCCAGGACGATATCCGGAACCCAGCTATCGCCGGTTGCCCTCTCCAGTGCCTGGGCGCCTGAAAGCGCGGTACGGACCTCGCAGGACCAGCCCTGCAGCAGTGCCGACATCCCCTCCAGAATCTTCGGTTCATTATCGATCACCAGCACGCGGATGCCGTTCAGCCCCTTGCTGCGGATCCAGCCGCGCTGTTCAGGTTTGGGCCGCTCCGCACGACTCGGGTCGCCCAACGGGACGGTGATGCTGAATACCGTGCCCTGTCCCGGCCAGGAGCGAACGCTGAGGTGATGGCCGAGCATGCGGGCGATGCGCTCGGTGATCGCCAGCCCCAGGCCAAGGCCCTTTACTTCGCTATGCTTGGGGTTGTCGATGCGGCGAAACTCCTCGAACACCTCGCCCAACTTGCTTTCGGGTATGCCGACGCCGGTATCCCACACCTCCAGTCTCAGGCTCTCGCCCAGATGGCGCGCGCCGAGCAGTACCTTGCCCTTGGTGGTGTAGCGGATGGCGTTGGAGAGAAAGTTCTGCAATATGCGCCGCAGCAGCGCCTGGTCCGAATGCACCACCTGTTTGCAGTTGACGTGGTGGAAGTTCAGCCCCTTCTCCTTGGCGACGGCGGTGAACTCGGCTGCCAGATGCTGGAACAGGGCATCCAGCGCGAAGTGGCTGAAGTTGGGCTCCAGGGCGCCGGCATCCAGTTTGGAGATATCGAGTATCGCGGTGATCAGCTCCTCCGCTGCACGCAGCGCGTTATCCAGGTTCTCCACCAGCTGGTTGGTCTCCGGCTGGTGGGTCTGCTGGGCCAGCGCCGAGGTAAACAGGCGGGCAGCGTTCAGCGGTTGCAGCAGGTCGTGGCTGGCGGCGGCGAGGAAGCGGGTCTTGCCCAGGTTGGCCGCTTCCGCGTCGGACTTGGCCTGACGCAGCTCGTCCTCCATCAGTGCGCGGACGGTGTTCTCCTTGCGCAGCTCCTTGTTGACCACCGATAGGGCGTGGGTGCGCTCACGGACACGCTGCTCCAGATTCTCGTTGGTCTCCTGCAGCGCGATCTCGGCGTTACGGCGCTCGGTAATGTCCTGGTACAGCGTGAAGTAACCCAGCACATCGCCATATTCGCCGATATGGGGGATATAGGTGACCTCGGCGTAGCGCACCGAGTCGTCCCGCGTCGGCATCCGGGTCTCGAAGCGCTGGCGCTCACCGGATAGCACCTTGCGGATATAGTGCTGGCGCTGTTCGTGCTCCTCTTTCGGCAGAATCTTGTGTGACGGCGTACCGGCGATGGTATGCCGGTCGATGCCGAACGCATCGGCGTAGGCCTTGTTGACGAACAGGAAGTTACGGTCGGGGTCCAGGTAGGCGATCAGCACCGGAACATTATCGGTGTAGATACGCACGTTCTGCTCGCTCTCGCGCAGCGCCTCCTCGGTGCGTTTGTGCTGAGTGATATCCATGTAGGTGTTGACGTAGCCGCCGTTCGGCATCGGGTTGCCGCGTACCTCAAGTACGGTGCCGTCGGGGCGGTAGCGCTCGAATGCATGCGGCTGGCCCGAGCTTATCAGTGACAGTCGCTCCTCCACCTGCTCATCGATACTGCCGTTGCTCATACCGTACTCGCCACGGACCGCGTTATAGCGGAACACCTCCTCGATCGGCCGGCCAACGCAGACCAGCCCCTCCGGGTAGTTGAACATGTCGATATAGCGTTGATTCCAAGCCACCAGACGCATCCGTTGATCGACTACGCTGATCCCCAGGCTGATGTTCTCGATCGTGGATTGCAGCAGCGAGCGGTTGAAGCGCAACGCTTGAGACGCCTCGTCGACGATGGCGACCACGTCGCCGATCTCCATCTCCTTGCCGCGCAGGGTCGAATCCATGACGATGCGGGCAGAGGAGGCGCCTATGGCGCCCGCCAGCAGACGTTCCGTGTATTGAATCAGCTCGGGCGCCGCCTTGCTGCCGGCCAACGCAGGCTCCTCACCGCGTTGCAGGGCAAAGCCGGTAAAGGCGTGCTGGGTGCGACTGATGCCGAGAAAGCGCTCGGTCAGCATCTGCAGGTCACCGACCGTTACCTGACTGGTGAGGCGGCCGGGTTCGGAAAACCCCTTGGCGTGGACGTTGGTAAACGCACTGGCCTGGATGCGATCGACCAGGCGCTGGTTGGTTAGTGCGGAAACGAGGATATAGAGCAGGGTGTTCAGGCTCAGGCTCCAGAGCACTCCGTGAGTCAGAGGGTCGAGGAAATCGATTCCCAGCAGGCCGGTTGGCGCCAGCCAGTGCGGTGTGATCCAGCTACCCTCGAGCAGGTAGGTCGGTACCAGATGCGCGCTTTGCATCGACGGCAGCACCAGAGTGTAGATCCACAGCAGGAAGCCGGCGCTGAGCCCGGCGAGTACGCCATGACGGTTGCCGCGCTTCCAGTAGATGCCGCCCAGGATGGCGGGCAGGAACTGGATCGCTGCGACAAAGGCGAGCAGGCCGAAGGAGGCCAGGGAGCCCTGCTCGCCAAGAATGCGGTAGTAGAAGTAGCCGAGCAGCAGCAGGGTGATGATGGTGACGCGACGCACCCTCAGCAGCAGGGCGCCCATGTCGGCGGACTCGGATAGATGCAGCTGCGGAATGCGCAGCAGTACCGGAATCACGATGTCGTTACAGACCATGGTGGCCAGAGTGATGCTGGCGACAATCACCATGCTGGTGGCTGCGGAGAGGCCCCCGATAAAGGCAAAGGTGGCGAGAAACTCGCGGCCCTCGGCCAGTGGCAGCATCAGCACAAAGGTGTCGGCATCCACACCGTTTTGACCGAAGTAGTTCAGTCCGCCGGTGGCGATCGGCAGTACGAAAAGCGAGAGCAGGAGCAGATAGAGCGGGAACACCCAGCGGGCGGTACGCAGATTGCGGCTGTCGGTATTCTCGACGATGGTGACATGAAATTGACGAGGCAGGCAGATGGCTGCGCCACAGGCAAGCAGCACCTCCGTCAAAAAACTGCCACCAAACAGGGAGCTGAAGTTGGCATTGTCGCGCAGCTGTAGCTGAATATTGCTGACCAGGCCATCGATGCCGCCGAACAGACCGAAGGTGACAAATAATCCGATGGCGATAAACGCCATCAGCTTGATGATCGACTCAAAGGCTACCGCCAGTACCAGGCCCTCGTGGTGTTCGGTAGCATCGATGTGGCGGGTGCCGAACAGAATGCCGAACACCGCCATCGCCAGCGCGACGAACAGTGCGGTATCGCTACCCTTGCTCAACGCCTCGGTGGCGCCGGGGGCGAGCGCGTTGTAGCTGATCGCTACGGCCTTCAACTGCAGCGCGATATAGGGGATGGTGCCCAATACCGCGATGACGGTGACCAACACCGCCAGGCTTTGGCTCTTGCCGTAGCGAGAGGAGATGAAGTCGGAGATGGAGGTGATGTTCTGCTGCTTGCTGATCAGGATGATCTTTTCGATTACCCGCCAAGCGAACAGGAATACCAGTGCCGGCCCCAGGTAAGTGGCCATGAACTCCCAGCCGGTCGATGCGGCGCGGCCTACGGCACCGTAAAAGGTCCAGGAGGAGCAGTACACCGCCAGCGACAGCGAGTAGACCCAAGGGTTGCTCGCCCACTGCTTGCCTGAGCTGCTTTTATCGCCGTAATAGGCTAGGGCGAAGAGCAGGCAGAGGTAGGCAAGTGAGATCAGTATGATGGTCCAGCCTGATAACATGTCGACACTTTCCGCTTTTCAAAGAAAATTCATACTGCCAGTGTAACCTGCCTTTCCGGCACAGGGGAGCCAGTGCCGGTTGTGCCCGTAAATATTGGAATCAGAACCCTAAGACCTTGGTCTAGGTTGTTTTTCACCCAGCCGGCGCACTATTGTGAGGCTGACGCTACTGGCGCGGGCGATGCAGCGCTGAGGGCCGGATTGTAGACAGTATGAATCAGACTAAAGTCGGGGATTTTATCTCCCGGCGCCTTTGTTAGATTCAGCCTGTCTGCTTCCATGTCTTGTATAAAAACAATAGTAAGGATGGTGCCATGTCTAGCAACAGCAGTGCGCAGGCCTACTGGAAAGAAAACCTGCGTATCATCATGACCTACCTCGCGATCTGGTTTGTCGTCTCCTACGGGTGCGGCATCCTGTTCGTTGATGCTCTGGACCAGATCCAGTTCTTCGGCTTCCCGCTGGGGTTCTGGTTCGCGCAACAGGGTTCAATCTACGTCTTCCTCGGGCTGATCTGGGCATACGTGTTCAGCATGAACAAGCTCGACGAGAAGTATGACGTTCACGAATAACTATAAGTACGAAGGACGCTCACTATGAGTCTTGATCTGCTCACATACCTGTTTATCGGGGGGTCGTTCGCACTCTATATCGGGATCGCGATATGGGCGCGCGCGGGTTCAACCAAAGAGTTCTACGTGGCCGGTGGCGGTGTACCGCCGATCGCCAACGGTATGGCGACTGCCGCTGACTGGATGTCGGCTGCATCGTTTATCTCCCTGGCCGGTATCGTCTCCTTTATCGGCCGTGACGGTACCGCCTACCTGATGGGCTGGACCGGCGGTTACGTGCTGCTGGCGATGCTGCTGGCGCCCTACCTGCGTAAGTTCGGCAAGTTCACCGTGCCTGACTTCGTTGGTGACCGCTACTACTCCAACACCGCGCGCACCATTGCGGTTATCTGCACCATCGTCATCTCCTTCACCTACGTGGCAGGTCAGATGCGCGGTGTTGGCATCGTGTTCTCGCGTTACCTGCACGTGGACATCAATACCGGCGTTATCATCGGTATGGCGATCGTGTTCTTCTACGCTGTACTCGGCGGTATGAAAGGGATCACCTACACTCAGGTGGCTCAGTACGTGGTGCTGATTCTGGCGTTCATGGTGCCGGCGATCTTCCTGTCCATGCAGGTTACCGGCCACTTCCTGCCGCAGACCGGTCTGGGTGCTACCCTGGAAAACGGTAAGTCCGTTCTGACCACGCTGAACGAGCTCTCCGTGGAGCTGGGCTTTGCCGAGTATACAGCCGGTAAGAAAACCACTATCGACATCTTCTTCCTGACCGCTGCACTGATGTGTGGTACCGCAGGTCTGCCACACGTTATCGTACGTTTCTTCACCGTGCCGCGCGTAAAGGATGCCCGTCTGTCCGCCGGCTGGGCGCTGATCTTCATCGCCATTCTGTACACCACCGTTCCGGCGGTTGCAGGATTCGGCCGTGTGAACCTGATCCAGACCATCAACGGTCAGGACAAAGCAGGTGTCGCCTACGCCGAGATGCCGTCCTGGTTCAAGAACTGGGAGAATGCCGGTCTGATCGCGTGGAACGACAAGAACGGCGACGGCAAGGTGCACTACTCTGCCGGCGATGCGTTCAAGGGTAAGCCTGCCTTCGGCGACGGTCGTGTAGACGGCAACGCCGATATGCAGCGTATCACCACCAACCCGTCCGACGGTGTCAACGAAGTCTATGTCGACCGCGACATCATGGTACTGGCCAACCCGGAGATCGCGCAGCTGCCGAACTGGGTTATCGCCCTGGTTGCCGCCGGTGCGGTTGCTGCGGCCCTGTCCACTGCGGCCGGTCTGCTGCTGGTTATCTCGACCTCGATCTCGCATGACCTGATGAAGAAGACCCTGAATCCGAATATCACCGACAAGCAGGAGCTGATGTACGCGCGTCTCGCCGCTATCGTCGCCATCCTGATCGCCGGTTACTTCGGTATCAACCCGCCGGGCTTCGTGGCCCAGGTGGTCGCCCTGGCCTTCGGTCTGGCAGCCTCTTCGGTGTTCCCGGTCATCATCATGGGTATCTTCAGCACTCGCATGAATACCCAGGGCGCGGTTAGCGGTATGCTGGTGGGTCTGGTCAGCACCATGTCCTACATCATCTACTTCAAGTTCATGGGTGGTTCCGCTGACCAGCTGATCCTGGGTATCTCCCCGGAAGGCTTCGGTACTGTCGGCATGATCCTGAACTTCATCGTGGCCTACGTGGTGTCGTCAATGACCCCGCCGCCGCCGGAAGAGATCCAGCACATCGTTGAGGATATCCGTATCCCGCGCGGTGCCGGTGCAGCTCATGCGCACTGATCCCTGAATCGGTCGCAATAACAAGGAGGGGCACGCCGGCGCAGGTTGGTGTGCCCCTTCTGCTTTTCGAGGGTAAGCCCGTATCACGGGCCATAATCTTGGTATGACTTACTGAGCAAGGCCCGGCGCATACGAGGAGGATCGAATGCCAGATTCATTCAAGATGGACAACATTCCATTCAGTTTGCTGGATCAAAGCGAGCAGGCTCTGGTCAGTGCCAACCTGGATCTCGCTTACTTCCAGCAGGGGGAGAAGATCATTGCCGCCGGCGAGGTGCCGGAAGGCGTGCACGTGATTCTCAAGGGGCGGGTGCGCGAAAGCGAAGCGGGCGAAGATCAGCGGCAAGTCTATGTCCACTATGAAAACGAGGATTACTTTGGCGGTTGGTCGGCGCTGCGAGGGCGGGCGATTCACGATTTCATCGCGGAAGAGGAGACGATCTGCCATATCCTGCCGACTCGCATTCTGCTTGAGTTGATGCAGAGCAATGCGCTGTTTGCTGATTACTTTCAGCAGGACTTTGCGGTTAAAACCGAGATCGCCGCTCAGCATGGCAAGGGTCAGGATATGGCCGAGTTCATGCTGTCGAAAATTACCAGCGCTACCATACGTGAACCGCTGATCGTAGAGGAGGGTACCAGCATCCGCGACGCGACACGGCTGATGCGCGAATCCAAGGCGGACTGCCTGCTGGCGCGTAAGGGGGGGCGTTTCGGCATGGTGACCGGCACCGATCTGCTCGATGCTGTGGTGTTGAAAGAGATGGCGCTGGATAGCGATGTGTCGGACCTGGCCTCCTACCGCTTGGTCACCGCCGATCCCGATGATTACCTGTTCAACGCGTTGGTCATGATGACCCGGCAGCAGATCGAGCGTGTGGTGGTGATGAGCGGTCAGACGCTGCTTGGTGTGGTGGAGCTGACCGACGTGCTCAGTTACTTCTCCAGCCACTCTCATGTGATCGGCATCCGTATCGAACGTGCCTCGTCGATCGATGATCTGCGCGAGGCGGCGCAGGGGTTGAACGACCTGATCAAGGCGCTGATCTCGACCGGGGTCAAGATACGCTTCACCATGGACCTGTTGGCTGCCATGAATGGGCGTATCATCGCCAAGCTGTTCGATCTGGTCATTCCCGCCGATATGCAGCCCCATGTTTGTCTGATCGTGATGGGCTCGGAGGGGCGCGGCGAGCAGATCATGAAGACCGACCAGGACAATGCGTTGATCTACCGTGACGGGCTCTCCTGGGCCTCGATGCAGGAGGTCATGAACAGATTCAGTGAGAAGCTGATATCGTTCGGCTTCCCGCCCTGTCCGGGCAATATCATGGTGTCCAACCCGGAGTGGGTGAATTCGGTCGGTGACTGGACGCAGAAGTTGAGTGACTGGGCGGAAACCTGTGAAGGCGAAGCGCAGATGAAGCTGGCTATTGCCGTCGATGCCAAGCCGGTGGCGGGGAATCAGGCCCTGTTCAAGGTGGCGCGCAATTGGTTCTTGCGTCACCTGCGTAATAATGATGTCTTCTTTTCCCACTTTGCGCGGGCCGCTATCGAGTTTGATACCCCGTTGACCTTCTTCGGTAACCTCAAGGACAAGTCAGAGCTGGATATAAAGAAGGGCGGTATTTTCCCGATAGTGCATGGAGTACGCACGCTGGCGCTTGAACACCGGATCCTGGCGACCAACACTTATAAGCGTATCGAAGCGTTAATCGAATCCGGCCAGCTGCAGGAGAGAGAGGGCAGGGAGATCTCCGAGGCGCTGTCCCTCTTCGTCCAGCTGCGACTCAGGCAGCAGATGCGCCGGGTGGAGGAGAGTGCGGATGGGTTCGATCCGACTCCGAACCTGATCGAGTTGCAGCGACTTAATAGAATGGAGCGCGATCTGTTGCGCGATGCATTGCAGGTGGTGAAGAGCTTCAAGAAGCATCTGACGCTACGCTATCACCTGGGAGGCTGAGATGATAATTCCGAGAACGATAAGGCGCCTGCAGGATCGTCGCACGCACAGGAACGGTCCTTGGGCGAATCTGTTCGAATCCTATGATGGCGACGAGGTGGTCTCCCTGGATTGCGAAACCACTAGCCTGGATGTCGCCCAGGCCGAGATACTCTCCATCGGCGCGGTCCGCATTCAGGGCAAGAGGGTGAAGACCAGCGACCGCCTGGATATCCGGCTCAAGCCACCGCACAGCCTGACCGGTGAGTCGATCAAGGTGCATAAGATCCGCGCCAGTGACCTCAGCGACGGTATCGAGCTTGAGGACGCGCTTGAGCAGTTGCTGAATTTCATTGGTAACCGGCCGATTCTCGGCTATTACGTCAACTACGATATCCGCGTCATCGACAAGTTCCTGCGTCCGCGGTACGGTTTTGGCTTGCCAAATAAAGCGATCGAGCTGTCCCATGTCTATCACGACATCATCAAGTGGAAGCATGTCGGTGGCGATGTGGATCTGCGCTTCGATACCATCGCCAGCAAGCTCGATATACCGATTATCCAGCGTCACACCGCCCTGGGCGATGCGATCACCGTGGCCTTGATGTATGTTCGCCTGAAGCACGGGCAGTCCCCGACGAATACGCACTGATCTCCTGCATGCTGCATATAATCAAACGGGCCGATGGCCCGTTTTTTGCTTGGCCTATGCTGGAGCGATAAGTTCACTATTTCTGACGAAAAATTGTCGCTTTTGCAGTCGTAAAAGGTTGATGCCGAGCGGTTGAAATCTATAATGTCAAAATATTGCCGCGCAGGTTAGGGGTGTTGCATGATCGAACGTGCCGATATCAACGGGGTTCTCGAACAGATGCGGGCGCTGAAAGCGCAGGCTCAGCAAGGGGCTCGGCAGATCGAGATGCCCCAGGTTGTCGCCGGTCAAAAGGTCGAGGAAGCTCAGAAGGGGGGCTTCGGCGACCTGTTGAAGATGGCGATCGATGAGGTGAACTCTCAGCAGGCAGAAGCCAAAAAATTGGCGACTGCATATGAGCTGGGCGATCCAAGCGTCGATCTGCCGCAGGTGATGATTCAGGCGCAGAAAGCGTCGGTCTCGTTCCAGGCCATGACCCAGGTGCGCAATCGCCTGGTCAAGGCTTATGAAGATATAATGAGCATGTCGATCTGATCATCGCTTGAACTAGTGTTTTGAGGCTGCATGGATAACACCGCGGGACAAATCGGAGCGAAGGGGGGCTGGATGTCGGGCTTTAATAGCCTGGGGATCCTGCGTCAGCTCGGTTTGATGGTGGGGCTGGCTGCCAGCATCGCGATCGGCTTTGCCGTAGTGCTCTGGTCTCAGGAACCGGACTACCGCGTACTGTTTTCCAATCTCAGCTTTGCCGACGCCAATGACGTCATCGCGCAGCTCGATCAGTTGCAGATACCCTATGAATTCGATGCGGCCGGTCGCGCCATTCTGGTGCCGCAGGATCGTGTGCACCAGGCTCGGCTGAGGTTGGCCGCCGATGGCTTTACCAACGATAAAACGGTGGGTTTCGAGCTGCTGGACCGGGAGCAGGGGCTGGGAACCAGTCAGTTCATGGAGACGGCGCGTTACCGCCGTGGCCTTGAGGGCGAGCTGGCGCGAACGATCTCAAGCATGCTGGCGATCCGCAGCGCCAGGGTGCATCTGGCGATTCCCAAAGAGTCGGTGTTTATTCGTGACTCCCGTAAACCCCGTGCGTCGGTATTCGTTGAACTGTTTTCCGGTCGCACGCTGGAGCGTAACCAGGTCGCCGCCATCGCCAATCTTGTCGCCTCCAGTATCCCCGAGTTGGACGTCAACGATGTGACGGTGGTCGATCAGAAGGGGCGTCTGCTCAATACCCGCGATGCCGATGTCGATGTGGTGCTGGCGGCAAAACAGCTGGAGTACACCCGCAGTGTCGAAGATACGCTGCTCAATCGCGTGAACAGCATTCTGCAGCCGGTGCTTGGGTTGGGTAATTTCAGGGCTGAGGTGTCGGCCGAGATCGATTTTACCCAGATCGAGCAGGCTGACGAGATGTTCAATCCTGATCTGCCCGCCCTGCGCAGCGAGAAAACGCTGGAGGAGAACCGGGCGGCCGGCGTCGATGTCGGCGGCGTGCCGGGTGCGCTGTCGAATCAGCCGCCGGGGCCGAGCAGTGTGCCTGAGCAGGTTGGTACCGATGGCGGCTCGATGGCGGCAGGCGGTACCGCCAGCGGTTCGAGTCGCGAGCAGGCGGTACGCAACTACGAGCTGGATCGCACCGTCAGCTATACCAAGCATCAGCAGGGCCGGGTACAGCGGCTGAGTGTTGCGGTGGTGGTCGATGACCTGGTCAGTATTAACCCCGAGGATGGCAGCCAGATTCGCACCCAGTGGCAGCAGGGCGAGCTGGAGCGTCTGCGCCTGCTGGTGCAGAACGCGGTTGGTTACTCCGCGGTGCGTGGCGATAGCGTGACCGTGGTGAACTCCCCCTTCGTGCCACCGGAACAGGTGCAGGAGGAGGAGCTCTCATTCTGGCAGCAGGAGTGGTTCTGGGATCTCGGCAAGCAGCTGATGGCGGCGCTGTTCGTGCTGATTCTGGTACTCGGCGTATTGCGGCCGATTTTGAAGAGCCTTGCCAATGCCGGCTCCGGCAAAGAGGAGATCAAACTGGGGCCAGCCGGCGATGTGTCGGCTGAACTCGAAGGTTTGGAGGGGGCCGGGATCGCCGATGACAAGGTTACCTTCGGTGGTATCGATAAAAGCATGATGGCAACACCCAACGAAAGTTTCGAGTATCAGCTCAATGCCATACGCAGCATGGTCGCAGAGGATCCGGCAAAGGTAGCTCAGGCTGTTCGCCAGTGGGTGGTTGAGCGTGAGTGAGCTGACCGATATTGAGAAGGCCGCCATCCTGCTGATCAGTCTGGGCGAGTCCGATGCGGCAGAGGTGCTTAAACACCTTGGTCCCAAAGAGGTGCAGCGCATCGGCGAGGCGATGACCCAGCTGGATAACGTTCCCCAATCCCGAGTAGAAGCGGTAGTAACCGATTTTCTTGGTGTGGTCAGTGACCAGACCGGTATCGGTATCAATAACGACCGCTACATCAAGGCGATGCTGAATCAGGCGCTGGGCGAAGAGAAGGCCAAGACGCTGATCGACCGCATACTGATGACCACCAATACCTCGGGGCTCGATACGCTGCGCTGGATGGACCCGCGTCAGGTGGCGGAGCTGCTGCGCTATGAGCATCCGCAGATACAGGCGGTGGTGGTGGCCTATCTGGATCCGGATCAGGCGGCCAGCGTGCTGAGTTTTTTCGATGATAAGGTGCGTACCGATATGGTGATGCGCATCGCCGCGCTGGATCGTATCCAGCCCCAGGCGCTGCAGGAGCTCAACGATATGCTGGAGTCCCAGTTCACCGGTACGCGCACCAGTCAGACCACGCGCCTGGGTGGTGTGCGCCATACTGCAGATATCATGAACTATCTGGACTCCACCATCGAAGCCGAGTTGATGGATGCGATCAAGGATACCGACGAGGGTCTGGCGCAGGAGATTCAGGACCTGATGTTCGTGTTCGACAATCTGCTCGACGTGGACGATATGAGTATTCAGGTGATCCTGCGCGAGATCTCCACCGATATCCTGGTGGTGGCGCTGAAGGGGGCCGACACGGCACTGCAGGAGAAGATCTTCAAGAACATGTCCAAACGTGCTGCCGAACTGCTGCGTGACGACCTCGAGGCGAAGGGGCCGGTGCGGGTCAGCGAGGTTGAGGCGGCGCAGAAAGAGATTCTGTCAGTGGCGCGCCGTCTGGCCGACGAGGGAGAGATTATCCTCGGCGGTGGCGGTGAAGATATGATCTAAGGATATGAAGCCCGACTCTCGAAAGCCCATCCGTATCCGTGCAAGCGAGGTGCGTGAGGTCAGCTCCTGGCAGTTGCCGGATATGAGCGAAACCGAACACGAGCGCCTGATCGCGCTGGCGCAGAAGCGCCCGGAGAAGCCTCAGCCTGAAGTACAGGTGGTTGAGGAGGAGATATACGCCGAAAAATTGACGCTGGCGCAGTGGGAGGAGATCTGCGAAGCGGCCCGTGCCGAGGGGCTGGAGCAGGGGCGCAACGAAGGTCTTGAGGCGGGGCGTAAAGAGGGCTTCGAACAGGGGGTGCAGCAGGGACTGGATGAGGGGCGGGCCCGGATTGACGAGCAGGTCGCTCGTCTGGCGTGCGTTATCGACCAGCTGCAACGCCCCCTTGAACAGCAGGGGGCGGAGCTGGAGACGCAGCTGGTCCGTTTGGTGACGCAGCTGTCCGAGGCGGTGGTGCAGGCAGAGCTGCGCAGTCGTCCCGAGGTGCTGCAGAAAACGATCAGCGGCGCGCTGGCCTGCATCCCTCCCCACGCCGGTAACCCAATACTCGCTCTGCATCCGGATGACCTTCCTTTGGTTCAGCCGGAGGCCGAGCAGCAGGGCTGGGAGCTGGTTGCAGACCCATCGCTCACTCCTGGCGGCTGTGTTTTGCGCGCCGGTGCCTGCCGTGTCGATGCCAGCGTCGAAACGCGATTTGATCAGATAGCCAAACAGTTTCTGGAGCATCTGCTGCCGGCTACCTCCACGAATAGTGACGACGGGGCCACGTCATGAGTACGCTGGCTAGACGGCTCTCCCGTTATCTCGATATCCCCTATCAATCTCCCCGACCCAGTACCGAGGGGCAGATCACCCGTCTTATCGGCCTGACGCTGGAGGCGGTAGGGCTGCGTGTAGCGTTGGGCGATTATTGCCTGGTTGAAGTGGGTGGCGGTCAACAGGCGGAGGCCGAAGTGGTTGGCTTTGCCGGGGATCGGATCTATCTGATGCCGCTGCACAGTATCGACGGCCTCAGCCCGGGGGCGCGGGTGACGCCGAAGGTGGGGGCGAGCCTGGTGCCGGTGGGGCCGGGTTTGCTCGGGCGTGTGATCGATGGTATCGGGCGGCCGCTGGATGGCAAGGGCGCGCTGGATGCCGAGGATATGGTGCCGCTGGCCGGTGAGACGATCAATCCGCTCAAACGTCACCCGATAGAGAAAACGCTGGATGTCGGTGTGCGTGCAATCAACGGCTTGCTGACGGTTGGGCGCGGCCAGCGTCTGGGCCTGTTTGCCGGCAGTGGTGTCGGCAAGTCGGTGCTGCTGGGGATGATGACCCGGTATACCGAAGCCGAGATCACGGTGGTCGGCCTGATCGGTGAGCGTGGACGAGAGGTGCGTGAGTTCATAGACCATAGTTTGGGTGCCGAGGGTATGGCGCGCTCGGTGGTGGTGGCATCGCCGGCGGATGATTCTCCATTGATGCGTCTAAGAGCCGCGCAGTTGGCAACGCGCATCGCTGAGTACTTCCGTGCCCAGGGCAAAAACGTACTGCTGTTGATGGATTCCCTGACCCGCTACGCCCAGGCGCAGCGTGAAATCGCACTGGCCGTGGGCGAGCCGCCCGCGACCAAGGGCTATCCGCCCTCTGTTTTTGCCAAACTGCCCAAACTGGTGGAGCGGGCGGGAAATGGCGAAACCGGCGGCGGCTCGGTGACCGCTTTCTATACCGTGTTGACCGAGGGTGATGATCAGCAGGACCCGGTGGCGGACTCCGCACGCGCCATTCTGGATGGCCACGTGGTGTTGTCGCGAGATCTGGCCGAGCGCGGACACTACCCGGCGATCGATATCGAGGCCTCTATCAGTCGTGCCATGCCGCAGATCGTGGATCCCTCCCACCTGCAGCTGGCGATGCAGATGAAGTGGGCCTGGGCGCGTTATCATCAGAGCGAGGATCTGATCGCGGTGGGCGCCTATGCCCGTGGCTCTGACGCGGAAACGGACCGCGCTATCGATCTGATGCCGGTGCTCAGAGCCTATCTGCAGCAGGGGATGCAGGAACCTATGCCGATGCAGAGATCGGTTCAGGAGTTGGCAGTCATAATGCAAACACCGCCAACCCAGCCTAAACCCGGCCAGCCGGTAGCGGGCGTGCGTCGGGTTGGTGGTGGAGCCTGATGTTGAGGGGTACGTGATATGAAGCGGCGGGTCGAGCGCTTTCAGTTACTGCTTAAGCTGGCGGAGCGTAAACGCAAGGAGGCGGACCGTCTGCTGGGCGAGTCTCAGCAACGGGTTGAGCAGGCCGAAAAAGGGCTGGAGCAACTCAAAGCCTATCAGCTTGAATACCAGCAGCAGTTTACCGAGGCCGGTCGGGGTGGGCTGACCTGCGCCCAGTTACAGACCTATCAGGCGTTCATCGGCAAGGTCAGCGGCGCCGGGCGGCAGCAGCATGAGGCGTTGTTGCAGAGCCGGGCTCAGCTCGAACAGGTCGAGGCATACTGGCGCAAGACCCAGGCGCACTACCGCGCGATGCAGAAGCTGCTGGAGAAAGCGCAAGCGGATAAGCGTCAACTGGATGAGAAGCGTCTTCAGCAGCAGCTTGACGAGCGTTCTCAACATACCCGCTCCGCGTTTATCTGAGCCATCCTTCTGGCAGTTCTCCCCCTCTTCTTTTACCTGTTTATCGGACATGGCCTTGTTATTGCTTATTCGACTGATGGTCGATCAATGCAATAGTTCGAGGAGTGCCCATGCCGGCATCGAGCGTTTCGCTTTCCAGTATCAGCGTCGTTAACGTGGCGGCGGCGTCATCGGCGGCAGCGCCCGCAGGCGCTGGCGTGTCGCAGGGTGCCGGAGCAGAGCACGGCTTTGGGCAGTGGATGCAAAAGATGCAGAGTGCTGGCGGAGCTGCACAGCGTGCCGACGGAGAAAAATTGCCGGAGGAGGGAAAAACTCTGCCCGTCCAGCGGCAACAGGATGACACCCCGCTGAACGCCGAGGTAGAGACCGAGGCCGAAGCGGACGTCAACGTAGAAGCGAAAGCTGAAGCGGCCAGCGATAGTCAGCCTCAAGTCGAGAGCTCTGGCGATCAGGCGGCTGATGCTGAGCCTGCGGCCGGTGATGAGGTAGCGTCAGCCCAGGGCGGCGAGCCGTTGCTGGAGCACGCTGGCGCAGCGGCATCTGAATCTCCTGTGTCGTTGCCGTCTGGTGAGGCTCAGATGGATGACGTGAACCTGGCGGTGGATGCGCAGGCTGCTGGCGCGAGCGGCAACCAGCAAGGGGACGCGGAGGCAACGGCCGAACAGCGAGGCCCGGTTGAAGCTGAGGCCGGTCAGCGGCAGGGCGATCAGGTGACCCACGGTGAATCAACTGAAGCTGTGGTGTCGATGCCTGTTCAGGGTGCGCGGCCGGAGGTGCGCGAGGCGGCGTTGCAGAATCGAGGTCAAACCGGTGAAAAGACGGTGGCTTCGGCTGAAAATCATGGGCAGCAGGTGTCTGCTGTTGCTCGAGGGTTTGGGCGGGAGTCGGAGGGGCAAGGCCCGGTGGTCGACGCTGCCGCTGAGGCGGTGGACCCAATTGCGTCTGTACCGGGTGAGGTAGCCGGCGCGGAAGGCGAGGTGGCAGACGTGTCGAATAGCGGCGCGGTGGAAGCAGCAGCGCCGGCAACTCCGGAGGGTGGGCTGGGCGCTGCCGAAACAGTTGCCGAAGGAGGTGAAGGCGAAGCTGGGGCGCAGCCGGATGGTGATTTGCAGCGTGGGGAGCGCTTTTCGGCGGCACCCGTTTCGGAAAGTGGTGATCTTGATCCGGAGTCGCCTGTAGAGGCAGGCGGGGCTGTCGAGGCGGCGACGGCTGCCGCGGTCAAGCCGGCTGATGCCGGAGACCGGATGCAGAGCGCACGCGATACGGTCGCAAAATCCGATGTTGCTCAGTCCGTTTCGGTGACGAATCAGAAAGCTTCCTCAGCGGGCGGCAGTGAATCTGGAGATGCTGGTAATCAGCAGTTCGCCGGTCAGCCGCGCGATCAGGGTCAGCCTTTGGATCGTGTGTTGTCTGCCGGTGGCGCAGAGAGGGGGGCTAGAGCCCAGGGTGAAGTGGGCTTGCAGGCCGAGACGGGACGGCAGCCAGTGGTGAACGGTGCTGAAACGGCCGGATCCAGGGCGGCCAATAGTCCTGTCACACCCCCTGTGCAGCCTGCGCTGAATAACGCCAGTACCGAGATGATGAGTGCTGCGGCGATGCAGCGGCTGCAGGACCCGGCCTGGAGTCGGGCCATGGGGCAGCGGGCCGTGATGATGGCTCAGTACGGCCCAAAAAGTGCCGAGATCAAGCTGGATCCGCCCGAGCTGGGTGCCATGCAGATACGTATCCGCGTGTCCGGTCAGGACCAAGTCAGTGTCAGTTTCAGCTCTCCTCATCCGGCGGTTCGAGATGCGATCGAGCAGCAGATGCCGCGTTTGAGAGAGATGTTTGCCGAGCAGGGGCTCGAGTTGAGCCAGTCGTCGGTGTCGGATCACTCCGCTGAGGGTGGTGGCGATGAGTCGTCGCAAGCGCGGGGGCGCGGCGGTTCTGGGAACTATTCCGGCCTGGATGATGGGGTGGAGTCGACGCCGGGAGTGCAGCGGGTGGCGGTTGGTCTTGTCGACTACTACGCCTGATGCTTCAGACCTAAAATCAGTGTGTTATATTAGTTGCCTGATTTGATCGGGCGGGCAGATGTTCTTGCCCATTCGGCATGGTAACGAGGTAGCAATGGCTGAGGATGCTCAGAGCCAGGTTGAGGGCGAAAGCGGTAAAGGGTCCAGAAAGAAGCTGATTATCATCATCGCCATAGCCGCGCTGTTGCTGCTTGGTGGCGGTGGTGCAGCCGCATTTTTTCTGTTGTCCGGCGGAGAGGATGCGACCGTCGAAGCGGTGGAGCCGGTCCGCAAAGAGGCGCTGTATACCAAGGTGCGTACGTTGGAGGGGAGGCCGATGTTCGTGGTGACCCTGCAATCGGATGATGGTCAGCGCCACTATATGCAGGCCTACGTGGAGGCCAAGAGTCGCGATCAGGAGGTGGTCGATGCACTTGAGTTGCATATGCCGCTGGTTGTGGCACGGCTTAATACGCTTTTCTCTACTCAGAAGTTCGAAACGCTGATGACCATCGAGGGTAAGCGTGCACTCAGGCAGCAGGCGGTCGAGACCGTGCAGTCGATTATGCAGGACAAGATCGGTCGTCCCGGTGTCGAGTCGATCCTGTTTACCAATCTGGTCATGCAGTAAGCGGGGGCGGCCGTATGTCGGTTAAAGATCTACTGTCGCAGGATGAGATCGATGCGCTGTTGCATGGGGTCGACGACGGCGATGTAGAGACGGCCGAAGAGGAAGCTTCGGAAGAGGAGGGTGGGGTTCGTAGCTACGACCTGGCCAGCCATGAGCGCATCGTGCGCGGCCGGATGCCGACGCTGGAGATGATCAACGAGCGCTTCGCCCGCCATACCCGAATCAGCCTGTTCAACCTGCTGCGCCGAACCGCGGATGTGACGGTCGGCGGCGTTCAGGTGATGAAGTACGGCGACTATATCCACACCCTCTACGTTCCCACCAGTATGAATCTGGTCAAGGTCCACCCGTTGCGGGGCACCGGCCTGTTCATCATGGATGCCAAGCTGGTGTTCAAGCTGGTCGACCAGTTCTTCGGTGGTGACGGCCGTCACGCCAAGATCGAGGGGCGAGAGTTTACCCCCACCGAAACCCGTCTGGTCAATAAAACCCTGCAGCAGCTGTTTATCGATCTGCAGGAGGCTTGGCGGCCGGTGATGGACCTGCGGTTTGAACACGTGGGCTCGGAGGTGAACCCGGCGATGGCCAACGTGGTCAATCCGACCGAAGTGGTGGTGGTGAGTACCTTCCAGGTCGATCTGGAGGGCGGGACCGGCGAGCTTCACATTACATTGCCCTATTCCATGCTGGAGCCGATCCGGGAGACGCTGGTGTCGGGTTACCAGAATACCGAAGATCAGCAGGACGAGCGCTGGCGCACGGCGATGAATCGTGACGTGCTGCTGGCGCCGTTGGATATCAACCTGATCATTGCCGAGTGCGAGATGACGTTGCGTGATGTGATGCAGTTCGAAGCGGGCGATATCATTCCGGTCGAACTGGATGAGAAGTTGACGCTCTATGCTCATGGGATCCCTGTCTATAACTGCCAGCTGGGTACGTCTCGTGGTAATCTGGCAATCAAGGTATTGGAGCCGTTCAAGCAGCCTGATTAGCCGCGGAGAAATATAGCGTGAGTGACGAAAACAACGATCTGGATCAGCAGGCCCTGGCGGACGAGTGGGCCGCGGCGCTGGAGGAGCAGACGGGGAGTGCCGAGGGTGGCGTAACCGACTCCGGTGCCAAGGCGGTCGATCTCGACGAACTTAAGGATGAGTCGATTCCGGTTGATGATCCCAAGCTGGATGTGATTCTCGATATCCCGGTGCGCATGACCATGGAGGTCGGCGGTACCGAAATTCCTATCCGCAGCCTGCTGCAGCTAAGTCAGGGATCGGTCATCGAACTCAATCGGGTCGCCGGTGAGCCTCTGGATGTGAAGATCAACGGCACACTGATTGCGCACGGTGAAGTGGTGGTGGTCAATGATCGATACGGAATTCGCCTGACCGACGTGATCAGTCCGCAGGAACGTATCCGGCGGTTGAAGTAATGCGCGCGCTAGCCACCGTCGCAATGCTTATTGCTGCGCTCCCCCTGGTTGCCGGCGCTGCGGAGACCGCCAGCTCTGCCGTTAAAATGTCCGATCCGATCGGTGCCGGCGCTGTTTTCGAGCTGGTGCTGGGACTGGTTGCCGTGATTGCGCTGATCCTGCTGTTGGCCTGGGTAGTCAAACGGATCAACGTGCTGCCGGGGCAGCGATCCGGCATGCAGGTAGTGGCGGTGCTGCCCTTGGGGCAGCGCGAGCGTGCCGTACTGGTGCAGGTCGGTGAGCAGCAGCTGCTGTTGGGGGTCGGCGCCTCTCAGGTGACGCTACTGGAGCGTTTCGATACTCCGGTTATCGAACCCGGGAGAGCGCCTGAAGGTGCCTTCGCCAAGCGGCTTCAGGATGTGATGCGTCAACGCGGCAGCATCGCCGCCCCTCGGTCGGAGTCGGATGCCTGATGCGCTGGTTGTTATTACCGCTGCTGATACTGAGTTCGACCGCCTGGGGGGCGGATCAGGGCATCCCGGCCGTAACCCTGGTGACCGGCGAGGATGGCACCGCCAACTACAGCGTGACGATACAGATCCTCGCGCTGATGACGCTGCTGACCTTCCTGCCGGCCATTCTGATGATGATGACCTCCTTTACCCGGATCATCATTGTGCTGTCTATTCTGCGCCAGGCGCTCGGTTTGGCGCAGGCGCCGTCGAATCAGGTCCTGCTCGGGCTGGCGCTGTTCCTGACCCTGTTTATCATGACGCCGGTGCTGGACAGGGTGAACGAACAGGCGGTTCAGCCCTATCTCAACGAAGAGCTCAGCACGCTGGACGCGGTCAAGGCTGCCAGTCAGCCGTTTCATCAATTTATGGTCGGCAATACGCGCGAGAACGATCTGGATCTGTTCATGCGCATCTCCAATACGCCGCCGGTGGCGTCTCCCGAGGATATTCCGCTGCGGGTGCTGGTGCCGGCCTTCGTGACCAGCGAACTGAAAACGGCGTTCCAGATCGGGTTCATGCTGTTTATCCCGTTTCTGGTGATCGATATCGTGGTGGCCAGCGTGTTGATGGCGATGGGGATGATGATGCTCTCCCCGGTCATCATCTCGCTGCCATTCAAGATCATGCTGTTCGTGCTGGTTGACGGTTGGGCGATGGTGATGGGGACACTGGCTGCCAGTTTCGGAATGTAGGAGGTCGCGATGACAACCGGTATGGTGCTGGATCTGTTTGGTGGTGCGCTCTGGCTGGTGGTGTTGATCGTCACCGCGATCGTGATGCCGGGTCTGCTGGTCGGCCTGATTGTGTCGATTTTTCAGGCCGCGACCCAGATCAACGAGCAGATGCTGAGCTTTCTGCCGCGCCTCATTGTCACGCTGCTCGCGCTGATGGCCACCGGGCCCTGGATCGTGAACCAGCTGATGGAGCAGTTCAATTTCATGTTTACCAACATCCCGCGACTGATCGGGTAGCGCCATGCAGTTCGACCTGGCGCAGATCGAGGGTATGGTGGCGACGGTGCTGTTGCCGCTGTTCCGCGTCGCGTCGATGTTGATGACCATGCCGATGATCGGTACGCGATTGGTGCCGATCAGGGCCCGCTTGGGGCTGGCACTGGCGATTACCGCCGTACTGGTGCCGGTGGTGCCGCCGATGCCGACGTATGACGGGCTTTCGTTGAGGATGTGGTTGCTGATAGCCGAGCAGGTATTAATTGGTAGTGTGCTGGGCTATACGCTCAATCTGCTGATGGAAACCTTCGCCCTGGGTGGGCAGATGATCGCCAACCAGATGGGGCTTGGCTTCGCCTCGATGACGGACCCCGCCAACGGTACATCGGTGGTGGTGCTCGGACAGTTTTACCTGATGATGGTGATGCTGATGTTCCTGGCCATGGATGGGCATCTGGTCGTGATCGAGATACTGGCCAAAAGTTTCGAGGTGCTTCCGGTCGGCCAGACGCCCAATCTGTCCAGTCTATGGGGGCTGGTGTTGGCGGGCGGATGGTTGTTCTCGGCGGGGCTGTTGATGGCGTTGCCGGCGGTCACCGCGTTGCTGGTGGTTAACTTTGCCTTCGGCGTGATGACCAAGGCGGCGCCGCAGCTCAATATCTTCGCAATCGGGTTTCCCTTCACCATGCTGCTTGGCATTGTCATTGTCTGGGCATCCTTGAGTGGCTTTCTGGGACAGTACGAGAGTATCGCTTCCAGAATCCTGGAGTTGATCTCCAGCCTCGTGCAGGGGGCTGCTCGCAGTGGCTGACGAGAGCGGTCAGGAAAAAACAGAAGAGCCTACGTCGAAACGCCTTCAGGATGCGCGTGAAAAAGGCGATGTTCCCCGATCCAAGGAGCTGACGACCACCGCGTTGCTGATGATTGCGGGCTTTGCGGCATTGATATTTGGCAGTCAGATCGCCGTCGATATGATGTCGATGATGAAGGGCAACTTCGCGCTGGATAGAAAGGCGATCAGTGATCCGTCGCAGATGATCGAACACCTGGTGCGGTCGCTGGTAGATGGCTTTCTGAGTCTGTGGGGGCTGTTCGTGCTGCTCGCCATCGTCGCACTCGTCAGTCCTATTGCCCTGGGTGGCTGGAATTTCAGTGGCCAGGCACTGCAGCCCAAGGGGAGTCGTATCAATCCTCTCTCCGGCCTCAAGCGTATGTTTTCGTTGAATGCCCTGGTTGAACTACTCAAGGGTACGGCCAAGTTTTTGGTGGTCGGTACTGTGGCGATACTGGTGCTGATGGTCGACAGGCCGGAGATCGCCTCTCTGGCCAAGCAGGCGATCGAACCTGCGATTGGGCATGCGGTCGAGATCGTTGTCTGGTCGTTTCTGGTGATGAGTGCGGCGATGATTCTGATCACCCTGGTCGATGTGCCTTTTCAGCTCTACAGCTACAACAAGAAGCTGAAAATGACGCTGCAGGAGGTCAAGGATGAGATGAAGAACGCCGAGGGTAAGCCGGAGGTCAAGGGCAGGATCAGGCAGATGCAGATGGAGATGTCCCGACGTCGGATGATGAAGGAGGTCCCGGAGGCCGATGTGGTCATTACCAACCCGACGCACTATTCGGTCGCAATTCGCTACGATCCGGAGCGGGGCGGAGCGCCCTTCGTGGTGGCGATGGGGGTGGACTTCGTTGCGCTGAGGATTCGTGAGATCGCCCAGGAGCATGACGTACCGATCTTGGCCTCGCCGGCGCTGGCGCGTGCGCTCTATTACGCCTCCGAACTGGGTGATGAAGTGCCGGTCGGGTTGTACAAGTCGGTTGCCCAGGTGCTGGCCTATGTGTTCCAGCTTAAACGTTATCGGCAGCGACTCGAGAGTGAAGAACCGGTGGCGCCGGAAGAGAATGAGATCGAAATACCCAGTGCCTTTCGGGTCGATCCTGAATAGTTGGCGAAGATTTTGCTTAATCTATTGTTGATCGATCATTTTGCGTCAAAAAATTGGTGATTAAAGCTCATATTGGCTGTCTTTCGGTGCTGGATGCGCCTCCGGATACCCATCGATGATCTAATCGTCAATTTATTGTCGTTTTGGGGGGCGTTTGGACCGTACAGCCATCATCACTAATGCTCGCAGCCTGGCAGAGGGGAATCTCGGTATTCCGCTTCTGCTGCTGGTTCTTTTGGCGATGGTGACGCTGCCGATGCCGCCGTTTCTGCTTGACGTCTCCTTCACCTTCAATATCGCCCTGTCGATCGTGGTTCTGCTGGTAGCGATCTATGCCCTGCGACCGCTCGATTTTGGGGTGTTTCCTACCGTTCTGCTGGCTGCAACCTTGATGCGTCTGGCGCTGAACGTGGCTTCGACCCGTGTCGTGTTGCTCTATGGCCATGAGGGGACAGGTGCCGCCGGTAAGGTGATCCAGGCGTTCGGTGATGTGGTGGTGGGCGGTAACTACATTGTCGGCGTAATCGTGTTCATGATCCTGGTGATCATCAACTTCGTCGTGGTGACCAAGGGGGCCGGTCGTATCTCCGAGGTGAGTGCCCGCTTTACCCTCGATGCGATGCCCGGTAAGCAGATGGCCATCGATGCTGATTTGAACGCCGGCCTGATCAGTCAGGACGAGGCACGCGAGCGGCGTAGTGAGGTGACCCAGGAGGCGGACTTTTACGGCGCGATGGACGGTGCCTCGAAATTTGTGCGTGGTGATGCGGTCGCCGGCATCCTCATTCTGGTGATCAACCTGTTCGGTGGTTTCGGTATCGGCATGCTGCAGCATGGACTCAGCTTTGAGCTGGCGCTGCAATACTATGCGCTGTTGACCATCGGTGATGGTCTGGTCGCGCAGATCCCCTCGCTGCTGCTCTCGACGGCGGCGGCGGTCATGGTGACACGTGCCAACTCCTCCGAAGCGATGGGGCAGCAGGTGTTTCGGCAGATGTTTGCCTCACCGCGTGCGCTGTATGTGTCCGCTGCCATTCTGACCATCATGGGTATAGTGCCCGGCATGCCGCACTTCGCATTCCTCTCTTTGGCTGCCGCTGCAGCAGGGGCAGCCTGGTATATAGGTCGTGAGGAGCAGCGACGTAAGGTGGCAGCAGAAGAGCAGTCGGTGGAGAAAGCACCGGCAGACACGGCAGCGAGCGAAGAGACGCGGGAGCTGGGTTGGGATGATGTGATGCCGGTGGATATGATCGGCCTTGAGGTCGGGTACCGGTTGATCCCGATGGTGGACAAGATGCAGGGCGGGCAGTTGCTGAACCGCATCAAGGGAGTGCGCAAGAAGTTGTCCCAGGAGTTGGGTTTTCTCGTGCCATCGGTGCATATCCGCGATAATCTCGATCTGCTGCCCGGCGCCTATCGGATCACCATGATGGGGGTTATTGTCGGCGAGGCGGAGATCTATCCGGATCGAGAGCTCGCCATCAATCCCGGCCAGGTGTTTGGCAAGATCGACGGTATCGCAGTCAAGGATCCCGCCTTTGGTCTGGACGCGATCTGGATAGAGAAGCCGCAGAAAGAGCGGGCGCAGACTCTCGGCTACACTGTAGTCGACGCCAGTACGGTGGTGGCCACGCATATCAACAAAGTGCTGCACAGCCACTCCCACGAACTGCTGGGGCATGAAGAGGTGCAGCAGTTGCTGGATATGGCGGCGAAGAAATCACCGAAGCTGGTTGAGGAGCTGGTGCCCAAAAAACTGTCGATCAGCGTGTTGCTCAAGGTGCTGCAGAATCTGTTGATGGAGCAGGTGCCGCTGAAAGACTTTAGAACCGTTCTCGAAGCGCTGGCTGAGGCGGTGAACCGTACCCAGGATCCGTTGGCGCTGACCGCCTCGGTGCGCATTGCGTTGTCGCGGTTGATCGTGCAGACGATAAATGGCGCCAGTCAGGATCTGCCGGTGATTACCCTGGATCCGCCGCTGGAGCAGATGCTGCTGAGCTCCATGCAGCAGCGCCAGCAGGGGGAAGAGGGGCTGGTGCTGGAGCCCGGCATGGCGGAGCGACTGCAGAAATCGCTGGCCCAGGCCGCGCAGAGCCAGGAAGTGAAGGGGCAACCTTCGGTGCTGTTGGTTTCGGCGCCGATACGGCCATTGCTGGCCAAGTTTGTGCGTTACGGGGAGCAGCAGGTACATGTGCTCTCATACCAGGAGATACCCGAGAACAAGAATGTCACCATAGTGGCGACCGTCGGGGGACAAAATGGCTAACAGTTTTCCGCTTGTCGGCCGATAAGGGACGAATATGAAAGTAAAACGCATATTTGCACCAGACATGCGTCAGGCGATGCGACGAGTCCGAGAGGAGGTCGGTCCTGATGCCGTAATCGTATCCAACCATCGAGTGGCCGGTGGGGTGGAGATCGTGGTCGCGCGCGAGGACGAGTACGAGGCGGCGCAGCATGAGCTCAAGCGCGAGCGCGAGCGGCGGCGTGAGGAGCAGGTGCGAATCCTGACGTCGGCGCGCGCACAGGCGGCGCGTCAAGGTGGTTTGGATGCCGAGCTTGAACGCGCGCGGCTCGATATCGCCAAGGCTCAGGAGGGTGTGTCCCGCTCGGAGGTCAGCCGAAGCGCCAACCGCCAGTTGGCCGAAGATGAAGAGCTGCAGTCGATTCTGGAGTCTCTGCGTGCCCGGCAGCGGGAGCGGGCGGCTGCCGGTCTGGATGACGAGCTGGCCGGACCTGATGTTCCCGCACAGCCGCGTGCGAAAGCGAGCAGGTCGGTGCAGGCTCCGCCGAAAGTGCAGGCTGGGCTTGAGGATGGCGATGATGAAGAGCATCTGCTGATTCGCAATATGCAGGATGAGATACATCAGCTGCGTGCGCTGCTTGAGCAGCAGCTCGATGCGCGCGCAAGCGAGCCGGCTCGGCGAGCGCCGTCTCCGGCCAGGGCTCGGGCTGCCGAGCCGGATCTTGCGCCTCCTGCATCGCCTTCCGCTGGTCTCAAGGATCAACTTGAACGCCGGTTTGAGCGTCTGGGCCTGGGAGGTCGTCTGTCCCGCTCTCTGCTGGCGTCCATCGAGCCCAATCTGGCGATCGACAAGGCCTGGCGTAATGCGTTGGCGCGTTTGGCCGATTCGATCCCGGTTGTCGGTGAGGAGATGATCGAGCGCGGTGGCATGCTGGCGTTTGTTGGTCCCACTGGTGTCGGTAAAACGACCACCATCGGCAAGTTGGCAGCACGCTATGTGTTGCAGCATGGCAGCTCGAGTCTGGCGCTGGTGACGACGGACAGCTTCCGCATCGCGGCGCATGAGCAGTTGAAGACCTTCGGTCGAATATTGGATGTGCCGGTGCGTGTGGTGGATGAAAACCACAGTCTGGAAGAGGTGTTGAAGTCCCTGAGCGGCAAGCGTCTGGTGCTGATCGACACGGCCGGGATGAATGCACAGGATCCCGCCGGGCAGTTGCAGCTGGAGATGCTGGAAGGGGTCTCGATGAGGATCAAGAAGCTGCTGGTGCTCTCCTGTTCAAGTCAGCGGCAGTTGATGGAAAGTGCCTGGCAGACATACTCGTCGTTGGGGTTGAACGGCTGCGTGCTGAGCAAGATGGATGAGTCGGGCAGCCTGGGTGAGGCGCTGACGCTGGCGGTGGAGAAGCAGTTGCCGATCGCTTATGTCGCCGATGGTCAGAAAATTCCGGACGATATAGGGATTGCGCGTCGACATGACCTGGTCAGTCGGGCAGTGGTAACGGCGCAACGCGAGGGTGAGCGCAGCAGGTCGGGCAGGGAACGCCTGCACCGGGCCGGCTGATAGCAGAGTATGAATATGAAGCAGTCACACCCGGTTAAGGTCGTTGCCGTTACCGGCGGTAAGGGCGGGGTCGGCAAGACCAATGTCTCGGTAAACCTGTCGGTGGCATTGGGCGAGATGGGGCGGCGTACCGTGTTGATGGATGCGGACCTGGGGTTGGCCAACGTCGATGTCATGCTGGGCTTGCGGCCGAAACGCAATATTGCCGATGTACTCAATGGCGAGTGTACCCTGAAAGAGGTGTTGGTGAGTGCCGGGGAGAACTTCTGGATCGTACCGGCCTCGTCCGGTACCCAGGAGATGACGGCACTGAGTGCTCATCAGCACGCTGAGCTGATTCACGCCTTCAACGATATAGCTGACGACCTTGACGTGCTGGTTGTCGATACCGCGGCAGGTATTTCTGAATCGGTTGTCAGTTTTATCCGCGCGGCACAGGAGGTGCTGGTGGTGGTCTGCGATGAGCCGACCTCGATCACCGATGCGTACGCCTTGATTAAGTTGCTCAGCCGGGATTATGGTATGAGCCGATTCCGGGTGCTGGCCAACATGGTGCGTACCGAGGCAGAGGGGCGCAACATGTTCAGCAAACTGCTGACCGTTACCGACCGCTTCCTTGATGTCACGCTTCAATACCTTGGCTCAATCCCTTATGATGAGTCTGTGCGGAAAGCTGTTCAGAGACAAACGCCTGTTTTAAAAGCGTTTTCAACGAGTAAGTCGGCAATCGCATACAGGCAGCTCGCCAACAAAGTAGATGAATGGCCTGTTCCCAGGACATCCAGGGGGCATCTGGAGTTCTTTGTTGAGCGTCTGGTTCAAGGTGTATAGGTAAGGGCGTCACAGTAGCCTCCATGTATAACCAGCTGGATTTCAAATCAGGCCAGGAGCTTGTGGAGCAGTACGCACCACTTGTGAAACGGATCGCCCGGCACCTCATGGCCAGGCTGCCCTCCAGTGTGGTGCTGGACGATTTGATTCAGGCCGGCATGGTGGGGTTGCTGGAGGCGACGGCCAAGTACGACCCGGGTAAGGGTGCCAGCTTTGAGACCTATGCCGGCATCCGCATCCGTGGCGCCATCATAGACGAAGTGCGCCGGGGGGACTGGACGCCGCGTTCGGTACACCGTAACGGTCGCCGGGTCAGTGAAGCGATCATGCGTGTCGAAGCGCGTACCGGTCGGGATGCCGGCGATGCTGAAGTTGCGGCTGAATTGGGCATCAGCATCGATGCCTATCATGCGCTGCTGCAGGATTCAGCCGAGAGCCGTCTGTTCAGTTTCGATGAGCTCTCCGAGTCCGATGAAGATTCGCCGGGGGAGCAGTTTGTGGCCGATGATCCTGGCCCTGCTCAGGCATTTCAGGGCGGCGCCTTTCAAGGTGCGCTGGCCAAGGCGATCGAGGGGTTGCCGGAAAGAGAAAAACTGGTGTTGGCGCTTTATTACGATGAAGAGCTGAACCTTAAAGAGATAGGACAGGTGCTCGGGGTTACCGAGTCACGGGTCAGTCAGATACACAGTCAGGCTGCAGCAAGGCTTCGTTCCAGGCTGCGTGACTGGCAGTAAGAAGCCTCTGGCTTCATGGGCGCTAATGAGTAGTGTTAATAACCGGGGGAACCTGTCTTGAAAAAAGACACCAAGATTCTTGTCGTCGATGACTTTTCTACGATGAGACGCATCATCAAAAACCTGTTGCGTGATCTGGGGTTCACTAATGTGGAAGAGGCCGATGACGGTAAAACCGCACTGCCGATTCTGAAACAGGGCCGAATCGATTTTCTGATCACCGACTGGAACATGCCGGGTATGACAGGTATCGATCTTATTCGCGAAGTGCGTGCAGATCCTAACCTGGCACACATCCCTGTGCTGATGGTTACCGCAGAGGCAAAACGTGAGCAGATCATTGCTGCCGCACAGGCAGGGGTGAACGGTTATGTTGTCAAACCCTTCACGGCGGCTGTGCTGAAAGAGAAAATCGACAAGATTTTCGAACGCCTGCAGGACTGATTGAGGCTGAGGAACGCTGATGGCGGAACAGGAAATGGCGGCCGATCTCGACGGGCTGGGCGAGGTTCTGAAACAGAAGGCTCAGGATCTGGTTGCTGCCCTGGAGCAGGGGCAACTGCCGCGAGCAATTGAATTGATCAATCAGCTGCAAACTGCGCGTCATGAGGTGTTCTACAACGAAGTAGGTCATCTCACGCGCGGATTGCATGAGGCGATCAAGTCGTTTAGCAGCGATGTCGGTGGCAAACTCGAGCAGGGTGGCGATGCGATGAGTGATGCATCGGATCGTCTTGCCTACGTGATCGAGTTGACTGAGGAAACAGCGCACAAAACCATGGACAGGGTCGATCAATCGTTGTCCCTCGTCGATCGGCTGGATTCCTACAGTGGCCGCTTTCGCGATCTGCTGATGCTGGTCGGTCAGCTCGAGGGTGAGTTCGAGGCGCTGAACGGTGTCTATGATCGCACCTGCCAGCTGAAGGACGAGTCCGAGAAGACAGTCGAAGAGCTGCGCACCGCGTTGACCGACATCCTGGTGTCACAAGGTTTTCAGGATATTACCGGGCAGTTGATTCGCCGCGTTATTACCTTGCTGACCCAGGTGGAAAGTCAGCTGGTGAAGTTGATGGACATGGCATCCAAGGTCGAGCGCCTCAGCGGTATGGAGTCCAGTGCAACACTGAGAAAGCCCTCCCAGACGCGGAAAGTAGCGACAAAAAAAGAACAGAAAAGCGATGATAGCAGCGACGTAAAGGCTGAAGGTCCTCAGATTCCAAAAGGCGACTCAACCGTAGCCTGCGATCAGGACGATGTTGACGAACTGCTTTCCAGCCTAGGCTTTTGATTAGGAGCGCCCTATGAGTTTCGATGTTGATCAGGAGATTCTCGAGGATTTTCTTGTTGAAGCGGGGGAGATTCTTGAGCAGCTCTCCGAGCAGCTTGTGGATCTCGAACAACGCCCGGACGACCGCGATCTGTTGAATGCCATCTTCCGGGGCTTCCATACCGTCAAGGGGGGCGCGGGCTTCCTGCAACTGGAAGCGATGGTCGAGTGCTGTCACAAAGCGGAGAACCTCTTCGATCAGCTGCGAAATGGCGAACTTGCAGTCTCCTCGGAGCTGATGGATGTCGTGCTCCAAGCCCTGGATGCCGTCAACTCCATGTTCGATTCGGTACGCAATGGCGTCGAACCCGAGCACGCATCACCTGAACTTCTGCAACGGTTGCAGGATTTCGCTGAAGGGCATGGGCCCAGTGCGGCAGCGCCGGTTGCCGCATCGGCACCCGCCAAGGCTGCGGCGCCCGCCAAAGCACCGGCTCCTGCCAAAGCGCCACGAGCCGTTGAGCCTATCGCCGCCAATCCGAATACGCCGAACGATGATTTCGAATCCCTGTTGGGCGATCTTGCCGGTGTCTCCGCGACGAGCGCTTCCGAGGCTGAGGACGCAGGTGGCGGATCGGACCTGATCACCGAGGATGAGTTCGAAGCGTTGCTCGATGAGCTCCATGGCCCCGGCGGTGCGCCAGGTGCTGAAAAGGACGTTCAACCGTCGACCGTCAGGCAGCCGGTGGTAGACGAGAGCAGCGCCGGTGGTGACCTGATCACCGACGATGAATTTGAAGATCTGCTGGATCAGCTGCAGTCGGAAGGCAAGGGCGCTTTTGCATACGGCGGTACGACCGTTGGGGACGCGGCGCCGGAGCAGCGTGCCGCATCGGCTTCCCCGCCGGCGGCACGCCCCTCCTCCGAGGCGGCGGGGGGCGCAGGAGTAGCCGTAGCAGCCCCGGCTCGATCCGGCGGCAATCAGAAGCCGGCACCCGAAACCAACGTCCGTGTCGATACCCGTCTGCTCGATAAGATCATGAATATGGTCGGCGAGCTGGTACTGGTACGTAACCGTCTCGTGCGTCTGGGCGTGACCCATGAAGATGAGGAGATGGGTAAGGCGCTTGGCACCCTCGATATGGTGACCGCCGATCTGCAGTCCTCGGTTATGAAGACGCGAATGCAGCCGGTCAAAAAGGTGTTTGGCCGCTTCCCCCGATTGATCCGTGATCTGTCGCGCAACCTCAAGAAAGAGGTGGCGCTGGAGCTGCGCGGAGAGGAGACCGATCTCGACAAGAACCTGGTCGAGGCATTGGCTGATCCGCTGATTCACCTGGTGCGCAATGCTGTCGACCATGGTATCGAGCCACCGGAGGTCCGCGCCAAGGCCGGCAAGCCGCGTGAAGGTCATGTGTTGCTGTCGGCGGAGCAGGAGGGCGATCATATCCTGCTGATTATTCAGGACGATGGCGCGGGCATGGATCCGGAGAAGCTGCGCAGCCTGGCAGTCAAGCGTGGCATGCTGGATGTTGAAGCGGCACGCCGGCTGAGCGATCAGGAGTGTTTCAATCTGATCTTCCAGGCCGGTTTCTCGACCAAGACCGAGGTGTCTGACGTATCGGGGCGTGGCGTGGGGATGGACGTGGTCAAGACCAAGATCACCCAGCTCAACGGCACCCTCAGCATCGACTCGGTCATCGGTCAGGGCACCCGGATCGCGATTCAGGTACCGCTGACGCTGGCGATCATGCCCACGCTGATGGTGATTCTGGAGGGGCAGGCGTTCGCTCTGCCGCTGGTCAACGTCAACGAGATCTTCAATCTCGACCTGACCAAGACCAACATCGTAGATGGTCAGCAGGCGATTATCGTGCGTGAGCAGGCGTTGCCGCTGTTCCATCTCAAGCGCTGGCTGGTCAATGGCGAGGCTCATGCGCCGCTGCCTGAGCAGGGTCATGTGGTGATCGTCACCGTTGGTACCACCCGTGTTGGGTTCGTGGTGGATCAGCTGGTGGGTCAGGAGGAGGTCGTGATCAAACCGCTGGGTACGATTCTGCACGGCACGCCCGGCCTTTCCGGCGCTACGATCACCGGCGACGGACGCATTGCGTTGATCATCGATATACCGAATCTGCTTAAACACTATGCTCAAGCCTGATCCAATGCAGGGTAGGTGTTGCGGAGGGTGTCGATGGCGATAAAAGTGCTGATCGTCGACGACTCGGGTTTCTTCCGTCATCGTATCGAAGAGATTCTGCGCGAGGACAAGCGAATTGAAGTGGTCGGCAGCGCGGTCAACGGTAAGGAGGCTGTAGAGAAGGCGCGTGCGCTGAAGCCTGACGTCATCACCATGGATGTGGAGATGCCGCAGCTTAACGGCATCGATGCGGTCCGCATCATCATGCGCGAATGCCCCACCAACGTGCTGATGCTCTCTTCGCTGACGCATGAGGGCGCGCGGATTACGCTTGAGGCGATGGAAGCCGGCGCTGCCGACTATCTGCCCAAGGATATTCGTGCCTGGATGGACAAGAGTCAGGGCATCCGCCAGCAGCTGATCGAGCGCATCCTGGCGCTGGGCACCTCGCGTCGATTCCGCTCGGGATCGGTATTCGATCATCGCTACCCCAGCTCGCGTGCGACCGGCAGCTCCACCATGGTGTTTCGGCCTGAGTCGACGACGGCTTCCCGGGCCACGTCTGCACGGGAAGTGGCGCCCGCCGCAAGACGTACTCCCGTTACTTCGAGAGTACCGGAGCGCGAATCTGCCAGACCCTTGACCTCTCCGGCGCTACGCCCGCGGATGACCGGCGAGGAGAAGGATCCACCCACCAGTCACCCGGCCAAGGTACGTTTTCCGGATTGCCGCATCGTCGTGATCGGTACCTCCACCGGTGGACCGGCGGCGTTGCAGCGCATTTTGACGCAGATACCGGCCGACTTTCCCTATCCGATTCTGCTTGTACAGCACATGCCGAAGACGTTCACCCAGGTGTTCGCCGAGCGGCTGAACCAGCAGTGCCAGATAGCGGTTAAAGAGGCTGAGGACGGCGATCGGCTGAAGCCTGGCCTGGCATTGTTGGCGCCGGGGGGCCTGCAGATGATGATCGATCCCCGCCAGTCCGATCGGGTGCGGGTGCTCGAGGGGGACGTGAAGCTGACCTACAAGCCCAGCGTGGACGTAACCTACGCCTCGGCGGCAAGGGCATACGGCGCTCGAGTGCTGGCGCTGATACTGACCGGTATGGGCGCGGATGGCTGTGACGGTGCTCGCCTGCTCAAGCGTGAGGGAGCAACCATCTGGGCGCAGAATCGCGCGAGCTGCACCATCTATGGAATGCCGCAAGCGGTGGTCAACGCCGGGCTTGCGGACGAGGTGCTTGATCTGGACGATATCGGGCCGCTTTTGGCCCAGCAGCGCAGGCGTGGCTGATGTTTGGGTTTTTAGGGATATTGCTCGCCTTTCTGGCGATAGTGGGCGGCAACTACCTCGGTGGTGGCAAGCTTTCCGAACTGTATAACCCCACCGCGGCGATGATCGTTGTCGGAGGCACCTTGGCCGCGGCCGTGATCCAGGCGCCGCGCGAAGATTTCAAGCGCGCATGGCGGCTGTTTGGCTGGGCCTACACGGCAGCCAGTCCCGATTTTCAGGCGGGTATGACATCGCTGCGTAGCTGGTGCCTGTTGGCGCGTCGTCGCGGCATGGTGGCGCTGGAGGCTGAGGGGCGCAAGGTTGACGATCCGTTCGTTGCCAACGGTCTTCAGCTGCTTGCCGACGGTCGCTCGCCGGAGGTGATCCGTTCGGTCCTCGAGGTGGAGCTGATCGCCAACGAGCAGCGCGATCTGCAGGCGGTCAGAGTGATCGAGAGTCTGGGCGGTTATGCGCCGACCCTGGGTATCATCGGTACTGTGCTCGGCTTGATTCAGGTGATGGCCAACCTGGCCGCGCCGGAAACCCTCGGTCAGGGTATCGCCACGGCGTTTGTCTCGACCATCTACGGTGTCGGTGTCGCCAACCTGCTGTTGATCCCTACCGCGAACAAGATCAAGCGCCTGGTGCAGGGGCGTGCTCAGTATCATGAGATGCTGATGGACGGCCTGGTCTATATCGCCGAGGGGCAGAATCCGGAGGTGATACGCCAGCGCCTGCAGGGCTATCTGGGGGCGGACAATGCCGCGTCGAAGACCGCCTGAGCCCGATGCGCCGCTCGATCGCTGGGTGCTCTCCTGGGCGGATTTTCTGACCCTGCTGTTTGCGTTCTTCGTTGTCATGTACGCCATCTCCTCGGTCAACGAGGAGAAGTACAAATCGATGTCGGAGGCCCTGTCGCAGGTGTTCTCCGGTCCGGGCGCGCCCAGGGGCACTAACCCCGCGCTGGAGGGGGGGAGCGGATTCCTGGAAGGTGGCGAGTCCTCGACCAAGGCGCCGGCAGATCTGATCGGGCCGGCGGACGAACGCGCCACCCTGCAACTGAAGCAGGTGCGGGCGCAGCTGGAGTCCGATTTCAGCCAGCATGCATCCTCCGGCGAAATCGAGGTGGAGGGCTCCGACCTCTGGTTTTCGATCGAGCTGCGCTCCAGCCTGCTGTTCGATAGCGGTGGCGCGATACCCTCGATCGCCGCGGACAGCATACTGGCGCTTATCGCCAAGCGTCTTGAGGGGCTGGATAATCCGATCCATGTCGAGGGGTTTACCGACAACGAGCCGATCTCAACCGATCAGTTTCCCTCCAACTGGGAGCTGTCTGCGGCACGAGCCGCCGCAGTTGTGAGATTGCTGGAATCGAACGGTATCGATCCCTCGCGTATGGCAGCGGTAGGATATGGTGAGTATCAGCCGGCCTACAGCAATCGCACGGCGGAGGGACGCAGGCTGAACCGGCGCATCGTGATCGTCGTATCGCGTAACGAAAAGGTGCGGCGGGCCGTGGTCTCCTACGGCAGCGAGCAGGTCAGTTCGGATGCGGTCAGTACCATGTTGCTCAATGAGCGCAACGCTCCGGACGCCTCAGGGGCGCTGGAGCAGATAGAAACGGAAGATGGGATACTGTTTCGACAGGCGAAGCCGGAACAATAACGGGAAGAGACTCTATGCAGGTATGGGCTGTTGCTAACCAGAAAGGGGGGGTCGGCAAGACGACGACCGTCGTTACGCTGGCGGGTCTATTGGCGGAGGTTGGCTATAAGGTGTTGCTGGTCGATCTCGACCCGCACGGATCGCTGACCAGCTATTTTCGTTACGATCCGGACGAGCTGGAGCACAGTGTCTACGACCTTTTCGAGCAGCTGCAGGTCGAGCCCGAGCGTACACGTGGCCTGATCGTCGATACCAACCGGGACGGCGTGCACCTGATGCCTGCGTCCACGGCGCTGGCTACGCTGGAGCGGCGGGCGGTGGGTAAAGAGGGGATGGGGCTGCAGGTTGCCAAGGCGTTGGCAACGCAGAAACAGAGCTACGATTTCGCGCTGATCGACAGCCCGCCGGTGCTCGGTGTGTTGATGGTGAATGCGCTGGCCGCCTGCAATCATCTGCTGGTGCCGGTACAGACCGAGTTTCTTGCCCTGAAAGGGTTGCAGCGGATGATCAGGACCATCGAGATGGTCAACCGTGCCCGTCGCAACAAGCTGGAATATACCATCGTGCCGACATTTTACGATCGCCGCACCCAGGCGTCGGTCAGCAGCTTGCGCGAGTTGCACCGGCTTTATGAGGAGAACATCTCCACGGCGGTGGTGCCGATCGATACCAAGTTCCGTAACGCCAGTCTCAAGGGCCTGGTGCCCTCGTCGCTGGATGCCGGTAGTCGTGGTGTGCACGCTTATGCCAAACTGCTGAGGAATCTGCTGGAGAGACGCAGACAGGGTAATGTCGATGGCTGATCAGAAAAAAGTCGTATTTGAGTATATCGAAGCCTTGCTGGCCGATACCGAGCTGGAAGAGGGGTATATTCCTAAATCTGAGGCAAGCGACAAGACCGCCGACATGCAGGCCGATGCCGAGGCTGAGGCACCTCGGCAGAGTGACGGGTTCTTTGACGATATTGAAGTTGACCCGGCTGTGGACGAGAAGTTTTATACTGTAGAGCCCGAGCCCGAGCCCGAGCCCGAGCCCGAGCCCGAGCCCGAACCTGTGGCAGAGCCTGTGGTAGAACGCGAAGTAGTAGCTGCGCCCCAAGCGTCAGCGCCGGCACGAAAAACACCTGTGCAGGTGTTGAACTGCGTGTTGATCGATATGCATGGCCTTAAGCTGGCGATTAACTTCGACCGTATCGAAGGCGCACTGCAGATGAACGACCTGTCACTGGATATCGCGGGGCATCCGGACTGGGTGTTGGGGGCTTTTGGTCCCGAGTATGGCAAGACGCTGGTGGTCGATACGGCGCTCTGGTTGATCCCTGAACGTTACCAGCCGGAACACTCCAAATATGAGGAGATCGTGATCCTCCATGGTCGCAAGTGGGCGCTGGCCTGCGATGGTCTGGTCAAGTCGCTGCAGATTCCGATGGATAAGGTCAATCTGAACCAGGACAAGGATCATCGCTCCTGGTTGCTGGGGACCTATATGGCCGAACGCTGTGCGATTCTCGATATTGACCAGATGGTCGAAGAGTTCGAGGCGATGTCGGCGTGACCGATCTGCTGGGCTCCAACACTATGCTGCTGGTTCTGGCGGCGCTGACGTTGTTGACCGCTGCGCTCTGCGCCTATCTGCTGGTGCGTGTCCAGCGGCAGGAGCGTCGTCATCAGGCGCTGATCAACGTACTGCGCAACGAGATCCGGGCGATGACCAACGGTTCCATCGGCATGGGCAATCGTCTCTTGGCGATCGAGCATAAGCTCAATATCACCGTGGAGAAACAGCAGGAGCTGGAGAACAGGGATCCAGGGGTGCTGGCCTATAATCAGGCGGCGCGGCTGATGGAGATGGGGGCCGACGTGGATGATCTTGTCCGCAGCTGCGGTATCGGCCGTCCAGAGGCTGAGCTGATGGCGTTGCTGCACCGCGAGCTGCATAACGAAGCGTCGCTGCCCTCACGTCACTGAGCCTGGTTCGGTTCCTGCTCTCTATCCGGTCGGGGTTTGAGCCCGTAGGCGAAGGCGATCACCTCGGCAATTGCGCGATAGAGGGATTCCGGGATTTCGTCGCCCAGCTCAAGACGGATCAACACCTCCAGCAGTTCCGGGCTTTCATAAATGTGCACGTCATGTTCGCGGGCGAGCTTGATAATCTGCTCCGCGATCAGACCGCTGCCTTTGGCGGTAACCCGCGGTGCGGCACCGGTTTCGGGGTCATATTTCAGCGCAATGGCTCTGCGCCGCTTCAACTCTTCGTCCAGTTCGCTCATGTATGCAGATCCACCAGTCGGCGACTGACAGGAGGGTTGGTTTCACGCGGTTGACGTCCCTGCTGCACATGCAGGGTATCGATCTCGAAGCCGCAGCTGCTTAAATGGTTGGCAAAAACCTCCAGTCTGTCGCGGATCAGTTGCGCGGTTGCTCCGTGCTCGGCCCAGAAGCGCGCACTGAGTTGCCACTCCTGCTGCAGACTGATGCGGCTGTCGATCGCCCCCAGATCCTGCAGATCAAAGTGCAGATTGATCGACCACTCTGATATGAACCTGTCCTGTTCGTCGCGCCGTTTGTGCTGGGTGATGCGGATCTCCGTATTGTCCAGCTGCTGCTCATGCACTCGTACCGGAAGGTCGAGCCGGTATTGGCGTTCGACGCTGCCGTCCGGCAGATCCTGCCAGTGTTGCAGGCTCGAAGCCTGATGCGTGGCCGTGCGCGCCTGAATCCCCTGCAACAGTGACTGGAGTCGCTCGCGCGCTTCCGGTGGCAGGCGTTCACCGAGCTGCTGCAGGCGCGCAAGTTGATCCTTCAGTGTTGCCGGACCGCCTTCGTTTGACTGCTGGGCGCCTTTTTTGCCTGCGATCAGTCCGCTGGAGTGAAGCTGCTGCTCGACGGCCTGGCGAGTGGTTTGAGCGTCGGGCTTGGTGGAGACGCTGAACAGGCTAAGCATCGAGCGAACCACCTGACCGATCGCATCCTGCTGTCGCCCTGTGCCTCCGCTGGCACGGTCGAGCTGGCGTAACTGATTGAACGCCTCCGCCATCGGAATCTGTTGTGGCAGGCTGTCACGCAAAATCTGCTGCAGTCCCTCCTGCAGGCGTTGTTGAGCGTCCGGTGCGATCCGGGGAGGGAGTATCTCCAGCTGTACATTGGCCTGGTCTGTCCGCGTCAACTGTATCGTCATGCCCGCCTGCAGCGGTCGCGGCGTCAGCAGCTCGATCGTTTGACCGTTGATCGAGATCTGTACCGGGTTGGGACCGCTTCTGTTCAATGCGGCGCCGGATGCTGTGTCGGTAGCAGCGGCAGGCAGCGGCCGCGTCGCAGGCGCTGCCGGGGGCTGGCGGGGAGGTGCGCTCTCCGCGCCGCGGGGCTGATCTGACGAGGCGCCGGCGGCCTGGAGTGTTGATTGCGGCGGTGCCGGGTTCGGCGGCTGGGGTTGTGTCTGAGTCTGCGGCTGAGCCGAGGCTGGCGATGGCGTCGTCGTTGCGGTTGTCGAACCGGCGGTCGTCGTACCGGCGGGCGACGGGGTGCCGGCATTCGATGCTGTGCTGGCCGTCGCCGCCGTCGAGCTTGGCCTGGGGTTGTCCGGCTGGCTGGTTGTTGCCGGTTGTGGCTGTTCACCGTTGCGCAGGGTGTTGATCTGGCCTGCCACGCCTGGCTGACTGCTCTGTTGTGCAGCGGAAGAGGTTGGGGTTGCAGCCGATCCGGTAGCGGATGGTGCCACGCCGCTGGCGGCGCCCGATGCCGCCGGCGCAGGCGTCTGAGTGCCGGTTGTCGCCGCAGTATTGGCGGGTGCGCTACCGCTGGCCGGTTCCGCGGGAGTGGTGACGCTGGGCAGCACTCTGCCGAGTTGTGGTTGATTCAGCGGCAAAGCGCGCTGGAGCGCTTCGCTTTGCAGCTGTGCTATCGGGATCTGCAGTCGAATGCCGCTGTTGCTTCCCGAGGCTGGTGTCTGCTGCGCCGGCGCTTGCGGTGGGGCTTCGGCGCGCCCGGTGGTACCGGCCTGGCCGGCCAGACTCAGCAGCAGTTGCCCGTCGCCCGCACGGTTCAGCGTTACCTGGGCACCGATGACGAGGGGGCGAGAGGTCATCAGCTCCATCAGCATGTTTTGCACTTCAACCTTGATCCGGAACAGGTTCGGGCGCTGCGTATCGACGACAACTTCCTTTACACTCGCGCTCAGCGTGCGGCCGGCGTCGAGCTGTGCGCGCAGGTCGACGCCCTGACCGTCACCGGGACGGCTGAGTGTTTGCATCGATTGCACACTGAGCGTAACTGCCAACCTGTTCTCTCCACTGAAGACCGATGTAGGCCGAGGGTTTACAAAACCATACAAAAATCTACAACCTTAGACCGAATCGGCCCCGGGTTGTCCCCTTCCTGCCTGACGCCGAGGGGGAATCCGTTTATAATGGCGCGTTTGAAAAATGTCGGCCAGCGCCGGCACAACTGAAGTATGCATTGATCGCTGCTGGCGGCGAAAAATCTTGGGTGGAGAGTCACTGTTTGTCCGGGCCGATGTTACAAGTGGAAAACCTGTTCTGCGAGCGGGATGACCGTGTACTTTTCGATGGCCTGGGGTTCTCCGTCGATGCCGGGGAGATCGTTCAGATCGAGGGCGCCAACGGCAGCGGAAAAACCACCCTGTTGCGCATTCTCAGCGGTCTGTCGCGTAACTATGAGGGTGAGATCTACTGGCGTGGCGAACCGATTGAGCGTGTGCGCGACCAGTTTCGCCGCGAGCTGCTCTATTTCGGGCATCAACCGGGGGTCAAGGCGTTGCTGACGCCGGAGGAGAACCTGCGTTGGTACTGTGCCCTGCACCCCGCGCTCGATGCCTCCCGGGTCAGCGAGGCGCTGGAGCAGGTCGGACTGCGCGGCTTCGAGGATGTGCCCTGTCACTCGCTCTCGGCAGGCCAGCATCGACGCGTCTCTCTGGCGCGCCTCTATCTCAGCGATGCGCCGTTGTGGATTCTCGACGAACCCTTTACCGCCATCGACAAGCGCGGGGTGGCAGCGAAAGAGGCGCTGATCGGCCGCCATATTGCCCGCGGCGGCAGCGTAATCCTGACCACGCACCAGGATCTGCAGGGGAGTAGCGCCGTGCGCGCGATAAATCTGGATCGGCAGGGTGGAACTTGATGGCTGATCTGCTTACTAACGCCGCAGCCGAGCAGGCCCAGATCGGGCCCGGTGGGCTGTTTATGGCGACGCTGAGGCGAGATCTGCTGTTGTCGCTTCGCCGCAAGAGCGAGTTGGTCAACCCGCTGATCTTCTTTTTGATGGTGATTACGCTGTTTCCGCTGGGCGTCAGCCCGGAACCCGGTTTCCTGGCGCAACTGGCGCCCGGCGCGCTCTGGGTGGCGGCATTGCTGGCCACGCTGCTGTCGATGGACGCGTTGTTTCGGACGGACTATGACGACGGCTCGCTGGAACAGCTGCTGCTCAGTCCGCAGCCGCTGTTTATCGTGGTACTGGCCAAGGTACTGGCGCACTGGATGCTCAGCGGACTGGCGCTGACCCTGGTGGCGCCGGTGATCGCGGTGATGCTGTTCCTGCCCGCCGAGGGGATGCCGGGGCTGATGCTGAGCCTGCTGATCGGTACGCCGACGCTGAGTTTGGTCGGAGCGATCGGCGCGGCGTTGACTGTGGGGCTCAAACGCGGTGGTGTACTGATTTCGCTGTTGGTGCTACCGCTCTACATACCGGTGCTGATCTTCGGCACCAGCGCGGTACAGGCCGCGGTAACCGGACTGCCGCTGGGCGGCTATCTGGCGCTGCTCGGTGCGTTGCTGGCGCTGGGCCTGGCACTCGCACCGCTGGCGATCGGCGCGGCGTTAAGAATTTCGGTGAGTGGATAGATATGTCGGATAAGAAATGGATGCCTCGCTGGTTTTATCAACTGGCTTCGCCGCGCTGGTGTTATCAGATCTGCGGCAAACTGCTGCCCTGGTTTACGGCGCTTGCGCTGGGCTTGCTGATCGGCGGTACCATCTGGGCCCTGGTTTTTGCACCGGCCGATTACCAGCAGGGCAACAGCTTCAGGATCATCTATCTGCACGTGCCATCGGCGATCCTTGCCCAGTCCTGCTACATGCTGATGGCGATCGCCGGTGCCATCGGCCTGATCTGGAAGATGAAGGTGGCCGACATGGTGGCCAAATCCTGTGCGCCGATCGGGGCCTCGCTGGCGGTTTTGGCACTGCTGACCGGCGCGATCTGGGGTAAGCCGACCTGGGGTTCATGGTGGGTATGGGATGCGCGTCTGACCTCGATGCTGATTCTGTTTTTCCTCTATCTCGGCGTCATGGCGTTGAACTCCGCCATCGAGAGCGAGTCTACCGCTGCACAGGCAACCGCTGTACTGGCGCTGGTGGGACTGGTCAACATTCCGATCATCAAGTACTCCGTCGAGTGGTGGAACACGCTGCACCAGCCGGCAACCTTTAAACTGACCGAAAAACCGGCGATGCCGGTGGAGATGTGGCTGCCGCTGCTGGTGATGGTGATCGGCTTCTATGCCTTCTTTGCCGTGACACTGATGATGCGCCTGCGCAACGAGATCTTGCGTCGTGAGCGCCGTGCCGGTTGGGTCAAGGAACTTCTGCTGTCTAAATCTGCTGTTTAAGCACGTGGTTCGAGTGAGGTAGACGTGAGCTTCAATTCCATATCCGAATTTCTGACGATGGGCGGGCACGGCCTGTATGTCTGGCTCAGCTATGGGCTTGGGCTGGTGGTGATTCTGGCTAACTTGATCGTACCGCTGCAGGCCGGTAAGCGTCTGCGTGTACAGCTGACCCGCCGTTTACTGAGGGAGAAACAGGGCTCATGAATCCGAAACGCAAGCAGCGTCTGCTGATTGTTCTATTTATCGTCATTGGCGTTGGTGTTGCGGTAGGGCTGACCCTGTTCGCCCTGAATCAGAACATTAACCTGTTCTACTCGCCAACCCAGATCGCCGCGGGCGAGGCGCCCGAGGGTACCCGTATCCGTGCCGGCGGCATGGTCGTCGATGGCAGTGTACAGCGCTCCACCGAGAGTCTGGCGGTCAGTTTCGATATCACCGATTACGAGAAGACCGTGCGGGTCGAGTACACCGGCATCTTGCCGGACCTGTTCCGTGAGGGTCAGGGTATAGTCGCCCAGGGCGAACTGGACAGCCGGGGCGTGCTGCAAGCGGTGGAAGTGCTGGCCAAGCATGATGAGAACTACATGCCGCCAGAGGTGGCGGACGCGTTGGAAAAGGCGGGTAAAATGCCTAAACCCGCGGGTCAGGAGTTCAATAAATGATCCCTGAACTTGGTCAATATGCGCTGATTCTGACCGCCTGTCTGGCGGTTTTGTTGGGTACTGTGCCGATGGTCGGCGCGACGGTCGGCAACGCCCTTTGGTGCAGCTACGCACGGCCGCTGGCGATCGCCATGTTCGGTTTCGTGCTGTTCAGTTTCCTCTGCTTGAGCTGGTCGTTTCTGCAAAGCGACTTCTCGGTCGTATACGTGGCCAGCAACTCCAATACGGCCCTGCCCTGGTACTACCGGCTGAGCGCGGTCTGGGGCGGACATGAGGGCTCGCTGCTGCTGTGGCTGCTGATTCTGACCGGCTGGACTGTGGCGGTGGCATTGAAGAGCGGGAATTTGCCGGAAGATATCCAGGCCCGGGTGCTCTCTGTCATGGGCCTGATCACCATCGGTTTCACCCTGTTTATCCTGTTGACCTCCAGCCCGTTCGAGCGCTATCTGCCGAGAATCCCGGAGCAGGGCGCCGATCTCAACCCGCTGTTGCAGGATATCGGCCTGATCATGCATCCACCGATGCTGTATATGGGCTATGTCGGTTTCTCGGTGGCCTTTGCCTTTGCCATCGCCGCACTGCTAAGCGGGCGGCTCGATGCCGCCTGGGCGCGTTGGTCACGCCCCTGGACCATCATCGCCTGGGCATTTCTGACCCTGGGTATCGCACTGGGCAGCTGGTGGGCCTATTACGAGCTTGGCTGGGGCGGCTGGTGGTTCTGGGATCCGGTGGAAAACGCCTCGCTGATGCCTTGGCTGATCGGTACCGCGCTGGTGCACAGCCTTGCGGTGACCGAAAAACGTGGTGTATTCAAAAGCTGGACCGTGCTGTTGGCGATCTTTGCCTTCTCCCTTAGCCTGCTCGGTACCTTCCTGGTGCGTTCCGGTGTGCTGACCTCGGTGCACGCCTTTGCGTCCGATCCGGATCGCGGGTTCTTCATCCTCGCGCTGCTGGCCATCGCCATCGGCGGCTCGCTGCTGCTCTACGCGATCAAGGCGTCCCATGTGAAAAGCGAGTCGAGTTTCGCTTTGCTGTCGCGCGAAAGCTTCATGCTGATCAACAACGTTCTGCTGACCGTTTTCTGCGCCACGGTATTGCTGGGCACGCTCTACCCGCTGCTGGTCGATGCGCTCAATTTGGGCAAGATCTCGGTCGGACCTCCCTACTTCAATGCCCTGTTCGTGCCCTTGGGTGCGCTGTTGGTGCTGACGCTTGGGATCGGGGTGCTGCTGCGCTGGAAACAGACATCGTTGCAACTACTGATCAAGCAGCTTTGGTTGCCGGGTGTGCTGGCGTTGCTGGCGGGTGGTGTATCGTTGTTTCTGTTGCCGCAATGGCCCGGGTTCTGGACCTCATTGGGGCTGGTATTGGCCTGGTGGGTGGTGTTCACCGGCGCACGGGATCTGCTAAACCGGATGCGCAATAGAAGCGCGGGCCTGGCCGCCATCTTCGCCCAGTCGCGCGCCTACTACGGCATGATGTTGGCGCATGGCGGTATCGCGGTGCTGATGGTTGGTATCGCACTGGTTTCGACGTTCAGCGAACACAGCGATCTGCGTATGGAGCCGGGCGACCGCAAACAGTTCAACGACTACGAGTTCGTATTCGACGGTATCCGCAAGGTCGACGGTCCCAACTTCCACTCCGATACCGGGGTGATCCGGGTGTTGTACAAGGGCGAAACCTACACCGAAATGTATCCGGAAAAACGCCTTTACACCGCGCGGGGCAACGTGATGACCGAGGCGGCGATCGATCCGGGCCTGTTCCGCGACCTGTATGTGGCGCTTGGTGAGTCGCTGGGCGGTGATGCCTGGGCCGTGCGGGTGCAGTACAAGCCCTTCGTACGCTGGCTCTGGCTCGGTGGCCTGATGATGACCGTCGGCGGGCTGTTGGCCGCCACCGACCCGCGTTACCGTAAACAGGCGCGTCGAGACTTGGCCGGCGCCTGAATACCTGGATAGGAAAGAGTGACTATGCGTCGTATTTTGCTTTTTGTACCGCTGTTGATCTTTATCGGCCTGGGCTATTTTCTCTGGCGCGGACTGTCGATCGACCCGACCGAGCTGCCCTCGGCACGTCTGAATCAGCCGTTTCCACAGTTCCAGCTTGCCTCGCTGACCGAGCCGGAGCGGACGCTGACCGAGGCGGACCTGAAGGGGCGGCCGGCCCTGGTCAATATCTGGGCCACCTGGTGTCCGACCTGTAAGGAGGAGCATGCCTTTCTCAACGGGTTGGCGCAGCAGGGGGTGACCATCTACGGCATCAACTACAAGGACGAGCCGCTGAAGGCACGGGAGTGGCTCAAGCGCTACCGCGACCCCTATACCGAGGTTGTCCTCGATCAGGATGGTGCTCTCGGTATCGACCTGGGGGTCTATGGTGCGCCTGAAACCTATGTGATCGACGCCCAGGGCGTGATCCGCTACCGCCATGTCGGCGCCGTCGATGCCAAGGTCTGGAAACAGCTCAAGCAGGTGATGGATCAGTTGGCTACCGGAGGCGCGTCATGAAGTCATGGCTGCACTCCCTGTTGCTGGGCGGGCTGCTGGCACTGGGTTCGGTAACCGCGCAGGCCACCATCGAAGCCTACGAATTTGACGACAAGGCCACCGAGGAGCGGTTTCAGCAGCTGACCGAAGAGCTGCGCTGCCCCAAGTGCCAGAACAACAACATCGCCGACTCCAACTCGCCGATCGCCTCCGACCTGCGGCGCGAGGTCTACCGCATGCTGAATCAGGGCGCCAGCGACGACGAGGTGATCGACTTCATGGTTACCCGCTACGGCGAGTTCGTGCTCTACCGTCCGCGGGTAACGGAGATGACCTGGATTCTCTGGTACGGCCCGTTCGTACTGCTCGGCATCGGTGCGTTGGCCGTGCTGCTGATCAGCAGACGGCGGCGCCAGTCAACTGCCGAAGGCCCCAAGGTCGGGTTGGATGCCGCCGAGCGTGAGCGACTGAATCAACTGCTGGAACAGGATAAAAAACGATGATGGCACTCTGGGGCGCAATCGCGCTGCTGACCCTGATCGCTGTGGCGGTGGTGTTTTGGCCACTGTTGAGTGCCTCCCGACGGGGCCGCAGCGCGGCGGCGCAGGCGGATGATCGCCAGCATCAGAACATCGAGATCTACCGTGAACGCCTGGCCGAGTTGGCCAGTGAGCGCGATGCCGGCACGCTGGATGAGGAAAACTTCGATATCCTCAAGCTCGAGCTGGAGCGCAACCTGCTGATCGATGCCGAACAGCCCGGCAAGGTGCTTGAGCATCCACGACCGAACACGGCTCAGCTGATCACCGTGGTGTTGCTGGCGATGCTGGTTCCGGTAGCGGCGCTCGGCCTTTATCAGCATCTGGGGCGGGCCGCCGATCTCGAGGTCTCGCTCAATCCGCCACCGGCACCGACCACGCTGGAGGAGGCGCTGGCTCAACTGGAGCAGGAGCTCGAGCGTAATCCCGAGAACGCCGAGGGCTGGTATCTGCTGGCCAACACCTACGTTAATCAAGGGCGTTTCGACGAGGGGCTGCAGGCGTTTCGCAAGGTGCTCGAGATCCTGCCCGAAGATGCGCCGCAGTATGCCGGAGTGCAGGGGCAGATTGCGCAGGCGCTCTACTTCCAATCCGAAGGCAGGATGACCGACGAGGTGCGCGCACAGATCGATCTCACCCTGTCGCTGGACCCGAGTGATATCGCGGCGCTGGGCATTCTCGGTATCGATGCCTACGAACAGGGGCGGTACCGTGAAGCGATCGACTACTGGGGGCGGGCGTTGCCGGGTGCCTCCGGCGACGCCGCACAGTCATTACGCTCCGGTATCGATCAGGCGCGGCAGCAGCTGGCGGCGGCCGGCGAGCCGGTGCCGGAGATGCCGGCCGTCACTGGCCCGGTGATCACCGTCAGTGTCGACATCGCCGATGAACTTAAGGCCCGGGTGACGCCCGACCAGGTGGTGTTCATCTATGCCCGTCCCGTGGGGGGGCGCATGCCTTTGGCCGCGGTGCGGCGCAAGGTATCGGATCTACCGTTGGAGGTGGAGCTGAACGACAGCCTGGCGATGATGCCCGGTGCTGAACTCTCCAGTGTCGATACAGTCGAAATTGGAGCGCGTATCAGTAACACGGGCCAGGCGATCGCCGCGCCCGGTGACCTGATCGGCAGCCAGTCACCGATCACTGTTGGCACCGGGGCACAGTCGGTTAAACTGGTGATCGACAGGGTAGTAGAGTAGTCTGGTACCCAATAATTAGAACATGAATCAGATAGCGGATAGGAATAGAGCCTAATCATGGAGATCAGTCTGCGCGAATGGCTTATCATTGGCGGAATTCTGGTAATTGCGCTGATTCTGTTTGACGGCTGGCGTCGTATCCGGGGTAATCGCAATCGTATCCGCATGGATATCGACCGCTCGGCGATCGGTGACGGCTCGGCAGAGGATGTTCCGCAATCCAACCCGGAGTTGCCCAACGGCGGCGCCAGGCGTCGCACGCACGCTGCCGAGCATGAGCGGCATGAACCCACGTTTGCGGCCGACTCCAGCGATCTGGAAGACGAATCGGATCGCCTGCCGGAGTTCGAGCCGGCGGTGGTAGACGTCGTCTCCAGCGGGCGTGCACCGGATCAATCCGGCGACGTATCGAAGCATGAACCCCCTGAGCCGCCCCGGTCGCCGGCGCCCAACCCGCTGCATGAAATGGACCCCCTGTTCGACGATGTACCGGTCGAGCCCCGCCCCCTGCGTGCTGAACGCGGGCCGCAGCGGCCGGAGAGCGTTGACCAGTCGGCGGACGCCGAGGCACTGACCGCAGAACCTGGCCTATCGGCAACCGAGCCGGAGCCCGAGCCGCGAGAGCAGCGTGCAGCCGCACCGTTGCGCGCGCAGCGTGACGAATCCCGACATGACGACATCCGCCTCGATGAAGAGGATGACCCGCCCTTCGCAATGAGCTTCGAGTTCGATCCTGAACAGCCGATTCCGGTGTTGATGGACCGCGTGCGTGCTCAAGCCACTGCTACTCAAGCTAAAGAGACACAGGCGCCGGTAACAAGTGCTGAAGAGCAGGCTTCCGCCCCGAAACGGGAATCCTCGAAACGGCGGCGCAATGCGGACAGGCATCCGGAACTGCCGTTTGACGGCGCGGAACAGAGTGCCGAAACGGAATCCGTATCGGAGCAGAAAGCCGCTGTTGCCGCTCGGCAAGAGGCGTCTCATACCGGCGTGCGGGCCGACACCAGGCCGAGCCAGGCGCAGGCCGAGTCGGCACCCAAGCGTCCGGCACCGGCGATCACCCCCAATCCGGAAGATATGTTGGTGATCTTTGTCGTTGCCAGGCGTGGTGAGGTGCTGCCGGGCGCGGTGATCCACAGGATCGTCGATGCCTGCGGCCTGGAGTTCGGCGAGATGGGGATCTTCCACCGCTACGAGCGGCCCAACGCCCAGGGTGCGCTGCAGTTCAACATGGCCAATGCCCTGCAGCCCGGTACCTTTGACCTGGATACGATGGATAATGCCGAGCTGCCGGCCGTGACCTTCTTCATGTCGATGCACGATCCGGCCGACCCGCTGGAAGCGTACGAGTGCATGCTGGCGACGGCGGAAACCCTGGCTCGCCACCTGGATGCCGAACTGCTCGATGGCGACCGCTCGGTGATGCGCCCGCAAACCAAGGAACATTACCGCGAGCGGATCCGTGATTTCGAGATCCACAAACGGGTGAAGCGCGCGCACTGAAGCAGATGGCCCGTATGGCCCTGTCGTTCGCGGCTGCGAACGACAGGCTTTCCCAGGCTCCCCTCCAGAGATAGCTTTTGACCGATGAACACCTCCGTTTCGGCGCGAATTCAGGCGCTACGTGAACAGATCGATCTGCATAACCACCGTTACTACGTACTCGATGAGCCCAGCATCCCCGATGCGGAATACGATCGTTTGTTCCGCGAGCTGCGCGAGCTGGAGCAGGCCAACCCGGAGCTGATCACACCCGATTCGCCGACCCAGCGTGTGGGCGCCAAACCCAGCGGCGGCTTCGCCGAGGTGGCTCATGAGCTGCCGATGCTGTCGCTCGACAACGCCTTCAGTGGCGACGAGTTGCGCGCCTTCGTCCGCCGTATCGGTGACCGGCTCAAGGGCGTGGACACGGCCAAACTCCGGTTCGCCTGCGAGCCCAAGCTCGATGGCCTGGCGATCAGCCTGATCTATGAGCAGGGGGTGCTGGTGCGCGGCGCCACCCGCGGCGACGGCTATACCGGCGAGGATATCACCCTCAATGTGCGTACCATCGCCAATATTCCGTTGCGCTTGATGGGCGAAGGGTGGCCGCAACGGCTTGAGGTGCGCGGCGAGGTGTACATGCCCAAGGCGGGTTTCGAGGCGCTCAACGCCGAGGCCAGGGCGCGTGACGAGAAGACCTTCGTCAATCCACGTAATGCCGCCGCCGGCAGTTTGCGTCAGCTCGACCCTGCCATTACCGCGAAGCGACCGCTGGAGTTCTGCTGCTACAGCACCGGTATCGTGGAGGGCGGAGAGCTGCCGGCCAGCCACAGCGAAACCCTGCGACTGCTACGAGAATGGGGCATCAGGATCAACCCGGAGATGCGGGTGGTCGAGGGTGCCGAGGGGTGTCTGGAGTACTACCGGCAGATGGAGCGGAAGCGGGCCTTGCTTCCGTACGACATCGACGGTCTGGTATTCAAGGTGGATGATCGCGAACTGCAACAGCAGCTGGGCTTTGTCGCCCGCGCGCCACGCTGGGCGATTGCACACAAGTTCCCGGCCCAGGAGGAGATCACCCGTCTCAATGACGTGGAGTTCCAGGTCGGCCGTACCGGCGCGGTAACACCGGTGGCGCGTCTGGAACCGGTGTTTGTCGGCGGCGTCACCGTGAGCAATGCCACGCTGCACAATATGGACGAGATCGCCCGCCTGGATGTGCGCATCGGTGATTACGTTATGGTGCGCCGGGCCGGTGACGTGATTCCCCAGATCGTCAGCGTGGTTACCGAAAGACGCACCGGCGACGAGCGACGGGTGCAACTGCCCGAACACTGTCCGGTGTGCGGCTCGGAGATCGAGCGCACCCAGCTGGTCAAACGTGGCAAGAGCGGACAGCAGGTCAGTGAAGGGGCGATCTACCGCTGCGTGGGGCGTCTGGCCTGTCAGGCGCAACTGAAGCAGGCGTTGATCCACTTCGTGTCACGCAAGGCGATGGATATCGACGGCCTGGGCGAGAAGAATATCGATCAGCTGGTGGAGCGCGAAATGGTCGCATCGCCGGCCGACCTGTACCGCTTGAGCAAAAGCCAGCTGCTGCGCCTGGAGGGTTTTGCCGAGCTCTCCAGTGACAACCTGATCAAAGCGATCGATGACAGCAGGACGGTGACGCTGGACAAGTTTATCTATGCCTTGGGGATTCCCGAGGTCGGCGAGGAGACCGCGAGGGTACTGGCCAACAGTCTGGGTAGCCTGAGCAGGATACAGCAGGCGCTGCCGGAACTGCTGACCTGGCTGCCGGATATCGGTCTGGAGGTGGCGCATGAGATTCACAACTTCATGCAGGATGAGCACAACACCCGGGTGATCGGAGATCTGCTTTCACTTGGAGTCAAGCCTGGCGAGCCGGGCACACTGGCGCCGGAACTGCAGGGCAGCATCAGCTTTGCCGAGCTGATCGACAAGCTGAACATCGCCGGGGTGGCCAAGACAGGGGCTGCGCTGTTGGCCGATCGTTTCCTGAGCCTCGATGCACTGCTCGCGGCCGATGAAGCTACACTGAGCGCCATCCCCCGCTTCGGCAGCAGGGCCCGTGTCGGGCTGCAGGAGCGTCTGAACGATGCGCACTGGCGTGACAATGCCAGGGCGTTGGAGCATCAGCTGCGTGAGTTTGGCATGCATTGGGAGTGCAAGGCCGAGCAGCCGCTGCAGAGCCTGCCGCTGGCCGGGGAAACCTGGGTGCTCACCGGCACCCTCGAGAGCCTGACCCGTGACGATGCCAAGGCCAGGCTGCAGGCATTGGGGGCCAAGGTGGCGGGCAGCGTATCGGCGAAGACCTCGGCCGTGGTGGCCGGCGACAAGGCCGGGTCCAAGCTGGCCAAGGCGGAACAGCTGGGTGTCCGCGTACTCGATGAGGCGCAGCTGCTGGCACTGCTGGACGCCGAGGGCCGGGGCGCGTGATAGTCCCCTGGCAGCAGCTGTCGCCCGAGGCGCTGCGCGGGCTGATCGAGGAGTTTGTGACCCGCGACGGCACCGACTATGGTGAAAGTGAGGTTTCGCTGGAGCGCCGCGTCGAGCAGGTGCTGGCGCGGCTGCGTTCCGGCGAGGCCGTGTTGCTGTTCAGTGAAAGTACAGCTGAGTGCTCTATAGTCGCCAAGGACAGGATAGATAAGTAGAAGGAGGTTGCCGTGGAGCAACTTGATCAGATCACCAGCCTGATCGCGCTGTCGATGGGCGTTGCCTGGGCCAGCGGTATCAACCTCTATGCCACGGTGCTGATGCTGGGCGTGCTGGCCAATATGGGCCATATCACGCTGCCGCCGGGGCTGGAGATCGTCTCCGATCCGCTGGTGCTGATGGCGGCCGGATTGATGTATTGCGTGGAGTTCTTTGCCGACAAGGTGCCCGGCGTGGATACCGGCTGGGACACCCTGCACACCTTCGTTCGGATTCCCGCGGGCGCCGCGCTGGCAGCCGGTGCCGTAGGTGACCTGTCACCGGCGGTGGGGCTGGCCGCGGCGCTGGTCGGTGGTTCGCTCGCTGCCGGCAGTCACAGTCTCAAGGCCGGTACGCGGGTGATGATCAATACCTCGCCGGAGCCGGTGACCAACTGGACGGCATCGATCAGCGAAGACCTGATCGTGATCGGTGGGCTGTGGACGGCACTCAACCACCCCTGGTGGTTTATCGGTGCGCTGATCCTGTTCGTGCTGTTCCTGATCTGGGTACTGCCCAAGCTGTGGCGAGGGATCAAGCGGGTGTTCGGTTTCCTTGGTCGTCTGTTTTCGGGCAACGGCAATACGACCCCCCAATCGGATCCGCCATCGGCAGCGCCTGGCAGTAACCGCCTGCCCCCGGGCTCGAACGGCCGCTAGTTTTTCAAGCCCAGCTTTCGACCCGGGCGTTATTGATCAGTAGCCTCAGCAGGTCGGAGCGGGTGATGATGCCGATCACCCGCTCCTCTTCATCGATAACCGGAATGGCGCGGACCGGATAGTTGACGAAGGTGGCGGCGAGAACCGACAGCTCGGTATCCAGCGCGGCAACGATCACCTGGCGCTGGTAGGCCTGGGATACCGGCAGTGCGGAGTTGTTGCCATAGGGCTCGATATCCCGATCCGACAGCAGCCCCAGCGGGAGACCCTCCTCGTCGACAACGGCGAGATGGTGGATATTGTGTGCCTGCATCTTCTGCGCTGCACTGTTCAGGGTGTCGGCGGTGCGCGTGGTGTAGACCGGCGACACCATCAACTGCCGCGCCGTAAGTCCTTTCTTGCGCCGCTCGCGATCGCCATAGCCCGAATTGCCATAGGTGTTCGGACTCTCCGGTTGCTGTTCGGCGCCCGGCAGGCGTCGCTGCCGGCTCTGGCGACCGGCATTGGCCAGGGCGTCTTCGAGCTCTTTGGCTTCGTCGCGGGCGATATCGTCGCTTTCCGGTAGCGATGTGGTACGGCTGAGCTCGGTCAGCTGATCGACGCCCTTGGGTTTGAACAGCGCCGAGACAGGGGTCTGGATTCGATACCCCTGGTCATAGACAACCAACGCCATGGTGTAACCTCGCGTAAGGACTGTTGGTACTATATCGTCCGTCTGATCAGATTCTTGATCACGAAGCGTACCGGATTCAGCGCGTCGGCCACCCTGCGGGGAAGTGGCAGGGGGGCGTTATCCACCAGTGCCGCGATGAACTCGGCACTTATTGGACAGCTGACCAGCCCTTTCGATCCATGACCGGCATTGACGTACAGGCCGGGCAGGTGGCGCATGCCGGGTTCGAAGCGCCACTTGGAATCCTGTCTTAAACGGGCGAAGCGTTGCTCTACCCAGTCAAACTCCGGCACCGGGCCGACGATCGGCAGGTAGTCGGGTGTCGTCGCGCGGTAGGCCACGCGCCCCTCTGCCTTTGTGATGTCCAGCGCCCGGGCCAACTCCGGTATGGCCCGCTCGAGCAGGTCGAGATTGGCCTGATGCTCCTCTGCGCGGATATCGAGCGCCAGGTCATGCAGTTTGAAGCTGGCGCCAAAGCAGTAACGGCCGTCAAGCGCCGGCGAGATATAACCCTCGCCGCACACCACCCGTTTCAGCGGTGCCGGGTGCTCGGGCTGCTCCGTTTGCGTGGTCTGGCCGCGAATCGGTTTGAGCGGCAAACTGGCCAGCGGTTCGAGACGATTGGCTTCGGCCGCGCTGCAGACGATCACCACCGGGGCGCAATGCGCACCGCCGTTGATCTCCCAATGGGCTGATTCCGCGTTATAGTGCAGTGATTGCACCGGCGTATCGAAGTGGCAACGGATGGTGCTGTCGGCGAGCAGGCGCTGACACAGCAGCGGCGGCGACGCCCAGCCTGCCTCGGGGAAGTACAGCCCGCCGGCGCTGAGCTCGAGCCCGGCCAGTTCGCAGGCCTGCTGCTGCGTAACCTGACGGGCCAGCTGCTCGGGATAGATCCCGGAGTCGGCCAATTGCTGCTGATGCCGGGCCTCTTTGTCGCTCAGCGCCAAGCTCAATACGCCGCAGATATCGCCGAGTTCGGGTTGCTGATCGGCCAACCTGCGGATCAGGGCCGCGGAGTAGTGCAAGCCCGCCACATGCAGCTCGCTCTGCCGGGTCGGCCGGGTGGCGAGCTTGATAAACAGCGCGCCCTGGGGGTTGCCGGAGCCCTCCAGGGCGGGGGCCGCGTTACGCTCCAGCAGATCGACCCGCCATCCGCGTCGGGCCAGCGCGGCGGCAGCGCTGCAACCGGCGATACCGGCACCGACAACAATGGCATGTCGCTCAGTGTTGGCCAGCGGCGACGGTCGGGCCAGCCAGGGTTGGCGTTGCGGGGCGGCATCAGGGGTGGATTCGAAGCGGCCGTTGAGCATCTCCCGCTTGCGCCCGAAACCGGGCAGTTTGCTGACAGCAAAGCCAACCTCGGCCAAGCCGCGACGGACCAGTCCCGCCGCCGTAAAGGTGGCGAAGGTGGTGCCGATGTGTGAATGGGCGGCGATCTGCTGGAACAGTTCCGGGCTCCACATGCCGGGGTTGCGCGCCGGTGCGAAGCCATCGAGGAACCAGGCATCGACCTGGCCGTCGAGCTCGGCCAGCATCTCGGCGGCGTCGCCAAAGGCGAGGGTCAGCAGGATGCGCCCGCCGTCGAACACCAGGGTATAGAAACCGCGTAGCGGTGCAGGCCAGCAGGTCAGCAACTGACGGGCGCCGGACTCGAGCTCCGGCCACTGCGCCAGCGCCTGGGCCAGATCCTCCGGCAGAAGTGGGTGTTTTTCACAGGAGATGTAGTGCAGCCGGGCCGACTCCGGGGCCTGCGCCAGCCAGAGACGACGGGCACAGAGGAAATTCAGCCCGGTACCGAAGCCGGTTTCCGCCAGCGTGAACCGGGACCCCGGCGCCAGCTCCCGCCAGCGTGTATCCAGCTGGTTGGCGGCGAGGAATACGTACTCGGTCTCCGCCAGTCCGCCGGCCTTGTTGAAGTAGATGTCGTCGAACTGCACCGATACCGGGGTGTTGTCCTGCCAGCTCAGCTCGGCCGGTGTCAATTTTTCGTCGCGCCTGTTCAATCGGGTTGGATCCAAGTCGTTTCAGTGGCTGGCGCGACCGACGCCGTAGTAGGTGAAGCCCAGGTCATGCAGCAACTGAGGGTCGTAAACGTTGCGGCCGTCGACGATCACCGGCTCGCGCATCAGGCGGTGCAACTCGGTATAGTTGGGCGACCAGTATTCGGGCCAGGCGGTCAGCAGCAACAGGGCGTCCACGCCGTTTACCGCCTCGTATGGCTTGGCGCAGTACACCAGTTGGGGGTGGTCGCCGTAATGGAAGCGGAAATCCTCCAGCGCCTCCGGGTCGTGCAGCTGGATGGTCGCACCCTGGGCCAGCAGCGCATCGACCACGCGCAGGCTGGGCGCGCTCTCCACCGTCGCCACCCCGGGTTTGAACGCCAGACCCCAGAGCGCGATGCGACGGCCATGCAGATCGCACTGGTAGTGCTGCCAGAGTTTGCGGAACGGCAGCTCCTTGTGCTGTTCGTTCTGCTTGAGCACGGTTTCCAGCAGTGTCGAACCGCGGGTCTTGCTGAGCAACCCGGCGAGACCCTCGATATATTGGGTAAAGTGCTGGCCACCGAAGCCGCAGCCGGGCGACAGGTAGTAGGGGCCGACGCGCTGGTCGGTGCTCATGCCATCGCGCACGGTCTCGATATCGACACCGACGTGATCCGCCAGCATCGCCAGCTCGTTGATGTAGCCCAGACGCAGGGCGAGCATGCCGGTGATGGCGAATTTGGTGAACTCCGCTTCACGCCGACTCATCAACCGCAGTTCGGTACCCTCACGGGTAAACGGGCGCATCAGCGCAGTAAACATGGTGCCGGCCGAGTCGTTCTCGCAACCGACCAGCATCACCTCAGGATGGGCAAACTGGCGCATCGCCTGACCGCCCTGCAGCATGTCCGGCAGATAGACCACGTGCTGCTGCTTGTTTTCATCCAGCCGTGACTGCAGCTGATCGCTGGCGCCGGTGCCCAGGTTACTCTGGTTGACCACCAGCAGCGAGCCCTGATGCACCGCTGCCAGGTGAGCGACGATCTCGCCGGCCGCTTCCAGCTCGCCGGGGGCGATCGCGAGCCAATGGATCTCGGCGGAGAACGGATCCTCCTCCTCGCTGGAGCGGATCTGGCCACCGATAATGCCCTGCTCAAGCCGGTCCATCAGCCCCGGCTCGATGCGGATGGCGCTCTCCGCCGGTGCCAGCGCCGATCCCGCCTTGATGATATCGTTGCCGTAGCTCGCCAACTGCGCCGCAGCGATCCAGGCGGCGAGCTCATCGCCCCATACACAGATCTTCATTCTCAGCTCCTGTCATCCGCTCAGGCTTGCTCGCGCAGGGTGTTGATGCGCAGGAGCAGGCCGCGGGTAGCGCTGTCCAGTGACGCCGAGCGGTCGGGATTGTCAAGTTCGTCCAGCATCGCGGTGGCCATCTTCTTGCCCAGTTCCACGCCCCACTGATCGAACGGATTGATACCCCAGATAACCGCCTGGGTGTACACCTTGTGCTCATACATGGCGATCAGCTGGCCCAGGGCATAGGGGGTCAGCTCATCGAGCAGGATGACAGTGCTGGGCTGATTGCCGCGATAGCGTTTCCAGGGTGGCGCAGCGTCCGCGCTGTCGTCGGCCAACGCCTTGTCGCCCAGTGCCAGCACGCGCGCCTGGGCCAGACAGTTGGCCAGTGCCAGGCGGTGCTGCTGTTGCAGCTCCTGACCGCGGTCGGTGTAGCGCTTGGCCGGCACGATGAAGTCGCACATCACCGACTCGGTACCCTGGTGCAGCAGTTGGTAGAACGCATGCTGGGCGTTGGGGCCGATCTCGCCCCAGAGTACCGGGCAGGTGTGTCCTTCGGTGGCGCTGCCATCCAGACGCACGCTCTTGCCGTTGCTCTCCATCTCCAGCTGCTCCAGATAGGCGGGCAGGTGGGCCAGGCGACCGTCGTAGGGCAGGATCGCATGGGCGTGAATATCGAGCAGGTTGATATTCCAGATGCCGACCAGGGCCAGCAGTACGGGCAGATTTTCGCGTAGCGGTGCCTGGTGGAAGTGAGTGTCGATGCTGTGGGCACCGGCCAACAGACGGCGGAAACCCTCCATGCCGATGGAGATCGCGATCGGCAGCCCGATCGCAGACCACATCGAATAGCGCCCACCGGTCCAATCCCAGAACAGCAGCTGGTTCTGACTCGGGATACCCCATTCGCCGGCTTTCTCCGGTTGCGCGGTAATACCGATGAAGTGGTGGCGCAGAATCACGTCGCTGTCCAGGCCGCTGGCATCGACCAGCCACTGGCGGGCGGTCGCGGCATTGGCCAGAGTGTCGATGGTGGTGAACGACTTGGACGAGAGTACGAACAGCGTCGTGGCCGGATTGAGGCGACTGAGCAGTCCGGATAGCTGGCTGCCATCCATCGATGACACGAAATGCAGCTCTATCCCCTGTGCGGCTTTCGGTTTGAAGTCACTCAGTGCACGACAGGTCATCAGCGGGCCGAGATCGGATCCGCCGACACCGATATTGACCACGGTGTCGATCGCTTCGCCACTGTATCCGCGCCACTGTCCCGAGTGCAGGGTGGCGACCAGGGCCTCCATCTTTGCCAGGGTCGACTGCACGCCGGCGATAATATCCTCGCCATTCACGCTCAGGCTTTTACCGGCCGGCGTACGCAGTGCCGTATGCAGCGCTGCGCGGCCCTCGGTGCAGTTGACCGGCTCGCCGCTGATCAGGTCGTCGATCTTCTGCTTCAACTGACAGGCATCGGCCAGTGCGACCAGTTGATCCAGCGTCTCCGGCAACAGACGCTGGCGGCTCAGGTCGAGCAGCAGACCGTCGTGCTCGAAGGTCAGCGCATCGAAGCGGTTATCGTCACCGAGCAGTTCGCTCAGGTGACGGGATTTGAGCACCTGCGCGGCATCGCGCAGGTCGCTCCAGCAGCTATCGGGGGTCACGGTAACTCCTTGCCCGGGTTCGAGAGGATCCTGGGATCCCTGCTCAGAGGGTAAGACCGCTGATGAAGTCGCGCAGAGCCGCCCCGGTTTCCGGATGGCGCAGCCCAAGTGCGATATTGGCCTGCAGCAGACCGGCCTTGTTGCCGCAGTCGTAGATCTTGCCGCGCATGTTGTAGGCTTCCAGCGGCGACTCCCGGGTCAGTGCCAGCAGTGCGTCGGTGAGCTGGATCTCGCCGCCGGCACCCGGTTTCGTTTCCTTCAACAGCTGCATCACCCTTGCCGGCAGAATGTAGCGGCCGACGATGGCCAGATTGGACGGGGCCTCCTCCGCCTTGGGTTTTTCGATCATCCCCTTGATCTCGGCGCTCTGGCCCGATTCCACCTTGCTGCCGCCGCAGTCGACGATACCGTAACGCTGTACCTGATCCTGCGGCACAGACTCGACCATGATCTGGCCCTTGCCGGACTCCGCATAGCGGGCGGTCATCGCACTCAGGTCGCGCTTGCCATCCGGGTTGTCGATGATCATGTCGGGCAGGATAACCGCGAAGTCGTCGTCGCCGACGATATGAGCGGCACAGAGCACCGCATGGCCCAGGCCCAGCGCCTGCGGCTGACGTACCGATACGATCTCCACATCGTCGGGGATGGTGTCGTTCACTGCCGCACGCAGCTCATGCTTGCCCTTGCGGGTCAGCTCCACCTCCAGCTCGTAGTGGTGATCGAAGTGATCCTCTATCGCCTGTTTGCCGCTGCGTGTCACCAGGATGATTTCACGGAATCCCGCTTCGATCGCCTCTTCGACCACATGCTGAATCACCGGCTTGTCGACCACGGTCAGCATCTCTTTGGGGATCGCTTTACTGGCCGGCAGAACACGGGTACCCAGCCCCGCGACGGGGATCACAACTTTAGTCAGCATCTTGAACCCTTGTAACTCGGTAAATTAATTCGCACACAATACCATAAAGCGGTTAGCGCCCACATGACGCCGCTCAGCGATCGATTATGAGGGCCGATCAGTTGTCGGCAGGCGGTGGCTGACGCTTGCGGACGGCGTTGCACAGCGCCTGCCCCTGGGTGCGTTTGAGTGCGCGCACCTTTTGGTGAAGGGCCGCTTTCGCGAGCATGTGCGCGCTGACCGGCGCGGTGATCAGCAGAAACAGAGTGATCAGCAGTTCGTGTACCACCAGCCGCTGCTCGACGGCGAAGAAGTAGATCATGGAGCCTATCAGCAGTCCGGCCAGACCCAGGGTGGTGGCCTTGGTCGGGGCATGCAGGCGGGTGAAAAAGTCGGGCAGGCGCAGCAGGCCGAAAGAGCCCAGCAGCACGAAAATACCGCCCAGAAGCAGGAATGCACAGATGATGAGTTCGATTACAGGGGGCATGGTCATCTCCTACTCGATAATGTCGCCGCGCAGCAGGTATTTGCACAGCGCGGCGGTGCTGACAAAGCCGAGCATCGCGATCAGCAGCGCACTCTCGAAATAGAGCGCGGAGCCCTTGTACAGCCCGAACAGCAGAATCAGGCCAATGCTGTTGATATACAGCGTATCCAGCGCCAGGATGCGGTCCGGCAGGTCCGGGCCTCTAAGCAGACGGATCAGATTCATGATCAACGAGACACAGATCAGGGCGCTGACGATGACGATGGTGGTGCTCAGCATCCGAATATCTCCTTCAGCGGCGCCTCGTAACGGGACTTGATCTGCGCGATCAACTGCGCTTCGTCGGTCAGGTGGAGTACGTGAATATAGAGCCACTGCCTGTCTTCCGATACTTCGGCGCTCACCGTGCCCGGCGTCAGCGAGATGGTGCTGGCCAGAATCGTGATCGGCACAGCGCCTTCGATATCCAGCGGCAATGCGACAAAGGCCGGTTGCAACCTGCCCATCGGACCGATAACCCGCATCGCCACCTCAAAGTTGGCCACCAGGATGTCGTACAGCACCATCAGGGCATAGCGCAACGCCCGCAGGTGGGAGCGCACCCTGGGCTGGGGTGACTGCATGGGGCTCACCAGCAACGGGATACCCAGTGCCAGAACGGCACCGAGCAGAATGTGTCCGACTGCCAGCGTGTTGTTGAGCAACAGCCAGACCGCGAACAGGATCAGGCTTTGTGCCGGCATCGGTAACCAGCGGCGGGTAAAGGCGTTGATCATGAACCACCTCCCGGCAACAGTGGGCCCAGCGCTCGACTCATGTTGTGCAGCTGCTCGGCCGTGTCAAAGGTGAAGTCGGATACCGGACCGCCGAAGATCACCAGCAGTGGTGAGATGGCCAGCAGCAGGAACACCGCCGTCAGTTGCAGTCTGGACACCGGTTCGCAGGAGTCGGGCTCGCGGCTGGTGTGCCAGAACAGGGTGGTACCGGCTCGTGACATGGCGATCAACGCCGCCAGCCCCCCGATCAGTATGGTCGGATAGATCCAGGCCGCCTCTCCCTCCAGCGCCGCCGACTTCAGCAGCAGGGCTTTGCCGACGAAGCCGGAGAAGGGGGGCAGGCCGACAATCGCCAGGGCGCCGATGAAGAACGCGATGCCGATACCGACCGGCTGACACATACGGCGTGCGGCGACGAAACGGTCTTCCGCCTTGCCGCGCTGGCGGCTGATCATGTCGGCGAGCAGGAACAGGCCGGCGCAGACCAGAGTCGAATGCACCAGATAATAAAGCAGGGCGCCGGTGGCCTCGCTGCGCGCCATTGCCAACCCCACCAGCAGGGTACCGACGGATAGCACCACCAGCTGGGCGACCAGTTGGCGCAGGCTGGAGGCCGCGAGTACGCCGATGGTGGCGGCGATGAGTGTCAGGATCGACAGCGGCCAGAGCCAGGGGATGGCGATCTGGGCCAGGGCACCGGCATCCTCACCGAAGATCACGGTAAACACCCGCAGAATGCTGTAGATCCCCACCTTGGTCAGAATCGCGAACAGCGCCGCTACCGGTGCGCTGGCCGCGGAATAGGTGCGCGGTAGCCAGAACTGCAGCGGCAGGATCGCCGACTTCAGGCCGAACACCACCAGCAGCATCAAGGCACCGGCGCCGGCGATCGCCTGCTCGGCTGCATCCAGCTGACTCACCTTCTGCGCCAGGTCGGCGATATTGAGCGTGCCGGTGGTGCCATAGATGATGCCCAGCGCAAACAGGAAGATCGACGACCCCACCAGGTTCAGCACCACATAGTGTACGCTGGCGCGGGTCTTCTGTTTGCCGCCACCATGGATCAGCAGGGCATAGGAGGCGATCAGCAGCACCTCGAAGAAGACGAACAGGTTGAAGATATCGCCGGTCAGGAAGGCGCCGTTGATCCCCATCAGCTGGAACATGAACAACGGGTGGAAATACGCCCCCTGACGGTCGTCCCCGGCGCAGGCGTAAAGCATGCAGGCGAACCCCAGTACCGAGCTGAGCAGCAGCATCAGCGTCGACAGGCGGTCGGCCACCAGCACAATGCCGTATGGCGGGTGCCAGTCGCCCAGCACGTAGAGCTGTATCACGTCGCTGTCCGCCTGTAGTAACAAGCGCAGTGTAATCAAAACCAGCACGCCCAGCGCAGCCAGGGATAGTGAGCGCTGACGCGCGATCTGTCCGCTGATCGGCGGCAGCAGCATCAGAACGCCGCAGAGCAGCGGAATCAGAATCGGCAATATGGCCAAGTGTTCCATTTATGGCTTCTCCCTGGCGGTCGACTCGTCGGGGATCGTGGGCAGGCGACCGTCCACATGATCGTTGCCCAGGTCGGCGCGGGCGCGCATCGCCAGAATGACCGCGAAGGCGGTCATGGCAAAGCCGATCACAATGGCGGTGAGCACCAGTGCCTGTGGCAACGGGTCGGTATAGTTGGCCGGCCCCTCTTGCAGTACCGCCGCATCATCGACGCCCAGGCGGCCGCTGGCGAACAGAAACAGGTTCACCGCATAGGAGAGCAGGGTGAGCCCGACAACGACCGGAAAGGTCCGGCCACGCAGGGTGAGGAAAATACCGCTGGTGGTCAAAATGCCGACGCACAGTGCATAGAGCATCTCCATATCAGAGCTCCTCCTTGGTCAGTACCGGTCGTTCCGAGGTGGTCAGCTTGCCGAGGTTGGCCAGAATCAACAGCGTGGCGCCAATCACGGTCAGGTAGACGCCGAGGTCGAACAGCATGGCGCTGGCCAGCTCGAAATCGCCCACCAGCGGCAGATGGAAGTGACCGAACCAGGAGGTCAGGAAGGGGCGCCCGAAGGCCCAGCTGCCGATCCCGGTCAGCGTAGCGATCAACAGCCCGGAACCGATCAACCACTGGTAATTGAGCCTCAATCGTTCCTTGATGAAATCGACGCCATTGGCCACATACTGCTGGATGATCGCCACTGCCGTGATAAGCCCGGCGATAAAGCCGCCGCCGGGCATATTGTGCCCACGCAGGAAGATATAGACCGATACCAGCAGCGCCAGCGGCAGCAGCAGCTGCGACACAGTGGCCAGGATGACCGGGTAACGGTCGTTGGACCAGGGGCGTCCGCGCTCGTCGCCGGCGGGCATGAACAGGCGCATTCGGTTGATCAGCTTGAAGATCCCCAGTGCAGCGATCCCCAATACGGTGATTTCACCCAGCGTATCGAAGCCACGGAAGTCCACCAGGATGACGTTGACCACGTTGGTGCCACCACCGCCGGTTTTGCTGTTGGCCAGGAAAAAGTCGGAGATCGAGTGCAGCGGCCGCGTCATCAATGCATAGCAGAGCGTGCCGATCATACCGCCGACCAGGGCCGAGATCGCCAGATCCCGCATCATCTGGTGCGGACTCGACTCTTTCGGTGTGCGCTGGGGCAGGAAGAACAGCGCCAGCATCAGCAGGATCACCGTGACCACCTCCACCGACAGCTGGGTCAGGGCCAGGTCGGGGGCCGAGAAGCGGGCAAAGGTAACGGAGACGATCAGGCCGACGATGGAGAGCGTAATCAGCGCGATCATCCGCTTGCGGTGCCAGATAACGGTTGCCAGGGCACCGAGGATGAGCAGGGCCGCACCGGTGATCTCGACGCCACCCAGCGGCAACTGAGGCCGGTCCCCTGCAGGCTGGTTCAGCGTCATCATCGGGGTCACGATCAGCGCAACCGTGAACAGCAGCATCAGCATCAGGTAGCGTTGCAGCGAGCCGTTCTCCAGCCGATCATTGAGCCAGCGGCATCCGGCCATCAGCAGCTGAATCAGCTTTTCGAACACCTCCTTGGCGTCGGCTTCGGGGAACTGGGCCTGGAACTGGAACAGCACCTTGCGGTTGTAATAGATCACCAGGCCGCCGATAAAGGCGATCGTACTCATCGCCAGCGGCAGGTTGAAGCCGTGCCAGATCGCCAGGCTATACTCCGGCACCAGCCCCTGAATGACTGCCGACGAGGCGCTGTTAAGCAGATCGCCGATCACGTAGCCCGGCAGCACCCCCACCAGCAGACAGAGCGCGACCAGAATCTCCACCGGCAGTTTCATGTAGCGCGGCGGTTCATGGGGGGTACGCGGCAGATCGATCGGCTCGCCGTTGAAGAACACGTCGTGGATAAAGCGCAGCGAGTAAGCGACCGAGAATACGCCGCCACAGGTGGCCAGCACCGGTACCAGCCAGGAGAGTGCCCCCAGCGTACTCTGATGCAGGGTTTCGGAGAAAAACATCTCCTTGGACAGAAAACCGTTCAGCAGCGGCACACCGGCCATCGCCGAGGCAGCGACCATCGCCAGCGTGGCGGTGTAGGGCATGTATTTCCACAGGCCGTTGAGCTTGCGCATATCGCGCGAGCCCGACTCATGGTCGATGATCCCGGCGGCCATGAACAGCGACGCCTTGAAGGTGGCGTGGTTGATGATATGGAAGATCGCCGCCACCGCCGCGAGCTTGGTATCCATCCCCAGCAGCAGCGTGATCAGGCCCAGATGGCTGATGGTGGAGTACGCCAGCAGCCCCTTGAGATCATGCTTGAACAGAGCGAAATAGGCGCCGGTCAGCAGCGTGATCAGGCCGGTCAGGCTGACGATCAGGAACCACATATCGGTACCCGACAGCACCGGGTAGAAGCGGGCCATCAGAAAGATGCCCGCCTTGACCATCGTCGCCGAGTGCAGGTAGGCGCTGACCGGCGTCGGCGCCGCCATGGCATGGGGCAGCCAGAAGTGGAACGGGAACTGCGCCGACTTGGTAAACGCGCCGAGCAGCATCAGTATGAGAATAGCCGGGTAGTAGCCGGAGTTGCGGATCTGGATGGTGCTGGCCAGCACCCTGTCCAGATCGTAGCTGCCGACCACGTTGCCGATCAGCAGAATACCGGCCAGCAGCGCCATGCCACCGGCACCGGTCACCGTCAGCGCCATGCGCGCACCGCGGCGAGCTTCCCGCTTGTCGGACCAGAAGCTGATCAGCAGGAACGAGCTGATACTGGTCAGCTCCCAGAACACCCAGAGCTGGATCAGGTTGTTGGACAGCACGATGCCGAGCATCGCGGTCATGAACAGGATCAGGTAGCTGTAAAAACGCCCCATCGAGTCCTTGGGCGACAAGTAGTAGCGCGCATAGAGGATGATCAGCAGCCCCATGCCGAGAATCAGCAGCGCAAACAGCAGGGCCAAGCCATCGAGCCGGAAGGCCAGCTCCAGATCGAGTGCCGGTATCCAGGGTAAAGAGCTTTTCAGCGTTGCACCTGAAAGCACAGCCGGTGCGTGAAACAGCACAATGAGAAGGGATAGGGCCGGTAGTAGCGATGTCGCCCAGGCACAAGAGGTTCGTCCGGCGCGCTCGGTCAGCAGCGGCACCAGAGTGCCGAGCAGAGGCAGCAGTGGTACCCATATCAGATTCATGGCTGGGGATTACTCCTGTCAGTCATGCAGTTCAGTAATTCGATGTGGACGGAAGTGTATCATGCTGTTTTGAAACGTTATATGTATAGGCTTTTCGTCGAGGAAAGTATCGAAAGTTCCGTGGTTAAGTTCGAATTTTTCGATCGAGAGAGGGTATTTGCTCTGCGTGGGCGAATGTTCCTTTTTAGTGCGAGTGCACTGTTGCAGTGCGTTTCGGCGGTGCGGTTTATCCCCTGCCGGGCCGTCTGTCAGTTTGCTGTCGATGCTTCTATGACGGGATTCGATCTTCCGTTTTTTGTAATTTTTCCAAATCAATTCAATCGATTAACTTTCTTATTGATTCGATATCGCTTGCCTGCGTGAGTTCTGGCCCGATCCTTGTATGGTTTGAACTGACCGTACTCTTGGCGATACGGCGAATACAATTTGGAAAATAGAGCGCTAGGGTTCCGATTGCGTTTGATCGATCGAAAGATTGACAGGCGTGATGACTGGTCCGAGAGCACTCGACCTCTCAGTCAGAGCGATTCGGCTTGGCGATGGGTTACACGGCGGGACAAAAGCCCGGGAGACTTGTTTGGCGTATTGGCCAAGAGTACTCCGTAACAGCCGTAAACCCGAAAACGCAGCACACAACGAATCCTGAAACTGAAGCTGAAGAGGTTTAACAGATGAAGCTTTCCCTTAAGCGCTTGCCCACAAAAGCCGCTACGCTGGCACTCACCACCGCACTGCTATCCTCCCCCGCGTTCGCAAAAGATGATTTCAAGATCTGCTGGTCGATCTATGTCGGCTGGATGCCATGGGCCTACGGCGCCGAAGAGGGGATCGTCAAGAAGTGGGCCGACAAGTACGGCATCAGTATCGACGTGGTGCAGATCAATGACTACGTCGAGTCGATCAACCAGTACACCGCCGGCGGCTTCGATGCCTGCACCATGACCAACATGGACGCGCTGACCATCCCGGCCGCCGGCGGCGTCGACAGCACGGCGCTGATTGTCGGCGATTTCTCCAACGGCAACGACGGCGTGGTGCTCAAGGGCAAAGAGTCCCTGGCGGATATCAAGGGCCAGAGCGTCAACCTGGTCGAACTGAGCGTGTCCCACTACCTGTTGGCGCGTGGCCTGGAAAGTGTCGGCATGTCCGAAGCGGATGTGCGGGTGGTCAACACCTCCGATGCCGATATGGTCGCCGTCTACGGTACCGACGACGTGACCTCCGTCGTGACCTGGAACCCGCTGCTCAGCGAAATTGCGGCGATGCCGGATTCCCGCAAGGTGTTCGATTCCTCGCAGATCCCCGGCGAGATCATCGACCTGCTGGTCGTGAATACCGATACCCTGGCGGAAAATCCGAAGCTGGGCAAAGCGCTGGTCGGTGCCTGGTACGAGATCATGGGGCTGATGAGCGGCGCGGGCGCTGAAGCCGAAACGGCCCGCACCTACATGGCCCAGGCCTCCGGCACCGACCTGGCCGGATACGATTCTCAGCTGGCCAGTACCGAGATGTTCTATACCCCGCAGTCCGCGCTCGAGCTGACCAACAGCGACACCCTGAAAACCACCATGCAGCATGTGGCCGAGTTCTCCTTCGATCACGGCCTGCTCGGCGATGGCGCGCCGGATGCCGGCTTTATCGGTATCGAAACCCCGGCCGGTATCTTCGGCAGCGAGAGCAATATCAAGCTGCGCTTCGATCCCACCTACATGCAGATGGCCGCCGACGGCACGCTGTAATTCGTTGAAGAACCGACACGGGGGGCTTGACCCCCGCAGGGATCTTTCATGACACGCATGATCAACAAGACACCGGGATCGGTATTGAGGATGTCGCTGGGGCTGCTGCCCTTCGTGCTGATCCTGCTGATCTACATGGCAGGTTCCGATGCCCGGCTGGAGCTGAACCCGAACGACAAGCTGCTGCCCAGCTTCGAGCAGATGGGGGACGCGATCCAACGCATGGCGTTTGAGCCAAGCAAGCGCACCGGTGAATACCTGTTCTGGGCCGATACCGGCAGCAGCCTGACCCGGCTCGGGCTGGGCGTGGGCATTGCGGCGCTGCTCGGTCTGCTGCTGGGGATGTCGACCGGCGCGCTGCCGATGATTCGCGCCGGAGTGTCGCCACTGCTGACGGTGATCTCGCTGGTGCCGCCGCTGGCGCTGCTGCCGATCCTGTTCATCGTCTTTGGCCTGGGTGAGCTGTCCAAGGTGGTGCTGATCGCCATCGGCATCACGCCGTTTATCGCGCGCGATATTCAGCGGCGCACCGAGGAGATCCCCACCGAGCAGTTGGTCAAGGCGCAGACGCTGGGTGCCAGTACCCTGCAGATCCTGATCCGCGTGGTGCTGCCGCAGCTGATGCCGAAACTGATCGATGCCATCAGACTGTCGCTCGGTGCCGGTTGGCTGTTTCTGATCGCGGCGGAAGCGATCGCCTCCACCGACGGCCTGGGTTACCGCATCTTCCTGGTGCGCCGCTACCTGTCGATGGATCTGATCCTGCCCTACGTGGCCTGGATCACGCTGCTGGCGTTCCTGCTCGATATCACGCTGGCCTGGGTGAGCCGCAGGCTCTACCCCTGGAACGTGCAAGGAGGCCAGTAATGTCCGCGATGATCGAAGCGAAAAATCTGTGGAAACGCTACGGCGACAATGTGGTGCTGGAGCGGATCAACATGCGCGTCCAGGAGGGGGAGTTCGTCACCCTGGTCGGCACCTCCGGTTGCGGCAAGAGCACCTTCCTGAAGCTGTTGCTCGGAACCGAGTCGCCCTCAAGCGGCGAGTTGCTGCTTGATGGCAAACCGATCCCGAACGAGCCGGGGCCGGACCGCGGCATCGTGTTTCAGCAGTACTCGGTGTTCCCGCACATGTGCGTGCTGGAGAACGTGATGGCAGCCAGGGCCTTCGCCCGCAAGGGGCTCACCGGCTATCTGTTCGGCGCCGCCAGGCGTCAGGCGCAGGATGAGGTACGGGCGATGCTCGATCAGGTGGGGCTCGGCCATGCGCTGGATAAGTATCCGCACGAACTGTCCGGCGGCATGAAGCAGCGCCTTGCCATCGCCCAGGCACTGCTGGGCAAACCGCGGATCCTGCTGCTGGACGAGCCGTTCGGCGCGCTGGACCCGGGTATCCGTGCCGATATGCACGAGCTGGTACTGAACCTCTGGCGTGAACACAAACTGACGGTATTCATGGTCACCCATGACCTGAAAGAGGGGTTCTACCTCGGCACCCGGCTCTGGGTGTTCGACAAGCTCAGACAGGATCCCCATGCGCCCAACGCCTATGGCGCCGGCATCACCTACGACCTGTCCGTGGGGCAGTTGGACCACGCTACTTACGAAGAGATCGATGACAACCTGCGGCCCGTCGCCCGGCTTGGCTGAGCGACAAACCGAGCGAGTGTCGAAAGACCGGCCGAGCCGAGGTCGGGATAAGGAGCAAGAGATGAACGAGATCCGATATACAACAGAGATCGCGCCGGGCGGCCACTGGTCGCTGCGACTGCGCAAGGGCACGCAGATGCGGCTGACCGATATCGACGGTGGCGCTAATGTCGGCATGCTGTTCTACAACCCGGAGAACCTGCTCGAGCGCTACAACGCCCCTGATACGTTGAAGTGCCAGCACACCTTCAAACTGACCCGGGGCAACTGCCTCTACTCCGATATGGGGCGGATCTTTGCCTCCATCGTCGAGGACAGCCTGGGCTGGCACGAGACGGTGTGCGGCAACAGCCACGCCGAGCAGGTCGCCGCACGCTGGGGCAAGCGCGATTACCAGCAGGACCGCAACGCCTGGCATCAGAACGGTCATGACGCCTTCCTGGTCGAGCTGGCCAAGTATGGTCTCGGCCGTGCCGATATGGCCGCCAATATCAATTGGTTCAGCAAGGTGGAGACCGATGCCGAGGGCACCCTGGCGCTGATTGAAGGTCATAGCGCGCCGGGCAGCTCGGTGACGCTGCGTTTCGAGATGGACAGCCTGGTGCTGCTGCACGCCTGCCCGCATCCGCTTAACCAGGCCGCCGAATATCCGGGCAAGCCGGTGCGAATCGAGCTGGGCGAAGCGGAACCGGTGACCGCCGATGACTACTGCCTGAACTTCCGCCCGGAAAACCGCCGCGGCTTCCACAACAACGCCCTGTATCACCTGGGCCAATAAGGAGCGAGCCATGCTGACCGAAAGCACACGCCGGCCCGAGCAGGCGGTGTCCCGCACGACCATCGATGCCGGCGACTACTACATCGGCACCGTGAAGGCGGGCCAGACGCTGCGTATCCTCGATCTGGAGGGTAACCAGGCCGCCGACACCCTGTTCTACTGCGCCGCCGATCCCAGCGAGCGCTACAGCGCCATGGACACCCTCCGCGAGCAGGGCAATGTCTACCTGACCACCGGCTCGCTGCTGCGCTCCAACGAGAACCGGCCGATGCTGGAGATCGTCGCCGACACCTGCGGCCGCCACGACACCCTGGGCGGCGCCTGCGCCAGCGAGAGCAACACCGTGCGCTACGACCTGGAGAAGCGCTGCATGCACGCCTGTCGCGACAGCTGGATGCTGGCGATCGCCGAGCACCCCGAGTACGGCATCTCCAAGCGCGACATCGGCCACAACATCAACTTCTTCATGAACGTGCCGGTGACCGAGCAGGGCGGGCTGACGTTCGAGGACGGCATCTCCGCGCCGGGCAAGTATGTGGAGCTGACCGCACTGATCGACGTGGTGGTGCTGATCTCCAACTGCCCGCAGCTGAACAACCCGTGCAACGGCTACAACCCGACGCCGGTGGAGCTGCTGGTCTGGGACCACTGATAACTGATCTTTGCCCTTCAGTGGACGACCACTGTCGTACTAAACAAGCGCCGGGACGACCCGCGCCAGGGTTTCGACCATGTTTACCAAAGTCCTGATTGCCAACCGTGGCGCCATCGCCACCCGTATCATCCGTACCCTGAAGCGCCTCGGCATCGGCGCGGTGGCGGTCTACGCCGACTGTGACGCCGACAGCCTACATGTGCGCCTGGCCGACGAGGCCCATTGCCTGGGCGAGGGCGGTGCCGCCGATACCTACCTGAATATGCAGCGCCTGCTGCAGATCGCCGCCGACAGCGGTGCCCAGGCGATCCACCCCGGTTACGGCTTCCTCAGCGAGAACGCCACCTTTGTCGAGCGCTGCGAAGCGGCCGGGATCGCCTTTATCGGCCCCACGGCGGAACAGATGCAGGCGTTCGGTCTCAAACACCGCGCCCGCGAGCTGGCACTGAATGCCAAGGTACCGCTGCTGCCCGGCTCCGATCTGTTGACCGATCTGGAGGCCGCCAAAGCGGAAGCGGCACGGATCGGCTACCCGGTGATGCTGAAGAGCACCGCCGGCGGTGGCGGTATCGGTATGCAGCTCTGTCGTGACGAGGCCGATCTGGTTGGCGCCTTCGATAGCGTTAAACGCCTGGGCGCCAACAACTTCGCCGACGATGGCGTATTCCTGGAGAAGTGTATCCAGCGCGCCCGCCATATCGAGGTGCAGGTGTTTGGCGATGGTGAGGGTAATGCGCTGGCGCTGGGTGAGCGCGACTGCTCCAGCCAGCGTCGCAACCAGAAGGTGGTGGAGGAGTGTCCGGCACCGAACCTGAGTGACGCGGTGCGTGCCGAGCTGCACGCCACCGCCGAGAGGCTACTCGCCGGCGTTCACTACCGCAACGCCGGTACAGTGGAGTTCATCTACGATGCCGATAGCGACGATTTCTACTTTCTTGAGGTGAACACCCGCCTGCAGGTGGAGCATGGCGTCACCGAGGAGGTATACGGCGTCGATCTGGTGGAGTGGATGCTGCGCCAGGCGGCGGGCGAAACGATGGCGCTGGATCAGAAGCGCGCCGAACTCAAGCCCAGCGGCCATGCGATCCAGGTACGGGTCTACGCCGAAGATCCCTATCGCGGCTTCCAGCCCTGTGCTGGGCTGCTGACCCAGGTGGAGTTCCCACAGGGGGAGGGGATACGTATCGACCACTGGATCGAGTCCGGCATCGACGTACCGCCGTTTTTTGATCCGATGCTGGCCAAGGTGATCGTTCACGCCGAGGATCGACCGGCGGCACTGGCCAAACTCCAGCGGACGCTGGACGACATCCAACTCTACGGCAGCGAGACCAACCTCGGCTATCTGCGTGCACTGAGCCGCGATGCCGTGCTGGCGCGCGGTGAAGTGACCACGCGCTATCTGAACGATTTCATCTATCGGCCTGCGCGTATCGATGTAATTCAGGGCGGCACCCAGACCACGATCCAGGATTTTCCCGGCCGCACGGGGCACTGGGATGTGGGGGTGCCGCCCTCAGGTCCGTTCGACAGCTATGCCTTCCGTATCGCCAACCGCCTGCTCGAAAACGCCGATGACGCGGCCGCACTGGAGATCACCCTGCAGGGGCCGGTGCTGAGCTTCGCCGGCGATACCCAGATTGTGCTCGCGGGTGCCCAGATCGAGGCGCGGCTTATTGATGAAAAACGGGGTGAGCAGCCGCTGCCCCTGTGGCAGACGATTGCAGTGAAAGCGGGCCAGCAACTGCACCTGGGGCGGATCAAGGAGGCCGGTGCCCGTGCCTATCTGGCGGTGCGCGGCGGCATCCAGTGTCCGGACTATCTGGGCTCCAAGTCCACCTTTACCCTGGGCCAGTTCGGCGGCCATAACGGCCGTGCCCTGCGCGCAGGGGACGTGTTGAAACTGGATGTCGCGGCAGAGCCGGTGGCCGCAGCGGTATTGCCTGAGGCGTTGAAACCGGAGCTCGGCAACCAGTGGCAACTGCGGGTGATCTACGGCCCACACGGTGCACCGGACTTCTTTACCGACGAGGATATCGCCACCCTCTTTGCCACCGACTGGGAGATCCACTACAACTCCAGCCGTACCGGGGTGCGTCTGATCGGTCCGAAACCGAAATGGGCGCGCAAGGATGGCGGCGAGGCGGGGCTGCACCCCTCCAATATTCACGATAACGCCTACGCCTTCGGCACCGTGGATTTTACCGGCGATATGCCGGTGATCCTGGGGCCGGACGGCCCGTCACTGGGCGGCTTCGTCTGCCCGGCCACGGTGATCACGGCGGACCTGTGGAAGCTGGGTCAACTGCGCGCCGGTGACCGGGTGCGCTTTGTACCCCTTTCCATCGAGCAGGCGGTGGCGCTGGAAGCGGCACAGCACGCACAGATCGGCGCTTTGACCGAACAGCCGGTTCAATGGCAGCCGGTCGAGCCGGAAACACCGGTGCTGGCGCGTCTGGACGCTTCCCGGTTCGGCGACGAGATCGTCTACCGCGCGGCGGGCGATCACTTCCTGCTGGTAGAGTATGGCGAGCAGGCACTGGATATCCGGCTTCGTTTTCGTGCCCACGCACTGATGCAGTGGCTGCAGCAGAATCCAGTGCCGGGCCTGCGCGAACTGACCCCGGGGATCCGCTCGCTGCAGATCCATTTCGATTCCCAGGTCCTGAGCCATACCGAACTGCTGACCCATCTGGAAAGCGCAGAGACAGCGTTGGCGGAGCAGCTCACCGCGCTGGAGGTGCCGTCGCGGATCGTCCATATCCCGTTGTCCTGGGACGACGTGGCGTGCCGACTGGCGATCGAGAAATACACCCAGTCGGTGCGCAGGAACGCGCCCTGGTGCCCGAGCAACCTGGAGTTTATCCGTCGTATCAACGGACTGGACAGCATCGAAGAGGTCAAGCAGATCGTCTTCGACGCCTCCTACCTGGTGATGGGCCTCGGCGATGTCTACCTCGGCGCGCCGGTGGCCACCCCCATCGATCCGCGCCACCGCTTGGTCACCACCAAGTACAACCCGGCGCGTACCTGGACCGCGGAAAACTCGGTCGGTATCGGCGGCTCCTACCTCTGCGTCTACGGCATGGAGGGGCCGGGTGGCTACCAGTTCGTCGGCCGCACCCTGCAGATGTGGAACCGCTACCGCCAGACCCCGGAGTTCGAGAACCCCTGGCTGCTGCGCTTCTTCGACCAGATCCGCTTCTACGAGGTCGGCCACGATGAACTGCAGCGAATACGCCGCGATTTCCCCCAGGGACGCTATCCGCTGAAGATCGAAGAGTCCAGCTTCTCGCTGGCCGAGTATGAGCAGTTTATCGAGCGGAACGCGGTTGAGCTCGACGCCTTCAAAACGCGGCGCAACGCCGCCTTCGAGGAGGAGTTGGCGCGCTGGCACGCCGACGGCCAGTTCAACTTCGAGGCCGAGGAGTTGGAGTCCTCCGAGCAGAGCGTCGACTGGCCGGAGGACGCGATCATCGTTGATAGCCCGGTTTCCGGCAGCGTCTGGCAGACCGAGATACAACCGGGCGATACGGTGGAGGCGGGGCAGACACTGATGATCCTCGAGTCGATGAAGATGGAGATCCCGATCCATGCGCCAACTGCCGGCGTGGTCAGCCAACTGCTGCAGAGCGCCGGCAACCGTGTCAACGCGGGACAGGCGCTCGTCGTCATTGAAGAGAAGGTTTAAGGAGTTGGATATGAGCTGCAAGATGACCATCGCACACCTGCGATCGGCGTACAAAACGGGCACCCTGACACCGGCACAACTGATGGCGGATATCCGTGCACGTTCGGCCGAGTACTTGGATCGGAATATCTGGATCCATCAACTGACCGAAGCGGAGCTGGCGCCCTATCTCGAAGCGCTGAACGATAAGCAAATAGACAGCCACCCGCTCTGGGGCATCCCCTTCGCGATCAAGGACAATATCGATCTGGCCGGCATCCCGACCACCGCCGGCTGCCCTGAATTTGCCTACACCCCTGACCAAAGTGCACAGGTGGTGCAGCAGCTGATCGACGCCGGTGCCATCCCGGTGGGCAAGGCCAACCTGGACCAGTTCGCCACCGGCTTGAACGGCACCCGCTCCCCCTACGGTCCGGGCCGCAACGCCTTCGATCCCGACTACATCAGCGGCGGCTCCAGTGCCGGCTCCGCCGTCTCCGTGGCGCTGGGGCTGGCCAGCTTCAGTCTGGGGACCGATACCGCCGGTTCCGGCCGTGTGCCCGCCTGCTTCAACAACCTGATCGGGCTGAAACCGACCCGGGGCCTGCTCTCCAGCAGCGGTCTGGTGCCGGCCTGTCGCAGCCTCGACTGCATCAGCATCTTCGCGCTGACCGCGGATGATGCCAACGAAGTACTGGCCTGTGCCGAGGGCTTGGATACCCGCGATGGCTACAGCCGCGAAAACCCCTTCGCCAACCAGGCGCGCCACTATGGCTACCGCGATGGGGCGCTCAAGGTCGGGATCATCCCGGAATCTCAGCTGAAGTTCTTTGGCGACTCGGCGTATGAGGACGCCTATAAAGAGAGCCTGGAACAGCTGCGGGGGCTGGGGTTTGAGTTCGTCGAATTCGACTACGAGCCGTTCAACGAAGCGGCGCTGCTGCTCTATGAAGGCCCCTGGGTCTCCGAGCGCTATATCGCCTGCCGGCCACTGATCGATGACAATCCGCAGGCTATCCATCCGGTGGTGCGTGCGATCATCGAACCGGGTGCCAAGCCCCTGGCCACCGATCTGTTCCGGGCGCAGTATCGCCTGGAGGCGCTGAAACAGAGCTGCCTGGCACAGATGGCCGGACTCGACTGCCTGCTGACACCCACGGCCGGGCGTCTGTTCACCGTCGACGAACTGCTGGCGGAGCCGATCCTCTTCAACTCCCAACTCGGCTATTACACCAACTTCATGAACCTGTTGGATATGACGGCGGTCGCGGTACCGACCGCGTTCACCGATGCAGGCATGCCGTTCGGCATCACGTTAGTGGGTAACCACTTCAGCGATCGCGCCTTGCTGTCGATCGCCAACCGCATTCAGCAGGGGCTGGCGCTGCCTCTGGGGGGCGAAAAGACAACGGAAAAGCCCGTCATGAGCGCTAACCCGGTGGGTAACCCGGATTGGATCGATCTGCTGGTGTGTGGTGCCCATCTGGAAGGTTTACCGTTGAACTGGCAACTGACCGAGCGTGGTGCCTTGCTGAAGCAGAGGACAACCACTGCACCGATCTATCGCTTCTATGCGCTGGCGGGTGGTCCTCCCTATCGGCCGGGGTTGGTGCTGGACGAAGAGCGGGGTGCCGCGATCGACGTGGAGATCTGGTCGCTGCCGACAGCCGAGTTCGGCAGCTTCGTTGCAGGTATACCGGCGCCATTGGGCATCGGCAAGGTGCGTCTCGCCGACGGTCATTCGGTCTCGGGCTTTATCTGCGAGCCGCATGGGCTGGAGGGTGCCGAGGAGATCACCGCATATGGCGGCTGGCGGACCTATCTTGGGTCCAGGGAGTGACAGCTATCAAACAAGGGAGTCTGAATTTGAGGGGGGGCTGTCCGAAAACGAAGTATGACACTGGGTAGAAAATTCGGACTTGTTCCCATCTTCCCCAGTGTCACGCTATCATGAAATCGGATCTTACTGTGGAGTAAAAGGCATGAAACCGTCCGAAGCCCTGGCCGCTAATCGAGAGGCTATCCGGCGCGTGGTGGCGTCCCACCGTGCCGGAAATGCCCGCGTCTTCGGTTCCGTCCTCCGCGGCGATGACACCGAAGACAGCGACCTGGACATCCTCATCGACCCGATGCCAGAGACAACACTGTTCGATATCGGCGCGATCCGGCACGAACTGCTACAACTGCTTGGCGTGCCGGTCGATGTTCTGACCCCAAAGGCGTTGCCGGAGAAGTTTCGGGCGTCCGTTCTTGCCGAGGCAGTACCGGTATGAGTCGTGACAAGCAACGCATCGCGGACTATCTGACGCACATCCTCGAAGCCATCGAGCGCATCGACCGCTATACCGAGGAGATGAGCGAAGTTACATTTCTGGAGAATGAGATGGCTCAGGATGCCGTGATCCGCAACTTCGAGATCATCGGTGAGGCCAGCAATAACATCGAAAAGCATTACCCTGAGTTCGCAGCAGAACATCCTGAATTGCCACTGGCGTTTGCCTATCAGATGCGCAATGCCTACTTCAAGGTTGACCTGGAAATCGTCTGGAAGACGATCCACAGAGACCTTCCGGGATTGTACCAGCAGGTACAACAGGTGCTCGAAGGTCTGCCACCCCTGTACCACAATCGGGCCGACAAGCCGGATTGACTTGTGTTAAGGTTCTGCGAGGCGCTCAAGGAAGGTCTCCACCACCGCCAAGCGCTATTTTGGGGTGCGATAACTCATATTGATCGAGACGGAGGATAGTCCGCTTAAACGCCCCTGGAACGGTCTTGCCCCCTCACGGAGATAATGACCTCTTCATCGGTCTTTAAACGGGCTACTACCGCCGAAACCCCTTTGGTCTTCAGCTCATTGGCCGTCATTGTGTTCATGTTTCTATCCCCAGCACCGAAAGTGCTTGTATACAGTACGATTAAGCGTACTACGGAGGGTTAGATTATTCAGCACTGATATCCTTCAGATCGACGGACAACTTCTGCCAGCGTCCCAGCAGTTCCAGCAGCAGAAACGCACGCTGTTCGCCGTCATACTGCAGGAACACCGCGTCCAGGCCGCGGAAGGGCCCCCCCGCGATCTCGACCTTCTGGTTCACCTTGAGCTGATGCTCCGGTTCCCTGCCGCTGCGCAGTTTGCGTCGCAAGGCTTCAACCACGTCGTGCGGCACAATGGCGGGCTTGTTGCCGAAGCTGACCATTTTCGCTACGCCCCGAGTGGAACGAATCGGGCGCCAGTTGCTCTCAATCTCCGACAGATAGATGAACAGGTAGCCGGGGAACAGAGGCTCGATCTGCTCCACACGTTTGCCGCGCTTGATCTTTTCGACCCCTATCTGCGGGAAAAAAACGTCATAGCCCTGATTTTCAAGCTCGGCACAGGCGCGCGCCGCCTGCCCCGGCTTGGATTGCACGACATACCAGTGATAGCCAGACATCTTGTACCCAATCAATCGAAAAGCCAGTTCGGATTATAGGCCTGTAGGGCAGCCAACCAAAGTCGTGTAGAATCGGCCTGTTCAAATTGGTGGGGGCGCCTTCGCAAAAGGTGTCCAAAGCAGGGTTTTGGGGAGTATCCGACAGGCAACCTCCGGGCGGTAGCGTGTCTGAAGACCAGGAAAGGTCAAAACCGGGCGGTAAAACGCCGGGTGGTCAGCGCTATGTTCGGTACTTCTCGATCAACGGGTAAGACAGAACAGTGAAAATTGCAATTGCCGGCACCGGCTATGTAGGTCTCTCCAACGCCATCCTTCTTGCCCAGCATAACGAAGTGGTGGCGCTCGATATCGTCGAGGAGAAGGTCGCACTGCTCAACGATCGCAAGTCCCCGATAGAGGATGTCGAGATCGAGCAGTACCTGGCGGAGAAAACGCTGAACTTTCGTGCGACCCTGGACAAGGAGAGCGCGTACAAAGGCGCCGAGTTCGTTGTCATCGCCACCCCGACCGACTACGACCCGGAGACCAACTACTTCAACACCAACAGTGTCGAAGCCGTTATCCGGGATGTAATGGCGATCAATCCCGATGCGGTGATGGTGATCAAATCGACCGTACCGGTGGGTTACACCGCCGGCGTACGCGAGCAGTTCAACACCAACCAGATCATCTTCTCGCCCGAATTCCTGCGTGAAGGCAAGGCGCTTCACGACAACCTCTACCCCTCCCGTATCATCGTCGGCGAGCAGACCGAACGCGCGAAACGCTTTGCAGCCCTGTTGCAACAGGGCGCGATCAAGCAGGATGTGCCGACCCTGTTCACCGACAGCACCGAAGCCGAAGCGATCAAACTGTTCGCCAACACCTACCTGGCGATGCGTGTCGCGTACTTCAACGAGCTCGACAGCTACGCCGAAACCCACGGCCTGGATACCCGCCACATCATCGAAGGCGTCGGCCTGGATCCCCGTATCGGCAGCCACTACAACAACCCCTCCTTCGGCTACGGCGGCTACTGCCTGCCGAAAGACACCAAGCAGCTGCTCGCCAACTACGCCGATGTCCCCAGTAACCTGATCCGCGCCATCGTCGACGCCAACACCACCCGCAAGGACTTTATCGCCGACTCGGTACTGCGGCGTAACCCGAAGGTTGTCGGTATCTACCGTCTGGTGATGAAAAGCGGCTCCGATAACTTCCGCGCCTCTGCCATTCAGGGGGTGATGAAGCGGATCAAGGCGAAGGGTGTGGAGGTTGTGGTGTATGAGCCGGTGTTGGAGCAGGATGAGTTCTTTCACTCGCGTGTGATTCACGACCTGGAAGCGTTCAAGCAGGAGGCCGACGTCATCCTCGCCAATCGCATGACGGACGAGATTCGCGATGTTGGGTCGAAGGTGTATACGCGGGATCTGTTTGGTAGCGATTCTTGAGGTAATTTTTTAAAAAAGCACCACTGAAATAACCGCTTTGGTTATATCCAATTTGATTTGCCCAATTAAGTAAGACGTCGGCTAGAAACGGTCTGCGTTTTGGTTTCTATATTTTTGAAATGTAAAGTTGGAAATACATGTCCATACATCAAACCACCATCGAAAAACTTCAAACAAAAGAAGCTGTGATCGGTATAGCGGGCCTCGGATATGTCGGCTTGCCCTTGATGCTGCGTTACAACTCTATCGGTTACCGCGTACTCGGGATCGATATTGATGCAGAAAAAGTTGGACGCCTGAATTCGGGTAGCAGCTATATCGAGCATATCCCTTCAGCCAGTATAGCGGCTGCGAGACAGTCGGGGTTTGAAGCGACCACTGATTTCAGTCGAGCGGCTGAGTGCGATGCCTTGATTATGTGCGTGCCTACCCCGCTGAACAAATACCGAGAGCCCGATATCAGCTTTGTCATCAATACCATGGATGCGCTTAAGCCATATCTGCGCGCAGGGCAAGTTGTTTCACTGGAAAGCACCACCTATCCAGGCACTACCGAGGAAGAACTGCTGCCGCGGGCTGAAGAGGGCGGACTGGTCGTCGGTGAGGATATATTCCTCGTCTATTCACCAGAGCGTGAGGATCCAGGTAACCCGGATTTTGAAACCCGCACAATTCCCAAAGTAGTGGGAGGGCATACGCAGGCCTGTTTACAAGCAGGAGTCGCGCTGTACGAACAGGCAATCGATCAAGTGGTGCCGGTCAGTTCCACGAAGGCTGCCGAGATGACCAAGCTGCTGGAGAACATCCATCGAGCGGTCAATATCGGTTTGGTGAACGAGATGAAGATCGTCGCTGACCGCATGGGGATCGATATCTTTGAAGTTGTAGATGCAGCCAAGACCAAACCGTTTGGTTTCACAGCCTACTATCCCGGCCCTGGGCTCGGTGGCCACTGTATTCCGATTGACCCCTTCTACCTGACCTGGAAAGCGCGTGAGTACGGGCTTCATACGCGGTTTATCGAGCTGTCGGGTGAGGTCAATCGTGCCATGCCGGAATATGTCGTTAGCAAACTGATGGACGGGTTGAATGATTCCGGCAAGGCGCTGAAAAACAGCTCCGTGCTGGTGTTGGGAATTGCCTACAAGAAAAACGTTGATGATATGCGCGAATCGCCCTCTGTCGAGATCATGGAACTGATCGAGGCCAAGGGGGCCAGCGTTGCCTACTCCGACCCCCATGTGCCGGTATTCCCCAAAATGCGTGAACACCATTTCGAACTCTCCAGCGAGTCGTTGACCGCTGAAAACCTGGCGAGGTTCGATGCCGTGGTTTTGGCGACCGATCATGATCGTTTCGATTATGAACTGATCAAGCAGAATGCCAAGTTGATCATCGACAGCCGCGGCAAATTCCGCGAGCCGGCGGCCCACATCATCAAAGCTTAAGAGATTCAATAATGAAAAAGTTTGCCATGATCGGCGCGGCCGGTTACATCGCTCCGCGTCATATGAAAGCGATCAAGGACACGGGAAATGAACTGGTCGCTGCGCTGGATGTGAATGACTCCGTTGGTATTATCGACAGCCACTTTCCGGATGCGGACTTCTTTACCGAGTTTGAGCGTTTTGACCGTCATGTCGACAAGTTGCGCCGTGCCAACAGCGATAAAAAGGTGGATTACATATCCATCTGTTCTCCCAACTACCTGCACGACTCACACATGCGTTTTGCCCTGCGTTCCGGTGCAGATGCCATCTGCGAGAAACCGTTGGTATTGAACCCCTGGAATATAGATGGTCTTCAGGAGATCGAGCGTGATACAGGGCACAAGGTGAATACCATCCTGCAATTGCGTCTGCATCCTGCCATCATCGCTCTGCGTGACAAGGTTCAAAGTGGCTCCAGGGCACATAAGCACGAAGTTGACCTGACTTACATCACCTCGCGTGGTCATTGGTATCTTCAATCCTGGAAAGGCGACACCAAAAAATCGGGTGGTATAGCCACCAATATCGGTGTTCATTTTTACGACATGCTGCACTTCGTCTTCGGAGAGTTGCAGCAGAATGTAGTGCACTATAGCTCGGATACCAAAGCCGCTGGTTATCTGGAATATGCGCAGGCGCGTGTTCGCTGGTTCCTGTCTATCGATATCAACGACGTGCCCGCCGAGGTTCGGGCAACCGGGCAGCGCACCTATCGTTCCATTACCTGTGAAGGCGAAGAGATCGAGTTTTCGGGCGGCTTTACCGATCTGCATACCCGCAGTTACGAAGAGATTCTGAAGGGTAATGGCTTCGGCTTGGACGAAAACAGAGTGGCCATCGAAACCGTATCACATATCCGTGATTCAAAACCGCAGGGCCTGACAGGTGATTATCACCCCTTCCTGAAACAGGTGATTGCATGAGTGTGATGATCCACCCCAGCGCTATCGTCGATGATGGCGCTCAGATTGGTGAGGGTAGCCGCGTTTGGCACTTCGTGCATGTGTGTGGCGGCGCCAGAATCGGGAAGGGGGTTTCGCTGGGCCAAAACGTTTTTGTCGGTAACAGGGTCATCATCGGGGATCAGTGCAAGATCCAGAACAACGTCTCCGTGTACGACAATGTACACTTGGAGGAGGGCGTCTTCTGCGGTCCCAGCATGGTGTTCACCAATGTTTATAACCCACGTTCGCTAATAGAGCGAAAAAGTGAGTATCGTGACACCTTGGTGAAAAGGGGGGCGACCTTGGGGGCCAACTGCACGATTGTCTGCGGCGTCACCATCGGTGAATATGCCTTTATCGGAGCAGGCGCCGTAATCAACAAGGATGTGCCCGCTTATGCACTGATGGTGGGTGTGCCTGCCAGGCAGATTGGCTGGATGAGCGAGTTCGGAGAGCAGCTCGACCTGCCGCTATCAGGACAGGCGACGGCGATATGTCAGCATACTGGCGCTGCATATATGCTCAATGGCGAGCGCCTTACCAGACAGTAATTAACTCATTTGTACTTCGCATGTGAAGCGTAAATAGGAATCTATGCAATTCATCGATCTGGCCGCTCAACAGTCCCGCATTAAAGACAAGATTGATGCAGGCATTCAAAGAGTACTGGCTCATGGGCAATACATCCTTGGTCCCGAGGTGTCCGAGCTAGAAGAAAAGCTGGTTGAATTCACCGGCGCCAAATATTGTATAACCTGCGCTAACGGAACGGATGCTCTGCAGATTGCCCAAATGGCACTTGGCATCGGCCCAGGCGATGAGGTGATTACACCCGGATTTACCTATATCGCAACGGCAGAAACAGTAGCCCTTTTAGGTGCGAAACCGGTTTACGTTGATATCGATCCTCGCACCTATAACCTCGATCCCACCAAGCTTGAAGCCGCGATTACGCCTAGAACAAAAGCGATCATTCCGGTTTCGCTCTATGGGCAGTGTGCCGATTTTGATGCCATTAACGCTATAGCTGCGAAACATGGTATCCCCGTAATAGAGGATGCGGCACAAAGCTTCGGTGCCAGCTATAAGGGCAAAAAATCCTGCAACCTCAGTACTATTGCCTGTACTAGTTTCTTCCCCAGCAAACCTTTGGGGTGTTACGGCGATGGCGGGGCGATCTTCACCAATGATGAAGAGCTGGCAATCGTCATGCGACAAATCGCCCGTCATGGCCAGGATAGGCGATACCACCATATTCGAGTGGGAGTGAACAGTCGTTTAGATACAATTCAGGCGGCGATTCTGCTTCCCAAACTTGAAATATTATCTGAAGAGATCGAACTTCGTAATCAGGTGTCTGGATCCTACACAGAGCTGTTGAGCGAGGCAGGTATAAGAACAACCCCAGAGGTAGAACTACACAACGTGTCAGCTTGGGCACAGTATACAATTCGAGTAAAAAATAGAGATGTGGCTCAGCTAAAGCTTAAAGAGAATGGAGTCCCTACAGCAGTGCATTATCCAATACCGCTTAACAAGCAGCCAGCTGTTTCAAATAAACTCATACAATTATCAGTGGGAGATATAGTGTCCGGCGAAGTGATGAGTCTTCCGATGCATCCATATTTAACAATTGATGAACAAGAAAAAGTTGTTAAGGTGCTGGCATCACTTTTTTCCTGAAAGTGGTCGTGAGTAACGATCGAGTTAATATTTTTAGTTGAGTGTGGATGCATCTCTTCTCTGAGATTTTTTGTTTTATGTTGATTTGCTTTGGTATTTAAATGCGTATTGCATATTTATTGGGTGAAGATTTAGAAAAGCACCCTGGCTTAAAATATAAAATTGAAAAGCAGATAGACTGCTGGGAATTGCTTGGACATACTGTATACAAAGTAATGCATAAAACTGGGATTGTAACTAATTCCGACGGAGAGGTCGTTTTTAAAAGAGAACCTTTAAAATTGGTTTGTGAAAACAGTATTGCTTTATTGAGGAGGTTGTCATGGCAGTACGGTTTTGTTGTTGATTCGCTGAAAGAAATTAACCCAGATTTGACTTATAGTCGATATTTGTTTCCCTCGCTTAATGTCTATAAAATTCCAAGGTTCGCCGGTAAGTTTGTAGTTGAAATAAACTCAAACGATAGATATGAGTATCTGCAAAAGAGTAAGTATACGGGCTTTTATAATTCTTTTTTTCGAGGTTTTTCTCTGCGTGGAGCACATGGACTTGTTTTTGTAACTGAAGAGCTAGCTAATTCTTCTGATTTTTGTGATTTCTCGTTTAAAAGGACTGTAATAGCAAATGGCGTAGAGGTAACCGATTATGATTTTTGTGAAGATACGGGAAATGATAGTCCACAACTGGTGTTTATTGGTTCGCCGGGCCAAACATGGCATGGTTTGGATAAGCTGGGTGTTATAGCCGAAAAAATTCCCCATTGCACTATGCATATTGCAGGACCTGACCGTCAGGAGTGCGAAGAGAAATGGGGGTATTTACCCGAAAATGTAATCTGTCATGGCTATTTGTCAGGGGGGGAAGTACAGAAACTCGTGTTGAAAATGGATGTTGGTATAGGCACTTTGGCATTGCATCGCAAGAAAATGAATGAGGCCTGTCCCCTCAAAACGCGTCAATACTTTGCTCAAGGTTTACCTGTTGTAGGGGCAAGTAAAGATACAGATATAAATGGCAGTTTCCCTTTTTATCTTGAGTTGCCTAATAGCGAAAATAATGTAGTTGAAAATATTGGTAAGATTGAGGGTTTTATTGCTCAAGTGCATCGCAATCGTTTGGTTAGAAACAGTGCGCGAAAATTCGGAGAACATGTTCTTTCAATTGAAAAAAAGGAAACTGTGAGGGTTAGGTTCTTTGAGGACATACTATCCTCATGAAAATTCTTGTGATTTCAAGTTCAGCGCCTTTCGGAAAAGGGGAAAGCTTTGTTATTTCTGAGGTTAACTCAGTCGCTCGAGCGGGGAATGATGTTTTACTGTTTCCAACAATTTTACGAAAAGGCAATCCAAATACATTTGAATTAGATGAGCGAGTAATACTGGTAGCTCAGCCATCATTTGCCTGGACTGTTTTTTTTAACTTCATGAAATTTATTTTTACTAGGCCCTTTACACTTGTTAGGTTGCTGTGTTTAGTATCTGATAGGAATTATAAGAACTGTTTTAAAAATTTTATAGTGATACCGAAGGCATTGTGGTTGTCTGCCAAGTTACGTAACGAGTCGGTAGACCATATACATGCCCATTGGTTAACAACTCCATCTACATTGGCCATGGTTACGAGCCGGCTGACGGGAATTAACTGGAGCGTTACCGCCCATCGTGGTGATATAGTGGTCAATAACCTTTTAAACGAAAAGTTTTCGTCGGCTAGCTTTGTAAGGTTTATATCCAAAAGTGGTGTTGTACTCGCGAAAGATCGTGCATTATTGAGTGATGCGAAAATCCGTATTTTGCATCTTGGGGTTAATATATCGGATTTTTCGACGAGCGATGGTTTAGGAAAAGACTTTTCAAATAGAAAGTTAACTATTTTGTGTCCAGCTAATCTCATTCCTGTAAAGGGGCATTCTTTATTATTTAAAGCCGTCTCAGTAATGAGAAACAGGGGCGATGTAAATATTATCGTTGCAGGAGATGGCGAGTTGAGAGGGTCGCTGGAGCAAACCGTAAGAAACTTGAGTATAAGCCAGCTGGTTCGTTTCGAAGGGCACGTTCCCCACTCAACTCTAATTAGCTGGTATAACGATAAAAAGATTGATCTGGTCGTTCTGCCTAGCCAGGATCTCGGTAAAGGGTTGCATGAAGGAATACCGGTTAGTCTCATGGAGGCAATGGCATCCCGTATACCTGTAGTTTCTACTTCTACTGGTGGGATACCTGAGCTGCTTCAGGGCGAAGGCGATGAACGCTTTGGTGAGTTGGTCGACCCACATGATCATATAGGGTTGGCTAAGGTGCTAGATGATCTTGTGGAGTCTTACGAAAGACGCAGGCAACTTGCGGAGCTAGGCTTTCAGCGAGTTTTCTCCGAGTTTAATCAGGAGAAAACAGTAAATAAATTGGTTGAAATGATTAGGCATGCTAGCTAATAAAAGGTCAGTAGATGCAACAACGTATACTAACTGTAATCGGCGCACGTCCACAATTCATAAAAGCTAGCGTGGTTTCTCGTGCAATTCAGAAAACAGAAGGCATAGAAGAGATCATGCTGCACACTGGTCAGCATTTTGACGCCAATATGTCCGATATTTTCTTTAATCAGTTGGGTATCCCTAAACCAGATGTTCAGCTGGACATTAATGGCGGAAGCCACGGCGAGATGACCGGACGTATGCTTGCTGAAATCGAGCAGGCTCTATTAGAACACAAACCGGATAGAGTACTCGTGTATGGCGACACTAACTCCACTTTAGCGGGTGCTTTGGCCGCGGCAAAGCTGCATATTCCGGTTGCGCATGTGGAGGCAGGACTGCGAAGCTTCAATATGCAGATGCCGGAGGAGATCAACCGCATCCTGACCGACCAAGTTAGTGACATGCTATTTTGCCCTACGGCAACGGCGGTAGATAACCTGCACAAAGAGGGTTTCAAAGCTAAGCCGGTTCAGGTTCTGCAAGTCGGTGATGTGATGCAAGACGCGGCGTTGCTGTTCGCGGAGCGCGCTGCTGCACCAGTTGGTGCCGAACTACCTGAACAATTCATTCTGGCCACGCTTCACCGAGCAGAGAATACCGATGATCCCAAGCGACTGTCGAGCATCGTTACTGCACTAAACCACATTCATAAAACATTGGCACCCGTAGTACTACCGTTGCATCCTCGCACTCGTAAGCTGATTGCCCAGCATGGCTTGGATCTGAACGTTAATTTGATTGATCCAGTCGGATATTTCGAGATGGTTTGGTTGCTCGATCGTGCGCAGCTGGTATTGACGGATAGTGGTGGCGTACAGAAAGAGGCGTTCTTCTTCCGCAAGGCCTGTGTGATCATGCGGGACCAGACTGAGTGGCGTGAGTTGATTGACATTGGTGCCAATGAGCTGGTTGGGGCCGATAAAACAAGAATTGTGGAAGCCGCCGCTAGGCACTTTGGCCGTAAAGTAGTGGATAGTGAGCAGCTATATGGTGGGGGGCAGGCTTCGCAGAGGATCGTCAGCAAGTTGGTGTCGACTGGCGCATGACGAAAACTGTATGGATTGTTAATCAATATGCCTCCACACCAGAGTACGGCTATGCTGGACGCCACTATTATCTCGGTAAGGAGTTAGCGAAGCAGGGCTATAACGTCTATTTGATAACCTCTGGCGCTCATCACTTGTTACGTGAGAAGCCTGTGTTCGACTCGATGTTTCGATGTGACCGACAGGGAAACTTTACTGTGGTTTGGGTCAGGATGCCGAGCTATTCGGAGGCTCACAGTAAGGTAAGAGCTTTAGGTTGGTTCCTGTTTTCATATCGCATTAAAAAACTGGCTAAGCTAATTCCAGATCCTCCGGATGTGGTTGTGTGCTCGTCGCCTTCACTTATCTCATTCATGGGATCTAAAAGTCTAGCTTTAAAATTTGGCGCGAGGCTTGTTTTTGAGGTTAGGGATATCTGGCCATTGACGTTGACAGAGGTTGGCGGTTTTTCCCAGAAACATCCTTTTATCCGCTTGATGCAGTGGGTTGAAGATCGTGCTTACCGAGATTCCGAGAGAGTCATCTCGAATCTCAAGAACTCTGTTGAACATATGATAAGCCGAGGTATGCCCCGAAGTAAGTTTGCCTGGGTACCCAATGGCTTCTCGCTGGAAGAAGTTGGCCTGAAGGCTCCGCTGAATTCAACGGCTAATGGCCAACTGCCCCTGGATAAATTCATTGTGGGATATACAGGCGCGATTGGAACGGCTAACGCGTTGGATACGCTTGTTGATGCCGCTGAGCGGCTTCGGCAGTATTCTGATATCGCCTTTGTACTGGTCGGTGCCGGGAAGGAAAAAGTAGCTTTACAGCAGTTGGTAAAAGAAAAGGATCTGAATAACGTTTATTTTATAGATCCCATACCCAAAGTTGAAATTCAAGCAATGCTGGCCAAGTTTAATGCCTGCTATATTGGCTTGACCAAAGACCCTTTGTTTCGTTTCGGGGTTTCGCCCAATAAGTTGTTCGATTACCTGTATTCGGCTAAGCCGGTTATTTACGCTATTGATTCCGGTGAATATAAACCTATCGAAGAAGCGGGGGCCGGGTTGCAAGTGCCCGCTCAAGATGCTGAAAAACTGGCGGATGCTGTGCTGAGGTTGTATCAGTTATCCCCCCAGGAAAGAGATGCGTTGGGAGAGAACGGACGCAAGGCGGCCTTGGAACAACACGAGTACAGTCAGCTGGCTCAAAACTTTAGTAATATCCTGTTCGAAGGGTTGGAGTCATGAAGGTCCTGCTTACTGGATCAACGGGTTTTCTTGGTCAACGGTTGGCCAGGCGTCTGGCGCAGAACGCTCGCTATCAACTTACCTGTGTGGTAAGGCGTCAGGTCACCCCGGTGGCTGGAGAACAGGTTGTCATTGAGGGGCTGAACTCCGCTCAGGATTGGTCCAACGCACTTGTTGGACAGCAGGTTATCATCCATACCGCTGCCCGCGCCCACATCATGAAAGATGAGGTGGCAGATCCCTTAGCCGAGTATCGAAAGATCAATGTTGACGGCACACTCAACCTGGCTCGCCAAGCCGCGAAAAGTGGTGTCGAGCGCTTTATATTCATCAGCTCCATCAAAGTGAACGGCGAGCAGACTTTTTCGGGGGCGCCTTTTACGGCGGAAGATAACCCCTCGCCGGAAGACGCCTATGGACTTTCCAAGCTGGAAGCTGAACAGGGGCTGCGACGCATAGCGGAAGAAACGGGTATGGATGTCGTCATCGTGCGTCCACCGTTGGTGTATGGCCCCGGCGTCAAAGGCAACTTCGCCAGCATGATCAAGATGGTCGAGAGAGGCATCCCGCTGCCGTTAGGTTCTATCCACAATAAACGTTCTCTGGTTGCACTCGACAACCTGGTTGACCTGATCGTCACCTGCATCGAGCATCCTGCTGCCGCTAATCAGGTATTTCTGGCCGGAGACGGTCATGATTTGTCGACCACGGAGTTGTTGCGTGGAGTCGCTGGAGCGATGGCCAAGCCTCCACGTCTGATTCCAGTACCGACCGGAGTGCTAATGCTGGGGGCTACACTCTTGGGTAAAAAAGCCGTTGCACAGCGTCTGCTTGGCTCTTTGCAGGTGGACATTAGCAAGGCGCGAAACCTGCTGGGGTGGACGCCGCCGGTTGGTGTGGAAGAGGGGTTGAGGCGCTGCTTCGCTAATCGTTGATATGTCCCTGCGGCGTATGCACTTGGTCTAGGGCTCGGAATAGAAGGGTTTCGTGTTGATTCGTTTATTGGATTTTGTATTTGCCCTGATGGGGTTGGTGTTCGGTTTTCCAGTATTGCTGCTGCTTACGCTTATCGGGCTGTTCGATACTGGCTCACCAATATTTCGCCAGGAGCGGGTGGGGCGGAACAAGAAACCGTTTACGCTGGTGAAGTTTCGCACCATGAAGGTGGATACGGCATCGGTTGCCACTCATTTGGCCAGCAGCACCTCGATCACGCCGTTTGGTCGTTTCCTGCGCCGCAGTAAGCTGGATGAGTTGCCGCAGTTGTGGAACGTGCTCAAGGGGGAGATGAGCCTGGTCGGGCCGAGGCCCTGTCTGTTCAACCAGGAGGAGTTGATAGCCGCCCGCGATGCGCAGGGCGTATTTGCGGTTAGGCCTGGGATAACCGGGTTGGCACAGGTCAACGAGATCGATATGTCTACACCTGAACTGCTCGCGAAGACCGATAAGGAGATGGTGAGCAGCATGTCGCTGAGGAACTATTTCCGTTATATCGCCATGACCCTGGTGGGTAAAGGCACGGGCGATCGGGTCAGGCACTAAGAGAGTTCCATGCATGAACATTTTGGGTAACCCCCAGTCCCCCATTCATTATCGGTTCTTATCGCTGAGCCGAAATGTCAAGAAGCTGATTATGGTGGTGGCCGATTTTATCGCGTTGCCGTTTGCGTTGTGGTCGAGCTATGCGCTCAGGATGGCTGAATGGTGGCCGTCATATTACTTGCATGAGGCTTGGTGGCTTTTCATCGTCACGCCTATAGCAGGCCTGTATATCTTCATGCGGTTAGGCCTATATCGCGCAGTTGTGCGGTTTATGGGCGCCCAGGCGATTCTCGCGGTTGCCAAGGGCGTTGTATTGCTCGCTCTCTCTATGTGGGCAGCTGCATTTCTATTCAGGGTTGATCCTTTCCCACGCTCGGTACCGGTCATCTTTGCACTGGTCGCGTTGGTGTATGTGGGTGGAAGTCGGCTGTTTATTCGCAACTACTATCACTGGCTGCTTAACCGCAAGACCACTCGCGAGCCCGTGCTCATCTACGGCGCCGGGGGCGCCGGTGTCCAGTTGGCAGCATCATTGTCGAGTGGAGCAGAGTACGTACCAGTCGGCTTTGTCGACGATGAGCCGGCACTTTGGAAAGGAACGGTTGCGGGCTTGACGGTGAATTCACCTGCATCGCTAGGCAAGCTGATCCAGGAGCACAAGGTGTCCCATGTGCTGCTGGCTTTGCCCTCGATTAGTGCGTCAGAACGCCGGAAAATACTGGAACAGCTTTCAGAGTATTCGGTCCATGTAAAAACCATTCCATCGATGGTGGAGATAGTTTCCGGCGCAGCCGTGGACAGCCTGCGCGATGTCGACCCGGAGGATCTGCTGGGGCGGGAAACGGTACCGGCTATCCAGTCTTTACTGGACAGCAGTATTCGTGGAAAGGTGGTATTGGTAAGTGGCGCCGGCGGTTCTATCGGCTCGGAGATCTGCCGTCAAACGCTGTTTAGCGCTCCAAAGGCGCTCGTGCTCTACGAACTGAGTGAGTACGCACTGTACTCAATAGAGCAGGAGTTGAAAGATCTATCTGACGAGCATGGATTGGGGGTTGCCATCTATCCTATTTTGGGGTCGGTGCTGGATATCGGCAGAGTTGAGCGAATATTAAAGCGGTTCGAAGTACAGACTGTTTACCATGCAGCGGCGTATAAGCACGTCCCTCTGGTTGAGCACAACGTAATCGAAGGGGTCCGCAACAATTCGTTCGGTACACAGGTAATGGCGGAGGCCGCCCTGAAGCATGGAGTGGAAAGGTTTGTGCTCATATCCACCGACAAGGCCGTACGTCCAACCAACGTTATGGGAGCGACCAAGCGTCTAGCCGAGCTGGTGCTGCAGGATCTGGCCGCGAGAGCGGATGGGAAAACCGTATTTTCAATGGTTCGATTTGGTAACGTGCTGGGATCATCCGGCTCGGTCGTGCCGCTGTTCAAAAAACAGATACAAGCCGGTGGCCCGGTTACCGTCACCCATCCCGAAATTACCCGTTTTTTCATGACCATCCCCGAGGCGGCCTCCCTTGTGATTCAGGCCGGTTCCATGGCGCGAGGCGGCGATGTATTCGTGCTGGATATGGGCGAGCCAGTCCGTATTGTCGATCTCGCCAGGAGTATGATCAACCTGATGGGACGAGAGATCCACTCAGATGAAACACCCGGCGGAGAGATCAGGATCGAGTACACCGGACTGCGTCCGGGAGAAAAGCTGTATGAAGAGTTGCTGATCGGAGAAAACGTCGTAGGCACGACGCATCCCAAGATCATGCGTGCCGAAGAGGAGGTCCTGCCCTCACAGACGCTACATGACCTGTTACAGACTTTGGAGATTGCGGTGACCAATTCGGATAGTAATACCGCGAGACATACTCTGGAACGCGCCGTACGTGGATTCACACCCTCTTCTAGCATTGTCGATTGGCTGCATACCGAAGGGATCCACATGGATCGGATTGCAAAGCACTGATTTCGTGCGGCGAAAATTGGCAAAGGACAACGGGGCACCGAGCGCAGTATGAGTCAAAAAATCCTGATAACCGGCGGCGCCGGCTATATCGGCTCACATACGTGTGTTGAATTATTGCAAGCCGGCCATGATGTGCTGGTGCTGGATAACCTCTGCAACGCCAGTCGCGAGTCGCTGGCGAGGGTCGAGAGAATAACCGGGCGTTCGCCCGCGTTTATCGAAGGTGATATTCGTGATCGCGCGCTGCTGGATAGGCTGTTTGCCGAGCACAAGATAGGTGCGGTGCTGCATTTCGCCGGATTGAAGGCGGTCGGGGAGAGTGTCGATCAACCGCTCAAGTATTACGACAACAACGTCAACGGATCTCTGGTGCTGACCCAGGCGATGCAGGCCGCGGGGGTGTTCACACTGGTGTTCAGCTCCTCGGCGACGGTGTATGGCGACCCGCAGCAAATCCCTATCAGTGAAGCCTGTCCGCCAGGATTGCCGACCAACCCCTATGGGCGCAGCAAGCTGATGGTGGAGCAGATGCTCGAGGATGCCGTCCGTTCCGATCCGCGTTGGCGGATCGCGATTCTGCGCTACTTCAACCCCGTCGGTGCCCATGAAAGCGGGCTTATCGGGGAGGACCCCAACGACATCCCCAATAACCTGTTGCCCTATATCGCGCAGGTGGCGATCGGTAAGCTGGAGCGGCTGTCGGTGTTTGGTAATGACTACCCGACCCCAGACGGGACGGGGGTGCGTGACTATATCCATGTGGTCGATCTGGCGGCAGGGCATCTGGCGGCGCTTCGATATCTGCAGGATCGAGCAGGCGCGCATATCTGGAACCTGGGTACTGGCCAGGGCTATTCGGTGCTTGAGATGGTCAAGGCGTTCGAGAGCGCATCTCGACGGCCGGTGCCCTATCAGGTTGTGCCCAGACGAGCGGGGGATATCGCCACCTGCTATGCCGATCCCGCCAAGGCACGTACCGAGCTCGACTGGACAGCCCGCCGAGGCCTGGAGGAGATGATGGCCGATGCCTGGCGTTGGCAATCACAAAACCCGGATGGATACGGGTGTTGAGTATTGGTCTTCCGCTACCCGGTTTTGAATAACGGTCGGTTTATCCCTTTCTCTGTGTCGCCCATCCATCATGGTGTAAGATCTTTCGCTTATTTTAAACCCAAGTTAGTACGATTAAGCGGATCGAGACACCCCGGCGTTGAGGAAGCCCGTTTGCAACCTCAGGGCGGTAGCGTGTTTGATCACTCATGATTAGACCGCAATTGGTTAGATAAAGGACTGTAGTCAACCAAATGAAGCTTGGACACTCATCGTCAACACGTGTACGCGGGCTGACCTTCTGGATTCAGCTGTCGGTGGCAAACCTGCTGCTGATCTCGCTCCTCGTTGTCCTGACCATCCTCAAAACCGGCGATGTCGCGCCCCATTACCGTACCTTGGCCGCGCTCACATTGTTGGGCTCCGTCCCTGTTTACAACCTCACCCAGGTTTACGATAAGCGCCTGGGGTATCTTGCCGGCTTACGTCATCTGCTGGTTGGTTGGCTACTGCTCCTGGGCCTTCTGGCGGTGCTGGCCTTCGTGACCAAAACCAGTGAGCTCTACTCCCGCGAGGTGCTGCTGCAGTGGCTGACGCTGGGGTTCATCGTCCAGGCGGTTGCCTTTCTGCCCCTGCATAGAGCATCCAGACAGTACCACAGCAAACTCAGGGCCCGCCGCCGGGCGGCCATACTGGGTACCGGCGAACTGGCGCTGCAGTTGGCGGAGACGTTAAACGTCAAACGCGGCGAGCCGTTGATTGGCCTGATCGACACCGATGATCAACCGGGCAAGGACGACAACCTCTACCCGATCATCGGGCAGGCGGCGCATCTGCGTCAGTTGATCGACGAGCACGAGTTGCGCCGCCTCTATATCGCACTTCCCGCGGCGCGAATGGATCAGATCGAGTCGCTCTATATCGATCTGCTCGACACCAACGTCGATGTGGTCTGGATACCCGATCTGGCCAGCATGGTGATGTTGAACCACTCGGTATCGGACATCGATGGATTGCCGGCCATCCACCTAAACGAGAGTCCGCTGACCGCCTACCCCACCGGGGCCTTTCTAAAAGCGGTGATGGACAGGGGGCTGGCGCTTATCGGCATCCTGCTGATCAGCCCACTGCTGTTGATCACGGCCCTTGCGGTCAAGCTCTCCTCTCCCGGACCTGTACTGTTCAAGCAGCCGCGCCATGGTTACGGCAAGGTGTTTCATGTGCTCAAGTTTCGCTCCATGCGTATGCATGACGACCTGCAGGTGAAGCAGGCAACCCGCCATGACCCCCGTATCACCGCTGTCGGGCGCTTTATTCGTCGCACGTCGATCGACGAGCTGCCGCAACTGTTCAACGTGCTGCGCGGCGAGATGTCCCTGGTGGGCCCGCGTCCCCATGCGATAGCACATAACGATTACTATTCGGACAAGATCACCGCCTACATGGCACGCCATCGCATCAAGCCGGGCATCACCGGGCTTGCGCAGGTCAGTGGCTGTCGCGGCGAGACGGAAACACTGGACAAGATGCAGCGGCGAGTCGAGCTGGACCTGCAGTACATCAACTCCTGGTCGCTCTGGCTGGATATCAAGATCCTGCTGAAGACCCCGTTTACGCTGCTGTCCAGAGACATCTATTAACCCAAGCGATTAAACCAGACGATAAAACCAAGAGGGCAAAGGATATGCCTTACAGACGCATCGAACACCACGGCGCAAAAGATGGCGTCACCGGCTCCTGCCACCAGCTCCATATAGACGACCGGCAGAGCCTGCTGATCGACTGCGGACTGTTTCAGGGCGCGGAGGTGTCGGGCACACAACATGACGACAGCGATCCGCAGGCGATCCCGTTCAGTACCGACGGCATCCGTGCGCTGATCGTTACCCATGTACATATCGACCATGTGGGACGGATACCCTGGCTTCTGGCGGCGGGATTCAAGGGGCCGATCATCTGCTCAGAACCCTCGGCCAGGCTGCTTCCGCTGGTGCTGGAGGATGCGTTCAAGCTCGGCATCAGCCGTGACACCCGGCTGGTGGAGCGCTACCTGGCGCAGCTGAGCGCCCGCACGATCGCACTGCCGTACAAAGCCTGGTTCACGCTGATCGATGACGACCGGCGACGGGTCAGGATCAAACTGCAGCGGGCCGGGCATATACTCGGCTCCGCCTACGTGGAGTGCGATCTGCTGGATCGAGTCAGCGGCCGGAACCGGCGGATCGTGTTCTCCGGCGACCTGGGTGCCCCCTATGCGCCGCTGCTGCCGGCGCCCCGTGCGCCCTACCGCGCCGATGTGCTGGTGTTGGAGAGTACCTACGGCGACCGCCTGCACGATGACCGACGTACGCGTATAGAACGCCTGCGCACCGCCATCGAGCGGGCGCAGCGCAACGGCGGCACCCTGCTGATCCCCGCGTTCAGCATCGGTCGCACCCAGGAGATCCTCTATGAGCTGGAGGCGCTGCAATCGGATTTCGGCATGACCGAGCTACCCGTGGTGCTCGACTCGCCGCTGGCCGCGCGGTTTACCCAGGTCTATCGCGAGCTGAAACCCTACTGGGATGCCGAAGCGCATCGCCGGCTGGCGCAGGGGCATAAACCGCTCGGCTTCGACAATCTGCTGACCGTCGACAGCCACGCACAGCACCAGCAGATGGTGGCGCACCTGGCCACATCGGGCCGTCCCGCCATCGTCATCGCGGGCAGCGGCATGTGCAACGCCGGACGCATCGTCAACTACCTGAAGGCGATGCTGGGTGAGCCGAAACACGCCGTGCTGTTCGTCGGTTATCAGGCAGAGGGCACGCCCGGGCGCGATATCCAGCAGTATGGCCCGCGCGGCGGCTATGTCTGGTTGGATGACGAGCGTATCGACATCCGCGCCCATATCCAGACCATCGGCGGCTACTCCGCCCATGCCGATCAGCGCGGGCTGGTGAATTTTGTGAAACGGATGCGGCATAAACCGGAGGAGGTTCGGTTGGTGCATGGGAATGAGGGAGCGAAACAAGCGTTGAGCGCAGCACTGAGTAAAGTGTGCAGTGCATCAGTGATGGGGTGAGTAACCATGCCGACGCTGCTCAACACCCAAGACACAAGAGCTGAAAGAGAGTTTAACCATCATTGAAGAGAACCGTTCCGAGTTCCTGGAGGCGTGGTATGGCTGGTTTGGCCGGTAAATCTGTGCATTTTGACGACAGTTATCTCCATGTCGAACTGGAGGATGGCCGTATCATTTCAACCCCTATGACCTGGTATCCAGAGCTGGAGTCGGCGCCCGTTAAAGCGGTGCGCAACTACCGGTTTATCTGCGATGCGACCGGCATCGAATGGCCGGAGATCGACTATCACCTGAGCATTGAGGCGATGTTGAAGAGTCCGGCGATCCAGGCCGCGTAGAGAGCCTATAGCTGCGGCAAGTCGTTTATCTCTCACCGTTTGTCCGGAGTACCTGTGCCCCATATCCAGACCATTGGTGGCTACTCCGCCCATGCGAATCAGCGGGGGGCTGGTGAATTTCGTCAAAGGGATCAGGCACAAGCCAAAGAAGATACGCCTGGTGCATGGTAACCTTGGTGCCAAAGAGTTATTGAAAGCCGCACTGGCGCCGGTATGCGAACGCGGAACGCTAGTCTGCACACAGTATTAACACCACTTTCGGAGTAGAAGAAGTAATGCCCGATCTACAGGCCGTGATTGAGATCGCCCGCCACGCGGGTGAAAAAATCATGGCAATCTACGCGCAGGATTTTGCTGTTTACGACAAAGCCGACAGTAGCCCTTTGACCGAGGCGGACCTGGCGTCTCACCACTGCATCGTCGATGGTCTTCACAAGCTGACACCCGAGATCCCCGTTCTCTCGGAAGAGTCTTCGAAGAGTGATATCGAAGCGCGCATGAGCTGGCCCCGATACTGGCTGATCGACCCGCTGGACGGCACCAAAGAGTTCATCAAGAAAAACGGCGAATTCACCGTCAATATCGCATTGATCGATAACCATAAGCCGGTGCTGGGTGTTGTCTACGTGCCGGCCAAAGAGATCACCTATTACGGTGAGGCTGAGCGGGGGGCGTTCAAGGTCGAAGGTGGCGTCACACAAGCCATCAAGGTGAAGCCCATTCCTGAAGAGGGCGAAATCTGGCAGGTTGTCGGCAGTCGTTCGCATCAGAGCGACGAGTTCCGTGAATTCATCGAAGTGCTGCCAAAGGCCGAAATCGTCTCCATGGGCAGCTCACTCAAGCTATGCCTGGTGGCGGAAGGCAAGGCAGACCTCTACCCAAGGCTTGGACCGACCAGCGAGTGGGATACGGCAGCCGCCCAAGCCGTGGTAGAAGCCGCAGGTGGACAGGTTTTGGAGTACCCCAGCCTTAAGCCTATGCGCTACAACACCCGCCAAGACACACTGTTGAACCCTTGGTTCATGGTCTGCTCGGAGGTGTCTGACGTCTGGGCATCGGGCCGTACTCATGAACCGAAACCCTCCCAATACGAATTCCGAGCCAACGACAGCCAGGCTGAGGTGGTGTGGAACCACACCTCGGTAACCCCTGAAGTACGCGCCAAGCAGAAAAACCAGCATCCCAAATGTATCTGGTTTACCGGACTTTCCGGCTCCGGCAAATCCACCCTCGCCAATGCGCTGGAGAAAGCACTGGTAGAGAAGGGCTACCACACCATGCTGCTGGATGGTGACAACCTTCGCCACGGCCTATGTAAAGACTTGGGGATGTCAGAAGCTGATAGAACGGAAAATATCCGCAGGGTTGGCGAACTTGCCAAAGTGATGACCGAGGCGGGCCTTATCGTCATTACCGCATTCATATCGCCGTTCCGGGCGGACCGGGATGCAGCACGCATGTTGTTCCGTGAGGGGGATTTCATCGAGGTGTATGTCGAAACACCGCTCGAGGTTTGTGAACAGCGTGATCCGAAGGGCCTCTATCAAAAAGCACGCAGTGGGGTGATTAAAGACTTTACCGGTGTTGACAGCCCTTACGAACCTCCCCTGTCGCCAGAAGTTAGCGCTAATACGGCGTGCACTCTGGTGACGAACATACTAGACGACGTCCTGAATGTAGTCGCGAGTTCTCTAGATATATAGGCAACTTATGTCAGTAATACGTTTTTTGCGTTCTTAATGAAATGGTAGTTACCAGCTTGATGATGGATAAATAAAATATAGGGATAGATCTGCCGGTCTTGTAACCTATTACATAATAGATTTTTAATAATAATGCTGATTGTGTGCGATAAGTTTAGTTTTATACTATGACGCTGATCGAAAATAGTCTGTCAATTTTAATTCTATATATCAGTATGGGATTAGAGTATAAGCTTTGATTGTTTTTAGCATGATTTTTGATGTTAGTGGAGACTTGTTACAATGAAAATTCTTGTTACTGGTGGAGCTGGCTTTATTGGTTCGGCTGTTATTCGCTATATCATCAAAAATACTCAGGATTCCATCATAAATGTCGATAAACTTACCTATGCGGGTAATATTGAAAATCTGAACGAAATCTATAAGTCAGATCGTTATTTTTTTGAGAAGGTGGATATATGTAACCGAGCCGAGCTGGAGCGCGTATTTTTTGAGCAGCAGCCAGATGCTATTATGCATCTCGCTGCTGAGAGTCATGTAGATCGCTCGATTGATGGACCGGCTGCATTTATTGAGACAAACATTGTTGGTACCTGCACACTGCTTGAGGTTGCACGAAACTATTGGCAGGAGCTGGATAGCACGCGTAAGCGGGCGTTTCGTTTTCATCATATTTCTACTGATGAAGTATATGGTGACCTACCACACCCGTCAGAGATGGACGATGCAGGGCAGTATATGTTTACTGAAACAACATCATACAGGCCTAGCAGTCCGTACTCTGCGAGCAAAGCCAGTTCGGACCACTTAGTACGTGCCTGGATGCGTACCTATGGCTTGCCAGTTATGATAACCAACTGTTCCAACAACTATGGTCCTTACCATTTTCCGGAAAAGCTTGTTCCTCTGATGATCCTTAATGCGTTAGAAGGTAAGCCTTTGCCTGTGTACGGTCAGGGAGATCAAATTCGTGATTGGCTCTATGTTGAAGATCACGCCCAGGCACTTTATATAGTTATCACTGAAGGAAAAATTGGTGAAACCTACAATATTGGTGGGCATAACGAAAAGCGGAATATAGAAGTGGTTAAAACCATTTGTGAAGTTCTTCAGCAACTGGCACCGCCAAAAGACTATCTTAAAATTAGCTCTTACGAAGAATTGATCACGTTCGTACAAGACCGCCCAGGCCACGACCGACGATATGCAATTGATGCAAGTAAGATCCAGCGCGAATTGGGTTGGCGGCCGGAGGAAAGTTTTGAATCCGGTATTCGCAAAACGGTTCAGTGGTATCTCGACAACATTGACTGGTGCCGCCGTGTTCAGGATGGCACATACCAGCGTGAGCGCCTGGGGCAGATCTGATTACAGCGAGGACAAACAATGAAAGGCATTATTCTTGCCGGCGGCTCCGGCACCCGGTTGTATCCCATCACGAAAGGTGTGTCCAAGCAGTTGTTGCCAATCTATGACAAACCGATGATCTATTATCCGCTGTCAGTTCTCATGTTAGCGGGAATCCGCGACATCCTGATTATATCGACGCCAGAGGACTTGCCAAACTTTGAAAAACTACTGGGTGATGGTAGTAATTTTGGCATTCAGCTCAGCTACGCTGAACAGCTAAATCCGGATGGACTTGCTCAGGCTTTTATAATTGGCGAGGACTTTATTGGTGATGACAGCGTGTGTTTGGTTCTCGGTGATAACATCTTTTATGGACAGGGTTTTTCACCCAAGCTAAAGCAAGCTGCAGCCCGCAGTAGTGGTGCTACAGTATTTGGTTATCAGGTAAAAGATCCTGAGCGTTTTGGCGTGGTGGCGTTTGATGAAAACAATCGTGCGATATCGATAGAGGAAAAACCGACTCAACCTAAATCCAACTACGCTGTGACCGGACTATATTTTTATGACAATGATGTGGTGGAAATCGCCAAACAGGTAAAACCCTCTCATCGTGGAGAGTTGGAGATCACCAGCGTTAACCAAGCATACCTAGAGCGTGGAGATCTTAATGTTGAATTGCTGGGGCGTGGTTTTGCTTGGTTGGATACAGGGACGCATGAAAGCTTGCTCGAAGCATCTCAGTTTGTTGAGACGATTGAACATAGGCAAGGACTTAAAATAGCGTGTTTAGAAGAAATTGCATACCGTAGTGGCTGGTTGAGTAAAGAGCAGTTGATAAAGAAAGCACATGCCCTAATTAAGAATGGGTATGGGCAATATTTGCTACGTTTGGGATCGGATCAGTGAAAAAAGAAATTTTACATGTTTGTGGTTTGGGTCCCATTATTCCGCCATATGTTGATTTTTTAGAAGAATCCTTTGATTTAGGTAACCATTATTTTTGGGTGTATGGTGATCATGATAGATATCCACTTAATAAAGAAAATAATGTATATAAAGTAAAAAATGGTTACATAAATAGATTGGAAGGCTGCCTTGTTTTCATAAAAAATGTATCTTCTGCTGAAAAGGTGATACTTCATGGGTTATTTGATACTAGAATTATACTGATGTTATGGATGATGCCATGGGTGGCTTATAAATGCTATTGGATTATGTGGGGTGGTGATCTTTACTCCCATAAAAATGGTAAAAAAAACTGGAAGGTGAGAGTTAGAAATTTCTTTTCTCGTCAGGTGATAAAAAAAATAGGGCATTTGGTTACGTATGTGCCTGGAGATATTAAGCGAGCTCAGAAATGGTGTGCTGCTCGTGGAGAATACCATGAATGCCTGATGTATCTCAGTAATGTAGTGAGTTTGGAAAAAATTAAAGCGGTAGAGAGGATATCAGAATCGCATTCCGGTTTACATATACTGGTGGGGAATTCCGCAGATCCGAGCAATAACCATGTTGAATCCTTTAAAAAGATTCTACCGTATAGAGATAAGGATATAAGAATCTATGTACCACTGTCTTATGGGGATCAGGAGCATGCAAAAAAGGTTATGTCTCTGGGATATGAATGGTTTGGCGATAGGTTTTATCCGCTTACTTCTTTTATGGAATACGACGATTATTTTAAGTTTCTTAAAAATATTGATATTGCTATTTTTAATCATGAGAGACAACAGGCGATGGGTAATACAATCACATTGCTGGCGTTGGGAAAAACAGTTTACATGAGATCAGATGTCAGTCAGTGGGATTTGTTTTCTAGTAAGGGTATAAAAATACTGAATATTGCTGATTTTGATAGTAGTACGCTTGATTCAACTAGGTTGGCTAGGAATAAAGAAATCGTGATTGAAAATTTCAGTCGTAAAAAACTAATAGAACAATACTCAAAGCTGTTACGTAAATGAAGAGATTCGGTTTTTATATTGTGGGTAAAAAGGGATTTGATTGTTTGTCTGCCTTTGTTGAAGAATTTGGATCTTTATATGTGTCATTTGTGGTTTCGTCAAGGGATATTAATGTTAAGAACGATTATTTTCAGGATATAAAATATTTTTGTGAGGCGAATGATGTTTTTTTTAGTGATCGTCTATCCCTTAATAAAAGAGAATCTTCTCTAAGTTTTGCTATAGGTTGGCGCTGGCTTATCCACGATGATGATAATCTTGTGGTATTTCATGATTCGATTTTACCTCGATATCGTGGATTTGCTCCTTTGGTTAATGCGCTGATAAATGGTGAGAAGAATATAGGCGTTACAGCATTGCGTGCAGATTCTAAATATGATGCTGGGAATATTATCGGTCAGAATTCAATTGAGGTTATCTATCCGAAAAAGATAGCAGATGCTATAGATGAAATCACTAAGCTTTATATTCGTTTGTTATTAGATATATCTAGAAAAACAATCAATGGGGAAAGCCTGCTTTATATTGAACAGGATCATTCCAAGGCATCTTTTAGCCCTTGGCGAGATGAGGATGATTATTCGATCAATTGGAGTAAAAGTGCTGAGTATATTTCTCGATTTATCGATGCTGTAGGCTATCCATATCTTGGTGCAAAATCAAGAATAAACGGTGAAGATATATTAATTAACGATTCGATAGCCTTAAATGATGTCTTCGTGGAGGATCGGTCTTCGCATATTGGAAAAATTATATTTATGACGGAAGGGCGCCCGACTATTATATGCGGTGAAGGTTTAATTGAGTTGATAGATGTCGTTAATAGTAAGGGCGAATCATTAATTGGTAAAATTCCGTTCAGGACAAGGTTTGGGAGTTGATTTTGACCGTTGAATTCAATAGTCCTACCGTGACAGGTAATGAGGAAAGATACGTAATTCAAGCTATAAATAGCCAAAAAAAATCGGGAGATGGTCCATTCGGTAAAAAATGCCAAGCTTGGTTTGAAAAAATGCTGCCTGCTAATAAGGTACTAATTACTCCTTCTTGTACATCAGCATTGGAAATGGCTGCATTATTAATAAATATTAAGCCCGGTGATGAGGTGATCATGCCGAGCTACACTTTCGTCAGTACTGCAAACGCATTTGTTCTAAGGGGGGCGAAGGTCGTATTTGTGGATATACGCCCTGATACGATGAACATAGATGAAAACGTTATAGAGGCTGCAATTACTAAAAAAACTCGCGCTATTGTGCCAGTTCATTACGCCGGTGTTAGCTGCGAAATGGATATAATTATGGAGATAGCTTCACGTCACAATCTGTATGTCATCGAAGATGCTGCACAAGGAATGATGAGCAGCTACAACGGAAAGGCCCTTGGAACAATTGGTCATTTTGGAGCTTTCAGTTTCCACGAAACCAAAAACTATACTAGTGGAGGCGAAGGAGGGCTTCTTATTATAAATGATGAGGGTTTTAAGGAAAGAGCAGATATCATCCGCGAAAAAGGTACTAATCGTAGCCTATTTTTCCGAGGGATGGTAGATAAGTATCAATGGGTCGATATCGGAAGTAGCTACCTACCGAGTGAGTTACAGGCAGCGTACCTTTGGGGTCAGCTAGAGTTTGCGGAAGAGATAAATGAAAATCGCTTATCAATATGGAAGCGGTATTATAAAGGCCTACTATCTTTGCAGGACACTCGTAAGTTAAGTCTCCCAATTATTCCATCAGGTTGTTGCCATAATGCTCATATGTTTTATATCAAGGTAGCAAACTTAGAGGAAAGAAGCTCTCTTATAGCGTATCTAAAGGATAATGACATAATGGCTGCTTTTCATTACGTTCCACTACATACATCTTCGGCAGGTTTAAAATATGCAGAATTTATAGGAAAGGATCGATATACAACAATCGAAAGCGAACGTTTACTACGTTTGCCGATGTGGTATGGGTTGAATGAGGTAAAACAGCAGTATGTCATTGATATGATAAAAGAGTTTTACCAGTGACACCAAGAAAAGTAGCAGCCTTTGCGATTGGACCTATTGGTAGCGCTCTATTGGGCTTTGTAACACTGCCTATAATAACTTGGTTTTTTTCTCAGGAAGATATAGGCCGGTTGGCAATGCTACAAGTGGCAGTTGGGTTTAGTACCTTACTTTTTAGCCTAGGGCTTGATCAGGCGTATGTTCGTGAATTTCATGAAGCTGAAGACAAGGCCGCGTTGCTCAAATGTGCAGTTCTTCCAGGCTTGATACTACTGCTTATTACTCTGGTTTTATTAATATCGAGAGGGGGCGCTCTGGCGGGTTGGTTGTTTGAACGACACGAATGGTATCTCACCTTACTTGTAGTAGTAGCGATATTATCAACTTTTATATCCCGTTTTTTGTCTCTTATACTGAGAATGAGCGAGCGCGGCTTGGCATTTTCAATGAGCCAGGTATTGCCTAAACTGTTATTGCTTGGTGTGATTGGACTATACGTAATAATTGGCGAGGATAAAAATTTAAACAATCTACTTTTAGCTAACACTCTTTCCGTTGTTCTTGTGAGTGCTATATTTGCGTTTAATACACGCGCTGATTGGGCTGCAGGCGTTTTATCAAAGCTGGATATACAGCAATTGAAAAGTATGCTGATGTTTGGCTTGCCTTTAATACTGGGTGGCGTCGCCTTTTGGGGGCTAACGGCCATAGATAAACTTTTTTTGCGCACTTTGGCCAACTTTGAGGAACTTGGTATTTACTCTGTCTCTGTTAGTTTCGCAGCAGCGGCAACAATATTGCAAAGTATTTTTACAACCGTATGGATACCAACAGTGTACAAATGGGTTAGTAAAGGGGATGGTTTGGACAGAGTCCTCGGTGTGATTCGTTATGCCCTAGCAGTGGTTGTTATTGCTTATTGCTTAGCAGGGCTGTTGTCCTGGATTCTAACTTTATTTTTGCCAATAGAGTACGGTTCAGTTCAATGGATTGTCGTTTCCTGCTTAGGTTATCCCCTGCTTTACACATTGTCAGAAACCACTGTGGTCGGTATCGGTGTAACCAGACGCAGTATTTTCGCGATGCTGCCGGCAATAGTAGCATTTGCCGTTAACTGTATTGGAAATTGGTTGTTGATTCCACGATTTGGTGCTGCAGGTGCGGCGGTAAGTACTAGTATTTCTTTTTGGGTTTTCTTTATTTTAAGAACAGAGCTATCTATTTATGTATGGAAGCCCATTCCTCGGGGTTTGCTTTATACTTACACAACTATTTTAGTTGCTGGTGCGGCTATTTTTACTTTATGGGGACAGAATATAAGTACCTGGATGTATATTTTTTGGTTTTTGGTGCTCATTAGTTCAATTTATAAATTTAAGACTGAAGTTCATCACGTGTTTAATTTTTTTTTCAGTTCTCATTAAAAAGCCGTTAATAATGCAGCTATTCAATAGTTAGATATTTGGCTGACGGGGTAAGATGGCAAGAGAATATATGGAAGTGTTTAGATATAAATATTAGAGGAGTACTTCCAAAACGATATGGTCTTTCTACTAATAAACTTGATCAAAGAGCTGAAACCTAAGTGTGAGGAGAGCTTATAATAGTTGTTACTAACTTTTCGAAAAGTAAAGTCATAAAATGTGATACAATCGGCGCATGAAATGTAAACGTAGCTCAGATGGCCGTGCCATCGATCATTACTCCCTTCAGGTCATGCGCCAGCAGGCCGTGAAAGCGGTTGGCGAAGGCCAATCTCCCGAGTCCGTTGCCAAAGCGTATGGAGTCAGTGTGCGCACCGTCTTCCGCTG
>NZ_JAHREP010000001.1:0-201048 GCF_019084545.1 Marinobacterium ramblicola
TTCACGGCGTGTCAGACAGGCCCGACCACATCGGCCCGACGATCCCATCATTGTCAGGGGATAGTGCGATTGCCCTGTGGCGTGAGGGCTGGTGTATTGCGCTAGTTCGTGTGGCTGTGCTTTAATCCGCTCATTCCGCAAGGCGGGTGTAGTTCAATGGTAGAACGGGAGCTTCCCAAGCTCTTAACGTGGGTTCGATTCCCATCACCCGCTCCAACGCTTATTCCTTGTAAATCAATTGCTTATAGCGCATCGCCAGGGCGATTTTTTCTTCCTGACCTCTCTCTGTGTCGGCTCTATGCCGGTGCGCAGTGTCCGACACAGGGCTTAATCGGTCATCCCTTCGTTTCACTCGCTGCCTGTTCCATGGGCCACTTTAATGTCAAGCTCTCAACGTACACGTTCGGTCTCATCCATCCGGTGAGCCGCAGCAGCTCGACACCGTCTCTTGTAGGCTCGTTGTGGGAGCATTCCAGCAAGGGGCCGTTGTGCGCGCTGCCGCCTCGTTGAAGGGCTTAGGGTCATACGCATCATCTTCCGTGTTGTCACCATTTTTTAGTAGCACATCTTTTCAGAAGAGACCGCCGTAATGGGGTGGAGCTTCTCCGACGCGCCTAATTATCTGGTCTATATACCGGATATCTATTCTTTCGTGGGGCGGGGCGGTGATGGGGGCATGCAAAAACGGGTTTCCACTGCCGGCTGCAGGTTGACCTGAAACACCTCAAGGGCTTGTTAATGCTGGTGTCAGTAAATGTCAGTTAGCTGAGACAGATATTTGTTATAAAGAATGCGATAAGGAAATTCAGATTTTTCAGTTTCACTCAGAGAGAATAGCCCATGGTTAAAAAGCCCCTGCTTGCGACTGCTATTGCCGCCATTATCAGTGGTTGTGCAGTCACGCCCAGCGCGATTACTCCCCATAGCATTGAAGCGACAGCTCAGGCCGATATCCAACGGTTGGTCCAGGAGCAGTCTGTCGAGTCGGCGATCTCTCTTGATGAGGCGATAGCGCGTGCGGTGCTGAATAACCGGGACAAAAAACTGAAGGCTCTGGAGGCTGCTTTGGCCCAGGGGCAGATCGAGTTGGTGCAGCATGAAATGCTGCCTGAGCTGACCGCGTCTGCCGGCTATTCCAAGCGTAGCGAATATGCCGCGTCGGCCAGCGTGAACTTTATCGATGGCGAGCCCGACTCGCTTGGTTCCAACCCATCCTACTCCGTTTCTCAGGACAAGGAGCGGGATACTCAGGACGTGGCCTTTACCTGGAATATTCTCGATTTTGGTCTCTCCTATGTTCGTGCCAAACAGCATGCCGATCGTTACCTGATCAGCAAGGAGCGTGAGCGCAAGGTTGTGCACAACATCACTCAGGATGTGCGCGCGGCATACTGGCGCGCGGTGTCTGCTGAACGCCTGCTGAGCAAGGTCAACCCGCTGATCGAACAGGCCAGTCAGGCGCTCAAGGACTCGCGTCAGGTGGAGAGCCAACGTCTGCGTTCGCCGCTTGAGGCGCTGTATTACCAGCGTGAGTTGCTCGACATCCTGCGGGCGCTGCAGGCTCTGCGTCAGGACCTTATGGGGGCCAAAACCGAGCTGGCTGGCCTGATGGGGTTGAAACCTGGTACTCGGTTTGATCTGGCGGATGTGTCCAATCCGGTTTTCGACGTGCCTGAGCTGAAGGTGGAGCTTGCCCAGATGGAGGAGCAGGCGCTGCAGCGGCGTCCCGAGTTGGTTGAAACCCATTATCAGAAGCGGATTTCGGCAGCTGAAACCAAAGCGGCCATGCTGGGCCTGCTGCCCGGTATTCATCTGACGGCCGGTGCGTATGAAGACAGCAATGAGTATCTGTTAAATCAGGATTGGACCAGCTTCGGCGCTCAAATTAGCTGGAATCTGTTTGATGTGTTCAAGATCGGCGCCGAGCGACGCATGGCCGAGACACGGGAGGCGCTGGCTGAAGAGCAGCGTCTGGCGGCTTCCATGGCGGTTCTTACTCAGGTTCACCTGTCGCGGATCCGTTATGAACAGGCGCTCAAAAGCTTCGATCTGGCCACCGAATACCTCGGTGTAGCTGAGCGTATCGGCGAACAGACTCGTAACGCTGCGCAGTCGAAGCGTATGTCTCAGCTGGATTTGATTCGAGAGTCGCTCAATACGTTGCTGGCTGAGCTTCGTCGTGATGTGGCTTACGCTGACCTTCAGAACAGCTATGGTCGTGTCTATGTGACCATGGGCATGGATCTGCTGCCGGAAAACTACCAGCAACTGAGCGTGGAAGAGTTGGGTCAACTGATCGGGCAACAGTTCTCTCAGTGGCAAAGTGGACAGCTGGAACAGTCTGCGGTGGAAACATCCGAGGCTGAAGAGGCGGTAGCTCCGTCAGAGGATGCGCTGCTGTCTGGAGAGCCGTCCGAACAGCCGGTTGCTGCCGCGGACAAGATCAGTTGATGCGTTACTCACTGAAGGCTGGGCTGTTGGTCGCCCTCCTAGTGGGGGCACTCCCGGCGAATGCCGAGTATGAAGCGCGGGCTGTGATCAAAGCGCTGGACCGTGCCGTGCTCTCGGGGGAGTTGGCGGCTCGGGTAGAGCGCTTACCCTTCCTCCCGGGCGATGCCTTTAAAAAGGGGGATGTGTTGGTTGCGCTGGATTGCACGCTTTACGAAGCGCAGGCAGAGAAGGTTTCTGCGGAAGTGAGAGCGGCCAAAATCAAGCGTGATAACACCCAGGAGCTCAAAGTTTTGAACTCGATCGGCGAGCTGGATGTGGCGCTCGCTCAGTCAGAGTATTCCCAGTCCCTGGCCGAACTGAAAATTGCTCGTCTCAACACTCAACGCTGTGTGATCAAAGCGCCCTGGAATGGACGGGTCGTTAGCCTGAGGATCAATGCTCAGGAGAATATCCGCCAACAGCAGGAACTGATCGAAATTGTGGGTGATCGGAATCTCGAAGTGGAAGTGGTGGTCCCCGCATCCTGGTTGAACTGGCTCGCTGTGGGTCAGTCGATCAGCCTGCAGGTAGACGATCGAACCGAACCGGCTTCCGCAGAGGTCAGCGCCATCATCCCAGCAATCGATGCTGTTAGCCAAACAGTATTGTTAAGAGCCAAGCTGCCACAAGACACCCAACTGATACCTGGCATGAGCGCAACAGCCGTTTTTAACGCGCCGGTCCAGTAAAACAGCACCCGACGCAAGCCATGTGCCCGGTGCCCTAAAGGGATAGAGACCATGAAAAAACAGACAACTGCCAACCCGATCCGTTTTCGTCGTAAACCGCTGATTACGGCCCTGGAACCGCGTATCCTGCTTGATGGTGCTGCTGTTGCCACTGCCGCTGAGCTGACCACCGATGTGGCCTATCAGGACGACGCAGTACATACCGAATCGGCTGATCAGAGTGTCCATTTTGAGGTGTCGGCCCCCACCGGTAGCGAGCCTGGCAATCGTCGTGAAGTCGCTTTTGTCGACAGCTCGGTAGAGGGCTATCAGGACCTGGTAGATGGCTTGGGCGACTCGGTCGAAGTTATACAGCTTGATGGTAGCTCCAGCGGCCTGGAACAGATGGTTACTGCGCTGCAGGGGCGGAGTGGCATCGATGCCATTCATCTGTTTTCGCATGGTGATGTTGGTGAGCTGAAGCTGGGCACACTGACGTTGAATACCGAGAGCCTGGAGGCTAATGCAGAGCTGTTGGCCTCCCTTGGAGAGTCACTGACCGAGTCAGGCGACCTGATGTTGTATGGTTGCTATGTGGGTGCCGAGAGTGAAGGGCAAGGCTTTATCGACTCCGTGGCCGAACTGACGCAGGCGGACGTGGCTGCGTCTGAAGACCTGACCGGTGCCGAGAGTCTGGGGGGGGACTGGGAGCTGGAGGCTCAAAGTGGCTCAATTGATGCCGAAGCGCTCGCGGTTGGCGCGTTTGACGGCCTACTGGCGCCCAGCATATCCGGCCAGACTTCGACCAGCTACACAGAGGGTGGTGCTGCGACGGTCGCGACGGACAGTATCAGTTTTAACGGTGGTGCAAATTACGGCGATGGCTATCTCCAGTTCGATGTTACAGCGGGCGATGACATTGGTGATCAGCTGGCAGTTGCCTCAGGCGGCAATATTTCCGTCAGCGGATCAAGCGTCTATTATCAGGGTACGCTGATCGGCACTATCGATAGCACCTTGAATGGTACCAACGGCAATGCCCTGCGCATCAATCTGATTAACCAGACGATTGCAGGCACGTCACCGGTATTGAACGGGGATTTCAGTGCCGGGATGAATAACTGGACGGCGTATACCTCGCAGGTCGATCTGGGTGTTACCTCTCTCGCGGGCTGGCTGACGCCCTCGGATTCATTGATCAACTATGACTCACGAACCCCGGGCCTCGATGATAATGACCTGTCTTCAGGGTATGACAATCCTATCGTCCAAGTGGATGCTGGGCGTCTTCGTCTTGAAGAAAGCAGCATGACAACCACCTCTTATGGTGTCGTGCATGGCCCTGCGGCCTACAGCGATGCATTTGCAGCTACAGCAGGGATGGTGCTGAAATTTGACTGGCAAGCCAATAACATCAGTGACGATTACCATGTCGTCGGTTACCTGCTGAATACCGGTACCGGCGCTATCTCTATCGCTCTGCAGTCCTATGGTACGACCGGTAGCGGTGTAGCCAGCGTAACAGTGCCGACAGATGGAAATTACCGATTTGTCTTCATATCGGGCACATTTGACAAAACCGGCGGCAGGGCCGCTGGTGCTTCGATGTATATTGATAATATCCGCGTTGAAGACCCCTTCGTGACGGATGCCGTCGTCACCGATCTGGCGCGCCACATTACCTACGCCAATAGCTCTGACGACCCTGCTGCGCCGACCAAAACGGTTACCGTATCCACGCAGAACAGTCTGAATCAAAGCACATCTGCAAACTTTAACATCAGTATAACCACGTTGAATGATGCGCCATCTTTCACTGGCAATGCGACTTTGGGCAGCGTTTCCGAAGATTCAGCCTCTCCTGCGGGTAGCTCTGTCGGCACTCTTTTTGGTTCCCGATTCAGTGATCCCGATAACCTGAGGTCTCCTAACGATACCTTGGCCGGTATCGTCATTACGGGAGACTCCAGCGACCCTGCGCAGGGGGAATGGCAATACTCTACCAACGGTACTAACTGGTATTCTGTCGGTTCCGTTTCCACCTCGGCGGGTCTTCTGTTGTCCAGTAGCTCCAGCCTGAGATTTGTGCCGGCCGCTGACTATAACGGTACACCTGGCAGCCTGAGCGTCCATGCGGTCGACAGCTCCGGCAGCATCAGCTTTACCTCCGGTGCGACCCGTCAGGCGTATGACACCACCGTTTTGGGCAACACCGGCGGTGACAGCGCCGTTTCGGCTGCTGCCGTTGGTCTGGGAACATCCATCACTGCAGTGAATGACGCGCCGGTGATGAATGAACCGACAGGCGCTACGGTAACGGATACAGCGGCGCAGGATACCTTTGATCTGATAACCGGTAGCCTGATCGGCAGCGATATCGACTCAGGCAGTCTGACCTACGGTATTCAGGGTGGTAGTGATGATGGCACCTATGTCACCCTGGCTGGGACCTACGGCACACTCCGGGTGACCAAGGCAACAGGTGCTTACACATTCAGCCCCAACTCATCAGTGATTAATGGCCTGAATACCACTGAAACCCAAGCATTCACGGTGACGGTTTCCGATGGCGCGCTAAGTGGAACCCAGGTGCTGGAGTTTGCGCTGGAAGGCGTCAATGATAATCCAGTGTTTGAAGCGGATAGCGGCTCAACACAGGTTTCTGTTTTCAGCTACCCGAACCTGAATGGTAGCGACTCAAGCCCAGGTACCAGCAATGAAAACGCAAACCTGGCCAGTATCGTTCAGTGGGTGATCAATGAAGGTGGGGAATATACGCTCGATACCTCTATCCAGAATTTCACCGACGCGGATTTTGCTGACAAGCTGAATGCCAGCGGTTTCTTCTTCATGACGGATATGGAAAGCGGCAACCCGGGGGATCCGCTATTCTTGCCGGAGTCATCCAAGACCGATATTCGCAACTGGGTGGATGCCGGTGGTGTGATTATGATGACAGGCACCGCCGGGTCTAAAGATACCGATTTTCTCAATACCATCTTTAACTGGGACTTGACGACGGAAAGTGGCAGCAGTTGGAGTCTCAATGAATCCAACGCGGCAGGAACCCCTTTCGAAGGGGGGCCTGCCAGTCTGTCAGCCCCGAGTGCGACTGATTCGATAGGCAGCGGTACAGTGGCTGGGTTTACAGCTATCTATGGAACCGATTCCAATGCGGCCGTTGCAACCATTCGGTATGGTGCCGGTACGGTTATTTTCATGGGCTATGACTACTACAGCTCAGGTATATCCGGTACTGGTTTCACCGATACTGCAACTCAATACGGCGCGGATGTATCTGATGGCAGCACCCGCAACGATGGCTGGGTGCGAGAGATTATTCCGCGTGCACTGGAATATTCGGCCAACCTGTCGTCAGATACGCTCCTGACCGAAGGTGACAGCGGTCTGAGCACCAGTGGGCAGCTGCCAGTCAGTGATGTCGATCAACCTGATTCGGTCACCGTGAGTGTGTCCGGGGTGATCGCCGAGCAGCGCGATTCGGGTGGTGTAGCAATGACGTCCAGCAGCGACCAGCCAAGTGCTGCCGAGTTGCTGGCAATGCTGGATACAGGCTCGCAACCGAGTATCGACAGCACATCTACTGCAGGCGATGTGAGCTGGACGTTCAATTCCGACGGTGAAGCTTTTGATTACCTGGCCGCGGGAGAAAGCCTGGTTCTGACCTATGAGCTGACCGCCGATGATGGCAATGGCGGCACTGCGACTCGAACGCTCACTATCACTATCAATGGTACCAATGACGCGCCGTCAATGACGGCAGATGTGTCAACACCGATTACTGAGACGGGCGATGCCAGTGCACAGGATATTTCGGGAACCGGAGTGGTTGCATTCGGTGATGTTGACGTCAGCGACCTGATCGATATCAGCTTTGCGTCCAACAACGACATCGTCTGGAGCGACGGCACCCTGGATGCCGGTCTGGCCGCTGCGCTGGTCGCCGGTTTCAGCGTGGGGGCGACCGACGCCGCGGCACCGGGGTCGGTGAACTGGAACTACAGCGTTGCTGGCGTAGATCTGGACTTCCTGGCCGTGGGTGAGACCATCACCTTCAGCTACACCCTGACCGCGGCGGATGGTAACGGCGGTACTGCCACCGACACGGTGAGCTTTACCATCACCGGCAGCAACGATGCGCCCACGGTAACAGCCGCCGCGTCCAGCGGCTTCACGGAAGCAGTTGATGCTGGCGCTCAGAATCTGAGCGATAGTGGCCAGGTTGACTTTGCTGACCTGGATGATACCGACCTGATCGATATCAGCTTTGCATCCAACAACGACATCGTCTGGAGCGACGGCACCCTGGATGCCGGTCTGGCCGCCGCGCTGGTCGCCGGTTTCAGCGTGGGGGCGACCGACGCCGCGGCACCGGGGTCGGTGAACTGGAACTACAGCGTTGCTGGCGTAGATCTGGACTTCCTGGCCGTGGGTGAGACCATCACCTTCAGCTACACCCTGACCGCGGCGGATGGTAACGGCGGTACTGCCACCGACACGGTGAGCTTTACCATCACCGGCAGCAACGATGCGCCCACGGTAACAGCCGCCGCGTCCAGCGGCTTCACGGAAGCAGTTGATGCTGGCGCTCAGAATCTGAGCGATAGTGGCCAGGTTGACTTTGCTGACCTGGATGATACCGACCTGATCGATATCAGCTTTGCATCCAACAACGACATCGTCTGGAGCGACGGCACCCTGGATGCCGGTCTGGCCGCTGCGCTGGTCGCCGGTTTCAGCGTGGGGGCGACCGACGCCGCGGCACCGGGGTCGGTGAACTGGAACTACAGCGTTGTTGGCGTAGATCTGGACTTCCTGGCCGTGGGTGAGACCATCACCTTCAGCTACACCCTGACCGCGGCGGATGGCAACGGCGGCACCGCTACCGATGATGTGACGATTACTATCACCGGCACCAATGACGGGCCGGATATAACGGCGGAAAATGTAGGTCCGTTTACTGAGCTTGCAGATGCCGCCGCACAAGCGCTGTCTGGCAGCGGTAACGTCGACTTCACCGACAAGGACCTGACCGACGATATCGATATCAGCTTTGTCAGCAATGACGATATTCTCTGGGCTCGTCAGGATAGCTCGGTTGTCGCCGCTCTACCGGTTGATCTGGTCACAACGCTGGTCAACGGTTTCAGTGTCGGTGCCGAGAACCAGCCCCACGATGGCCAAGTCAACTGGACCTACACGGTTGCTGGTGCCGATCTGGATTTCCTCAACGAAGGTGACACAATCACCTTCAGTTATACCGTTACGGCAGAGGATGGTCAGGGTGCGACTGCGAATACCCTCGTGAGCGTGACCATCGTGGGGACTAACGATGCACCGGAGATGACGGCTCGTGAAATGACCGATGACGAGACCATCGTGCAGCAGGGTGCTGTCTACAGTGTTGAGATCGCGAGCTTGTTCAGCGACAAAGACAGCACTTTAAGTCGCGAGGATCTTGATTTCGAGGTCACCGGCCTGCCACTCGGACTCAACTACGACCCTGAAACAGGTGTCATCAGCGGTAAGCCGACTGAATCGGGCAATTTCACCATCACGGTAACTGCCACCGATACCGAGGGGGGCAGTGCAACCCGCAGCTATGAAATGATTGTGACGGCAGTGGTTCAGGAAGATACTTCCGCCAATGCGGGTGATACGACACCTCCGCCGGCACCTGAAACCGATACCCAACCGGTTGAGAATGAGTTGTCTGGTCTACCGGATGGTTTGGTCAGCGATGGGGGTTCCACAAATGACCCGTCCGATACGACTGGCTTTATGGAGCCATCTGATCTTGGCCTTGAGAGCGGTATCGAAGAGTCGGTGCAGGAGACGACCGAGCCGGCCGGTGAACCGCAGGGTGAAGGTGACGGTGATGACGGCGCTACCGAACAGGTGATTCTGTCTCAGCCGGGTGCGTTGGTCGTCGAGAGTAAAAATGCGGACGGCAGTATCACAGTACGGGCCTCTGTAGACGTCAACGTCAATGAGTCGGGGCAAGTGGAGTTCTCGCAGGATCAGCAGGATGCGTTCAATGTGGTGTCGATTGCAGTCGCCAGTATTGATAACACCGCTGATGGCCGGCTGGTCATCGCTATTGAGGACACCAGTACCAACGCCAGTTCCCAGCTGTATAGTGGTGCTTTGTCAAGTGGCGAGCAACTGCCGGGTTGGATTCAGTTGGATCCTGCCACTGGCACTGTCACTATCAGTAATCCGCCGGATGGGCAGAAAGAGGTCAGCATCCGCATTCAGGCGATCGGTGCCGACGGTCAGGTGCGGGTGCTGGAGCTGAAACTGGATTTGGAGGAGTTGCTCAAGCACACGACCAGCGGAGAGGGTGAGCCGGTTGACACCGGTGAAGCTGCCGACACCGCTGGCTTTGTTCCCTTGAGCGACCAGTTGGCCGCGGAGCTGGCCATGCGGGAGCAGTATGGAGATCGTTTGATGGCGATGCTCCGGTCTGTTTAAGGAGCGTTCGTGAGCGAAACTGTTGCTGCCCTGCTGGGGTTGGAGCAACAACTGCGCAAGGCATCTGACCTTGCGCAGTTGTTTTATACGCTGGTCAACCAGACACACAGTTGTGTTTCCTATACCCAGGCGTTGCTTCTGGTGGGAGAAGGCTTGCGGCATCCTCAGGTGGTTGCTGTGTCCGATCTGCCCACCGTGGATTACACCTCCCCCTATATCAGCTGGGCCGAGCGGCTTGCTAAGTCGCTCATTGCCATGGGGACGGCAGACCAGTCGCAACTGATCCGTCCGGTTGACCTGAATGATAAGCTGGCTGCCGAGTGGCGCGAGTTGGAGCTGCCGGACTTTCTGCTCTGGCAGCCTTTAAGAGTAGAAGCGCGGGATAACGAAACGGCCGGCGCTCTGCTGTTGCTGCGCGACAAAGCGTGGAGTGAGGCGGAGCGGGGCATTGCCCAGCACCTGGCTGGCAGTGCGGGGCATGCGCTGTTTGCGTTACGCCGGCACCAGCGGTTCAAAGGGCTTCAGGCAGGTCTGCGTCAACGACGAATCTGGCTGCTTGCCGGACTGGCGACCCCGGTGTTTTTGGCTCTTCCAGTCCGCTTGAGCACGCTGGCACCGGTTGCGGTGGTACCAAAAGCCCCGCATGTGGTTGCGGCGCCACTGGAAGGTGTTGTCAGGCAGGTAGTCGCTATGCCCAACCAACTCGTCGAGCCGGGCGAGCCGCTGGTGTATATGGACGATACGGAGCTCGCCAACAGGGAGGCTGTTGCTCGACAGGCGCTGTCGGTTGCCCGGGCGGAGTTGAAGACAGTGCAGCAAGGCGGCTTCATGGATCCAAATCAAAAGGCCCGGCTCGCCGAGTTGGAGGCTCAGGTCCGTTTGGAAGAGGCCGAATGGCAATATGCCAGAGAGCAGTTGGAGCGTTCGACCATCAAGTCCGACCGGACCGGTGTTGCGGTTCTGGATAACCCCGATGAGTGGAAGGGGCGCCCGGTACGGGTGGGCGAGAGGATCATGCAGGTGGCTGATCCACAACAGGTGGAGTTTATGGTCATGCTCCCGGTCAAGGATTCCATTGCATTGGTGCCTGGAGCTGAAGTGCAGGTTTTTTTGGACAACGACCCCCTGCATGCCTGGTCTGCGCAATTGAGTCAGTCCGGTTATGAACCGAGAATGACGCCTGACCAGCAATTAGCCTACCGCCTGATCGCACGGCTGGGCGAGGCGGAAGCGGGTGTCGCACCTCCGCGTATCGGCCTGCGTGGTACGGCCAAGGTATATGGTGACAGGGTTAGCCTGTTCTTCTATTTGTTTCGGCGTCCGATTACCTCTGTGCGACAGTGGCTGGGATGGTAGATGTACGTCTGCCTGCTCTGAGGCAGGATCTGAAATTGTTACCAGGGAGCCATGATGAAGATGGTGCTCCCCGCTGCTTGCTTCATGACCGGGTACGAAACCGCTATTTTACGCTTTCAGCCGATGCGTTAATCCTGATCCGGCACTGGCAACCGGGCCGCACAGTGGATGAAATGGTGGCCTACCTGTCTGCCCAGGGGGTTGATCATGATCCGGATGAGATCCGTGCGTTCATCGATTTTCTGATTGCCAACAACCTGGTGCTGGCTCGTTCCGAAGGGGCGTGTAACTACTTTGTCAACCAGCATCGAAAAGGTCGATTGAGCCTCTGGCGTTGGTTGCTGCACAACTATCTTTTCATCCGTATCCCTTTGCTCAGGCCGGCCCCCTGGCTCAACAGCATCGGTCCTAAACTGTCGTGGCTGCTAAGCGTGACGGCACACCGAACGGTGTTACTGCTGGGTCTTTTTGGGGGGGGGCTGGTGCTGCGCCAGTGGGACAGTTTCAGCGCCACATTTCTGTATTTCTTCAGTCTTGAGGGCGTGCTGCTCTATGGTCTGACGTTGGTACTGGTCAAAAGTGCCCACGAGTTGGGGCATGCGTTGGTATCGCAACGGCTTGGATGCCGGGTGGCTTCCATGGGGGTCGCCTTTCTGGTGATGTTTCCTGTGCTCTATACCGATACCACCGATGCCTGGAAGCTGCGATCGCGGCGCGACCGGCTGCGTATCGTCACCGCAGGGGTAAGAACCGAACTGTATCTGGCACTTATTGCCACCTTTCTCTGGGGTATTCTGCCCGACGGTGCTATGCGCAGTGCCGCATTTTTTGTCGCCACGACCAGTTGGGTGACCTCGGTGCTGGTCAACATCAGCCCATTCCTGCGGTTTGATGGCTACTATGCGCTGTCTGACCTGTTGGGCGTGGAAAACCTGCAGCAGCGTGCATTTGCACTGGGGCGTTGGCGTCTGCGGCGTTGGCTCTGGGGGCTGGATGAACCACTGCCGGAACCGATGCCGCGCAGTCGTGCTCGTCTGCTCACCCTTTATGCCTGGGGAACCTGGGTCTATCGCTTCTTCCTGTTTCTGGGCATTGCCCTGCTGGTTTACCACTTTTTCTTCAAGGTGCTGGGCATTTTTCTCTTTATTGTCGAGGTTCTTTGGTTTATTGCCATGCCGATTTTCAAGGAGTTGCGGACCTGGCGGGAGCGTTGGGCCGATTTTCACTGGACGCCCTGGCGGTTGGCTGCATGGTCATTGCCATTGGGGTTTATTCTATGGGCTCTGCTACCGCTGTCGGGTGATGTGAGGGTGCCTGCGGTGCTAAGGGCCCAGCAGGTGCAACCGCTATTCGCGCCAGAATCGGCACAGGTGGTGCGGATCCAGGTACAGCCCGGGGACCGGGTGGAAGCAGGACAGGCGTTACTGCACTTGATATCACCTGCGTTGAGCAGGCAACTGGCACAGGTACGTGAACAGCTGCAGCTGATAGAGTTGAAACTGTCGCGCCAGTCCGCTTCTCTCGACGATAAATCCGCACAAGCGGTCAACCGAGAGCGTCTGCAACAGTTGAGCGAACAACTGTCCGGATTGGTTCAGCGTGAGCACAAGCTTATAGTGCGCGCTCCGTTCAGCGGGGTCGTGGGCGCGATGGAAACATTGTCGAATAACCAGTGGGTAGGGCGTGACCAACCGTTGTTGACGCTTGTTGATGTTGGACAGATGTTCGTTGATGGACTGGTAAATGAGCGCCATTTAAAACTGTTGGAATCCGGCCAGAGCGGTGTTTTTATCGCGACAGGGGGGGAGTATCCCGCGTTGTCGGTGCGGCTGAAGCAGATCGATATCAGCGCGATTCCGGCGCTGCCCTATCCGGAGCTTGGATCGGAAGCGGGTGGGCCGATTGCTGTGCGCCGTCAGGATGAGCGTCTGATCCCCGAAGCGGCGCATTACCGCATTCAATTGATGCCTGAAAGCCAGGAGTTTGTGTTGCAACAACAAACACGGCAGGCGGGCATGGTGGTTATTGAGGGCAAGCCGCGCAGCGCATTGCTGCATCAACTGCAACGGGTGGCGGCCCTGTTTATTCGTGAGTCGGGGTTCTGATGCGGGGACTCAACGGGATCTGCTCATGGCTGGCATGGGGAGTTATGCTGTTGACCTTGTCGACAGTCGTGCCTGCCAAGGCAGCGGTTCCGCTGGTTTTGGGGCAGGAGCGCATTTCGCTGGATCACGGGCAGTTGAGTCTGCTCGAAGACCCGGGGCATACGCTGGACTGGCAGCAGGCGCTCGCTGCTCAGCGGGCAGGCGCATTCAGAGATATTCCTCATGGGGTCGGCGAAGGCTACAGTCGCTCAGCATTCTGGGTTCATGTTGACCTGGAGCGTGATGCCGGGGTGACGGATGACTGGGCTTTTATAGTCGGCCCCGCCTATCTTGACCGGGTTGACTTCTATTTGCTGCGCGACGATACGCTGCTGGACCGTTTCTCGGCGGGTGATCTGATTGAGGACCCGGAGCATGATCGACACCATCGGTTGCATATCGTGGGCAGTCGGATTCCGGAAGGGCGAAGTGAGTTGCTGATCCGGCTGCAAACCAGCAGTACCTCGGTACTGCTGGTACAGGCTCTCCCCGGCGCCAAGGTTGAAGCGGCGATTGGTGGGCGGCTGCTTAGCGAGGGGGTGATGACAGGCATTCTGCTGATGGTGCTGGTGATCAATTTGTTGAACGGGATCTGGCTGCGGAGAATGCTGTTTATCTACTTCGTCGTTTATGAAGCCTGCCTCCTGATTACCACGCTGTTGATCAGTGGTCTCATGCGCGAATTTTTTCCTGGACTGGGTGCGCATGAACAGAACCTGTTGATGCAGTTTGGCGTGTTGGGCTCCGGGGTGCTGGCTTTCATTTTCTTTAGGGAGATGCTGGCATTTCCGTTCCGGGGCAACTGGTGGGTTTACCTGCTTTTTTGGATCGGTATCGGCCTCGCGCTGGTGGGGGGGTACTATGCGCTGCAGGATGAATATGTACGCGCCATGGCATACATCAATGTGTATGTTACGCTGTTCCCGCTGGTGGTGTCGGTGCCGTTGTTGTTGGGCTGGAGAGCGTTTAACGCCGAGCAGAAGTTCAGGGCAGGCGGTTGTCTGGTGTTTGGGCTGTTCGTATCCGTCAATAGTTTGTATACCATCGGTATGGTCCCGGTGACGCTGGGCAGTACCTTTATTGCGCCGGTCATGATCCTGTCGTTTCAGCTATGCCTGCACTTCATTATCATGTTTTCGGTGCGCAAGTCCGAGCGAACCTTGCTGGATATGCAGCGACGAGCAGAGCTCTCCGGGCGAGAAGCGGGGCTGGAGCGTTCCCTGCGGCGGGCCCATGAAACCTTCCTCGCGATGTTCGCGCATGAAGTGCGCACCCCAATGGCGGTGATCGATACCGCTGTTCAGTCGTTGGGTGTGCTGGAACGTAAGGAAAATGCCAGGGAGCAGCGCCAACAGCGCTATCGGCGCATTCGAGATGCCATTAAGCGGATCGATCAATTGTTGCAGTTGAGCCTGGTGCGAGGGCGTCAGGAGATCGACCCTTCATCCGAGCCGGGAGAACCCTATGACGTGTCGGGGGTGGTGCTGAAGGTGATGAGCGAGTTCGAGCCGGCTCAGCGTAAGCGTATAAGCTTCGCTTTACCCCCGGCCAGAGTCACGTTCATCTCTCGCTTGTCCGAGCCCATGTTGGGTGTGGTGCTGCGTAACCTGATCGATAACGCGCTGAAGTACAGCCCGGCCGAGGAGCTGGTCGAGGTGAATGTATGGGCAGATCGGCAAAGAATTGGCCTGAGTGTGCGCGATTATGGTGAAGGCATGAGTGACTATGCGAAACAGCGCATGTTTGAACGCTTCTACCGGGCCCGCGAGCGTGAAGATGTCCCTGGGCTGGGGTTGGGGCTGTTTGTTGTTAAAGAGGTTGTTGATCGCTATAGCGGACGTGTCGAGGTTGAAACCGGGGCGGAAGGAACCTGCATAACATGTTATTTTACGGAGGCGCGTCTATGAGTTCTGCCACTCGCATTGCGGTGCTGGAGGATAATGCCGCTCTACGCGAGGATGTGGTTTTTCTGCTGCATGAGGAAGGTTATGCGGTTGAGGCTTTTGGCACCGCAGCCGATTTTTTCCGAGCTCACCGCAATACTCCCTTCGATCTGCTGTTGCTTGATCTTGGGCTGCCGGACCAAGACGGTATCGACGTGGCGCAAGAGTTGCTGCATAGCCAGGATGGTATCGGCATCATCATGTTGACTGCGCGGGGAGGGCTTGGCGAACGCGTGGGGGGGCTAACTGCAGGTGCCGATGCCTACCTGACTAAACCCTTCGATCTGGCCGAATTGCTGGCACATATCCATGCACTGATGCGTCGCAAGAACTACCGCGCCGGTAGTGTGCGGTGGAGGGTCGAGCTGTCCCGCTACCAGTTGTTGGCACCGAATGCGGTATCAGCGCTTGAGCTGACGCCTAATGAGGCCTGTATTTTGCGACAGCTAGCCCGGCACCACCCGGAATATGCGCCCAGGGCAGAGCTGGTAACCAGCTTGGGAGAAAACTACCTCCTCTATGACGAGCGTCGCCTGGAGCAGATCGTGAGCCGTTTGCGTAAAAAGATCCATGAGCATTACGCCGCTAATCCGATCAAGGCCGTGCGCGGTCGAGGCTATGTATTCAATGAGCCGATCGAGCTGGTGGAACGGTCCTCTAGCCATGCAAGCGCAGTGGTTCGATGAGGCTTGCCCTTGGTTGTGGCTGCGTGAGCCTAACGATCAGATAGTTCAGAACGCAGCCATCCACAAGGTTTGCCCGCAATTGGTCAATATGAGCGGGCCATCGCACCGACTGCGGCCAGACTCTGTAGCAGCCATCGCTTTACAGCCGAAGAGCGCTGAGGCTCTCGCCAACCGGGGAACCGCGTTGGTTTGATAGCCATCAACAGCGTGAAATCATCCATATCCATTCAAGCGAAAATGGCCTGGTCGATACTGGATATCGGTGGGTAAGTTCTATCTATGGAGAGCTGCTCGACAGGGCCGCTCGTCAGCCTGATGCCTCCTTGTTTGTCTGTTGTTTCCATTCCGGATACCTCCTTTATCGATAGTCTGTTTTGAAGTTTGCAGCCTGAATACTCATGGAGGGTGGAAGGGATGCGCTCCTGTGAACGCTGCTTTGCTCTAACTTATTGAGATAACGCGAGATATTGCGAAGGGTAACTCAGCTTAAAAATAGGCCATGTCAGATAGTGTCAGTTTTTTGTGTCGTTTCTGTGGTAGAAGTATCAGCCTGAGATAAGTGGGTGAAATGAAGGTAAAAATGGCGTTTCTGAAAGGTCGTACACGGGAGCTTGGGTCGGCTTTGACCGCGGTTGTGTTTGTGGTTGCGGGGTTTGTGGCGCAGCCGAGCGCGTGGGCTGAAACTTTCGGTGACTGGCGTGTGGATTGTAAGGAGGGGCTGTGCCAAGCCGTTCAGCAGTTGTTCGTCGGCGAGGGTGATAAGCGTTCCCGTGTGCTCGCAGCATCCGTGATCAAAGTGAAGGAGCAACTGGTACTGCAGTTAGTGCTGCCGCTAGGCGTGGATCTGCGGCCAGGTATCGTTACGCGTATCGACGAAGCGGCAGAGCAGCATTTCGCGTTTACCACCTGCGTGACGGATGGTTGTGTCGCCTTGATACCGCTGAACGACAGCCTGCTTTCCGCGATGAGGTCGGGCAAGCACATGAAGGCGGGTTTCAGGCCATTCAGATCGGAGCAGACACTCGTGGTGGAGCTGTCGTTGTCCGGGTTTACTAAAGCCAGTTCTCAAGTGCGTTAATAGGGCCAGCTGCCGAACTAAGGGGTCTTTGTGAAAACAAGAATGGCAACAGGATTTCCAGGGAGGAAAAACTTCAAGCCGCTGGCGTTGGTGGTAAGCGGGGTTTTCGTGTTAGGCCTCGCCGGCGGACGGGAGCTGCTGGCGGCCGAAGTGGTTCCTGCTACCGGCACGGTGCAGAATAATGCTCAAAACGAGATGGCGACAGACGAGCATCGTCTATTAATTACCGCACAACCTGGAGAGCTTCGGGCCACGCATCTGCAGGCCAACGGTCAGCGACTGTTCGTGACGCTGTCAGCCTCGGCTGACCTGGAACAGTGGCGCAATAAGGCCGATCAGTTGTTGGCCCGGCCCTCCATCTTTCACAAGGCGTATGTCCAGATCATTGGTGAACGTAACCACTTGGTGGTGGAGTTCATACGACCGGTTGATCTGATTGATGAGACCGTGGCACTCAATGGCGATAACCGTTTGAGCTGGGAGCTGTTGCTGAGGGAGCGGCCTGTCGATGCGTCTATTCGCCTGCTCGATGAGGTGAAGGTCGAGAAGCGCGGAAACCTCTTCGATCTGTCCTTTGCAGGTCATTCGGAGATGGTGGTCGAAGTTTCCCTGGCGGAGCAGGGGCAGAAGCTGGTGGTCGAGCTTCCCGGTGTGCCCACTGGTGAGGTGAAACTGCCGGAGATGCCAGAGTTCCTGGGTGTGCCTGAGGTAACCCCGCTTTCCCGGGGCGGTTCCATGCTTACCTTTACGCCGAGTCGACCGGTCGATCTTCTCGATGCCCAGATAGGGTCTGTTCCGGAGAACGAAGCCAGTTACATCCATCTGATGCTGGTGCCGGACTCACCGGTAGATGTGGTATTTACGCCTCCGAAAGCGATTGCGATGGCGAATCTTCGCTCAGGTTTTGGCCTGGATCTGAAAGCTGACGAGGCGGTGCAGGCTCAGGGGTATTACCTGACCTCGCCGGGAAGACTGGTGGTGGATTTTCCCGGCGTGCCCGCTGATGCAATAGAGGGTGTTGTTGGTGACTTTGCGGCTGACCCCCATTTTATTCAGCGGGTTCGCTATGGCGCTACCGGGTTGGGCTCGGCGCGTGTGGAGTTTACCCTCGATCCCTCGTACGCCGAAGGTTTGGCGCGTAGTGTTACCCCGTTTCTTGATCGCTACGCCGGTGCGCTGACGGTCGCGATGCCCCAGGCGGCCATCCAGCCGCAGCAGGGCTTTCCTGATGATCTTAAAGGTATAGCTGGGTTCGATCGGGATACGCTACGCCATCAGCCGGCATTCGATTTTACCCGCCAGCCGGTTCTCAGTATCGGCTCGGTGACTCTGGACGAAGCACACTACGCCACCGAAACCCCGATTCCGAAGGGTGAACGATTCAAGCTGCTGGATCTGGTGGATCAGTCGCTGGAACAGGATCCCACCTATCTGGCGGCGCGTGCCGAGTTCAGGGCGCGAAGCGAGGTGTTGCCTCAAGCCCAGGCGGATTACTTGCCTCAGGTCAGCTTCAGCTATCAATACTCCAGCAAGTACCAGACGGTTAATGAATCCGGCTCTATCCCGGCCGGGAACTATGATGTGCCGGGATACAACCTGTCGTTGAATCTGACCCAGCCGGTCTATCGTCGCGCCAATCTGATTGCGATCGACCAGGCAGAGGTGGCTGTAGAGCAGGCCAAGCTGGCGCTGCTGGCGGCTGAGCAGGATCTGATCCTGCGGTTGACCAGCGCGTATCTGGATGTGTTGGCAGCCGGCGACGAGCGTGATCTGGCTCAGGCTGAGCACAACGCAGTAACCGCGCAGCTGGAGCAGGCGCAGATACGCTTCAACAGCGGCCTGCTCAGCCGAGCGGATTACAACGAGTCTCGCAGTCTTGAAGCGCTGACTCGCGCCCGAGCCATGAAGGCAGAGTTCAAGTACCAGGACGCACGTCTGGCTGTGAAAGAGATCGTCGGTCTGGAGGTGGAGAGTCTGCACGGGTTTAATGCCGATTTCCGGGCCGCACCGCCTTTCCCCGAGCGGGTAGACCGTTGGGTTGGGGCCGCTCTGGATCAGAACCTTGCGCTTCAGGCGCAGCGCCTGTCGACCACGATCGCGCAGAAAGAGGTCAGTCGTCGCAGCGCCGAGCACCTGCCCACCGTCGATCTGTTCGTTTCGGCCGGGCAGCAGGTGTCGGAAAGCACCCTGTTCTCAGACTCGCGTCAGGATGTGAGCGATTATGAGATGGGGCTGAGACTGAACGTGCCGATCTACAGCGGGGGGCGTAGCTCCTCTCTGGTGCGTGAAGCGACCGCTCGACTGGATAAGACGCAGCAGGAGATGGAGCGGGAGTACCGCAAGACGGAGCGTATCGTGCGCTCGGCCTACTCCAGCCTGGTGTCGAGCACAGCGATGTTGAGCGCGCTGCGCGAGGGGGTATTGGCGCAGGAGATTCGCCTGGCGACCCGCCTCAAGGGGTTTGGGTCCGGGGTGGAAACCTCCGTCTCCGTGCTGGATGCCTATCAGAGCTACTACGCCGCTCGGCGCGACTTTATGCAGTCCCGTTACGAATACCTGAAAAACCGCCTCACACTGAAGCAGGCAGTAGGCTCCCTGGCCCGCAACGATGTCGCTGATATCGACATGATGCTGGAACCGGTCTTGGAAGCTAAGTAGCGATCTGACGTTATCGCACGGAGAATAGTATGGGTAGTGCACCTAAGGGCTTTAGAAAAGGACGTTTGCGAGCACTGGCGCTGAAACAGTGGCAGGGCATGATGCGCAAGTCCTTGGAAACACAGGTTGTAGTGACGCAACGCACTCCGGCCAGTGTCATTGAGCCGATGGAGCCGCGCTACCTGCTCTCTGGCGATCTGTTGATGGTGCCGCCTGAGCCGGAACAGCAGCCCCAGGAGTCGCTGATCGATCTCAGTCTTCAGGCTGAAAAGAGCTTGCAGACTGAAGTGGCCGTGCAGAGCCCTGTCGAGGGAGAGGCTGTTGCGTCCGAAAAACAGATCGACCAGGTCATCTTCGTCGATCCCCGGGTCGAGGATTCCGAGGCGTTGATCCAGCGGGCGCTGTCCAACTCGGCTTTAGACGCCGGCCGGTATGAAGTGGTCTATCTCGACGCCGTGGGCGATGGCGTTGAACAGATCGCCCAGTGGCTGAGCCGTTATGACGAACTGGATGCGCTACACCTGATATCTCACGGCACTGAGGGGAAGATTACGCTCGGTGACAGCGTGCTTGATCTCGCATCTCTTGATCAGTACCGAGACGAATTGACCTCCTGGGGCGCTGCCCTGTCGGAGCAGGGGGATATTCTGGTCTACGGCTGCTCGGTGGCAGCCGAAGGCGAAGCGCTGGTGCAGGCGCTGGCTGACCTGACCGGTGCCGATGTGGCCGCATCCGAGGATGTGACCGGTGCAGCCGCACTGGGCGGTGACTGGGACCTGGAAGTGCAGGCCGGGTTTATCGATGCCGCTATGCTGCTGGACGGTGGCTCGTGGCAGGGGCTGTTGGCCGACTTTACCTCCGATGCGACAAACCAGGATTTCACCGGCACCGCCGATGATGACCGCTTCGTATTCAGCGATGACTGGGGCGTGGATACCGCTGGCAGCGCCGGTGGCAACGATACCCTCGATTTCTCTGCGGTAACCCGTGATCTGGTGTTTACCATCGATGGTGACAGCGTCACCGTCAGTTACGCCGATGGCGCCGAGACCGACAGCTTCACCCTTGATGCTACCGGTAGCACCTACACCCTGATCGGCGGCTTGGGCAATGACGAGTACCGCTTGGCGGATGGCGCAAGCCTGCAGTCGGTAACCGATTCAGGCGGGGCGGACAAGGCGGTGTTCCTCAATGGCATCGCGCCTGTGACCCTTGTCCGTAATGGGGACCGCAGTACCACTGTCAGCAATCAGGGCAGCTACACGCTGTCCGATATCGAATCGCTGACCGGCCATATCTCGTTGGGTAACAGCATGGTGGCGGAGCTGACGCAGGGTTTTGGCAGTTGGAGCGATGTCGTCGGTGAACTGCTGAACGACTCTGTACTCTCGGCTCAACTGCCGCTGCTGGGACTCTCGGTCAGTGACCTGCTGGCCAAGGGCTTCAGCGAAACTCCGCTTAGCACGGCGGAGGGGGCGGCGATCACCTTCCTGAACGATCTGCTGACCATCGGCAACGATACACTGTCAGGCCTGACCGATCTGGGTGCTCTGGCAGATGCTGTTGCCGTTGAGTTGAACGGTCTGGTCTCTGGCAATCTGTTCACTGTCGAGGCGGGTGTTCATGACTGGTCTGAGTTGCGACTGGATCTCTCCTTCGATGCGACCAAGACGCTGACGGCAACGCCGGCGCTGGATGAAAGCCTGACCAATGACCTGGCTGACGCAGGTCTCGAGTTGACGGCGTTTTCAGCGGTTGATGTGGAGGCGCGTCTCGAGGGGGCGCTGTCGCTCGGCATCACACTGGATGATTTTACCACGCTGGACCCGGCCGATGCCGCCGACAGCGGCTTTATCCGGATGCAGCCATTTACCCTGGGAGTGACGGCCAGTGCCGACAGCCTGGATCTGAGCGTGGGGCTTAGCGATGCAGTGTTCGGTTCCGCTGCCAGCATTGGCGTGACCGAGGGTAGTCTGCTGTTGGAAGCCGAGGCCGGCTTCGTTATCGATCAAGCCTCGCTGGACAGCGAACAGCGGGCGTCTGTCGGCTCTGCTCTGACGCTGGACAGCTGGAGCAGTGGTTCGCTCAATGTGGAGCTGCCGCTGAGCGCGACGCTGGGCAGCTACGATCTCGCCTCTTTGGGTACCCCGCGTCTGGTGCTGGAGAGCGATCAGCTGTTCACATACCAGCAGGATATCCTGCTGGTTAACGTGCCCGACATCAGCTTTGATATCGAGCTTAGCCAGACGCTGGCCGATGACATTGTCTCGGCGCTGAACCGTCTGAAGGACAGCGGCGACTTTGTCCTCAACAACGACTTCTTCACTACGGTGCTGCCGGGCCTTGGTGCCTCACTGGTCGATCTGTTCTCGGTCGATGCCGGCAGCGAGAACACCCTGAGCCGTATCTTCGATCTGACGATCGCGGCGCAGGCCTACTTCGACACCACCACGCTGGGCAGCGGTAGCGACACCGCAACGGTGGGTGGTCTGGTGGATGCGCTGAACCAGTATCTGCTCTCTGCGGCGGCGATGCCGTTCGATCCCGCCCAGGCTGACTGGAGTGGGGCGATGCTGGCCTACACCGACTTCAGTGGCCTGGATCTGAGCGGTTTCGACTTCAGCGGTGCCGATCTGCGAGGCGCCAATTTCGTCGGTGCAGACCTGAGCGGTGCCAACTTCGCGGGCGCCAATCTCAGCGGTGCCGTTTTCAGCGATGCAACGGGCAAGGCGACTGCGCGAGGCGCCAACTTCAGCGCCGCGAGCCTGATCGAGGCGGTGCTCTCCGGGCTGGACCTGAGAGGCGCAATTTTCAGTGCGGCAGACCTGAGCGGTGCCGACTTGACCGCTGCGTCGCTGGTCGCCGCGAACTTCGCACGCTCTCTGGTGACCGGTAGCACACGGGTGCAGAACGCGATCCTCTCTGCAACCATCGATGAGTTGGAATCCGCGTCTGACTTTGCTGATCTGGTTAATCTTGCCGATGGTGCTGCCGACCTGAGCGGTTTCGACCTCTCCGGTTTCGATCTGTCGGGTCTGGACCTGACCAGTGCCATCCTGACGGCAACCGATCTCAGTGGTGCCAATCTGCAGGGCAGTGACCTGCAGGGCGCCGATCTGGCCAATGCGGTGCTGTCCAAGGCGTTTATTTACGGTGCCCGGTTCGATGCGGCGCTTGGCGTGGCGGCGGACGCGCTGGCGTTTGCCGAGACTGTGGATACCTCGGATCTGAGCTCCAACGATCTGAGCACGGCACTTCGACTGCTGGTTCAGGGCACGAGCCTGGCAGGCTATGACCTCTCCGGTGCAGACCTGAGCGGTCTCGATTTTACCGGTATCGACCTCAGTGCCGCTTCGCTTGCCGGCAGTAACCTGAGCGGTGCTTCTCTGTCAGGTGCGATCCTCAGTGAAACCACCGACTTTACCGGGGCTTCGTTGGCTGGCATTACCGACCTGCCCGCAGCGCTCAAGGGCATTTTTGCCCGCGCTTCCCTTGCCGGTGTCGATCTCACCGGTACGGTACTGGATGGACTGAACCTGGCTGGTGCCGATCTGACCGGTGCGGTACTGACCGGCGCCTCGTTGGTGGGTGCAGACCTGCGTGCGGCGATTATCAACGACATTACCGCCGCGGGTGCCGATGCCGCGGCTATTCTGGATGCGGTCACTGCGGCACTCAGTGGCGCTCTGTACGACAGCCTTACCGCGATGAATCAGTCCTCCCGGGCTGCCTACGAAGCGGCGATGGCGCCGTTCGCGCTGGATGAGGTGTTTACCGAAGGGGCCTCCGGACCGCTGTTCGTCTTCCAGGGCGGACTCAGCTTCTCCGCCGATGGCATGGGGCTGCTGTTTAACCTGCAGGTCAATATCGACAAACAGGTGGCTCAGGATTTCACGCTCAACAATACCGATCTGCCGGTCGAGGCCGGCAACCTGGCACCGGAGTTCGAGTTTGCCGCGACGGCGGTGGCGCGTCTGGTTGCCGTGCTGAATACGGATCTGGGTGTCGATATGATCGCCAATGGCGGCAGTTTCGACACCGAGTCCTGGTTACGTCTGAACCGCCTGGACGCCGGTGCCCGTTTGGCGCTGACCGGGCTCGACGCCAGCCTCTCACTGGCTGGTATTGCCGAAGCCCATGTGCATGAAGGGGTGATCGACCTGCGCGCTGCCGCGCAGGTGACGTTGACCGACCCGGATAATGCCGATGGCCTGAACCGCCTGACAGCGGGCGAGATTACAACTGCCGGCGGTCTTGCCGGACTGGCGGAGCTGACCACTACATCCAACCTGCGCGGCAGCCTGCTGTTGGATGCGGCAGGCGCCGGTTTCAGCCTCAACGATTTCGGCCTGCCCACGCTGATTTTCCGCGCACCGGAGCTGATCACGCAGAACCCGGGATCCGGGGAGTGGGAGATTGCGACACCGGAGATGTATCTCGATGTACGCATCACCGAGACTCTGAAAAATTCGATTCTCGATCTGCTCGGCAGTATCGATGACACCGGCAACACTGCCCTGGACAACGCAGTACTCAACGGTAAGATCCCCGGGCTCGACAAGAGCGTCAACGAGTTGCTGGGCTTTGACGGCGACAGCAGCGATGCCGCCGTGGTCGATGTGTTCAAGCTTCAGGATGCGGCTGCCGCTTACCTGAACGATTTCAGTTACACCACCGAATTCCCGTCGTTGTCCGGGCTGGTCGAGGCGCTGAACCTGGCGCTGTCGCGTGATCTGAGTATTTCATTTACCACCAGCCAGATGGATTGGAGCGGGTTCGACCTGGCCGGGTTTGACTTCAGCAAGCTGGGTATCGATGCCCTGCGCAACTTTGACTTCAGCGGTGCCAACCTGGCTGGCGCGAACTTTAGTGGCCTGGATCTGTCCGGTGTGGACTTCAGCGGCGCCAATCTGGCAGGTGTCCTGTTTGACGGTGCCAGTCTGCTGCGCAAGGCGATCTTCGACGGCGCTAACCTGACCGGCATCGACTGGAGCGGTATCGACCTGCGAGGCCTCGACCTTTCCGGTGTCGACCTCAGTGGTACCAATTTCAGCGGCTTCGATCTCTCACGCATCAATCTTCGCGGCGCTAATCTCAGCGGCGTGAATTTCAGCGGCGCCAACCTGCGCTGGGCCGACCTGATCGGTTCCAACCTGTCGGGAGCGGATCTCTCCTTCGCATTGGCGCTGGATGTGGACTGGTCCAGCTGGTTCAGTAGCGACCTGCGTTTCGATGCGCAGACCAATCTCACTGGCATGGTGGTGGGTGTCGACCTGCGCAGCCTGTTCGGTTCGCTGGCATCGGGCGTATCGCGCCTCGGTAGCGGACTGGATCTGTCTGGCTGGGCGAGCAAGGACTGGAGCGGCTGGGATCTCTCCGGTATCGACTTCTCCGGAGTAGACCTGACCGGCTTTAACCTGTCCGGAACCAACCTGCGCGATGTACTGTTCAACGGCACTGTTCTGGATGGGGTCAATCTGTCCGGTGCCCTGGCACTGGATGTAGACTGGACCGGCGTCACCGGCACCCTGTCCGACATCAGCGGTCTGCTGTCACGGATCCTCTCCGGCTCTTTGCCGGGTGCCACCACCGGCTCCGCAACCACCTGGGGCAGCGGTATCGATCTGACCGGCTTCGACTTCTCCGGCTGGGATCTGAGCGATCTGGACTTCAGCGGCATCACCCTAGGTGACCTCACGCTGAGCTGGTCGACCCTGAGCAACGTCGACTTCAGCGACGCGATCTTCGGTGCCGTGGACTGGACCGGTTCCAGCTGGTCCGGCGTGACCCTGCCCAGCGGCACGCTGTCCGGTATTTTCCGCAATGTGGACTTCGGCGACTTCAGTTTCAACAGCAATATTACCTGGTCGCTGAGCGGGGCCGATTTTGTCGGTATCGATCTGACCGGTGTCAGCGGCATCGGTGACTTCCTCACCAATATCAAGAGTGCCTGGAACAACGGCTCGACCCCGCTGGATTTTGGCTGGGTCGACTTCTCCGGTCTGGATCTGTCCGCGCTGACCGGTCTGAGTGCCGATCTGTTCCAGTTCGGCAGTTTCCGCGGTGCCGACTTCAGTGGTATGAGCCTGCCGGATATCGGCTTGAACTGGGACTTCTCCGGTCTGGATCTCTCCCTGGGTAACTGGGATGGCCTTACCGTCGGTGGTGGCTACAAACTCAACCTGGATGGTGCTCGTCTGCTAGGGGCCGCGCTGGATATCGGCGACTATATCGGCTCTGCGACAGGCGCTTTCTACGATGCGCTGACCAGTTTCGGTAGCGCGACCGCTGCATTCATTACCGGCCTAAATATGGATCAGGCGGTGCTGGACAACGTATTCGGTGAGCTGCTGGATGGTCCGCGTATCGCGATCAGTCCTATTTTCGACACCAGCGGTAGCGAAGTCATCCTGGGCTTCAACCTGGTCAGCAATATCGATCAGCTGCTGAACTTTGGCTTCGATTTCTCCCTGGGCGATGTACTGACGCTGTCTGCCGATGGATTGGGCCGCTTTGTACTGGCATTGGACCTGGATGCGGGTATCGCCGTGGCGACCCGCACAGGTTCTACCCCGGTCGGTGATATTCCGCTGCCAGAGCCGGGCGACTCCGATATCTTCTTCAACCTGAACCGCTTCGATACCGGTGTGGCACTGGACCTGTTTAACATTCAGGCGATTCTGAGCGCCGCGGACTTTGCCGGCGCCGGGATCACCGATGGCGAGTTCAGCGTCAAAGTGGCGGCCAGTATCACCGCCGAGGACCCGGATAATGCTGATGGTAAAGGGCGTATCACCCTTAGCGATCTCAGTACGGCAGGGTTTGCTGGTGTATTCGACCTGACGCCGGCGATGTCGCTGGCCGGGCGTTTCGTACTGGGTGGCGATCTGGGCGGCTTCAACGTGAGCGACTGGGGCAACCCGGTCCTGACCGTCACTTCCAATATCGTCAACGGCACTTTCGTGCCCGAATACTTCTTCGATGTCAGCATCGATTCCACCACTGTTCGGACCAACCTTGAAGATCTGTTTGCCAAGGTCTCGGCGGTTGGCGGTGCGCTGGATGGTTCCAGCTTCCTCGATTCGGCATTGCCGTTCCTGGATTCCAGCCTCGGCGATATGCTCAAGAGCGATGACGGCCGAACGCTCGGCGATCTGCTCTCGTTCCAACGCGTGGAGCTGGATGCTTCAGGTAATGAGGTCCGCACCAGCGTCCTTGACGACTACTATGCCAGCACCGGCGATCACACCTACAGCGGCCTGATCGATTGGCTGCGCGACTTCCTGGGCGCCACCGGCGTCTACTCCGATCTTGAACCGCTGCTGCCGAGCCAGTATGCGGAATCCGAGGTGGGGCCGTTCACCATCGGTGGCGGGCTGTTCCTGAACGATGTGGATGAGGTCCAGCACCTCAGTGTCGATGCGACGGCCACTGGCGGCAGCTACACGCTGAACTTCACCCAGGGCGGCGTGGATTACACCACCGCTAATATCGCATTCGATGCCGATGCCGCCACGGTGGAGACAGCGTTGCGTGCGGCCCTGGGGCCGCTGTTTGCCGATCCTACCAACCTCACCGTGACCGACCTGGGCAACGGCATCCTGGCGATCTCGTTCGCGGGGCAGTGGGCCGCGACCAACGTGTCCCAGCTGCGTGCCGATAGCACCAATCTGACCGGCGGACAGGCGCGTGTAACTACCGCTCAGCAGGGCGCTAGCCGAGGACTTTCGCTGGATCTTGGACTGAATCTGGGCAAGATGCTGTCGTTACCGTTCAATCTGGGCGGCGGTCTGGAGGAGCTGGGCTTTGCGCTCAAGGGTGATGGCACCCTGGACCTGGATGCGCTGGTTGATCTGGATCTGTCATTCGGCTTGGCGTTCGACAACCTGTCAGACCTTACCGCCGGCAGCAGCTACTTCTTCCAGGCCCGCGATATCTCGGCGCAGGTCGTGGCCGGCACCGACAGTTTCAATGCCGGCGTCTCCCTCGGTGTGCTGGATGCCGAGGTCGATAACGGCAGCGTCCACTTCGTCGCCGATGCCAGCGTCAACCTCAAGGACAGTGCCGCGGCCGATGCGGTCGGCCAACGTGTGTCGCTGGCGGACTTCGCGGCGGCCTCAAGCCTGTCGGATCTGATCGAAGCGGATGCCACGGTGTGGGCGGAAGCCAACTTCCCGCTCAAGGCTAACCTGTTCGGTGGTGACCTCACCAAGTTGACCGGCGGTCAGAATCCCAGCATTGAGGTGTACTGGGGCAGTGAAGCTCTGCCGATCGATGTGGCACTGATCGCGGACACCGATCCAGTGATCGTGAAGAAAAACCTGACCAACCTGGCCAGCCTGTCCAATATGACGCCGGCGATGATGGTGCAGATGCTGGTCAATATCGGTGACTTCCTGAATCAGTTCCGTGATTCAGAGGTGTTCCAGATCCCGATTCCGTTTACCGGGACCGATCTAGGTGATGCCTTCGACTTCGCCTACGGCTGGACCCAGGTACTCAACGAGAAGCTTCAGGGCGTACTCAGCTTCGACCTGACCAGCGAGGAGATCGTCTCGCCGCGTCTGAGCGATGACGTAGCCTTCGATCTGGTGCTGCAGCGACCGGGCGATCTGGTACCGAGCCTGTACACCGTCACCTTGCTGCAGGCGGACACCGCTGGATTTACCCATATCAACGAGTTGGCCGATTACATCAGCGGCCGTATCGCCGACGCCACCAACGGTGCTCTGCAGCTGCAGGACAGCCTGCCGCGGTGGGTCAGCACTACCACACAAACTGATACCACCAACACCGACACCAGCAGCGGCAGCAGCACCGCCGCGACCGGCACAGCGTCCAGCGTGAGCGAAGAGCAGGCCGGTGGCGAGCCGGTCAACGCCGAGCTGAAGGTCGATATCGGCACCGCCAGCGGTGATCTGCAGCTGTCGTACAAGGGTGGCAGTATACAGACCGTCTCCGTGACAGCGGCGATGAGCGATCTGGATATCGCAGATGCCCTGTCCCAGCAGTTCGCAACGGCGATCGGCACCGTTGCCGACAATATTCAGGTGACCGGCAGCCGCGGTGAGGGGTATAGGGTCGAGTTTATCGGCGCGGTTTCCGGGCGTGCCTATGTGGCGGACGATTTTAGCTTCGGCATGAGCACGCCGTCCACCGCCACCTCGTCTGTTACCGAAACGGTTATCAGCACCGCCGGTACCAGCGAAACCAAGGTTCTGGCGATCACCGGGTACGCGTCCGGTACCTTCGAACTGCAGCTGATGGGTCAGACCACCGCCCCGATCCGCTATATCGCCGATCCCACCGGATCGCTGCAGGCAAAGATGATTCAGCAGGCGTTGGAGAAGATCGCCGGTGTCGGCAACGTCAAGGTCAGCTTCCCGCAGAAGGACCCGTTGGATCCTACCGGCAAGAAAGCCAACTACGGTTCAGCGCCGAAGTTCCTGATCGAGTTCAAGGGTGACCTGGCGAATCAGGATATCCCCGATATGACGGTCTACTACGGTAACCTGAAAAACGGTACCTATGTGCCGGCCGGGGAAACCCGTGGCGTATCGATCATCGAGCTCACGCCGGGCCAGAATGCCTCCGGCGAAGTGCAGACACTGACCATCAGTGCAGCAGCCGGTACCCCCGCCACCTTCGATCTGAGCTGGAACTACGACGGCAAGACCTGGCTGACCGGTGTTGCCGGTACTCTATCCAGCGATATGAGCGCCTCTGCACTGCGTGCCGCTCTGCTGGATGCAACCTCCGGTGCCAGCCGTCTGGGTGATATCGCCGGGCTTGAGATCGAGGTACGTCAGGTGGCGAGCGGTAGCTGGGCGATCAGCTTCGGCGGCATCCTCGCAGGACAGGATGTGGCCGAGCTGTCGGTGACCAGCCTGTCCAATGCGACCTCTCCCGACGTATCCCTGGGCACCATCCGAGAAGCGTATCTGCGTAACGAAATTCAGGATATTTTGCTGGGCGCCTCGGTCGGCGATTACCGTATCCAGCTGGGCGCTGACGGCACCCTGTCCGACAGTTTCGCCGCGACGGCAACGGCGGCGGAACTTCAGTCGATACTGGAAGCGGTCCCGGAGATCGGTGTCGGCAATGTGAAGGTCACCGGGGAGCCGCAGCGCTGGAGCGTCGAGTTTTTTGGCCGCCTGGCAGGGCAGAACCTGTCATTGCTGATGCTGAGCCCCGTGCAGTCGATTACGCTGGAGCCGGTTGTTGCCGGCGCCGGTGAAACCGTTACCCAGTTGGTTGAGATCCGTTTCGCCGGCGATGCCGGTTATGACGTCAGCGTCGATATCGCCGATATGACCATCGCCGAAGCGCAGACCGCTCTGCAGCTGGCACTGGAGCAGCTTGCCGGTGTCGGCGCGGGTAATGTCAGCGTAGTTGCGGCAGAGACTGCCGATGGTGCCGATCAGCAGTGGGATGTGCTGTTTACCGGTGCTCTGGCGGGCAAAACCCTGCGCGCGCTGGATCTGAATGTGACGCTCGCCGTCACCACTGGCGGCGTCACTCAGATCACCACCAGCCAGATCGAAGGGCAGGAGATTCGTGCCAGCCTGATCCAGGTCGGCACGACCGAAAACCGCCTGATGTCCGGTGGCCTGACCTGGGGCAAGCTCAGCATCCGTCCGGTCAATGTCGACGACTTCACCTATGTGGGGATCATTCCGAGTACCGGGGTATTGGTTGAAGGGATCCAGGTCGGCAGCTCGGCTACCGGGCTGAACGAGGTGCAGCGGCTGACGATCAACGATGCAGCCTCCGGCAGCTATACCTTGACGCTGGCGTTTGACAGCGGCGAAAGCTATACCACCACCGCCATTGCGTCGGGCGCCGATGCGGCGACGATCCAGAGCGCGATCAATACCGCGTTGGATACGGCCGGCAGCGTCAGCGTGGCGCTGGAAAGCGATCAGCAGAGCAATGTGTTCGAGGTTACCTTCACCGGTGCCTTGGCGCAGAAGGATGTGCCGCTGCTGACCGCCGACTTCTCCGGGCTGCGGGCGTATGAGGGGGCCGAGGCCGTTACCTATACCCTGCAGGAGGGGCGTGCGGCCACCACCGATCAGGTTGCGCGTGACGAGGTTCAGCGCCTGACGTTCAACAACGTCAGCGGTGGTCTCTACTCCCTGGTAATGCAGCTGGATGGCAGTTACTACAATCTGCAGGAGCCGCTGGAGGTGTTGCCGGATGAGGCTGCGCTGGACAGCTGGCTGACCGGGCTCTCAATCGATATCACAGGCCTCTCCCTGCATGAGAAACGGGCGCTGGAGCTGGAGCATGCGCTGAAGCTGGCGTTCCTGAGCGGCGACCGTGCGATCGCGGGTGCCGAGGTCGACGTGGTTGCAGTGCCGGGCGATATCGCGAACGCGTTCAGCTACGACATCCAGTACAGTGGCGCTCTGGGTGAACAAAACCTGCCGACGCTGCTGGTGTTCCACCGTTTGCTGGCGGTGGATACCACCACCAGCTACGGCAACGGCAGCGATGCGCTCGGTTTCGGCATCGGCGGTCGCGAGGCGGAGACTGAGATCGGTCCGAAGTTTAATACTCTGGAAGATTTTGCCTTGGTATTGACGGATGCGATCAACGCGCTGCTGCCCAGTGGCGAGACCTTCAATATTGCCGCGCGTTTCGATCCGGTGGCGATGGACTTCATGTTCGATATCAGCCTGTCGCCCTCGTTGCCGGCACTGGAGCTGCCGATCGGCCTGGATATCAGTGACCTCGATCCGCTGGCATCGCTGGAACTGTCTGGTCTGCTGGCGATCAACGGCGGTGTCGATCTGACTACCACCATCGGCCTGGATTTCAATCGCCCGGAAAACTTCCAGGTGAACGGCGGCGTACTCATGTCCGGCGAAGTGCTGGGCACCAAGGCCGGTGGCGTCGATACCAGCTTCAGCCAGTTCCTGCAGGATCCGACCAAACCCTACGATCCGAACACTGAGATCGATTCAGGTCAGGTTGACGCCAATAACAACCCGATCATGGAACCCAACCCGGATTACAACCCGACTGTCGATACCAGCTTCACCGTCAGCTTCGATGGTGACAGCTATGTCGTCACCATCAGTGCCGCGTCGCAAGACAATAACACCAATCTGAACGATCTGCTGGCGGATATCCGCACGGCGCTCACCGGGGTGGCGGTACACAACAACTCGGCACTGAAAACGCTCGGGTATCAGAATCTTGGTCAGGCGGTCGACGTAGCGCTTGCACAGGACGACAACGGCCTGCAGCAGCTTGGATTCACCCTGTATGGCAAAACCATCACCGAGGCGTCGATTTCCGCCAGTGGTGCGTTCGCCACTACCTTCGGCATCTCGTCGCTGACCACCGAGATCACGATGAGCTCCATCGGCTTGCCGGGCTCGCTGACGCTCAGCAACGGCAGCGCCTTCGACCTGATCATCGACGGTGCCGACGACCTGGTCTCCGGTGGCAATACGGCGGCTACGGCGGATAACCGCATCACCGTCGGCCTCGCTGCCGGTACCTACACGCCGCAGTCGCTGGTGAGCGCGTTGAACGCGGCCCTGGCGGGTATTACCGGTTCCGATCTGGGGCCGCTGCAGGGTAAGGTGAGTAACCTCGGCCAAGCGCTCGTTTTCGAGCTGGGCACGGTGGCTGATGGTTCTCCGGCGCTGATCCTCAGCACTCTGGGCCAGCATATAGCGTCGCTGGATTTTGCGGCGATGGATCATGACCCGTTTGTTCGTGACTTCGGCTTTGTCAGCGATGCGTTGAACAAGGCCGGCGGGGTTTCGGTGTATCTGGAAAATACGCTGATCGGCGCTCGCCTCATCGCGGGTGTCGAGCAGTTTGAGGGCAGTGCCTCTATCGGCTTTGTCGACCTGTCGATGGACAACATGCTGGCGCAGATCGATGCCGGTGTGAATGTTCGCCTACTGGATGGACCCGAGGGTAATCCGGGCGGTCGCGTCTACCTGGATGAGCTGATCGACGCGGCAACGCTGAAAGACAACCTGCTTGGTATGCGCGGTGCCGTCGTGCTTGGCGCGGGCGGAAGCGAAACCCTGATCGCGGCGCCGCGTGGCGATCAGCCGGGCGTCATCTCCGAGGATGTCGGCCTGACCATCACCCTCGAAGGCGATACTCTGAACGGCGGTCAGCCGATCGAACTGAAAGTGAAGTTGCTGGCAGCGTCCACGCTCACCAATACCGGTCTGGCCGATCTTGCCACTGACCTGAATACCGCTGTCGACACGGCGATCGATGCCTGGAATGGCGAGCATCCGGGCAAGTTGACCAGCGCCCAGCTGGCGAGCCTGAAGGGGCATACCTGGGTCGATGTCGATGACCTGCTGCTCTACGACGTCACCACCAAAACCACCCAGACCATCGTCGCCGGTGCGCTGCAGTTCATCGCGCCAAGTATTGCCAGCGTGCGCGTCGAGGGGCGTCGCCTGGTCGGCGAGTATATGAGCCCGATCACCTTCAGCGACAGCGACTACACCATTGGTAGCCAGCCGATGGCCAACCTGGTGATCGACGGTATCAGTCTGGATGCCGGTGGCCTTAGTCTGCTGCCGCCGGATGTGGATCCGCGAATCGAGATCAGTGTGCCAATCGTCGATGTCTGGAACGGCATCACCAGTCTGTCCGATGCGGTGGATATCCGTGTTATCGGCGCGGATGCGCTGACCGGTTTCGGTGATCTCTCCTGGGTGCAGATCATCGAAGGTCTGCGTATGGCCTCCAATCTGCTGAGCCAGTTCGAGACCTTCAGCTTCCTCGACCAGGATATCCCGGTCATCGATCTGAGCGTCAACGACATGTTTGATATCGCGGTCGAGCTGGCGCAGGCGGTGGAAGAGGTGGGTAACAACCCGGCCACCGGTGTGGGTCAGCTGCAGGAGGTGCTGGCAGACAGCTTCGGCCTGCCGATCTACGATCCTGCGCGCCCGGATATCTTCGGTGTCAGCCTGGACTACGACGCCGCGTCCAATGCGGTGATGTTGAATATCCCCTACGAGATTAACCTGCTCGACAAGAGTTACCCGATCGCCCTGGATCTGGCGACCCTGGGCGAGATGATCGGCGGCACCGCGCTGCAGGATCTGATGGGCTCTGTTGGCAGCATCGTCGATGTGGGCGGTAGCGCCATGGTGACGCTGCAATCCAGTGCGATGATCAATATCGCACTGGGCCTGGATCTGGCCTCCGGCGCCATGTTCGTCTACGACTACTCCGATGGCGGCACCACCGATAACCTGGATGACGACACCGGTACCTTCGCACGCCTGGGTATGGACGTGAACGGTACTGCACTGACATTCAACGCCTCACTGGGTCTGTTCTCGCTCGACGTGAAGAACGGTACTGCGGATATCGTTGCCCAGGCCGGACTCTACCTGGGCGATGACCCGAACGGTGCCGCAGGGCAGGGCGATGGCCGCCACTACCTGGGCTCTGCGATCTCCGTACTGACCCTGCAGGATGGCGAGAGCGTTGCGCTGATCTGGGACGAGACCACCACCCCCGCGGGCATCAACATTACCGGGGCCGGCACCACCGCCGACGCCTGGACGCTGACTGCGAATAACGACGACGCCTTCCGTCTGCACTTCACCGTGGCCGGGGTCGACTACTACACCCAGTCGCTGGTGCGTGGCTATGAAGCCGATATCGTTCAATCCTATGTCGAGGAGGCGCTACTGCATGGCACCACCGCACTGAAAGGTGCGGTCAGCGTCGAGCAGATCAATGCTGACGATCCTTCCCAGGGCTGGAAGATTGTGGTCAGTGGTGCCGGTTTCGACGGCAAAACCCTGACCCTGGATGCCCAGCAGCTGCGCGGGGATGCCGATGGCGGCCCGCTGGGCGAGCTGAACGAGATCCAGTGGGTCAGCATCCCGTCGGGTTCGGGTGGCACCTTCACCCTGACCGCCAATATCGACGGTCACACCTATACAACGTCCAGCCTGGCTTGGAACGCCAGTGCGGCGACGGTTGCGTCTGCACTGCGCACGGCGCTGACCAGCGGGGCCAACGCGATCAGCGGTGCCGATGTCAGTGTTAGCCTGCACAACAGCGCCAAGCCTCAGGATGGCTGGGATATCGAGTTCACCGGCGCCCTGGCGGGCCGGGGTATTACGCTGCTCGAAGCGGACAGCGGTGCCCTCACCCATGAAGGCGCAGTCACCGCCGTACCGGTGGTGGTCAGCAACACCACCGGTGTGGTGAACCAGACCCGGGTGATGCTGGTGGCGGCGACAGGCGGCAGTTTCAACCTGAGCTTCAGCTACAGCTCAGGCACTGGTACCGCGACCAAGAGCCTGACCAACCTGGCCTGGGATATCACCGCTGCCGAACTGCAGAGCGCGCTGAACACGGCGATGGGCGGCGGTTACAGCGAGATTCTGGTTGTCGACGACAATGATAACGGCGGCTTCCTGATCAGCTTTGACGGGAATCTGCTCACCGGCAAGGGCGTTACCGTCAGCGTTGATGGCACCAACTTGACCGCATCGCCGTTCGGCGCGCTGTTCCGCGATGTCACGGTCGACTTCGAGGGCACGGCCAACGTGCTGCTGCCGGGTTATGTGACCCTGCCGAACGATATCTTCTCGCTCGGACGTGAACTCGGCATCATCGATTCCAGCCTGCGAAACCCGATCTACATCGGCGATATCGAGATTCAGGTCAACAGCCTCAGCGACCTGATGAACGGCATGATCGCAGGCGATGCCGTCAGTTCCAGCCTGATCACCGAAGCGGGCGTGTACGACAGTGCCTATACGCTGAACTATCGACTGCCTGATCTTGGCGGCATGTTCGACCTGTTCAAGTTGAACAACCCGCTGATCCGTCTGATTCGCGATCCGTCCGTGATCATCGATGGCATCGACTATGCGCTCAAGGGCATCCAGCAGTCGCTGGATGCGATCGCATCCCTGCCGTTGCCGTTGATCGGGGATCAGCTGGCGGCAGGCGCGCAGTTCATCGCGGATATCCGCGGTAGCGTGATCGCCGAGATTCAGAACTTCATCGACAGTGCTCTGGATGAATACGGCGGCATGGAAAACGCGCTGCGCATGACGCTGTTCGATGTGTTCACCAATGACAGCAACAACGATGGCATCATCAATCCGCTGAGTATGGATCAGTGGATCGAGGCGGAGATCGACGATGTCGCGATCGCGGATCGTGGCGGCGACAATCCGTTCCTGAACTACCTGAAGGACTACAACGGCGACGGCGTGGTCACCGCCGACGATATTGTCGTTGAATACCTGGCATTCGGTTCCCTGTCGCCGGTCGGTGTGGCAGCGGGTACCCGCTTGGGTTACACCCTGGCCGGACGTACCTCAGATCAGCGCGGTGATTATGTCGGCGGTGATATTGTCGCCGTCGATGGTTATGACCCGCTGGCTGAAGCCGGTGCGCTGCAGTTCCGTATGAATCTGGGCCAGAGCCTGCTCTCCCGTGAGGTCGATCTCTCCTTCGACATCGGTTTGCCGGGCCTCAACCTGGATGTGGATGGCGGTATCGGCCTGGATCTGGGCTGGGATTTCTTCTTCGGCTTCGGTGTGAACGTCCAGGAGGGGCTCTACCTGGTATCCGAGATGGCGGGTAACGCCGGTCTCAACGATGCCGCGCTGACCCAGAGCGTCTACGACCTCACCGTGCAGAGCGGTACGCTGCCCTCTGATGCACTGAAGGAAACCACCCGTATCAGCCTGGCGAAGCCGGCAACAACAGCGGGTACCTTCGACATCACCTTTGGTGATGGCAGCAGTAGCTGGACGTTGTCCACGCTCGACAGCAGTACGCTGACCGCGACGCAGTTGCAGCAGCAGCTCAATGCCCAGGTCGGGGCCAGCTACACCGGGATCAAGGTAACCGAGAGCGGCGGCAACTGGATCATCGATTTCGGTGGTACCTCGCTGGCGGGCAAGACCGTCACCCTGAGCAACACCCTCGGGCTGGCGGTGTCGACGCTGAGCACGCCGACCGACCCGAACACCGTGGCTTCCCAGGTCTTTGTTACTCGCCCGGTCTCCTCCGAAGGTACCTTCGATCTGAGCTTCGCCACCAGCGGCAGCAGCTGGAGTGTCACCAACGTCAGCAACAGCACCACTGCATCCCAGCTGCAGACGTTGCTGAATAAGCAGTTGTCCACAACCTACACCGGCATCACCGTGGTTGAGCAAGGTGATGCCTGGAAGATCACCTTCGGCGGCAGCTCGCTGCTTGGACAGGATGTCACGGTCAGCGGCAGCTTCGTGGCGATTCAGGACCCGAGCCTCAACCCGCTGATCGACAACCCCTGGGATCTGCCCAGCACGAACCCGGCGGTCAACGAGCTGCGTATCGTGTTCGATGCCTACCTGGCGGGTAATCCAGCATCGCTGTCGGCCAATATCTTCTTTGTTGCCGGTACGCTGACCGACTATCTGGCCGATGATCTGCTCGTCGACCAGTCTGGCAACGATGTCAGCAACTACTCGCCGTTCGGTACCGATGTGGGTGCGCGCACCTTCTTCCATGGCGAGTTCGCGATCAACATGACCGATCGCAACTCCGATGGCCGCCTCACCTATGCCGAGATGACCACCGGCAAGTTCACCGACAACTTCCGCCAGCAGTTCACCGGGGCGGCTCAGGCCAACTTCCATATGGAGCTGTCGATCGCCGATACGCCGCTGCCGCGTATCATCGGCGACTTCCATATGACCTGGGCACTGAATACTCAGTCGATCCCGGTTGGCTACAGCAACATGTTCTCGACCCAGCCGCAGGTGTGGATCACCGATCTGGCGATCGACGTCGGCAGCCTGTTGTCCGACTTCCTCGGCCCGATCATCGCTGAGATACAGCAGGTAACCCAGCCGCTGCAGCCGGTGATCGATGGCTTGATGATGCCGATCCCGGGCCTCTCCGAGCTGGCGGGGCGTAACTACTCGGTGCTGGATCTGGCCGAGGACTTGGGCAAGGGCAAGGTGAACGTCAAGTTCATCAAGGCGTTTGTCTACATGCTGGACCTGTTCAACGCGATCCCGACCGATGCGGACGGCCTGATCATTCCGATCGGTCGCGTGTTCAGCTTCGGCGGTAACCTGCAGGACAGCAGTTCGCGCAAGAGCTCCTCCCTGAGCGGCAGCGTCAACACCACCGACCAGGCGATGAGCTCCAACACCTCGGGCTCGACCGCAGGTACGCAGAGCTTCCTGGAGAAGCTGAAGAACCCAAACAACGCCTTCAAGATTCCGATCCTGACCGACCTGTCGCTGGTGCTCGATCTGATAATGGGTAAGCCGGTGGATCTGGTCACCTTCTCGCCGCCGGGACTGAGTGTCGACGTGCAGATCGATGTGGGTTCATACGTTTATCCAGGTGTTAAAGCCGGTATTCGCGGTGGTGTCGCGATCGATGTGGCGTTGACGTTCGGCTTCGATACCTACGGCATCATGAAGTTTATCGACAGCGAGAACCCGCTCCATATTCTCGAAGGTTTCTATGTCAGCGATAACTTCGTCAACGGGGTCGACCAGCCGGAGATCGTGCTGAACGCGTTCCTTGAGGTGTATGCCGAGCTGAACGTATTCGTGCTGCGCGCCGGTGCGGCAGGTGGTATCAAACTGAACGGCGAGCTGGACTTCTGGGATGAAAACGGCCCCGGCGCCCGCGACGGCAAGTTCCGCGCGCTGGAGATCTACAACCAGCTGCTGTGTGAACCGTTCAACCCGCTTAACCTGGTTGAGGCCAATCTTCGCGCCAGTGCCTATGCCCGTGTTTACGTCGATGCTAACAGTGTCCTGTTCGGTTGGAAGAACGTTTACAGCAAAACGCTGATCAATATCGATCTATTCGAGATCGTCTGGAAGCCCAAGCCCTGTATGCCGATCCTGGCATCCGATGATAACGGCGACGGCACCTTCGTGCTGCATATGGGTACCAACTCCCTGCTGCCGTCCGACAGCGCAGTGGACTTCAATATCGCTGCGATGATGGAGGGCAAGGGCGCCGTCGATCGTCAGTTCCGTAACACCGATGACGGCGACGAGAAGTTCGTGCTGCGCCAGATCGGCAACGGCGAGGTGGAGATCACTGCAACGCTGAACGGCTCCGAGTACACCCTGGTGTACACAGGCGTGAAACGCATCGTCGGCTTTACCGGTCGTGGCGACGACAGTGTCGATGCCTCCGGTCTGAGCGATATCGATGTGGTACTGCTGGCCGGTGACGGCACTGATACCCTGACCGGTTCGGCAACCGACGACGTGTTGATCGGCGGCAGCGGAAGCTCCAGCCTCAAGGGCGGTGCAGGCGATGATCTGCTGATGGCGCGTGCCGGTACCACGGCGATGGAGGGCAGCGACGGCGCCGACAGCTACCGCTTTATCGGTAACTGGGGCGTGGCGACCATCAACGATAAGGATGTGCGCGGTAGCGCCAACGTGCTCGACTTCTCCGACCAGACCGGCGGTCTGGTGCTGGATACCTACAACGGTAAGGTCACCCAGGGCAGCAGCAAGGTTTCCTGGGACAGCAAGACCGAGATCGGCCTGATCGCCGGCGGTAGCGGTAGCGATATCGTCGATATGTCCTACGAATCGACCCGACTGCATATCCAGGTAGCCGATGTGTCGGCGGATATGGCGCTGATCGAGGCGAGCCTGAACAGCAATGCCCAGAGCCGTTTGAGCGACTCCGACAGTTCCGGGCTGAACGACGGTGTGATCGCCGGCATCTCCAGCGGTGCGGTGAACAGTGAAGATGCGCCGGTATCCTCCTATGGCGATCGTGTGCTGCGCTTTGTCGGCTTTGAAAACCTGATCGGCGGTGTGCAGAGCGATATCTTCGCGTTCGAGGACAAGGCCGCGATCAGCGGCAGCCTCTACGGCGGTGCCGCCAGCGGCGTCGGCCTGAACACCACCTACGAGCGTGAAGGCGTTCGCAACACCATCGACTTCTCCGATTACACAACGGCGGTCAGCATCAACACCAGCGGCAGCGCCTACACCCTGCCGACCGGGTTCACCACCGTTGCCGGGGCTACCACCGTGGCCTCCGCAAGCCGCATCAACACCAGTGCCACCAACGTCACCATTCGTGGTTTCCACAACATCATCGGTGGTAAGGGCAACGACGTGCTGGTGGGCGACAAGCGCCAGAACCAGATCTTCGGTATGCAGGGCAACGACACTCTGATCAGTGTCAGCGGCGGCGACCTGCTGGTCGCCGATACCCTGATCGTGGAGGACACCAGCAAGACCATCGAATCCAAAACCACCGCGCTGGCGGCACGTCCTGCCTGGACCCAGTTGCCATCACGCGAGTGGACCTGGTTCGATTCCACCATCCACAGCACCTCGTTCAACGGTAACGGTGAGGTGCTGATCGGTGGCCTTGGCGATGATGTGCTTCTGGGCTCGCTGGGTCAGGATCGACTCTACTCCGGTGCCGGTAATGACACCCTGGCGGGTGACTTGGTGCGGATGAGCTTCGACTCGACCGGCGCACTGGTCAGTGCCGAGGTGGATGAGACCACCGATGCCGGCTTTGGCGATGCGGATTACATCGAGGGCCTGAACGGCGACCTGGTGGTGATTGGCGGTAACGGCGCGGATGAGATCAAACTGGGCGATGGCGACAACCTGGTTCTCGCCGACGAAGGTTACCTGGCGCTGGATCCGATCAACCGTCGGGTGCTGGATGTACGTACCCTGACCAGCGGTTACGGTGCAGGCGATAGCGTCACGCTGGGCAGTGGCAGCAACATCGTACTGGGCGGTGCCGGTGGTGACAGCATTACCGCAACCGATCCGGACGGCGAGCGCAATATCGTGATCGGCGATCACGGTCGTATCCAGTTCTCGCTGGCAGAGCCGGACGATCACCGCATCAGCAGCCTGACCTCCCAGACTACGGTCAGCACCGGCGGTAACGATATTATTACCCTGGGCAGCGGTGACGCGATCGTGATCGGTGGTCGCGGTGCCGACACCATCACCCTGGCCATAACCGTCGGCGATACCACCGGCAACTCGAAGCGTCTGATCGCCGGCGATCACGCCGATATCCTGTTCGACAGCTTCGGCCTGATGCTGAGCTTCAGCTCTACCGATACCGGCGCGACAACAGCGGGCGATGACCTGATCCGGATCGGCAGCGGCAGCGATAGCGCCGCGCGCGATCTGGGCAGCAACTTCGTACTGGGCGGTCTGGGTAACGACCGGATTCTGATCTCCGCGCAAATCGATACCGATGGGCGTCTGGTGCGGGGCGAGGCGAGCAGCGAAGATGTGATCCTCGGTGATAACGGTGCCATTCTGCGCACCGCGTCCACGGCTACCCGCCCGAACCTGATGCTGTCGGTGGATAGCACCGAAACCGACAAGGGCGGTAACGATCAGATCGTCTCCGCCAACGGCAACAAGATTGCGATCGGCGGCTTCGGCGCCGATACCATCAACCTGTTCGACGGCACCCATCTGGTGATGGGCGACAGTGCCAGCTTCCAGTTCGATGCGGTTGCCGAGAACGGTGTGCTGCGTTCTGTGACCAGCACCAGCACCGTACTGGGTGGCGCAGACACCATCAGCCTGCGTGAAGGTTACAAACTGGTATCTGGCGGTATCGGTGCCGATACCATCGACATCGCGGCCACCACCACGGCTGATGCCAGCGGTGAGGGTTGGAGCAGTGGCGGTGAATTTGTCGGCGGTACCAGCTATCTGGCCGGTGTCGTCGGTATCGCGGCGGTGTTGCCCTCACCGAGCACCAGTTCCGCACAGATCGAGAACAGAGGCCGGACCGGTCGCTTCATCCTGGGCGACAACGGCGAGTTCCTGTTCGATAACCGCGGCGGCCTGACAACGGTGCGTACGCTGGACCAGATAGCTGCTACCGGTGGTGACGATGTGATCGTTATCGGTGCGGATAACACTACCGCCACGCTCGGTTTCAACCTGGTACTGGCGGGCATGGGGTCGGACAGCGTCGAAGTGGCGCCCGGCTCATTGAGCGAAAGCATCGTGCTGGGCGACAACGGCGAATATCTGCGTCTGCCGCAGAGCTATCTGCTCAGTGCCGTACGCTCCACCGTCACCGGCTCAGGCGGTATCGACACCATCCTGCTTGGCTCCGGTAACCATATGGTGATTGGCGGTATGGCCGCGGATACGGTCGATATCCGCTCCAGCGATGCCCGTGCCGCCGAGGATGGTATCGCCAATCGCGCACTGGTGGCAGGCGATTCCGCCGAGATCATCTTCAGCTCCGATGCTCTGGTCAGCATGGCAAGTCTGGCGACCAACAGCGGTGGCGACGATACGCTGACGATCGGTGAGGGCGATCTGCTGCTGATCGGTGGTTTCGGACGCGACCTGGTTAACGTCAACGCCAATACCACGGCGTTCAGAGCGCTGGCCGGTGACAACACCCGCTTCGAATTTGCGCCGACCGACCAGCAGGCGGATCAGGCGGAAAGCCTGACCCGTATGGTGACCACCGATCTGCAGGCAGCTACCGGCGGCGATGATCAGATCCGTGTCGGTATCGCGGGATCCGTCACTGGCGATATGGGCGAGGTCCTGGCGATCGGCGGTATCGGTGCCGACCGGATCAACATCAACGGTGCCCGTGCGCGGGCGACGCTGATCGGCGATAACGGCGAGATCCAGCGTTTAAGTGGCCTGACCGAAAACGGGGGCGCCCAGCGTCAGTCTGTCAGCAGCTACGACTTCACTCTGGGCGCCGACGACATCCTGACCACCGTTGCCGGCGATGCGGTCATCGTAGGTGGCAGCGGCAGTGACGATATCCGCGCCGGCCGCGGCGAAACGCTGGTGGCCGGTGACCACGCCCGGTTGTTGTTCGGCGCCGACGGTGCGGTTGAGCTGTTCACCAGCCTGGGAACCAGTATCGGCGGCAACGACACGATCCAGATTGGTGGCGGCGATATCACCTATGCGGATGGCGACAAAGTGGTTGTAGGCGGCTTAGGCGCCGACACCATCACCCTGAGTGCCGACGTGGCGGCCACGGGTGAAAGCCGCGAACGTGCGATCGCGGGCGACAACGCCAACATTGCTTTCGACGTGCAGGGACGTCTACAGAGCTTCGCGACCCTGGATGGCGATCCGTCCAGCGGTGGCAACGATACCATTACCCTGACCCTCTCCGGCGATGACCAGAACAGCGGCGCGATTGCCGAGTATCAGGTGATCGCGGGCGGTGTCGCCGATGACAACATCCGTATACAGTCAGGGGTTCGTACCGACGATGTAATCTCCGGCGACAACCTGGATTATCGCCGTCTGACCGCGGCTGATGGTGTGCGCCAGCACCTGTTCGCCGGTGTGACCCAGCCCACATTGGGTGGTGCGGATCAGGTGGTAACCGCTGCCGGCGACAAGCTGATCTTCGGCGGCGCCGGTGCCGATTCGTTGACCGCCTTTACCCAGACGGGTGACAGCTCCATAGCCTTTGGTGATGCCGGTGATGTGGTCTATGAGCAGTACACCAATATCGACGGTGTCGAGCGCACCCGCCTGCAACAACTGATGACCACGTCCGCCACTTCTGGCGATGTGGACAGCATCGTGCTGGGCGGAGGTGAAGCTGCTGTATTTGGCGGCGCGGGTGCCGATCAGATCCGTATCAGCTCCACCGATCAGAGCCGACGCCTGGTGGCCGGTGACGAAGCACAGGTCAACTACGACCTGGGTGTTCCCGTGCTGATGCAGAGCACCGACACCAGCGCGATCGCGACCGGCCTGCCGGGTAATCACTTCATCCTGCCGGATACGGGAACCAACTTCCTGATCGGCGGCCTGTCGATCGATACTCTGGTCGGCAGTCTCGGTGACAGCCATCGTCTGCTGCCGGGTACCGGCTCCATCAACCTGCTGAGCAAGGTGGTGAGCGTTGTCGTACTCGGCGAAGCGGGCGAGATGGGCATCTTCGCCGATCGCGAATACGCCTCCGGCGCCAACGACGAGCTGCTGATCTCCGGTGCGACCCTCGTCAAGGGTGATACCGGCGGTGGTACCGGCGGTGGAAGTAGCTACACCTACTACGGCGAAGGCAGCGTCACGGAGGAGCTGAACAACAGCATCTCCGGTCGTATCGCCTACCCGGCGCTGACCGGCGGTTTCGCCACCTTCAACAGCGCCACCAATAGCCAGCAGGGGCAGTACGGTTACCTGACGGTGTACGAGAATGGCGGCTGGCGCTACGACTTGGGCAATGACGCCAGTGGCTTCAGTGAAACCGTCAACGCCCAGGTGCAGGCGCTGAAGGATGGCGATCTGCGGGTCGAGTACTTCACCGTGATCACCACCGACGGCAGTACCACAACCGTTACGATCGAGGTGTCCGGCTCCACCGATGCGCCCGGATCGGTCACCGCGACCTTGACCGAAGATGATGCGCTGATCAACTCCGCGTCCGGCCGTCTGGCCGACAGTGCCGATCTGGAGCTGAGAACGCGCTATCTGGATATGGATGCCAATACCGCGTTTGGTCGCTTCACCCTCACCGCCGATGGCCAGTGGCAGTATCTGATCAACAACAGCGCCGCGGCCGTGCAGGCTCTGCGTGCCGGTGAACGCGTCACCGACACCCTGGTGGTCACCACCTTGGATGGCAGTACCGCTACCGTTGCCATCGATCTGCTGGGTACCAACGATGGCACCGTTATCGGTGGCGTTGAACCGACGCCGGTGAGTGTTGTGGAGAATGCGGATAACGCCGCTGCGGATCAGATGTTGACCGCCAGCGGTCAGCTCTCCATCAGTGATGTGGATGCCGGCGAAGCGATCTTCAGCAGTGTGGTCACGGCGCTGTCGGCCAATCCGTTGGGTGAGCTGAGCATCGCCGAGGATGGCAGCTGGAGCTATGTCGTCCGCAACGGCGACATCCAGTACCTGAATGCCGGCGAGGTGCGTATCGAGCGGTTCCAGGTGAGCAGTGCCGATGGCAGTGCCACCCGTACCCTGGAGGTCAGCATCGAAGGGCGTAACAACGCAGCGGTGATCTCCGACCCGGGTAGCCAGCAGGTGACCGAGGATCAGGTGACCCAGCTCAGCGGCACGTTGACGGTGACCGATGCGGACGCCGGCCAGTCGCTGTTTGTGGCGCAGGACAGCAGTTCAGCCTATGGCCGCTTCGTGCTGGCCGCCGATGGCAGCTGGAGCTACAGCCTCGATAACGCATCGACCGCTGTTCAGCAGCTGACCTCGGCGGACCTGCTGATCGACAGTTTCACGTTGGTTACCCTTGATGGCACCAGCCGCCAGTTCAGCATCGCTATCCAGGGCAGCGATGACCAGCCGGTGATCGCACCGAATGCTGGTGATGGTGCTCTGGCGGTGCTGAGTGAAGATCAGCTGCTGTCGGCCAGTGGTGCATTGACGATCATTGATGCCGATGCCGGTCAGTCCCTGTTTGTCGCGCAGGATAGCAGCAGCGCCTATGGCCGCTTCGTGCTGGGCAGTGACGGCAGTTGGAGCTACACGCTGGACAACGCCAGCGCTGCAGCTCAGGGCTTGGTGTCCGGTCAGCAGGTGATCGATCAGTTCACCCTGGTGACTGCTGACGGCAGCACCGAGACCTTCAGCTTCGCCATCGACGGTCTGGATGACCAGCCGGTGATCACACCGAATGCCGGTGCGCTGGCGATGGTTAGCGAGGATCAGCAGCTGTTGGCCAGCGGCGTGCTGGCGATCAGCGATGCGGATGCCGGTCAGTCGCAGTTCGTGGCTCAGGATAGCAGCAGCACCTATGGCCGCTTCGTTCTGGGCAGCGATGGTAGCTGGAGCTACACGCTGGATAACACCAGTGCTGCCGTTCAGGGCTTGGTGTCCGGTCAGCAGGTGATCGATCAGTTCAGCGTAGTGACTGCCGACGGCAGCACCGAGACCTTTAGCTTCAACATCGACGGTCAGGATGATCAGCCGGTGATCACACCGGATGCCGGCGCGCTGGCGGTGCTGAGCGAAGATCAGCAGCTGTTGGCAAGCGGTGTGTTGGCAATTAGCGATGCGGACGCCGGTCAGGCGCAGTTCGTCGCGCAGGACAGCAGCAGCGCGCTCGGTCGCTTCGTACTGAATAGCGATGGTAGCTGGACCTACACCCTGGCCAATAGCAGCTCTGCGGTTCAGCATCTGGTGTCCGGTCAGCAACTGATCGATCAGTTCACCGTGGTAACCGATGACGGTACCACAGAGACCTTCAGCTTCACCGTAGAGGGTCAGGATGACCAGCCGGTGATCACGCCGAGTACCGGTGCTTTGGCTGTACTGAGTGAGGACCAGGTACTGCAGGCTAACGGCGTGCTGGCGATCAGCGATGCCGATGCCGGACAGTCGCTGTTCGTGGCGCAGGATAGCAGCAGCGCTTACGGCCGGTTCGTACTGGGCAGCGATGGCAGGTGGAGCTACACGCTGGATAACAGCAGTGCGGCGGTGCAGGGGCTGGCAGCAGGCGTGAGCCTGAGCGACAGCTTCAGTGTTGAAACGGCTGATGGCACCCTTCAGTCGTTCAGCTTCACCATCAACGGACAGGGCGATGCACCAGTGGTAACGCCTGATCCGACCAGCGGGCCGATCGCCAATATGGTCGAGAGTCTGGTGATGTCGCAGAGCGGTCGACTGGTGATCGTGGATGCCGACCAGGGCGAGTCCGCGTTCCAGGCGATGGCTCAGACTACCGCCTATGGCCGGCTGACGCTGGATACAGCCGGCTATTGGCACTACCAGCTGGATCCGGCAAGCCAGGCGCTGGCGGATCTGGCCCGCGATGAGAGTATCGAGGAGCAGGTCACCCTGACCTCCGTCGATGGTTCCGAATTCACCGTTTCGGTCCGGATCACCGGCTACCTGAACGTGATTCAGAACCAGGCCGGTTTCGAGTTCAATCAGCAGCCCACAACCGGTGGTACGCAGACGACATCTACCTCAGGTAGCAGTAGTGCCAGCGGCACCAGTGGCGCGGGCCTGCTGGAGCAGATGCAGAGCGGTACTACACCGGATATAGGTGAGTCTGGCCAGGAAACTCAACAGGTCGTGTTCAGTACAACCACTCTTGGTGACAGTCTCTTCCAGCCGACAGTTAATGACCTTCCGGCAACACCGGATTCCACTCTGGGGGATAGCGTTGCTGCTGCACCGGGGCTGCTGGATTCCGGTCTCAACCTGAGCTCTGGCGTTGCTACCGGTACTATTGAACAGCCCGCCAATGAGCCCACCGGTGAGCCGGTAGAAACAGGTACCGGCACTACTGCCACTGGCGCTGGTACCGGGGTAGGGGATACTACAGGTACTACCCAGCCACCAATTGATCAGACCACTCCGGCGGGTGCAGCGGCAGCCCAAGTGGATACTGGTCTGGATCCCTTCCTGCCTGATGTCGGCAGCGAAGAGGATGACGACAAGCGTAAGCAGCAGTTAGATGAGACAGCTGACGGTAATACCGACGAAGCAGCATCGGCAGAGGAGGGGGCTGCGAACGCCGCAGCCGGTGGCGGTGCCGCAGAGGCGCCGGAAGATCAGCCAGATGACACCCAGGGCGATACCCCTGATGCACAGCCTGCAGAGGCTCCGACTGACGAACCCCCTGTGACGAATGAGGCTCAGCCGGAAAGTGCCGGTCTAGCGGCTCTGGAGGGTGTGAGTGCCGCATCGACACTGGCGCTGGCGCGCTCAGGGGTACTGAGCGGGAATGGTCGAATCCGTTGGAATTGGGAGCGGGCTCAGGCTTGAGAACAGGAATGAATGTAGAAGTGATGGATACAGTGGATAGGTGCGACGCCTTAAGATCGAAAATGGTCACTCCCTTTCGTAAGGCCTGTGAGGTAACAGGATGAAGTTTGCTAGAGCAGGCATTAAACCGTTGGTGACCCTGACGACAACCGTGCTGGCCGCGACACCCATGCTGCTGCTGGCTCAGGGACCAGATTCCGAACCCCAGCTGGTGAGCCTGTTTGCTCAGCCTGAGGGTGTGAATACCACCAATCCGGCTACAGACCCGATGCGTATTCCCGAGCGGATGAAGGGCAAGGTGGTGTTGCGTGCCCCTGCGGCAGCGCCGAATATCGATCCCGCTATCGAGCCACCACCGGTTGATCTGACCCAGAGAACCTTTGCCGTCGATGCGATTCCGGTATTGGATGGGGCTGACGTCAACGTCGAACATCTGGTGAAGGTGATGGAGCCCTGGAGCGGCAAGGCGCTGAGCTTCGATGAGTTTCAGTTGGCGGCCAACGAACTGCTCACCTTCCTGCGCGACAACGGTCATCCTGATGCGGTTTTGCGTTTCTCTCAGATGCAGTTTATGGAAAACCAGCAGGTGGCTGTCGCGATCGAGGGGCTGAAACCGGTCACGCCCTATCAGGATGCCACACCTAAGATTCAGGTCGCAGGCTTCGATATCCAGGGTGTCACCCTGCTGAGCGAAGCCGAGATCGCCGAGCATATGGCACAGTGGTCGGATCGCGAACTGACCGTTGAGGAGCTGGGCGAGGCGGTGGAGTCGTTGGCACGGCTGCTGCGTGACCGAGGGTATGCCCTGGCGCAGGCCTGGCTGCCGCCGCAGGAGATCCGTGACGGCATCGTGCGGGTCGATGTGCTGGAGGGGGTTGTTGACGAGCAGTCCGGGGATAACGGCTTGACCGTCGCCGGCGAGAGTGCCCGTCTCAAGACCGATGTCGCAGCGGCCTATCTGGCCGAAGCGGTCAAACCGGGCGAGCCGCTGGATGTGGCGGCGCTGGAGGAGCGGGTCCGACTGTTGAACGATCTACCGGGCGTGAAGCGGGTTCAAACCGACCTCAAGCCGGGCTCCCTGCCGGGTACCACCCAGGTGGTGGCGCAGGTCGAGGATGACGACCTGGTAAACGTGCTGGTCACGGCGGATAACCACGGCAGCACCTATACCGGATCGGAGCGCCTGAGCGCCAATATCAACCTGAACAGCCCCAGCGGCCATGGCGAGCAGATCTTCCTGAACTTGGTCGGGGCCGAAGACTCCAGCAGTTACAAGATTGGTGGACATCTCCCGGTCGGATACTCCGGGCTGAGACTCGGTCTCTCCTATGCGGCGATGAGCGTGGACTTCAATCTGGACCAAGGCTTCTCGGTTCCGGTGAATATCGCCAGCGACTCGTCCGCAGCATCGATTTTCGCCAGCTATCCACTCATGCGCAGTGCCCAGACCAACATGGATCTGTACGCCAGCCTGGATTTCAAAAACTACCAGAACTCGATTCTGTTCGGTGCGGTTGAAAACGACCGTGACATCACTTCGGCCAGTCTGGGTTACAGCGGCGACCATATTGACGGTTACAAGGGGCAGACCCGTTGGGGCCTGACCCTCACTCAGGGCGACGTCGGTCTTGAAAATGGCAGCAGCTACCAGTTCAACGACGCCAATGGCGTACAGACCGAGGGCAGCTTCACCAAGATCAACTACTCGTTGCAGCGTTACCAGTCGCTGCTGCTGGATGGGCTGTTCTTCAATGCCGCGGTTAACGGCCAGTGGGCCAGCGGCAACCTGGATAGTGCCGAGAAGTTCCAGCTCGGCGGACCCGATGGGGTTCGCGCCTGGCCGGTGGGCGAGGGGATAGGAGATAACGGTTGGGTGGCCAACCTGGAGCTGCGCAAGATTCTGGCGCAACCGGGTTGGGGGCGTGTCGAGACATTCGGGTTCTACGATGTGGGTGGCATTACGCAGTACGCGGAGCTGAACCCCGGCATCGTCTACGACGGTCCCAACAGCTATACCCTCAAGGGCTACGGTGCGGGTCTGAGTCTGACCTATGGCGAGAGCGGAAACCTGCAGCTCGTCTATGCGCATAAGGCGGGTGACAATCCGAACCCCACGCCTGAAGGCACCGATAGCGACGGCAAGAATGACCAGGGTCGTCTCTGGTTGATTGGCAAGATTCTGTTTTAAGGAAGGGCTCCGGAATGACCAAGAACAACCATCGGGCGAGCTCAGCGCCTACCGTCAAGCCCCGACTTCTGTCCCTGGCCGTGGCCTCGGTCTGCCTGTCGATGAAGCTGCAGGCTGCCCCCGCCGTGGATGAACTGCCGTCCGGTGCCGTTATCCGGCAGGGCCAGGCGGTCATCTCCCAGGCTGACAATGTGATGAGTATCCAGCAGAACACTTCGCGACTGGTGACCGACTGGAACTCGTTTAACATCGGCTCGGACGCTATCGTCAACTTCCTGCAGCAGCGCTCTGATGTGGCGCTGAACCGGGTTCTATCCGGTGATCCCTCGCAGATTCTGGGGCAACTCAATGCACAGGGCACAGTGATCATCGCCAACCCGGCGGGCGTGCTGTTCGGCAGCAGTGCCCGTATCGATGTCGGGAGTCTGGCGGTGTTGGGCCAGATGCCCGACAGCGATGAGTTCATCAATGGCCAACTGCTGTTGGAAGATCTGGCCGCCGGCGGCAATGTGATCAACCAGGGGCAGATAACCACCCGGACCGGAGGCTTTGTCGTCCTGGCGGGCAAGACGGTCGAGAATAGCGGTACCATCACCGCCGAGGCGGGACAGGTTGCCCTGTTGTCAGGCGATCAGGCGCGCCTTGAGTTGACCGCCGATGGTCTGATCGGTGTGCAGATGGATGGGGTCAGTGCGGAAGCGGCGATCGCCAACAGCGGTGCGATCATCGCCGATGGCGGCAAGGTACTGATTCAGAGCCGTCATGCCGGAGGTGCGCTGTCTGCCGCGATAAACCAGACCGGTATCATCCGCGCCAATACCCTGGCGGTGGCCGGTGACGGCAGTATTCGTATCGATGCCGGTGATGGTAAGGCGATGATAGCGGGAACCGTCGAGGCACGGGGCGATGATATCGGCGAGGCCGGTGGCCAGGTGCAGATCACCGGTGGCGACGTGGAGATCGGCGGTACCATCAACGTCGATGGTAGGGCCGGCGGTGGTACCGTCCATGTGGGCGGTGGCTGGCAGGGCGACCAGAGTGAGATTGCCGAAGCGGATCGTGTCACGCTCTCTCAGGACGCCAGCATTAGTGCCGATGCCACCGACAACGGAGAGGGCGGTGAGGTCGTGCTCTGGTCCGCGGAGCAGACCCTGCATGACGGCAGTATCACCGCCCGTGGCGCCGGAGAGGGTGAAGGCGGCCGGGTCGAGACATCGAGTCGCGGTGGCCTGGGGGTGACCGGTAGTGTCGATGTATCGGCGGAGTCCGGTCAGGGCGGCTCCTGGTTGCTGGACCCGACCAACATGGTGGTGGCGGCAACCGGAAGCGACTACATCACCGGTAACGCGGCTGCCGGTGATGTTACCGTCAGCAATACCTCCATCGAAAACGCATTAAATGTCGGTACCAATGTCACACTTCAGGCGACCAATGATATCGATATCACTGCCTCCATCGCCAAGACCACGGGTGCGGAGGCGACTCTGACCTTCGATGCGGGGAACGATATTACCCTGCATACCGGTGTGGACATCACGTCCAGCGGTAACGGTAACCCGCTCAACCTGGTGTTCGGCAGCGCGCCGAGCGATACCGGGATCATCTCGATCTTCGGTCAGTTGGCGACCAATGGCGGCGACATCACCTTCAACAAGGTGGCCTATCTGCGCCATGAAACCCCGGTCAGCACCAAGATAACCCAGAGTGTCGGCGCCGGTGTCCCCTCGGGCGATGTCCTGTTCGTCAAGGATGTTTACCTGGCGGATGATGGCTACAGTGTCACCATCAACACTCAGGGCTCCGATTCCGGCGGCGTTTACAACAACGTCGGCGGCACTATCCAGTTCGATGGCCAGGTGCTGAGTGCCGCGCCGGTTATCTCCTCGACCAACCTGACGGCGCAGACCCAGTCACCGCAGAACCTTATTCTCGATACCACCGGTCTGACCGGCACCGGCGTGACTGCCGGCAAGATCGTCTTCAACGGCGATATCGGCAGTGTGGCCAACCCGCTGCGCAGCCTGACCTTCAACGGCGCCACCGATATCGACTTCAACGCGTCGAGCATTAACCTGAGCAACACCTCCGGCCCGGTAATCACCGCGAGCACCAACTTTGCCGGTAACCCGGTGCTCAACCTGCTGAGTAGCGATGTCACGATAAATGTCACTGGCGGTGCCGTGCCGGGGCTGACGGCGGGGTATACCAGCTACCTGCAGGACAGCTTCGATATTTATGCGGCAGCGGCCGGTACGCAGACCCTGACCATCAACTCCGATCAGTCGATCAAGCTCTCGGGCGTCAGCATCGACTCCGATGGTAGCAACGCGTTCAACCTGCTGTTCAACCCGAACGTGGTCACCGGCTCCGGGCAGGGCGCGGTGATAATGTCCGACGTAACGATCGTCACCACCGGGGGCGATGTCAGTCTCGGCAGTGCGGGCAACTATGCCGAGGGCGTCGCCGGAGATACCGACGGCAGCGACGGTGTACGCCTGCACAACACCCGCATCGAAACCGCGGGCGGCGACCTCTCGATCTATGGCCGCACGGCGGACAACACCCAGGCGTCCGACTCCTCCGGTGCCGGTGTACGCATCACCGGTGCGGCAACCTACCTGAGCACCGATAGCGGTCAGCTTGGCGTACGCGCTCAGGTGTTGAATCAGACCGACAGCGGCAACAAGGATGCCATCGTTATCGGCGAAGGTGTCTCCGGCCAGGCTACGCTGACCACCACCAGCGGTAATATCCTGATCGATGGCGATGCCAGCGGTGTAGGCGATAGCGTTACCGGCGGTAACCGCTATATCGGGGTGCTTTTGGCCAACAGTGCGCTGATCCAGAGTGACAGTGGCGATATTCTGGTCAGCGGCCAGGGCGGTGGCGGTAATGTGAACTCGGTGGAGCAGAACCACGGTATCCGCCTGCAGGACAACGGCACCAGTATCCTCAGCAGCAGTGGCGATATCCTGCTGCAGGGCACCTCCGGCGGCCGCCTGGATGATGCCGGCGAGAACAGCTTCGGTATCTACGCCACCGGTAACAGCATCTATGTCGGTCGCGATGCAAACAAGAGCACGGCTACTGGTGACATCATCTTCGTTGCCGACTCCATGGAGTTCGTCAACAGCTCTTCGTCCCGTTTGCAGGTGTCCAGCGATGGCCATCTGGTGATCAGGCCGGAGAGTGCCGATACCCAGATCGTGTTCGGCAACGCAGGTAGCCGACCGGAAAACGGCATCAGCAAACTTCTGTACCTTGGTGAGGACTGGTTCAACGGCAGCGCCAATGCGGTATTCCTGAGCGCACCTCAGGTTACCGCGACAGCAGGTAGTCTGGACTCCCAGCAGAATCTGCTGATCAACGGCAACGCGGGCGGTAACTTCAAACTGAATATCGCTGGCGTGCTGACAGCTGACATCGCGTACGCGACAGATAGTGCGGTATTGGGCAGCAATATCCAGACGGCCATCCGAAATCTGGCGGGCTACGAGGGCACCACCGTACTCAACCAGGGTAGCGGCAGCTATCTGGTGACCTTCAGGGATGGCTCCTCCACGGCAGTAGCGCTGAGTGATCTGGTCACGGCGGATACCTCGCGGACAGGTTTCACCGACATCACCATCGGTCGTACCGATCTGAGCGGTAATATCACCGTCAGTTCACCCACCACCTTCCGTGACGACCTGACCCTGTTGGCCGGTGTCAATAACGACGCCTATGCGGCCAAGGTGATCGCCAACTCGGCGTTGACCCTGGCACGCCAGCCCAACACTACCGATGCGGGCACGCTGACCATCATTACCGACAACGATTTGACCACCTCCGAAGGGCTGGTGGCCAAGGGGGTGATCAGCGCCGACGAGCTGCGCCTGCAGGGCGCCGGTGATTTCGTTGCTACCGCGATCAACCGTATCGGTACGCTGGCGGCTGACGTGCTCGGCGATCTGGTAGTGACCACCGGTCAGGCACTGAATATCGGCCAGATCAGCAGTACGCGGGTTGAGGGTTACACCTCGGATACCGCAACCGGGCAGGTAGATATCCTGCCGGCCGCCACCGACACCACCGTGGGTCTGACCGCCGACCAGATCGACCTGCGGTTGATCAGCACGACGCCCGGCGTCGTGGCCGATCTGACCCAGAACGAGAACATCACCGCCGATACGCTGAGTGCACGGGTCGAGAATGGCACCTTCCTGCAGAGCGGTAGTGCGGTCATTGCCGACGGTGATGCGGACGCCAATACCGCCACTGCGCTCTATCTGAGTACCGCAGACGGTGTGGCAAAACTGCTGAACAACAATGTGATCGGGACCTTCGCCGGCGCTTTCACCATCGACTCCGGCCTCGAGCTGAACACCACCCGCGCGCTCGAGGTCGGCCGCATAACGCTGTCCGGCAAAACCGCCAATACCACCAGCGACCTGGGTCTGATCAGTCAGACCACGGTGAATCGCGACGGTATCCAGGCGCCTGACGCGCAGATCGCATTGAAAACCGCCGGCGCCCTGACCCAGGCTGCCGATCAGGCGCAGTCGCAGATCAATACGGCCGTACTTGCGGCGGACGTGGCTGGCGGTGCGATCCTGCTGAATAATGAAACCAACCAGATCGAGATGGCGGCGCTGGCCCTGAACAGCGATGGTTTCGATATCACCCTGCTCAACGCCGGTGATATGACCATCGGTGAAGTAACCGGCATCGACACCGGCTTGATCGCCGCGGGCTCGGTAACCGGCGTCACTCCTGGCGCCAACGGCAATATCCGTATTGCTACCGGCAACGGAGCCCTGACGCTGGATAAGGCGGTTACCGCAACCGGCACCGGCACCGTCGATCTGCGGGCCGGTGGTGTCGGCTCTGATCTTATTATCGATCAGGCCGCGCCCGAAACTGCACTGGTGACCAGCGAAAACGGTGCCATCCAGCTTTTGGCCGGTGGCAGCATTACCACCACCAAGGCGACCGATGGCGAAGCGCTGATCGACTCCACCGGCAGCACCGTTTTGCTGCAGGCCGGCGATGCGATTGGCAGCGATACCCATCGAATTGAGTTTTCTGTTCCAAATAGCCTGGGGGCGGAAGCCGGTACGGGCGGCATCTGGCTGCGTCATCTGGACAGCACCGAGCTGCAGATCGGGCAGGCGACCGCGCTGAACACCGCTGAAACCTTCGGCGGCAGCGTCAGCCAGACCGGTGGCCTGATGTCAGGTCTGACCACGTTGGCCGGAAGCAATGGCAGCATCACCCTGACCAAGGTCGATGGTGACCTTGTAGTGCTCGATACCATCGCGGCTGACGGCAGCGGCTATGTGGATCTGCGCACCGGCGGTACCGGCTCGATCCGTATCGACGGCGGTCAGGTCCAGTCCGGCAGCGGCACGCTGCAACTGCTCTCGGCGGGCGCTATCGGCACCAACACGGCGACGGATCTGACCGGCGCCGGTATCGAGTTAAGCACCGGTGGCGACGTGCTGCTGGTGGCTGCCGATGGCGTCATCGGCAGTCAGAGCAACCGTATCGAGATCGCCGGTGCAACCGGCGTTGCGACCCAGAGCGGTTCCGCTACCGGCAGTCAGTTCCTGCGTCACAGCGGTGACATGACCGTCGCTGAAGTGGGAGTGGTTAACGCCAATGCCCTGGATACAGCGGCTGCGCTGCTGGCGCTGCCGAGCAGCTACTTCGGTCTGGTGGCCGGCGGCAGTCAGGTGATCGACCTGCTGGTGACCGGAGCTCTACAGTTGGATGAGCAGGTTCAGGTAACCGACGGCATCATCAAGCTGGATGCGGACAGCGTTGCCCAGAACACCGATGCGGGCAAGGCGATGACAGCCGGTGCGCTCAAGGTACTGGCAAACAACGACATCGCGCTGAACAACCCGGAGAACGCCATCGGCACACTGGCGGCGGACTCCACCGGCGGCAACATCAGCTACGTGGATAGCGATGGTCTGACCGTGGGTACGGTGGATGGCCTGAGCGGTCTGAATGCGGCGGGCAATATCGACGTACAGACGCTTGGTGGCGATCTGCTGGTAGCTCAGGCGGTGGCGACCGACAGCGGCAATATCGATATGCGCGCGTTGAACAGTGGTACTCTGACCACCAACGCCACAGTCGTGGCCGGTACTGACGGTAACGTGGATCTGCGTACCACCGATGGTGCGATCACGCTGAACGCCGATGTCAGCGCCGTCGGCGATGGCTGGGTGGATATCCGCTCCGGTGGCTCTTCAGACCTGACTATCGGTGCAGCCGCACGGGTCGGTTCGACCACAGGCGATATCCAACTGTTGGCCGGTAGCGACCTGATCAGCGGCAAGGCGACCAGCAACAGCGCCTCGATCAGCACCGACGGCAGCGTGCTGCTGCAGGCGGGCGGCAGTATCGGTAGCGACAGCAACCGCATCGAGATCGAGGGTGCTTCCGCGCTGGCGGCCAACGCCGATAACGGCAGCCTCTGGCTGCGCAAGCTGGGTGCCGCCGATGCGCTGCAGTTGGGTGGCGTTGAAGCGTTCGTGACCGATGACCTGGGCGATACCGCGGCTGGCGGCAGCTTCAATGGCAGCTACGCCGGTCTGACCACCGGCGGCGCGGGTGACATCACCCTGACTACGCAGGGTGGCGATCTGACCCTGATCGAAAACATATCGGCGGACAGCAGCGGTTACGTGGACCTGCGTACCGGCGGTACGGGCGCGCTGGCGCTGAACAGCGGCGCCCAGGTCACCTCCGGCACGGGTACCCTGCAACTGCTGGCGGGTGGCGCCATCAGCACCGATAGCGCCAATGGCAACATCACCGAGCTGGATACCCTGGGCGATGTACTGCTGCAGAGCGGCGGCGATATCGGCAGCCTGAGCAACCGCATCGAGCTGGCCAGCGTGGACCGGCTGGCGGCGGACAGCCTGGGTAGCCAGTACCTGGCTCACAGCGGCAACCTGACCGTGGATCAGGTGCTGGCGGTCAACAGCGCGAGCACCATCGACCACGCGGCAGCGGACCTGAACGGTCTGAGCGCCGGTAGCGATCAGGTGATCGATCTGGAAGCGGTCGGCGCACTGCAACTGAATGATCGAGTGGAGATCGGCGGTACCAGCGGTGTGATCCGCTTGCTGGCGGACAGCATCGATCAGGTACTGGACAGCGGCAAGGCGATGATGGCGGGTCTGCTGCGTGCAGAGGCGACCAACGACATCGCGCTGAACAACCCGGAGAACGCCATCGGCACACTGGCGGCGGACTCCACCGGCGGCAACATCAGCTACGTGGATAGCGATGGTCTGACCGTGGGTACGGTGGATGGCCTGAGCGGTCTGAATGCGGCGGGCAATATCGACGTACAGACGCTTGGTGGCGATCTGCTGGTAGCTCAGGCGGTGAACAGTGACAGCGGCCGTCTGACCTTCGCGGCGGATGCCGGTTTGCTGCAACTGAATACTGATCTGACCACTATCGATACGGCCCAGATCCTGATGACCGCGGCTGAACTTCTGCAGTCGGCGGGTAACAGCATCGGTACCGGTACTCTGGTTGTGGGCACCAGCGGCGATCTGAGCATGGCTGGCGAGAACGGTGCCCGTACGGCCTCTCTGAGTGCGGGCGGTGCTCTGACCCATACCGGTCTGCTGACACTGGTCGACAGCGGTAGCCTGAGTGCCGGCGGTAACCTGATCCTGGGACAGGTGAACGGTGTTACGGCGGACCTGCTGGCGCAGGCGGACGGCCGCATCACGCTTCAGGGGGCCACTGATCTGTCGACTGCCTGGGTACGTAGCGGCAACGAGCTCTTCCTCGACAGCCCGATGACGGTACACGGCAATACGGCCAATGCAGCGGTTCTGGCAGCAGGCACCTGGTTCTATAACCGCACCGGGGCCGGCAATGCTGCGATCCTGGCGGCTGACAGCAACTGGCTGATTTACGACATCAGCGCCAATGACTACATCCAGCGGATGGCGGGACTGGAGCCAGAATACCTGGTGTTCAGTACGCTGTACGACAATATGCCCGCCGATCTGGTGACCCGTCCGGGCAACGGCTACTACAACGGCACGACAACTCTGAATCCCGATACCTACATGCGCGTCGTCAGCGGCATCAACCAGGAATCCTCCTCCGGTAGCGGTATCCCGACCCAGAGCCCCACCGATCCTGTTATCGCTGGCTCCGAGACCGAGCAGGTGTTCCCGCCGGCGCTGCTGAATACACAGGCTGACCTGGTGTATGGCGGTGAGGTGATCAACGCGGCGGGTCAGGGCGGCTATGCGCTGCTGACAACGGATCAGGTGGCAACGGGTAATCTGAGCATCGAGACGCCGGTGATCAACCTGAACACCGGTGAAGAGTTCAGAATTTCGCTGGCCAAACTGGTGGGCGAATCTGAGTTGGTGAGCGTCACCGTTGACGGCGGTCCGCTGCCGGTCTGGATTGAGCTGATCGGCACCGATCTGTCGGCACGTCTGTCGGGGATCATTCCGGCGGGCGCGAAACCCTTCGTCGTTCAGATTGAAACGAAACATCCGTTGACGGGCGCGCTGCAGATATTGAAACTGCTGATCGTCCCGGTCGAATCTGAGGAAAATGAGGGCACACAGGAACAGACTTCTGTGTGACCTGTAATTGAGGAGTAAATAATGTCTGGAACAGGGGAAGAGAAAAACATGAGTGAACAGCAGGCCACACAGCCGGTCGTGCCGAAGGTCAAGTGGAATGATTCCGAGATGAACTCCACCTATGCCAATGTCTGCAATGTCATGGGCACCCGTGAAGAGATCATGGTACTGTTCGGTTCCAATAAAAACTGGCAGGGTAACCAGGAAGAGGTGGAAGTGATGCTGTCCCAGCGCATTCTGCTGACTCCCTATGCTGCCAAGCGTCTGCAGATCATGCTGGATATGGGACTGAAGGAATATGAAAAACGATTCGGTGAAATCAAACTCTGATACGCCGAATCCGGAAAAATATATGCACTGGTTCAGGCTCCTCCATGAGGAGACTGATCCGGTGTTTTTTTCGGCCTGGTTTAACCTGCTCAACGATGGAGTGGGTGGCATCCAGGAAGGTGTTTTAGTTCTGGGGCCCGCCAATACCGGGCCGTTCGAACCCAGGGCATCCTGGCCCTACAAGACCCCCTGCAGTGAATCGCTGATGCTCGCCGCGGAGCAGGCTCTGGAGCAGTGTCGCCCGGTGATGCAGCGCGCCGACGGCCGTCTGCTGTTCGCGATGCCGGTGGTGCGACAAAACGATCTGATGGGCGTACTGGCGATATCTCCCTTATCGCCGGGGCTATCGATTCAACAAAAAAACTGGATTCAGTGGGGACTGGGCTGGCTGTTCGGGCATGCCTTGGTTCAGACCGGCAGTGGCGAAGGCGAACTCAACGAACGCCTGATTCTGTTGCTGGAACTGCTGATGTCGTCGCTGGACAGCGATGATCTGGAGCAGGCGGCGCAGACGGTGCTTTCGCAGGCCAGCGTTAGCCTCAACTGCGACCGTATTGCACTGGGTTTCTCCCATAAGCGGGGGATCAAACTGTTCAGCCTGGCAAACGTGGCTGAGTTTTCCCGCAAGATCGATCTGGTGCTGGATCTCGAAGCGGCGATGGAGGAGGCGGTCGATCAGGGTGAAGCGGTCTCCTGGCCCGGTTCGGAGGATAGTCTGGTCATCTGTGACGCCCATAAGGCTTTGGCGGAGCGTCAGGGCAACCATACCCTGCTGTCGATCCCCTTTATTCGCGATAGCGACCAGTACGGCGTACTAACGTTCGAGTGGGCGGATATCCCCGAGTCTGAAAACCTGGAGCTGGCGACGGCGATGGCGCCTATTCTCGGCCAGGTGCTGCTCAAGGGCAGAAACCAGGATAAGGGTGTGCTGGATATCACACGCCACGCGCTGGTGGCCCCATTCAAGCGTATCTTCGGCGCCGGTTATCTCGGTACCAAGATGATCGCTGCAGGCGTGGTGGTGGCGGCACTGTTTTTCAGCCTGGCAACCGGCGAATTCAGAATCGATACCGATGCGCGTCTTGAGGGGGCCGTTAACCGTTCGCTGGCGGCACCGTTTGATGCCTATCTGGAGCAGGCGATCCTGCGTGCCGGACAGGTGGTGAAAGCGGGAGATCTTTTGGCCAAGCTGGACGATCGCGACATGCGGCTGGAGCTGGTCAAGCTGGAGAGCCAACAGGCACAGTATACCCGCCAGCTGCAGTTGGCGCAGGCGAGTTGGGATTCGGCGCAGGCCGGGGTGGTGTCGGCACAGCTGGGGCAGGTAGACGCCCAGTTGAACCTGGTACGGGCGATGCTGCAGAGAACCGAGATACGGGCACCTTTTGATGCACTGATCACCAGCGGCGATCTGTCCCAGGATCTTGGACTGCCGATCTCCAAGGGACAGGTTCTGTTTGAGCTGGCACCGCTGGCGGATTACCGCCTGGTATTGGATGTACCCGAAACTGACATCGGCTTTCTACACGTGGGCGAGCGCGGCGAACTGGTACTGAAGGCGTTTCCGGATCAGCCGACCCTGTTCGAGGTGTCGCTGATCACGCCGCTGGCGGAGGCACGGGATGGGAAAAACCTGTTCCGGGTGGAGGCCAGGCTGGATGAGGTGACCGAGGGGATGCGTCCCGGTCTGGAAGGGGTTGCCAAGGTGAGCGTGGATCAGCGCAAGTTGATCTGGATCTGGACACGAGAGTTGCGCCAGTGGTTGACCCTCTCTCTCTGGAAGTGGTTCGGGGTCTGAATATGTCGTCACTGTTTTCCGCGTCCTGGTATCGCACCGCGGAGCTGGTTCCCCGGCTCAGAACCCAGGCGCGCATCTTTCGACATATCTACCGCGGCGAGGTGTGGCGCGTCGTTCAGGACCAGAGCAGCGGTAAGTTCCTCCGTCTCAACGCCCAGGCTTACCGTATTCTAGGGTTCATGGATGGCCAGAGAACGCTGGAGCAGATCTGGCAACTGGCCTGCGATACCATGGGGGATGACGTCCCCGGGCAGGATGAGATCCTCCAGCTGATGACCCAGCTGCATAACGCCGGCGTGTTGATTACCGGGCAGGTGCCGGATCTGGATGAGCTGCAGGAGCGTACCCGGCAGTCGCGGCGCAACCGGATCAAGCAGTACCTCTCCAACCCGCTGGCACTGAGGATTCCGCTGGTAGATCCCGACCGCTTTCTGGCCCTGCTGGTCGGCTGGGTGCCGGTGTGGATGCGTCCTGTTCTGCTGGCTCTGTGGGGGATGTTGATTGCCTTCGGCGGCTGGCTGGCGTTTGTGCATTGGGAGGGGCTGACCGCCGATGTGGGGCAACTGGTGTTCACCCCCCAATATGTACTGACCCTGCTGCTGGTCTTTCCGGTGGTCAAGGCGATCCACGAACTGGGGCACGGTATCGCGATCAAGCTCTTCGGCGGCCAGTGTCACGAGATGGGGATGATGCTGCTGGTGATGATGCCCGTGCCCTATGTAGATGCGAGTCACGCCACCGGCTTCGTGAGCAAGTACCAACGTATGATTGTGGGTGGCGCCGGCATGATGATCGAGCTGGCGCTGGCATCGGTCGCCCTGTGGATGTGGACCTGGGCCGAGCCGGGGCTGCTGCGCGTGTTCCTGCATGATGTGGTGATCCTGGCGGGCGTGACCACACTGATCTTCAACATCAACCCGCTGTTGCGGTTCGATGGTTACTACATTCTCTCGGACTGGCTGGAAATACCGGGGCTGGGACAGAAGGCCAACCAGTATCTGGGTTACCTGTGTAAACGCTACCTGCTGAATATCCGTCGTGGCTTGCTGCCTCCGCGCACCACCGCTCGTGAGCCCGGCTGGCTGACCGCCTATGCCATCGGCTCCTTCTGCTACCGTATGGTGCTGGTGTTTACCATCATCATGTTCGTCGCCACCCAGTTCTTCATTATCGGCATCCTGCTGGCGCTCTGGGCGGCGTACATGATGTTGCTGCTGCCGTTGATCAAGCTGATCAAGAGTATCCTACGCGATCCGCTGATCATGGAGCGGCGACTGCGTCTATATGGCCTTACCGGCCTGGGACTGGCCGTGCTGACCTGGTGTTTGGTGCTGGCCCCGGTACCGTCCGCCACACTGGTGGAGGGAGTGGTCTGGATGCCGGAACAGTCCCGCATCCGCGCCCCGCAGGCCTGCTTTGTACGTGAGCTACTGCAGGAGCAGGGCGATGTACGCAAAGGGCAACCGCTGATCCGTTGTGAGGATGAGATCTTGCCGACGCGGCGCGAGGTGCTGGCGCTACGCAAGCAGGAACTGCTGGCGCGTCAGGTGATTGCTCAGCGCACGGATCAGGTCGAGGCCCGCCTGCTGGAGGAGGAGCTGATCAGCGTTCAGACCCAGATCGACGATCTGGATGCCCGCATCGAGCGCTTCACGCTGGTGGCGCCGCTGGATGGCCGTTTCGTACTTCCGGGCTCCTTGGATCTAGTGGGGCGCTGGTTCCAGCGCGGGGAGGTGATTGCCCATATCATCGACCCCGAACGCTACACCGTGATGAGTGCGGTACCGCAGATGAGTATCGACCGAGTGCGGGCGGACAGTCAGCAGGTGCGGCTGCGTCCGGCAGACGATATCGAGCGCGAGGTGACCGCCGGCGTGCTGCGTGCGGTACCGGCGGCCACCAAGCGTCTGCCGAGTCTGGCGCTGGCGCTCCAGGGCGGCGGCAACATCGGTATTGAACCGGGGTTGCAGGAGCCGATGGCGCTGGAGCCGCTATTCCTGTTGGAGCTGAAGGCTGCATCCGTCCAACCGATCAGTACCGCGTTGGGCGGGCGGGTCTATGCCCGCTTCGAGCATACGCCGGAGCCGCTGGCGATGCAGTGGTATCGTATATTACGTGACCTGTTCATCCGCAAGTTCGGGGTCTGACCATGTTTTCTCTGTTGACCTCGGCCGAGCGCTATCCGCAGAAACTCGATTGGGACGAAGTGCCGATGCTGGAGCAGGCCTGGCACTGGCTGGCGCTGCACTGGAGTCGCTATGTCCGCCTGTCGACAAGACGGCAGCGCCGTTTCGTGCAGCGCGTGAGCGCCTATGAGGGACGGTTCAACGCGCTGGACGAGTCCGGGCTGAAAGCCCAGCTGCAGACGGTGCGCCTGGGGCTGCGTCGGGAGGGTATCCATGACGAGCAGGTAGCACCGGCTTTCGCCCTGATCCGTGTGGTGTCGTCTCGCGTGTTGGGGATGCGCCATCACGATGTGCAGATTCGCGGCGGCTATGTGTTGATACATGGCTGCATCATCGAGATGGATACCGGAGAGGGCAAAACCCTGACCGCAACTCTGGCCGCTATCGTCATGGCGCTGGCCGGGCGTCAGGTGCAGGTGGTAACGGTCAATGATTACCTGGCAGGACGTGATGCCGAGGAGATGGCACCTCTGTATGAGTGGTTTGGCCTGACCACCGCCACGGTGGCCGAGGATGCACCGCGCGAAGTGCGTGAACGGGCCTATCGCCACCCCATTGTCTACTGCACCGGCAAGACGCTGGTGTTCGACTACCTGAAGGATCGTCTCGTGCTGGGGCAGCAGCTATCCCAACTGGGGATCCGGCTGAAGGATTTTATCCGCAATCGTCCCGGCGGCGAGTTGCTGCTGCCGGGGTTGCAGTTTGCTATCGTCGACGAGATCGACAGTGTGCTGATCGATGAGGCGCGCACCCCGCTGATCATATCGGCCAGTGACGAAAGTTCCCGCCACGAGGAGTACTACGGAGAGGCACTGACGCTGGCCAGGTCGCTGCTGCTCTATACCGATTTCGTGGTCGATTCCCGCAAGCGGATCGAGTTGACCCGCGGCGGGCGGGAGCGTCTTGCCGAGCGGGCGCAGGCTCTCGAACCGCTCTGGCACAACCAGTTTCGCCGTGAGGAGTCGGTGATCCAGGCGCTGACCGCCCTGCACAACTTCTTGCGCGATGAGCACTACATCGTGCGTGACGACAAGGTGATGATCGTCGATGAGCATACTGGTCGTGTGATGCCCGATCGCTCCTGGGAGAAGGGACTGCATCAGTTGATCGAACTCAAGGAGGGGGTCCCGGTGACACCGCCAAGGGTGACCCTGGCCAAGATCAGTTTTCAGCTGTTCTTTCGCCGCTACGTGGGGTTGGCCGGTATGACCGGTACCGGGCGCGAGGTGGCGGCGGAGATGGGCCATGTCTACGACCTGCTGTCGGTGCGTATCCCTCCTCATCGTCGCAGCCGGCGTATACGGCAAGGGTGCCGGGTGTTTGCGACCGCCGATCAGAAGTGGCAGGCTCTGGTTGAGACGTTGGCGCAGATGCAATCCAGGGGACAGCCCGTCCTGGTGGGAACGCGGACCATCCACGCGGCGGATGAGCTGGCGGAAAGACTGACAGCGTATCGCATCGAGCATCAGCTGCTGCACGCCAATCAGGATGTGGAGGAAGCCATGATCGTGGCCGAAGCCGGCAAGCATGGTCGTGTGACCATTGCCACCAATATGGCCGGTCGGGGAACCGATATCAAACTCGCCGACGGGATCGATACCCTGGGCGGTCTGCACGTGATCCTGACGGAGCTGCATGACAGTGCCCGCGTGGATCGGCAGTTGGTCGGTCGCTGCGCCCGTCAAGGGCAGCCGGGGAGCTGGGAGGAGATCCTGTCCCTGGAGGACGAGCTGCTGCAGGTGCTACCCAAGAGGCTGCTGAAGGCTTTGTCGCGACGGCTGCAAGGGGCACCGGACAGTAGGGTGTTGCAGTGGGTCGCTCGACGGGTTTACCAGTTGGCGCAACAAAGGGTTGAGCGCAGCCACAAGCGGATCAGGCGGAGCCTGCTCAGGGCCGAGTTCCAGAGCCGCCGTTCATTGTCATTTACCGGAAAATCGGAGTAGTTATCCAGATGTCTAAACAGCGCTATTCTCTGCTTCTCCTGCTGGGCTGTCTGTCCGGCTGGGCGCGGGCGGAGCCCATACAGGTTCTCAGCTGCTATCTGGAGCCCTCTGCGGATGTCACCGTGGGTACCACGGCAGAGGGGCGTCTGACCAAAATGCTGGTGGATCGCTCTGACCACATTAAAAAGGGTCAGCTGTTGGCCGAGCTGGATTCGGGACTGGAGAAAGCCTCGGTCAATACCAAGGCGGCTCAGGCGGCCTATGCTGATCGGCGGCTGGAACGGATCCGTGACCTGTCGGCGGCCAAGTTGATCACCGATCAGGAGGTGGACGATATCCGTACCGAGAAGTCGGTCGCCAACCTGGAGCTGCGCGAGCGTCGGGAACAGCTTAAATTGAAATCGATCACCAGTCCGATCGACGGTATTATCGTCGAGCGCATGGTGGCGGAGGGGGACCTGGTCAAGGGTGGCGAAGTGGTGCGTATTGTCAGCCTCGATCCCCTGTATGTTGAAACCGTGATGCCGCTGGAACGTTTCGGTACGCTGGCCAAAGGGGACCGGTACAGGGTGAAACTCCAGCACCTGGAGACGATCCACGAGGCGAAGGTGATCAATGTCGACCCCATCGTCGATGCGGCCAGCAGCACCTTCCGGGTCCGCTTACAGATCGACAACCCGGATTATAAGATCCCGTCGGGACTGAAGTGTCAGTTGCTGGCTGTAGATGCCGCGGGGGCCTGATTTGCAAGAGGCTTGCGTCAGATATTGCTATGGCTAGAAACAAAACTGCCCGCAAATGCGGGCAGTTTGGTCGGGCCTGAGCGATTACTTGGTAGGGTAGTCGCGGAGTTTCGGGCCGGTATACAGCTGACGCGGACGACCGATCTTGTTCGGGCTGGAGTGGAACTCGTTCCAATGAGAGATCCAGCCGATAGTGCGTGACAGGGCGAAGATCACCGTGAACATGTTGGTCGGAATGCCGATCGCTTTCAGGATGATGCCTGAGTAGAAGTCTACGTTCGGATAGAGCTTGCGCTGTACGAAGTAGTCATCTTCCAGAGCGATCTGCTCCAGGCGCTTGGCGATCTTCAGCAGAGGATCGTTTTCGATGCCCAGTTCAGCCAGAACTTCGTCGCAGGTTTTCTTCATTACTTTGGCGCGCGGGTCGAAGTTGCGGTAGACGCGGTGGCCAAAGCCCATCAGGCGGAACGGGTCTTCCGGATCCTTGGCGCGATCGATGAACTCAGGAATATTCGCTTCGTCACCGATCTCATTGAGCATTACCAGTACCGCTTCGTTGGCGCCGCCATGTGCCGGTCCCCACAACGCGGCAATACCTGCAGCGATACAGGCGAACGGGTTAGCGCCGGAAGAGCCTGCCAGTCGGACGGTGGAGGTGGAGGCGTTCTGCTCGTGGTCGGCGTGCAGGATGAAGATCTTGTCCATGGCGCGCGCCAGGGTCGGGCTGACCTTGTAATCGCCGCAGGGGGTGCCGAACATCATGCGCAGGAAGTTTTCCGCATAGCTTAGCTCGTTCTGCGGATACATGAACGGCTGGCCGATGGAGTATTTGTAGCACATGGCTGCCAGGGTCGGCATTTTGGCGATCAGGCGATAAGCACAGACTTCGCGGTGGTGGGCATCATTGATGTCCAGGGAGTCGTGATAGAACGCAGACAGTGCGCCGACCACGCCACACATGATGGCCATCGGGTGCGCGTCACGACGGAAGCCTTTGAAGAACTGGCTGAGCTGCTCATGCACCATAGTATGGTTGGTGACGGTGTTGTTGAACTTCTCCTTCTGTTCCGGAGTCGGTAGCTCACCGTTGAGCAGCAGGTAGCAGACTTCAAGATAGTCGGAGTGTTGGGCCAGCTGTTCGATAGGGTAGCCGCCGTGAAGCAGGATCCCTTTTTCTCCGTCGATGTAGGTCAGCTTGGATTCGCAAGCTGCTGTTGATACGAACCCGGGGTCATAGGTGAACAGGCCCTGTCCGGTCAGAGGACGGACATCAATTACGTCCGGACCTTCCGTTCCGCTATACACTGGAAGTTCGATCTCTCCTTCCAGACCATCGACTGTCAAACGTGCTTTCTTGTCAGCCATTCGAGGCTCCTATCATTCAGTTGTAATAGCTGCGACTTGTTGTCAGCCGCTTGTTTCGGTGCGCAGGATCAGCTGAGCCCCGAATTGAGTGAGCATCCACTATAGTGTTTGAAGCGTGATTGTCAATTTAGTCATTGGGTTAATATGTTGCAATGCATCATGAGTAAAATTGCAATCTAATCAATGCCGTTAAGCGGATGGTCCGGCGCTTATGGTGAGAGGGGTTTTGCGCTTTCAGTGTATTGGACTTAAGGCTAATGCGGGTTCCGCTTCGTTGTGTTCGAAGGGCGAAGTGTCTATACTTCCGCTCCTGAAATGACTTCTAAAAGCAAAATATATGAGCTCATTTCAGGCATCTCGAGGTACTACTCTCTGAGCACTTCCAAGCAACCGAGCCTTGCAACAGGGCCGCAAGAGTGTGAACTAGAGCCGTGAACAAAAAAAGACCTGTAAATCTAGATCTGCGAACTATTAAACAGCCACTACCGGCGATTACCTCCATCCTGCACCGTGTTTCAGGTGTCGCGCTGTTCTTCGGCGCCATCTTCATGGTGTATGCGTTGGGTCTGTCGCTGGAATCTCCTCAGGGCTTTGCAGAAGCCCAGGAGATGCTCCAGGAGTCATTCCTGGCAAAACTCATTGCATGGGGTCTGGTATCAGCACTGCTTTACCATTTCTGCGCAGGGATCAAGCATTTGATTATGGATGCCGGGTACTGTGAAGAACTGGAAAGCGGTCAGCGTGCAGCCAAAGTAACGCTGGTCGTTGCGGTGGTAGCGATCCTTCTGGCGGGGGTGTGGATATGGTAACTAGTATTACAAGCTTCGGCCGCAGCGGTCTTTATGACTGGATGATGCAGCGCATTACCGCCGTCGTCCTGCTGGCTTACACCGTTTTCATGATTGGCTACCTGCTGTTCAATCCGGATCTGGATTACAACCAATGGAGAGGGCTGTTCGATGGCACCGGTATGCGTATCTTCTCGCTGCTGGCTCTGCTCTCGATGGTAGCGCATGCCTGGATCGGTATGTGGTCGGTTTCCACCGACTATATCAAGCCGACCGGTGCTCGTTTCATATTCCAGTCCGTATGTGGCCTGCTGGCGTTTATCTACGTTGTGTGGGGCATCCAGATTCTTTGGGGTATCTAAGACATGTCTAAACTGCGTACGCTCTCTTTCGACGCGATTGTGGTCGGCGGTGGCGGTGCGGGCATGCGTGCTGCGCTGCAGCTGGCACAGTCCGGCCTGAACACTGCTTGTGTGACCAAGGTTTTCCCGACTCGTTCCCACACCGTTTCCGCTCAGGGTGGTATCACTTGTGCGATCGCCAGTGCCGACCCGAACGATGACTGGCGCTGGCACATGTACGATACCGTCAAGGGCTCCGATTATATCGGTGACCAAGACGCTATCGAGTACATGTGCTCGGTCGGTCCGCAGGCGGTATTCGAGCTGGATCACATGGGTCTGCCGTTCTCCCGTACCGAAACCGGTCGTATCTATCAGCGTCCGTTCGGCGGTCAGTCCAAGAACTTCGGTGAGGGTGGCCAGGCTGCCCGTACCTGTGCTGCCGCCGACCGTACCGGTCATGCGCTGCTGCACACCCTGTATCAGGCCAACATGAAGGCGGGTACCACGTTTCTGAATGAATGGTATGCCGTTGATCTGGTCAAGAACGCCGATGGCGCTGTTGTCGGCTGTATCGCGATCTGCATCGAGACCGGTGAGACCGTCTATATCAAGGCCAAGGCGACTGTGCTGGCCACCGGCGGTGCCGGTCGTATCTACGCCTCTACCACCAACGCTTTGATCAACACGGGTGATGGTGTGGGCATGGCGCTGCGCGCAGGGGTTCCGGCGCAGGATATGGAGATGTGGCAGTTCCATCCGACCGGTATCGCCGGTGCGGGCGTTCTCGTGACCGAAGGTTGTCGTGGTGAGGGTGGCTACCTGATCAACAAGAACGGTGAGCGTTTCATGGAGCGCTATGCGCCGAACGCCAAAGACCTGGCTGGTCGCGACGTTGTGGCTCGCTCCATGATCCTGGAGATTCTGGCCGGTAACGGTGCCGGTGAGAACGGTGATCACGTGTTCCTGAAGCTTGATCATCTGGGTGAGGAGGTTCTGCACTCCCGTCTGCCGGGTATCTGTGAGCTGTCCAAGACCTTCGCCGCTGTCGATCCGGTGAAAGAGCCGATCCCGGTCGTACCGACCTGTCACTACATGATGGGTGGTCTGGCCACCAATATCGGTGGTCAGGTGCTTGCGCCGGATGCCGAGGGTAACGACCGGATCGTTAACGGTCTCTACGCCTGTGGCGAAGTGGCGTGTGTGTCCGTGCACGGTGCGAACCGCCTTGGCGGTAACTCTCTGCTCGATCTGGTGGTATTCGGTCGTGCGGCGGGTATGCAGATCGAGCAGCAGATGCGTGAAGGTTACGAAGTGACCGATGCGACCGAAGCCGATATCGAAGCTGCAATGGCGCGCCTGAATCGCGTGAACAACAGCACTGGCGGCGAGAGCATTGCCGATGTGCGCAAGGATCTGCAGAACACCATGCAGCTCTACTTCGGCGTATTCCGCGACGGCGAGAGCATGGAGAAGGGGCTTGAGCTGCTCCGGGGTATCCGTGAGCGCGTTGCCAATGTTCATCTGGAAGATAAGAGTCAGGCATTCAATACCTCTCGTATCGAGGCGCTTGAGCTTGAAAACCTGATGGAAGTGGCAGAAGCGACCGCGATCGCCGCGGTAGAGCGCAAAGAGTCTCGCGGTGCGCATGCCCGTAACGACTTCACAGAGCGTGATGACGAGAACTGGCTGTGCCACTCTGTCTTCTTCCCGCAGGATAAGCGCATCGGTAAACGTGCGGTTAACTTTGCGCCGAAGACGATGGAGCCGTTCCCGCCGAAAGTTCGAACTTATTAAGGGGCTGGTACGATGCTGGTAAGTGTATATCGCTATAACCCTGAGATTGATGATGCGCCGTACATGCAGGATATCCATATCGATATCCCGGGCGGCAAGGACATCATGGTGCTGGATCTGCTCCAGCTGCTGAAAGAGAAGGACCAGACACTGGCATATCGTCGCTCCTGCCGTGAGGGTGTTTGCGGCTCCGACGGTATGAACATGAACGGCAAGAACGGTCTGGCCTGTATCACGCCGTTGTCGGCGGTGGTCGAGGCGGACAAGCTGGTGCTGCGTCCGTTGCCGGGGCTGCCGGTCATTCGTGACCTGGTGGTCGATATGACCCAGTTCTATCGCCAGTATGAGAAGATCAAGCCTTACTTGATCAACAACACGCCGGCGCCGGCTATCGAGCGTCTGCAGTCGCCGGAAGAGCGTGCCGAACTGGATGGGCTGTACGAGTGTATCCTCTGTGCATGCTGTTCAACCGCCTGTCCGTCGTTCTGGTGGAATCCGGATAAGTTTGTCGGGCCGTCCGGTCTGCTGCAGGCTTATCGCTTCCTGGCGGATAGTCGTGATACGGCAACCCGCGAGCGCCTGGCTGATCTGGATGATCCGTTCAGCGTATTCCGCTGCCACGGCATCATGAACTGTGTCAATGTCTGTCCCAAGGGGCTTAACCCGACCAAGGCGATTGGCAAGATTCGAAACATGCTGATCCAGCAGGCGACCTGATCCGGGGCTTGAAAAAAGCGGCACTTGGTGCCGCTTTTTCTTTGTCTGGAAGGAGGCAATCCGCCAATGGGTCGGAAAAGGTGAAAAAAGGGGGAACTTTAGTATTATCCGCGTCGACAAGCTGTGTTAAGGCTGGATGAAAAGTCGTAGAATATTCCCCGCAATTTTGCGCGACCCGTTAGATTGCAGCTGAATAAAAAGTCAGTAATTCAAAGAAGGGGCGGTGGAATTCGTGAGCAGGAAATGGTGCACCCTGAGCGCGCCCTCGACCCCTGAAGCCAGGGTGATATCATAATGCAAGACGGCATAATGGAGCTGATGTGGAAAAACGCCCATCTGTACGGTGGCAACCTTTCCTACGTCGAGCAACTATACGAAACATATCTGATGGATCCGAACGCCGTTCCACAAGAGTGGCGTGAAGAATTTGACCGGCTTCCGAAAGTCGGCGACAGCATCTCTCAGGACGTTCCCCACTCTCCCATTCGGGAACACTTTCTCTACCTTTCCAAGAATCAGAAGCGCGCTCAGCCGGTAGCTGTCAGCAGTGTCAGCTCGGAACACGAGAAAAAACAGGTTCGTGTGCTGCGTATGATTAACGCCTACCGCGTGCGTGGGCATCAGGCTGCTAACATCGATCCGTTGGGGCTGCTTGAGCGTGAGCACGTGCCCGATCTGGAACCGCGGTTCCATGAGTTGTCGGAAGCGGATTACGACACGGTATTTCAGCTCGGTTCACTCTTTTTCGGTAAGGAAGAGGCGCCGCTGAAAGAGATCCTGGCTGACCTCAAGAAAACCTACTGCACCACCGTCGGCGCTGAGTACATGCACATTGTCGACACCCAGGAGAAACGCTGGATTCAGTCTCGTCTGGAGCCTGTTCGTTCCCATCCCGATGTCGAGCACGAGAAGAAATTGATGGTGCTCGAGCGCTTGACCGCCGCGGAGGGGCTGGAAAAGTACCTGGGCTCTCGTTATGCCGGTGCCAAACGTTTCGGTCTGGAGGGTGGAGAGTCTCTCATCGTGTCGCTGAATACGCTGGTGAGACGTGCCGGCAAGCAGGGCGTGAAAGAGATTGTTATCGGCATGGCCCACCGCGGTCGCCTAAACACTCTGGTCAATATCTTCGGTAAGAACCCGGCCGAGTTGTTCGGCGAGTTTGAAGGTAAGAAACTGGTCGAAACCTCTGGCGACGTTAAATACCACCAGGGCTTCTCCTCCAACGTGATGACCGAGGGTGGCGAGGTGCATCTGGCGATGGCTTTCAACCCGTCGCATCTCGAGATCGCGGCTCCTGTTGTTGAGGGCTCTGTACGCGCCCGTCAGGATCGTCGTAAAGATACTGTCGGCACTACTGTGCTGCCGGTGAACCTGCACGGCGATGCCGCGTTCGCGGGTCAGGGTGTGGTCATGGAGACACTGCAGATGTCTCAGACCCGGGCCTACAAGACCGGCGGCACCATCCATATCGTTATCAACAACCAGGTCGGCTTTACAACTTCCAAGAAGGAAGATGCGCGCTCTACCGAGTACTGTACAGATGTGGCGAAGATGGTTCAGGCGCCGATCTTCCACGTTAACGGCGATGATGCCGAGGCGGTACGCTTTGTAACGCAGCTGGCCGTTGATTACCGCAACGAGTTCAAGAAAGACGTGGTCATCGATCTGGTGTGTTACCGTCGTCGCGGTCACAACGAAGCGGACGAGCCGTCAGGCACACAGCCGCTGATGTATGCCAAGATCAAGAACCACAAAACGACTCGCACGCTCTATGCTGAGCAGCTGATCAGCGAAGGGGTGGTCTCGGCTGATGAAGCCGCCGAGATGGAGAAAGAGTATCGCCGCGCGTTGGAAAATGGCGAGCACGTGGCCAAGTCATTGGTGTTGGAACCGAACACCGAGCTGTTTGTCGACTGGCGCCCCTACCTGGGCCATGAGTGGAGTTTCGAGTGCGACACGCGTGTCGACATGAAACTGCTGCAGGAGCTGGCAAACAAAACCTGCGAGGTGCCTGAAGGCTTTGCTGTGCAGCGCCAGGTGCAGAAGATCTACGAAGATCGTAAAAAAATGGCGGCCGGTGCAATGGAAGCCAACTGGGGCTTCGCCGAGACGCTGGCGTACGCCACTTTGCTGGCGGAAGGACATCCAGTGCGTCTGACCGGCCAGGATGTTGGTCGCGGTACCTTCTCACATCGCCATGCCGTGCTGCATAACCAGAAGGATGCGTCGACCTATGTGTCGTTGCAGAATCTGGCTGAGGGGCAGCCCCCGTTTGATATTTACGACTCTCTGCTGTCTGAAGAGGCTGTGCTCGGGTTCGAGTATGGCTACGCGACTACCACACCCAACGCCCTGGTGATCTGGGAAGCGCAGTTTGGTGATTTCGCCAACGGTGCACAGGTGGTTATCGATCAGTTCATCACGTCAGGTGAGCAGAAGTGGCAGCGCCTTTGTGGCCTGACCATGCTGTTGCCGCACGGTTTCGAAGGTCAGGGGCCGGAGCACTCCTCTGCGCGCCTTGAGCGTTACCTGCAGCTGTGTGCCGAGCACAACATTCAGGTCTGCGTACCGACCACGCCGGCACAGATCTTCCATCTGTTGCGTCGTCAGGTCGTGCGCCCGCTGCGTAAGCCGCTGGTTATAATGTCGCCGAAATCGCTGTTGCGCCATAAGCAGGCGATCTCCACTCTGGAAGAGTTGGCTGAAGGCAGTTTCCAGCCGGTAATCCCGGAAGTCGATGCTCTCGACCCGAGCAAGGTCAAGCGCTTGGTACTGTGCAGCGGCAAGGTCTACTACGACCTGTACAACCGTCGTGCCGAACTGGCGAAAGATGATGTCGCGATTCTGCGTATCGAGCAGCTCTATCCGTTCCCGGAGGAGATTTTGCTCAACATTATCAGCCAGTACACCAACCTGGAATCGGTTGTCTGGTGCCAGGAAGAACCGATGAATCAGGGCGCCTGGTACTGCAGCCAGCACCACATGCGTAATGTATTGCACAAGCTCGATCCCAAGCTGTATCTGGATGGGGTAGGTCGCCCACACGCGGCGGCACCGGCTGTTGGCTATATCTCTGTTCATCTTGAACAGCAGGAGCAGCTGGTTAACGAGGCAATCAACGGTTAATGACAGTTCGTTAGCAGAAAAAACGAGCACAGTATTTAAGGAATTAGCATGTCCATCGATATCAAAGCGCCAACTTTTCCGGAGTCCGTAGCGGACGGTACCGTTGCAACCTGGCACAAGCAGCCTGGAGAGGCTTGCTCTGCTGATGAACTGATCGTCGATATCGAGACCGATAAAGTGGTTCTCGAAGTGGTCGCGCCTGCCGACGGTGTGATCAAAGAGATCATTAAGGGCGAGGGCGACACCGTTCTCAGCGATGAGGTGATCGCAATTTTCGAAGAGGGTGCAGCCGGCAGTTCCGCAGCCGCGTCTGCTCCTGCGGCTGCAGCAAGCAGCGCCGAAGCTTCTGCCGGTGAAACCGGTGAAGGCGACAAGATCGGTCCGGCGGCTCGCAAGCTGATCGACGAGAACAATCTGGATGCCAAGGCGATTCCGGCTACCGGCAAGAATGGCGGCATCACCAAAGAGGACGTTCTGAACTACCTGAAGAGCAAGCCGGCTGCTCCGGCGGCTGCATCCGCACCGGCAGCGGCTCCGGCAGCGGCTGTAGCGGTTAATGTCCCGGCGGGCGAGCGCACCGAAAAGCGTGTGCCGATGACGCGTCTGCGTGCGACCATCGCCAAGCGCCTGGTCGAAGCGCAGCAGAACGCCGCTATGCTGACCACCTATAACGAGGTCAACATGAAGCCGGTCATGGATCTGCGCAAGCAGTACAAGGATCTGTTCGAGAAGACCCATAACGGTACTCGTCTCGGCTTCATGTCCTTCTTCGTCAAGGCGGCTACTGAAGCGCTCAAGCGTTTCCCGGCAGTCAATGCGTCCATCGACGGCAACGACATGGTCTATCACGGTTACCAGGATATCGGCGTGGCCGTATCCACCGATCGCGGTTTGATGGTGCCGGTGCTGCGTGATACCGACAGCATGAGCCTGGCCGACGTCGAAGCGACCATTGCCGACTTCGGTAAGCGTGGTCGTGATGGCAAGCTGGGTATGAACGATATGCAGGGCGGTACCTTCACTATCACCAACGGTGGTGTGTTTGGCTCGCTGATGTCCACCCCGATCCTGAATCCGCCGCAGACCGCCATTCTGGGTATGCACAAGATCCAGGAGCGTCCGATGGCAGTAAATGGACAGGTTGTTATCCTGCCAATGATGTACCTGGCCCTGTCATACGACCATCGTATGATCGATGGCAAGGAGGCGGTACAATTCCTCGTCACCATCAAGGATCTGCTGGAAGATCCGGCACGTATGCTGCTGGACGTCTAAGCGGGCCCACAATCGAACGAGTGAACAGACAGGATTAAGTGATGTCAGACAAATTTGATGTAATTGTTATCGGTGCAGGACCTGGTGGATATGTTGCGGCTATTCGTGCCGCTCAGTTGGGTCTGAAGACCGCTTGTGTCGAGAAGTGGGTTGACGAAAAGGGCGCTGCTGTTCTTGGCGGTACCTGCCTCAACGTCGGATGTATCCCGTCCAAGGCGCTGCTGGAAACTACCCATAAGCTGCATGAAGCGCAGCACGGTTTTGCTGCCCAGGGTATCGTTGCCGATAATGTGCAGATCGATACCAAGAAAATGGTCGAGCGCAAAGATCAGATCGTCAAGAACCTGACCGGCGGTATCGGTGGCCTGTTCAAGGCCAACGGTGTGACCCTGCTGCAGGGCACCGGCAAGCTGCTTGCAGGCAAGCAGGTTGAGGTTACCGATAAGGACGGCAATGTCTCCGTTCATGGTGCCGAGAATGTGATTCTAGCGTCCGGTTCCGTGCCGGTCGAGATTCCGCCGGCGCCGCTGACCGAAGGTCTGATTCTGGATAACGCCGGTGCACTGGATATCACCGAGACGCCAAAGCGTCTGGGTATCATCGGTGCGGGTGTTATCGGTCTCGAGATGGGCTCGATCTGGGCGCGCTGCGGATCCGAAGTTACCGTGCTTGAAGCGATGGACGATTTCCTGGCTCTGGCCGATATCGATGTCGCCAAGGAAGCCAAGAAACTGCTGACCAAGCAGGGGCTGGATATCAAGCTGGGTGCACGTTGCACCGGTACCGAGGTCATCGATGGCAAAGAGGTGAAGGTCAAGTACACCGACGCCAACGGCGATCAGGAGATCGTCGTCGACAAGCTGATCGTCGCTGTCGGCCGTCGCCCGCAGACCAAGGGACTCCTTTCTGAAGATTCCGGCGTCAAGCTGGATGAGCGCGGTTTCATCTTCGTTGATGAGAACTGCCGCACCGACGCACCGGGCGTCTACGCGATCGGTGACTCCGTTCGTGGCCCGATGCTGGCACACAAGGCCTCGGAAGAGGGCATCATGGTTGCAGATATCATTGCCGGTCATAAGGCGGCGATGAACTATGACTGCATCCCGAACATCATCTACACCTTCCCGGAGCTGGCCTGGGTAGGTAAGACTGAGCAGGAGCTCAAGTCTGAAGGTGTTAAATATAAAGTCGGCAAGTTCCCGTTTGCGGCATCTGGCCGTGCGATGGCAGCCAATGCTACCGACGGTTTCGTCAAAATGATTGCTGACGAAGCAACTGACCGCATTCTGGGTGTTCATATGGTTGGCGGTATCGCCTCCGAGCTTATCGCTCAGGGTGTGATCGCAATGGAGTTTGCCTCCAGCGCCGAAGACCTGCAGCTGACTGTTTTCGCTCACCCGACAGTCAGTGAGGCGGTGCATGAGGCGGCACTGGCCGTGGACAACCACGCTATCCATATCGCCAACCGCAAGAAGCGTTAATTCTGAGGGTTGCGTTACGCGGGCCGGACCAAAAGTCTGGCCCCTGTGTGATTGCACGATGATAGCGCGTGGGGAGGTCATCACCCCCTGCGCATGTATAACCGACACAACAACGGATTAGAGCATGAACCTTCATGAGTACCAGGGTAAACAGCTGTTTGCCGCCTATGGTCTGCCGGTTTCCAAGGGAATCGCGGTGGATACTCCGGAAGCAGCAGTAGAAGCAGCCAAGCAGATTGGTGGGGACAAGTGGGTCGTCAAGGCTCAGGTACACGCCGGCGGCCGCGGTAAAGCGGGCGGCGTGAAGCTGGTTGACTCCCCTGAAGAAGCCAAAGCCTTCGCCGAAAAGTGGCTGGGCCAGCGTCTGGTGACCTACCAGACAGACGCGAACGGTCAGCCGGTTTCCAAGATCCTGGTTGAAACCTGCACCGATATCGCCAACGAACTCTACCTGGGTGCCGTCGTTGACCGCTCCAGCCGTCGTATCGTTTTCATGGCCTCCACCGAAGGTGGTGTCGAGATCGAGAAAGTAGCTGAAGAGACGCCTGAAAAGATCCTCAAGGCCACTATCGATCCGCTGACCGGCGCTCAGCCCTATCAGGGCCGTGAGCTGGCGTTCCAGCTGGGCCTGAAGGGTGACCAGATCAAACAGTTCGTCAACATCTTCCTGGGCCTGGCCAAGATGTTCGAAGAGAAGGATCTGGCGCTGCTCGAGATCAACCCGCTGGTGATCACCGAGCAGGGTAACCTGCACTGCCTGGATGCCAAGGTCGTTATCGACGGCAACTCCGTATACCGCCACAAGGATCTGCAGGCGATGCACGATCCGTCTCAGGACGATGCCCGTGAAGCTCGTGCGGCCGAGTGGGATCTGAACTACGTGGCGCTGACCGGCAACATCGGCTGCATGGTCAACGGTGCAGGTCTGGCCATGGGTACCATGGATATCGTTTCTCTGCACGGCGGTTTCCCGGCCAACTTCCTCGACGTGGGCGGTGGCGCTACCAAAGAGCGCGTTACCGAAGCGTTCAAGATCATCCTCGAAGACAGCAAGGTCAAGGCCGTGCTGGTCAACATCTTCGGTGGCATCGTGCGCTGCGACCTGATCGCAGAGGGCATCATCGGTGCGGTCAAGGAAGTGGGTGTAGAAGTGCCGGTTGTGGTACGTCTGGAAGGTAACAACGCAGATCTGGGTTCCAAGCTCCTGTCCGAGTCTGGCCTGGATATCATCGCCGCAACCAGCCTGACCGATGCGGCTCAGCAGGCGGTTAAAGCAGCGGAGGGTAAATAATGTCCATTCTGATCAACAAAGACACCAAAGTTATCTGTCAGGGTTTCACTGGTGGTCAGGGTACCTTCCACTCTGAGCAGGCGATCGCGTACGGCACCAAGATGGTTGGTGGTGTAACCCCGGGTAAGGGCGGTACCGAACATCTGGGTCTGCCGGTGTTCAACACTGTTAAGGAAGCGGTTGAAGCCACCGGTGCTGAAGCCTCTGTCATCTACGTTCCGGCTCCCTTCTGCAAGGACTCCATCCTGGAAGCGGCTAACGCTGGTATCAAGCTGATCGTCTGCATCACCGAGCACATCCCGGTAATGGATATGCTGCAGTGCAAGGTCAAGTGTGACGAGCTGGGCGTGCGTCTGATCGGCCCGAACTGCCCGGGCGTCATCACTCCGGGAGAGTGCAAGATCGGCATCATGCCGGGTCACATCCACCTGCCGGGCAAGGTCGGTATCGTATCCCGTTCCGGCACCCTGACCTACGAAGCGGTTAAGCAGACCACTGATGCAGGCTTCGGTCAGTCTACCTGTGTCGGTATCGGTGGTGACCCGATTCCGGGTTCCAACTTCATCGATATCCTGGCCATGTTCGAGCAGGACCCGCAGACCGAAGCGATCGTCATGATCGGTGAGATCGGCGGTTCCGCCGAAGAGGAAGCGGCTGCCTTCATCAAGGCCAATGTAACCAAGCCGGTGGTGTCCTACATCGCGGGTGTTACTGCACCTCCGGGCAAGCGCATGGGTCATGCCGGTGCGATCATCTCCGGTGGTAAGGGCACTGCGGACGAGAAGTTCGCGGCGCTGGAAGACGCTGGTGTGAAGACCGTACGCTCCCTGGCCGATATCGGCAAGGCGCTGTCCGAAGTGACCGGTTGGGCTATGAAGTAAGGGTTTTATCCCTCTCTCTAAAGGCAGCTTCGGCTGCCTTTTTTGTTGTACATCATGAGTGCTCGCATTGCTGGGCAATATCTGTTTTCTGGCCGATATATTTCTGCTTTGATAGACGAAAAATCGCCAGCAGCGGAGTTGATAACGCATGAATAGAGTAACAGCCCTTACCGTCACCGGCGCGATGCTTGCGCTTTTCGCGCAGGGATCCTTTGCACAGTCTGGCGAGGAGATCGTTGCTAAGCACTGTCAGGCTTGTCATGACGCAGGGCTTGGGGGTGCGCCTGCGCTCGGTGATAAGGCCGCTTGGGCTCCCCGGCTGGAGAAGGGCGTGGATGGAATGTTGGCAACGGTAATGAGCGGTAAGGGATCGATGCCGCCAAAGGGAACCTGTATGAGCTGCAGCGAGGATGAGTTACGCGCCGCCATCGACCATATGACCGCGGGGGTCCGCTGAGCGATTCGTCGGTTGATGTGGTGGGGCGTCAGTCGTTTATGGAGTCCAGCTGTGACATGGTATCGTTGACCCACTCCAGGCTGTCGATAAGGCAGCGTTGATATAGGGGGTGGTCAGATACCTTCAGTCTGGACCACTCTCCGTCGTTATAGGCGCACGCATTATTAAGTAATGCGCCGAGGGGGCCGTCTCCATCGCGAACGGCCAGTATTATCTGTTCGCTGACGGCGATCTGACGCAGGAGCTCCTCCTTTTCGATATCGAGAATGGCGTCCAGGCGACTCAGTAAGCCGCAGAGGAAGGCGCTGCTTGGCGGGGTCTCGGCATGGTTCAACTGCTCCGCCAGACGTTCGCACATTTTGGCCAGGACCAGGGTTTCCCTGACCAGCTCCGAAGGCTTCCGGCTTTGCCCCGAAAGCGCGATCAGCGAGATCCATTTTCTAATTTCAGCGAGCCCCAGAATGACCAGCGCTTCCTTGATGCTCTCAATCTTGCGTTGGCGTGAAAATGCCGCGGAGTTGACGATTTTAAGTAGCCGGTAGGTAAGGCTCGGATCTTGTCCGATCAGTGCTACGAGCTTTTCCGTATCGGGTTCGGCGCTGTTCAGTTCGGCCAAGAGTTGTAACAGGATCGTCTCATTGCTATCCAGTCTCCGGCCTTCAACGATCTCGGGTCTGCGCAGAAAGTAGCCTTGAAACAGCTTGAAGCCGAGATCGATGCACTCGCGCAGCTGCTCGTAGGTCTCGATCTTCTCCGCCAGCATCGTGAGTGGAAATCGCCTTAGCTGCCTAACGGTGTAACGCACACCGGACATGCCCAGCGCGAGAACGTCGACTTTAACGATGTCGGCCAGGGCCAGTAGAGGGTCGTACTTGGGCGAGTACTCGAAGTCGTCGAGTGCAATCCGATAGCCCGCCTCTTTGTACCGTTTGACCGACTCAATCAGTGTCTCGTCGACGGTGACATCCTCCAGTACCTCAATGACCAGTTGACGATGCGACATCGCCGGCAGGGAGTCCGTTTCGAACATCTCTCTGGGAAGGTTCAGGAAAGCGGGTAGCTGACGGCGCTCCTGGTTGGCGATTATGCTGGTATAGGCGTTCACCAGTACATTCGATGTGGCGTGATGGCCATTGAATACATTGGCGATCTCTTTTTCGTCGTCCGAGCGGTATAACAGCTCATAAGCAACCACCCGAAGCTCCTTGTCGAAGATCGGTTGCCTTGCCATCAGTACCTGGGATTGATCCGGCACCACCTGACTCCCTGTTCATATAGTGATCTGTCGCCACAATATCACAATTAATTACTAAGGCTAGGTGACGGCTAAGATTTACCTCCGGGCAAAAGCGATATCGGTTCCGCAAAGGTGTCGCCAGGTCTTGCTAATTAGGTTGCTGTGGTCATGCGAGTGGCCGTGTTGATTTGGTCGGCAGGCGTTGACCAGTGTTCATTGCTATGATTAACAACACTTTGATCTAAGACGATAATCCGGTAGTTTCTGGTATAGCCCTTGGCGACGGAGCCTGAGGCTCGTGAAGTTAATTGGGATATGGAGCGCGGGGAGAATAGTGATGACACAAGAGGTCGAAAATCGGGCGGAGCGGTATCAGGCAATACTTGAGGTATCGAGGGATCTGCTGATGGTCCTTGATGGCGAAAGGGTGGTCATGTGTCGGGCCGGCGAGTCAGAGTGGCTGAATGAATCGGTTGTCACGGGGCGAGATCTGCAAGCTCTCCTCGCCGAGGATCTCCTGGCCAAAATTCGTGCTGTTATCACGCTCGCTCAAGCCTCGCCAGGCGCAGTGCAGTCGCTTGAATATGTGCTTCGCCCGGAACACCTGCCGATGTTGCATGAGGCAGGGCTGCGTGAGCCGATCTGGTATGAGGCACGCTTCGTCGCAACCCCTTCCGGCGAGATGATCTGGAGTGCACGTGATATCAACGAGCGCAAGAAGCTGCAGCGTAAAGTAACCAACCAGGCGCAACGCGACCCGCTAACGGGAGCGTATAACCGCCGTGCACTGCTGACGGTGATGGAACAGACCGTGGCGCAGGCGCAGCGCTATGACTGGACCTGCAGCGTGTTGCTGATCGACGTGGATGACTTCAGTAGCATCAATGAGCAGCATGGTTGGGATGCCGGTGATCAGATGCTGCAACAGATCGTAACGGGCTTGTATAAGCTAAAGCGTACCGCTGACTTTCTGGCGCGGTACGGAGATGATCAGTTGGTGCTGTTCCTGCCTGAAACCAATCATGAGCAGGGGGTTGCAGCCGCGGAGCGAGTGCGTCGCCTGATTCTGGAGCTGGAGATGCCGTATCCTACCGGGGAGCTGCGTTGCACTGCCAGTGTTGGTGTGGCCGGCATGAGGGGAATAGAGGACAGTGCGTCCGAGATGCTCAAGCGCGCAGAGGAGAGTTTGTTTATAGCCCGTAATAGTGGTGGCAATCGTGTGGAGGGTGAAGCCTGAGCTGTCTGAGAGGCCCTTGTCGCACTTTTCAGGTACAGGTGTCTGTGTATCACAACTGCTGAAAAGCCTTGCGCCCTGGGCGAAGGCTTTTCCTGTCCTGCACGCTGGGCCCGGCGTGCAGGGGAGCTCGGTAGCGATCAGCGCGTGCGGGCAATGTGCGGATGAGCTTCCAGCGCGGTTACCAGGCGCTCCATCTCCTCATCCGTTCCGACCGAGATGCGCAGATAATCTGCAATCGCCGGCTTGTTGAAGTGACGTACCAAGATCTTTCGTTCGCGCAGGTAGCTCATCAGCTCGGCGCCGCCAAGCTGGCAGTGGCGCGCGAACAGGAAGTTGGTGCTGGAGGGTAGCACGGAAAAGCCCAGCTCCTCGAGCTGCCGGGCGCTACGGTCTCGGGTTTCGATGATCTGCTCGCAGGTGCGTATGAAGTACTGCTGGTCCGATAGTGAGGCGCATGCCGCTTCGATTGCGAGCATATCCAGCGGGTATGAGTTGAAGCTGTTTTTTACCCGCTCCAGAGCATCGATCAGTTCCGGGTGGCCGAAGGCAAAGCCGATGCGCAGGCCGGCAAGTGAGCGCGATTTGGAGAAGGTCTGCACGACCAGCAGGTTTGGGTAGGCGGCGATCAGCGTCTTGGCACTCTCGCCACCGAAGTCGATATAGGCTTCGTCGACCAGGACCAGGCTGTCGGTATTGCGCTGCAATAGTGCCTCGATCTCGTCGAGTTCTACGGCGATCCCGGTGGGGGCATTGGGATTGGCAAAAATGATTCCACCATTGTCGATAGCATAATCGCTCAGGCGAATGCGGAACTGCTCGTCGAGCGGCACCTTGCGGAACTCGATATCAAATAGATTGGCATAGACGTCGTAGAAGCTGTAGCTGATTCCCGGCATCAGCAGGGGGCGAGGCTGGCGGAAAAAGGCCATGAAGGCCAGTGCCAATACCTCGTCAGAGCCGTTGCCTACAAATACCTGCTCCTGGCTCAGCTCGTACTCCCTTGCCAACGCTTCTTTCAGCCTGCTTGCGTTGGGGTCGGGGTAGAGGCGCAGACGTTCGGTCGGGAAGTGTCTGAGTGCATCCGAAACGGCTGGAGAGGGTGGGTAAGGGTTTTCGTTGGTATTCAGTTTGGTCAGCCCTTCGATGCGCGGCTGTTCACCGGGAGTGTAGGGCTCCAGTGACTGAATGGCGGGACTCCAGAATCTGTTCATTGCGGATCGCTCTGTGTGTTGCAGTGTGCGCTTGAATATAGAGCAGGCAAGGATAGCAGAGCTGTCACAGGTGGAGAAGCGCCAGGTCTTGCGCTCCGTTATGGGGGAGAGCGGCTATAGTGGAGTCAGTAATCCTGTAATCAGCAGCGTTGTATTGTTTGCGCCCGGCGCTGGTAGAATTGCGCTGGAGATTCTGAGATCTGTCTGTAGGGGTGGATTTGCGCCAGTTTAAGCACAAGTATCTTGATGTTCGTCGATTTGGCAGCGAGCTGTTGTTGGCGGCTTTGCTGTTCCTGTCCGTGTATCTGATCTCATCCGAGCTGGATCTTGCCGACTCTCTTTACGCCTGGACGCGCCACTTTGAGGCGATAAATCTGGACGAGTTGCTGATCAGCCTCTGTCTGGTTGGCCCGTTCTATCTTATGCTCTTTGCTTATCGCCGTTTGTTGGAGATTCGTGCGTTGGTCGAGGAGGCCAATACCGATGTTCTGACCGGTATATTGAATCGACGGCGCGCCATGGATGTGCTGTCGGGTGAGGTGCGTCGGGCGCATCGCTACAGGCGGAGGTTGTCGGTCATTCTTTTCGATATCGATCATTTCAAAGATATTAACGATGCCTTCGGCCATCCGGTGGGCGATCAGGTGTTGCGTCAGTTTGCTAGCCTTGTGGCCGGCCGGATACGTAACCTGGATCTATTGGCGCGCACCGGTGGTGAAGAGTTTATGGTCATTGCGACGGAAACGGCCGGCGAGGGGGCGGTCGAACTGGCCGAACGTTTGCGTATGGCGATCGAGTCCACCCATCTGGGGGTTGATCGAACGGTAACCGCCAGTTTCGGGGTGTCACAGCTGCGCCCGGGTGAGGGTTTTGCGGCGCTAATGCAAAGGGCTGACGAGCGTCTCTATTGGGCCAAGCGGGAGGGGCGTAATAGGGTGGCGGGGCCTCGTATGCAAAATGGCGCCAGTTCCTCTGATGCCACATCCTGAATCGGGGCGCGACCGCTGACTACAGCATGTGCCGATCGAGCGCGCCAATGTCGAGCATCGGTGCCGCGTCGATTTGATCAGCCTCCAGCAGCCCCGATACATGTTCGAGCGCTGCTATTATCATCGACTGCTCCCACTCTTTGAGGCTGGTGAACTTCTCGACGAACCGGTCTTGCAATGTCCTTGGTGCCGATTTTAGCAACTCCATGCCGGCCTGTGTCGGGCAGGCGAGCACCTTGCGTTTATCGCTCTGGCTGCGCTCCCGTTTTACCAGTCCTTTCAGCTCCAGTCTGTCAAGAATGCTGGTAACAGTCGCCTGCGCCAGATTCATCTTCTTTGCCAGTACACCAATGGTGATCGAGCCCTCGGTTTCGAGGGTCTGCATCGTCATCAGCTGAGGCATGGTCAGGCCAGTCATGCGGCTGAGTTGTTTGTCGTGCATGTCGGTTACACGAATGATCTGGCGCAAGAGCACCAGTACTTCCTGACTTCTAGGCATTGGCATCCGGGAGTTAGTCTGACGGGTGAATCAAATTCTGTTGCGGTTTTTAGCTTGATTTGCGGAGTGTCGCAATAGAAAGCTGGAATAATGTCGTAAATATATTGTAACGCGAAACAATGTAAAATTGCACTTGTGTTTCGTAATTTGCGTTTAAGCTATTGAAAAACAAATATTATGTGCGAGATAGTATGTTTTATATACGATTGTATGTGTGGTTGATTAATGTTCATCAATATGTTTTAAAATAATAAGCATCGCAATGCTAAGCAATCAAGGACGCTATGGATACCCATAAGAAAATTCACTTCCGGAGGCCTCGCGCTCAAGACGGTGCCGAGGTGTTTCGACTCATTGAACGTTGTCCCCCTCTCGATACCAACTCCATGTACTGCAACTTGCTGCAGTGTGGCGATTTTGCCGATACCTCAATTGCCGCTGTCGACGATGGCGGGCGTTTGGTGGGGTTTATCTCCGGCTACCGTCCGCCCGAACGCCAGGACACCCTCTTCGTTTGGCAGGTGGCCGTCGATCCTGCAGCACGTGGTCAGCGGCTCGGTAACCGAATGTTGATGGCGTTGGCTGACCGCCTGGCGGATGAGGGCGTTCACTTTATCGAGACGACCATAACGCCAGACAACCAGGCTTCGCAGTCGATGTTCGCGCGTTTCTTCTCCGCGCTGGGCGCCCCCGTCGAGGAGCGCGTTCTGTTCGCTCGCCATGAGCATTTCGATGGCGCCCATGACGATGAAGTGCTGTACCGCGCGGGGCCGTTCAATCTGGCTGTCGCGTTGGCGTCTTGAAGCAAATTACTCACTCAAGCAGGAGTTTTTAATGAATATTTTTGAGCAGGTTGAGTCTGAAGTACGTTCCTATTGCCGTTCGTTTCCAGTCGTTTTCAACCGGGCCCAAGGGGCTGAGCTCACTACTGAGGAAGGGCGTACTTACATCGATTTTCTGGCCGGTGCTGGAACGCTCAATTACGGTCACAACCACCCCGAGCTGAAGGATGCGCTGATCGACTACATCAGCTCCGAGGGGATTACCCATGGCCTGGATATGCATTCCAGTGCCAAGGCGCGGTTTCTCAAGACTTTCCATGAGTGGATCCTCAAGCCGCGCGGCATGGAGTCGTACCGTGTGATGTTTACCGGCCCCACCGGCACTAACGCCGTCGAGGCGGCGATGAAGCTGGCGCGCAAGGTTAAAGGACGCAGCACCATCGTTTCCTTTACCAACGGATTCCACGGTTGCAGCGGCGCTGCTCTGGCCGCGACTGGCAACCAGCATCACCGTGGCGCCATGGGCACCTCACTCGACGATGTGTTCCGCATCCCGTTTGACGGTTATCTCGGTGAAGGGGTAGATACGACGGAATACTTCGAAAAGCTGCTGAGCGATCCGAGCAGCGGACTGGATCATCCGGCGGCCGTTATCGTCGAGACCGTGCAGGGCGAGGGCGGTCTGAACGCCGCCAGTGCCGAGTGGCTGCGTAATCTGGAAGCCGTCTGCCGTCGCCACGACATGCTGCTGATCGTCGATGATATCCAGGCCGGTTGCGGTCGGACCGGAAGCTTCTTCAGCTTCGAAGAGATGGGCATTCATCCCGATATGGTGACGCTGTCCAAGTCTCTGAGCGGCTATGGTCTTCCCTTCGCGATTCTGACCTACCGGGAGGAGCTCGATATTTGGGAGCCGGGTGAGCATAACGGTACCTTCCGCGGTAACAATCTGGCTTTCGTGACCGCCGCCAAGGCTATTGAGCTGTTCTGGCGTGATGGCGAGTTTGCCGATGAGGTGAAGCAGAAGGCACGGCATCTGCGCAACGGACTCGAGCGCCTGATTCGTCGTTACGGCCAAAACAGCTTGAAACTCAAAGGACGCGGCTTGATGAGCGGCATTGAGTGCCCGGATGGCGAGATGGCGGGTGAGGTGATTCGCGACGCCTTCCAGAATGGCCTGGTGATCGAAACCAGTGGTGCTCACGATCAGGTCGTTAAGTGCCTGGTGCCGCTGACCATCAGCATGGCGCAGATCGATTTCGGTCTGGGGGTTTTGGATAAAGCCTTTGCGAAGGCGGTTGCCAAGCGCGAGCGTAAAGCGTCTTAAGCCGGCAGCGGGTTAATTCAAATTACTCATTTTCACAGCCCCTGGAGCAGGATGACGACATGATTGTACGTACGCTGAAAGAGTGTGCAGAAAACGGCCGCAAGATTTTTTCCGAAACCAATACCTGGGATAGCACGCGGCTCTCTTTGAAAGATGATGGAATGGGGTTTTCCTTCCATATCACCAACATCTATCCCAACTCTGAGACCCATATTTGGTATCAGAATCACCTGGAGACCGTCTACTGCATCAGCGGTTCCGGTGAGGTGGAGACCCTGGCCGACGGCAAGATCTATAAGATCGAACCCGGTACGGTCTATATCCTTGATAAGAACGACCGTCATCTGTTGCGTGGTGGTCCGGAAGGGATGCAGGTTGCCTGTGCTTTCAATCCGCCGCTGAACGGCAAGGAGGTTCACGATGAGAATGGCGTCTATCCGCTCGAAGCGGAGGTCGTCAATGCCTGATCGGAAGCGTGCCGCAGCGGGATTGCACAGCGTCGAGAAGATTGGCGGCACCTCCATGAGTCGATTCGCCGAACTGATGGATACGATCCTGATTGGCGGGCGCAAAGGGGCCGATCTTTATCAGCGGATCTTCGTGGTGTCTGCCTACGGCGGAATGACCAATCTGCTGCTGGAGCATAAAAAGAGCGGGGAGCCCGGTGTCTACGGGCGTTTCGCCAACGGCGAGCAGGAAGCGAGCTGGCACGAATCGCTCGACGGTGTGCAGCAGCGCATGCTGCAGATGAATGGCTCTCTGTTTGGTGAAAGCGAGACCTGCAAACGGGCGGATGCCTTTATCGCTGAGCGCATCGAAGGTGCGCGTAGCTGCATGCAGAATTTGCAGGCATTGTGCCGGTACGGTCATTTTCAGCTCACCGACCATTTGATGCGCGTACGTGAGATGCTGGCAGCGATTGGCGAGGCTCACAGCGCCCATAATACGGTGCTGGCACTGCGTGATGCCGGTGTTAATGCGCGACTGGTCGATCTGAGCGGCTGGCATGAACCTGAGCCGCGGCCATTCGAGGAGATGTTGGAGTATCACCTGAAAGATATCGATCTTGCCACGGAGCTGCCGATCGTTACCGGCTACACGCACTGCAAGGAAGGGCTGATGCGGACCTTCGATCGCGGCTACAGCGAGATGACGTTCAGCAAGATCGCCACCCTGACCAAGGCCAGGGAAGCGGTGATCCATAAGGAGTTTCATCTCAGTACTGCCGACCCCGGCATCGTCGGTCTGGACCGTATCGTCACCATCGGCCGCACCAATTATGATGTGGCCGATCAGCTCTCCAATCTGGGTATGGAGGCGATTCATCCCAAGGCGGCCAAGGGGCTGCGTGAACTCGGTATCGAGCTGCGCATCAAGAATGCGTTCGAGCCCGAGCATGCGGGTACGCTGATCAGTCAGGACTACTGCAGTGTCGAACCCTGTGTCGAGATCATCGCCGGTCGCACCGGGGTGATAGCGCTGGAGGTGTTCGATCAGGACATGTTGGGCGATATCGGTTATGAGATCGAGCTGCTGCAGCTGTTGCAGCAGCTAAAGCTCTCTGTGATCAGCCGGGACTCGGATGCCAACAGTCAGACCTACTATCTGTCCGGCACACGCAAGATGATCAATCGGGCGGTGCGTCTGATCGGAGAGCGTTACAGTGGGGCAGAGGTGCAGTTGCACCGTGTTGCCATCGTATCGGCGATCGGCTCGGATCTGAAAGTGTCCGGTATTCTGGCGCGCACGGTGTCAGCGCTATCGGACGCCAATATCAGCGTGCAGGCGCTGCACCAGTCCGTACGTCAGGTTGAGATGCAAGCGATCGTCCGGGAAGAGGACTATGAGAGCGCGGTTAAAGCGATGCACCATGCCCTGATCGAGAAAGAGGAGCATGGGGATGTCATCTGCGCTGCCTGATCCTGGATCGTATTGAACCCGGCAGCCGGATGATCGGCCGCAATCAATACAGCTCATAAGCAGATCGGCCCGCTGGCGTGTGGACGCGAGCGGGCCGATTCCGTTACAGATGAGGGGATCAGATACGGTCGTCGTAACCGTCGCTGATCTGACGCGCCAGTGCTCTCTCTTCCATCAGATTTTCAATCTGACGGCGGCGTTTGCCGTCGTAGCGTTGGCGGGTCTGTGCCACTTCATCATCGTCTGTAAGCTGTTCGCTCCAGTCATCCAGGTCGTCCAGAGATTGATCGACGCGAATTTTGGTGCCCATCGGCGGTATTCTCACGCTGAAAGTTAGCAGTACGCAGCATGCTGCGAATTCCTGGTTTTAAGAGTGAAAAACGCGACCCAGACACACTTGCGTTCGACTTGCGTTTTCCATACCTCTCTGGCGCGAATATAGATCAGCTTCGGCAAAAGCAGAAAATTGATTTTTGCTATCGATAAATTAAAAAAATCGTTTTTTAATCTATCGATCAATTTGCCTGAGAGCCCCGTCATCCGGGCGTTTCAGCATATCACTTCTCAAATACGTACTGTCCAGGTGCTGGGCAGATCGCAGTGTATCCAGCATCTGGATTCCCCATCGTCGGCGGTTCGACTTTCGCGCTCGAACGCTCCTCGAGCCATGCGCTCCAGGGTTCCCACCAGGAGCCCTCCTGCTGGGGGTAGCGATTGAGCCACTCGTCAGGGGAGATGTATTTGTCTTCGACACGGTTGAGCGCCATCCGGTAGCGGCGTCGCGGGTGGCCCGGTTCGCTGACAATGCCTGCGTTATGGCCACCGCTGGTGAGCACGAAGGTGAGGTCGGTGCGTATCAAGCTGTGCAGTTTGTACACCGAACGCCAGGGCGCGACATGATCTTTTTCGGTGGCAACGCAGAAGACCGGTACGCGAATGTCGCGTAGCGAAACCGGACGATCGTCGACGATAAAACGCCCGCTGGCCAGGTCGTTGCGCAGGAACATGCGTCTCAGGTATTGGGTGTGCATCTTGTAGGGCATGCGAGTGGAATCGGCGTTCCAGCTCATCAGGTCGTTCATGGTAGGGCGCTCACCGAGTAGATACTCGCTGACGATGCGTGACCAGAGCAGATCGTAGGAGCGCAACAGGGTGAAAGCGCCCGCCATCTGGCTGGTGTCCAGATAGCCACGATCCCACATCATGTCCTCCATATAGCTGAGCTGGCTCTCGTCGATAAACAGCATCAGCTCGCCGGCATCGGTAAAGTCGGTCTGTGCAGTGAACAGGGAGATGGACGCCAGACGCTCATCTTCGTCACGGGCCAGTGCGGCTGCGGTGGTCGCCAGTAGCGTGCCGCCCAGGCAATAGCCTGCGGCGTGTATCTTGCGGCCGGGCACAATGGCATTGATCGCCTTCAGTGCATCACGCACACCCCGATTGATATAGTCCTTCATCGCCAGGTCACGATCTTCGGCATCGGGGTTGTGCCAGGAGATCATGAACACCGTGTGCCCCTGTTCAACCAGGTAACGCACCATGGAGTTGTGGGGCGACAGGTCCAGAATGTAATACTTCATGATCCACGCCGGCACGATCAGGATAGGTTCGGCATACACCTCGGCGGTTTTCGGCGCGTACTGGATCAGCTCGATCAGGTTGTTGCGATACACCACCTGACCCTCAGTGGCCGCGAGGTTTTCGCCAACACAAAAATCCTTGCACTCGCGTGTGCGGCCCAACATATAGGACTGGAGATCCTCGAGCAGATTCTGCAACCCCTGTTGCAGGCTCCTGCCCCCGGTTTCGACGGCGCGATTGATGATCCTGGGGTTGGTCGTCGGGAAGTTGGTCGGTGACATCATGTCCAGCCACTGGCGGGCGGCAAAGTACACCACGTTTTCGTGATGCCGGCTGACACCCGGGATGCCCGTCGTGGCATAGTGCCACCACTGCTCGTGCATCAAGAAACCCTGAGCGATGGTGTTGAACGGGAATTTCGACCAGGCAGGATCATCGAAGCGCCTGTCTTGAGTTCTCGGCTCGATCAGCGGTGTTATCTCCGGGTCGCCGGCGGCTCGGGCGCTCCAGATCAGGTAGGCTTGATGCTTGCGCACCAGGTTTTCCAGCAGCTCGCTGATTTTGCCGGGCGAATGACCCAGGTGGATCAGCCAGTCCAGGTATGCCAGGGTGAGCGAGGCTGGCGATATGCCCTGGGTAAACCTTCCTTCCAAGGCATGAATGACGCGATCGACACTATTTTTAAGCTCGGTAAAGCTGGTTTGAGACATGAATCGGGACTCCTTGCTTCTGGCAGCGTGGAAAGCCTTTCTACCTTGCCGCAGGTACGGACGCTGCCGGGCGCAGGTGGTTTAAGTTGCGCTGCGCTACGACATGACGACGACGGCTGTCTATCCTTAATGGGCTGACGCTCAGTGGAATCACGCGACGCATTCAGTGCACTAGCTTAGGTGCGATTTCGACTAGGATCCAGATTGCGCGTTGCACAACGAAAAATGAACAGCTTTGGAAAGGATCCTGTCAGTCTGCGAGTATTGCGTTACTTGAATGAGATGACGAGTTGAAAAGATAGGTTCAGGTCATGGATCTGTATTTTTGCTGCAGATGCGAAGAGATAGTATTGGATTCCTGATCCACAGTCAGACATATTCCGAAGATCAGTTGGACGAATACAGGAACTGTCGCGTGTCTACCCGGTATTTGAAGCGCTTCTTTAAACCTAGGTCGATTGCAGTATTCGGAGCATCCGAGCGCGAGGACAGCATGGGCGGTATCGTGCTGAGAAACCTTCTCGACAGCGGCTACGAAGGCACCTTGATGGCCGTCAACTCCAAGGGGTACGACAGTGTCAACGGTGTCGCCTGCTACCTGGGGGTTGCCGAGCTTCCCGAGATGCCGGATCTGGCGATCATCTGTTCCCCGCCTGATGCTGTCGCGGGCATCGTGCGAAAGCTCGGTGCCAATATGGTGAAAGCAGCGCTTATCCTGACCGGTGGTCTATCGTTGCATCAGAGCAGTCATGCCCGCGCTCTGCGTGAAGAGGTGCGCGAAGCGGCCAAGCCATATGGCATTCGCATTCTCGGACCGGACTGCATGGGTATGCTGGTGCCGGGATCGAAGATGAACGCCAGCTACTCCCACGTCAATATTCTTAAAGGCAAGGTTGCCTACGTCGGTCAGTCGGGGCTGTTGGGGACGGCGATGATCGATTGGGCCAACGGCCAGGAGATCGGCTTTTCCCACTTCCTCACGCTGGGGGATGGTGTCGACGTGGATCTGCCCTCGATTATCGACTATCTGGCGCGTGACCCCTGGACCCATGCCATATTGCTGCAGATGGACAGGGTGATCGGCGACGCGCGCAGCTTTGTTTCGGCGATTCGCTCGGCATCGCGCAATAAACTGGTACTGGTGCTGAAGTCCAATATCATCCAGGATGCCGACCACCAGCTTGAGCTTGCCCGCGGGATCGCCGATCCCGACCTGGTTTACGATGCAGCGTTGCGCCGAGCCGGTGTGGTGCGGGTGGAAACGGCGGACGAGTTGTTCAACGCCCTGGAAACCCTGTCCCGGATGAAGCCGATGCGCGGCGAGCGACTGGCGCTGGTGTGCAACGGCATGGGACCGAATGCGCTGGCGACCGATCGCTTGCTGCGCAAGGGGGGGCAACTTGCCCAACTGACCGAAGAGACCGAGCAGCAACTGATTGAGCTGTTGCCACCGGAGGCGCGGGTACAGAACCCGGTCGACCTTAATGCCGACGCCGACCCGAAACGCTTTGCCGAAGCGATCCATGTGTTGACGAAGGATCCCAACGTCGATGCCGTGCTGGTGATCCATGCGCCGACCCGTCTGGCGGCCAGTGTCGATACCGCGGAGGAGGTGATCAAGGTCGCGCGCAAGACCCCGCGCAATGTGCTGACCTGCTGGATGGGGCGCTACTCGGCGATCGCGGCGCGCAACGCCTGCAATTCGGCGGGCATCGCGACCTTCCTCACGCCGGAGGAGGCGGTCAATGCCTTCATGCATATGGTGGACTACCACCGTAATCAGCAGGTGATGCGACAGACGCCGGCGCCCGTTCAGCAGCAGAATACGCCAAACAGGCGTCGTGCCGGCGAGTTGATCGCCGCTGCTCGTGAGGCGGGGCGTGATTACCTGCATCACGCCGAGGTGTCGGAGCTGCTTAATCTGTATGAGATCCCCACCGCCAATACACGTTACGCAGAGGATATCGCCGGGGTGGTGGAATGCGCTCGGCAGATGGGCGGTTCCGTGGCGGTCAAGGCGCTGCACAGCGCGAACGCATACCCGTTCAGCTACGACGACAGCGCGCATCAGCGCTGGCACGACCTGGCGCTTGATCTTTACTCCATCAACGAGGTGCGTCATGCGACTACGAAGCTGGCGTATCGAGTGGGCGAGCTGTATGCCACCGACCAGATGTTCGGGTTTGCCGTTCAGCAGATGAAGCGCGGTTTCCAGTCGCTGCAGATCAACGTCGGCATTACGCGCGACAGCGTATTTGGCCCGTTGCTGGTGTTTGGTGTCGGGGGCTATACCGTGGACGTACTGGCCGACCGCAATATCATGCTGCCGCCGCTGAATCTGGCATTGGCGCGAGAGATGGTCAAGCGCTCCAGAGTGTACCGTATCATCGCCGAGAACAGTTACCAGGTGGAGCGCGATCTGGATCAGCTGAGCGAGCTGCTGCTGCGTCTGTCCGATATGCTGGTCGACCAGCCTGAGCTCTGCACGCTGGAGATCAACCCGCTGCTGTTGAACAAGCGCGGCCTGCTGGCGGTGGACTACTCCGCATCGGTCGCAGAGCCGGGACGCTTGGCGATCAGTCCCTATCCCGAGCACCTGACCGAACAGATAGCACTGAAGCGTTCGGGGCGGCCGGCGACGCTGCGTGCCATCCGCGGTGAGGATGAGCCCGCCCACCTGGAGTTCTACAACAAGCTGAGTCCGGAATCGATTCGCCTGCGTTACTTCTACAGCCGCGGCGTACCGACCCATGATGAACTGGCCAATTGGACCCAGATCGATTACGACCGGGAGATGGCATTCATCGTCTCGGCGCCGCGGCTGGACGGCAAGGGCTACGAGACCTTGGGCGTAGCGCGTGCCGTGACCGATGCGGACAACGTGCGTGCCGAGTTTTCGGTCGTCATCCGGGATGATCTGCAGGGCGAGGGCTTGGGTGTGATCCTGATGCGCAAGATCATCGATTACTGCCGTTCGCGGGGCACCTTGGAACTGGCCGGATCGACACTGACCAGCAATAAAGGGATGCAGGCGCTGGCGCGCAAGTTGGGCTTCCGGATCAGCTATAACGCCGAAGAGGAGGTTGTAGAGATGAAAATGTTGCTCAATGAGCCCAGCGAGGACTGGCAGATCTACCGTCTGCAGCAGTAGGGGGCTGTCAGGGCAGGGTTTCCGGGCAGTACATCTCGTGCAGGGTTCGGATCAGCCGTTTGGCGGTATCCCCTTCGAGCGAGTAGTAGATGGTTTGTGACTCGCGGCGGGTTTTGACCAGGCCATCCTTACGCAGCACGGCCAGATGCTGGGACAGGGCGCTCTGACTCAGGTCCAGGCAGCGGTTGAGTTCGCTGACCGACAGCTCTTGGCCATCCAGATGGCAGAGAATCAGCAGGCGGCTGTCGTTAGCCAGCGCTTTCATCAATTGGGCGGCGCGAGAAGCGTTGGCCTTCATCAACTCTAGCGTTGGGTTTTCAGGCTGTATGTTACAGGCGGCGGGCTGCTCGGATACTTTGTTCACGGATGGTCTCCCCGGCGTACTTGGTCTTGAGGGTGTGTCGATACAGCAACAGCGGGTGTTTGGCTGGGGAACGCATTTGCCACGCTGAGTCGCTTGTTTCTCGGCAAAGAGTTTATCCCATCCTGACCACGGCGCTCAATTATTCATTCCGATTTGTAGTATTAGTAAATTCTAATATAATGCAGATAATCTAAACCGCAAATTGGGTACGAATCCAGATGAAGCTGCGTGACGCTCTGCTGACCTTCTCCGTAGATCGACCGAAATGGGTATTCGCATTGCTGTTGCTACTCTGCCTGCTGGCAGGGTTGCAGATCCCCTCGATCAAGGTCGATACCGACCCGGAAAATATGCTGCCGCACGACCAAGTGGACCGTGTCTTTCACGACCAGGTGAAAGAACGCTTTGTGCTCTACGACATGATCGTGGTCGGCATGGTGAACACCGAAAGCGAGGCCGGGATCTATAACCCCAAGTCACTGGAGGCGCTGCACCGGCTGTCGGAGCAGATTGGGCAGATGAAGGGGGTGGTGGCCAAGGATATGATGGCCCTGGATCGGGTCGACAATATCACCCAAGAGGGGCCGGGGACGATCCGTTTCGAGTGGATGATGCGCGATGCACCCACCACGCTGGTGCAAGCGGCGCAGATCCGTCAAGCGGTCGAGAGGTTGCCGCTGTTGGACAACACACTGGTCTCCGGTGACGGCCGTGCCGCAGGCATCTACGTGCCGATCGAGAGCAAATCGCTCAGTTACCAGTTGTCGCAGCAGATAGAGGAGGTGATCGCCAAGCTCGGTGTTGATGATCAGTTCCACATCGCCGGACTGCCGGTATCGGAGGACACCTTCGGCGTCGAGATGTTTGTGCAGATGGCGATCTCCGCACCGCTGGCCGGGCTGATGATCTTCATTCTGATGTGGGTGTTCTTCCGCAGCCTGCTGCTGATCACGGCGCCGATGCTGGTGGCGATGGCATCGGTGATCATCACCATGGGGCTGCTGATCGGACAGGGCTACACCGTCCACATCATGAGTTCGATGATTCCGATCTTCCTGATGCCGATCGCGGTGGTCGATTCGGTTCACATCCTGTCGGAGTTTGCCGACCGTTACCGTCCCGGTGAGAATGCCCGTCCCGCGGTGCTGGAGGTGTTGGGTCACCTGTTTACGCCGATGCTCTACACCTCGCTGACCTCGGCGGTGGGCTTCGCGTCGCTCGCCTTTACCCCGATTCCGCCGGTGCAGATATTCGGTCTGCATGTGGCGTTCGGTATCATGCTGGCGTTCCTGCTCACCGTAACTCTGGTGCCGGCCTACATCATCAGCCTGTCGCCGAAGCGGATGGCGCAACTCAAGGATCACAACATCCAGGAGGACGACAACAGTCGCCTGGGGCGGTTGATGGCCCTGATGGGTCGTCTGTCGATGCTCAAGGCGCGCCTGCTGATTGTGGCGTTCAGCCTGCTCACCGCTCTCAGTGTCTGGGGTGTAAGCCAGATACAGATCAATGACAACCCGGTACGCTGGTTCAAGTCGGATCACCGTCTCAGAGTCGCAGACCGGGTGCTGAACGCGCATTTCTCCGGCACCTACGATGCCTACCTGGTGTTCGATCGCGCCGCACAGGAGGATCCGGCTAGCGCGTTGAATAGCGAGCTGATGGCCGAGCTGGAGGCGGATCCGCGCGGTGCCCAGTTGAAGCCAGAGCTGCAGCAGATGATGGACGATGCGGCATCGACCGACTTCGATCAGTATGCCAGTGGCTTGGCCGGGCTGCTGGACGAGGCGAGCTTCTCCCGTCCGGCAGATGAAGAGGAGCTCTGGCTGGCGCTGTTCCGTCGGGTCGAGGCGGCGCAGATCGACGCCAAATATTTCCTCAACCCCGAGGTGCTCGCCTACCTTGATGCACTGGCCCGCGATCTTGAGAGTCAGGCGCAGGTGGGTAAGGTCAACAGCCTGCCGGTGCTGGTAAAAACCGTGTATCGCGAGCTGACCGGTGGTGGCGATGAGCAGTTCCGGCTACCTGACTCGGCGCGCGGCGTGGCGCAGACGATTCTCAGCTACCAGTCATCTCATCGTCCGGACGATCTCTGGCACTTTGTCACCCCGGATTATCGCTCGACGCTACTCTGGTTGCAGTTGAAGAGCGGCGATAACCAGGATATGACCGATGTGATCAACCATGTTAGCGCCTATATCGACGCGCACCCATTACCGCAGGGGTTGAGCGTCAACTGGGCGGGTCTGACCTATATCAACGTGGTTTGGCAGGAGCAGATGGTCAACGGCATGCTGAAGAGCCTGATGAGCGCGTTCGTCATGGTGCTGGTGATGATGATCGTACTGTTCCGCTCGTTCAGTATCGGCCTGCTGGCGATGTTGCCGTTGAGCGTCACCATACTGTTTATCTACGGCCTGATCGGGTTTGTCGGCAAGGACTATGACATGCCGATCGCGGTGCTCTCGGCGTTGACGCTGGGGCTGTCGGTGGATTTCGCGATCCACTATCTGGAGCGGGCAAGGGCGATCTACCGTCAGTGCGGTAGCTGGCCAGAGGCGATCGCCGAGATCTACAAGGGGCCATCCCGCGCGATCAGCCGCAACGCCATCGTCATCGCCATCGGCTTTACCCCGCTGCTGTTGGCGCCGTTGGTGCCCTATATCACCGTCGGCTTCTTCCTGGCGTCGATCATGGCGGTATCCGCCCTGGTAACCCTGCTACTGTTACCGGCAGTGATTACACTGATCGGTAATAAAGAGAAACTTTTCGGTACCCGGAATCTAGAACATGAGTCAGCCTGAAAGAGGAGGTCTGAATATGAGGACTTCAATGTACGCCCTGTCACTATTTTTCACCGGTGCGCTCTGGGCCGGTACCGCCTTGGCGGCGGATCTGACCGATGTGGATCAGATCGTCGACCAGGCCAACCATGCTGCCTACTATCAGGGCGAGGATGGGCGCAGTGAAGTGCGGATGGTGATCCGTGATGATCAGGGGCGCGAACAGCTGCGTCAGTTCACTATCCTGCGCAAGGATCTGGCCGATGGCGGCGATCAGAACTTTTATGTGGCGTTCAGTCGTCCAGCGGATGTCCGCAACACCGTGTTTATGGTTGCCAAACATGTGGATCGGGATGACGACCGCTGGCTCTACCTGCCGGGGCTTGACCTGGTCAAGCGGATCTCCGCCGGCGATAAGCGCACCAGCTTCGTCGGCTCCCATTTCTTCTACGAAGATGTGTCCGGGCGCAACCCGGCGGAGGACCGCTTCGAGCTGATGGAGACAACCGCCGAGCAGTATCACCTGAAGGCGACACCGAAAGATCCGCAGAGTGTGGAGTTCAGCCAGTACCAGCTCTGGATCGATAAAGCCACTATGCTGCCTGTGCGTATCGACTACTTCGATTCCGGCGCCGAGCCCTACCGTCGGGTGGAAGCGCTGGAGATACAGGATATCCAGGGTTTCCCCACCGTGGTCACCAGTCGGGTGTCGGACCTGCGCGGCGGGGGCGCTACGACGATGGAGTTCGGCTTTATGAAGTACGATATCGGGCTGCCGGATGAGGTGTTCAGCGAACGCTCGCTACGCACCTTGCCGCGAGACTGGCTGCGGAGGCCGCAATGAGACGTACGTTAGCGGCGTTGCTGGCGCTGGGACTCAGCTGGGGCGCTCAGGCAGCATCAGAGAGCGGATCGACAGAGCAAGGTGATGCCTGGGGCTCAGACGCCTGGGGTGATGATAGCTGGTCGCAGGAGGAGAGCGGGCCGGCGCTGCATGGCTTTTATGAAGCGGCGGTCGGCGGTCGGTTGCAGGATGATCCGGCGCTGGCGGACGATAAAACCCTGGCAGAGCTGCGCAGCCATCTCGAGTGGGAGCGCAGCGTTGGCTCCACGCACTACAGCCTGAAAGGCGATCTCTATGCCGATGGGGTTGAGGATGGACTGCAACTCGATCTGCGCGAAGCGACGGTGCAACTGACGCCCCTTGAGTGGCTCGATATCCAGGCCGGTCAGCAGGTGTCGACCTGGGGCACGGGGGATATGCTGTTTCTCAACGATCTCTTTCCCAAAGATTGGAAATCCTTCTTCTCCGGGCGCGACGAAACCTATCTCAAGGCACCGGCGGCCAGTATCAAGGGCAGCCTGTTCGCGGACAGCTTCAGCCTCGATCTGATCTGGACACCGCTGTTCGAGCCCGATCGTTATATCGACGGTGAGCGTTTCAGCTACTTCTCTCCCCTGAGCGGGCAGCAGATGGCGGCGCCTGATGGCGTCATCCATGCGGACGAGCCTGATCGCTTTCCGGAAGATGGCGAGCTGGCGGCGCGGCTGTATGGGCGTCAGGGAGGTCTGGAGTGGGCGTTCTACGGTTACCGCGGATTCTGGAAACAACCGAACGGACTGAACGGCGCTGCTGAGCCGATTTTTCCGCGGCTGGACGTGTTTGGTGCCAGCCTGCGCGCGCCGTTGGCCGGCGGTATCGCCAATAGCGAGATCGCTTGGTACGAGGGGCAGGATGAGCGCGGCGACGATCCCTTGATTGCCAACGATCAACTGCGCTGGTTGGCCGGTTACGAGCACGAGCTGGTGCCCCGCTTGACCGGGTCGATGCAGTACTACCTCGAGTGGATCCAGGATTACGATAAGTTGAAGGCCAGTTCACCGGCCCAGTATCGACCGGACGAGGTTCGTCAGGTGGTTACCCTGCGCCTTACCTGGAAGCTGATGCGCGATAATCTGACGCTGTCCTGGTTCAACTACTGGTCGCCGACCGACGAAGATTACTATCTGCGTCCGTCGGTCAGCTACCGACTGGACGACAACTGGACGCTGAGCGCCGGAGCGAACCTGTTCGGTGGCGAACAGGAACACACCTTTTTTGGCCAGTTCGAGGAGGGGAGCAATCTCTGGGCGAGGGTCCGCTACGGATTCTGAGTTCAGGCGACCGCGCGGCGACGCTGACGTCGCGGGTCGGGGCCGTCGGTCATGACGCGGTTGCGGCCCGCGCCCTTGGCTTTGTACAGCGCCTTGTCCGCGCGCTTGATCACCATCTCCGGCCGCTCATCGGCTTCGCGCCAGGCGATGCCGATACTGATGGTCACGCTGACCTGCTCGGTATCCCGCGCACTGTTTTCGCGCGCCTGTTTCCCCTGGCGGTTGCTGCGTGGACGTTGTGGCGCACGCACGCGCATCGGATACTGCTCAACGCGCTGGCGAACCTCATCCAATGCCTCGACGACCTCCTCTTCACGGCGGCCGCTGAACACGATGGTGAACTCTTCGCCGCCGTAGCGAAACAGGGTGCCACCAGCCTGCACTTTACGTAGCTGAGTTGCCACCATGCGCAACACCTGGTCACCCACATCGTGGCCGTAGGTATCGTTAAATTTCTTGAAATGGTCGATATCGAGCATGGCGATGCCGTAGTGTCGGCCAAGTCCAGCCAGCTTGTGTTCCAGTGCGCGACGCGCGGGTACCCCGGTCAGGGTGTCGACAAAGGCCATGGCATAGATATGGCTGATCACGGCGATGATCAGCAGCGTCGGCGCAAGTATCAATAGCTGTGTGCTGAGGTGGCTTTGCTTCAGGGTACTGATGGCCAGCATCTGCGCCAGAAGCGAACCGAACAGGGCGATCTCGTCGGCGGTACGTCGGGTGATCGTCAGCAGTAGACTTAACGCCAGTACCGGCGCACCGATCCAGACACTGCCACGATTAAGCAGGGAGTCTTCGCCCAGGGTTTCCAGCAGCGAGGGGTGCAGGTCGGGGAGCCAGCTGCCCAGTTGGCCCGGTACCAGCCACATGCCCAGCAGAACCGCAGAGGGGGCCAGGGTCAGAATCAGTTTAACGACGCCTCTGCGGCACAGCGGAGAGGTATCCCGCTGTATCAGCAACCAGCCGTGCACCAGTGGGATAACGAGGCTGGTCAGCGTGAACAGTACATAGGCATCGGGCTGATCTACGCCTTTCGACCTGGCAGTCTGTATCAGATAGGCCGTGAGTCCGAGGTGAGCGGCGGCCAGTGCGATACGGCCGCGCTTGAACCCGGCTGCAAGCAGGAAGGCAAGCAGCGCGAGCAGTATCGGCAAGCTACTGACCAACTGCTGCAGAGCCGGATCGAGCGAGCGCAAAGAGGGGGCAACCGCCCAAGGCAGTATCAGCAGAAGCAGCGGCAGGTAGAGACGAAAGAGTCTAAACAACGGCGGAACGTTCCCTGAAAATCCTGCCGGAATACTACCACGAAGGTGAGCGGCCCGCATGCGGACCGCCGATAAATTTCCAGGATGGCGATTCAGTGTGCCGGTTGTTTAAAACCGAGCAGGCGCGACAGCATGATCGCCGGACACCACCCGGTGAACGCAGACTGCACCAGGCTCAGCCCGAGAACGCCGGTAACCAGTAACAGCTCGACCGGCAGATTGAAGATAAAGACCAGTGCCAGTGTCAGCAGTACCAGTGAGCCGGCGATCATGTGAACGCCCTGATGGACGCTCATGCCGTGCCGGCAGCGCTCCTCTTTCAGGCCCAGGGCTCGGAAAATACTCATGGCAGGACACCAGTTGGTGAAAGCGGATTGCAGCAGGTTCAAGCCGACAAAGGCGGTCAGATAGTAACCCCAGGGGTGAACGCCATAGCCGATCGCCAGGCTGATCAGAATGACAGAGCCGGCCATTAGGCGCAGGGCAGCGTGGAGATTCATACCTTAGTATCCTATATAAATTAGATTGTTCTAATATAGCAGCAAGTTTTGCGCTGTGCCAAGGTTTAGATTGGGTCTGGAGTGCCATTAGGCACTATGCTACGAAAAGGGATCGGTCTTTCAGGGGAGTGCGAGCATGTTCCACAAGCTACTGGTCAATATCGACGATGATACCGAGCATCTACCGATGGTGGAGAAGGCCGCCCGGCTTGCCGCCTGTGAAGGGGATCTGGAGCTGTTCTGCGTTGCGTTTCAACCGCTGATTCGCTCGGCGGGGGTATTCAGCGAAGAGGCGGAGCGGCGCTCGCGGCATGCCTATATGACGCAGTGCGAAGGGCGTCTGGATTACCTTGCCGATCGCATCCGCCTGGATCCGTCGCGGGTGGGGACCGATGTGTGCTGGGATGAGAACCGGGCCGAGGCGGTGTTGCGCAAATGTGAGCGCTACAGTGCCGACCTGCTGGTCTACCCGGTATCGACACAGCCGGTACTGCTCCATCATCTGCTGGCACCCGAGGACTGGAGGGTGCTGCGCAAGTGCCCGGTGCCACTGCTGCTCAGCCGAGACCGCAATTGGCCCGAACATCCGCGAATAGCGGTGGCGCTGGACCCTTTTCATCCGCTTGATGAGCCTGCCGCTCTGGATGGGAAGCTGTTCGGAATCGCCCACCGTCTGGTGCGTGAACTCGAAGGCGAGCTGCACGTGCTGCATGCGTTCAATGCCTTACCTCAGTCAGCTGTGTTCGATGAGCATCGGATCACCGATTTTGCAGGGCTGCAGGCGAATGTTGCCAAGGAGCATCGCGAGCGGCTTGAAGCACTGCTTGCTCCCTGGCAGAAAGAAGCCGGGGCTGCCCTGCTTCATCTGCTTGAGGGTGAGTTGCACCAGCGGGTGCCGCGCATATGCGAGGAGCAGCGTATCGACCTGCTGATCATGGGTAATGTGCGCCGCGGACTGCTCGAACGGCTGTTGGTGGGCAGCAGCGCCGAACGGGTTCTTGACCGTATTCACTGCGACCTGATGGTGGTCAAGCCGGATTGAATCAGGCCCCTGAACTCATCAGATGTCGAAACAGGCCCAGATCGGCGCGTGATCGGAGGGCTTCTCCATGCCACGAATCTCATAGTCGATCCCGGCTTCGGTGCAACGGTCGAGCAGCGTCTTGGTTGCCATGATCGCATCGATGCGCAGACCGCGTTTCGGGTCGTCTTCGAAGCCACGGCTGCGGTAGTCGAACCAGCTGAAGCGGTCATTGCACTCGGGATGGCAGTGGCGGAAGGTATCGTGTAACCCCCAGTCGTAGAGACGTTGCAGCCATTCGCGCTCCTCTGGCTGAAAGCTGGTTTTACCCGTTTTCAGCCAGCGCAGGCGGTTGGCTTCACCGATGCCGATGTCGAGATCGGTCGGGGAGATATTCAAGTCACCCATGACGACCAAGGGCTGCGATGCCGAGCACTGGTTTTGCAGGTGTTCGAGCAGGTCGGCATAGAATTTTCGTTTGGCCGGAAACTTGATCTCGTGGGCGATATTCTCGCCCTGGGGAAAATAGCCGTTGATAACACTGAAGCGCTGGCCGGTGTCGCTTTCGTACTCGCCGATGATCAGCCGGCGTTGTGCCAGCTCATCGTCACCGCTAAACCCTTTCTGAATCGACAGCGGCGGGCGACGCGATAACAGACATACGCCGTAGTGCGTTTTCTGACCGTAGTACTCGGCGTGATAGCCAAGAGCCTGCATCGCTTCAATCGGGAACTGATCGTCCGCGACCTTGCTCTCCTGTATACCGATGACGTCCGGCGCATGACGTTCGACTAGGGCTTCGAGTTGGTGTTGGCGGGCGCGGATACCGTTGGTATTGAAGGACACGACTTTGATCACAAGCTGAAACTCCCTGAAACAGTGCGGACAGTCGCCGGATACTAGCAAAAATGGGACAGGCCATGCGCGGGGATATGATAAATTTTCTCTATATGGGGCTTTTACCCGTTCAATTGGCATGATCGAGGCTGAAGGCGGTATGGTCTACAGCAGTAAAATGGATATGAATCGTTATTGGGAGCACGTGCGTGGCAGAGTTTGATTATGAGTTGTTTGTTATCGGCGCCGGTTCCGGCGGTGTACGTGCCGGCCGGATGGCCGCGGCCAAAGGTGTCAGGGTCGCAATTGCCGAAGACCTTTACTTGGGTGGCACCTGTGTCAATGTAGGTTGCGTACCGAAAAAACTGTATGTCTATGCATCCCACTACGCGGAATCTTTCCATGAGGCCCGCGGCTTCGGTCTGCTGGCGGAAGACGTCAGCTTTGACTGGTCAGTACTTAGAGACCACAAAAAGTCGGAGATCGCGCGGCTCAACGGTATCTACGGCAATCTGTTGCGCAACTCCGGTTGTGACATCATCGATGGGCGTGCCCGTATTAGCGGTGCTCACAGCGTCGAAGTGGCGGGCAAAACCTACACCACCGAGCGGATATTGGTGGCGACCGGCGGCTGGCCGTTCATCCCCGAGTTTCCGGGTAGTGAGTACGCGATCAGCTCCAACGAGGTATTCGATCTTGAGCAGTTTCCAAAGCGGGTGATCGTGGTCGGTGGCGGCTATATCGCGGTTGAGTTTGCCGGTATTTTTGCTGGACTTGGCGCGCATACAGAGCTGCTTTATCGCGGCGACATGATTCTGCGTGGTTTCGATAACGAGGTGCGCGAGTTCACGGCGCAGGAGATCGCGAAGAAGGGCGTCAAGCTCAACCTTAACGCCGATATCGTCAAGATCGAGAAACTGGGTGATGGGGCCTTGGCGGCGGAACTGGCCGATGGTCGGGTGCTGGAGGCGGATCAGATCCTCTACGCCACCGGACGTACACCGAAGACGCAGGGGCTGGGGCTGGAGCAGATCGGCGTCGAACTGAGCAAGTCGGGTGCCGTGGTCGTCAACGACAACTTCCAGAGCAGTGTGCCCTCGGTCTATGCCATCGGCGATGTGATCGACCGGGTACAGCTGACCCCCGTGGCCTTGGCTGAGGGGATGGCACTGGTGCGTCATCTGTACGCGGATGGCGATGCGCGGGTGGATTATGAGTTGATCCCGACGGCAGTGTTCTGCCAGCCCAATATCGGTACCGTCGGACTCAGCGAAGAGCAGGCGGCGGAGCGCTACGCCAAGGTCGATGTCTATCGATCCGAGTTTCGGGCACTGAAACACACCATCAGCGGCAGCGACGAGCGCACCCTGATGAAGATGATCGTCGACAGCGAAACCGACCGGGTTCTCGGTGTGCACATGGTGGGCGCCGAAGCCGGCGAGATCATCCAGGGTATCGCGGTGGCGTTGAAGGCCGGTGCGACCAAGGCGGTGTTCGACAGCACCATCGGCATACACCCGACGGCCGCCGAGGAGTTCGTCACCATGCGCGAACCGGCTCGACGCCTGGGGCGCTAAACGCCTTGCCATCGTTTTAACACGCAACGCGGTGCCCAGAGGCACCGCGTTTTTTATTGGCCGTCGGGATTCCTGCAGACGCGGTTGCGGCCCTGTTGCTTGGCCTGATATAGCGCCTGATCGGCGCGTTCGATCAGTGTCGGCAGATTGTCTTCAGCACGCAGGCAGGTGATGCCGAAGGACGCCGTGATCGAGCTGATCACTGAACCAGAGCTTTTCTGGCGGATACGGATAGCTTCAACCCGCTTGCGCAGCCGCTCAGCCACCTCTGCTGCGCTCTCATCGTCAAGGCCCGGACCGATTACAGCGAACTCCTCGCCGCCAAACCGCACCGGAATCAGTGGCTCACAGCACTCATCCTTCAGTATCCGGCCGACATACTGCAGCACCTTGTCGCCCATCAGGTGGCCGTAGGTATCGTTGAAACGTTTGAAGTGATCCACATCGAGCAGGATAAGGCTCAGCTTCTGCAGGGAACCGAGCTGTATCAGCTGCTCGAGCTCGGTGTCGAATACACGACGGTTGAACAGACCGGTCAGCACATCCACGCTGGCGTCCTGCCGTGTCTGTTGCAGCTCCTGCTTCAATGCGGCGATCTCCGATTGAGCGGCGTCTATCTGTTGTTGAAACAGCCGGGTAGCGTCGTTGATCGCTTCGGTCCGCAGGGAGAGCGTACGGATGATCGATTCCAGCGGCAGCGGATCACTTTCTGTCGCGTGGCAGTCGGTCAGAGCGTCGAGGCTTTCACGCAATACGGCGGAGTAGCTGTCGGTTTGCTCCCAGGCGGCCGATGCCTGTTCGTGAAGGGTGTTGACGAGATTGACCAGTCCGTTGTGGATCTCCTCGGTGTCCTTCGAATCGTCATGCACCAGATGCTTGCGGAAGAGTTGCTCGCTGAGCAGGTTGGGGCAGGTGCCGTAGGTTTGCAGTGTGGAGTCCAGCGCGGTATTCAGCTCCGGCAACTGGTTGGAAACATAGGCGTACCACAGCGCGTAGTTCAGCGGATTGGGCGGGATACGGTTTCGCACCATCAAGGGAACCGCCTGGCGGAGATAGTCGGCGGCTTGACTGGGGGTCTCTTTGTACTTCATTAGAGAACTTCCTGTAACGAACATTCATCCCGCTTGGGACTGATAAACGGCGCTATGCGGCGGGTAACCACAGGTGAAGTCGGCGAAACCAGAACTGGTTATCGAGCTGTTCCGCCAGGCGCGATTCGAAGTCGGTTGGCGAAAGCCCGTTCCGTTGCAGTAGATTACGCAGCTCGCTGGACGCCTTGATGTCAATATCGATGTATTCCGGATGGTAGTACAGGGTCAACTCATATTCGGGACACTCACCCAGCTCGCGACTGATCACGGCATCGACATGTTGAGTGATCTCGGCACGAGGCGGCATGGTCAGACTGTTTTCATCCGGATAGACCTGATCATCATACGTATCGATGTGAAAAATCACATGTCCTATATCATCGAAACGGTCCTTGAGCCTCAGTACTGCAACATCGCCGATATAGTGCGCCTCGGCCGCGCTAAGATGGGGCGCAACCTGCAGATGCATCTCCAGCATGCTCTGGCTGCCCATGGCGCGGCTTTTGAAACTGTGCACGCTGTCGATGCCATTGACGGACATGATCGTTTCCCGCAGCTCCTTGACCTTGCTCTCCGGTAGCGCTGTATCCACCAACTCTTCAACACTGCGTGCGACCAGGTCCCAACCGATCTTGCCCACCAGCAGTGCCACCAGGATTGCCGCCAGGCCATCAAGCCACCAAACGCCCAGCATCGCGCCGGCCACCGCGATGAGTACCACGACCGATGACAGCGCATCGCTGCGGCTGTGCCAGGCATTGGCGATAATCAGGTCGGATTTGAGCGCTTTGCCGATACGCAGGGTGTATTGGAAGATCCACTCCTTTCCGAGAATGGAGGCGGCGGCGGCAACCAGAGCCGGCCACGTAGGCAGAGGCGGTCGGGTCTCGGCGAACAGGCGCAGGATGCTCTCATAGGACATCAGCCCGCCGACCGCGATCAGGATAAGGCCGAGCACGACCGTGCCGACGGTTTCAAAGCGGGCATGTCCCCACGGATGGTTACGGTCAGGGGCCTGATGGGAAAGGCGCAGTACCGCGATAACCATAAAGTCGGTGAGCAGGTCGGAGAGGGAGTGAAGTCCGTCGGCAACCAGCGCAGCAGAGTTGGCAAAGATTCCGATGATGATTTTCAGCGTGCCCAGTACGGCATCGATCACCGATCCTATCAACGTGACCCGCTCGGCTGCTTTACGGCGTTGGTCTAACTGTTCCTGCATATGTGATCGCCCATATCAACTTTCCATACTGCGCCGAATTTTACAGTGCCAATAGGGAAAGATGCCAGAAACGCCGCCGATCTATGGGATGTAAAGCGAATGAAACAGGGGCAGGCATTGGAAAACGTTCCGCATGCACCATGGATGTCGCAAAGGTTACAAAACAGTGTTGCCTTAATCCAATGCGATATAACCGGGATTCTATTCATGCAGAGCTCTTGGTGCATGGGTAACTTATTGATTAAAAATAGCAAAAAACAAGTGGTTAAAAAATGATCAATCCGAGTAAGGTGACGTAACGATGGGAGCTTGGGAGGTGTTTTGTGGCAGTTTGCACAGTCTTATCCACAAGAGATGTGGGTAGTGGCTGTAAGCCCCCGTGATTGCTGATGTGTATCTTTTGTGAACAGTTTTCAGAGACACGGGAGAGGTGAGGACCAAGTCTCGGACTAGTAGAGGAGTGAAACTGGCTGTAGACTCGTCCGGATAACTAGAACGGACATCGCAGCGAATGGAAGCCTCCTCTCTCAGTCAGCTGGTGTTACCGGCGGCGCTTTTCATGATGATGCTTGGTATCGGCATAACCCTGCAGGGGGCTGATTTCAAGCGAGTGTTCACTGCCCCTCGCGGGCTGTTACTCGGCGCTATCGGACAGCTGGCGCTGTTGCCGCTGCTGGGTGTTTTGGTTTGCGGGTTGTTCGCATTACCGCCTCTGGTGGCGGCGGGCCTGATGATCGTCACTTTCGCGCCAGGTGGCGTAACCTCAAACATGATCACCCTGATATCACGCGGGGATATGGCGTTATCGGTAAGCCTTACCGCGTTGAGCAGTCTGGTCGCCCCCTTTACTCTGCCCCTGTTGACCGCCCTGGTGCTGGCGAAACTGGATCCGGGCACTCAGCTCAACGGATTTCCCTTGCTGCCATCCATTGTAAAGTTGGCGACTGTCACCCTGCTGCCGGTGTTGCTGGGGCTGGCGCTGCGTACGCGTTTTCCTCTGGTGTGTCAGCGTTTGCAGCCTGTGGTCAAGGTGTTGGCGGTGCTGGGGTTCGTCCTGATCGTGGTTGGTATCGTGCGCGCGAACTGGGAGAGGTTGCCGGCCCTACTGGCGCTTTATGCCCCCGCCGTGATGGTTCTTGCGGTGATCGCCATGGCGCTGGGTGCGCTGTTGGCGCGTATGGGAGGACTGGGGCCGGCGGGGCAGCGCACGCTGGCGATCGAAGTTGGCATTCAGAACGCCGGCACGGCATTAATGGTCAGCAGCTCGCTGCTGGGCAGCGTCGAAATGTCCGCTATCGTGCTGATATACGGCGTCCTGATGCAGGTTCCGGCCGCCTTGCTGATGATCTTCAGTAATCTTCCCGTTCGCCCCGGAGTAGTGCAGGCAGATTAGTCGATGCCGACTATTTTGTGGGTCTGCAGGCTCAGTCGCCACTGTTGATGCGCCATGCAGTACTCGATGCAGCGTTGCGTATTACTGCTCTGCAGAGGGCCGTCCATCGGTTGCAGGAAAAAGTGATCGAACGCCAGCGCCTCAAAGCGCGTCGGTAGCGCCAGTGGCTGTGGATAGACCAGTTTAAGTTCGTTGCCCCGAGTAATGACCAGATCCGTTGCTGCCTTGGGGCTGACACATATCCAGTCGATTCCCGCTGGCAGAGGGCGCGTACCGTTGGTTTCTATGGCTATCTCGAAGCCTCGCGCGTGCAGGGCGTCGACCAACGCTGCGTCGACCTGCAGGGCAGGCTCGCCGCCGGTGCAGACCACGTAGGGGATGCCGCTATGGGTTTGTGGCCAGAGTGCGGCGATCTGATCGGCCAGTTGCTCGGCATCTCGATATTTCGCGCCGTGTCGGCCACCGGTACCAACGAACTCGGTATCGCAAAAGTCGCAGATGGCACCGGTTCGATCCTGCTCGCGCCCAGACCAGAGGTTGCAGCCGCTGAAGCGGCAGAATACCGCTGCACGGCCGCATTGAGCGCCTTCCCCTTGCAGGGTATAGAAGATCTCATAGACGGTGTACATGGCGTCTCAGGGCTCCTGCTCGCCATCGAAGGCGGCGAGAATCTGCGGGATCAGCCGGGTAAACTCCAACCCCAGTTGCGTCACATCGGCATCAAGGGCCGCCAGCTCCTCCTCTGGAGCCTGCTCCTCCAACTGATCCCGATATTCGTCGGTTCGTTTAAGGCGGTGCAGGGTCAGGTCATCGTGCAGCACCAGGCGTATCTGCTGCTCCCAACACAGGGCCAGACGGCTTACTCTCATGCCGCCTTCGATGTGCGCCCGAATCTCGTCACTGGTCAGTACCTGACCCTTGACCCGAATAACACCGCTTTCGTCGCCCAGGGTATCCTTGAGCTCGCATTCCTGCTCCAGCTCAAACCCCTGGGGTAGGGCAGGCTCGCCCATGACCCAGCCTGACAGGCGGTCGCTGGGGGCATGGTTCACTTCCGGCAGACGAACACGTAGCGAACCAAGTGCATCCCTGAGTTCGGACAGCAGCTGCTCGGCGCGGTTCAGCGATGAGGCATCCACCAGTATCCAGCCCTGCTCCGGTGAGATCAGCGCGTGTGTAGGGCGGCGCCGGGTAAAGGCGCGGGGCAGCAGCTCGAATGTGACCTCGTCTTTCAGTTGGGCGCGCTCTGTCCTGTAGACCTTGCGATCCTCCTCCTGCTCGATCTTTTCCACCTTTTCGTTGAGCGCGTCACGTATAACGCTGCTTGGCAGTATGCGCTCCTCCTGCTGCAGACAGATCAGCAGGTAACCGTTGCTGACGAATACCGGCGTCTCGGTTAAGCCATAGGTGGGAGAGGTCCAGCCTGAGCGCTTCTGCTCATGTCGGTTGCATGGGGTGAACGGCTTGCTCTCCAGCGCCTGTTCGAGTCTCTGCGCATTGAACTCGGCATCGGGCGAGAAACGGTACCAGACAGCATTTTTAAACCAGAGCATCGAGCCTCCTGATCGGTACCCTGATGACAGGGTAAGAGAGTAGAGGCGCGCATTATTGTGGGCGAGGGGCCGGGATGCAAGTTTTCCGGCCCGCTATCCGTTTGTCGTTATACGCCTTCGTAGGCGATCAGGGTGTGGACCGGTACCCCGGTTTCCTGGATGCGTGACGACCCCTGAAGGTCCGGCAGATCGATCAGTGCGGCCGCCTCGATCACCTCGGCGCCGAGTTTCTTGATCAAGGTACAGGCGGCGAGGATGGTGCCACCGGTGGCAATCAGGTCGTCGAAGATCAGTACCCGATCACCGGGGCCGACGGAATCGGTTTGCATCTCGACGGCAGCCGTGCCGTATTCGAGCTCATACTCCTGATGAATGGTGTCGCCGGGCAGTTTGCCCTTCTTGCGCACCAGCACCAGTGGCAGATTGAGCTGGTGTGCCAGAATCGAGCCGAACAGGAAGCCGCGAGCATCGATGCAGGCGATGTGGGAGATATCGATATCCAGATAGCGTTGGATAAACGCATCGGCCACCATGCGCACGGCGCGAGGGTCCTTGAAGATCGGCGTCACGTCCCGGAAGATCACGCCGGGCTCCGGCCAGTCCGGCAGAGAGCGGATGATTGATTTGACGTAAAACTCGTCATAGGACATCGGGGGTAGGCTCCTCGGCTCTATGTCTTATAGGTTTGGAATTGAATCCTGTGTATTGCTACTGAATTTTGCGGCGGCATGCTCGTTGAGTTGATCTAACTCAATGTGTCATGGGCGCGATAGATGTCTAATAGCAAGCGTTGGGTTACACATTGAGATGGCTACTTCATTGTGCAACTGTACTGGCGCCTATCCTTTCCGGTTAAGCGCCTTTTTTATTGTCTTCGGTTCGGGTCGGTTAAACCTGCTGCGAGCTGCTGCCTTCGGCATTCTCGAACGGGTTGCACTCACCCGCCAGGTCATACAGTTCCGGCAGGCTGACCAGCTCGATCTCCTTGCCGTCAACCCGGATCAGTGACATCGCCTGAAAACGAGTGAAAATACGGCTGACCGTTTCCACGGCAAGTCCCAGATAGTTGCCGATCTCGTTGCGGGACATCGACAGGCGGAACTGGCTGGCGGAGTAACCGCGAGCCCGGAAGCGGGACGATAGCTTGATCAGGAAGGTGGCGACGCGCTGTTCCGCGTTCTTCTTCGACAGCAGCATCATCATCTGCTGATCGTCACGCAACTCCTTGCCCATGGTGCGCAGCATCTGCCGCCGAAGCTCCGGCATCTGGCCGGCAAGGTCATCCAGTCGCTCGAACGGGATTTCGCACACGGTAGTGGTTTCCAGCACCTTGGCGGATACCGGATAGGTAACCCCGTCGACGCCGCTCATGCCGACCAGCTCCCCGGGAAAATAGAACCCGGTGATCTGCTCTTCACCTTCATTGGTCAGTGTGTAGCTCTTGATCGTGCCGGCACGCACCGCGTAAACCGATGAAAAAGCTTCGCCCTGATGAAACAGGTGCTCGCCTTTTTTCAGCGGGCGACTCTTCTCGATGATGTCATCGAGCCGCTCCATCTCCGTCATGTTCAGTGATACCGGCAGGCAGAGCGAACTTAGGCTGCAGGTGTTGCAATGCACCTGCTGTAAGCTTCGCAGCTTGCCCTCACATTTATGGTCACCCATGGGATTGTCCCTTTTTTGCGTTGGGTTAAATCAGGCTACGCGTTGCATTATGTAACATTTGCCGGTGGCGTTGAAGTGCGCCCCTAAATGATGCGTGAGTAGCGGGCCGTGGCCTGTTCGCGCGGTATGTAGGCGTCGAAGGCCATGCAGATACGCCTGATAAGCAGGCGTCCCGCGGGGGTGACACGTATGGTTCCTGTGCCGAGCTCCACCAGTCCATCTGCGGTAAATTGCTTCAGATCTTCGAGTTCAGCCTGGAAATATTGACTAAAGTCGATGCCATACTGTTGTTCGATCCGCTTTTGCTCGAGTTCGAAATGGCAGATCAGCGAAGTGATGACGCTACGTCGAATATGGTCATCCCGGGTCAGTGTGACGCCGCGGCGAATAGCGTGTTGATGATCCTCGACCGCCTGGGTGTAGGCACTGATCTCATGCTCGTTCTGATAATACACATCGCCGATCTGGCTGATCGCGGAGACGCCCATCGCCACCAGGTCGCAGTCGGAGTGCGTGGTGTAGCCCTGGAAGTTGCGATGCAGTTGCCCGTTGGCTTGGGCCAGGGCCAGTTCGTCGTCCGGTTTGGCGAAGTGATCCATGCCGATGTACACATAGCCGGCGTCCAACAGACGCTCGATGGTGCTCTGCAGGATCGCCAGTTTGGTTTCGGGGGAGGGCAGGTCCTCAGCCCTGATATGGCGCTGAGGGCGGAAACGATCCGGCAGGTGAGCGTAGTTGAATACCGAAAGCCGATCCGGTGACATCTCGATAATCGTATCCAGCGTGGCGTTGAAGCCCTCAAGTGTCTGGTGCGGCAGGCCATAGATCAGGTCCATGTTGATCGATTTGAACCCCAGCTTGCGTGACGTATCCAGCACTCTTCGAGTTTGTTCGACGGGCTGGATCCGGTTGACCGCTTCCTGCACCTTGGGATCAATATCCTGCACGCCCAGGCTTACGCGGTTAAAACCGATCTCGCGCAGCACCGCAAGCGATTGGTCCTGCGCCTCACGGGGATCGACCTCGATGGAGTAATCGCCCTGATCATCATCGCGCAGGTTGAAGTTGCGCCTCAGTGCGCTCATCAGCTCTCGCATCTGCTCATCGGAGATAAACGTGGGGGTGCCACCGCCCCAATGCAGCTGGTTAACCTGTCGGTTGTCGCTGTAGAGCTGTGACAGCTTCTCCATCTCCCGATACAGGGTATCAAGATAGGGCTGAGCCTTGTCCCGGCGACGGGTGATCACCTTGTTGCAGGCGCAGTAGTAGCAGACATGCTCGCAAAACGGAATATGCACATAGAGTGACAGCGGGCTCTGTTTGTCGGCACTCTGGCGCGCTTTTTCGATCAAGGCATCGGCGGATAGTTCCGGGTCGAACTGCAGCGCGGTGGGGTAGGAGGTATAGCGTGGGCCGGATAGATCGTAACGGCGGATCAGGTCGATGTCCCACTGAATGCGGTTGGGGCTGCTCACTTCTGCTATGTCCTCGTTCAATTCTTGCGCGGAGCGACAGTATACCAGCCCTCCCGACAGGGCGCTTGATCGATATCAAAGGCTGCCTGCCAACGCGCCTAACGGCAGGGTGTAGATACCGAAGAGTATAATCATAATGCCGGCACCGCGCCTGATACCCTGTCTTTGCATCAACAGGCGCATCTGCTGTGCGAGTAAACCGGTGGTCAGCATGGCGGGAAGGGTGCCGATGCCGAAGCCGACCATCAGCAGGGCGCTATCGAACCAGTGCCCAGCAGCTGAGCTCCAGAGCAGGGTGCTGTAGACCAGACCGCAAGGGAGCCAGCCCCAGAGCGCGCCGAGGGCAAGTGCGCGGGGAAGCGTGTCGGCGGGAAGGAATCGCGCCGCAAGGGGGCGCAGGTAGCGCCATAAAAAACCGCCCGCCCGCTCCAGGTGCGTAAGCAGTTGCCACCACTGCGCTACATAGCATCCCATGGCGATCAGCAGCAGTCCGGCCAGTGTGCGTAATACGATGGTGGCGCCAGCACTGCTGAGCTGGTGGCCGATCAGGCCGATCAGCGCACCTGCGATCGCGTAGCTTGAGATCCGCCCGATGTTATAGGTGAGGATCAGCCAAAACCCGCGGCTGGCCTTCGTCTGGTTCATGCTGACGCTGGCCGCGATGCCTCCGCACATGCCGACACAGTGTGTCGCGCCGAGCAACCCCAGTATCAGCGCAGTGGAGAACGCGAGAGAGTCAGGCATCGGTTGAGTCGTTATCGCTGTTGTGCTGTTCTTTCTTGTCGATTTTGGCGTCCTCGGGTATCAGGTCCTCGTCGTCGTCGTAGAGGATGCTGTGTGCCGGCGACTCCAGATCGTCGTACTGACCCGTGTTTACGCTCCAGAAAAACGCCCAAATGGCGATGCTGGCAAGGATGATCGCGATGGGGATCAATAGATAGACGATGCTCATAACGGGCTTTCCTAAGTTCTCTGCGTCAACTTTTCGCTTTTGGCCTGCGACTCAGGCGCAATGCGTTACCGACGACAACCAGGGAGCTGGCGGACATGCCGATCGCGGCCATGTAGGGCGCGATGAAACCGGTCGCGGCGAGTGGCAGTGCAAGCAGGTTGTACAGCACGGCCCATGTTAAATTCTGGCGTATGATCGACCGTGTCATGCGCGCCAGACGAACCGCCTCAACCAGGCGTGTCAGGTCATTGGCGATCATTACGGCATCGGCATTGGTTTTGGCCAGATCGGTGGCGCCAGCCATGGCGACCGAGACACGCGCACCGGCCAGGGCAGGAATGTCATTGATACCATCGCCTACCATGATCACTTCGGCACCTTCACTGGCAAGTCGGTTCAGTATCTGCAGTTTCTGTTCCGGCGATACGCCCTTGTATAGCTTATCGATATGCAGAGCGCTGGCAACCCGCTCCGCCGAGGCGGAACTATCGCCAGTGAGCATTACGCTATTCAAGCCCAGTTGGCGAAGCGTATCGATGGCGGAGCCGGCTTCCGGGCGAATCTGGTCATCCAGGCGGAACCAGCACAGTGCCGATTGCTCACTGCACAACAGTAGCCAGAGGCCGTCTTCGCTCGGCAGTGCCGGCATGGAATCAGGGATAAGCCCGGCGGCGAACTCTGGCTGGCCGATACGGTAGCGCATGCCGTTGTACACCCCTTCCAGGCCCTGGCCGAGGTGGTTCTTAACCTCCTGGGCTCTGTTTAGGGTAAAAGGTATGAAGGCGCGGGCGATCGGGTGCTCGGACTCCGCCTCCAAGGCAGCGGCGATATTGAGCAACGTCTGTTCTGGCGCCTCTGACAGGGGCTTGATCTCGTGGATCTGCAGGTTGCCTTCGGTAAGCGTGCCGGTCTTGTCGAATACGATGTGGGTCGCGGTCGCGAAACTTTCGAGGACGTGGCCGCGGCTGATCAATACACCCCGTGTACGCAGTGTGCCGGTTGCTGTCGTCAAAGCGGTCGGCGTCGCCAGCGAAAGCGCGCAGGGGCAGGTGACCACCAGTACCGACAGGGTGATCCAAAACGCATTGGCGGGGTCGATAAACCACCAGCTGGAGGCCACCACTGTCGCCGTAAGCAGCGTGGCGGCAACGAAATAGCGCGAAACCCTGTCAGCAATGCGTGCCACTGCGGGCTTCTCGGCCTGGGCGCGATCCAGCATGCGCACGATGGTGGAAAGCCGTGACTCGCCCCCGGTTTCTGTCACCTCGATCTCGATCGGGTGCTCGATGTTCTGGGTGCCGCCGACCACGGCATCGCCGATCCCTCTGGAGAGCGGGAGGTACTCTCCGGTCAGGGCCGATTCGTCGACCGACGTCTGGCCTTTGCGCACTATGCCATCCGCCGGGATGGTGTGTCCTGGTTTGACCAGAACGAGGTCACCCTGGCGCAGCTGCGTGGCAGACACCAGCTGTTCGTTGTTACCGACCAGCCTGATTGCGCTGTTGGGCAGCAGGTTGAGTAGGGCATTGCCAGCGCGTCCGGTGCGATGGCGTGCCTGCATCTCCATGAAGCGACCGACGAGCAGGAAAAAGGTGAACATGGTGACGGAGTCGAAATAGACTTCGCCGCTGCCTGTGATCGTTGCCCAAGCGCTGGCACAGTAGGCGGCGACGATCGCCAGCGAAACCGGAACATCCATGCTCAGTTGCCGGGTTCGCAGATCACGCAATGCCGCATCATAGAAGGGGCGGGCGGAATACAGCGCCACCGGGGTTGCCAGAACGAAAGAGGCCCAGCGGATAAAATCCACGATACGCCCCTCCATGGAGGCGCTGATATCACCGGCATAGAGTGCCGCGGCGAGCATCATCACCTGCATGGTGCCAACACCGGCAACGCCCAAGCGTCGGATGGCGCGCTTGCGCTCCTGTGCCAGCAGCTTCTCTTCGCTGTTGGGCTGGTAGGGGTGGGCCTGATAACCGATGCGGTCGATTTCGGCGAGCAGGGCGCTGAGCTTGGTGACATTCTCGTCCCAGTTCAGTCTGGCGCGGTGGGTGGTAAGGTTGACGCTGGCGTCGGTGACGCCGGGCTGCTTCTTCAGGTGATGCTCAAGCAGCCAGACACAGGCGGCGCAGGTGATCCCCTCCACCACCAATAGTGCCTCACGGGTGGAGTCGCCCGTGGCATGTACGAAGCTTTGCTGAACCTCGGGGTCATCGAACAGGCTTAGCTCAAGCGCGCGTTGGCCGGCGTTGTCGTTCCGCACGCGCTCGTTTTTCGCATTCTGGTTATCCCGGTGCCGGTAGAAGTTATCGAGGCCGCCATCGACAATCGTCTGCGCCACCGCCAGACAGCCGGGGCAGCACATCTGGCGCTCCTTGCCATCTATCCGGGTGACGAAATGGCTACCGGCCGGCACCACCAGGCCACAGTGATAACACAGTGCTTGCGAGTCTGTTTCGACACGGGAGTTCATTCAGCCAAGGCTCTCAGGAGGCGTTGCCAAGATCGAAGCTGTTCTGTTCGTATGGAGGATCGATCTCGGCGCGCAGTTGCCACTCCTTGTTTATTGGTTCGAGGATGACATAGCGCTTGCCGACAAGCTCAGACTGAAGGTTGCTGCCATAGAGCCCTTGGCCATCGACGGAGCGCAAATGCAGAATCTGATCATATTTCTGGTGTGAGGGGTGGATCAGACTCAACTGCAGCTGTTGCGGCAATGTACCCGAGCCTTGGAGCTGTAGACGGATGTCGCCGGTTACCGAGTCGATCATCAGTCGACCATGTATACCGAGTTGAGCGGCCATCTCTTCACGGGTGTGGTCGATGTTAAAGCCACGCGCCACCTTGTAGTAGTCCTCCTTGACCACCCCATCACTGGTAGTGACCGCGAGATATATGAAGACCGGGGCGTAGATCATCACTGCGATGATCGGCGCGAGTACAAACCAGAGCCAAGTCTGCTTGTACCAGGGGGATTGGCTTTGTTCGCTCATGGGATACCTCGAAATAAAGCGGCCGGGACTGACCCGGCCGCCATTCTAAACTAATTCGTTCTGGACTTGGACAGTACTATCGTGCCGGAGTGGGCCCGATAAAGCGGTTGTCCTCGGTAATGCGGATAGAGGGGTTCTCCAGCGCTTCGACGGTGAAACTGATGTCGTAGTTCGGCAGTTCGATCTCCGCCGGATCCATATGTACTCGGACCGGATAATCAAGCAGCTCTCCCGCCGCAATGCTGACTACACTCTCGCTCTCAAGGGTCAGCCCTTCCGGACCGGAAAGCGTAATCCGGTACTGGTGCCCCACCTGTTCCTTGTTCGCCAGCTTGAGGGTGTATACGTTCTCGATCATGCCGTTTGCGGTCGTCGTGTACAGCTGGCCGCGGTCGCGGATGATGTCGACCTCTAACGGGATACGGCTGTACAGCGTATAGGCGAACGCCACGAACATCGCGATAAGGGCTATGAAGTAGCCGATCAGGCGTGGGCGGAACAGGTGGGTTTTCTTACCGCTTAGCGAGTGTTCGGTGGTATAGCGAATCAAACCGTGAGGGTAGTTCATGCGATCCATGATGTCGTCGCAAGCGTCGACGCAGGCGCCGCACGCGACGCATTCATACTGAAGCCCGTCGCGGATATCGATCCCGACGGGACAGACGTGCACGCAGTTGCCGCAGTCGATGCAGTCGCCCAGCCCTTCTGCCTTGTAGTCTGCCCCCTTTTTGCGACTGCCGCGCTGCTCACCGCGCTTCTCGTCATAGGAGATGACCAGCGTATCCTGATCGAACATGACGCTCTGGAAACGGGCGTAGGGGCACATGTAGATGCACACCTGCTCGCGAAGCCAGCCCGCATTGCCGTAGGTGGCGACTGTGAAGAATGCCAGCCACCAGGTTTCCCACGGACCGAGATCGAAGCTCAGAACGCTCGGAACCAGTTCGCGGATTGGCGAGAAATAGCCGACAAAGGCGATGGCGCTGGCCGCAGCGATCACCAGCCAGAGCAGATGCTTGGCGCCCTTGCGCAGCGCTTTGTCGCCGCTCATCGGGCCTTTGTCCAGCTTCATCCGCTTGTTGCGATCGCCTTCAGTCACGCGCTCGGCCCAGATGAACAGCCAGGTCCAGACGAACTGTGGGCAGGCGTAGCCGCACCAGAGGCGGCCGGCAAAAACGGTGACGAAGAATAGCGTGAAGGCGAGAATGATCAGCAGCCAGGAGAGCAGCATGAAGTCCTGGGGCCAGAAGGTGAGTCCGAAAACATGGAACTGTCGGTTGGGCAGGTCGAACAGCACGGCTTGGCGACCATCCCACTGCAGCCAAGAGATGCCGTAGAACATAATCAGCATCATGGCACCGGATATGATGCGCAGGTTCTTGAACAGCCCCTTGTAATATTTGACGTAGATATGCTCACGCTTGGCGTAGAGGTCGAAACTTTCCTTGTCGCCAGCACCTTTTTTGGGGGTTAAATCTTTTACTGGAATCTGATTCATGCCTTACCACCGCAGGTGAATGAACAATAGACCTGATAACCATAGGTCTATTAGGTGTTGCGAATATTACAGTGCTCGCAGGGGGGATTGCCAGCGGGTGAGTATCCCCGACCGCCATCAATTACGACAGGATTCAGTCGCGACTGATCGGATTCAAGCATCAGGGTGATGATATCGCGTTGCAGCAGGGGTTGCACATGACAGGGGGCAACAAAAAAGGCGGCAAGATTACCTCTTGCCGCCTTTTTACGTTGCGAGATCGAGATTACTTCTGTGACAGGCTGTACACGTAAGCAGCGATCAGGTGGATCTTCTCGTCAGAGAGGAGTTCCTTGTGCGCAGGCATAACGCCGGCACGACCGTTGCGGATGCTGTGGGCAACCTGCTCGAAGCTGCCGCCGTAGAGCCAGGTGTTGTCGGTCAGGTTCGGTGCGCCCAGTGCCTGGGTGCCCTTGCCTTCGGCTCCGTGGCAGGCTGCGCAGAGTGCCTGGAACTGACTCTGACCGCGAGCGACCGCATCACCGTCCAGGTTTTCGCCAGCACCGCTCAGGGACAGCACGTAGCTGGTTACGTCGCGTACACCATCTTCACCCAGTACCTGGCCCCAGGCCGGCATGCCGCCATTTCGGCCGTTGGCAATGGTGGCCTTAAGGGTGGCGGGGTCGCCACCGTAGAGCCAGTCATTGTCGGTCAGGTTGGGGAACCCGTAGGCGCCGGTACCGGCTGAGCCGTGGCAGAGCGAGCAGTTGTTGGCGAACATGCGCTGGCCCATTTTCAGGCCAGTTTCTTCGTTCTGCAACTGTTCGATCGACAGGGCAGCGAACTGCTCGAACATCGGACGGTACTGCTCTTCGGCGTGTGCCATCTCCTCTTCCCACTGGCCGTGTGAACTCCAGCCAAGCAAGCCCTGGAAGTTGCCCAGACCGGGGTAGAGGGCCAGGTAACCCAAGCCGAAGATAACGGTGCCCAAGAACATCTGGAACCACCATTTCGGCAGCGGGTTGTCATACTCTTCGATACCGTCGAACTCGTGTCCTACGGTCTCTTCGGTTTGCTCTTGATGTGGCTGGCTTTTCCGGGTTGCAAACAGCAACCAAGTGCAGCCAATAATTACGGCCAGGGTAATGACTGATACCCATGCGCTCCAGAAAGCACTCATTTGTCGTTTCTCCCGTTATTGGCGTCGCTATCCTGCGTATTGGGCTTATCCTGCTCCTCATCAGCGAAGGGAGCCTGAGCGGCCTCGTCATACTTTTTGCTGTTTTTCGGGTTCGCCACCCAGATAAACAGGGCGACGAACGTGATCAGCATGATGACCGGCAGGTAGGGGCCATAAACTTCGTAACTCACTGAATAGTTACCGCTTGTTGGTGTAGACGCTATGCAGCTTGCCGAGCGACTGCAGGTAAGCGACAAGAGCATCGATCTCGGTCTTGCCGGCTACCGCTTCGCGAGCAGTGGCCACATCTTCGTCGGTGTACGGGACACCCAGCTTGCGCAGTGCTTCCATCTTGGCCTCGGTATCCTGACCGGTCAGCTTGTTCTTGAACAGCCAGGGGTAGGAGGGCATCTTGGATTCCGGTACCACATCGCGCGGGTTATTCAGGTGCGCTTTGTGCCAGTCATCGGAGTAGCGACCGCCAACGCGGGCCAGATCCGGGCCGGTGCGCTTGGAACCCCAGAGGAACGGATGCTCCCACACGTGCTCGTCGGCAGTGGAGTAGTGTCCGTAACGTTCGGTTTCAGCGCGGAAGGGGCGGATCATCTGAGTGTGGCAGACGTGGCAACCTTCCTTGATGTAGATGTCGCGGCCCTCGAGTTCCAGAGCGGTGTACGTGCGCAGACCTTCGATCGGCTGAGTCGTAGAGCTCTGGAAGAACAGGGGAACGATTTCGGCCAGGCCACCGCCGCTGATCACGATGATGATCAGCAGGATCATGAGGCCGATGTTCTTTTCAATCGTTTCGTGTTTGATCATTGCTATCTGCTCCTCGTCTCAATCAAGCAGTCTGGGCTGACGGCTCAGCTGCTTTAACAGAGCTGCCGGCACGGACTGTCTGCCAGACGTTGTATGCCATCAGCAGCATACCGGTCAGGAAGAACGCACCGCCCAACCAGCGGACGAAGTAACCCGGGTGGCTGGCTTCGAGAGCTTCCACGAAGCTGTAGGTCAGGGTGCCGTCCTGGTTGACCGCGCGCCACATCAGGCCCTGCAGGATACCGTTGACCCACATAGAGCAGATGTACAGCACGGTACCGATGGTGGCGAGCCAGAAGTGGGTGTTGATCAGCGCAGTGGAGTACATCTGAGCCTTGCCGAACAGGCGCGGGATCATGTGGTAGATCGCACCGATGGAGATCATGGCAACCCAGCCCAGAGCGCCGGCATGTACGTGACCCACGGTCCAGTCGGTGTTGTGGGACAGTGCGTTGACGGTCTTGATCGACATCATCGGGCCTTCGAAGGTGGACATGCCGTAGAAGGACAGGGACACCACCAGGAAGCGCAGGATCGGATCGGTACGCAGCTTATGCCAGGCGCCGGACAGGGTCATCATGCCGTTGATCATACCACCCCAGGAAGGAGCCAGCAGAATCAGGGACATGACCATGCCGACAGACTGAGTCCAGTCCGGCAGAGCGGAGTAGTGCAGATGGTGACCGCCGGCCCACATGTAGGTCGCGATCAGCGCCCAGAAGTGAACGATAGAGAGGCGGTAGGAGTAGATCGGGCGCTCGGCCTGCTTCGGTACGAAGTAGTACATCATGCCCAGGAAGCCCGCGGTCAGGAAGAAGCCTACAGCGTTATGGCCGTACCACCACTGCACCATGGCGTCGACGGTGCCGGGGTACAGAGAGTAGGACTTCAGGAAGCTGACCGGGATCGCCATGCTGTTGACGATATGGAGCACGGCAACAGTGATGATGAACGCCATGTAGAACCAGTTGCCCACATAGATGTGGGAGGTCTTGCGCAGCTTCACGGTGCCGAGGAACACGACGGCGTACGCCACCCACACAGCAGTGATCAGCAGGTCGATCGGCCACTCCAGCTCGGCGTACTCCTTGGCGGAGGTGATACCCAGGGGCAGAGTGATTGCCGCCGCCAGGATCACGGCCTGCCAACCCCAGAAGGTGAACGAAGCCAGGGCGTCGGAGAACAGACGGGTCTGACTGGTGCGCTGCACGACGTAGTACGATGTCGCGAACAGGGCACAACCACCGAACGCGAAGATAACCGCGTTGGTGTGTAACGGACGGATACGTCCGTAGCTCAACCAGGGAAGGTCGAAGTTAAGTGCTGGCCAGACCAGCTGGGCCGCGATAAGGACGCCAACGCCCATACCGACAATACCCCAGACTACCGCCATGATGGCGAACTGGCGCACGACTTTATAATTGTAAGTCGGGTGTTCAGTTGCAGTGCTCATGTCAGGCTCTCATCAACAAGCTAGGAATAGTAAGAAGAGTTCCGCCGGCAATTATCTGGTAATACCCCATCTATTTCAACGCGATGTTGCACTGCGGTGTGGCGCTTTGTCGCACCGGGAACAGTGTGCAATTTTAAATCTAAAATATCCGATTAAATTGATTTGTTTCTTATTAACGTATTGAATGTAAAGGCTTAATCGGCATTTATTTTTCGGCCATCTCCGGCGTGTGATGAGGTGATTGAAAGAAATACGACTAATAATCATGCCTCGGTATGAAAACAAAGAATGTTTTGCTTGATATGGATCAATCCGGCAATTTTGGCGGCTCTAGGTCTTTGGTATTAGGTTTCAGGGTCATAGGTGTTGAGCATTATTGGCTGGCTGCTATAGTGCGCCGTTCAAAATCCAGTCACGCCCATATTCGAGACCTGTCCTATGTCACAGCCAAGTTCCCTTCTGCTTCTCTGTCGTGCCGGTTTCGAGGGTGAGTGTGCTGCCGAGATCTCCGAGTTCGCCGTTGCCTCGGGTTTTTATGGTTATCCCACACTTGAGCGCAATGCCGGGTATGTCGTGTTCCATGTGCAGGCTCCGGCGACGGCGCTGCAACTGATCGAAACTGTGCGCTTTCGCCGTCTGATTTTTACCCGGCAGTGGTTTGCGTGTGGTGCGATGCTTGAGGGGCTCGATCCCCGTGATCGTGTGGCACCGGTAGCGCAAAGTGCCGCCGGGCTTCCTAAATGCACCGAATTGGTGATTGAAACCGCCGATACCACCGACGGGCGTGAGCTGCAGGGTTTTGGACGCAAGTTTGCTGCTGCGGTGGCGCCTAAGCTGCGCCAGAGCGGTCTGTTGGGTAAACGCGGGCAGAGGGCGGACTGGCGCCTGCACCTGTTCGTGCTCAGTGGGCGGGATATGTGGTTGGGCGTGGCGCCGGTACGCAACAGTGCTCCCGAACCGGGTGGCATCATACGTCTGAAGTTCCCGGCTTCGGCGCCAAGTCGGTCGACACTGAAGCTGGAGGAGGCCTGGCACTGGTTTATACCCAAGGGGCAGTGGGAGCAGCGGTTGGCGCCGGGGATGAGGGCGGTAGACCTGGGCGCGGCGCCGGGCGGTTGGACCTGGCAGCTGGTTCAGCGCGGGATGTTCGTTACCTCGGTCGACAATGGACCGATGAATGCCGATTTGATGGAGACTGGGCAGGTAGAGCATCTCCGGGAGGACGCCTTTGTATATCGGCCGTCGAAACCGGTGGACTGGATGGTCTGCGATGTGGTTGAAAAGCCGGCGCGCACTACCGCGATGGTGATCGAATGGGCGCTGCAAGGCTGGGCTCAAGACATGATCTTTAATCTGAAGCTGCCGATGAAGCAGCGCTATGCCGAAACCCGTGCCTGTCTGGATCGTATAGAAGAGGCGTTGCGAGACGCAGGCTTGCGCTACCGTTTGCAGGCGAAACAGCTCTATCACGATCGTGAAGAGGTAACTTGCTGGTTGTCCCTTGAAAGCTGATGTCGAGGGCTAGTGCTCGAAGATGGTAACGCGCTCCTCTGTCTTGAACAGCGGTTCCAGTGCTTCCATCATCTCCTTGCGTTCGTCGCTGCCGTGCCAGCGCTGCCAGTCACTGATCGTGCGAAACGTGGCCATGACCAGGCGATGATTGGGATCATCGACATTTCGCAGCACCTCTCCGGAGATAAAACCGTGGGCGTGCATCGCTTTCTGCAGCAGCTCGCGAGACAGGCGGTCGTAGTATACCTCCAGGTCCTCGGCGATGTGGCGTTCTATCATTACCCTGATCATCCGTTATTCCCTCCATCATGATCACTACTTCATACAGCATAATTCAGGGTGGCAGGGCTGCAAACCGAAGCGTCAGGCGGTTTCTCTACATCGGGTTATTTGCGACAATAGCGGCCTTCATTTCATGGGATCAGTTCATGGTAGATATTGAAGCAGACCAGACTCTCGATGCATGTGGCCTTTTCTGCCCTGAGCCGGTGATGATGTTGCACAATCGGATACGTGAGCTGGTCGAGGGCGAGGTTCTGTGTATCAGGGCGACCGATCCGTCGACTCAGCGCGATATTCCCAAGTTCTGCCACTTCCTCGGTCATGAGCTGCTGGGGCAGGAGGCGGAAGGGAGCGTGTTCGTATATTACATCCGTAAAGGGGCATCCTGAGGTTGACGGATATCAGAAAGTTACGCGAGCAGACGCAGGTGCTGCTTGAAGAGTGTGAAAATCGTCTTGCAACCCTGGAGGTAGATCGCCCCCAGGCCGGTAAATCGACAAATGAGAGTATCGTAGTGAATCAGACCGAAAAAACGCCGGAAGCGAAAAACCGTAACCGGGCTAAGAACCGTGCCGCTAACCAGGCTGCGCTTGCACAATTGTGTGAGACCTATCCCGACGTGTTCAGTCGAGATAATGTGCGCCCGCTTAAGGTGGGGATTCAGGAGGATCTGATCGCTGATGAGAAGTTGGCGCGCAATAGAGTCAAGCGCGCGCTGGCCAGCTATGTGCGCAGCCCACAATACTTGCGTAGCCTACAGGTCGGTGCTGACCGTATCGGGCTTGACGGGGCCGCCTCCGGGCAGGTCAGCGAAGAGGAAGCGGTACATGCGCAGGAAAAGCTGAAAGCGATCAAGGATCAGCGCCGTGAACGCGAAAAGACCGAGCGCAAAGAGGGACGTGCAGAGCAGCGCAAACAGGCGGTCAAGGCCAAGGAGCAGCGCATCAACAAGAAGCTCGATCTGCTGCTGCAACTCAATAACCGTACCCGCTGAGCGGGCTTGAGTTGGCGTTTCCTACCCCCATCTAGGTAATCTGAGCTACACCCTAGATGTGTATTGTCTATCCTGATGGGGGCCTTTATGACTTCAGTCGTTACACTCAGTTGTCCATCCTGTCTCGTAACCAACAGGGTCGCGCGTGATCGCCTGGGTGCCACACCAAAGTGCGGCCGATGTGGCCAGCTCCTGTTTCAGGGCGTGCCATTGGTGCTCGATCAGGCTGGTTTCGAGCGCGTGCTGGCCAATACCGAACTCCCGCTGGTGGTCGATTTTTGGGCGCAGTGGTGCGGGCCGTGCAGGATGATGGCGCCGGTGTTCGAGCGCGCCGCTGCTGCGCTGGAACCCGATTTCCGCCTCGTTAAAGTGGATACCGAGGCGGCTCCGGCTTTAGCTCAGCGTTATCAAATTCGCAGCATTCCCACACTGATACTGTTTGCCGGCGGTCGTGAGATGGCGCGTCACTCTGGGGCGATGGATCTGGGCTCGTTGGAGCGTTGGGTCAGATCGCAGCTCTGATATTGACGCTCCTAGCTCAACGTCTTGGGTTTGCCGTGCAGGTAACCCTGAGTACCGTCGATGCCGATATTGAGTAGCTGTTCCAGCTGGCTTTCGCGCTCCACATGTTCCGCGTAAGCCCGTATGTGAATGTTATGGGCTACGCCAATCAGGCTGCGTACGAAGAAGCGGTCCTCATCGTTTTTATCGATATCGCGAATCAAAGAACCATCGATCTTCAGATAGTCCGGCTGCAGGGTATATAGGTAACTGAAGCCTTGGGGGTGGATGCCGAAGTTGTCGACGCCGAAGCCTGTTCCCAGGGCTTTAAGCTGGCTGCGTAGCGCCTGGGTGCGTTCGATATTGTTGAGGATAACCGTTTCGTTGATTTCGAAACTGATCCGTTCCGGGTGAGGGAGCTGCATGAGTTGGCGGCCTAGCCAGGTCGGAAAATCCTCCGCCAGCAGACTGTCCTGGCCAAGGTTGATACTGATTGCGATCCCCTGTGGCTCGCGCTGAAGATAGGCAAGGGCGCGGCCGATTACCGCCCGATCCATGGCATCGAGCAGCCCCAGCTCTCTGACCACTCCGATAAAGCGAATTGCAGGACAGGGCTCATTGTCCTCGTCCAGTATGCGGACCAGTACCTCGCCGTGCAGCGGCTGAGAGTCGCCGCCGATCAGGCTCTGATACTGCAGGAATACCTGGCTATTACCGATCGCCGATGCCACATGTTGCTGCCAGGTTTTCGAACTGCTGTCGACACCATATGTCCCGGTATATTCGATGATTTCGCTGCCCTGATCCTCGGCGCGCTGGAGCGCCAGGCGGGCATGCGACAGGAGTTGGGCTGAGGTGCCCTGTTCGGTGCTGTGGCTGATGCCGATGGTGAACGCGGGCGACGGCGGTTGTTCTGCCTGGTACAGGGCGACGACATGGGTGGTGAGCCGGATCAGCAGTTGCTCCAGCGCAGGCTTCAATCGAACCAGCGGGTGGTGCTCAAGCAGGAGCATGAACTCGGCACCGGCGGTGCGCCCGACTACGCTGCGGTTGAACTGCTGACTCAGGGCTTCGAGTTCGCTGGCGACGGACTTTAACAGGTGGTTGGTATTATCTTCGCCACAGCAGCGGTTCAGCTCGGACAGCTCCCTGATGCGCAGGATTACCAGAGTGGCTGGGCCAAAATTGCGATCATAGTCGATTCGCTCCTGGAGTTGGGCCAGCGCAAAGCGTTGATTGGCAAGCCCGGTCAACGGGTCGCGATAGGCGATGGAGCGCAGCTCATCGATGTTGCGGCTCTGCTCGTCGAACATCTGCTTGACCTGTTTAACCATCGCGTTCATCGCTTGCACTACGCTGCGCAGCTCACGGGTTTTGGGCAGTACCGGTTGCTCGACATAGGATTTCTGCGCCAGTGACTGAGCCTGGTGTTCCACCAGTCGCAGCGGACGTAGCAGATAGTGCAGCAGCAAGCTGATCGCAATCGCGGCAAGCAGGGCCAGCGCCACAAAAAGGCCGAGCGCGCGCTGCGCTGCCTCCCAGAAGCGCTCATAGGCGTAACCGGCCCTGCTCTGTACATGGATGACCCCCACATGTCGCCAGTTGTGGGTTATCTCTCGCTCCATAGACGGAGGCTCGATATGTACCAGATTGATGAACCAGTTTGGGACCTGTTCGGAGATGTCGGATGGGGTTTCTTTGCTGAAAAGTGGCTCGCCTTCGGCGCTGGTAACCTCGATGCGCTGGTAGAAGCCGCTGTCGAAGATGGCGTTTACCGCGGTTTCGATGGCCGCCCTGTCCTTATCGGCCATAAAGGGTGCTATGTAGAGGCCAAGGTGGGTGGCGCTGTCCTGGGCATGGCTTTTAAGCTGGCTGAGCAGCATCGCCTTGCCGCTGTCCGACATGATGAAGAGCGTACCGGAAGCGAGACCGATCAAAACGGCCAGTACCGCGGCGATCAATTGGTTAACCAGTGACATAGATTCCTTCCGAGCCTTCAGTTGAGATTGACATTGTTGGCGTCCACCCGCGATTGGAGTTTAACCCAGGGTTTGAGGCGATCCGAGGTGCCGACCAACTGTGATCGCCGGCCCTTTTTGCTGAGCCAAAGATTATCACCGTTGAAAGTATACACATGGAGCAGGTCCGGCCGTTGATCGGCGGTTTTGATCTCGCCAATCAGGTTGTCCAACACCAGCGGTACCGACTCTGGCGTGGGGTAATAGGTCAGTACCATATGGGCCTGATTCAGCTCCAGGGCTTTTACGTAGGTCAGGCTCATCTTGTCGATACGGATGCCAAGCTCCTTCAGGGTGTAGTACTTGGCGATGGCGAAGTCTTCGCAGTCACCGCCGTTGGAGATCAGAAACTCCACCGGTGTGGCCCAGTAGTCCTCCTGTTTCCAGTGCTCGATGTCGTCCAGAAAGCGGACCTGATTAAAAAAGGCGTTGACCTGTTCAAGCTTGGTCTGTTCCGGGGCGTCGGCGAGATCGCGTATCAGCGCCTGCCAGGCAGTGAGCCGCCGGGCTGCCGGTTCGCCGTAAATCTGTCCGAATCGATCGATTTCGGCAGGCGACAGGCGTACGCCGTCTCCCGCCAGGCTGGTCAGCGCAAGCAGGATGATCAGCGCAGCCGCCAGGCCGACAACCCAACGCCGGCCTCTGCTTGCTAAGGATGGCAAAGGTAGATTGATCCTTTGGGGTTGCAGCATGAGCAATCCGTGATTGATAACGCGGCCATGATGGTGGAAAAGCGGATCGCTCTCAAGAGGTGTGGGTCGTTTAACTGCCGGGCATCATGCCGCATTGGCGCAACAGGCGTTGCCAGTTGCGAGTGTGCTCATCGCGCGCATTCAGATAACGCTGCCAGAGCCCCTCGGGAGCATTGGAGTCCAGTACCAAGCGGAAATAGCGCTGTGTGCCGGCAGGAACCGGCAGTCGACTCACAATCTGCTGCTGCATCTCCAGCCACTCCCGTCCCTGGCGATCGACCAGTGACATGTAGGGCTGCAGCTCACCCGCATAAAACGTCTGGAACACGTTGCGTATGATTCGGGCCTGGTTGTTGGGGCGGTTGTTGAAGCAGATCGGCCTTCGTATCAGGCGTCGCTCGAAAGCCTTGGACGTTTGCTCCAGGGTATGGGTCAGCAACACCAGGCTGGTGAGCCATTGGGCTCCGAACTCGGAGCGGTAGAGTGCCGCAAAATCCTGCTCGAGCGCAGGGGTGAACGCAGGGGTGTCCCAGTCATCGCGCCCGCTTAGCCCGGCTAGAACTTGAAAGTGGGCGAGTGCGGGTTTTATCGGTGCGAGCAGGGCGGTGCCGTGCAAGGGGAGCGGTGAGTCGGTCAGCGCGAATTGCTGCTCCATCTCGGCGCTGGCGTACAAGGCATTCCAGATCACGGCGCCCAGGGTTTGCTCCTTTTGCTGAACGATCTCGGTCAGTCGTTTTCTTAATCGCGCTGGTGCATCCTGCCCCATCGTCGCTATTTGGCGCCGGCAGAGTCTCAGGGCGGGGAGTATCTCAAGTTCGTAGATCAGGCGCTGGGAGTGGCCGGCTAGGCGGGATAGTGAGGTGTTGCGCTCAGCAATGGTGTGCAACAGGTTGCAGTGGCGGAAATCGAGAACGTCGATCAAGCCCTCACTGATGGTCTCGATCTCGATTAGCCGTTGTCGCTTGGGCGGCAGGGCGGGGCGGGCCGCCAGTGCGGCGTCGAATGCGGTATCGATCGGCTCTTCAATGGCGTTGCCGACCCGCTCGGTATACCGCTCCAGCATGGAGCGGGCGTCCGGTTCACTGCATGCGGTTATGACCAGGGACAGTAGGACAATGCAGAGTGGGTGTAGACGCATGGCTGATCCTGTAAAGACGTGTTGCGAGCAGTAGGGCGCCAAGACTGAGGCCGGCTAAAAGGCCCCACCAGTATCCGAAGACGCCGAGCCCGCGCAGTTCGGCCAGCCAATAGCCGCACGGAAGTCCGACCAGCCAGTACGATATGAAGACCACAATCAGCGTGGCGGTGGTGTCTTTAAATCCGCGTAGCGCCCCCGCCGCCGCGACCTGGATGGAATCGGCGATCTGAAACAGGGCGGCGATCCACATCAGCTGGACCGCAGTGTCGATGATAACGCTTACCTCAGTATAGGCTGAGGCGATCTGTCGGCCTGCACCGAGCAGCAGGCTGGCGTTTAGCAGTGCGAACAGCGTGGTGAGTGCGATACCGCACAGGATGCTGAATCGCGCAGCCAGGAGCTGGCCGCGGCCGATCAGCTGTCCGGTTCTGATGGTCAGTGCCAGGGAGAGGCTCAGCGGTATCATGAACATCATGCCGGTCACGCTGAAGGTGATCTGGTGCGCACTGATGGTCTCCTCGCCATATTTTGCCAGGAACAGCGCGATCAGGCTGAACATGCTTACCTCGATCAGCAGTGCCAAGCCGATGGGCAAGCCGAGGCGGACAAACTGTATCAGAGAGCGCAGCTCCGGCGGGCGCCATAGAAACGCGGTGCGAGCCTGTCGAAACAGCGGCTCACGTCGCATGTGATGTATCCCAAGCACAAGCATCAGCCACATCACCACACTGGTGGCGTAACCGCAGCCTACACCGCCGAGTGCAGGAAAGCCCAGTTTGCCGAAGATCAGCACATAGTTGAGTGGGATATTGCATAGCATGCCAACGATGGCGATGCGCATGATCGGACGCGTGCGGCCGAAGCCCTCGCTGAAGCTGCGCAGTACTTGGTAGAGCAGCAGAGCGGGTATGCCCCAGCTGATCGCGCCCAGGTAGTCGGAGGTTTTGGTGGCCAGCTGGAACAGTGATAGTAGAGGGGCGACATTATTCAGCAGCAACAGGGCGACAGTGGAAAGGATCAGGGACAGCGAGAGTGCCTGACGCAGCACTGCGGCCGATGCCGGCTCGTTGTCAGAACCCACATGATGCGCGACCAGAGGCGTTGTCGCCATCAGTACGCCGCACAGGGTCAGCGTCAGTGGAAGCCAGATGCCCGAACCCATGGCGATGGCTGCCAGGTCTGTGGGGCCCGCCTGAGATGCCATAAGCGTGTCGACGAAACCCATCGCATGTTCCGCCATTTGTGCGATCAGAATAGGCCAGAACAGGGTAAACAGCTGGCGGCTCTCTGCCATCATTGAACGTATCGAGCGCACTGGAGTAATCGTTTCTCAGGTTGGGGGCGGGCAAAGCTTAAGGCGGGAGGAGAGCGGTTACAAGATGTAAAACGGGGCGCCGTGGCGCCCCGTTTTGGGGTTGTGCACTCCGACTTAGTCTACACGGGCCCTGACATAGGAACCAGGCGCCGGCTCAATGGCCTTGTAGGTGTCATTGCCATAGCTCTTCGGTGCATCGATCTTCTTGCCGGCGCGGCGACGAACCCACTCCGCCCAGTTGGGCCACCAGGAACCCTCCTGACGCTCGGCGGTTTCCAGCCAATGATCGGCGCCTTTGCCCTGTTCTCCCTTGATCCAATAGTTGCGACGGTTCTTGGAGGCGGGGTTGATAACGCCGGCAACATGGCCGCTGGCGCCGAGCACGAACTCGACAGTGCTGCCGAAGGTTTCGGTCGCCTTGAACGTGCCTTTCCAGGGGGCGATGTGATCCTCGATGGTGGACAGGAAGTAGCAGGGGATCTTGATCTTGCCCAGATCGATGGACTCGCCGCAGATCTCCAGTGCATTCGGCTCGACCAGTTTGTTTTCGAGGTACATCTTGTTGATATAGAAGGTGTACATCGCGGCCGGCAGGTTGGTGGAGTCACTGTTCCAGTACAGGATGTCGAACGGTGGTGGCGTTTGCCCCTTAAGGTAGTTGTTGACCACGTAGGACCAGATGAGATCGTTGGAGCGCAGCATGTTGAATGAGGTCGCAAGTTCGCGTCCATTCAATATGCCCTGCGAATTGACCTTGCTCTCCAGCTGTTTGACCTGGTACTCGTCGATGAAGACGCAGAGGTCTCCCGGATTGGAAAAATCGGTCAGCGTGGTCAGGAAAGTCGCTGATCCGACAGTGGTATCCTTGCGGTTTGCCAGTACGGCCAGTGCGGTGGTCAGCAGGGTGCCGCCTACACACCAGGCCACGGCGTTGATCTTCTCGCTGCCACTGATCTCACGGGTGACCTCTATCGCCTTGATCACGCCGTCGGCCACGTAATCGTCCCAGCTGAGGTCGCGCTGATCGGCAGTGGGGTTGACCCAGGAGACGAGGAACACGTTCTGACCCTGCTCGACGCAATACTTGACGAACGAGTTGTGTGGCTGCAGATCGAGGATGTAAAACTTGTTGATGCTCGGCGGCACGATCAGTGTGGGACGCTCGTAAACCTGATCACCTTCCGGCTTGTAGTGGATCAGCTGGAACAGGTGATTCTGAAAAACGACGGCGCCTTCGGTGGTAGCGAGGTTGGTGCCGAGTTCGAAGGCGCTCTCATCTGTCATCGAGATGCGGCCTTTTTCTATGTCGCCCAGCAGGTTTTTCAGGCCGTCAACCAGACTCTGGCCCTTGGTCTCCATCGCCTGCTGCAACACTTCCGGGTTGGTGAGTGCAAAGTTGGTGGGCGACAGTGCATCCACGTACTGCTTGGTGTAAAACTCCAGCTTTGCCTGTTCCGATGGGGCCAGTTTGGCGTTGGCGGCCATATCGACCAGCATGCGGGAGGTGAGCAGGTAGGACTGCTTGATATAGTCGTAGATCGGGTTGTTCGACCACTCGTCGCTTTGGAAACGACGGTCGCTGCGGTCGGGTTGCACTACGGGTGAGGCGCTGCTGGTACCGCTCATCAGATTGCGCCACAGATTGAACTGGGCCTGCTGGTAATCGGCTATGGCGCGAATCCAGACCGTCGGGTCCTCCAGTGAGCGAGTTGCAAGTTCAGTCCATGACTGGGTGAACTGGCGGAAAATGTCGTCGCCGCCGCTGGCGGAAAACATCTCCAGCACCTTGTTGGTTTCGCGCGCAACGTAATTGATGAACTCTTGAGGATCAGTCGAAGAGTTTCCGCCTGATGTTGCTTTATCCATAGACTGCCGACTCCGTATGTTTCTGTATGAGCGGCCGGAAGTGTGGTGAATTTATCAGGGTTGCTTCCGACCAGCTTTCGAGCATAGACCCAGCCAGAAGGGAGGACAACCCTCATTTGGTAGAGTTATCTCGTCCCGTCCGACTGATGACGCTCATCTATCATCGCATCAATGTGTTGCAGTATCTTGTAACTTTCATCTTCGGCTCGGGCCATCAGTGACACGATCTCGCGGCGCAATTTGGCGTCGGCGCGCCAGTTTCGTTCGCGCAAGGCTATTGCGCCCTGTACCGAACTGTGGACCGCTTGGTGAGGTGCCTCCAGCAGGGCGTAGGCGCGGGTATTGGAGAACAGTTCAGCGCCCTGTCCTTTGTAATACCACTGCCCCAGGCGGCAGTCGGTATGGTTGCGAGCAACAGCCTGCTCCTCATCCGCCCAATTCTGGGCGTCATCGAACATCAGGTAGCCATACTGCTTGTAGATGACATGATCGGCTTTGGTCAGCGAGCCAAAGGCTCGATCCTTGGCGTGGCTAAGGTACAGCTTGGTCTGCTCGGCTGCATTGGCAATGGAGTCGAACTGCTCACGGAAGTTTTCAACCATGGCGCTGACTTCAGCCGCTTCCTGGCTGGAGTCGGTTGCGCGCTCCACCATCTCGTCGACACGCTGGTTAAATGTGCCGATGGTGTGGGTGACGTCGACGGCGGCGTCCTTGGTGCGTCGCGACAGTGCTTTAACTTCGTCGGCCACGACGGCGAAACCGCGCCCCTGTTCGCCGGCTCGTGCGGCTTCAATCGCCGCGTTGAGAGCGAGCAGGTTGGTCTGGTCGGCAATATCGGTGATGATCGATAGGGATTCGGCGACTTTCTTGCTGTCGCTGCCCAGTTTGTCGACCACTTCAACCACCGATTCGATCGTTTCATGTATCCTCTTCAGCGCCGCGACCATGCGCACGACAGAGGTTTGGCTGTCTCTGGCTTCCTGGCGGGAGCGGTCGGCGATACTCTCGGCCTGTTCCAGTTCATTGCTGATGCGAACCAGGTCCGCCTGGTTCTGTTTCAAGTTGCCGATAAGGTGTTTGGTGTTCAGGCTGTGCAGGTCCGAGTTGAGCTCGTTCCCTGCCACGAATTCGGCACCCTTGCGCATCAGCTCAAGCGAGGAGTTGATACGGATCAGCGACTCACGCAACTGCCCGGGCAGCCCTTTGTACAGGGCATGACGGTCGTAGCGGCCGTCGGACACATACCGAAAGCAGGTGTCCACCTCTTTGAAGTAGGTTTCGATCTTGTCCAGAAAATCGTTCAGTTCCCAAGCGACCAAGCCAACTTCGCCCAGTTTTTCCGTATGGCTGATGCGGCTGTCAAATCCGCCCTTGTTGGCTTTCTGGAGGGCCTGGTTGATGTTCTGCAGCGTGTTCAGAGGGCGCGATGCCGAGCGATACAGGTAGATCGACAGAATTGCGGTGGCGATGGCCGGAATGGCCGTCCAAGCTGCCAGTTGAAGATCGCCGCTTAACGCCACGATGATGGCTGGAGCAAGCGCGATGACAGGGAGCAGCAGGGTGGCCAGCTTGAGTCTGTTCTGCAGGAACAGGCTTCCCGAGCTGACGCCTGTCTTGGCGGTGGTCGATTGATGCACGATACACGTCCTCGTATGGGTTGCCGGCGCCGTATGTCAGGCGTTGTCCAGCGACCAGATCAACTCTTCATAGCTGCAGCGCTGCGCTTCACAAAACGCTTGCAGGTAAGCGATGGAGCGCTGCGGGCCCTCTTTCGGGCCTGCTGAACGCTCAATATCCATCATCTCCTTGTAGAGTGGCGTGATGGCTTGAATCGCAGCGAGTGTGGGTTTGCGTCTGACGGAGTAATAGCCGACTATTTCGCCCTCGGAGTTGAGGTCCGGGGTAACGTTTGCCATGACCCAGTAGTAGCTGCCATCCTTGCAAAGGTTTTTGACATAGGCAAAAAACTCTTTGCCCTGATCAAGAGTCTCCCATAGCAACTTGAACGCGCCGCGGGGCATGTCGGGATGACGTATGATGTTGTGTTGAACGCCGAGGAGCTCCGGTTCTGAGTAGCCCGATATCTTCATGAAGGTGCGGTTTACGTAAGTGATAATGCCGCGTTTGTCGGTCTTGCTCACGATGAATTCATCGTCGCTTAGACGGACTTCTGAATTGGTCGGTACTACTCGATTTTTCATCGCAACCTCGCGAGAGTGGGCAACGGTCACCGATTTTCGGTCATTTTAAAAACGCGCATAGTATCAGGGAATGATCCGCGCTTCGATATGATAATCCCGGTATGACGTACCGGGTGCTAATGAGGTTCGTAGGAAGAATGCTCTATCTAGAGTTGATGACGACAGAGGGGTGTCACTTGTGTGATCACGCCATCATGTTGCTGCAGGCAGTATTGCGGCCGGGAGATGCGGAGGTTGATCTGGTCGACATTGCCTTCGACGATCAGCTGCTCGAGCACTATGCCACCCGTATTCCGGTGTTGAGGGCGCCTGTGTCGGGCAAAGAGCTGGGGTGGCCGTTTGGAGAAAGTGAGCTGCGCCTCTATCTTGAGGATGTTGGCGCAGACTGACTGTTTGCCCGGTTAGAGTTTGGTGGCTTTGCTGGTATTTACCTGGTTGAATGCCAGCAGTTCCCGCTCGCTGTCACTGAGTAGTCTGGCCGGCCGGTCGGCCAGTCGATCATAGATCACGGCAAAGGAGAGCACGTTCTGCACGTAGTTGCGTGTTTCGTCGAACGGGATGGTCTCTATCCAGATGTCCAGCGGCAGATCGCCGCGATCCTTAAGCCAGGCGCGCACCCGGTGCGGACCGGCATTATAGGCGGCGGTTGCAAACACGCGGTTGTTGCCGAACTCCCGATACATCTCGCCTAGATAGGCGCTGCCCAAATTGATATTGGTTTTGGGGTCATAGAGCGCCTCAAGGCCACTGAGTGGCAGCGAGTGCTTCTTGGCCGTTTGTCTGGCGGTCGCCGGCATTAATTGCATCAGGCCGCGGGCACCCACGCGGGAGCGGGCTGCTTCCCAGAATGCGCTCTCCTGCCGTGCAATGGCCGTTGCCCAGGTAAGGTTGATACCGGCACGCTCGGAAGCGGCGGAAAACAGGCTGGGGTAGGGGTTAGGAAAGCGGATCTCCAGATCGTTCCACTGTTCGCTCTGGATGGCGCCACGTATTGCCTGGGTGTTCCAGCCCCAGCGTTTGACCAGGTGTGCGGCCAGATGCTGCTCCGCCGGTGTCATGTTCCGGGTAACCTGGTTCCACTCCGAACGGGCTTCGTATAAGTTGTCCAGCTGAAACAGTTCCCGCATCCGCCGGAACGCCGGTGTCGCTTCCATCTGCTTGAGTATCTTGGCGTCCAGGGCGATCGGTTCATGATTGAGAGCGAAGGGACTCTGGCTCAGTTCGGCGGCGAGGAAACCGTAAAAGGTGCGATCGCGACTCAGTGCCTGTAGTTGAGCTTGCACATCTTTCCCCTGCCGACGCTGGGCGATGCTGAGCCAGTATTGCCAGCGCTCGTGGTGAAGCTTATCGGGCGGGAGCTTGCCGATCAGTGCTTCTACCCGGGGCCAATCGAGCCGTCTAAGCGCCAGGCGAGCACGCCACTCGGTCAGTTCGGCCAGTGCGAATCCTGGGTCGAGCCGGTTTATCTGGGTTTCCGCATTCTCGTCGTAGCGTTTGGCCTTCAGTGTCCCCATCAGTATGGTCAGTCCCGCCTGCTCCTCAGGCGGGATGCGCAGACGATCGCGGTCGCGAACCCAGAGCTGGATCGCGGCGTCGAGATCGCTTTTGCGCAACCGGTTGACTGTCAGCATCAGCAGCCGTCTGTGGTCGGGATCCTTGGTGGTCACCAGCTTGGTGCTGGTGAGCAGAGATCCGGGCTCGCTATAGAGGGCTATGGCGTTGTCGATCCGTGCCTTGGTTGCCGGGGTCGACGCTTTTTTTGCGGCATATCGAGCCAGCGATATATTGCCCTCTTCCAGCGCTGCCAGTGCACGTGTGGCGATGAGTTGATCATTAAGTCCGCCGGCACTCATCCAGCGCTCGAATAGCGGATCGCAAGCATCTGGCTGGGAGTGTCCGGCAACCCAGAGGCGTGCCGCGACGGCATAAGCGCTTTGAGTGTTGCCGGCCGCCAGTTCGGATCGTCCCCAGTAGCACTCCTGCTCGGTGCTGGGTCGGTCCAGGGTCGGGTAAAGTTGACGGTAGGCTTGCCAGTCCTGGCGTTTTCCAAGCTCGGTGGTCAGAGCCCAGCGCAGCCTTCCCTCCACCGGGGTGTCGGCATACTCGTTGCTGAAGCGAAGGGCATCTTTAACCCTGAGGTTGCCGAGATTGGCGCGAAGCTGAGTGTAGAGAATGTAGGGTTTGAGCGGATAGTCTCCGAGCTTTTTTAAACCCTGGGTCACTGCTTTCGTGTCCCCTTTTTCCGCAGCAGCAAGGGTTTCCTGATATAGCTGCTGTTGGGGGGTTAAAGAGGCAGAAGCGGGGTAGCTGGCGATAAGGAGTGAAGTGGCAATAAGGTGTAGCATTGTCAGGCGCGGCATCGTTGTCTCCATCCCTCGATTGAACTGTGGCGCGAGCGGATAGTGTCAGTCTACCTATATCGGCAGAGATTATTAGATCCTTGAGTGTTTTTCATTTCGGACCGCGGTTTCAGGTACACTATCGGCCTTTAAACTGAACAGAGTGCATAGCTGTAAATGTCGTTGATCAAATTCGATGAACTCTGCGTGAGTTTCGGTACGCGCGCGCTGCTGGACCATGTCAATCTTCAACTCGACGCGGGAGAGCGTGTTGCGCTGGTGGGCTTGAATGGTGCCGGTAAGTCGACCCTGCTGAAGGTCGTATCGGGTCAGCAGCACGCCGACTCCGGTGTTTACTGGAAGGACCCGGCTATCCGTATCGCAGAGTTGTCGCAGATGCTGCCCGCTGCCGATGATCGTATGGTGCGCGATGTGGTCATGGCGGGATTGAGTGAGGTTGTCGCGCTACGGGAGCAGTACGAGGCGCTGATTCAGCAGCATGACGCCGGTTCCTTGGCCAAGCTCGAGCAACTGCAGCATGAGCTGGAGGCGAGAGAGGGCTGGCATCTGGAGCAGCGTGTGGAGACGGTGCTGGATCGATTGTCTCTGCCCGGTAACAAGCGGATGGCTGAGCTGTCAGGCGGCTGGCGCCGTCGTGCCGCGCTGGGCGCCGCGTTGGTGCAGAACCCGGATCTTCTGCTGCTCGACGAGCCGACCAACCACCTGGATATCGAAACGATCGAGTGGTTGGAGGAGCAGGTACTCGCCTTCCGCGGTGGTGTGCTGTTTATTTCGCATGACCGGGCGCTGGTCGACCGTTTGGCGACCCGAATCATCGAGCTGGATCGCGGCACGCTAACCTCCTTCCCGGGTAACTACAGTCGCTATCTGGAGCAGAAGGAGGCGTTGCTGCAGGAGGAGGCTCGGCACAATGCAGAGTTCGACAAGAAGTTGGCACAGGAGGAGCGCTGGATACGGCAGGGGATCAAGGCCCGGCGGACCCGTAACGAAGGCCGAGTCAGGGCACTGAAAAAGATGCGCGATGAGCGCTCTCAGCGGCGGGAGCGTCAGGGCGGAGCTCGCTTCAATCTCGAAGAGGCGGTCAAGTCGGGCAAGCTGGTTGTCGAGCTCGAGCACGTTTCTCAGAGTTACGAAGGGCGGCCGATTATTCGTGATCTTACCCTGGCGATCCAGCGTGGCGACCGCGTCGGATTGATCGGCCCCAACGGTGCGGGCAAGAGTACCCTGCTGAAAATCCTGCTCGGAGAGCTGCAGCCCGAGAGTGGCACGGTGCGGATGGGGACCAAGCTGGAGGTGGCGTATTTCGATCAGCTGCGCGGCCAGCTCGACCCGGAGCGTAGCATCATCGACAACGTATCGGGTGGTCGGGAAAGCATCGAGATCAACGGTCAGAATCGCCATATCATCAGCTACCTGCAGGATTTCCTGTTCAGTCCCGAGCGGGCGCGCACCCCGGTCAAGGCGCTCTCGGGGGGCGAGTGTAACCGTGTCCTGCTGGCGCGGCTGTTCAGTCAGCCGGCTAACCTGCTGGTGATGGACGAGCCGACCAACGACCTGGATATCGAGACGCTGGAGCTGCTGGAAGAGATCCTCCTGAACTACGAGGGTACGCTGCTGCTGGTCAGCCATGATCGCCGGTTCCTCGATAATGTGGTGACCAGCACCCTGGCGTTCGAGGGTGAGGGCCGTGTGGCTGAGTATGTCGGCGGATATCAGGACTGGTTGCGTCAGCGGCCCGTAGCCAAGGCTGCAGTAAAAGAAACGACCGCCTCTGAGCCCATCGTCGAGCAGAAAACTGATAAAGCAAAAGCCGCGCGTAAGCTCAGTTACAAGCTCCAGCGGGAGCTGGATGAGCTGCCGAAACTGATGGAGGAGGCAGAAAACGCTTTAGCCGCGTTGCAGGCAGAGACTTCCGCGCCTGACTTCTACAGCCAGGATCATGCGCAGGTGTCTGTTCGGCTGCAGGCGTTGCACGATCAGGAACAGCGGTTGGAGCAGCTGATGGAGCGATGGGTCGAGTTGGAGGAGATGCAGGCCGGAGGATGATCCGGCCTGCGATTGAGTATCACTCTTTGTCTTTGCGCACGCGCACCGCGAGTACGTCGCAGGGGGCGCCATGGAGTACGCCATTAGCCGTGGAGCCCAGCAGCAGCGCGAGGCCGTGTCGGCCGTGGCTGCCGACGATAATCAGGTCGGTTTCTTCATTGCTGGCGACGTGATGGATCTCCGTCTCGGTGTTGCCGGTGACGACAAACTTTTTGTCTACCGGATAACCCAGGCCTTCGGCGTAAGTGTTCAACTTGCTCCGGGCATGTTCATCAAGCTGCTCCTGAATCGTCGATAGATCCATCGGTACATCGCCACCATAGGCAAAGCTCAATGGTTCTACAACGTGGATCAGGCTCAGCTGGGCCTGGTTCGCACGGGCGAGATCCACCGCGCGTTCGGCGAGCTGGGAGGATTCGTCGGACAGATCGACTGCAAGCAGAATGCGAGTATAGCGGGCCATGGTTCGGGCTCCTTGTTGTGTTGAGTGTGGCGTCAGGGTGACGGCACATTCACTTGTTCTACCTTAAGGATAACACCATGAAATGGTTAATCATTATTTTCATTGTCATGTCACTGATCGGATCAGTGATGTGGGTCATGCCTACGCCTCGTCAGCGGTTCCAGGCTCAGCTTCGCTTGCGGGCTAAACCGCTGGGGTTTCACATCCAATTGGCCAGTCTGCAACTACCGCGTCAGACCGGCGAGGTGGAGGGGGATACGTTGAATGTTCCGGTATATCGGATGCAGCGCCTGAATCTGGATCGAGCCCAGAAAGCCTGCTGGAAAACCTGGAAGGTGTTTCGCGGTGAGACCCTTGCCAATGAGGGGTTGCAGGAGGGGTGGAGCTGGATCGACGGCGAACGCGCCTTGTCGGAAGTGGCACTGTCCAGGCTCAATCAGGTGCTCAAGCAGCTACCTCTTGATGTGATTGCGCTGGAATCCACCCCCACCCATGCCTCTGCGTTCTGGCAGGAGGGTAAGGGTGAAGACCTGGAGCGGATAGCCGAGCAGCTCAACATACTGATCGATGAGCGGGTGTAGGAGTTTTATATGGTTTCTGAAACTGATTTGGCGCCGGGTATTTACCGTCACTACAAGGGCAGGGACTACGAGGTGATCGGCACGGCACGGCACTCGGAAACTGAGGAGTGGATGGTGGTCTATCGGGCGCTTTATGGCGATTTTGGCCTGTGGGTCCGGCCGTTGGGTATGTTTGTCGAGTCTGTTGTGCTGGCCAGTGGCGAGCGCGTGCCGCGTTTCGCGCCGCTATAAAACCGGAAGCTCACTGGTTAAGGTAATTGTCGATGGAGTCGGCGAGTGCACCGGCGCCATAGTCCCGCTTGGGCTGCAGTTTATCGATCTCACTCTGCAATTGATTCAACAGCACCTGCTTCTGCTGTTGAGAGATGGTGGCACGCACCAGTATCGCCTTGGCGTGCTTGTAATGCGCAAGCGCGCCATGTTTTTCGCCGCTGGCAAGCAAACGCTGGGCCTGATTGACATGAGCCTCGGTCACCATCGATACGTTTAACCAATAGAGCTCCTGCTGATAGGCTTTGGCCAGCTGGGGTGTCAGCCGGCCCTTGCGGCCCATTTCGATCAGCAGCTTCTCGGCGAAGTTCAGATAGATCTGGGCGCGACGGACTGCACGGTCACTCTCCAGCCCGCCCTGGCGTCGCTTGACGCGATCCGTACTCTCTTTGTTGCGGGCAATTTCGGTCATCAGCTCGGAATCGGGAGCAAGTGCGCTGATCTCTTCGATCAGCGACATGGCGTGCTGGTTGAGCTTTTCTACGATGTCACTCCGACAGCCCACCTCCTTGAGGATGCTAAGTGCATTCAGCGTATGCTCGGATTGCTGCTTGAGCCACTTCAAGCGCTCGCTGCGGAATTTGTTTTGAGCCTCTCGAGTCGTGATAACGTAGTTGGCGGCAAGCGCGGCCATACCGACTAGCGCGATCAATACGACATACATCAGATTGTCTGACAGCATCAACTTTGGCACTCTGAATAAAAAAGAGGGTTGCTTGGTGAATTATAAAGCGACTCTATCGGCTTTGCGAAGCTGAGGCGCCGCCTCTATCGCCTTGAGTCTCTATGATTTAATGCGGGCCTCGCTTGACCCCCGGTAGCACAACACTTATATATGCACGCAGTTTCTGGGGATGGTACCAGCTGTTTAAGGATATCCTGATGGGAAAAACGCTCGTAATTGTGGAATCGCCGGCCAAGGCGAAAACGATCAACAAATATCTCGGTAGCCAGTATGTGGTGAAATCGAGCGTTGGTCATATTCGCGACTTGCCGACCAGCGGCAGCGCGGCGAAAAGCGACCCTAAGGAGCGTGCTAAGCAGGCTGCTTTAACCCGCAAGATGTCTGCGCAGGAGAAAGAGGAGTATAAAAAGCGCAAATCCCGCGAACAGCTGGTTGCTCGTATGGGGGTCGATCCGGAAAACGCCTGGGAGGCGCACTACGAGATCCTGCCGGGTAAGGAAAAAGTTGTCGAAGAGCTGAAGAAACTTGCCCGCTCCGCCGACGAAATCTATCTCGCAACCGATTTGGACCGCGAAGGGGAGGCGATTGCCTGGCATCTGCGCGAAGCCATCGGTGGTGACGATAGTCGCTATCGCCGTGTGGTGTTTAACGAAATCACCAAGAAGGCGATCAAGGATGCGTTTGAGGAGCCGGCGCAGCTGGATCTGAACAGGGTCAATGCGCAGCAGGCGCGCCGTTTTCTCGATCGCGTCGTGGGCTATATGCTGTCGCCTCTGCTGTGGGAGAAGGTGGCGCGCGGACTCTCGGCCGGTCGTGTGCAGTCGGTTGCCGTGCGTCTGGTGGTCGAGCGTGAACGGGAGATCAGGGCCTTCGTCCCGGAGGAGTACTGGGAGGTTCACGCCGATGTCAAAACGCCTGAGGCCGAAGCGCTCCGCTTGCAGGTGACCAAGCAGGCCGGTGCCAACTTCCGGCCGGTCAACCAGGCCCAGACCCAGATCGCGCTCGATGCGCTCAACGCGGCTCGCTTCACGGTGGTCAATCGAGAGGACAAGCCGACCAGCAGCAAACCATCCGCGCCGTTTATCACCTCGACACTGCAGCAGGCAGCCAGTACTCGCCTGGGATTTGGCGTCAAGAAAACGATGATGCTGGCCCAGCGCCTTTACGAAGCCGGCTATATCACCTACATGCGTACAGATTCTACCAATCTGAGCGCTGAGGCTGTGGCGGCCTGTCGTGAACATATCCAGTCTCGCTACGGGGATGAGTATCTGCCGGCCGACCCGGTACGCTACAGCTCTAAAGAGGGCGCGCAGGAAGCGCACGAAGCGATCCGCCCCTCCGATGTTGAGATGACCGCCGACCGGTTGGCCGGTATGGATACGGATGCTGTGCGTCTATACGACTTGATCAGGCGTCAGTTTATCGCCTGTCAGATGACCCCTGCTCGCTATTTAAGTACCCGCCTGCAGGTTAAGGCAGGGGAGTTCGAGCTGACGACCAAGGGGCGTATTCTCCAGTTTGACGGTTATACGCGGGTATTGGCGACGAAAGGCAAGAGCGATGAGGATCTGATCCTGCCGGATGTGCAGCAGGGCGATCAGCTCACACTTGGCGCGCTGGATCCCAAGCAGCACTTTACCAAGCCGGCGCCCCGTTACTCTGAAGCGAGCCTGGTCAAAGAGTTGGAGAAGCGCGGTATCGGACGCCCCTCTACCTATGCTTCGATCATCTCGACTATCCAGGATCGCGGCTATGTGGAGGTTCAGGGGCGCCGTTTTTATGCCAAAAAGATGGGTGACATCGTCACCGAGCGGCTCAACGAGAACTTCGCCGATCTGATGGACTACAGCTTCACTGCCCGGATGGAGGAGCAGTTGGATGAGATCGCGCAAGGCGATGTGGATTGGCGCGAGCTGCTTGATCGCTTCTACGCCGGCTTTGTCGATAAACTGGAGAGCGCGCAGTCACCGGAAGGCGGTATGCGTCCCAACAGTCCGACGCCAACCGATATCGATTGCCCGGAATGCGGTCGAAAGATGATGATCAGAACCGGCAGTACCGGCGTTTTCCTGGGCTGTTCCGGCTATAACCTGCCGCCTAAGGAGCGCTGCAAAGCCACCATCAACCTGATCCCCGGGGATGAGGTGGTCAGCGCCGAGGGGGATGATGAGGAGGAGTCGCGCATTCTGCGCAGCAAACATCGCTGCGATCTGTGCGGTGCTGCGATGGACTCCTACCTGGTTGACGCCGACCGTAAGCTTCACGTATGCGGTAACAATCCGGATTGTGCCGGTTACGAGATCGAGGCCGGAAGCTTCAAGATCAAGGGTTATGACGGTCCTGTTATCGAGTGCGACAAGTGCGGCTCGGAGATGCAGCTTAAAACCGGCCGCTTCGGCAAGTTCTTCGGCTGCACCAATGCGGAGTGCAAGAACACCCGCAAGCTGCTGAAAAGTGGTGAAGTGGCGCCGCCAAAGATCGATCCGATCGACATGCCCGAGCTCAAATGCGAGAAGGTTGACGACCACTATGTACTGCGTGATGGTGCCAGCGGTCTGTTTCTGGCCGCAAGTCAGTTCCCGAAAAACCGGGAGACAAGGGCGCCTTTGGTGTCGGAGCTGATTCTGCATAAAGATGAGCTTGATCCGAAATATCACTACCTGCTTGACGCGCCGCAGCACGATGGCGAGGGTAATCCGGCTATCATCCGCTATAGCCGCAAGACGAAAGAGCAGTATGTCATGTCGGAACAGGACGGCAAGGCGACTGGGTGGCGTGCCTATTGCGCCGGTGGTAAATGGCGTGAAGAGCATGCACGCAAAAAGAAGTGACAGTCTGACGAGGGCGGTATGAGCGAAATCTACGTAGCCAGGACCAATCAGAAGCTGGGTTTCGTGCGCCTGCATCTCGATGCATTGGTCCGGGCGCAAGACTCCACTGCCTGGAATAAGCATGGCATCATCGAGTCCTACAACGAATCGGTCCTCTTTCATCTGAAGGGGGCTGTTCACGCTTTCATCCGCGAGATCGGTGAGCGTTATCGGCTTGATGTTAGTGCCATTGACGGCGTTGCTGACCTGCAGGCGCAGTTTGAGTCGACGGGCCAGGAGTCACCCGAACTGAATGAGATGGAGCAGCTGGCTGCCAGTCCGGGCAGTTGGCTGGCAAGGTTGGAACGTGCGTATCTGGCGTGCTGGAGCGCTTCCGCCGAGCGCTCAAAGCCTGCAGATGCAAGGCAAAGCCTGTCGGAGATCCACATTGTGCAGGTCAATCCAGACCATGCTGAGGATGGAGTATTGTTGACGGAGTTTCAGCAGTGGTATTCGGAGCTGAATGCGCTGATCGATCGTCAGCGCAGCGCGATGCTGGAGTGGTAGCTGGCCGCTTAGCGGCTGCGTACCACGATTCCCTGTACGTCTCCAAGGCTTGCTGCCTGCTGTAAAAGGTTTATCTCACCCTCATCCAGATGGCTGTGCCAGGACACGACGGTGTGACAGGTGTCGGCGCTTAATGCCCGCTGTGCGAGATCCACTGTCGAGTGTTTGCTGTCCGGGCGCAGTATCCATATACGGTCAAGCGCTACACCGGCCGCGGAAAGAGCGGTGCGATCGATCTCGGTCGGTGCACCGACCAGTGCAAGCCAGCGCTGCTGGCGGCTGAGTTGGGCCAGCATGGGCAGCAGCAGGGGCGATAATGATATATCACCATTGTGCTGAATGATCTCGGTAACGCGGCCACCTGTGGGTGCTGATAAGCTAGTTGTCCCGTAGTCCAGTGCTGTCGCGTGCATGCTGACACCTCGTTGTTAAAGGTCTGCTCTCTGCCGAATGACGCCGACACCCAGCCCCTCAATCTGAAGCTCTTGCTCGGAGAGGTCGATCTCGATCGGGTCAAACTCCTCATTTTCGGCAATCAGGTACACCATGGATCCTTCACGGTGAAAACGTTTCACGGTGACGTCGTCACCAATTCTGGCTACAACTATCTGCCCCTCGCGCGCTTCCGGTGTTTGATGCACGGCTAACAGGTCGCCATCGAGGATGCCGATGTTCTTCATGCTCATGCCGCGAACGCGAAGCAGGTAATCTGCGCTTGGGTGAAAAAACTCAGCGCCGATGGTGCAGTAGTCATCGATGTGCTGCTGCGCCAATATCGGCTCGCCTGCTGCAACCTGTCCCACGATCGGTAGTCCGTGCTCGGACAGTTCGGGTTCAGGCAGGCGTATGCCACGCGAGGTTCCCGGAATAATCTCGATAGCCCCTTTACGCGCCAGGGCCTTTAGATGTTCTTCCGCCGCGTTTGCCGAGCGGAACCCGAGATCGCGTGCTATATCGGCCCTGGTAGGAGGGTAGCCGGTATCTTCAATATGCTGGCGGATGCAGTCTAGGACTTCGCTCTGGCGTTTGGTCAGTTTCATGGTCATATGTCTATTTATACAGTACATGTAGTTTTATACAGTATTTTGCCGGCGTCAAGCAATTATCTGTTTAAACATCCAGTCTCTTGTTATTATGCCCCGCAAATCAGGATCGGAAGGAACGCCCTTGCTCGACGCAACACTAAAACAGGAGATTCAGTCTGCCTACAGCCGGTTTTTGAGCAGTCGGGGATTGAAGGCGCGGGCCGCTCAGAAGCAGATGATCGCCGAGATTGCACGTACCCTGGGCGGAATCGGCGTGGGCGAGCAGGGCGAACGTTTAGGAGAGCGACACGTCAGTGTGGTCGAGGCGGGCACCGGTACCGGAAAAACCATTGCTTATCTGTTGGCAACGCTGCCGATCGCCAGGGCGCGCAAGAAGCGGATCGTGTTGTCGACTGCTACGGTGTCGCTGCAGGAGCAGCTGGTCAACAAAGACCTTCCCGAGGTGATTCAGCATGCGGGACTGGATGTTCGCTACCAGCTCGCCAAAGGGCGCGGGCGTTACCTCTGCATAAACAAGATGGAGCAGCATCTTGAGCGGCAGGGAGAACTCGGTCAGATGGCTCTGTACGAGGATGAATACGCCGAAGTGCTCGACGCCGATACGCTCGCAACCTACCGTGACCTGATGGATCGTTTCGTTTCCGGGGGATGGGACGGTGATCGCGATAATCTGGCGGACGCATTGGACGAGGGGCTCTGGCGGCCGCTGACCAGCGATCATATGCAGTGTAGCAACCGCCGCTGCCTCAATTTTTCTGCCTGTCCTTTCTACCGTGCCCGAGATCAGCTCGACAGTACCGAACTGGTCGTCGCCAACCACGATCTCGTACTTTCCGATCTGGCATTGGGCGGCGGCGCCATACTGCCGGATCCGAAGGATACAGTATACGTACTGGATGAGGGGCATCATCTACCGGACAAGGCTAGTGGTCATTTCGCCTTTTCGATGAGATTAGGCAGTAGTCAGAAGCTGTGTCAGTCCCTGCCCAAGAGGTTGCATGGCTTATTGGATGAAGCGGGGTCGGCGGTTGCGTTGCTGGATCCTGTTGAGCGTATCGCCAACCCTTTGCGGGAGATGGGCGAGATTCTGGCGCAACTGGAGCCGCAGATACAGGCACTGCTCGATGCTGAAGAGCGAGGGCCGCGGGTGCGTTTCTCACGTGGCCTTGTGCCGGAGGTGCTCAGGATTCTGTGTCGTGACCTTACCCATGCCAGCGAACGGGTTCAGCAGCATATGGAGCAGCTGGTGTCGGTGTTGCGTGAGGCGATGGAGGGCGATATTGCAGAGATCGAGCGTGGCCTGGCCGAGCGTTGGTACCCTCAGCTGGGAGTTCTCTGGGGCCGTGTGCAACAGATCAGTTGGTTGGCGCGGAGTTACGCGACACCCGACCCTGAAGGGCGGACGCCAACAGCACGCTGGCTGTCTCGCATAGAGCATGAGTTAGCGACGGACATCGAGCTTCGTAGTGCCCCGGTTTCCGCAGCCGACACCCTTCGCGATCATCTTTGGGATGTCTGCTTCGGCGCTGTGGTTACGTCGGCGACGCTGACCGCGCTAGGCCGCTTCGATCGTCTGTTGGATCAGTTGGGGTTGCCGGCGGATACCAGTTGCGTGAGGCTGCAAAGCCCATTCGATCACTACAATATGGGTACCCTTGAGGTGCCGGCCATGAGTTCGGATCCCGGCGACCAGCAAGCCCACACCGACGAGATTGCGGTGTATCTGGCCAAACAGCTGGAGGGTATTGGCGCCGCCCTTGTTCTGTTCAGTAGCTGGCGTCAAATGTTGTCTACCCTTGAACGCCAGCCTGAATCCATTAAGAATAGGATCCTTGCTCAGGGGGACCACAGCCGGCAAGAGATTCTGAGGATTCATCGCGAGCGTATCGACGCGGGTCAGCCGAGCGTTATTTTTGGCCTGGCGTCCTTTGCGGAAGGGGTGGATCTTCCCGGAGGCTACCTCACGGATGTGATAATCACCAAGCTGCCGTTCGGCGTCCCGGATGATCCGGTGGATGCCACTATGGCCGAATGGATCGAGCAACAGGGTGGAAATGCGTTTTCCGACTGGGCTGTGCCGGCGGCGTCGATGCGCCTTACGCAAGCGGTCGGCCGGTTGTTGAGAACGGAGCAGGACAGGGGGCGTGTGGTGTTGCTGGACCGCCGGGTAGTGACCCGCCGTTATGGCCGCCTGCTATTGGACTCCCTGCCGCCGTTTCGCCGCCAGATCGATAACTGACAGGTTTAATTAAGAAGGTAAGCACTTGAGTATTGAAGAGAAAGTGATAGCTAGCGCAGCCGAAAACAATGATGCCGGGGCAAAGCCGCGGCGGCGTCGCCGCTCCCGTAAGCCGCGCGAGTCGCGCGCGAACGAGTCCCGTCAATGGACGCCCGAGAGCTTCAAGGTGGCGCCGCTGGACGGCAAGAAGCGGTTCCATGATTTCAATCTTCCTGATGTGCTGATGCATGCCATCGCCGATCTGGGGTTCGAGTACTGCACACCGATCCAGGCGGAAACCATCGAACCGGCGCTTGCCGGCAAAGATATGATCGGCAAGGCCCAAACCGGTACAGGTAAGACGGCAGCCTTTCTGATCGGCATTATTACCGACCTGCTCGACTATCCGCTTGAGGCTCGACGTAAGCTGGCCGAGCCCCGCGCTTTGATTATTGCGCCGACCCGTGAGCTTGCCCTGCAGATCGCCTCCGATGCGGAAGGGTTGTGCAAATACACCGACCTTAGCGTTGTGTCACTGGTGGGCGGGATGGACTACGACCGCCAGCGTAAGGATCTTGCGCGAGGTCCGGTCGATATACTGGTTGCTACACCGGGTCGATTGATCGATTTTGTCCGCGGTAAAGAGGTCGATCTTTACAACGTGGAAGTGCTGGTTCTGGATGAGGCGGACCGGATGTTGAGCATGGGCTTCATCCCCGATGTGCGTACCATCATTCGCCATACTCCGCGCAAGGGGCCGGAGCGTCAGACGCTGCTCTACAGTGCGACCTTTACCGAAGAGATCATGCGTCTGGCGCAGCAGTGGACCGTCGACCCGGTCAGGATCGAAATCGAATCCGAACGCAAGACCACCGACAGTGTGTCGCAGAAGGTTTTTCTGGTTTCCAGTCATGAAAAATACCGTCTGCTGATTAACTACCTGCGGGTTCACGGCATCGAGCGCGCAATCGTATTCTGCAATCGACGTCATGAGACACGATCATTGGCAGAGAAGCTGCGTAGGGATGGTTTAAGTGCAGCGCTGATGTCAGGTGAGATTCCGCAGAACAAGCGATTGAAGACGTTGGAAGATTTTCGTAGCGGCAAGATACAGGTGCTGGTCGCCACCGACGTGGCGGGGCGTGGCATTCATATCGACGGCGTTACCCACGTTATCAACTATCAGCTACCGGACGATGCGGACGATTACGTGCACCGCATAGGGCGTACCGGGCGTGCTGGCGCTACAGGTACGTCGATCTGCTTCGCCTGTGAGGATGACTCATTCATGATCCCGCAGATCGAAGAGGAGACCGGCGTAAAGCTTGAATGCATCCATCCCGAGGCGGAGTTGTTGGTTGATCCGGTTGCTACGGCTGGCAAGCGTTCAGATAAAGATGGGGAATCCGCTGAGCAGGAAGGTTCCGCTGATGCCGAGCAGGCCGTAGCCGCTGCTGAACAGTCGATCGATGCTGTACAGGACTCGATCGAGTCGGATGCGGTTGAGCCGGATGTTGCCGAGCCGGAGCGGCCGTCCGCCCAAGAAAACGAGATTCAACAGGAAAGCGTGCCGGAGATCGCTCCGGAGAGTGCAGCTGAGTCTGACGTTGACGAACCGGAACCTGAGCAGCCGCTCGAGCAGGTTTCGGAACCCTCTGGCGAGCAGTCTCCGGATGAGGCTGAGCAACCGAAACAGGATCGATAGAGGGCTGAGGTTTGGATCGTCATCGTACGGGGCGAATCAGTAACCTGTTGGCGATCATCGCCAGTGCGTTTTTTGCTGCCGTTGGGCTTGCAGGGTACGGGCGCACGGAAGATCCCCGTCAGTTGTTGCTGTTTCTGGGGTTGGCGGTGATTGCCTTCGGAGTGGTCAAACTGGCCTTTTACGGCATAAATCGATTGCTCGATAGTATCGACGAGCGCTGAATTTCGTTCAGCCGGAGGAGTATATGAGCGGTTCTGCTGCAGTGGCAGTACTCGGTGGCGGTAATTTTGGCACTGTGATCGCCAATATGATCGCCGAAAAGGGGCGCGAAGTGCGTCTATGGATGCGTGACGCCGAGTCTGCCGAGCAGATTAATGCGCTGCACGAAAATAAGCGCTATCTGCCCGGGGTAAGTCTGTCTGAAGGTTTGGTTGCCACTTCCGATATGGCTCAGGCGCTTAAGGATGTAGAGATCGTTTTCGTATCCGTGCCCTCCGGTGCGGTGCGTGAGGTTGCGCGGCAGGCTCGTCCCTGGATAAGGCCTGGACAGATCCTGGTCAGTACGACCAAGGGGATAGAGGCTGGCACCTTTTGCCTGATGAGCGAGGTGATATCTCAGGAGCTTCCCGATGCGCGGGTCGGCGTCCTCAGCGGTCCCAATCTGGCCAAGGAGGTGGCGCAACGGGAGCTGACCGGCACGGTGATCGCGTCGGGTGACGAGGCGTTGCGTGACAGCATTCAGGCACTGCTTCACAGCGCCTATTTCCGCGTCTACGCCAGTAGCGATACCTATGGTGTAGAGCTTGGCGGCACGTTGAAAAACATCTATGCAATAGCGGCCGGTATGAGCGCGGCTTTCGGTATGGGGGAAAATACCAAGAGTATGCTGTTGACCCGCAGCTTGGCAGAGATGAGTCGTTTCGCCGTCAGCATGGGGGCAAACCCCCTTACCTTTCTTGGCTTGGCCGGAGTGGGTGACCTGATCGTGACCTGTATGTCGCCGCTCAGTCGTAATTACCGTGTTGGTTATGCGCTGGGTCAGGGGAAAACCTTGCAGGAAGCGGTTGATGCACTGGGCGAGGTTGCGGAAGGGGTCAATACCCTGCGTCAGGTGCGCAACAAGGCTGCCGAGAAAGAGGTTTATATGCCGCTGGTGGATGGTCTCTATCAGGTGGTCTTTGAGGGCGCGCCGGTGCAGGAGGTTGCCAAGCGCATGATGCTCAACCAGCAGGCCAGCGATGTCGAGTTCGTACTGCCGCGGAGCTGAGCCGTGCGTGTGATGTTGATGCGCCACTGCGAAGCGGTGGCGGGCCGGGATGACGACCCGGAACGGCCTTTGACTCAGGCCGCGTTGGTTCGCCTGCAGGAGCGCGCTGATGCGCTTGGTGAGCCTCTGGGGCGGGTGTCTTGCCTGATATCCAGTCCCTGGCGTAGATGCCGTGAAACAGCAGAAGCGTTGTGCCCCTTCCTCTCTTGTACCGTGCGGCAGGAGTTTAGCGATCGACTCTTGCCGCTGACGGACCCCCATCAGGCGCTGTCACTGCTTGAGCGCTACTTCGCCGACGGCGAGGCGGGAGATGCAGCGTTGTTGGTGGTTGGGCATCTGCCGCTTCTCGGGTGGCTGATCGGGTTGCTGTGCGAAGGCGAAAGCGGCGCCAGGTTCAGCCCCGCCCCGGGTGAGATCGCGGTTATCGAGCTTGACTGGCCGGCAGCTGGGATGGGCTCGCTTCGTTGCTGGTATCGGCTGTAAGCTTGCCGCTCACCACCGCTTCCTCAAGCTTCTCCAACTGTTTGTCGTCCGGATAGATCGCCCTGACATGGGCCAGGGTCTCGATCGCTTTCTGTCTTTCGCCGAGCTGCAGGTAGGCGCGAGCCATGTCGGTGTATAGCTGTTTGTCCGGACTCTGTTGTGTGTAGCGTTGCGCCCAGTCAATAAACTCTTGCGTGTGCTCCTTGGTATTCTGATGTAGCTCCCGGTACAGCACGGATCGCATCCAGAAATACTCTCCCATCTCCCTGAAGTAGAAGTCGTTCAGGGCTGGTGCCAGGTGTTTGGGCTGGGTGCCTTTGCTGCGCATGTACTGAACGATGCCGGCACTGGCCAGCAGTGCGTGAGCAAGGAACATTATCAGTAAGGGGGTTGCCACTAGCGTCGTGACGCGTACCCCGCTTTGTGCAGGGTGGCTGAGTTTTAAGTCCCTCTCTCGTTTGCCGCTCTGGAAGCAGAGAAACAGCAGTATCAGCAGCATGATCCAGTGGACATTGGAGATGTAGAAAGGAAGTTCGACCTGGGTGTGCAGTGCTATCGGCGCCAACAGTGCAGCCATGGCGCCGCCGCGTTGCCAGCCCATCTGTATCAGCTGCCAAACGACGGCCACAGCGGCTGCCGCAATCGACACCAGCGCCAATAGGCCGCCCTCGATCATCCAGAACAGCAACTCGTTGTGCGGATGGCTGAAGCGTTTGTCATCCAGTTTGTAGTTCGGAACCTGCTGGTAGTAGGCTGGGCGATTTTCCTGGAAGACATGCTGGAAACTGCCTATCCCATGCCCGATGAGAGGAGACTGCAGAAAGGTTTGCCAGGCCAGGCGATAGATATGGGGGCGGGCGTCGCCGCTGACGCCTTCATTGGCGGTCAGTCGCTCAAATTTCGTGATGGCGTTGACGGTGCCTGTATCACTGGTGTTCAACCCGATGCCCGCCCCTCCGGCGATGGCCGCGATCAACAGTGCGCTGGTCAGCTTGCGTCTGAACAGCACTCGGTGCCTGGATAGCACGAGCAGCGTAAGCGCAATCAGCAGGCCCAGGTAACCGACTCGCGAACCGATAGTGACGATGTTTGCGCTTGCGAGCAGCAGTGTCATCAAAACCAGGCCCTTGAACGGCCAGCGCAGGCGTAAAAAGGCGGGCGTAGTCGCTTGATACAGCGCCAGTGCGATACCTGTCGCCATCATCGAGGCGTGCAGGTTGGGTTGCTGGTAGATGCCGGCCGGTACCTTTCCCGCTACCCAGGGCATAAGGCCCTTGAACGGATTGTTGGGAAGGATTTGGCTGAGACCGATCAGCCCCTGGATCATGATTCCGGCCAACACCAGATAGATGGCGGTATCGACCTGGCGCCGGGTCAGACGGAACTGGAATAGCGAAAACCAGAACAGAATGCCGCCCAGGATTACGCCGAGGCGGATCAGCCACTCCGTTGGGCGCTCGATCCCGGTTAGAAATCCACCCAACACCAGGCCTGCAGGAAAGAGCATGAGCAGACCGATATGCCGTGGACAGACAAAAGATTCATGTTTGAGCATGGAGATCAGGCCGGCTGCCAGGGTGATCAGGCTCGCCGCCCAAATGCTGGCGTTGTAGGGCAGCATCAGCCCCTCTCCGCCAAGGTTGGGTTGGTAATAAAAGGGGGCGATCAGTACCAGGAGTGTGAAGGTGAGAAAAAAGACTCTCTGCTCCCGCGTCAGTGCGGTGCGCTCCAGTAGTGGCATCGGTGGCTCCTTGCTTCAGTCTGTGTCGGATCCTAACGAATCGGTTATGCTTGGGGAAGGAAAACCGTTAAGGATATGTATGCATATCAAAGAGCTCAGTATCGATATCGGCGGTCGGCACCTTGCGGCGATCGATTTCGGTGGATCTGTGGAGCGTACAGTGCTCGCCGTGCATGGTTGGCTGGATAATGCCGCAAGCTTCATGGAGCTTGCGCCTCGGTTGGAAGGCTGTCGCATAATCGCCGTCGACCTCGCCGGGCATGGGCGGTCCGCTTGGCGCGATCAGAGCAGTTGGTACGCCATCTGGGATTACGTGTTTGATCTGCGAATGGCGATTGAGGCGCTGGGGTTGCAACAGGTCCACCTGTTGGGGCATTCGCTCGGCGCAGCGGTAACCTCCGTTCTCGCCGGGGCATCGCCTGAACGGGTTGCTAGCCTCGTGATGATCGAGGGGTTGGGTCCGCTGACCATCGATTCGGACGAGACTCCTGAACAGCTGTATGAGGCGTTGGAGTGGCATGCCAGCGCGCAGTCGACTCCGGTCGTATATCGAGATCCGGAACGCATGGTTGCCGCGAGAATGCGCGGGCGATTCCCCGTTGGTCCTGTTGCTGCGAATCATCTCGTCTCCCGTGCGGTACGACCGGTGGAGGGAGGGTATGGCTGGACTCACGACCCGCGCTTGCTGGCGCCTTCGCTATTGCGTTTTAGTGAGGATCAGGTGCAAGCACTGTTTCGCCGCATAGGTGTGCCGGTGCTGGTTTGCCTTGCTGAAGGCGGGATCTCGACAGATAAAACGCGCAAGCGACTAGGCCTGCTTGAGCATTTGCGGCTGATCGAGTTTGCCGGTGGTCACCACCCGCATCTGGAGCCGGAGACGGTGGACCGGGTCGCGGATGCGGTAAATCTGTTTTATTGCGACTTGCATAAAGGGGTATCCGTCAGAACGGAGGCGCTCGCCCGATGACCAGGAATGTTTTCATTTCGATACTATTGGCTATCACTCTGTTCGAAAGTGGTGTGGCTCAGGCTGAACTGCCGGACTTCCTGCAGCCCTTTCCACGCAGTCGTCAGATTCAGGACGTTACCATCGAGGCTCAGGAGTACAGGGTGATGCTGGGTGGTGTGGTCAAGATCAATCGTCTGATCCGGACCGATCGCGAGCTTCGATTGAGCGGCAAGCTGGTGAGGATGACCTGGCAGCTGCCGGTCGGTCATTCGCCCGAGGACGGCTTTCGTTATCTTCGGGGTCAGTTGCAGGATGCGGGTACTGAGATGTTGTTCGAGTGCAGCGGACGGCAGTGCGGGGCCAGTACCATCTGGGCCAACGATCTGTTCGATACGGCAAGACTGTATGGTGTCGACGAGAGTCAGTTCTATCTGGCGGCGCGAAAGGGCTCCAACTATCTGGTGATATATGCCGTGCGGCGGGGTAATGGCCGCGTTTTCCTGCATCTCGATTGGTTGGTGGATACCTCCACCGGCAGTCAGGGGTGGGCGCAGGTGCTTGAGCAGCAGGGCTATGCCGAGTTACCCGATTGGCCCGAGTCGCCGGAAAATGCAGTGCGTACTATGGCTGCGTTGCTGAAGGATCGTCCGGACAAGCATTTGGTATTGGTGCTGCATCAGGCAGGGCGTGATATCGAGTTGAGCCTTAGCCAGTCACGCGAGCTGGCGCTGCGGCTGCGTGACCTGGTGCTGGCGGAAGGCATTGAACCCGATCGAATTGATGCCTACGGTGCGGGCGCGCTGTCGCCGGGTGTGTTGGGCGGGCGCAGGCAGTTGGCTGTGGTGATACTGACTGATCAGGAGTAGTTATGACGACGGTATCTCTGGTGTTGGGGACAGGGGGAGCGCGTGGTTATGCGCATATCGGTGTAATCGAAGAGCTGGAGGCTAGAGGGTATCAGGTGACCTGTATTGCCGGTTGCTCCATGGGGGCGCTGGTCGGTGGGCTTTATGCAGCCGGTGGCATGGCTAAATACAGGGCTTGGGTTGAAACCTTGCGCTGGATCGATGTCGTACGCCTGCTGGATCTGAATTTCAGAAACACCCTGTTCAACGGCGACAAGGTGTTTGCGAAATTGCGGGAGTTGATTGGCGACCCCAGTATCGAGACACTCCCCGTGTCCTACACAGCGGTCGCAACCGATCTGTCCAGCAATAAGGAGATCTGGTTTCAGCGCGGCAGTCTGCTGCAGGCGATGCGCGCATCGATAGCGATACCCGGCATCGTATCGCCCGTGATCAGCGGGGACCGTGTGCTGGTAGATGGCGGGGTGCTAAACCCATTACCGATCGTTGCCACGGTTGCCGCTCATGCCGATCTGATCATCGCGGTTGATGTCAACGCGTCGCGGGAGTCGGTGGCTATGCATCTGGACCCCGAGGACCTCGCGGGGGAGGAGGCCAAGTCTCCGGCCCGTGCAGGGCGCTTCGCCGTACTGCTCAACTCAATGGAGGTGATGCAGGGGGCGCTGACCCGTTACAAAATTGCCGGTTACAGCCCGGACCTGGTGATCAGGGTGCCCAAGGAGGCGGGTGGTTTTCATGAGTTTCATCGCGCAACGGCGCTGATCGATATTGGGCGGAGAATGGCCTGCCGCCAACTCGATCTGTTTGAAGAGCTGGCTGAAGTGAGCCCCGATCCGGAGAGAGGTGCCGGAGTGCGGGGCCCGGAAGTCGTGGAGGAGGACTTAGCTGACCAGTGACAGAAACTCGGCGCGGGTGGCCGGGTTGGATCTGAAGGTACCCAGCATCATCGAGGTTTTCATCTCGGCGTTCTGTTTCTCCACCCCGCGCATCATCATGCACATATGCTGAGCCTCGATCACCACGCCGACCCCCAGTGCGCCTGTGACCTGCTGGATCGCTTCTGCGATCTCCTTGGTCATGTTTTCCTGGATCTGCAGGCGTCGGGCGAACATGTCGACGATGCGGGCTATCTTGGAAAGGCCGACCACGCGTCCATCCGGAATGTAGGCGACATGGGCCTTGCCGATGAAGGGCAGTAGATGGTGCTCGCACATCGAATAGAGCTCGATATTTTTGACCAGCACCATCTCGCTGTTGTCGGACGGAAAGAGGGCGCCGTTGACCACCTCTTCCAGCGACTGCTGGTAGCCGCGGGTCATAAACTGCATCGCCTTGGCGGCACGTTTTGGTGTGTCCTTCAAACCCTCGCGTTGCAGATCTTCACCGAGTGATTCGATGATTTTTGCGTAGGATTCTTCCATCTGTGGCTCCATCAGAGAGATACCTGTCCCGAACGGGTCGAAAAAAGCGCTTAAGGTACGTTATCGTGCCTGTCAGGTAAAGCGATCAACGTGTCGGCTTCTGTTTAAGTAGCACATAAACCGCACCAGTGCCTCCATCGGTCGGTTGTGCCGAACAAAATGCCAGCACCGGACTGAGTTGGCGTAGCCAGTCATTGACGTGGGATTTCATCAGCGCCGGTTGTCCTGGCTGGGAGTATGACTTGCCGTGTATGACCAGTGCACAGCGCAGTCCGCGCGCTTCGCAGTCGCGTATAAATCGTGACAGCTCCTCGCGCGCCTGGTCGAGCGTGTAGCCATGCAGATCCAGACCTGCCTGCCAGGGTATATGGCCGCGGCGCAGTTTCTTCATCTGACGGATCTGTACGCCGGGGCTGACGAACAGCAGATCCTGTTCGGACTCGATGATCTCTACCGCCGTCGTAGACAGTCCGTCGACGAAGGTTTCATTCTCCTGCTCGGCGGCCTGGCGTCGGTATTGCTGTGACTCCGAGGGGGTGGGCACACCCTTGCGCTTTAGCGCCGCACGATCACTCTGTAACGGACTGACGTCGGAGACTGCACGCTGAAAGTCGGATTGATCGGATTGCGGTTCATCAGTCATGGCGTTTGAGGTACGTTTTCTTTAACATGTGCGGCCTGTAAAACCCCCATTATCGGACCTGCGATGAATCTGGATCAAGCATCTCTGCTCGACGAATTGGAAACGCTGCGCGACTTCGTGCGTTTCAGTCTGAGCGCATTTCATGAGCGTGGCCTCTATTTTGGTCACGGTACGGACAACGCTTGGGATGAGGCGGTACAGCTGGTGCTAAATGCGGTACATCTGCCCTGGGATACCCGCCCGGAGGTGCTCGACGCCCGGCTGACCCGCAGTGAAAAGCGTCGCGTGCTGGAGTATCTTCGTCAGCGCGTCGAGGAGCGTAAGCCTCTGCCTTACATCACCGGCGAGGCCTGGTTCATGGGGCTGGCATTCAATGTGGACGAGCGGGTATTGATCCCCCGGTCACCCATCGCCGAGCTGATTGAAGACGGCTATGAACCCTGGTTGCGGGAGGGGGCGGTTGAGCGTGTGCTGGACCTGTGTACCGGCAGCGGCTGCATCGGTATTGCAACGGCGCTGGTGTTCCCTGAAGCGACCGTCGACCTGGTCGATATCTCGGAAGATGCTTTGGCGGTTGCGGCGAGCAACATCAAGCGCCACCAGTTGGCAGAGCGTGTACAGGTGGTTCATAGCGATCTGTTTGATGCGCTGGATCCCGCACAGCCCTATGACCTGATCGTCAGCAATCCGCCCTATGTGGATGCTGATGATCTCGCCAGCATGCCCGATGAGTACCAGCATGAGCCGGATCTGGCGCTGGGTTCGGGAGATGATGGTTTGGATATCACCCGGTGCATACTGCGCGAGGCGGGGCGCTACCTGAGCGATGACGGGCTGCTCGTGGTCGAGGTCGGTAACTCCGAAGTGCATCTGATGGAGCAGTACCCTGACCTGCCGCTGATCTGGATAGAGCTCGAGCGGGGCGGCAACGGCGTATTTTGTATTACGGCGCAGGAGCTGCGTCAGTACTCCGATAGAATTTGATGGTGTCCCGACGGGGCACGGCGAGACAGGATAGAACCTATGTCCGGAAATAGCATTGGCAAACTCTTTACCCTGACCACCTTCGGTGAGAGTCATGGCCCAGCGCTCGGTTGTATCATCGATGGTTGCCCTCCGGGTATCGAGATCAGTGAAGCAGAACTGCAGGTCGAGCTGGATCGACGCAAGCCGGGTACTTCACGCCACACCACGCAGCGACGCGAAGCCGACGAAGTACGCATACTTTCGGGCGTGTTCGAAGGTCGTACCACCGGTACCCCAATAGGTATGCTGATTGAGAATACCGATCAGCGCTCCAAAGACTACAGTGACATCAAAGACACTTTCCGTCCGGCTCATGCCGACTACACCTACAGCCAGAAGTACGGCATTCGCGATTATCGTGGCGGTGGGCGGTCATCCGCGCGCGAAACGGCAATGCGGGTGGCTGCCGGCGCCTTGGCCAAGAAGGTGTTGGCGAAGTACGGTGTCCAGGTGCGCGGTTATCTGGCCCAGCTTGGACCCGTGGCGATCGATCCCAGCCGATTCGACTGGGATCAGGTCAACCGGAACCCGTTCTTTTCGCCCGATGCCGACGTGGTCGCCGAGATGGAAGAGTACATGGATGCCCTGCGCAAGGAGGGCAACTCTATCGGTGCGCGGATCAACGTGGTTGCCTCCGGCGTGCCGGTCGGGCTCGGTGAGCCGATCTTTGATCGTCTCGACGCGGAGCTCGCCCATGCCCTGATGAGTATCAACGCGGTAAAAGGGGTTGAGATCGGTGACGGCTTTGACGTGGTCGAACAGAAGGGCACCGAGCATCGGGACGAGATGACGCCCGAGGGGTTTCTGTCCAATCATGCCGGCGGCATTCTTGGCGGCATCTCCAGTGGACAGGAGATCCTGGCCAGCATTGCGCTGAAGCCGACCTCCAGTCTGCGTCTGCCCGGGCGCAGCATCAATAGCCAGGGTGAGGCGATAGAGGTTGTAACCAAAGGGCGGCACGATCCCTGTGTGGGCATCCGCGCGACACCGATCGCCGAAGCGATGGTGGCTATCGTGCTGCTGGACCACCTGCTGCGCAATCGTGCACAGAATGGGGATGTGGAGCGCACGACACCGGTGCTGAGCTAACAGGCAAGAGTGCTTGCCGTTAATCCCGGAGCAACGAGTATGGATGATCTGACAGACAAGCAGGATCAGACGCTGTCCGCTGGCGAAGGGGATTGGCCCGCCTATGCTCATGGAAACAGGGAGACGCGCAAGGACTATTTTATTGAGCGTGCAGGCTATCGTTTCGCTGGTACCCACCTGATCATCGATCTGCTGGGCGCGTCCAATCTGGATGATCTGGAAAGAATGGAGCATGCGCTGCGTGACTCTGTACGCGCTGCCGGTGCTACGCTGCTGCATCTCCACCTGCATCATTTCACTCCGAATGGCGGCATATCCGGTGTGGCTGTACTCGCCGAATCGCACATCAGTGTGCATACCTGGCCGGAGCGTGAGTTCGCCGCCTTTGATGTGTTTATGTGCGGTAAAGCCCGGCCGGAGCAGACCATAGCGGTACTCGAAAGCGCCTTTGAGCCCAGCGAAACCCGGGTTCAGGAGATACTGCGAGGACGGATAGCGATAGATGACGACGACCACCTTCGTTGAGACGCTTCACGGCGGGTACGGGCAGAGTTTCTCGGTCGATGAGCTGCTGTTTGAGCATCGTTCCGAACATCAGGAACTGCTGATATTTCGTAACGCGACCTTTGGCCGGGTGCTGGCGCTGGATGGCATAGTGCAGACCACAGAGCGCGACGAGTTCATCTACCACGAAATGCTCACCCACGTACCGCTGCTGGCGCATGGTCAGGCCAAGCGTGTCCTGATCATCGGCGGGGGGGATGGCGGCATGCTGCGTGAAGTGCTCAAGCATTCCTCTGTCGAAGCGGTGACCCAGGTCGAGATCGATCAGGCAGTGATCGATATGTGTCGGCGCTATCTGCCCGGCCATTCTGCGGGCGCCTTCGATGACCCGCGGGTCAGTATCGTGATCGCGGATGGTGTCGAATATGTGCGCGACTGTCATGAACGGTACGATCTGATCATCTCGGATTGCACCGATCCGGTGGGGCCTGGAGAAGTGCTGTTCACCAGCGAGTTCTATGTCGGCTGTAAGCGCTGCCTGAATCCGGGGGGCGTGTTCGTGGCGCAGAACGGCGTCGCCTTTCTGCAGCTGGACGAGGTACGCAATACTCAACGGCGGCTGTCGCCCCTGTTCACCGATCAAACCTTCTATTGTGCGGCTGTGCCGACCTACGCGGGCGGTGTGATGACTTTCGCCTGGGCCAGCGATAATCCCGCGCTGCGCCAAGTTGCAGGGGCTGAGCTGGAGCGGCGCTACCTGGCCGCCGCTATCCGTACCCGCTACTACAATCCGCAGATCCATACTGGCAGCTTTGCCTTGCCGCAGTATATTCTCGACGCCTTATCGGGGAACTGAGCGGGTGGAGGGTTGATGCGCTCGGAAGCGGCAATACCCCGTATCCGGTTATCCGGGTTTTATCTGTTCTACTTCGCCTTTCTGGGTGCTCTGGTGCCTTACTGGAGCCTCTACCTGCAATCCTTCGGATTCGGGCCGGAGTTGATCGGCATTCTGATGGGCATGTTGCACGCGACACGCATCATCGCACCCTCGTTGTGGGGCTGGCTGGCCGATCGTAGCGGTCACAGGATGCTGATCGTGCGGCTGGGTTCGCTTGCCGCCTGGATCGTCTTCGCACTCATCTTCTGGGCTGAACAGGCGCTCTATATCGGCCTGGTAACACTGGCGTTCAGCTTCTTCTGGAACGCGATTCTGCCTCAATTCGAAGTCGTAACTCTGCGCTACCTGGGTGAGGATAAGCACGATTACAGCCGGATCAGGGTTTGGGGATCGATAGGCTTCATCGCTTCGGTTGCCGGTACAGGGTACCTGATGGATCTGGTATCGATTCGGATGCTGCCCTGGATTCTGCTTGGGTTGCTGATGCTGATCTGGCTGAACACCCTGATCGTTCGTCAGGGACAGGGGCGGGAGGATGGGTCCGAGGCGGCGAATGGTCAGGCGTTTATGCCGCTGCTTAAACGGCCTCAGGTGCTCGCCTTCTTTGCCGTCTGCTTCCTGATCCAGTTCGGACACGGGCCTTACTACAGCTTTTTCAGCCCCATGCTGGAGCAGTTGGCGTACAGTCGCGGCGTCATCGGCGCGCTCTGGTCGCTCGGTGTGTTGGCAGAGGTCGTACTGTTCTTCTATATGCGCAGGGTTCTGCTGCGCTGGTCGTTGCGCACGATCATCCTGGTCAGCCTCTGGTTGAGCGTGTTGCGTTGGGTGCTTACCGCCTTGCTGCCCGACTATATCCTTCCGCTTATGCTGGCTCAGTTACTTCACGCGGCCAGTTTCGGCAGCTTGCATATCGCGGGAATCGCGCTGGTGCAGCATTATTTTCCTCCTTTTGCACAGGGGCGGGGACAGGCACTGTTTTCCAGCCTGGGCTTTGGCGCGGGAGGTCTGCTGGGGTCCGTTGCTGCGGGCTGGATATGGCAGCAGGGGGGTGGGATGCCCGCTTTTCTGGTTTCCGCGCTTGCGTGTCTTGTCGCTATAGTGTTGACATCGGTCTGGATTTATCCGGAAAAGGTGCAGCAAAATAGCGCTTGACGCTGTATCGTGCCGGGGGTCTTATACTATTATTCAAATAGTTAGCCGGGCGGCCGTTGAGCTCGTCGAAAGTTAGCGGGGCTGGTATGAAATTTACGATCAATATCGACATGACGCCTGAGGAGTTGCGCAGGGCGCTGGGGCTGCCCGATGTTGCTGCGCTGCAGGATGAGATGATCAGTCGTATTCGTGAGCAGATGGATGCGGGTGCGGAGGGTTACGATCCGCTGACGCTGCTCAAGCCATACATGAGCCAGGGGATAGGCTCCATGGAGGCATTCCAGAAAATGTTATTCAGCATGATGAGTCAGTACGGTCGCAGCGAGGACCGTAAGGACTGATCCAGTTCGAGGTAGAAGCGAGACAATGAAGGAGACAGACGTGCGCATATTAAGGAAGTACACCAACCGCCGGCTGTATGATACTTCTCGCAGCTGTTACGTGACGCTGGAGGATGTCAAACAGCTTGTCCTCAATGGTGAACAGTTCCAGGTTCAGGACTCAAAAACCGGCAACGACCTGACCCGCAATATCCTGCTGCAGATCATCAGTGAGCAGGAGGCGGAGGGTCATGGCACGCTGTTGACCAACCAGGTGTTGCAGCAATTGATCCGTTTCTACGGTGACAGCATGCAGGGGATGATGAGCCAGTATCTCGAGCAGAGTATTGCCGCTTTTCTCGAGCATCAGGACCGTATTCGCGAACAGATGCAAACCATGATCGGTGCCGCGAATCCGCTGACCATGATGAACCGCATCGCCGACCAGAATATGGCGGTGTGGAACATGTTCTCCCCCCGCAGTGAGGGCACCAAGGATGAGTCCAAGCAGGAATCTAAGCCGGAGAGCGGTGACGAGGGGAAACACAAAAAAGGCTAAAGGCTAATCGCGCGCCTGCAGCCAGCGCGCGATGCTTTCCGGTACCTGCTTCAGTGCCCGGCTGCTGACGAATACGCCGATATGGCCTGCGTTAACACATATTTCGTTATAGTCCTGACTGGAGGTGGCAGTTTCCAGTGCCCGGGATGAGGAGGGTGGAACCAGGTGGTCGTGAGCGCCTATGATGTTCAAGATCGGCTGGTTAATCGTTTTTAAATCAATCTGTTTGGAGCCGATTTTCACTTCGCCCTTGAGTAACAGATTGCGTTGAAAAAATTGCTGGATGAAGCTGCGGAAGGCTTCGCCTGCCTGATCCGGCCCATCATTGATCCACTGCTCCATGCGTAGGAAGTTGAGTGCCTTGTCACGGTCGCTCAACTGCGCCGGCAACCCTAGGTTTTTTTGTACGCCCAGTCGCATCGGCATTAACGAGTTGTAGGTATCGTTAAGCACCTCGCCCGGAATATTGCCGTAGGTGGCCACGGCCAGATCGGCATCCACTTTCATGGCCAGGTGGCTCAGAATGAAGTCGTCGGTGTGAAAGTCGACCGGCGTAACCATGGTGATCAGGTTGCGCACCCGCTCAGGGTGCAAAGCCGTGTAACAGAGGCTGAAGGTGCCTCCCTGGCAGATGCCGAGCAGGTTTACCTTGTCGCTGGCGGCATGCTCGATGCAGGCGTTCACGCAGCCATCCAGGTACTCCTCGATGTAATCGTCCAGATCGAGATAGCGGTCCCCTTCATCCGGGTAGCCCCAATCGATCAGGTAAACGGGTATGCCCTGATCCAGCAGTGAGGCGATTAGGGAACGATCGGGCTGAAGGTCGGCGATGTAGGGGCGGTTGACCAGGGCGTAGCAGATCAGCAGGGGGAGCCGGTTCTGCGTTTGGTTGCGCGGCGTGTAGTGATATAGCCGAGTTTTGTCGTTGCGGTATATCTCGGAGCGAGGGGTTGTGCCCACATCGACGCCTTCAATCGTCTTCAGCGTCTCATAGCTCTGCTGAAGACGCTGATTGAACAGCACCAGCTCCTGCCGAATTGTTTCCGGATCCAGCTGTAATCCCTTCATGCCTTGTTTTCGCTTTTTGTCTTGGTCGGCGCCCTACGGTTTGCTTTGCCTGAGGGAGCGCTGCGGCGCTTGAGCTGTGCGATCTCCTCACGTAGAGAGCTCAGTGCCGCGACTTCGCGGCGAAGCTGCTTCAGCTCACGCCGCTGGTCGTTGAGGCGCTGGTAGATCAGTTCCATCTGTGTATTGCTGGGTATGCCGAGTTGCTGCAGTTGAGTGTTGCGCAGCTCCTGCAGGAAGTGGCGCAAGGACATGACGGCGTTGCTGATACGGCCGTGAGCGTCTCGGTATCCCGGTGTGGCTATCCGTTCGGCGTAGCTGCCTTCATAGGCTTCCACCCAGAGATCGTGTAGCTGGCCAAGCGAGGCGATTGCCGGGTCTGACGCCTCAATCTGTTCGAGAAAGCGGGATGTCGCGCCGGTGTTGATCTCGGCGTAATGGGCGGAATAGTCGCGCAGGGCTTGCTCGTAGTCGATCAGCAGGTCGATACCCTCTTTCATCTGGCGTTGCATGCTGTGCTGCAGACCCAGTAGCGAGGGGGTATTGAGCAAGCTCTTCATACCGTGGATGAAGGGGTTGTCGAGCAACAGATCGTCCTGGAAACTGTGAGTACGAAACAGGGCGCCCAGTTGCTCCGGTAACTGCCATCGCTTCAGTATCCACTCCTGGGTCAGGTGCCTCAGGTGGTTGTGGAACTGGTTTACCAGTCCGCTCATTTCGCTGTGCGAGCCGTTCTGCTCCAACTGGCTGATCAACTGTTGGCCAAAGCGGGTGAACTCAAGCGATTGCTGGGTGAGCAGAGCCAGCAGCTCCGCCTGCTGTGGCGGTAGCTGGTCGTCGGGCATCCGCTCTTGCAGCAACTGCCACCAGGGCTCGGAAGAGGCACTATCAGAGCCTTCGGTGCTGCGCTCAAGCTGCGTCATCCACTGCTGCATCATTTTCAGCAGGTCATCGGCCACAAGCTTCTCCGTGTGCAGAAATCTAATGACGCGATCTTACCGTGCCGCGGTAGGCGAATGCCAGCGTGGAGCCGGGGAGAGTGCGGTACCCTTACCTGCGGCTCTCGATTCGAGTGGCCACCTGTCGCGCCAACTCGCCTGCCCAATTGGCTGAAAGCAGAGGGTGCCCGGTCACCGAGCTGACCAGTACGATATCGATGGCCGGCAGCGGCGGCAGGTCGAGTGCGGTGTCGACCTCCACCAGGTCGGTCGGTAGCGAGGCGGAGGCCGCCGCGGTGATCGCCTGGCCCTGGCGTACCAGTGCCATCAACGCACCGGCATTGGAACTGAGTGCCTTGATTCGGTAGGTGCGATGCGCCTTGTTGAGTCCGTCGAGCGCCGAGCTGTGAAATTTGCAATCCGCCTCATACAACACCAGCGGGAGGCCGGTGTGTTGCAGCGGGTCAAACTGTGGATGTTGAATCCAGATCCCGCGATCATGCATCAACAGGTGGCCTTCGTCATTGTCGACTGCTCGGGTCAGAATCGCCAGGTCCAACGCGCCATCATCGAGCAGCGGCCTCAATTTGCTTGTGGGGGCGCAGGTCAACTGCAGTTGCAGATCGGGATGCCGCGCCTGAATCGCCTCGGCCACCAGCGGGAGCAGGTGCTGAGCATAGTCGTCCGGGCTGCCGATACGCAGCGGCGGCAGGGCGCTGTCCGTTCTGAGTTGATTCAGTGCCTCGTCGTGCAGGGCCAGCAAGCGCCGGGCGTAGCTGACCAACTGCTTGCCCTCGTGGGTCAGCTCCAGGCTGCGCCCCTCCTTGAAGAAAAGAGTGCAGCCGGACTGTTCCTCGAGTCGTTTCATCTGCATGCTGAGCGCGGCTTGGGTTCGATGTGTCCGGCGGGCGGCGCGGGTCAGGCTGCCGGTGTCGACGACAGCGATATAGGCGCGCAACAGGTCGATGTCCATCTGGTTCCTCTATCCATCAGCGTTGCTTATGGCTGATCTCAATATTATTCGATTGTTGCCGGGAGGGAGACAAGGGAAACTGCCGTTCGGTGTTCGAAGGAGCGCCTGGCCGGCCGGCCTTTCACTTTACTGATTGGAGACGACAATGATCCTGCACGACTATCTCCCCTCCGGCAACGGCTATAAGGTGCGCCTGTTGCTGAACCTGTTGCAGCGGCCTTATGAGTATCGCCACTACGATATTGTTCAGGGCGAGACCCGGACCCCCGGCTTTCTCGCTATGAACCCGGCAGGCAAGATTCCGGTGCTTGAACTGGACGACGGGCGCCATCTGAGCGAGTCCAACGCCATTCTTTACTACCTGGCTCAGGGCACCGAGTACTGGCCGGAATCGCATTGGGATCAGGCTCAGGTGCTGAGGTGGATGAGTTTCGAGCAGTACAGCCATGAACCCAATATCGCCACGCCGCGTTTCTGGCTAGGCCATCTGGGGCTGAATGAAGAGCGCAAGGCTCAGCTGGCCGGCAAGCAGGCCCAGGGGCGCGCAGCACTGGCGGTCATGGATGATCACCTGTCGCGGCATAACTGGTTTGCTGCCGAGCGCTACACCATCGCAGATATTGCGCTCTATGCCTACACCCATGTGGCGGACGAGGGCGGGTTCGATCTGGCGGACTATCCCCATATCGGCCGGTGGCTGGACAGGATCGCATCCCGGCCGAATCACAGCCTGATTACGGCCGAGTAGAGCCTTCCGCACCCTTTGCATGCTCGCGCAGCAGCTTGACCAGTTCCCGGGCCGCGTTGGACAGGGTGCGATCGCGATGATAGATCAGACCGAGCGGGCGCAGTATGGGTTCGCGGGCGATCGGCAATCGCGTCAATCCCGCATCGATCATGGTCTCCGGCAGCAGACTCCAGCCCAGGCCGATGCGCACCATCATGCGGATGGTGTCCAGGTAGTTGGTGCTCATCCCCAGGTTGGGTACCAGCCTCAGTTGGGAAAGCTGTTCGCGGACCAACTGGTGAGTGAATGTGTCGGGTGCAGGCAGCAGGGCCGGATAGCGGTTAAGTTGGCTCAGGCTCGGCGCCTGCTCCGAGGCCAGGGGGTGATCGTCGGCGACGACATACTGCAGTGAATCCACCCATAGGGTTTCGCCGAGTATGCGCGGGTCGGCTTTGGGGGCGAGTGTGATCAGCGCCAGCTCCAGATCGCCTTTGAGCACGCGGTCATAGGCCACCTCCGACTCGTCGAAGCGTAGATCCAGCTCGACCTGGGGAAAGGCGCGAGCATAGGCACGCAACACCGGCGGCAGTCTGTGCAGGCTGATATGGTGGCTGGCGGCCAGCGACAGGCGACCGCTGACGCTGCCGGACAGATTCTGCAACGAACGGGCCGCGTCCTCGAACGCATGCAGAATCTGGCGCGCCTGGGGCAGCAGTGTGCGGCCGGCCTCGGTCAGACTGACCTGGCGTCCGATGCGGTCGAACAGCCGGCAGTCGAGCTGTGTTTCGAGCTGGGCGACCCGTTTGCTGATCGCGGACTGAGTCAGGAACAACTGATCGGCTGCCAGCGAGAAGGAGCCGGTTTCCGCTACGCGTACGAAGGCCGTTAGGCCAGCGCTATCCATTTGTGGCTGCATCTTGGGTTCGTTGTGTCTATCTATTCTGTTTTGGAATCTATTTTAGAAAAATAATGAATTTGTCTATTTCAGGCAACTGCACTAGCATCAGTTTCACTCCAAATCGGTTAACACAAACACGGGGATACGCTGATGGCCGGTAAAACCCTCTATGACAAGCTCTGGGACGCTCATCTGGTGCGCCAGAACGAAGACGGCAGTGCGCTGATCTATATCGATCGCCAGATTCTGCATGAAGTGACCTCGCCGCAGGCGTTCGAAGGGCTGCGTCTGGCTGGTCGTAAACCCTGGCGTATCGACGCCAACCTGGCGACACCCGACCACAACGTGCCGACCACCGAGCGCTCCGGTGGCGTCGACCAGATCGTCGACCCGGTGTCGCGCATTCAGGTCAAGACGCTGGATGCCAACTGCGATGATTTCGGTATCGTCGAGTTCAAGATGAACGACAGCCGCCAGGGCATAGTACATGTGGTCGGCCCCGAGCAGGGGATGACGCTGCCCGGTTCTACCGTGGTCTGTGGTGACTCGCACACCTCGACCCATGGCGCCTTCGGTGCGCTGGCGCACGGTATCGGCACCTCCGAGGTGGAGCATGTGCTCGCTACCCAGTGTCTGATCGCCAAGAAGATGAAGAACATGCTGGTGCGCGTCGACGGTGAGCTGGGCGCGGGCGTGACCGCCAAGGACGTGGTGCTGCACATTATCGGTGTGATCGGCACCGCCGGCGGCACCGGCTGCGCCATCGAGTTCGGTGGCTCGGCGATTCGCAGTCTCTCCGTCGAAGGACGGATGACGATCTGCAACATGGCGATCGAGGCGGGCGCCCGTGTCGGTCTGGTCGCGGTGGATGACAAGACTATCGACTATTTCCGTGGTCGCCCCTTCGCGCCGCAGGGCGATTCGTTCGAACAGGCGGCTGCAGCCTGGAAGGATCTGGTCTCCGATGAGGATGCGGTGTTCGATCGCGTGGTCGAGATCCGCGCCGAGGAGATCAAGCCTCAGGTGACCTGGGGCACCTCGCCGGAGATGGTGGTGGCGGTCGACGGCACCGTACCCAACCCGGAACGGGCGGGGGATCAGGTCAAGGCCGACGGTATTCGTCGTGCGCTGAAATATATGGGGCTCGAGGCGGACCAGAAGATCACTGACATTCGACTGGATCGGGTGTTTATCGGCTCCTGCACCAACTCGCGAATCGAGGATCTGCGTGCCGCCGCCGAGGTGGTCAAGGGGCGCAAGGTCGCCGCAACGTTGAAGCAGGCGCTGGTGGTGCCGGGCTCCGGTCTGGTCAAGGCGCAGGCGGAAGCGGAAGGTCTGGACGAGATCTTTATCGAAGCAGGGCTTGAGTGGCGCGAGCCGGGCTGCTCCATGTGTCTGGCGATGAACCCGGACAAGCTGGGGCCGGGCGAGCACTGCGCGTCGACCTCGAATCGCAACTTCGAGGGGCGTCAGGGCTTCGGTGGGCGTACCCACCTGGTCAGCCCGGCGATGGCGGCAGCGGCGGCGATCGCTGGCCACTTTGTCGATGTCCGCGAGATGATGAACCAGTAAGGAGTCGCGAGAGATGAAAAAATTTACCCAGTACACCGGTATCGCGGCACCGCTGGATCGTGCCAACGTCGATACCGACATGATCATCCCGAAACAGTTTTTGAAATCGATCAAGCGTGCCGGGTTCGGCCCCAATCTGTTCGATGAATTGCGCTACCTGGATGAGGGACAACCGGACCAGGATTGTGCCGGTCGGCCGCTGAACCCCGACTTCGTGCTTAACCAGCCGCGCTATGCCGGTGCCGGCGTGCTGCTGGCGCGGGAGAACTTCGGTTGTGGCTCCAGCCGTGAGCACGCGCCCTGGGCGCTGGACGATTACGGTTTCCGTGCCGTCATCGCGCCGAGCTTCGCCGATATTTTCTACAACAACTGCTTCAAGAACGGCCTGCTGCCGATCATCCTGAGTGAGGCGCAGGTCGATCAGCTGTTCAAGGAGGTGGAAGCGAACGAGGGTTACCAACTGACCGTGGATCTGGAGCGCCAGGTGGTTGTGACGCCGTCGGGCGAGGAGTTCGCGTTCGAGGTCGACGCCTTCCGCAAGCACTGCCTGCTCAACGGACTGGACGATATCGGGCTGACGCTGCAGCATGCCGACGAGATCAAAGCCTACGAGGCACGCCGTCGCCAGGAAGCGCCCTGGTTGTTTGATGCCATCCATAACTGATTGATACAGGATTCAGGACACTACAATGAGCAAGAAAGTACTGCTGCTGCCGGGTGACGGCATCGGCCCGGAGATCGTGGCGGAAACACGCAAAGTGCTGGAGGTCGTCAGCGAGAAGTTTTCACTGGGTCTCGAGTTGAGCGAGGCGCTGGTGGGCGGTTCGGCTATCGACGCTACCGGCAAGCCGCTGCCGGAGGAGACGCTGGAGGCGGCAAAGGCGGCCGATGCGATCCTGCTGGGCGCCGTCGGTGGCCCGAAGTGGGACACCAACCCCGATTTCCAGATCCGTCCGGAGAAGGGGCTGCTGGGCCTGCGCACGGAGCTTGAGCTGTTCGGCAACCTGCGTCCGGCGATCCTCTATCCGCAGCTGGCGCACGCCTCCACGCTGAAGGAGGAGGTGGTGTCGGGTCTGGATATCCTGATCGTGCGTGAGTTGACCGGCGGCATCTACTTCGGCAAGCCGCGCGGCATCCGTGAAAAAGAGGGCGGTATCCGCGAGGGTTACAACACCTACGTCTACGACGAGAACGAGATCCGCCGTATCGGCCGTGTCGCGTTCGAGGCGGCTCGTGCCCGCAACAAGAAGCTGTGCTCGGTCGACAAGGCCAACGTGCTGGAAGTGACGGTGCTCTGGCGCGAGATCATGGAGGAGCTCAAGGCGGAGTATCCGGATGTCGAACTGAGCCACATGTACGTCGACAACGCGGCGATGCAGCTGGTGCGCGCGCCCAAGCAGTTCGACGTTATCGTCACCGGCAACATGTTCGGCGATATCCTCTCCGACGCGGCCGCCATGCTGACCGGTTCCATCGGTATGCTGCCCTCCGCGTCGCTGGACAAGAACGGCAAGGGTATGTACGAACCCTGCCACGGTTCGGCGCCCGATATTGCCGGTCAGGGCAAGGCCAACCCGTTGGCAACCATCCTCTCAGCCGCTATGATGTTACGTTACTCGCTTGATCAGGGCGAAGCGGCCGATGCAATCGAAGCGGCCGTCAGCAAGGTACTGGATCAGGGGCTGAGAACGCCCGATATCCTCTCTGAAGGTATGCGTCAGGTCGGCACATCCGAAATGGGTGATGCTGTGGTCGCAGCACTGAGCAGCTAAGCTGACATACCCTATAGGTTAAAGCCCGGCAGGTTCCAGGCGGGATGGGCGCAAGCCCGTCCCGTTGCCGTATCTGTCGGCACCCTGTTTAGAGCGGGCAGGTTAAAAGAAATCCATATTATTGGGGGCACGAATGAAGCGTGTAGGTTTTGTAGGCTGGCGAGGAATGGTCGGATCGGTCCTGATGCAGCGTATGCTGGAGGAGAAGGACTTTGATCACATTGACGAGCCGGTATTTTTCACCACTTCTCAGGTTGGCGCAGCCGGACCGGAGATCGGCAAGGCGATTCCGGCACTGAAGGACGCTCGCGATATCGACGAGCTGAAACAGATGGACGCGATTATCTCCTGCCAGGGTGGTGACTACACGACCGAGGTGTTCGGCAAGCTGCGTGCCGCCGGCTGGGACGGCTACTGGATCGATGCCGCCTCCACCCTGCGTATGGCCGACGACAGCATCATCGTGCTCGATCCGGTCAACCTGGATGTGATCAAGAACGGCCTGAGCAAGGGCGTCAAGAACTACATCGGCGGCAACTGCACAGTCTCGCTGATGCTGATGGGCCTCGGTGGTCTGTTCAAGGCGGGTCTGGTGGAGTGGATCAGCTCCATGACTTACCAGGCCGCATCCGGTGCCGGTGCGCAGAACATGCGCGAACTGATCAAGCAGATGGGGCAGATTCACGCCGGATCCGACGCGCTGCTGGCCAATCCGTCATCCGCTATTCTGGATATCGATCGTCAGGTGGCCGAGACCATGCGCTCCGGTGAATTCGCTACCGCCAACTTCGGTGTGCCGCTGGCCGGCTCCCTGATCCCCTGGATCGACAAGGCGGTCGAGGATGGTCAGAGCAAGGAGGAGTGGAAGGGCTTCGTCGAGACCAACAAGATCCTCGGGCTGTCCGACTCCCCGGTGCCGATCGATGGCACCTGCGTACGGATCGGCGCCATGCGCTGCCATAGCCAGGCGTTCACCGTCAAACTGACCAAGGACGCACCGCTGGACGAGATCGAGGCGATGATCGCCGAGGCGAACGATTGGGTCAGCGTGGTACCGAACGAGCGTGAGATCACCATGCGCGATCTGTCGCCGGCCAAGGTGACCGGCACCCTGGGCATCCCGGTCGGTCGTCTGCGCAAAATGAAGATGGGTCCCGACTACCTGAATGCGTTCAGTGTCGGCGACCAGTTGCTCTGGGGCGCGGCCGAACCGTTGCGTCGCATGCTGCGGATCCTGCTTGAAGGCTGATCCAAGGCGCGAACCGATAACCAGCCCGGCCCGGTCGATGATGACTGGCCGGGCTGTTTTGTTTGTAACCACTGACGGAACACGTAGATAGTGAACGTAGCGATAGTTGGACCCAGTACCCTGACCGGTGAAAATCTGTTTGAACTCCTTGACGGCCATGCGCTTGAAGTTGAACGTCTGCGGCTGTACGACCGCGAGGATGAGGCCGGGCGCTCCCTGATGTTCCGGGGCAGTGCCGTTCGGGTCAGACCGATCGAAACCACTGATATCGAGTCGGACCTGGATGTTGTCTTTCTGTGCGACCCGGATCTGGATCCGGCGCAGCTGGCGCGAATCAAGGGCAGCGGCGCGCTGCTGATCGACCTGTTCCCGGCACGGCAGAGCGAGGCCGTGCTGATCGTTCCGGAGGTGAATGGCGATAAGCTTGCCGATATTCGGCGTGGCGATGTGCTGGGGTGTCCCGATGCCGCCAGCATCGCCGCCGCGATGGCGCTGGCGCCGCTGCAGGCTGACTATCAGGTGTTGCGCCTGAATGCAGTCGCAATGCAGTCTGCTGCATCTCTGGGGCACCAGGGGGTTGAAGCCCTGGCGGCCGAAACGGCGCGACTGCTCAATGGGCGTGATGCGGAAGCGACACTCTTTTCGACACAGTACGCGTTTAATTTGATGCCTCAGGTCGGAGTTCTCGATAGCGAAGGGTTCTCCGAAGTGGAGCGTCGGTTTGCAACCGAGGTCCGGGCGTTGCTCGATGACGATCAGATTGAGATCGTCGTCAATGTTTTGCAGCTGCCGATCTTTTATGGTGTCGCTGTGACGCTGCAGGCTGAAACAGCCCATCCGGTGGATCTCGAGCATGCTGCCTCGCTGTTGGGCAAGGCGCCGGGGCTGCAGATGAATCGCAGTACCAATCCGGTAACGCCGGTCGGATCTGCGGCAGGGAATGACCTGGTCCATCTGGACAGGTTGCGGCTTGAGGAGGGAGGAGATTGTGCTTTTGGAATCTGTGCCGTGACCGATAACCTTCGCAAGGGCGGCGCGCTGAACGCCATCCAGATTGCGGATGGTTGGCAAAAGCAGCACTGTTCTCGGTAAAAATGGCGCCGATTAGGGAGATTGGCTGTGCATAAACATCTGTTTGGACACCGTCTTGACCCACGTGGCAGTTATCAATAATACTTGGCGATGACGCTGGAAACGCAACTCTCTGATTTTGGTGACATATTCATCGGAGGGCGCGAGTCATACAAGAGGGAATCAAATCAATGCTGCGCAAACTTGCCTTAAGCCTCGCGGTTGCCGGGGCGCTTAGCGCTACTCAAGCCAATGCACTGGGACTGGGTGAAATCCGGGTAAACTCCGCGCTTAACGAACCGCTGAACGCGGAGATAAAGCTGCTGCAGGTGCGCGATTTGTCGCCTCTTCAGATTCAGCCTCGGATGGCCGATATCGATGAGTTTTCGCTCGCCGGTATCAGTAAGTCGAGGTTTCTATCCGATGTGAGCTTCGATGTCCGGGTGATGCCGGATGGCACCGGTGTTATCAGATTGAAATCCACGACACCGATCAAAGAGCCGTTCCTGAACTTTTTGGTCGAGGTGAATTGGCCGGCGGGTCGCCTGGTGCGTGAATACACGCTGCTGCTCGACCCTCCGGTGTTTGATCCTACGCCGGTTCCGGGTGTGACCAGTGTGCAGCAGGCGCAGTCCACAGCTGCCAACATGTCTCAGCCTGCAGCGGCAAAGCCTCTGACATCCAAACCCTCCCGCCCCGAAAGCAGATCCAACATAAAGACCCGCATGGACCCGAATGCCGAGGTCTATGTGGATGTGCATGACACCCTTTGGGAGTTGGCGCTTAAGCATCGTCCCGACAGCCAGGTGACGCCCGAGCAGATGATGCTGGCGCTGGTGCGCAAGAATCCCGAGTCCTTCCCGACCGGAAATATCAATGTCATGAAGGCCGGCACAGTCATGCGCCTGCCGACACTCGATGAAATCAATACACTGACACCTGCTCAGGCGAAAGCTGAGGCGGCGCGGCAGACACAGGTCTGGCGCCAGGGGCGTAATGCTCCCAAGCCTGCCGTGGAAAGCATGAAGGCGGAAGAGGCTGTCGTTGCGGGAAAGCCCTCTGAGCCGGTAAAGCCTAAGCAGCAGGCTGCGCCGGCCGAAGCTGTCGAGACAGAGGAGCCAGCAAGTCAGTTGAAGGTCGTGGCACCAGAAGGCGATAACGCCGAATCTGTTGCCCAGTCGGCTACGTCGGACGATATGTCGGCGACGGAGCAGGCGTCTGGCGACGCTGGACAAAGTGCGCAGGACGCAACGATGTCCGAGCAAACACTGATTCAGCGCAATGAGGAGTTGGAAAATCGACTGCTCGTTACGCAAGAGTCGATCTCGGTTATCGAACGTGAGAACGGCGAGCTGAACGATAAGGTCGATGCGATCGCCTCCCAGCTGGATAAGTTGCAGCGCCTGATCGAACTCAAGGATCGAGAGTTGGCGATGATGCAGCAACAGCTGCAGCAGAAGGAAGCGGCCGCGGCGTCTGCCAATGAAGGCAGCTTTATCGATAAGGTCATGCAGAGCCCCGCATTACTGGGGGGGATCGGTGCCGGTGCGGTAGCGGTGCTGCTTGGCTTGCTGTTGGCGCTGCGCAAGAAAAAGCATAAAGAGCCTGGCCAAGCAGAACTTGTCGTCGAGACTGACAAAACCGCCAAGACCGACACCGATGCCATCCCGCAAATGGCCGCTGCTACAGTAGCCGCTGGTGCGGTAGCGGCAGCGGTGAGCGAGCCGGAAGAGGCCAAGGCCGAAACTCCGGTTGTAGAGGAGCCGCCAGCAGAAAGCACGCATGACGAGATTGACGATCTGGATCTCGATCTCGACATGGATATGGAGCTCGACCTGGATGAAAGTGCTACGGCAGCATCCGAGCAGGTAAGGGAAGCGATCGATGACGAAGAGTTCGATCTTGGTATCGATGAGATCGAACAGCCCTCTGAGGCAGATGAGTCGCTTGATTCGGCGCTGGACGACATCCTTGCAGGCAGTGCCGAGGCAGAAGCAGAGGCGGATATCGACACCGGTCTGGATGATCTGTTGTCGGAAACCGCTGGCGCTGACGATTTCGATGACGATCTGCCTGGTCCGTTGGACGATCTTGAACTTAACCCTGAGTCTCCCGCGCAAGAGGTGACGGCCGAGGACGCCGAGGACGACGAGCTCGATGGGTTGGACTTCTCGATCGATGCGGTCGAGCAGCAGGTTGAAGATGAAGAGGACGTGCTGGAGCTGCCGGACGACCTTGAGTTCGATCTGGCCAAGGAGCTCTCGGCTGCCGATGAGGCAGCAGAGGACCTTGGCCAGAAGGCTGAGGCCGAAGAGGATGATCTGGCCGGTCTGGACTTCTCGGTGGATACCGCATCGACCGAGGTATCGGCCAGTGAATCCGGTGATGATTTCCTGGATGATTTCTTTGCCGAGGATCCTGCAGAGAAGAAAGAGGGGCTGGGGTCGCTGCCCGAAACCTCCGATGATGATCTGGAGCCGCTGACAGACGCGCAGGTCGAGATTGACGATGATGAGTCTGTGGGGCTAGGTACCGTTGACATCACGCCTGATGATGAGTCGTTCGAGGAGGACGACGATATCGAGGAGCTGATGCAGTCTGTGGTCGGTATCGAAGAGGACGAGGTTGCGCAGGGGACATCATCGTCCGCTGCCGAAGAGTTCGATGATCTCGATGCGATGCTGGCTTCGTTTGAACCGGAAGAGGATGAGCCGGTCGAGCGTAAACCGACGCAGAGCGAGATGGTAGAGGACGAACTGACGGCCAACATCGCCCATGATCTTGAGATGGATCTGGATGCTGAACTCGATAGCCTGCTTTCCTCCACCGATGATGAGATTGCGCTGGAGGAAGATAGTGCCGAGGAGCTGGACGATGGCGACGATCTGCTGGATTCGATGAACCTGCTCGACGGCGCTGACGAGATCGAAACCAAGCTCGATCTGGCACGCGCCTATATCGAAATGGAGGACTCGGACGGTGCCAAGGATATTCTCAATGAGATTCTCAATGAGGGTAGTCCCGATCAGCGCCGAGAGGCTGAACTCTTGCTAGAGACCCTGAATTAACCTGATGACACAGCAGGAACACAACCAGGGGGCGACGGAAGTCGCCCCCTTTCGTTACGCAGCGGCCGTCGAGTACGCTGGCGCCCAATATAACGGCTGGCAAGCGCAGAGCGGTGAGAACGTTCGCTGTGTGCAGTTGGAGGTGGAGCGGGCGATATCGCGTGTCGCCAACCATCCTGTCGGTGTGATCTGTGCCGGGCGTACCGATGCCGGGGTAAGCGCAAGCTACCAGATCATCCATTTCGATGCCCAGGTTGAGCGGCCGGAGCGAGCCTGGGTGATGGGAAGCAATACCTATCTGCCGGACGATATCGCCATCCTCTGGGTTCAGCGCGTTGGATCTGAATTCCATGCCCGCTTTTCGGCGGAGCAGCGACGCTATCGTTATCTGATCTACAGCTCGCCGGTTAAACCGGCGCTGTTGGCGCGGGGGGTGACCTGGACCTACAAGCAGCTCGACACGGCGCGCATGGCTGAAGCGGCTGCTTTTCTGGTTGGCGAGCATGATTTTACCTCCTACCGCGCGGTGGCCTGTCAGGCGCATAGCCCGGTGCGGGAGGTGAGATCGCTTGACGTCTACCGCAGTGGCGAGCTGATTGTGATCGATATCTGTGCCAACGCCTTTCTGCACCATATGGTACGAAATATCGCCGGGGTGCTGATGAAGATTGGTGCGGGGGAGGCCGAGCCTGTCTGGGCCCGCGAGGTACTGGAGGCCCGCGATCGGCGCCAGGGCGGTGTCACGGCGCCACCTTGGGGATTGTATTTCGTCGATGTGCGCTACCCGGGGGCGTTTGAGCTGCCCGCGTCGCCGCTAGGTCCCTATTTTTTATCCGGTTCCCGGCCTGACGATTCGGCGAGGCTCTGATAGAATTTCGACCTTATGAATAAAGCGGGAGAGTTCGGTGACGCGGGTTAAAATCTGCGGCATCACCAGGTTGGAGGATGCCCTCTGCGCGGTGGAGGCCGGAGCCGACGCGTTGGGTTTCGTATTTTACGATCCCAGTCCGCGCGCCGTCGACGTCGATCGCGCTGCCAGTATCATAGAGCAGTTGCCGGCGTTCGTGACCACGACGGCGCTCTTCGTTGACCCTGCGCCGGAGCTGGTCGATAGGGTTGTTAAGGATGCCCGGGTGGATCTGCTGCAGTTCCATGGCAAAGAGTCTCCCGAGTTCTGCCAGGGCTTCGCTCGCCCATGGATCAAGGCGCTGAGAATGAAGCCCGATCTGGATCTGCTGGAGCAGTCGCAAAGGTATCACGCCGGGCGGGGCCTTCTCTTGGATGCCTATCGCCCAGGGGTGCCGGGCGGCACCGGGGAGTCTTTTGACTGGGATAGAATTCCGGCTGAGTTGGCGTCCGAGGTTATTCTGGCCGGCGGCTTGAATCCGGATAATGTGGCGCAGGCGGTGCGACGCGTCCGGCCTTTTGCGGTAGACGTCAGCGGCGGTGTTGAAGAGGCGCCGGGTATCAAGAGCTGCCAGAAGATCCAGGCGTTTATAGCGCAGGTGAGACTGACGGACCGGAGTTGATCGGTTAGCCGATGATCCGTCCGGTGTCTGGATTTGATGTGTGGGTATGAAAGCGTTTCTGATTTCGCTTTTAGCCCGTTGACCGGATAAGATTCTGTACCAGCGTTTTGGCCACTCCCGGAAAGCCGGGGTACAGAGCGCTGAAAAGAGAAATTTCAGGAAAGGATAGAGATGAGCAACTGGCTTGAAAAGATCGTTCCATCCCTCGTACGCAGCGAAAAGAAACGCAGCAGTATCCCCGAGGGGCTTTGGGATAAGTGTCCCAAGTGTGACGCGGTGCTTTATCGCCCGGAGCTGGAAAAGAACCTCAATGTCTGCCCGAAGTGCGAGCACCACATGCGATTGGCGGCTCGTCGGCGTCTCGAACTGTTCCTCGACGAAGGGAGTGCGGTTGAGATTGGTGCGGATGTTGAGCCGGTTGATCGTCTGAAATTCCGCGATTCCAAAAAATATAAGGATCGTCTGGTCGCCGCGCAGCGCGAAACCGGCGAAAAAGATGCGCTGATCGCGATGCGCGGTGAACTCGAGGGGATACCGGTCGCAGCGGTCGCCTTCGAATTCCGCTTCATGGGTGGTTCCATGGGAGCGGTGGTTGGTGAACGTTTCGTACGGGCAGCGACCCTGGCGCTTGAAGAGCGGATGCCGCTGATCTGTTTCTCCGCTTCCGGCGGCGCGCGCATGCAGGAGGCGTTGATTTCGCTTATGCAGATGGCGAAAACCAGTGCTGCACTGGAGCGTATGCGTCGCGCGGGCGTGCCGTTTATCTCGGTGCTGACCGATCCGGTCTATGGTGGTGTGTCTGCCAGTCTGGCGATGCTGGGTGATCTTAACGTGGCAGAGCCGCGAGCGTTGGTCGGCTTTGCGGGGCCCAGGGTTATCGAGCAGACCGTGCGCGAGAAGCTGCCAGAAGGTTTCCAGCGCAGTGAGTTCCTGCTTGAGCACGGTCAGGTGGACATGATTATTGAACGACGCGAGATGCGTCCGCGACTCGCTTCAATCCTGCGCAAGCTGCTGCATCTGCCGGCGGCCTGACCTCCAGTAGCGACCGCCGTTCGGCGGTCGTTTCCGTTCCGGAGTAACCATGCACACAGATTATCCCTCCACCCTCGATGCCTGGCTTGAGCGTATCGAGGCATGCCATCCGGCTGAAATTGAACTCGGGCTTGAGCGTATTCGGCGCGTTGCCGAGCGATTGGCAATTGATCTCGGACAGAGCCGCAAAGTGCTGATTGCCGGCACCAACGGCAAGGGTTCGACAGTGACCATGCTGGACTCGATTCTGAGGGCAGCGGGCCTGACTACCGGGGTTTATACCTCGCCCCACTTCCTGCGTTATAACGAGCGGATATGCATTAACGGCGAAGAGGTCGGCGATCGGCTGATTTGCGAGCAGTTTAGCAAGATTGAGCGTGCGAGGGGCGAGACCGAGCTGACCTACTTCGAGTACGGTACGCTCGCTGCGCTGCTCTGTTTTGCCGAGGCGAAACCTGATGTGCTGTTGCTGGAGATAGGTCTCGGCGGACGTCTGGATGCCGTCAATATCGTCGATTGCGATATCGCCGTCGTTACCAGTATCGCCCTTGATCATACCGATTGGCTGGGTAGCGACCGGGAGCAGATAGGCCGCGAGAAAGCCGGTATCGTACGGGCTGGCAAACCCCTTGTGTGCGGCGATCCGGAGCCTCCCGAAAGTGTGATCGCGCTCTGTGCCGAACGGGGCGTGCCGCTTTGGGTACGCAATCGCGATTATGGGCTTGAACTGGATAATGGCAACTGGCGTTGGTGGGGTACCGGGGCGGCGCGTGAGTCGCAGGTATATGAAACACTGCCCCAGCCGGAGCTGCCGGTGATCAATGCGGCGACCGTGGTCCAGGTGATTCAGTTGCTGGGTCTGGAGATCTCGGCGGCTGAAGTCGCCAAGGGGCTGCGCGATGCGAAGATGACCGGCCGGATGCAGCGCGTCTCCATACCGGAGGGGCCGTGCATACTGGACGTGGCGCACAATCCGGAAGCGGCTGCCTACATGGCTAACTGGCTGGATCAGCATCCCATATCGGGGCGCACGCTGCTGGTTATCGGCATGCTTGCCGATAAGGATATCGATAGCGTCATCGAGAAGCTTGGTCATTCGATCGATCTCTGGTTCCCGGTTTCTCTCGGTGGCGCCAGGGGGGCGGCCGCCCAACGTCTGGCTGAACCTGTCCGCGCCAACGGTGGCCGTGTTCATGCCGAGTATGATCGGGTGGCCGTGGCTCTGGCCGACGCTCGGCAGCAGTTGGCTCCGGGGGATCGATTGCTGGTCGCGGGGTCGTTCGTTACTGTCAGCCAGGCGCTGCAGGCGCTTGATGAGAAAGCCTCGAATTAAACTCCGGACCGGGCTTAAATGACGGAATGCAGGGCATGAACAGAGAGCAGAAAAAACGGGTACTTGGACTGTGCGCAGTTGTGATTGTTGGCGCTGCCATATTGCCGCTGCTGCTGGATGGCGCCGGCTATCGCGAAAGACACCTGGAAAGCCGTATTCCGCCGGCCCCGGAACCTGTTGGATTAGCCATAGTGGAGCCGCAGCTGCAACCCTTGCCCAGCACTGCCGAGCCGGCCTTGCCGGCTGAGCCTGCCGTGGTCAGCGTGCCGGTCGAGCCGTTGCAGGAGGCGATCGATAAGGTGGAGCCCAGTCTTGATCCAACCTCGGATACACCGGGGCTGGATCAAGAAGGCGTTCCGGTGGCCTGGACGCTGCAACTCGCCAGTTTCCGCGATGAGTCCAATGCACGGGCGCTGCGTTCTGAGTTGCTGGAGGCTGGGTATAAGGTCTACATCCGCCATATGGCTGGCCTGGTAAAGGTTTTTGTGGGCCCGGAACTGCAGCGAACGCGGCTGGAGAAGCTCCAGGCGCAGTTGAAGCAGGAGTACGCCTTGGACGGTATCGTCGTGCGTTTTACGACACAGTGATCGGCCGTTGGGTTCGCTGGCAGGCTCTGTTAGAATGCGCGCTGTTTTCAGGGGTGGTTATCGATGAACTGGGCTGACTGGGTCATACTTGCAATCGTGGCGATATCAAGCGTGCTGAGTCTGCGTCGCGGCTTCGTTCGAGAGGCGGTTTCGCTGGCATCCTGGGTTATCGCTTTTATTGTCGCTCGGCTCTTTGCTGCCTCGCTGTCAGTAGTGCTGCAGGATTATATCGCTACCCCGTCACTTCGATTGATGGCTGCCTTTGCTATCTTGTTTATCATTACGCTAATCGTTGGCGCGCTGATCGGTATGTTGATCGGTGCGCTCGTATCGGCTACCGGACTCAGCGCGACGGATAGGGTGCTGGGTATAGGCTTCGGCGCAGTCCGCGGAGCGCTCGTCGTCGTGGTGATCGTCGCGCTGCTCGGCATGACGCCGGCAGTCCAGGATTCATGGTGGCAGGAGTCCAGCCTGATTCCCCATTTCGTGTTGATGGAGGGGTGGACGCGCGCTGTCGCTTCCGATGTCGGTCAGATGATCTGGAACGTCGGGCGTTGATCCCTTCATGCAAACTACAGCTACTTATGTTCCGTCTGAGGTGAACTGAATGTGCGGTATCGTCGGCATCGTTGCCAAAACCTACGTCAACCAGACCATCTTCGATGCGCTGACGGTGCTGCAGCACCGCGGCCAGGATGCGGCCGGTATGGTGACCTGCGAGGGTAACCGATTCTTTCTGCGTAAGGATAACGGCCTGGTCAATGAGGTGTTCCGCACCCGGCATATGAAGCGCCTGGAGGGGAATATGGGGATAGGGCATGTGCGTTACCCCACCGCGGGTAGCTCCAGCTCTGCCGAGGCTCAGCCGTTTTACGTCAACTCGCCGTACGGTATTGCGTTGGCGCATAACGGTAACCTGACCAATACCGAGCAGCTGGCCGACGAGATCTTCCGCTCCGACCTGCGTCATATCAACACTACATCGGACTCGGAAGTACTGCTCAACATCTTTGCACATGAGCTGCAGGCGCTTGGCAAGCTGCGTCCGTCCGCCGAGGATATCTTTAAGGCGGTCAAGCGCGTACATGAACGCTGCCAGGGCGGTTATGCCGTCGTCGCCATCATTACCGGTTACGGTATTGTGGCGTTCCGTGATCCCTGCGGTATCCGTCCGCTGGTGTACGGCAAGCGTGAAACCGAGGCCGGTATCGAATACATGGTGGCATCGGAAAGCGTAGCGCTGGATACCTCGGGCTTTGTTCTTGAGCGTGACCTGGAGCCGGGTGAGGCGATCTTTATCGATACTCATGGCCAGGTGTTCACGCAGACGTGTGCCGAAAATACCAAACTGGCGCCCTGTCTGTTCGAATACGTCTATCTGGCTCGACCCGATTCGATCATCGATGGTATCTCCGTGCATGAAGCGCGTATGGAGATGGGGGTCAAGCTGGCTGAAAAAGTTAAGCGGGTGATGCCGGATCACGATATCGACGTGATCATCCCGATTCCCGATACCAGCCGTACCGCCGCACTGGAGATGGCAAACAGCCTGGGGGTCAAGTTCCGCGAAGGCTTTATCAAGAACCGCTACATCGGTCGAACCTTCATCATGCCAGGGCAGACTCAGCGCAAGAAGTCGGTGCGTCAGAAGCTCAATCCGATCCTGGCCGAGTTCAAGGACAAGGTGGTGATGCTGGTTGACGACTCGATCGTGCGCGGCACCACGTCCAAGCAGATCGTGCAGATGGCCCGTGAGGCGGGTGCACGCAAGGTCTATTTCGCCTCGGCAGCCCCTGAGGTGCGCTACCCCAACGTGTACGGCATCGATATGCCGGCGGCCAGCGAACTGGTTGCCCATGGCCGTACCGCGGAAGAGATCGGTAAGTACATCGGCTGCGACTGGATGCTGTACCAGGATCTGGACGATCTGAAAGCGTCCGTGTCCAAATACAACCCGCATATCACCGAGTTCGATACCTGTGTATTTGACGGTCTCTATGTGACCGGGACGGTGTCGCCGAGTTACCTGCGCCGCCTTGAGGAGCGCCGTAACGACGGGGCCAAAGCTGCAGGTGATGGCGGCCATGCCGGTGATAATGAATCGGCCGACCTGCTAAGCCGCATCGAGTGACGCCGGCATACGACTGCGGCTGTGTAAAACGTTCAGGGAAGCGGGTTATAGAGCCGCAGCGTCTGGTGTATAGGGGCGCTGTCGTTGCTGAGAATGCTGTTTTTCAGCACGAACTGATCCACTCGCATCGACATCGGCTCCGGTACCAGTTCGTTATCCAGTTGGGCAATCAGATGCTCCGTGAGCGGCGCTCGGCTGTAGGCGACGGTGATATGGGGTCGATAGGGTCGCGAGTCGACCTTTATCGCCAGGGTTTCCAGAGTCGTCCGTATCGCCTGGTGAAGTTGATCCAGATCCTGGTTCGGCTCGCATCCAAGCCATAGCGTGCGCTGGCTAAATACTCCTAGCCGGCTCAGTTCCAGTTCGAACGGGCGGAAGCGGATGCGATTCAGGGCTTCGTCGAGCCTCTGCATTCGGGGCTCGTCCAGGGAGCCGATGAACGCCAAGGTCAGGTGCAGCCGCTCCGGCGCAATCCAGCGTAGATCGCGCAGATCGGGGCGGCGCAAGGCGATACGCTCTTGCAGCATCTCGTTCAACTCGACAGCGATAAACAGCCTGTTCGTTTTCCTGTTTTCACCCATACAATGCAGCCTAGTACTGTTTTACTCAGGGTAAAGCCCATGCGAATCATTCTGGCCCCGATGGAGGGTGTCGTCGACTATACGCTGCGTGATTTACTCACCGAGGTGGGCGGTGTGGACCAGTGCGTCACCGAGTTTATCCGTGTCTCCGACCGCCTGTTGCCGCGCACCGTATTTCACCGTCTGGCGCCTGAACTCAATCAGCAGGGCTATACCCGGTCGGGTACCCTGGTTTTGCTTCAACTGCTGGGCAGCGACCCACAAGTGGTTGCCGAGAATGCGGCGTTGGCGGTCGAACTGGGAGCGCCTGGAATCGATCTGAATTTTGGTTGTCCTGCAAAAACCGTAAACAAGAGTCGTGGCGGTGCGGTCCTGCTGGATGAGCCTGAGTTGGTTGGCGAGATAGTCTCCGCCGTGCGCCGGGCGGTGCCGTCTCGGATCCCGGTGAGTGCGAAGATGCGTCTGGGCTACCGGGACAAATCAAGAGCCCTGGAGAACGCCTGGGCGATAGAATCGGCCGGTGCACAGTCTCTCGTTGTGCATGCCCGTACCAAGGAGGAGGGCTACAAGCCGCCTGCCCACTGGGAGTGGATTGCACGTATCCGTGAGGCGGTGAAATTGCCGGTGATCGCCAATGGCGAGGTGTGGGCCCTTGAAGATTACCGCCGTTGTCGCGAAATCAGCGGTTGTGATGATGTGATGATCGGGCGCGGTCTGGTGGCTAATCCTTTCCTGGCGAGAGCGATAAAGGGCGAAACGCTCGGGCCGGAAGCGGCTTGGGCCGAGGTGTTGCTGTTGCTTGAACGCTTTCATCGCCAGGTGATGCAGGATCTGTCGCCCCGCCACGTCCATGGGCGGTTAAAGCAGTGGTTGCAGATGCTGGGTTGGCACTTCCCGCAGGCGAAGGAGCTGTTCCCACTGCTGCGCACAGAGAGGGAGCCTGAGCGGTTGCTGGAGCTGCTGTCCCAGGCTCGCCTGCAGTATCGTCTAGATATGCCCGCCGCTGATGCTAACTGGGATCCTGTGAGCGCTGCCGAGGCTCTATCAGCCTGATCGGCTGCCGCCGAGCGCCCCAGTCGCCGGGCTGGGATTCGAACACGCCTGGAATGGACTCGCCGCAGCTCGCGCAGCATCCCTGTGCATCCAGCCCCCATCTTCCCAATCTGTACCAGTCACGTTCGATCAGCAGGGTCCCGCAACCCGGGCACCAGGTTGAGCCTCCATCGGTGTCGTGCACATTGCCGGTGTAAACGAACAGCAGTCCCTCGTCGCGCGCAATGCGTCGCGCCCGGGTGAGTGTGGCCGGAGGTGTGGGTGGCTTGTCCAGCATCTTCCAGTCCGGATGGAAAGCGCTGAAGTGCAGAGGGGTTTTGGGGCCGAGATGGTCATGGATCCAGCGCGACATCTCTCGGATCTCCTGATCGGAGTCGTTCTCTTCCGGTATCAGCAGGGTGGTTAGTTCGAACCAGACATCGGTCTCGTTACGCAGGTACTCCAGGGTTTCGAGCACTGTCGCGAGGTGCCCGCCGCAGATGCGGTGATAAAAACGTTCGGTAAAGGCTTTGAGGTCGATATTGGCGGCATCCATGTGGCGGTAAAACTCGCTACGTGGCCCGGGGCAGACGTAACCGGCGGATACGGCAACGCTCTTGATCCCCTGTTCACGGGCGGCGATGGCGCAGTCGATGGCGTACTCGTGAAAAATCACCGGGTCGTTGTAGGTGAAGGCGATGCTGCGACAGCCGTATCGCTTCGCGGAGAGGGCGATCATCTCCGGAGTTGCGCGCTGCGTAAGGGTATCCATCTCCCTTGATTTGCTCATGTCCCAATTCTGGCAAAATCGGCAGGCCAGGTTGCAGCCCGCGGTACCAAATGAAAGTACCGGTGTGCCCGGAAGGAAGTGGTTCAGTGGTTTTTTCTCGATCGGATCGATACAGAAGCCGCTGGAGCGACCGTAGCTGTACAGCCGGACCTCGCCATTTTCTGCGCCGCGGACGAAACACAGTCCACGCTGGCCATCACTGATATGACAGTAGCGCGGACAGATATCGCATTGAATCTTGTTGTCGGAGATTCGATGCCACCAGCGCGTCGGTACGCTGTCGCTCTCCAGTTGTTGATCGCTCATGCCGTACTCCGTTGGCCCGCTTACTGACTATAATTTTAGATCAGTAACCGGTGTGGAGTGTTATATGAGCCGTATTCGTCCAGCCGCTGTTGCGGGGTTGTTCTATCCGGGGCAGGCGGAGGCTTTGCGCCGAATGGTGTTGCAACTGCTAACCGATAATCCGGTATCCGGAGAGCTGCCGGATAACGCCCGGGCGTTGATAGTGCCTCATGCCGGCCTGGTCTATTCGGGGCCCATCGCCGCGCGGGCATACAATCTGTTGAAGGCGTGCTTAGCCAAAGGTCACCGTTGGCGAAGAGTCTTAATGCTTGGTCCTAACCATCGGGTGCCGCTGCACGGCATCGCCGCGCCCGATGCGGAAATATTCGAGATGCCTAATGGTTCGGTGTCGATCGATACCCGGGCGTTGGCCGAGTTGGAACGGCGGTTCGATATCCAGATCCGTCCGGATGTGCACCAGTATGAACACTGCCTCGAGGTTCAACTGCCGTTCCTGCAGGAGCTGTTGCCCGGCGTAAAGCTGATTCCCCTGGTGGTGGGCCAGGTGTCGGCGGAGGCGGTCGCCGATCTGGTGGATTGGGCCTGGGCGCAGTCGGATACCCTTGTACTGGTCAGTAGCGACTTGAGCCACTATCACAGCTATGCAGAGGCGCGGTTGATCGATGGGGAGACAGATGACGAATTACAGACGCTTCGAGCCGATATTCGGCCGGATCAGGCTTGTGGTGCCTATGCGTTGAATGGCTTGATGCTGGCGGCAAGGCGCAAGGGGTTGAAAGTCGAGAGATTGGATCTTCGTAATTCTGGCGATACCGCCGGAGGTCAGGATCAGGTGGTGGGATATGGCAGCTACGTCCTTTACTGAGGATCAACTGAGACAGATGCTGGCGTTGTCGCGGGAGAGCCTGCTCAGCGCATTTGAATTATGCGATAAACCGCAGGTGCCCGGGTGGCTGGAAGCGCCGGGTTCCTGTTTTGTTACATTGACCAGCCACGGCAGGCTGCGAGGTTGTATCGGTACGCTGGAACCGGTTCGCTCCCTGGGGCGCGACTTGATCGAAAACGCACGGAATGCGGCCTTTTCTGATCCACGTTTTTCACCGCTGGAGCGCAATGAATTGGGCGACATCGAGTTGGAGGTGTCGGTACTGACCCCTGCGCTTCAGATCAATGTCGATACCGAGGCTGAGCTGCTTGCAGAGCTCAGGCCGGGGGTGGATGGCGTGATCGTCGAAGAGGAGGGGTGTCGCGCGACCTTTCTGCCGACGGTATGGGAACAGTTGCCGGAGCCGCAGGAGTTTATTGCGGCGCTGAGAAGCAAGGCGGGATTGTCACCCTTCGCCTGGTCTGACCGGATGCGTTGGTATCGATATGAAACGCAGCACGCCAAAGGCCGGCTGCTGGTAAATGAGTAACGGCTGCCGGTGGCAGCCGTTTCGTGATAGCCCTCGCGTTTATTCGATCTCGATGCGTCGGCTCTTCATCGCTTCCGGTATCTCACGTACCAGATCCACATGCAGCAGTCCGTGTTCCAGTGATGCCTTGATCACGCGGACATGGTCGGCAAGCTGGAACCTGCGCTCAAAATTGCGCGCGGCAATGCCTTGGTAGAGATATTTGTGCTCCTGCTCATCGGTCTCTTTGCGCCCGGTGATGGTCAGGTTACCGTTTTCGGTCTGGATGTCGATTTCGCTGTTGTTGAAGCCGGCAACCGCCATGGTGATGCGGTACTCGTTCTCGCCCAGCAGTTCGATGTTGTAGGGCGGGTAGCTGGGTTGCTGTTCGTTGCTGCGGTTGGCGGCGTCAAGCATGGAAGCCAGACGGTCAAAACCGATAGCGGAACGGTAGAGCGGAGACAGGTCGAAATTACGCATTGGCATATCCTCATTGAGCAATATGGAAGTATCTGCCAGCCCATCGGGGCCTGGCTTGGGCGCCGGCCTCTTGATGAGCGTCGGCGCCTAATTGCTTAGATAGGGACAGCCAAACTGGATTTCAAGGGATAAATTTAACTGCCTTCACGGGGCGACTTGAACCTATCCACGTCGTTGGTAATTTCGACCTCAACCCGGGGAGCCGGAATTCGGAAATCGTATACACGCTCCCAACCATCGGACTCAGGGGTGCGCTCCCAGACGGTGCCGGCGTTGTAGCTGACCAGATCGGTCAGGGATGGATCGAGTTGAACCATGCGCTCGATAGTCATCGGCAGCAGATTGATCTGCTCATTGTCGAGAAACTCGTCGGTCTCATAGCCGGTATACATGCGCCAGCCGGTGTCGTTTAGATGCTCGGGAACGGTTTTGTACATGAAGCGTACCGGCAGCTTTTCGTCGAATACAAGACGGGATACCAGGGCCAAAAAGCCGTTCTTGGTCTGGTTGGTTTCATCGTCTGTGTTGAGTGGCTGGTCGGCGTCGGGTTTGCGCATCTAGGGGCTCCTCATCTGGCTATTTGGCTGCGGTGTCCATTGTACCTTTAATCCGTTGGGCATCGAAGGCGGGGCGCCGCTCCTGCGCATCCCTGCGCCCGCGGTATAAGGTACGTCCTGTACATAATGAAAAAGCCCCGGACGATGCCGGGGCTTTTCGGTCAAGCCGCGTATTGGAGCGGCTTCAATCTCAGGCTTCTACGGTCGGGATCACGCTGGACGCTTTCGCGACGTAGTTGTCGATCTGATCGAAGTTCAGGTAGCGATAGACTTCGCCGGCCATGCTGTCGATCTTGCTCGCGTAAGCCATGTACTCTTCCGGAGTCGGTAGTTTGCCCTCCAGTGCCGCAACCGCCGCCAGCTCAGCGGACGCCAGGTAGACGTTGGCGCCGTCGCCCAGACGGTTCGGGAAGTTGCGGGTAGAGGTGGATACAACGGTCGACTTGGCAGCCACGCGCGCCTGGTTACCCATGCACAGCGAGCAACCCGGCATCTCCATGCGGGCACCGGCCTTGCCGAAGATGCTGTAGTAGCCTTCGTCGGACAGCTGGGCCTGGTCCATCTTGGTCGGCGGCGCGATCCACATGCGGGTCGGGATCGTCTGGCCGGAGGCTTCCAGCAGTTTGCCGGCAGCACGGAAGTGACCGATGTTGGTCATGCAGGAGCCGATGAACACTTCGTCGATCTTGTCGCCGGCCACGTCGGACAGCAGGCGGGCGTCATCCGGATCGTTCGGCGCGCACAGGATCGGCTCCTTGATCTCGGACATGTCGATCTCGATCACTTCGGCGTACTCGGCATCCGCGTCGGCGCGCATCAGGCTCGGGTTGGCCAGCCACTCCTCCATGCCCTTGATACGACGCTCGATGGTGCGAACGTCGCCATAGCCTTCCGCGATCATCCACTTCAGCATGACGATGTTGGAACGCAGGTACTCGGCCACGGAATCCTCGGACAGGGTGATGGTACAACCTGCAGCGGAGCGCTCGGCAGAGGCATCTGACAGTTCGAACGCCTGCTCGACGGTCAGCTCTTCCAGGCCTTCGATCTCCAGTACGCGGCCGGAGAAGGCGTTCTTCTTGCCCGCTTTCTCTACGGTCAGCAGACCCTGCTTGATCGCGTAGTAGGGGATGGCGTGTACCAGGTCACGCAGGGTGATGCCCGGGTTGCGCTTGCCCTTGAAGCGAACCAGTACAGATTCCGGCATGTCCAGCGGCATAACGCCAGTAGCAGCGGCGAAGGCGACCAGGCCGGAACCGGCCGGAAAGGAGATGCCCAGCGGGAAACGGGTGTGGGAGTCACCACCGGTACCCACGGTATCGGGCAGCAGCATGCGGTTCAGCCAGGAGTGGATGACACCGTCGCCCGGGCGCAGGGAAACACCGCCGCGGTTCATGATGAAGTCCGGCAGAGTGTGGTGGGTGGTCACGTCGACCGGTTTCGGATAAGCCGCGGTGTGGCAGAAGGACTGCATCACCAGGTCGGCGGAGAAGCCCAGGCACGCCAGATCCTTCAACTCGTCGCGGGTCATCGGACCGGTGGTGTCCTGAGAGCCGACAGTGGTCATCTTCGGCTCGCAGTACATGCCCGGACGTACGCCCGCCAGGCCGCAGGCCTTGCCGACCATCTTCTGCGCCAGGGTGTAACCCTTGCCGGTGTCGGCCGGCTGATCCGGCTTGCGGAACAGGTCGGAGTGGCCAAGGCCCAGGGCTTCGCGAGCTTTCTCGGTCAGACCGCGCCCGATAATCAGTGGTATACGGCCGCCGGCACGAACCTCGTCGAGCAGCACCTGAGTTTTCAGCTCGAATGTACTGATCACTTCATCGGTGCCGTGCTTGCAGACCTTGCCTTCGTATGGGTAAACGTCGATGACGTCACCCATCTCCATCTTGTCGACCGGCATTTCGATCGGCAGGGCGCCGGCGTCTTCCATGGTGTTATAGAAGATCGGCGCGATCTTGCCGCCGAAGCAGTAACCGCCAGCGCGCTTGTTCGGTACGTGGGGGATATCGTCACCGAAGAACCAGAGCACGGAGTTGGTAGCGGACTTGCGGGAGGAGCCGGTACCGACCACGTCGCCGACATAGGCAACCGGGAAGCCCTTGGCTTTAACCTCTTCGATCTGCGCCAGCGGGCCTTTTACGCCCGGCAGTTCCGGATTGATCCCCTCGCGCTCCATCTTCAGCATGGCATTGGCGTGCAGCGGGATATCAGGGCGAGACCAGGCATCCGGTGCCGGAGACAGGTCGTCGGTGTTGGTTTCACCCGGTACCTTGAATACGGTAACGGTGATCTTGTCTTCCAGCTTGGGTTTGCTGGTGAACCACTCGCCGTTGGCCCAGGACTCGACGACCTGCTTGGCGTAGGCGTTGCCGGCGTCCATCTTCTCCTTCACATCATGGAAGGCATCGAACATCAGCAGGGTGTGAGAGAGCGCTTTGGCAGCGGTCGGTGCCAGGGCTTCGTTATCCAGTGACTCGACAAGCGGTGCAATGTTGTAGCCGCCGAGCATGGTGCCAAGCAGCTCTACAGCCTTGACCTTGTCGACGAGCGGTGAAGACGCTTCGCCCTTGGCAATCGCTGCCAGGAAGCCCGCCTTTACGTATGCTGCCTGGTCCACCCCGGCCGGAATACGGTTGGCCAGCAGATCGAGCAGGAACTCCTCTTCACCTGCGGGAGGGTTCTTCAGCAGCTCAATCAGGGCTGCGGTCTGTTCCGGATCCAGGGGTTTCGGCGGCACGCCTTCTGCGGCGCGTTCTTCTACATGTTTACGGTAAGCTTCTAGCACGACTAGGCCCTCATCAGTTGTAATCGCCGGATGCGCTTTGTAAAGCCTCACCCGCTTGTCCGGCGACATATCGATTGGGTATCGATTGGTGTTTGGCGACGCGAATTTTAGCTGAAGGGAGGCTTAAAGTTAAGTTTGTCGACAATCTTGGGCCTTAGACTTTGGGTCTAGCTTCACGTAAATTGTGCTCATTGATACGCATCAACTAAAGTAAGCCTGATGTTGCTTGTCACCCGCGACCCACGTATAACGCATCATACAGCTGTTTGGAACATGGAGGATTGTCCATGAATGTGCCGTTAGTCGACCCGATGGAACCATCTGCCGGGGACGGTGCGCTTCAATTCCAGATCAGGCGACAGCTCGAACTGTTCCGGATTCAGGAAGATAGTCATCTGATATACCGTGGCGAGGAAAATGTGATAGTTCTTCGTTATCTGCAGCGCCGGGTCGCAGCGCGCCCCAAACAGCTGCGCAACCATATCAGGCGTGTGTACCTGTCGATCAAAAGCCGGGATTCCGATCACCTGACGGGTGCGCTGGTCGACCTGATGTTGGTGCTGCATGGCCGTGGACGTTATTTGATCAAGCGGATGCTGGATCAATCCAGGCCGCTACTCCAGCAGTCTCATTTCAAGCTTATGCACCAGGTCAGCGAATCCGGTGATCTGGATCGTCTGCGAGCACTGTCACAAGGAGAGTCCGTGTTAAGTAACGGTGGTATGCCAACGGTGGTTGGCTTGCAATGACGGTAGTGGCATATTCAATAGGACTTTTAGGCTTTTCCGGGCGCGAGCTGGGTATGCTCGAAGTGTTCTTCGATAGCTCGAACAACCCCGGATTGAGGCTCGAATCACCAGAGCGTGCAGCTGCGCTGCTGGTTAACCTGACCACAGAGGCGGATCTCCAACAGTTTCTCGAGTGGTATGCATCCAGGCCGGACTGTCCCGTAATAGCGGTAGTCTCCGAGATCAGTGCGCCTCGCGGAGTGCTGGAGTTAAAGCGGCCACTTGAAGTGACTGGGTTAAAGTCGATGCTGGCCCGGGTGCTGGATGATCTGCACAAGAGGGCAGTCAGATTCCCCTCCGGGGGGGCGCCGGAGGAGGCCAAAGGTAAAACAGCGCTGAAGATGGAGCCGGTCGATCTGAAAGCGTTGATCGCCGAAGCGGGTGTGTCCGCTCCCAAGCCGGCGCCCAAACCCCAGCCGTTGAACACGGTTCGCGACGCGAGTAAATCGCGGTTGATTATGCGTTGGAGCGAGGCTGAGCGCGATACACTGATGCGCAGAGCCTGTGGCTCGCTGCCCGATCTCGATCCAGAGTTGCCTGGATGGAGTAAGCGTATCCTCTTTTCGCTTGAGGGGCGCTTTCTCGATCAGGTGAATAAAATGGTCCAGCTTGCGCAAGAGCAACAGGTTCCGATGCAGGTAAGCGGAATCCCGGGAGCGTTTATCTATTTTCCTGATCGGGATCTGTTCAGTTACGATCTTGATCCTGACCTGCTTGTGCAGATGGCCAGCAGTCGATTCGGATTTGGTGAGCTGGATTGCCATCCGGCTGAGCTGAAGTCCCCGGTTGACCCCATCGCCAAGCGTGACCAACTGCTTTGGATGTTGGGGCTTTTAACCTCAGCAGGGCGTCTGCCCGACCATCTTGATCCCGCAGAGCGGTACCGTTTCAACGGCGTTTCCGATCTGCAGCGGTTTATGCTGCCTCCTCAAGCGGAAAATATTGCTAAAGCCTGGGCTGTAGAATCTCGCAGTGCATTGGAGATCGTTCGGCTGCTCAAGCTTCCTCAACGGTATGTGTTTTCGTTTATGGCCGCTGCCGATGCGGCCGGATTATTCGAGCGTAGATAAGGAGATGACGCATGAGCGTTCAATCCCTCAAACCACACGGCGAAAGTGATGAAACGTTGTATTTTCAAGTGCTTCCAGCGGGTGCTTACTACGCTACTTTTAGTGGCGAACCGGATCAAATGCGTGCATTGCTGTTGCAGTTGCTGAGTTCCGACACTCCGGTTCCTTATATTCCGGCCCTGCTGGAAAGGCTGACCGGGCTTGATGCCGAAGGTGCGCAACAGATCCTCGTTGATATGCACTCTCGTAACTTTATCGAGCTGTTGCCAAACCCGAACGAGATCGTGACCGGTTCCCTGGAAAAGATACTGCCGGACCTTATCGCGCCTTTGGGTGAGGGCAAGGTACTGTTGGCTGATGAGCAGGGATTTTCTCTGGCGCAGAAAGGGTTTTCCGCTGCCGACGAGGAGGCGGTCGCCGGTCTCGCGGCAGATATCATGATGTTAAGTGAACGGCACAGTAAGCTGATCAATGACAATCTTGGCCTGTACGGTTGCTCCTGGGCATTGGTCAATGCTGTCGGGCAGAGTGACCTGGGGTTTTGGGTGCTATCGATTGGTCGGGAAAAATTTCTATTGATTATTGAAGGTATGCCCTACCTCAATCGGCAGCCCTTTGTTGATCTGACATCAGTTCTGATCCGGCGCTATCTGGATCACTAAGACTTTGCAGTGGAAAAGGAGATTTTCATGCGCGCGGAAATGCTGAATACGATTTTGCGTGATTTGAACAGTACCTCGACCGAAATCGAGGCGTGTGCCGTCATTTCAACCGATGGCTTGGTGATCGACTCTCTGCTGCCGGCGAGTATGGACGAGGACCGGGTTGGCGCCATGAGCGCTGCGATCCTGTCGCTTGGTGAGCGTACGGCGCGGGAGCTGGCGCGAGGGGAGCTTGAGCAGGTCCTGGTAAAGGGTGATCAGGGCTACATACTGATGACTCATGCCAACGATGAGTCCGTATTGACCGTTGTCGCAAAGCCCAATGCTCGGTTGGGGCTTATTTTCCTCGACGTGAAACGCGCTGCTGAAGCGATAGGCAAGGTGCTCTGAGCCCGTTACTTGCCTAAACGCTATTAGAGGAGTCGTATCATGTCCGAGAAGGATACCGGCACAGTCCGAGAAGAGCTGATTAAGTATTATGACGGCACCGAACGTGTCGCAACCATCATTGATGAAGAGGTTGCATTTCCCGATGGCAAACTGATCGTGTCGAGGACCGACCTGAAAGGGTTCATCACGCACGTGAATCAGGCCTTCGTCGATATGTCGGCCTACAGCCGTGAAGAGCTGGTCGGGGCCAACCATAATATCCTGCGCCACCCGGACATGCCGGCGGTCGCGTTCAAGGGGTTGTGGGACACCATCGAGAGCGGCGAAAAATGGCAGGGGTACGTCAAGAACCTGCGCAAAGATGGGCGTTACTATTGGGTTAAGGCCACCGTGATACCCAATGTTCGCGATGGCAGGCTGGTCGGCTACACCTCCGTTCGACGCAAGCCTTCACGCAGCAAAATTACCGAGAGTGAACAGCTTTACAGCACATTGATGTAGGGAGCGGGGATTATGCCTTTCAATTTTACGGTCAGTCCCGATTTCGCGCCGGATCATATGTCGGGCTGGTTCTACTTCAATACCTGGCTGCAGCGCAATCTGGAGACGGAGATCCATCTTGAGTTGTTCGATAGTTTTGATGAGCAGCGTGAGGCGATTCGTGCCGGCAAGATCGATCTGATCTACGCCAACCCCTACGATGCGTCGATGCTGGTGCGTGAACACGGCTTCAAGGCGGTGGTCCGGCCCGCGGGCAAGCGGGACGAGGCGGTGGTGGTCGTGCCGGCTAGCAGCAGTGCAGAGGCGGTCGAGGACCTTTCGGCTGGCGTACGTCTGGCAACAACCGCCGATCCCGATGTGCACACCATCGGGATGATTATGCTCGAGCCCGCTGATCTCGACAGGCACAATATCACCCAGCGTGAGTACGATACCTATATCCTGGTGGCCAAGGCGCTATTGAGAGGGGATGCCGATGTCGGGTTTTTCCTGAAACAGGGCTTTGACGAGCTGTCCGATCTGATCAAGAAGCAGATGAAGGTGCTGGTGAGTAGCCAGATCAGCGTCGTACATCACTCGCTGCTGATCGGACCCAAAATGCAGGATTATGCGGACCCGCTGAGCAGGTTGCTGGTTAATATGCATACCGAGCCGAAAGGCGCTGGGGTGCTCGAGAGCATGGGGATCAAGCGCTGGGAATCGATGAGTGTCGAGCAGACCGAGTTTATGATCGATCTGATCGATACGTTGGTAATCTGATCGCTGTTATCCGTTTCGATGATGATGGGGCCGACGCTGATATCTCGCAGCATCGGCCCTTTGTTTTTCCAGTCTTATTAACCCTGCTTGGGCTTCAGCCGGTCGCAATCGGGTCGTGCGCCTGCGGCCTGCGCTTGTTGCCAAGTGTGAGTCAGGCTTGCCGCTTGGGTATCGAGCTGGCGAATGCGGGTCGAGGGTGCCGGATGGGTGGAAAGAAATTCGAGTGGAGTGGAACCGGCCTGCTGTGCCATCTCCTGCCATAGCCTGGCGGCCTCGCTGGGATCGAACCCGGCTCTTGCCATCAACTCCTGCCCCATTCGATCGGCTTCGCTTTCATGCAGTCGGCTGTAAGGCAGCAAGATGCCATATTGGGCGCCAAGGCCGAGAGCATTCATCATTGCCTGTTGGGTACCGTTGTCGACCCGGTCAGCAAGGATCAGCGAGGTGGTGGCAAGGCCCAGCTGTGTCAGCTGTTGTTGGCTGAGCCGTGCATTGCTGTGCTGGGCCAGAACATGAGCGACTTCGTGGCCGATGACCGAAGCCAGCTGATGTTGATTTTTAGCCAGTTTAACCATGCCGGTATAGACGCCTATCTTGGCTCCAGGTAGTGCGAAGGCGTTGATTTCATCACTTTTGAATACGACCAGCTCCCAGGACTCGGGGGCGTAGCCATATTCCGGCGGGATCTGGGCAACAATGGCGTTGGCCACGCACTCGACGTAGCGATTGGTCTGCACATCCTTTTCGATCGGTTGCTGCTGCTTCATCTGCTCGAACGATTGTCTGCCGATCGTGTTCATCTGCGATGCGGAGTTAAGCAGCAGGGTTTTCTCGCCGGTGGGGGAGAGGGCACAGCCAGCTGTGGCGGCGCCGAGCAGGGCGGCTAAAATAACGCGTTTCATCAAGTTAAATCTCGGTCCTTCAGTACAGGGCGTCAGTATCGCTCCCGCTCAGCGGGTGTGTAAACAGCGATTGGAAAGAGGTGTGCCCCTGAATTTCGGTCTGTGACCAGGTTGGCTATTGCCGATTGGAGTCTGTTAGAATTTTCGCCCTCAAGTTTGTTAAAAAGCAGGCCGCCACCGTTAACAAACCCACGACAAAATTTCACAATACCGGCGGCGGGTAGCAGATTGCTCGATGGATGCGTTGAATGAAATTCTGGCCTTTTTGGCCTGCCCTACACCTCAAGGCTGGATAGATCGGGCGGCGAAGCCCGAGTCTTTGCCGATTCTGCTGATCGATCACGCGCATTGTGAGAAGAAGGCGGCGTCGACCGCGATGAATCTGATGTTTCGCTATGTCGATCGCAGTGACCTGCTCAATAAGATGTCCCGCCTGGCGCGTGAGGAGCTGATCCATTTTGAACAGTGTCTGTCGCTGATGGAGGCGCGTGGCATAGAGTATGGCCACCTTTCGCCTGCGCGTTATGCGCAGGGATTGCGTCAGGCTGTGCGTACCAGTGAGCCCGGCCGCTTGATCGATCTGCTGATCATCGGTGCGTTTATCGAGGCGCGTTCCTGTGAGCGTTTTGCGGCACTGGCACCCTATCTTGACGATGAGCTGGGCAAATTTTACCGCTCGCTGCTGAAGTCTGAGGGGCGGCACTATCAGGATTACCTGGGGTTGGCTCGCGAGTATGCCGGCGAGCCGATCGATGAGCGCGTGGCTTATTTTAGAGCGCTGGAACAGGCACTTATCGAAGAGCCTGATACGGAGTTCCGCTTCCACAGCGGAGCTCCCGTTCAAGAGGAGGCGGCGGCCTGATCCTGCTTTGGGGTGAGGCCGGGGGTGAAACGGATCAGTTCTCGCCCCGATTCATCCGCCAGCAGATACCAGCCGCTCTCGGACCAGTCTCCCAGCACGATGCGCTCGCCTCTGTTGGGTGCGATCTGGTGTTGGTGAATGTGTGGGCGATGGGTGTGTCCGTGGATCAGCAGTTCGACGCCGTGCGCCAACATGGTCTGGCGCACCGCATCGGCGTTGACGTCCATGATCGTCTCGGTTTTCATCGCGCCTTGCTGCTGACTCTGCTGGCGCATCTGTCGGGCGATCGCCTCACGCTGCTCCGCTGGTTGTGACAGAAAGCGTTGTTGCCACTGCGGGTCGCGTACCTGGGTGCGGAACTGCTGGTACGCAGTGTCGTCGGTGCAGAGCTGGTCGCCATGCATGACCAGGGCGGCGCCAGTGGGGAGTTCGATACGCTGGGCTTCGGGCAGGAGCTCCGCACCCAAGCGTGACATCAATGTCTGGCCGACGAGAAAATCGCGATTGCCGTGCTGGAAGTATATATGGCTCCCGGCATCGCTCAGTGCACGTATCCGCTGGAAAATGGGTTCGAGTCCGGGCAGCGGTGCATCGTCGCCGATCCAATACTCGAAGATATCGCCAAGCATGTAGAGCGTGTCGCCTGGCCTGGCAATGCTGTCGAGAAAATAGCGAAACGCCCGGAACAGTTCCGGGCGCTCGGGTTGCAGATGCAGGTCTGCAATAAACAGCTGGCGCATGATCAGGCGTCGTCTGACTCGTCGCTGACCACTGCGCGCTCGATGATCACATCCTCAACTGGTACGTCCTGGTGACCGGCGCGCATGGTGGTGCGTACGGATTTGATCTTGTTGATCACGTCCATCCCCTCCTTGACTTCGCCGAACACGGCATAGCCCCATCCTTCGGTGGTCTTGGCGGTATGGTCGAGAAACAGGTTGTCGGAGACGTTGATGAAGAACTGCGCCGATGCCGAGTGCGGGTCCATGGTGCGTGCCATGGCGACAGTGCCGGTCTTGTTGGAGAGCCCGTTATCCGCTTCATTCTCGATTGGTGCATGTGTCTTCTTGTTCACCATGCCTGGCTCGAATCCGCCGCCCTGGATCATGAAGCCGTCGATCACGCGATGAAAAATCACACCGTCGTAGAATCCTTCGCGTACATACTGCTCAAAGTTGGCTGCTGTTTTAGGGGCTTTTTCGTAGTTCAGCTCAAGCTTGATATCGCCATGATTGGTGTGCAGGGTGATCATGTTAGGCTGGTCCCGTTCCGCAATATTTAGTTATTAGACGGACCATTATACTCAAGTCGTAATTGTATACGTCAATATGACAGCGGATTTCGGTCCTCAGTCGACAGTGCGTTGGCGTCGAATCTACGGTTATAATGTCGCGCTCGGGTTTCAGCCGCATTGATAATCGGGTGCGGCTGCGTCAACACAGTATCGATAAGACGCGGATATGACCAAAAACGATAGCTCCAAGCCGACCAACTTTATCCATCAGATCATCGAAGAGGATCTTAAAAGCGGTGCGAACGACGGTAAGGTCGTTACCCGTTTTCCACCTGAACCCAATGGTTACCTGCATATCGGCCATGCCAAGTCGATCTGCCTCAACTTCGGTACCGCACTGAAGTACGGTGGTCAATGCAATCTTCGCTTCGATGACACCAATCCGGAGAAGGAGAGTCAGGAGTATATCGACTCCATCGTATCCGATGTGCGCTGGCTGGGTTTCGAATGGGCGGGTGATATCCGCTACACCTCCGACTACTTCGATACGCTGTATGAGTGGGCTTTACACCTGATCAAGGAGGGTAAGGCCTATGTTGACAGCCTCAGTGCGCATGAGATGCGCGAATACCGCGGCACGCTGACCGAGGCGGGCAAGAATAGCCCCTACCGTGAGCGCAGCGTGGAGGAAAACCTGGACCTGTTCGAAAAGATGCGCGCCGGCGCATTTGATGAAGGCGAGTGCGTGCTGCGCGCCAAGATCGACATGGCAGCAGCCAATATCAACCTGCGCGATCCGGTGATCTACCGTATCCGCAAGGCGCATCATCACCAGAGCGGCGATAAGTGGTGCATCTACCCCTCGTACGATTTTGCTCACGGTCAGTCGGATGCGCTTGAGGGCGTTACCCACTCGATCTGTACGCTGGAGTTCGAGGATCACCGGCCGCTCTACGATTGGTTTGTCGAGAATCTGCCGGTACCGGCCAAGCCGCGCCAGTACGAATTTGCCCGACTGAACCTGAACTACACGGTCACCAGCAAGCGCAAGTTGAAGCTGCTGGTAGACGAACAGAAGGTGAGTGGATGGAACGATCCGCGCATGCCGACCATCTCGGGCCTGCGTCGTCGCGGCTATACTCCGGCATCGATCCGCAATTTCTGCGACATGATCGGCGTGACCCGTTCCAACGGTATTGTCGATATGGGCATGCTGGAAGCAGCCGTGCGTGAGGATCTTGACGCCAATGCGCCGCGTGCCATGTGTGTCATCGACCCGATCAAGCTGACCATAACCAATATGCCCGAGGGTGAGTTGGCGTGGTTTGAGTTACCGGCGCATCCTAAGGATGAGTCGATGGGGATTCGTAAGGTGCCGTTTACTCGTAACCTGCTGATCGAACGCGAAGATTTTGCCGAAGTTCCGCCGAAAAAGTGGAAGCGCCTGGCGCCGGGCGAAGCGGTTCGACTGCGTGGCGCCTATGTCGTCCGCTGTGAAGAGGTGGTACGTGATGAGACTGGTGAGGTGGTAGAGCTCAAGGCCAGCTTCGATCCGCAGACGCACGGTGCCAATCCAACCGATTACAAGCCCAACGGTGTAATTCACTGGGTATCGGCGGATAACGCTGTGCCCTGTGAGGTACGTGCCTACGAGCGGCTGTTTACCGAGGCGAACCCGGATGGCGACAAAGAGCGCGACTTCCACGAGTTCATCAATCCGGAGTCGCTGGTGGTGTTTCCGAATGCCCATGCCGAGATCGGTCTCAAGCACGCCGCGGTCGAGAGTCGTTTCCAGTTTGAGCGTCAGGGCTATTTCTGCGTCGACCCGGACACCACCGAAAATCGCATGGTCTTCAACCGTACCGTGGGGCTGAGAGACTCCTGGGCGAAGATTCAGGGTAAGTAAAATGCTGCGCCGGGTGCTGTCTCTAGTGTCGATGCTTGTGCTGGGCGGCTGCTCGGCACTGCCCGCTGCGGACGGGCAGGGTTATCTTGAGGTGGAAACCCTCGGGGCAATCAGTAACGAGATCGGCGAAAGCTCGGCGTTGGCGCTCAATAAGGGCCGGATCTGGACGCTGAATGATAGCGGTAATGGGTCCTGGCTCTATCGATTGGATGCGCAGGGACAGGTTGAGCGTCGAGTACGACTTGCCGGTGCGGTCAATACCGACTGGGAATCGATGGCTTCCGACGATGAGCGGTTGATCGTGGCAGACTGCGGCAACAACAGCGGGCGGCGCGAGTGGTTACAACTCTACTCCGTTGGCTGGCAGCAGTTGAATGACGCTCCGGAAGGGCGGGATGTGGAGGCGCGGTCCGTGGAGTTTCAACTGGCCGATCCCACGCCGGTGGCGGGTCCGCAAGCGCACGACAACGACTGCGAGGCGATCACGACTGTCGAGGGAGAACTCTGGCTGCTGACCAAGGGCTGGGCCAGCTCCACCTCCAGGCTTTATCGGCTCGATATCAGCCGTGATAGGCAGTCGGTCGAAGCCGACGAGATCTGGCCTGTCAGCGGGCTGGTGACCGGTATGGATTACAGCGCGCGCCGTAAGGAGTTGGTGGTGCTGGGTTACACCCGCGGACGTCTGCACAGCGATACCTTTATCTGGCGAGTTCCGGTTCAGGGCCGCACGCCCGATTGGTCGGCCGCCACCCGCTATATTCTGTGGCCGTCGGGCCAATGGGAGGCGGTAGTCTGGCACGGCGACGACCTGTTGCTGACGAGCGAAAACAGCCTGCTTGGTGAGGCTAGACTTGGGCGAGTCCGTATCGAATAACGGGCACGAAGACTAAACATTTATCTGCGATTGGCGAAATTTGATGCTGCAAATCCACAACACACTGACCAAATCCAAATCCCCGTTCACGCCGTTGGAGAAGGGCAAGATACGGATGTATGTATGTGGCATAACCGTGTACGACTACTGCCATATAGGTCATGCCCGTGTAATGGTCTGCTTCGATCTGATTACGCGCTATCTGCGCTATCGTGGCTGGGACGTCACCTATGTGCGCAACATCACCGATGTCGATGACAAGATCATCAAGCGAGCCGCGGAAAACGGCGAACCGGTCGACGCGCTGACGGAACGTATGATTGCGGCCATGCATGAGGATGAGGATCGTCTGGGTGTGCTGCGCCCGGATATGGAGCCGCGTGCGACCGGTCATATGGGCGATATCATCGATATGGTGCAGACCTTGATCGACAAGGGCTATGCCTACGTCGCGGACAATGGTGACGTGTACTACCGCGTCGAGAAGTTCGAGCACTACGGCCGTCTTACCAACAAGGTGGTTGAGGAGCTGCGCTCGGGAGCGCGCGTCGAGGTCGGTGAGGCCAAAGAGAGTCCGCTCGATTTCGTGCTCTGGAAAGCTGCCAAGGCCGGCGAAGTCAGCTGGGAGTCCCCCTGGGGGCCTGGTCGGCCGGGTTGGCATATCGAGTGCTCGGCGATGTCCAAATGTTGTCTGGGTGACACCTTCGATATCCACGGTGGCGGCCCGGACCTGCCGTTCCCCCATCATGAAAACGAGATCGCCCAGTCGGAGGCCGCCAACGGCCAGACCTTCGTCAACTACTGGATGCATGCCGGTCCCGTGCGGGTAAATCAGGAGAAGATGTCCAAGTCGCTGGGTAACTTCTTTACCATTCGTGACGTGCTCAAGGTGTACAACGCGGAGGTGGTGCGCTACTTCCTCTCATCGGTGCACTACCGTAGCTATATCGACTATTCGGAAGAGAGTCTGAGGGAAGCGCGCCAGGCGTTGGAGCGCTTCTATCAGGCGCTGCGTGACGCGCCTGAAGGGGGGGAGGTCGGGCTCGACAACGACTATGAAGCGCGTTTCCAGCAGGCGATGGATGATGATTTCAGCACCCCGCGCGCCCTGGCGGTGCTGTTCGACCTGGTGACCGAACTGAACAAGGCGGTACGTGAGCAGAGTGCTACGGCTGGTGCCCTGGCGGCGCAGCTGAAGCGCCTCGGAGGTGTGCTTGGGTTGCTGCAGCAGTCGCCTGAGGCTTTCCTGAAAGGGGAGGACAAAGCGGGCGAAATCACTGCCGACGAGATAGAGCTTCAGATCCAGGCCCGCAATCAAGCCCGCAAGGATCGCGATTTTGCCGAGGCGGACCGTATACGGGATGCGTTGGCGGAGCAGGGGGTTATACTCAAGGACGGTCGTGAAGATACCAGTTGGTATCGTGAGGGCTGATCGCCGATCGGGAAACTCCCGGCTATTCAGGGAGTTGTGCGAAAATCGCACAGCTCCTTGTTTCTGTTAAAAAAATTGAATCTCGCTATTGACGGCTCAGGCTGCCTCCCTTAGGATACGCACCACTTCGCGGCGGGGCCGTCAGGTTGGTTGCGAAGGCTGGACTGCAAGAGGCGCCCGTAGCTCAATTGGATAGAGCAACGGCCTTCTAAGCCGTAGGTTGCAGGTTCGAGCCCTGCCGGGCGCGCCACTTGCACGGCAATGCAAAGTCCGGCAATGCGAAGGTTATGGTGGATGTAGCTCAGTTGGCAGAGCTCCGGATTGTGATTCCGGCGGTCGTGGGTTCAAGCCCCATCATCCACCCCATTCCCTCGCAAGTATCATGGCGCAGCCAAGGCGGCGTACATGTTGCGGAAGTGGTGAAATTGGTATACACGCCGGATTTAGGTTCCGGTGCCGCAAGGCGTGAGAGTTCGAGTCTCTCCTTCCGCACCATTTCCTTACAGTGGTGGATGTAGCTCAGTTGGCAGAGCTCCGGATTGTGATTCCGGCGGTCGTGGGTTCAAGCCCCATCATCCACCCCATTCCCTC
>NZ_JAHREP010000001.1:201055-318235 GCF_019084545.1 Marinobacterium ramblicola
GATGTAGCTCAGTTGGCAGAGCTCCGGATTGTGATTCCGGCGGTCGTGGGTTCAAGCCCCATCATCCACCCCATTCCCTACCTTGTTTTCTTCCTTGATTGATCAGTGCCTTGGCGCTGTTTTGTCGTGTCTGCAGCTTGTTATTGCGCTTAAGCGGAATGGGGCTTTGGCTTGACTAATCCCCTTGATTGCCGGACAATTTTGCGCTTTACGATTTTAGGCTCTGTGGGTCGGATCTCTGGTTCCATTGTGATTTGATCGGCGTATTCGTAACGTCGATCAAAGGGGAATCGCAGGCGCGATCGCAGGTCGCTATAAACGCTGCAATGTATTTGTGAGGAATTTCATGCAAGTTTCTGTCGAAACGACTTCCGGCCTTGAGCGTCAGATGACCATTACGGTCCCCGCCGAACGAATTGACCAGGACGTGGATAAACAGGTGATGCAGCAGGCCCGGACTCGCCGCATGGATGGTTTCCGCCCGGGTAAAGTACCGCCGAAAGTTATCAAGCGCATGTACGGTGATGCGATCCGTTACGATGTGCTGAACCGTGTGGTTCAGGAGAGCTTCTACAAGGCTGTCCAGCAGGAAGAGCTCAAGCCGGCTGGCGGCCCGAGTATCGACCTGAAGAACGACAAGGAAGGTGAAGATCTGCAGTTTGTAGCGACATTTGAAGTTTACCCGCAGATCGAGCTGGCGGATTTCTCCTCTGTCGAGATCAGCAAGCAGAGCGCTGAGATCAAGGACGCGGATCTGGATCAGATGATCGAGACCCTGCGCAAGCAGCAGTCTAGCTGGGCGGTCGTTGAGCGCGCCGCTGAAGATGGCGATCGCGTCAAGATCGACTTCGAAGGCTTTATCGATGGTGAGGCATTCGAAGGCGGCAAGGCAGAAGGTCATGACCTGGTGCTGGGCTCCAACTCCATGATTCCGGGCTTCGAGTCGGGTCTTGTGGGCGTCAAAGCCGGTGACGAAGTCGAGCTGGATGTAACCTTCCCGGAACAGTACCACGCCGAAAACCTGAAGGGTAAACCCGCCAAGTTCAAGGTGAAGGTGCAGAACGTTTCAGCTTCCGAGCTGCCGGAGCTGAATGCCGAGTTCTTTGCCAAGTTCGGTATTGAAGAGACCGAGCTGGATGGCTTCCGTGCCGAAGTGCGTAAAAACATGGAGCGCGAGCTCAAGCATTCGCTGAAAACCAAGCTGAAGGAGCAGGTGTTCAACAAGCTGGTTGAGCTGAACGCCATCGATGTTCCGGCTGCGCTGGTCGACGACGAGATCGACAACCTGCGTCGCCAGGCGGTACAGCAGTTCGGCGGCCCGAACTCACAGATCGACCCGAACACCCTGCCGAAAGAGATGTTCCAGGAGCAGGCCAAGCGTCGAGTGACCGTAGGCTTGCTGGTGCAGGAAGTGATCAAAGCCAACGAGATCAAGGTTGACGACGCACGCGTGCAGGAAACCATCGCAGAAATGGCTGAAACCTACCAGGAGCCGCAGCAGGTTATCGAGTGGTACAACGGTAACGAGCAGATCCTGAATCAGATCAAAAGCATGGTTCTCGAAGATCAAGTAGTTGATCAGCTGGTCGCATCTGCTAAAGTCTCCGAGACAGAAGTCAGCTACGAAGAGGCGATCAAACCGGCACAGCAGGCAGCAGAGACTGCCGAAGCTGAAGCCGGCGAGTAAGCCATCGCGAAAAAAGCGCTCAAACGTCCACCCCGGTGGGGCGCCGAAATCTCGAAAACGACAGTTGGCTGCGGCTAACTGTCGTTTTTGCTTTCAAAGGCTCTAAGGAGAAGTGTATATGACGGACATCTTGAATGGGCGTTCCAGTGGTATCACCAACAGCGGCCTGGTGCCGATGGTGGTTGAGCAGAGTTCACGCGGCGAGCGTGCCTACGATATTTACTCCCGCCTGCTGAAGGAGCGGGTTATCTTCATGGTCGGCCAAGTCGAAGATCACATGGCCAATCTGATCGTAGCGCAGCTGCTATTCCTGGAAGCTGAGAATCCGGACAAGGATATTCACCTTTACATCAATTCGCCCGGCGGGTCGGTAACGGCGGGTCTGGCTATCTACGATACCATGCAGTTCATCAAGCCGGATGTCAGCACCATGTGTATCGGCCAGGCGGCCTCCATGGGCGCGTTGCTGCTGGCAGGTGGCGCGGCGGGTAAGCGTTATGCGCTGCCGAACTCGCGCATGATGATACACCAGCCTCTGGGTGGTTATCAGGGACAGGCGACGGACATTGAGATCCACACCCGTGAAATTCTGACCATCCGTAATAAACTGAATAATATATTGGCTCAGCATACCGGTCAGGATGTTGAGACTATCGCCCGTGATACCGACCGTGATAACTTCATGGACCCGGCCGCGGCTGTGGAGTATGGGCTGATCGACGCAGTGCTCGATCGCCGCACAATGGCAGAGTAAGGATCGCTCTGCTTGCCCTCTGCTCAGCTTGAAATCTGGGTAGGGGGCCGAATATTGCAAATGGAGATCAAAGGTTTTTGAGGTATCAGAATGTCGGATGAGATCAGCGGTAAAGGCGGAAATGGCAGCAAGCTATTCTGCTCTTTCTGTGGCAAAAGCCAGGATGAAGTGAGAAAGCTGATCGCGGGCCCGTCTGTTTTTATCTGCGATGAGTGTGTCGATCTCTGTAATGATATTATCAGTGAAGAGATTCAGGATAACGAAGAACAGGCGCCCAGCGAGCAGTTGCCGACGCCGGCCGAGATCAAGCATACGCTTGATGAGTACGTGATTGGCCAGGAGCGGGCCAAAAAAGTGCTCGCGGTTGCCGTATACAACCACTACAAGCGTCTGCGCTTCCAGGGCAAGGGCAAGGGTGATGTCGAGCTGGGCAAGAGCAACATCCTGCTGATCGGGCCTACCGGTAGCGGTAAGACGTTGCTGGCGCAGACACTGGCGCGCCTGTTGAATGTGCCTTTTACTATTGCCGATGCCACCACGCTGACCGAAGCGGGTTATGTCGGTGAGGATGTTGAAAATATCATCCAGAAGCTGCTGCAGAAGTGCGACTACGACGTGGAGAAGGCGCAGCTGGGTATCGTCTATATCGATGAGATCGATAAGGTGTCCCGCAAGTCCGATAACCCGTCGATTACACGTGACGTGTCAGGCGAGGGGGTTCAGCAGGCCCTGCTCAAACTGATCGAGGGTACGGTCGCATCGGTACCGCCTCAGGGTGGCCGTAAGCATCCGCAGCAGGAGTTCCTGCAGGTCGATACCTCCAACATCCTGTTCATCTGCGGCGGCGCGTTTTCCGGGCTTGAGAAGATCATCCGCGATCGCAGTGAGCGCAGCTCGATCGGTTTCAATGCTACCGTGAAGAGCAAGGATGAGAGCCGTCTGTCCGAGGTGCTGCACGATGTCGAGGCTGAGGATCTGGTCAAATACGGCCTGATTCCCGAATTCGTCGGCCGTCTGCCGATGGTCGCGACACTGTCCGAGCTTGATGAAGAGGCGTTGATCCAGATCCTGACCGAACCGAAAAACAGCTTGGTGCGTCAGTATCAGGCGCTGTTCGATATGGAGGGGGTCGAGGTCGACTTTCGGGCGGATGCGCTCAAGGCTGTGGCGCGTCATGCGCTCGAGCGTCGCACCGGCGCCCGTGGTCTGCGCTCCATTCTGGAGGCGACACTGCTGGAGACCATGTACCAGCTTCCGTCGATGGATGGCGTCGGCAAGGTCGTGATCGACGAGGGTGTTATCGAGGGTACCTCAGAGCCGATCCTGATCTACGAGCAGCAGGAGCATTCCAAGGCGGCGACGCAGGACTGATCTCCTGGACCAAGAACCAAAAAAGCGACCCGCGGGTCGCTTTTTTCATGTCTCGACGATACTTATTCGTACATCGCTTGCATGGACTCTTTGGCCCAGTGCAGGCTGTTGCGATACGCGCTTTCGAATAGGGTCACGTTGAAATCGGCCGGCAGTTCTTCCCAATCTCCGTTTTCGTAGGCGGTCGCCTGTTCGAGTATCCGCCCCATGTCACCCTCATGATTGGCGATAGCTGACTTGATATCGTCGCCAAGCGGCACCTGCTCGAGCATCGTTTGCTGATCGATATCGAGCATCACATGCAAGCCTGACATCATGCCGGTCATGAAATAGGAAGCGGCGTTGGGGCGTTTTTCCCCTTCAGCAATCAATTCGCACATGCGGCCGCGAATGAGCAGGGCGCGCGACAGCTCTTCGGGCTTGTTGTCCTGATTGGTCATCGCGATCAGCGTGGCCCACTTGCGTACCTGGTCCATTCCGAGGAGAACCACTGCTTCGGCGATCGATTCGACCTTGCGAACCAGCGAATAGGCTGCGGAGTTAACGATGCGCAGCAGCTTGTAGGTCAATACCGGGTCGCGAATGATCAGCTCTTCCAGCACCTCCGGCTTGGTATTCGGCTTCTGCAGCTCCTGAATCAACTGCATCAGGGTAACCTGGTTGGCGCTGACGCGGCGGCCCTTGATCACTTTCGGTCGACTAAGGAAGGAGCCCTCGAACAGCTTGAAGCCGGCCTCGATACAGTGTTCGAGCTGCTCAATGGACTGGATGTTGGAGGCAAGCAGGGTGACCTTGTGGGGCAGCAGCTCGCGAACCCTGGCCTTGAGCTCATCCTCCTGCATCAGGCTCACATCCAATTTCACAATATTGGCCATCTTCAGCAGAGGCGCCAGATCCGGTGTATAGTTGCCGATCTCGAGCGTGACTCGATAACCATCCTTGAGTATCTGCCGCAGTGCACTGGCACACTCGGAATGGCGGCCCGTGGGGGCGCTGATCATCAACACCACCTGCTTGGTCGGCAGCTTGGGCATGGTACTGCTGTTGATCATCTCCAGCGGCACGGGGAGGAAGGCCGGGACGCGTTTGACTTCGCCCTGGTCGCTGATACTGGTGTAAGTGCTGAGGATCACCTCCGAGCTCGAGCTGGCATCGGGATCCATCGCCATCATATCACCCAGATTGGTATCCCGATGGTAGTTCAGCTCGTAGGCGATCACGCGCTGTTGGCTATCGAAAATCGGGTGGCGGGCGATCAGTGCCTGACCCGGGTCGAGTTCGTGAGACATGGGTGATTGGTCCTTCCCTTGGTATAGGCGATGAATTTTAGCGCGCGATTGCCCCTATGGCACCCGTTGAACGGCTGATTGCGATGATTATGCAGAGTATACTATGCGGCCGATCTAAAAAATTTAGTCAATATGACACGTATTAACTGGTTTCCCGGCCACATGCATAAGGCTCGCAAAGAGATTGCCGAGTTGATGGATGAGGTCGATGTGGTGATCGAGGTGCTGGATGCCCGGCTCCCTCGCTCAAGCGAAAATCCTCTGGTCGATAAGCTTCGGCGCGGTAAGCCTGTGATCAAACTGCTGAACAAGCAGGATCTGGCCGATCCCGCGCGCACGCGCGAATGGCTGGCCTACTTCAACGCCCAGGACGGCATCACAGCGATAGCGATGGATACGGCGCAGAAAAAACTGGTGCAGAAGATTCCCGTGCTCTGCAAGGAGGCGGTACCGGCGCGGGTTCGAGCCGACCGTCCGGTGCGCGCGATGATCATGGGGATCCCTAATGTGGGTAAATCCACGCTGATCAACGCATTGCTTGGTCGGAGGATCGCCAAGGTGGGCAACGAGCCGGCGGTGACCAAGGGGCAGAAGCGCTATAGCGTGCATAACGGTATGGCGCTATCCGATACCCCGGGAATCTTGTGGCCGAAGATCGAAGACCATGACTCGGCTTATCGTCTGGCGGCCAGTGGTGCGATCAAGGATACGGCCATTGAGTACGAGGCGGTTGCGACCTATGCGGCAGCCTTTCTGCTCGCCGAATACCCGGCACTGCTCTCTGAGCGGTACCGGTTGCAGGCGTTGCCGGAGGGGCCGGAGGCGTTGCTGGACCAGATTGGGCGTAAAAGGGGCTGCCTGAAACCGGGCGGAGTGGTGGATCTTTACAAGGCAGCGGATATTCTGCTCACGGAGTTAAGGGCAGGCAAGCTCGGCGCGATCACGTTTGAAACCGTGGCCGAGTGGGAGCAGAAGCGTATTGAGGCTGAACAGGCGGCGGCTGAAGCAGCGGCCGAGGAGAGCAGAGAAAGTGAGTCGTAATAAGAAGCAGCGTCGTAGCGGCAGTTTCATGGCCGTGCTTGAGCAGAAGCCGAGAAAGCAGGAGCGTCTGGCTGATCCCGACAGTAAGGAGAGTCGTAAGCAGCGCGCACTGCGTAATAGCAAGAAGCACAAGTCTGTTTACGAGAAGGCGCAGGCGACCCAGTCGCGTATGGAGCGAGATGCGGAAGCCGGCCGAAAGGGAACTCGACACGGCGGACCGTTGGCGGAAAAGATTCGTCGACTGAACAGCGAAAAGCAGGAGTCGGAAGACTCCTGAGTTTGACCGTCCCTCCGGTGTCGCCTAATTTTAGCGACAGAGCGGGAGGATCGGTCATGAGCCATTCACCAGTTCACCGCGCAGGGAGCGCGCCGGTGAAAGTTGAAGTCAAGAAGGATGAGATCTACGCTTGGTGCGCCTGTGGACGCTCCTTGAATCAACCTTTCTGCGATGGCAGTCATGTGGGTACAGGGTTGGATCCTCTGGTGTTCGAAGCGGAAGAGGATGCCGAGCTATACCTCTGTACCTGTAAGCAGACCCGGACACCGCCAGTCTGCGACAAGAGCCATTGTAAAGAGGGTGAGGGCGAAGCGTGAGTCCGCATGACCCGACGGCTAAACGGATGCCGATGCCCAAGGGGCTGCTGCTGGATCTGGATGGCGTCCTCTATGTGGACGATAAGCTTATCCAGGGGGCGGTTACCACCATCGACTGGCTGAACGCCCAACGCCTGCCTTTTCGTTACATCACCAATACATCGACCAAAACCCGCGACCAGCTGTTGGCCAAGCTGGAAAGGCTGGGCCTCCCCGTGCGTGAAGAGCAGGTATTCAGCGCGGTACAGGCAAGCGAGGCCTGGCTTGAAGCGCAATCGATCAGTCGAATAGCGGCTCTGGTCTGTGACAGCGTGCGGCTATCGTTGCAGGAGCGGTTCGAGTTTGATGAATCGACGCCGGAGGCGGTACTGATCGGGGATATAGGTCAGGCTTGGGACTATGACCGGCTAAACCAGGCGTTCCATTGGTTATTGGCAGGTGCAAAGCTGGTCTGTGTGCACCGCAATCGGTACTGGCGTACCGGCGACGGCTTGTCGCTGGATATAGGGGCGTTTGTGGCGGCGCTCGAATATGCTGCCGATGTGCAAGCTGTCGTTATAGGCAAACCCTCGGTCAGCTTCTTTCGGGCGGCCTGCGATAGCATGGGGCTGTCCCCTGAGCAGGTGTTGGTGGTCGGGGATGATGTGGAAACAGATGTAGGGGGTGGTCAGTCCTGTGGCTGTCAGGGTGTATTGGTCGAAACCGGGAAATATCACCCCGATCTGGTGGCGCGTAGTGCCGTGGTCCCTGACTGCCTGCTGCGATCGATAGCCGACCTCCCGGCACTGCTGGGTGGCTGTGCCGGGAACGGCGGCTGATCGACTCAGCCGGTTTTCTTGGTACAGATCCCCAGCATGCTGTAGAGCGGACAGAAGCTGAACAGACCGGTCGCCAGCGGGATAATACCAATCCAGCCCCATACCGGCAGCGCGCCCAGCAGGGTGGCTGCAATCAGTGCCAAACCAACCAGGATTCGAAGAATCCGGTCAATACCGCCAACATTCGCTTTCATTTGAGCTCTCCTCTTCGGTTATCCCTTTGAACTCACTGTAGATCAAGCTTGGCTGCAGTTCAGTGACTTAGTTACACAGAAGGTTACATAGCTCGTTATATAAGCCAGATTATTACAACAGGCTGAGCCGGTTTAACTGTTCGGGCTCGAGCAGCTCGATCGATGCGCGTGACAGCCGAAGCCAGCCTCTGCGCTCGAACTCCTTCAGCGTGCGACTGACCACTTCGCGTGCGGTGCCGAGCTCGCGGGCGATCTGCTGGTGGGTGGTCTTCAGCGGACCAGGGCCCTGATTGAGCAGGTAGGCGGCCAGGCGGCAGTCGAGCCTGCCGAAAGCTATCGCTTCGATCAACATCAACAGCTCCGTGAGCCGTTGACCGTAGCCGGCAAAGACAAACTCGCGCAGTGCGGCACTATCATCCATCGCTCGTCGAAAGGCGGCTGAGGGAATCACGACCGCCTTGACGGTCGATTCGGTGAACGCTTCCGCTTGATAGTGCTTGCTACCTAACAGACATGCCGTGGTCAAAATGCAGGACTGACCGGCTTCAACGCGATAGAGCAGGATTTCGCGGCCGCTGTCCGAGAGCTTCTGCACCCGCACCGAACCCTCCAGTACAAGCAGAAACTGGCGGCAACTGTCACCGGTTTGGAATACCGGCTTTTCCGCCGGCAGTTCCACTACACGAGCCTGATCGCAGGCCTGCTGCCAGCCGCTAGTCTTGATCGTTTGCAGAGCGGGAAAGTGGTCCAGCCAATTGCTGCTCATCCTTCGCGATATCCTTTTGACTCTAACGATGAGATGAAGTGTATCCGGATTGACCAGCGGTGGTAATGGGGGAGACGGGTAGGAGGAGGGGATAAAAAACCCGCGGCGCTCATCACTGGGGAGAGATGAGCTGCCGCGGGTAATCAATGGTGCAGCAGTTTTGAACTAATCAGTAATCAGTGCCTTGTGGGCTCGATTAGAACTGGTTCATGGTGTTGTCTTTACCGGACGCCTTGAGTGCAGCGTCACCGGAGAAGTACTCTTTGTGGTCGTCGCCCATATCAGAGCCGGCCATGTTCTGGTGCTTGACGCAGGCGATACCCTGACGGATCTCCTTGCGCTGCACGCCGGCCACGTAGCCCAGCATGCCGGCTTCGCCGAAGTACTCTTTTGCCAGGTTGTCGGTAGACAGGGCGGCAGTGTGGTAAGTCGGCAGCGTGATCAGGTGATGGAAGATACCTGCTTCACGGGATGCGTCACGCTGGAAGCTCTGGATACGGCGGTCAGCTTCAACAGCCAGCTCGGTTTCGTCGTACTCAACGCTCATCAGGTTGGCGCGATCGTAGGCCGACAGGTCCTTGCCCTCTTCGGTCCAGGCATCGAATACCTGCTGACGGAAGTTCAGGGTCCAGTTGAAGGAGGGGCTGTTGTTGTATACCAGTTTGGCATTCGGAATCACTTCACGGATGCGGTTAACCATGCCACCGATCTGGCCCACGTGCGGCTTCTCGGTTTCGATCCACAGCAGGTCGGCGCCGTTCTGCAAAGAGGTGATGCAGTCCAGTACGCAGCGATCTTCGCCAGAGCCTTTCTTGAACTGGAACAGGCCGGATGCCAGGCGCTTGGGCTTGAGCAGCTTGCCGTTGGCTTTGACCACCACGTCGCCGTTGGCGATGTCGTCTGCGCTCTCAACGTAGTCGCCGTCGAGGAAAGCGTTGTACTTGTCACCCAGGTCGCCCGGCTCGTTGGTCACGGCGATCTGCTTGGTCAAACCGGCGCCCAGGGAGTCGGTACGTGCCACGATAACACCGTCGTCGACACCCAGTTCAAGGAAGGCGTAGCGAACGGCGCGGATCTTGGCCAGGAAGTCGGCGTGAGGAACGGTAACCTTGCCGTCCTGGTGACCGCACTGCTTCTCGTCGGATACCTGGTTTTCGATCTGGATCGCACAGGCACCGGCTTCGATCATCCGCTTGGCCAGCAGGTAAGTGGCCTCTTCGTTACCGAAACCGGCGTCGATGTCGGCGATGATCGGCACAACGTGAGTCTGGAAGTTGTCGATCTTGTCCTGAACGGCAGCTTCTTTCGCGCTGTCACCGGCTTCGCGAGCCGCGTCCAGTTCGCGGAACAGGCCGCCCAGTTCGCGGGCGTCGGCCTGGCGCAGGAAGGTGTACAGCTCTTCGATCAGCGCCGGTACAGATGTCTTTTCGTGCATGGACTGGTCGGGCAGCGGACCGAACTCGGAGCGCAGTGCGGCGATCATCCAGCCAGACAGGTACAGGTAGCGCTTGTTGGTGGTGCCGAAGTGCTTCTTGATTGCGATCAGCTTCTGCTGACCGATAAAGCCGTGCCAGCAGCCCAGGGACTGGGTGTACTGAGAGGAGTCCGCGTCGTATTCAGCCATATCCTGGCGCATGATCTTGGCAGTGTAGCGTGCGATGTCCAGACCGGTCTTGAAGCGGTTCTGTACTTTCATACGTGCAGCGTATTCCGGGTTGATAGCTTCCCAGGGAGCACCATTGACCGCCTTCAGGCTGGCAACTGCATCGATCGCTTTTTTGTATTCTGACATGGCTTTTCCTCTACAGATTGACTGTTGGGTTAATCAAAAGCTTCGCGTTTTATGCTGCATCCTGTTGGGGTTGGTGCAGCGCTATGGGACGAATGATGTGTTGTCGTGGAGGGGGTGTCAAAGCGACTTTGTGCATAGCAGCAAAGTATGTATTAGGACTACAAGGCGGTTTTTGCGGGGGGTGTAGTATTACTACCTTGAGTATTTCGTGCTGCAGCGCAAAAAATCCCGTCGCAGCAGGGCTTGGAGTATCTATTCCCTTGGTATGAAATACTTTGGTCGTAGGGGTAAAAAGCGCTATTTACATAAACTAATTGTTATATAAAAAGTAATTCATATGCGATTAAAGTCTATTAAATATTGACTACAAAAAGTGTGAAATTGTTGATTTTTACTGAACTGGAGATCTCGCGTTTAACTAAAGTCTAAGATTTTGCAGGGAATGGGTGTTGTTGGGTGTGAGGCTATGGAGCGGCTTTTGGATGAACCCGCTCTTGGAGGGCGGGTTCGGCGCATCATGAGTTCGGCTATCAGCCTTCTGTCAGGTAGCAGCAGCCGTTTTGCAGCAGCGTCTTGAGCAGCGAAAGGGCCGTCGAGCTCTGGGTCGGTACCTGTGCCGCGTCGAGTCCGCGCTCCCGGCAGATATGGCGGGCAAGTGCGGCGGCCTCGCCTTCGGCCTCATGCTGCTGCCCATCGGCAAACAGCAGTACGCTATCGGCATCGCGATCGATGTAAGCGAAGCGTGAGCCTTCGGCACGCCTGATCGAGCAGCCCTCGGCCAGCGCTTCGGCGATGTCGGACTCCTCCAGCTGTTCACCCTCTTCGACTAGCTCGGGATATTTCGGCTCGGTCATATACTGGCCGAACCAGGATGCAAGCTGCTCACGGTTGCCGAGGTAGCTGGCCAGGATGTCGGCCACTCTGCTCAGGGCGGCGGCGGAGATCTGGCCAGGATTATCCTGCAGCGTCAGATCAGCGTCGGCGTAACGCTGTTCGCGGCCAAGCTGCTCACCGATAAAATCGCTGAAGCTACGCAGAATCTCATTATGCGCGGGGGCGCGAAAGCCGATCGAATAGGTGACGCAGCCATCACCGATCGCGACGCCGTTATGTGCCACCTGGGGCGGTAAGTAGAGCATGTCTCCGGGGTTCAGCTCGAAGCTCTGCTCAGCCTCCCACTGGGGCAGGATCATCACCGGCGCATCCTCGCGTCTGGGTGAGTGTTCGTCGCAGATGCCGCCGATTTCCCAGCGCCGGGTACCCTCGGCCTGCAGCAGAAAGACATCGTAGTTGTCGTAGTGCGGTCCGACGCCGCCACCATCTACCGCGTAGCTGATCATCAGGTCATCGACCCGCCAGTTCGGGATGAAGTTGAATTTATCCACCAACTCAGTGGCTTCCGGTAGCCAATGGTCGACCGCCTGTACCAGCAGCGTCCAGCATCGCTGGGGCAGGTTGGCAAAGTGGGACTCATCGAAGGGGCCTTTATCCAGCGTCCAGGTGTCGCCCTGGGCATCGAAGCGGATAAGGCGGGATTCTACATCCTGTTCGCACGCAAGCCCGGCCAGTTCGTCGGCACTGAGTAGCGGTTCGAAATCGGGGATGGCGTTGCGGATCAGCAGGGGTTTTTTCTGCCAATAATCTCGCAGAAACTGTTCCGGCGTCATCTCGCCCAGCGGTACCTGTTTTTTCACTTGGCCAGTAGCTCCATCAATTCATTGGTTGCAGCTTCGAGCTGATCCATTACCTTGCGGGTATCCCGTGCCGAGAGGGCGGCGGTGCGGTTGTTGCCCACCATCTTCACGCATCTCGAGATCTGTTCGGCGCAGCGTTGGATGCCCTGCAGATTGTATTCGTACTGCTCCATGCTGTCGGCAGCGCCCGCTAATGCGTGCTGCAGCTGTGCGGCTTGAGCAGCGAGTTCGTGCAGTGTCTGGCTCATGGCTGTCTCCCCGGTCGGTTGTAGTGGCTACTTTAGCAGTGCCGCGGGAGCGATGTAATGCCGGGGCTCAATCCTTGGTCAGGCGTGCTACTGTCTCCTCAACCGAGTTCAGTATGCCCCTGAGCATCCCCAGTTCCGTCTTTTCCGGTCGAGAGCGGTTGAAGTAGCGCTTGAGTTTGTCCAGTACGCGCCCTTCATGCTGGGGGATAATAAAGTTGGTTAAGCGCAGCACACGTTCCAGATGCTCGTAGAACAGCACCATCTCCTGTTGCCGGGGGTAGGGGGCCGGCTCCACCGTGGCGGCTTCTGCTTTGTTGGCTGCTCGGCGCAGCTCATAGCAGACCAGTTGAATCGCCTGGGCTACGTTCAGTACCGGGTAGTCCGGATTGGCATCGATATACAGGTGGCGGTTGCAGAGCAGCATCTCGGTGTTGTTCAGGCCCATGGTTTCGCGGCCAAAGAGTATGGCGATCTGGCCGCTGTGCGCTTCCTGGACGGCGACTCCCGCCGTGGTTTCGAGATCGAGCAGGGGCAGATCGTAGCTGCGCTCTCGGGCGCTGGTCCCGATCACCAGTTGGCAATCAGCGATCGCTTCCTCGACGCTGCCGACTACCACGGCGTCGGCCAGCAGGTCCTTGGCACCGGCGGCGCGGGATTCCGCCTCCGGGTCGGGGAAGGCGCGGGGATCTACCAGATAGAGCTGGGATAGCCCCATGTTCTTCATGGCGCGGGCAGCGGCGCCGATATTGCCGGGATGAAAGGTCTGGACCAGTACGATACGGATATTGCTTAGCATGGCCGGGTTGCCGCTTGTTGGTGAATTGAACTGATCCCGCTGCTACCTATCCATGCGCTTGCGGGATGTTGTGCTGCTGGTAATAAAAGAGCCGGCATTTTGCCGGCTCTTTTGCGGGGCAGCGGTCGATCAGATCCGCTTGGCCTGCTCGACCGCATTACCGATATAGGTTGCCGGGCTCAGCGCCTTGAGTTCGGCTTTCGCCTGCTCCGGGATCTCCAGGGTGTCGATGAACTCCATCAGTGTCTCTTTGGTCATCGCCTTGCCGCGGGTCAGCGCCTTGAGTTTCTCGTACGGCTCTTCGATGGCGTAGCGACGCATCACGGTCTGGATCGGCTCGGCCAGTACTTCCCAGGCGTTATCCAGATCGGCATTCAGGCGCTCGGCGTTCATCTCCAGCTTGCTGATCCCCTTCAGACTGGCCTGATAGGCGATCAGACTGTAGCCGAAACCGACGCCCATGTTGCGCAGCACGGTAGAGTCGGTCAGGTCGCGCTGCCAGCGGGAGATCGGCAGTTTGACCGCCAGGTGCTGCATGATCGCGTTGGCGATGCCAAGGTTACCTTCCGAGTTTTCGAAGTCGATCGGGTTGACCTTGTGCGGCATGGTAGAGGAGCCCACTTCGCCGGCGATGGTCCGCTGCTTGAAGTAGCCCAGAGAGATGTAACCCCAAACGTCGCGGTCGAAGTCGATCAGGATGGTGTTGAAGCGGCATACGCAGTCGAACAGTTCGGCGATGTAGTCGTGCGGCTCGATCTGGGTGGTGTAGGGGTTCCAGTTCAGCCCCAGCTTCTCGATGAAGGACTGGGCATTGGCTTCCCAGTCGATCTCCGGATAGGCGGACAGGTGGGCGTTGTAGTTGCCCACGGCGCCGTTGATTTTGCCGAGGTATTCGATGGTGTCGAGCTGCTTGAGCTGGCGCCGCAGACGGTAGGCGACGTTGGCCATCTCCTTGCCCAGGGTGGTCGGGGAGGCGGTCTGGCCATGGGTGCGTGACAGCATCGGCTGCTCGGCGTGCTTGCGTGCCAGCGCGGCGATCTCGTCGGCGACCTGCTGCATCTGCGGGCGAAGAACGGCAACTCCGTTTTTCAGCATCAGCGCGTGGGAGAGGTTGTTGATATCCTCGGAGGTGCAGGCGAAATGCACGAATTCACTGACTGCGGCCAGTTCCGGCAGCTCGGCAATACGCTCCTTGATGAAGTACTCGACCGCCTTGACGTCGTGATTGGTGGTGCGCTCGATCTCTTTGATGCGTGCGGCATCCTGCTCACCGAACTGGTCCACGATGGCGTTCAGACGGGCGTCGGCTTCCGCGCTCAGCGCCGGTACTTCGGCGATCTGCGGGTGGGCGGCAAGCTGCTGCAGCCAGCGGACCTCGACCTCGACGCGAAAACGGATCAGGCCGTATTCGCTGAATACATTGCGCAGGTCGGCAGTCTTGCTACCGTAACGTCCATCGACCGGGGAAATAGCGGTGAGGGCAGAAAGCTCCATGTCACACAGTCTCACTAGTTGGCGGTTGTTCGAATAAGGGCGAAAAGGGCGCACATTATAGCGGAAATCGGCGCTAATGTTTAACCGAGATCCGCCAGGTTTGGTGTTAACCGTTGCTGTTGATCTTCTTCAGCGAGGGGCGTACCCGTGACTTGAAGAAGAACAGGTGCCAGCGCTTGCCGCCGACCTGGCGCCACAGGATCACGGCACGAATCCCGGCCAGCAACAGCGCGCGTATTCTGGCCGCATTCTCGCTGTTCTGCAGATGGCGGGGATCGCCGCCGACCTGGATCCGGGTGGAGAAGGTGCTCAGCGTGTCCTGGTAGAGTGCCGCTATGCCCGCGATGACGTTGGCGTGGGTATAGATCGAAGGATCGGAAGCGGTTTCCGTTTCTGCCTGGGATTCGCCGTTACCGGAAAAGTAGCGGGCTTTCACGGCGAGCTGGTCAAGACGCTTGCCGATCTCCTCCAGCATATCGGGCCTGGCACTGAGCTTGCGCTCGAGCTGAATCATCGACAGTGCGTAGCGCATGACATCCTGGTTGAGCCCGCCGGCCCGTTTGTCGACCAGCTCCTGCATCTGTTTCAGCCCGAGACTCAGGTTGAACGGCAGGTCCCTGACCCCGCCGTAGACATCCTCAGTGACCTTGGGGTCGGAGACAAACAGACTGGCAATCGAAGCTTCATAACTGTTTTGTGCCACCATGCCGCGTCGGGCGATCTGTTCAACCAGGCTGGCGGCCTGAAACACGCCGGCCAGCGCGATTGCTTGTTCGTCGTGGGCTCGTGACATCAGCAGGCCTCCTCGGGATGGATACGAGACGTGGTTTCGATAACACCGCCGCCCAGACAGAGGTCATCGAGGTAGAGCACCGCCGACTGCCCCGGGGTGACAGCACGCTGCGGCTGGTCGAACCGGATCATATAGCCGGCATCGGAGCGCTCGATGACACAGGCCTGGTCGCTCTGGCGGTAGCGTACTTTGGCCTTGCAGCGTAGTGGCAGTGCAGGCTCTGCGCCATTGATCCAGAAAATCTCCGAGCAGGTCAGCCACTCTGCGAACAGCAGTGGATGGTTGGTGCCCTGAACCGCGATCAGCACGTTGCGCGCCAGGTCCTTGTCGGCAACGAACCAGGGCTCTTCTGGATAGTCGGCGAGACCGCCAATCCCTAAGCCCTGGCGTTGACCGATGGTGTAATACATCAAGCCCTGATGCTCGCCGATGATATCGCCATCGGGTGTTTCGATCCTGCCGGGCTGCGCGGGCAGATACTGCTTGAGGAAGTCGCTGAAGCGACGCTCGCCGATAAAGCAGATGCCGGTGCTGTCCTTCTTGTCATGGGTGACCAGATCGTGCTCTTCCGCCAGCGCGCGGACGGCGGGTTTCTCCAGTTCGCCGACCGGGAACAGCGTCAATGCCAGCTCGGCTTCGCCTACCTGGTGCAGGAAATAACTCTGATCCTTGTTGGCGTCCAGGCCTTTGAGCAGCACGGCGTGGCCATCCCGCGTGCCCCTGCGGACATAATGCCCGGTGGCGATCAGGTCGGCGCCCAGCATCCGGGCGTACTCCAGGAAGGCTTTGAACTTGATCTCCCGATTGCACAGGATGTCGGGGTTGGGTGTGCGCCCGGCTTTGTATTCGGCGAGGAAGTGCTCGAACACGTTATCCCAGTATTCCGCGGCAAAGTTGGCCGTATGCAGATGGATGCCCAGTTTGTCGCAGACTGCCTGGGCGTCGGCCAGATCCTCTTTCGCGGTGCAGTACTCGGTGCCGTCATCCTCCTCCCAGTTCTTCATGAACAGTCCTTCAACCTGATACCCCTGCTGCTGCAGCAACAGAGCAGATACCGAGGAGTCGACACCGCCGGACATGCCGACGATCACTTTTTTAGCTGAGTTTTCGCTCATTGGATCGAGTAGTTCCGTTCAGGGTTCATGAATCAGTGAAAGCGGATAACGGGTTCCGGCCAGATAGTCATCGATGCACTTGAGCACCAACTGGCTTCTGAGCCTGTCGGCACTGGCGGCGATTTCGTCCCGCGTCATCCATACCGCGCGTACTATACCCTCATCGAGTTGGCGATGGGGTTCCTGTTCAACCGCCCTGGCGATAAAACAGGCTCGGTGATAGGTGATGCCGTTGGCCGGTGCCTTGTAAACGTACAGGCCGAGCAGAAATTCGGGCTCGACATGCCAGCCGGTTTCCTCCAGCGTCTCACGACGGGCGGCATCCACGAAGCTTTCATCCTCTTCGAGATGCCCGGCGGGCTGGTTCAATACCAGGGAGTTTCCCGCTTCCTCTTCTACGATCAGGAAACGGCCACTGTCTTCCACAATGGTGGCGACGGTTGCATGAGGTGTCCAACGCATTGGTGAATTTTCAACTACTGTCTTGGTAGGTTGTTGGTGCAAACCTGTACCGGTCTGGCTATCTAAAGATTGGAGCTGATAGTACCATTTTGCAGGACTGTAAGCTGCCCCGGGAGTGATAAGAGAGATGCCACTGGATGATGTTGCTGTTCAGCACGAGGATTTTGATCTGGCCCAGCTGAGTCAGCGCCTTAGAGGAGAGGGCGCGGCGCAGGGTGCCATCGTAACCTTCACCGGACTGGTTCGCGAGTTGGTGGGCGACCGGTTGCTGGCGCTGGAACTCGAACATTACCCGGGGATGACCGAGAAGGCTCTGCAGAAAATCGTCGATCAGGCCCGTGAGCGCTGGGGGCTGGGACCCGTTCTGATCAGGCATCGTGTTGGGCGCCTGCTGCCGGGCGATAATATCGTGTTTGTCGGTGTGACCAGCGCCCATAGAAAGGCGGCCTTCGAGGCCGCTCAGTTCATCATGGACTATCTCAAGCGGGACGCCCCGTTCTGGAAGAAGGAGATTCTGGATAGCGGCGAGCACTGGGTGGAGCAGAAACAGAGCGATCTCAGCGCCGCGGCCGCCTGGCAGAAGTGCGGCTCGGATGACCGCGAGTCGAACGGGGAGGGTTGACCGGCAGGTTGACCTGCTCTGTGCGATATTCACCGGGGGCAAGTCCCTCTATCGTCCACTGGCCTATCGCCACGCGTATCAGACGCAGGGTGGGAAAGCCCACGGCGGCGGTCATTCTGCGCACCTGACGATTGCGCCCCTCACTGATTTTCAGTTCCAGCCAGCTGGTCGCCTGGTTTGCGCGTTGACGGATCGGGGGCGTGCGCGGCCAAATTTCGGGGGTGGCCAGGTGTTTGGCCTTGGCTGGCCGGGTGGGGCCATCCTTGAGTTGGATGCCGCGTCTAAGCTGCTCCAGTGCCTGCTCGGTTATCTCGCCTTCAACCTGGGCCCAGTAGGTCTTCTCCAGCTTGAATTTGGGGTCTGCCAGGCGGTGCTGCAGCGCACCGTCATCGGTCAGTATCAAGAGTCCTTCGGAGTCAAAATCCAAACGGCCAGCCGCGTAAACGCCAGGTACTGCTACGTAGTCTGACAGCGTTGGGCGGTCGTCGTTGTCGGTAAACTGGCTAAGTACGTTGAAAGGCTTGTTAAACAATAGGATACGAGACATTGTTAAACTGGGGTGTCGCCTCGAATAATGGCTTTCGATGAGTGAAAAAGAGGTCTGAGGCCGCATGAAAATGTGCGCCATCATGCTGCTGATGAGGCACGCATCGGTGTAACGCGCCTGACCACAGTGATCCCGCTGGGATAGGGCGGAAGCCGAATCCCAGAGTGATTCTGACCGCTGCGAGGGTGTCGGTTACGTGCTCAGTCCATAGTGCGGATATTGACCGCGTGTATCCCCTTGGGACCCTCTTTGGTTTCGAACTGTACCGTTTGCCCGGCTTTCAGGCTTTTGTAGCCCTCAGCCAATATCGCAGAAAAGTGTGCAAACAACTCCTCATCGAACTCTTCCGAGAGGATAAAGCCGTAACCCTTGGCGTTGTTAAACCACTTTACTTTCCCTGTTTGCATATCGTGCTCCCGTTGATTTCGCTCTTCGCGAACCTTCGCGCCCTGCGCGGCGCGAAAGGTACTCCTTTACATCATTGCAGGGACTGCTGATACTGGAGGAACCACTCCTGCACGGGCAGTATAACACTTGGTCGGCCTGACACTAGGGCTGGATATCAGAAATTAATATTGTTTATTGAATTGTAGAGAAATCAGCTGGTTATGTCGTTCTACAGTAACAGAACAGTCAGAATGATGGCGGATGACGCCGATGGAGAAGATCAACGGGACGGTCATGGCTCAGTGGCGGCGGAGCAGGTCAAACCGGCGCTCAAACGCCCTCCAATGTATCGGGTCGTTCTGATGAACGACGACTACACGCCGATGGATTTTGTGGTCGAGGTCTTGATGATATTTTTCAATATGAATCAGGAAAAGGCGACACAGGTGATGTTGTCGGTCCATACTCAGGGAAAGGGGGTGTGTGGTGTATTTACTCGAGATGTAGCGGAAACTAAAGCGGCGCAGGTGAATCAATATTCTCGTGAGAATAAGCACCCGCTGCTTTGTGAAGTAGAGTCGGTCTGACAGGAGGCTGCAGCCATGTTGAATCGCGAGCTTGAAGAAACCCTCAGCACAGCGTTTAAGTCTGCGCGGGACAAGCACCATGAGTTTATGACGGTCGAGCATCTGCTGCTGGCGCTGCTGGATAACCGTCAGGCTGCTGAAGTGTTGCACGCATGTGGGGCTGATTTCGATCGATTGAGGCAGCAACTGTCGGTGTTTATCGATGAAACCACCCCTCTGCTGCCGCAGAACGTACCCAATCTGGAAACTCAGCCCACGTTAGGTTTCCAGCGCGTTCTGCAGCGTGCCGTATTCCATGTACAGTCATCCGGCAAGTCGGAGGTCAGCGGTGCCAATGTCCTGGTCGCGATCTACAGCGAACAGGAGAGTCATGCGGCCTACGTGTTGCAGCAACAGGGCATTGAGCGTATCGATGTCGTCAACTACATCTCCCATGGTATCTCCAGGGTTGGAGAGCAGGAGGGGCATGAGTCCGACTCGGTCGCCGATGGTGAGGAGGGCGGCGAGTCCGGCAAGAGCCAGTTGAGCCAGTATGCCGTGAACCTCAATCAGCAGGCGGCCTTGGGTCAGATCGACCCTCTGGTCGGGCGTGATGCCGAGGTCGAGCGCGTTGTGCAGATACTGTCGCGTCGACGTAAGAACAATCCACTGTTGGTCGGTGAGGCCGGGGTCGGCAAAACGGCGATTGCAGAGGGGCTGGCCAAGCTGATCGTCGAGGACAAGGTGCCCGATATCATCTCCAAGAGCGTTGTCTATGCGCTGGATCTTGGGGCGCTGCTGGCCGGTACCAAGTATCGCGGCGATTTCGAGAAGCGTCTCAAGGGGCTGCTGGCGGAGATCAAGCGTCAACCCAATGCGATTCTGTTCATCGACGAAATCCACACCATCATCGGCGCAGGTGCCGCCTCGGGCGGTTCGATGGATGCATCCAACCTGCTGAAGCCGCTGCTGAGTTCGGGTGAGATCCGTTGTATCGGCTCCACCACCTTCCAGGAGTTCCGTGGGATCTTCGAGAAGGACCGTGCCCTGGCGCGTCGCTTCCAGAAGGTCGATATCCTGGAGCCGAGTGTCAGTGACACCTACCAGATACTGCGTGGTCTCAAGTCCCGCTTTGAGGAGCACCACAACATCGAGTATACCGATGAGGCGTTGCTGGCCGCGTCTGAGCTGGCCGATCGTTACATCAACGACAAGCATATGCCGGACAAGGCGATCGACGTGATCGACGAGGCGGGTGCCTATCAGCGCCTGCTGCCGGAGGATAAGCGCAAAAAGGTTATCGATGTCGGCGATGTGGAGACTGTGGTAGCGAAAATTGCGCGCATCCCGCCGAAGAGTGTCTCCGTGTCGGATAAGGAGCAACTGGCCAAGCTCGAACCCAACCTGAAAATGGTGGTTTTGGGGCAGGATGAGGCGATCGGCACACTGTCGGCCGCGATCAAACTGTCCAGGGCTGGGCTCAAGGCGCCGAACAAACCTGTCGGTTCCTTCCTGTTCTCCGGACCCACCGGGGTCGGTAAAACGGAGGTTACAACCCAGCTGGCCCGCGTGTTGGGTATTGAGCTGGTGCGTTTCGATATGTCCGAATATATGGAGCGTCATACGGTTTCCCGTTTGATCGGCGCACCTCCGGGCTACGTCGGTTTTGATCAGGGTGGCCTGTTGACCGAAGCGATTACCAAGTCGCCACACTGCGTGCTGCTGCTTGATGAGATCGAGAAGGCGCACCCCGAAGTATTCAACCTGCTGCTGCAGGTGATGGATAACGGTACGCTGACCGACAACAACGGACGCAAGGCGGATTTCCGTAACGTGATTCTGGTGATGACGACTAATGCCGGCGCCGAGCAGATGAGTCGTGCATCGATAGGTTTCACTCGTCAGGATCACAGTACCGACGGAATGGAGGCGATCAAGCGACTGTTTACGCCCGAGTTTCGCAACCGTCTGGATGCGATCATCCAGTTCAAGGCGCTGACCGTCGATATCGTCAAGGGTGTGGTCGACAAGTTCCTTACCGAGCTGCAGGCGCAGCTGGATGAGAAGCGTGTTGTGCTGCACGTGGACGACGATGCCCGCAATTGGCTCGCTGAGCATGGCTACGATGAACTAATGGGCGCGCGGCCGATGCAGCGACTGATCCAGGAGAAGATCAAGAAGCCTTTGGCTGAGATGATTCTGTTTGGAGAGCTTGCCGAGAACGGCGGGGATGTCGATATCCGTGTCGGCGATGATGGAGAGTTGGAGCTGGAGGTGGCCACGGTGGCAGCTTAATGGCTGCTCACCGTCTCGTGTGCCGCGCTCAAATCAATTAACGAGCGCGGTATACAATGCGACCTTTGCTCAGGTCGTAGGGAGTCAGTTCCACTTTGACCTTGTCGCCGGTCAGGATGCGGATGTAGTTCTTACGCATCTTGCCTGAAATGTGCGCTGTAACGACGTGGCCGTTTTCCAGTTCAACACGGAACATGGTGTTCGGCAGGGTGTCGATTACAGTGCCTTCCATTTCTAATGAATCTTCTTTGGCCATTCACTCTTTACCTCAGGGCTGTTTTTTGTACCCGGCAGGATACGCGCCGGTCGGAAAGCGCATTATTTTGCCTTATTCCTGCTTCTATATCAAAGAGATTTGCGGGTTTCTGCGAAGTAGGGAGCGGGCTCAGACACGGATCCACTGGTCCGCAATCAGCATATCCAGCGGGTGGTACGCGGTTTTGTAGTTCATTTTGCGGCAATCGCGCACCCAGTAACCCAAGTATAGATAATCGAGTTTCGCCTGGCGGGCTGATTCAATCTGCCAGAGGATGGCATAGGTGCCGAGGCTGCGCTTCTCCAGTACGGGGGCGTAGAAGGTGTAGAGGGCCGACAATCCCTGGTCGAGCTGATCGGTCACGGCGATAGCGACCAACTCATTCTGACGGTCGCGAAATTCGTAGAATGTGCTCGGCTGGCGCCCCTCAACAAGAAAGCTCATGAACTGGCTTGGGGACGGTGGGTACATATCGCCGTCGGCATGCCGCTCGGTGATGTAGCGGTCGTAGAGGCGGTAGTACTCGATGGTCAGTTGCGGCGCGACGCGCTTAACAGTCAGGTCGGAGTTGCGGCGCCAGATACGACGCTGGGTTTTGGACGGCGTAAATTCGCGAACCGGTATTCTCACCGAGACACAGGCGTTGCAGCTGTCGCAATGTGGTCGGTAGATATGCGAACCACTGCGCCGGAAGCCCAGGTCGCTGAGTTGGCTGTACAGGGCGCCATCGACCTCCGCCTGCGGATCTACAAACAGTGTTTTAGCCTTGCGCCCAGGCAGATAGCTGCAATCGTGGGGCGGAGTGGCATAAAAACGAAGGGTCTGTAGATCACTCATATTGATTAATCTTTCGTTTGAAAGCTGGGCGTTGCGTGCCATTTGTGCTCGGGATGCCGCTCAAGCAGTTTGGTCAGCAGGTCGACAAATTCTGCTCGAGGGATCTCCTGGGCACCCAGGCTGGCCAGGTGGTCGTTGTACACCTGACAGTCTATCAAATCATAGCCCCAGTTTTTCAGATGTTCGACCAGATGGGCGAACGCAATTTTCGAGGCATCTGTGCGTCGGCTGAACATCGACTCGCCGAAGAAAACGCTGCCGATAGCGAGACCGTACAATCCGCCAACCAGCTCGTCGTCCATCCAGACTTCGACACTGTGGCCATATCCCAGCTCGTGAAGTTCGATGTAGGCGCGCTGCATCGCGGGGCTGATCCAGGTGCCCTGGCTGTAGCTGCGTGGTGCCGCGCACGCTTCAATGACTTGTTGAAAGGCGGTGTCGAAGCTTACGCGATAGTTCGGTTTGCGCAGGGTCTTGCGCAGGCTCCGGGAGATGTGTAGCTGCGATGGCGGCAGCACGCAGCGGGGCTCCGGACTCCACCAGAGGATCGGTTCATCATCGTTGTACCAGGGGAAAATGCCCCGGCGGTAGGCGGCGAGTATGCGCGCCGGGCGTAGATCGCCTCCCGCTGCCAGTAACCCGTTGGGTTCATCCAGCGCGGTATCGACCGGGGGGAATTCAAGGCGTAGCGGATGAAGCCATGGGATCATGCGTACGCCTTGATCGGTTTTGCAGCCTTACTTGCCAAGCTTGTCAAGATAGCGCTCGGCATCCAGCGCGGCCATGCAGCCAAAGCCGGCTGAGGTTACCGCCTGGCGATAGATATGGTCGCAGACGTCACCGGCGGCGAAGACACCCTCGATGTTGGTCTGGGTGGCGTTGCCCTCCAGGCCTGAGCGGATCTTCAGGTAGCCGTTGTTCATCTCCAGCTGGCCTTCAAACAGCTCGGTATTGGGGCGGTGGCCGATGGCGATGAAGACACCCTGAAGCTCCAGCTCCCGAGTGCTGTCGTCTTGAGTGCTCTTGATGCGGATGCCGGTTACGCCGCTGTTGTCTCCCAGGACTTCATCGAGTTGATGGTTCCAGATGATATTGATGTTGCCGTTCTCGGCACGCTCAAACAACTCGTCCTGCAGGATCTTTTCACTGCGCAGGCTGTCACGACGATGGATCAGCGTGACTTCGGCGGCGATGTTGGACAGGTAGAGCGCCTCTTCCACGGCGGTGTTGCCGCCGCCGATGACGGCAACTTTCTGGCCGCGGTAGAAGAACCCGTCACAGGTGGCGCAGGCGCTGACACCCTTGCCCTTGAACGCCTCTTCGGAGTCCAGGCCCAGGTACTGTGCGGATGCGCCGGTGGAGATGATCAGGGCATCGCAGGTGTACTCGCCCATATCGCCTTTCAGACGGAAGGGGCGGTTCTGCAGGTCGGCTTCGTTGATGTGATCGAAGATCACTTGGGTGTTAAAGCGTTCGGCATGCGCCTGCATACGCTGCATCAGCTCGGGGCCCTGAACGCCCTCGGCATCGCCGGGCCAGTTGTCGACGTCGGTTGTCGTGGTCAATTGACCGCCGGCCTGCATGCCGGTGATCACAACCGGGTTGAGGTTGGCGCGTGCAGCGTACACGGCGGCGGTGTAACCGGCAGGGCCGGAGCCGAGAATAATAAGACGGTGGTGCTGTATTTCGCTCATGATGATCTGAGGGTCCGTTTCAAATGGAGGTCGAGTGATAGCATTAGTATCTTGGGGCACGTAGCGGGTTTTCAACGCGTGCGGATGTTCGGGAATGTAACTCCTGGGCCCGGCAATGTCCATTGAGCCGTATTGGCGTTACGGGCTCGGCGAGCAATGGGTAAATATGGTATTTTTCACCCTCAATTGCGTGGGTGATGCAGTAAGGAAAAAAGCTTGAGCGAAAAGCGTATCGATACTCCGACAGCACTGGGGGAAAAACTGGCCCGGGCGGGCAAGGAAGCGGGGCTGGTGTTGGCTATCGGCTGCAACCTGTTCGTACTTCTGGCGATATTCAGTTACGACGCGCGAGACCCGGGCTGGTCTCACCTGGGCTACCAGAGTCAGGTGTCCAACCTGGCCGGGATTACCGGTGCGTGGATCGCGGATATCGCCATCTCCATGCTGGGCATAGGCGCCTACCTGGTGCCGCTCCTACTGATCTGGCCTGCCATACGATTTTTGCGTCGGCGAAATGAGGGTGTGCTCGACGCTATCCCCTATATCATGCTGCGTACCACTGGTGCTGTGCTGATGCTGGTGGCGCTGTCCAGTCTCGCCTCTATGCATATATCCAACGAGGGGCTGGCATATCCCTTTACTGCCGGAGGGCTTGTTGGCCAGGCGCTTTCCGATCTTTCCGTGGTTTGGCTAAGTCTGGCCGGCGGCTCGGTGGTGCATTGGACGCTGATGCTGTTCGGCCTCACCCTGTATGCCGATATCTCCTGGCGGGCCGGACTTGAAGGGGCAGGTGGGCTGCTGCTGCAAGCCTGGGAGCGTGTTTCGGCACTCTTTGTGCGCAGGGGACGTGGCGCTCGAAATGAACGAGATGAAGCGTATGAAAAACCAATAGCAGCACCTAAAGCGCCCTTGTCTCGTGACTCGCGTCCCGCGAATAACAGGGAACCGGTGAGGGTAGAGCCAACGCGTGCAAGCAGAGAATCTGAGGCCACGATCCGCTCACGAACTCAACCGATGCCTGAAATGGCGGGACAGGACGGGCGTCTTGAGCCTTCGTTCTCATTTGGCGATCTGGACGATGAAGATACCGATAGTTCGGCGCAGGATATTCCGCCCTGGGTTGACTCCGATTATGCGACCGAATCCGAGCAGGTATCGCGAAGCGAGCGTCCCGGAAACGCTCAAGAGTCTGTTACACAGATGGGCAGCAGTCGAAGGGGCCTGAAAATCGTACCGCTGTCGGAGTCTCATAAACCGCTGGTCGACGACGAGCCGATGGAAGCGCGAACCGCCGAGTTGCCGCGCAAACCCAAGCATGTTTTGCCGTCGCTCGACCTTCTGGATCCGCCCGAACTGCAGACCGAACAGGGGTTCAGTGAGGATGAGCTGGAGGAGATGTCACGGCTGCTCGAGCAGAAACTGAAAGACTTCGGCGTCATCGCCGAGGTGGTCGAGGTGAACCCGGGTCCGGTCATCACGCGCTTTGAGCTGCAGCCGGCACCGGGGGTTAAAGCGAGCAAAATCTCCAATCTCGCGCGCGATCTGGCGCGCTCCATGGCCGTCTCTGCCGTGCGCGTGGTGGAGGTGATACCCGGCAAGTCCGTGGTCGGTATCGAGATCCCCAACGCCTCGCGGCAGACGGTTCGTCTCAGCGAGGTGCTCAACGCCAAACCCTATCTTGAGGCGGGCTCTCGTCTGACGCTGGCGCTCGGTAACGATATCGCCGGCAATCCCGTTGTTGCCAACCTGGCCAAAATGCCCCACCTGTTGGTGGCCGGTACCACCGGCTCAGGTAAGTCAGTTGGCGTTAATGCGATGCTGCTTAGTCTGTTGTTCAAGGCCACTCCGGATGAGGTTCGGCTGATGCTGGTGGACCCGAAGATGCTGGAGCTGTCGATCTATGACGGTATCCCACATCTTTTGACCCCGGTGATCACAGACATGAAAGAAGCGGCGGGGGGCTTGCGTTGGTGCGTCGCGGAGATGGAACGTCGCTATCGGCTGATGGCCAAAATGGGCGTACGTAACATTGCCGGTTTCAACGAGAAGCTGGTGCAGGCGCAGCAGCGTGGTGAGACGATACCGGATCCGCTGTGGAATCCGCAGGAGATGGGATTCGACCCCGATGAGCCGGCACCCGCACTCGAAACCCTGCCCTATATAGTGGTGGTGATCGACGAGTTCGCCGACATGATGATGATGGTCGGTAAAAAGGTAGAGGAGCTGATCGCACGTATCGCGCAGAAAGCGCGCGCCGCAGGTATCCACCTGATTCTGGCGACGCAGCGGCCGTCCGTGGATGTGATCACCGGCCTGATCAAGGCGAACATCCCGACCCGGATAGCGTTCCAGGTCTCGTCCAAGATCGACTCGCGTACGATTCTGGACCAGTCCGGCGCGGAGAACCTGTTGGGGTACGGCGATATGCTTTACCTGCCGGCGGGCACCAGCGTGCCCAACCGGGTGCATGGTGCTTTTGTCAGCGATGACGAAGTGCACAGAACCGTGGAGGCCTGGCGTGCCATGGGAGAACCGGTCTATATCGACGATATTTTGAGCGACCCGGGTGGCGAAGGCGGTGCAGGCGGCGGTAGCGGTAACCTGTTTGATGACGAGGCCGATCCGCTGTATGACGAGGCGGTGGCGTTCGTGACCGAGTCGCGCAAAGCATCGATCTCGTCGGTACAGCGCAAGCTCAAGATCGGATACAACCGGGCCGCACGCATGATTGAATCTATGGAGATGGCCGGTGTCATCACTGAGGCGGGTACCAATGGCCAGCGCGAGGTGCTGGCACCGCCACCACCGAGGGACTGATAACTATGTCACACTATTTTAAGGGCGCCGTTCTCGGCGCTCTGTTCAGTATCAGTACGGCACTGCATGCAGCGGCCGTGGACAGGCTTAGTGAGTTGCTGACCCGGCACCAGAGTTTCGGCGCCGAGTTCGAGCAATATACCCTGTCCGAAGAGGGCACACGTCAGGAGCATTCAAGCGGCGAATTCGTTCTGGCTAGACCCGATCGATTTGACTGGATCACCCACTCCCCATTCGAGCAGCGGATCGTCAGTGATGGCGAGTATATCTGGATCTACGACCCGGATCTGGAGCAGGTCACGCGCAAACCGGCTGATGAGCAGTCGGAAAGCGCACCGGCTTTGATCCTCAATGGCAAGGTCGATGCATTGAGCGAGCGTTTCGATATCCGCCAGATCGAGCAGATGGGCGATCGCGAGGTGTTCGAGCTGCTGCCGCTGACCGAGAAGCGCAGCTTTGAGCGTATCCGCTTGCTGTTCAAGGATGAGGTGCTCAGTGAACTGCTGCTTGAAGACAGCCTTGGGCAGCGTACATCCATACTGTTGAATGCGATTGAGCTGGATTTGGAGCCCGATCCGGAGCGCTTCGAGTTCACGCCACCTGAAGGGGTGGATCTGATTCTTGATCCGGGGGTCTGATGCAGGACCTGTTCGCCGAGCACACAAGTGGTTATGAGCCGCTGGCGGCACGGATGCGGCCGCGTACGCTGGATGAGTATGCCGGGCAGACCCATCTGTTTGGCCGCGGTAAGCCTTTACGCCAGGCGCTGGAGCAGGGTCTGGTGCACTCCATGGTACTCTGGGGGCCGCCGGGCGTGGGTAAAACCACTCTGGCGCGACTGATCGCGCATCAGGTGGATGCGCACTTCGTGACCATCTCGGCGGTGCTGGCCGGGGTCAAGGATATCCGCCAGGCGGTCGATCAGGCGTCGCTGATCAAGGCACAAAGCGGACGGAAAACCATTCTGTTCGTCGACGAGGTACATCGCTTCAACAAGTCGCAACAGGACGCCTTCCTGCCCTATGTCGAGGATGGTACCGTTATATTTATCGGCGCCACCACTGAGAACCCCTCGTTCGAACTCAATAACGCATTGCTTTCCCGCGCTCGCGTCTATCTGCTGCGTGCACTGGAGCCGGATGACCTGCGCGGCATTATCGACAAGGCGCTTGTGGATCCTGAGCGCGGCTTGGGCGCCAGGTCACTGCAGTTTGATGAGGGCGTAATCGATCAGCTGATCAGCGCGGCCGATGGCGATGGCAGACGGGCGTTGAACCTGCTGGAGATTGCGGCTGATCTGGCCCAGACCCAGGGCCAGGTTGAAAGAGTCTCGGCGGATGTGTTGGCCGAGGTGCTGCAGGCCGGCGGTCGGCGCTACGACAAGGGCGGCGATCTGTTTTATGATCAGATTTCGGCGTTTCATAAGTCGGTACGCGGCTCCTCGGCTGACGGGGCGCTGTACTGGTACTGCAGAATGCTCGATGGCGGCTGCGATCCACTGTATATCGCCCGCCGGCTGGTAGCGATCGCCTCGGAGGATATAGGCAACGCGGATCCCCGCGCCATGCAGGTGGTGCTCTCCGCCTGGGACGCGTTCGAGCGTGTCGGTCCGGCAGAGGGGGAGAGGGCGATTGCTCAGGCAGCCGTATATTGTGCGCTCGCACCGAAGAGCAATGCGCTTTATCGTGCATTTAATCAGTGTCGTGCGGATGTCAGGGCCGACCCCAGTTATGAGGTGCCCGAGCACCTGCGCAACGCGCCTACATCGCTTATGAAGGATATGGGGTATGGTGCGGAATACCGCTATGCGCATGATGAACCCGGCGCCTACGCTGCTGGCGAGGTGTATCTGCCTGAAGCGATCGCCGAGCGCTGTTATTACCAACCGGAAGCGCGAGGTCTTGAGATCAAGCTGGGCGAAAAGCTGGAGCGTCTGCGGGCGCTGGATCAGCAGAGCAAGCGCAAGCGCTACCGTGAAACAAGCAGATAAGGACGGCGGATGATTCACTGGATACTGGTGGCACTGGGGGGGGCAGTGGGCGCGATGGGACGCTACTGGGTCAGTGGCGTGCTGAACAATGCCGAGCACAAGGTTCCACTTGGCACTCTGACGGTCAACGTATTGGGCTCGTTCCTGATGGGCGTTTGTTTCGTGCTGGTGCTTGAGCGAGCCAAGTTATCGCCCGAGATGCGACCACTGTTGATGACGGGCTTTATGGGCGCCTTCACCACCTTTTCAACCTTCTCTCTTGAGGCGGTCGCGCTGATTCAGGAGGGGCATATAATGTCTGCCCTGATTTATATATCATTGAGCCTGATTTTGTGTCTGGTCGCGCTATATGCGGGGCTTATGCTGACTCGCCTTATTTAAGATGGCGGGCTTGGCGGTTATTCGATTCTTTGAACATTAAGGTACCTTTTCTCCATGCTTGATCCGAAACTGGTCCGAGCCAACCCGGAAGCGGTGGCTGAAGCGCTGAAAAAGAAGGGTTATGATTTTCCCGTTGCGCATTTTGTTGAATTGGACAATAAGCGTAAATCGATTCAGGTCGACACTGAAACGCTGCAAAACGAGCGCAACACCCGCTCGAAAAGTATCGGAAAAGCCAAAGCATCGGGAGAGGATATCCAGCCGCTGCTGGACGAAGTACAGTCTCTGGGTGACCGTCTGGACTCGGCCAAGGCTGAGTTGCACGAGGTGCAGGCGCAGCTGGACGCTATCCTGATGGGTGTTCCCAATATGCCGGATGCCTCTGTGCCGGAGGGTGAGACCGAGGATGACAATGTCGAGGTCCGTCGCTGGGGTACGGTACCTGAATTCGCCTTCGAGCCACTTGATCATGTCGAATTGGGCGAGCGCAATCATGAACTCGACTTCGAGACGGCGGCGAAGCTGACCGGATCGCGCTTTTCTGTGATGAAGGGCGGTATTGCACGTCTGCATCGCGCGTTGACCCAGTTCATGCTCGATACCCATATCACCGAGAACGGCTATAGCGAAGTCTATGTGCCCTACATGGTCAATGCGGATTCCCTGGTGGGTACCGGTCAGCTGCCCAAGTTCGAGGAGGACCTGTTCAAACTGCCGTTCGGCGATCGTCACTATTACCTGATTCCGACCGCTGAAGTGCCGGTAACCAACATCGTGCGTGACGAGATTGTCGAAGCTACTGATCTGCCGATGCAGTTTGTGGCGCACACCCCCTGTTTCCGTTCCGAGGCGGGCTCGACCGGTCGCGACACCCGCGGCATGATCCGTCAGCATCAGTTCGAGAAGGTTGAGCTGGTGCACATTGTCGAGCCCTCAAAGTCCTGGGAAGCGCTGGAGGCGCTGACCGGCCATGCCGAGGCGATCCTGCAGAAACTGAATCTGCCCTACCGTGTGATTGCGCTTTGCGGTGGCGACCTGGGCTTCAGCGCCGCAAAAACCTACGATCTCGAGGTATGGCTACCGGGACAGGGCAAGTATCGCGAGATCTCCTCCTGCTCCAACATGCTCGACTTCCAGGCGCGTCGCATGATGGCACGCTGGCGTAATCCGGAAACCGGAAAGCCGGAGCTGCTGCACACGCTGAATGGATCGGGGCTGGCGGTAGGCCGTACCCTGGTGGCGGTTCTCGAGAACTATCAGAACGAGGATGGCAGCGTCACCATACCCGAAGCGCTTCTGCCCTATATGGGCGGCTTGACCCGCCTGGGTTAAACCGGCTGTTGAATCGATGAAGCCCCGTGAGTTCGGGGCTTCTCTTTTTCAAACGATGGTACTGGTTACGACTGCGTTTGACCTGTCACAAGGTTTCATTTTGGTTCGGCAGTATACTGCGCGCAAACCATGAGTAAGGGTTGGGGAATGAACCAGCGGTATGATGTATTGATTGTCGGCGGCGGGATGGTCGGATCGACAATAGCCTGCGCACTGGCGGACAGCGACCTTTCGGTTGCCGTCATCGAACAGCAGTATCCACCCGCTTTCTCGAACGAACAACCGCACGATCTCAGGGTATCGGCGCTGAGTCTGGCCTCGGAGAAGATCCTGCGCAATGTGGGTGCCTGGGACGGCATCCTGTCCCGTCGCAGTTGCCCCTACCGGCGCATGCGGGTCTGGGAAGCCAGCGACGAGCGAGCGGCAACCGAGTTCGATTCGTCGCGGATCGATCAACCCTACCTTGGCAATATCGTCGAAAATCGCGTAGTACAACTGGCGCTTCTTGAGCGCCTCGGTCAGATCGACAACGTGGACCTGATCTGCCCTGCGCAGATCACCTCGATCGACTACTCCCCTGGTGCGAGCCTGATTCAGCTGGATGATGGCAGGGAATTGGTGGGCAGACTTCTGGTTGCCGCCGATGGTGGCCAGTCACGTGTCCGCGATGCGGTCGGGATCGGCACTCACAAGTGGGATTATGACCAGTATGCCCTGGTAGCATCCGTTGAAACGGCGTATGAGCAGCAGGATATCACCTGGCAGCAGTTTACGCCGACCGGCCCGCTGGCGTTCCTGCCGTTGTCAGGAAAGCATGCCTCTCTGGTCTGGTACAACACGCCAAACAACGTGCGCAGACTGATGGAACTGTCGGAACGACGCTTCATGGAGGAGCTGATTGCGACCTTTCCTGAGCGTCTGGGGCAGATCGACCAGCTGCTTGAACGTGGCTTCTTCCCGTTAAGACGACAGCATGCACAGCGCTATGTCGGCGAAGGCGTGGCGCTGGCGGGCGACGCGGCTCATATGATCCATCCGCTGGCGGGGCAGGGAGTGAATATCGGCCTGTTGGATGCGGCTGCGTTGGTCGAGGTGGTGTTGCATGCCCAGAGCGCTGGTGAGGCCTGGGACTCGTTGCAGGTGCTGGAGCGCTATGAAAGTCAGCGCAGGCGCCATAACCTGCTGATGATGCAGACCATGGATGCGTTCTACCGGGTATTCAGCAACGATTCGGTGCCGTTAAAGCTGGTACGCAATATTGGCTTGGGGCTGGCCGGAAAGCTGCCGTTTGCGAAGGACAAGGTGATGCAGTTTGCGATGGGGCTGGAAGGGGATCTGCCTGCGCTCGCGCGCTGAGGGTCATCCGTACATCGCCGCTCCTGCGCATCCATACGCCTGCGGCATACCCTTCGTCCTGTACATAAAAATGGCTGCCCGAGGGCAGCCATTTCAATGTAATCTAAGCGTCGATCAGGAGGCCGCAGCAGCGGTGGTTGCTGCAGTGGTCTTGCGCGGAGTGGACTTGGCAGCCGCTTTCGGCTTGACCGCTTCCGGCATGTAGTTGCTCAGATCGAACGCAGACAGATCGAACTTGGGCAGATCGAACTTGGACAGGTCACCGAAGTAATTCGGCACTTCGATCTCAGAGACGCTTTTCTCGATCAGAGCGGTCAGCTGCTCCTTGGCTTCGGTCAGAGCGGCAACCTCTTTCTCGGCGGTGCCGGTGATCTTGCTTTCGAGCTCTTTGACGTATTTAACCTGAAGTTCGAACGCCTCTTTCGGCTCCTTGACTTCGGTCAGGGCTTTAACCTGAGCCAGGCCGCTGGTTACGAAATCGGAGAAGTACTCAGACTGCAGGGAGATCAGGGTCTCAACAGTCTTCTTATTGATTTCAGCCATCTCTACAACCGGCGCCATCTTGTCTTTCATCTCTTTCAGCATATCGTCGTACATGTTTGCATCCTCAGATAAATTTTATTCGGGTGGCGTTGTGCAGTGCATCAATCTAGCCACACCTTAGTCGTGGTATACCCCGAAGTCAAGCATTAATGGTGCAATGCACAATGAATGTTTGATCTCGAACCTTTTGAGTTTCTGGGGTATCCGTCCCCGACCCGTAACAGCGGCCTTGCATTGCAAAAAAAGATGGCCGACTAGCGGCCATCGAACGGATTGACTACTGGGTAAAGCAGGGAACCCGATCGGATCCGATTTACTTCGCCTTGATATCCATCGGCTTCATGAACTTCTGCAGTTCAGCGAAGTAAGGAGAGGTGCTCAGGTCGCTGGCGGCCTTCTCGATGATGCTGGTCAGTTCAACTTTAGCTTCAGTCAGTGCAGCCATCTCTTTCTCAGCCACGTCGGTCAGCTTGGCTTCAACCTCTTTCAGGTACTTAACCTGAGCTTCGAATGCAGCCTTCGGCTCCTTGGTGGTGCTCAGGGCTTTCATCTGAGACAGGCTGGAGTTGACGAAATCAGAAACGTACTGAGACTGCAGAGCGATCAGCTTCTCAGTGGTCTTCTTGTTGATCTCGGCCATATCCATAACCGGTTTCATCTGGTCTTTGATCTCTTCGTACATGGCATGTACCTCTAAATTTGTGGTGGACTCGTTTATGTTGCGTTGCAGCATTTGTGCTCACTTTATGATCAGGGGCGGCGAGTGTCAATCGCTTTTTTGTGCACTGCACAACAATTATTTTGATCGCCTTAAAGTGTTTGATTGATTTGATTTATCAGGATGGGGTGATCAATATTGTGCGGTGCAGCATTTGGTGAGGGCTGCGATCCCATCTGCTGTGCTGGAAAGGGGGGAGCGAAAGGATACAATGAGGGCAGAAGCGGTGTGAACCACTGCGCCAAGATCAGCAATCGGAGTGAAGCCATCATTATGCAATCCGTATCGAGTCATCAAAGCTTTCGCTTCCTGCGTACTCAGCAGATCCACTCGCTGAATGTTGAAGTACAGGAGTTTGAACATATCGCCACTGGTGCCAAGCACTACCATATAGCAGCGGAACGTGACGAAAATGTGTTTCTGGTTGCGTTTCGTACGGTACCGCAAGATTCCACCGGAGTAGCGCATATTCTGGAACACACGGCTCTTTGTGGCAGCGAGCGCTACCCGGTGCGCGACCCTTTTTTCATGATGACGCGCCGCTCGCTCAACACTTTCATGAATGCATTCACCAGCTCCGACTGGACTGCCTACCCCTTTGCCAGCCAGAACCGCAAGGATTTCTTTAACCTGCTTGATGTCTATATGGATGCGACGTTTTTTTCGCGTCTCGATCCGCTCGACTTCGCACAGGAGGGGCATCGCGTGGAGTTCGCCGAGGCCGGAAACACCGATTCCGACCTGGTCTATAAAGGGGTGGTGTTCAACGAGATGAAGGGGGCGATGAGCTCTCCTGTCTCGACGCTGTGGCAGACGCTGACCCGCTATCTGTTTCCGACCACCACCTATCACCACAACAGCGGCGGTGAGCCGAGCTGTATTCCGGATCTGACCTACGAGCAGTTGAAAGAGTTTTACCGCAGTCACTATCACCCCAGCAACGCGGTGTTCATGACCTTTGGTAATATCGACGCGCAGGAGCTGCAACGTCGCTTCGAAGAGCTGGCACTGCACAAGTTTCAGCGCAGCGAAGATGAGATCCATGTCGAGGATGAAAAGCGCTACTTTGCCCCGATCAGTGTTGAGGAAGCATACGCACTGGATCAGGAGGATCTCAGCGGCCAGACCCATCATGTGCTTGGCTGGCTGCTGCCAAAGTCGATAGAGCTCGACGAGCTGATGCAGGCACATCTGCTGTCACGTGTGCTGCTCGATAACTCCAGTTCACCCTTGCGTGGCGCGCTGGAGTCCAGCGACCTGGGCAGCGCGCCGTCGCCATTGTGCGGATTGGAGGACTCCAATCGCGAGATGAGCTTCATGTGTGGTCTGGAGGGGAGCGACCCGGAGCATGCTGCTGCCTTCGAGCAGTTGGTGCTGGATACGCTGGAACAGGTTGCCCGGGAGGGTGTGCCCCAGGAGATGGTCGAGGCGCAGCTGCACCAGTTAGAGTTGAGTCAACGGGAAATTACCGGCGACAGCTACCCGTTCGGTCTTCAGCTGATCCTCGGAGCGCTCTCCGCCGGTATCCATCGCGGCGACCCTCTGGCCGCATTGAATGTAGATTCGGCACTGGAGAAGCTGCGCGAGGCGATCAAGGATCGAGACTACATTCCATCGCTGATCCGTCGCTGGCTGCTTGATAACCCGCACCGGGTGCGGCTGACCCTGCGACCTGACAACGAGCTGGCGACACGCCGCGATGCCGCCGAAGCGGCAAAGCTGGCGGCGATCAAAGCGGCGATGAGCGAGGATGAGAAGGCTGGGGTCATCGAACTTGCCGCGAAGCTGGAAGCGCGCCAAATGCAGGTCGACGATGAGTCGATTCTGCCGCGGGTAACGCTTGAGGATGTGCCGACCGTGCTTCATCTGCCGAAGGGCGAATCGATGAACCTGCCGAAACTGGACGGCACCTGGTACTCCGCCGGCACCAACGGTCTTGTTTACCAGCAGGTGATTCTGGACCTGCCAAAGCTGAGTGACAGCGAGCAGGAGCTGATGCCGCTTTACACCCACTGCCTGACGGAGCTCGGCTGCGGCGAACGCGATTACCGCCAGAATCAGGCCTACCAGAGCCAGATCACCGGTGGTTTCTCCGCATACACCTCGGTACGTGGGCGACCGGATAATGAGCAGGATGTCAGCGGTTATCTGGTGATCTCGGGCAAGGCGCTGGCGGTGAACCGCGATGCGCTGGCCGACCTGATGCTGGAAACGTTGGGTGGGGCTCGTTTCGATGAAACCAAGCGTTTGCGCGAGATCGTGGCGCAGATGCGCAGTCGCCGCGAGCAGTCGATCACCGGACAGGGCCACAGCATGGCGATGCTGGCGGCCTGTGCGGGGTTTGCACCCTCCGCGCAGCTGGCACATAACGCGCGCGGTCTGGAGGGTGTGCGACGTATCAAGGCGATGGACAGGTCCCTCGATCAGGACGGCGCACTGGATCAGCTGTCACAACGATTGAGTGCGCTGCACCAGAAACTGCAGGGTGCGCCGCGCCGTTTCCTGATGGTAGGGGAGGAGGAGTATCGTGACGCGCTGACCAAGGCTGTCGCCCAGCGCTGGGCCGATCGGGACGTGGCGGAAAGGTTCGAGCCTTTTGGCCTGCCGGAAACGCGCAAAGGCGTGAATCAGGCCTGGCTGACCAGCACCCAGGTCAGTTTCTGCGCCAAGGCGTTTCCCACCGTCACCGTCGATCACGCGGATGCGGCACCGTTGACGGTGCTGGGTGAGTTCCTGCGCAACAACTACCTGCATCGCGCCATTCGCGAGCAGGGCGGAGCCTACGGTGCGGGCGCATCTCAGGACAGTGGCGATGCGGTATTCCGCTTCTTCTCCTATCGCGATCCGCGTATCGGCGGTACCCTGGATGATTTCGATGCTTCCGCCCGCTGGATCAGCGAAACGGATATCGCCCCACTGAAGCTCGAGGAGGCGATCCTTGGCGTGGTCAGTTCCATCGACAAGCCGGGATCTCCGGCTGGGGAGGCGAAGCAGACCTACCACGCCAGCCTGTTCGGCCGTACTCCGGCCCAGCGGCAGAAGTTCCGCCAGGAGGTATTGGGCGTATGTGTCGAAGATCTCAAACGTGTCGCGCAGCGCTATCTGAAGCCGGAAAATGCCAGTGTCGCGGTCGTGACCAGCAGCAAGGGCGCTGCGGAGCTGCCGGAGAGTTTTGAGCGTATCGAAATCTGATACGGAGCCACGCTGGACATCCCCTTACGACGCCGCCCCACCGATGTGGGGCGGCGTCGTTATTGGAGTAATGATTGAACAACTCACTGGTAACTGCAGCGCTGTTCGTGGTGCTGGCTGAGTCGATGTTGGTCGGCAGTGGCCTGATTATCCGTCAGGTCAGCGATCAACTGCCGACGCTGATGATCGTGTTCATGCGCAACCTGATGGGGCTGCTGATCATGATGCCGATGATGCTCAGGGCCGTTGGGCAGTTGGCGACAGCCAATATCCATCTGCACCTGATGCGCGCTATCGTCGGTATCAGTGCCATGGCCTGCCTTTACTACTCCTGGTCGGCGCTGCCGCTGGGGCAGGCGGCACTGCTAAAACAGACCGCACCTTTCTTCGTGCCGATGATTGCGTACTGGTGGTTGGCCGAGCAGGTGCCCAGGCGGGTGAAGGTGGCACTGGCGGTGGGTTTTTGCGGCGTAGCGCTCATCCTCAATCCGCAGCAGGGCGTGATCGAGTTTGGGATGCTGGTGGCGTTGCTTGGGGCCGCATTGAGCGCACTGGCCAAGGTGACGGTACGCAGGATGCACCTGACCGAACCGCCGAAGAGGATCGTGTTTTATTTCGCCCTTTTTGGTGCCCTGTTTTCGGCACTGCCGGCCGCGCTCAACTGGGTTACGCCCAGCGCAGTTGAACTGCTTTGGCTGCTCGGTCTGGGTGCCACCTCCACGGTGGCGCAACTGTCGATGAGCCGCGCCTATACCATGGTGCCGGCGGCACAGCTCGGCCCCTTTACCTACAGCTCGGTGGTGTTGGCTGCCCTGATCGGCTGGTGGCTCTGGGATGAGAGTATCGCGTTGATGACCGTCGCCGGCATGGTGCTCGTCTTTGCCGGGGGGATGCTAACCTTAAACCGGTCGAACCGGAAAATGGCCTCCGGTCCGAAAAGAAAAGCTGAAGAGGAAACAGAGAGAGTAGTGTAATGCGCAGGCTGATCTCATCTTGCTTCATCGCCGCGGCGATCTATTCCCTGCCGGTGACGGCGGCGGAGCTTGTGCTCGAGGGGGAAAGTGCCGGCATGCCGTTCCGTGTCGAGGCGCTGGCGCAGGGCGGGGGCGTGCCTTGGGGGATGGCGTTTCTGGATCAGCAGCGGCTGTTGTTTACCCGCCGCGAGGGGGGCGCCGCGATCCTGAATATCGATAACGAAACCCTGACCGAGTTGACCGGGACACCCAGGGTGATGGCGGAAGGCCAGGGTGGATTTCTCGACGTTGCCGTGCCTCCGGGCTATTCCGCGGGTGGCTGGCTGTATTTTACCTGGGTGAAGAATCAGTCGGGGCAGGGGGTAACCGTGCTCTCTCGTGCGCGCTTGCAGGACACTCACCTGGTCGATTGGCAGGAGCTGCTGGTGACCCGGTCCGCCACCGATACCGGTCGTCATTTTGGCAGCCGTATCGCGTTTGATGGCAGCGGACATCTGTATTTCAGCGTGGGAGATAGGGGCCATCGCCCCAACGGGCAGGATCTGCAGACACATGCCGGCAGCGTATTGAGGTTGAATCTGGATGGATCTATCCCGCCCGATAACCCCTTTGTCGGGCGTGATGGCGTGCTGCCGGAGATCTGGAGCTATGGACACCGTAATCCCCAGGGGCTGGCGTGGGATGCCGGGCACGGCCGTTTATGGGAGATCGAGCACGGTCCGCGTGGCGGTGATGAGATCAACCTGATCAAAGCCGGTGGCAACTATGGTTGGCCGGTGCTCTCCTACGGCAAAGAGTATTGGGGGCCGTTCGATGTGGGTGAAGGCTCGGAGCGGGAGGGAATGGAGTCTCCGGTGAAGGTGTATATTCCCTCCATCGCGCCGGGGAGCCTGCTCTACTACAGCGGCGATGCCTTTCCCGCCTGGCGCGGCAATCTGATTGCCGGTGCCCTGAAGCTGACGCATCTCAACCGGGTTGAGCTGAATGACAAGGGGGAAGCGGTGGCAGAGGAGCGGCTGCTCCTCCCCCTTGGAGAACGGGTTCGGGCATTGGTTCAGAGCCCTGAGGGCTGGCTTTACTTCTCCACCGACAGCGGCCGTATTCTGCGGCTGAGGCCCTGAACCGGTTAGCGAGCGCGTTGCTGTATCACCAGTGCAATGCCGCCTAGGATCGCCGCGGACGCCAGCAGCAATCTGAGGCTCAACAGCTCATCGAGCAGCACGACACCGGCAATAGCCGCGATCACCGGGGCGCTCAGTTGCACCGTTGCGGCATTGGTTGCGCTCAGGTGTGGCAGCGCTGTGTACCAGATCCAATAGCCCAGTGCCGATGCCAGTGCACCGGAAGCCACGGCCCAGAGTACGCCAGGAAGGTCGGCGTTGAGCATGCCGCCACCCCAGCCTAACGCCGCCAGTAACAGCGCGAAGGGGATCGAGCGGATAAAGTTACCGGCAGTCGCCAGTGATGGATCGCCAGCGCCCTTGCCTCGCAGTGAATAAACACCCCAGGCGATACCGGCGCCGGCCATCAATATGGACGCGAACAGCGGCGGCGCCGTCAGACCTGGCAGCACCAGGCCGGCCAGTCCTCCCAGAGCCAAAAACAGTCCAAGCCATTTAAGTGCGGTGAAACGCTCTCCGGTATAGAGGCCGTAACCTATCATGGTGGCTTGCACCGATCCGAACAGAATCAGGGCACCGGTACCGGCTGCCAGGTCGATATAGGCGAAGGAGAACAGTGCGGCATAGGCAAATAGCGCGAGGGCCGAGGGCCAGCTGCCGGAATGGTTACGCTGTTGGCCGCGCAGCGCCAGCATCAGCCAGAGCATCAATGCACCGGACAGCAGGCGCACGGTGGTGAAGCTGGCCGCATCGATCTCTGTCTCGCGCAGTGCCACGCGACACAGCAGAGAGTTGCTGGCGAATGCGATCATGGCGACCAGGGTTAACAGCACAAGTCGCCCTAACGACATCCCTGTATCTCCCTGTCGTTAGTTGCCAAAGACTTTCTGCAGAAGCTCGGTACTGCGAGCTACCGGTTGTTCGCGGATCTTTTTCTCCTCTTCGGCCAGCATCAAAAACAGTCCGTCGAGCGCCTTTTCCGTGACATGATCTGTGAGATCAAGACTCATGCCGCCCAGCATGGGTACTTTTGAGCCGGCGGAATCGACCAGCAGCTGATAAGCGCTGGTAACGCCATACTGTGCCATCGACTCCTCGATACGTGGTTTGAACTTCTCCCCCAGCTGGTCATAGGTTTTCGTCTTGAAATACTCGGTTGCCGCGCTGTCACCGCCGGCGTATATCCGTCGCGCATCCTCGATCGTCATCCCCTTGACCGCATCGACGAAGATCGGCGTTGCTTCGGTTACCGCCGCTTCTGCCGCGCGGTTCATGCTCAGTTCGAAGGCGTCCACCTGGCTGCCCAGGCCCGCCTTGCGCAGCAAGCCGCTGGCGGTCTCTATATAGCCGGGCATCGGGATGCGTACGGCCGGGTTACCGAGGTATCCGTCCTGTGCGGAAAGGGTTTCGACAGCGCGCTGAGTACCCACCTCCAGCGCTTCGCGAAGTCCCGCCGTGAGGGTGTCGTTGTCGAGATCCGTTGTGGTGGAGCTGCTACTCTGAGATTGGGTGCTCTGCTTGAGCAGCTCCTGCCCTTGATTGAGCAGGTCCTTCAGGCCCGCCTGGGTGGAGGGCGTTACAAGGATGGTACAGAGGGCCATAGCGGCTATTGAAAGCTGGCGGGGCATGCGTCACTCCATTGTCGAATAGCGGGTCAGTGGAGAGAGTATAGTGAATTCATGCCATTAAAGGGGTGGAGTTTTGGTACGGGAGATGAATCGAAGTGGGACGGAGTGGGTATGAATACCTACCGCATCCGGCACAGCACCTGGTATGGCTTCAACGGGGAGGTAAGTTTGCTATCCCACAGGTTGAGAGTGCGGCCTCGAGAGGATCATGACCAGCGAATACAGAGCTCCCGACTGTCGATAACACCGCTGCCCAGGGAGGTGCGCTGGTATCGCGACGTCGAGGATAATTCAGTGGCGTCCGTCGAGTTCGATATGCCATGCACGGAACTTGAGATTCTGAGTGAAGTGGAGGTGCAGCAGTTCGATCAGGCCCCGCTGGACTTTCTCGTCGAGCGCTATGCGGTGGACTATCCGTTTAACTACCGGGAGGGCGATATCGAGGTGTTGAAGCCCTTTATGAGCAAGAAACCGGCTTCGCCCGCGCTGTCCGACTGGGTGAACACGCTGTGGCAATCGGGACAGGCGATTCAGTCCTATGCGCTGCTTGACCAGATCTGTCGGTCAATCAGGGAGCGGTTCAACTATCAGGTCCGCGAGGAGCCTGGGGTGCAGAGCGCCGATCAGACCCTCTCGCTTGGCAGCGGCTCCTGTCGCGACTTTGCCAACCTGTTCATGGCTGCCGTGCGCCACTTGGGATTCGCGGCTCGATTCGTCAGTGGTTATCTGTATGTGCCGCCCGGCCCGGAGTCATTCGGTACCACTCATGCGTGGGTGGAGGTCTATATCCCTGGCGCCGGCTGGAAAGGGTTTGACCCAACCGGGGGCGAGGTCGTCGGCATCAACCATATACCGGTGGCGGTGGCGCGCAATCCTGAGTCGGTAACCCCAGTGGAGGGCGCCTTTGTCGGCCCGGAGGGTGCACAGTTAAAGGTCGGCGTATGGATTACACTGCTGGATACGTCCGCGTAGATCAGCGCCAGTTGATCCAGTAGCTGTACTCGATCCGACTGGAGTTGCGCAACGTCTGTTGAAACAGCTCGCTGGGCAGGGACTCGCACTGAACGCCGGTAAACTCAGCCTCGCTCCAACCGGTCATGCCGTCGATATACTCCCGCCGATAGCCCCAACGTCCGCAGGAGAGGACAGAGTCGTAGCCCTGGGAGCGTTGGCAGACGACGCAGGTTTCAAAATCCACCTCGATATCCTGGCCCTCGACGCCAAAACGGGCCGACACGAAAGGGGTGTCATATATTGCAACGGTGGACGCCCGGACCGGTCGCCCGGTCCAGGGTTTGTCGTGGTCGTCCTCCGGCGCAAGGTGGGTGCCATAGCCATGCTCCAGCCCGGGGTTGTCATAGAAGGGACTGGTGAAACCATCGGGAACATCGATCTGCACCGCCTCTTCACCATCGAACAGCCGTGCGGACGTTTTTCGCACCTGAAGTATTCGGTAGCGGTCGCAGCTGGCGCTGTTCTGCCCCCTGATATCACCGGAGGCGTTGGTCAGGAAATGGATCTCAAGTCCCACGCCGGTGGCGTTATCGCTCGCGATATAACGCGCATCCTGGCGAAAGCTGTGATACCACTCCTGTGAAAACGCCAGTATACCGACACTCTGTTGGCGATAGAGCACCGGGCAGATTTTGCCAACATTGAGCTCCTCCGCCTCGGTGATGGTGGTGGGCAGATAGAGAGAACAGGCCGACAGCAAACCGGCTGATAGGAGAATCCTTTTCATCGCCGTTCCTCGTTAGGCGAACAGGATCGGCAAGCAGCAGTTCCCTCAGTATAGCCAGAGAGCCGCATCAGTCATAAAGGCGTGGAGATGGGATATACGACCTGGTGAAATGAAGTGTTCACATTGTGCTGAGGAGAGCATTGTTATTGGGTTCTCCTCGATTCAGATCAATGATTAAATGTGCACGAATGGATACGTTTTATAGAAAGACGTTAAACGCTAATGTCCAAGGTGGCTGAGTTAGCTAGGCATTGCCTGATAGATAATGGTAGTTGGCGTTACAACAGCCTTTACGCTCAATAAATTACGTAGGTCGAGATGGCCCCATCTGCCGTTTTTTACTCTTCTGCTTGTGCTCCGCTGATCGACCGGATATCAGCCCATCTGGAGTCGGTGGGCACAACATTCGAGTGGCAAGCGTTTGCCTCGTTGTTCGATACGCCGGTCGCATCGACAGCGCTGGTCGCGGAAGCGGATCTCGGTGAGCGCGAATACCCTCTGCTTGGCGCTCGCCGGGTAGTCGTTATTGCTGCTGAATGGAGTATCAAGAAAACCGCTGACTGGATGGCTGTTGGAGCCTTCAGTTGCATAGCGGATGACGAAGCGGAGCGTATCGCATCCGAGTTGTTGGTGCTGCAGTCATCGGTTGTGGCAGATACAACCCCGCAGGGTGATGACATTCTTCAGGCGGTAATCGATGCGATACCGGCACCGATATTTTTTAAGGATGACCGGCATATCTACCGTGGATGCAATGCGGCGTTCAGTGAGTTCATCGGCCTTCCGACCGATGAGGTGATCGGCAGCTCGGTTTATGATGTTGCCCCGAAGGAATTGGCCGAGCGCTACTACCGGGCCGACTGCGAGCTACAGGAGCGCGGTGGTACCCAACGCTACGAGGCGCCAGTGCGGTATGCTGACGGCAGTCATCGGGATATTGAGTTTTACAAGGCGGTATTCTTCCGGTCTGACGGCCGCAAGGGCGGTCAGGTAGGCGTGATGCTTGATGTAACCGAGCGCAACCGCCTGGTACGCAGGCTTGAGCGGAGCAGCCGCACCGATCACCTGACGGGTACGGGTAACCGTCGGGAGTTCGAGGCTGTTGCCTTCAGGGAGTTGCGCCGCCATAAAAGAGAAAACCGCTCTCTATGCCTGATGTGTCTGGACATCGATCATTTCAAGCAGATCAACGACAGCTACGGACACGCAGTGGGTGATCAGGCTCTACAGTTTATGGTTAACTGCTGCCGATCTCAGCTTAGAGAGTATGATCGCCTGTTTCGTGTGGGGGGAGAGGAGTTTTATATTTTGCTTCCCAACACCGACGTGGAGGACGCCTATTCGGCGGCGCAACGGCTGTGCGATTTCCTGCGCGGCCGCTCCTTTGTTACCCATGGCGCAGAGATCAGGATGACGGTCTCGATCGGCGTCGTGGCGCTGACTGGATATGCTACGCTCGATCAGGCGCTAGAGCTTGCCGATCAGGCGCTTTATCGTGCCAAGCGGGAGGGGCGGAACCGTGTGTATCTCGCTACCGAAACGGTCGAACCTGTGGGGACGGGCGGTTGTTCCAAGTAACGTTTTTGCCTGACCAGGGGGCTAATAGCGCTCAAATCATGTAGTGATTTGTCTGCGCACACAAACCTTGTCGACAGTATGAAAAGGGGAGGTTTCATGCGTCACACCGTGAAAGGTGCATTCATTTTGGCGTTTGGATTGGTAACTGGAGGTTGCGCGACGCCAACCACGCAATCTGTTTCTCTAAACCCGAATATCACCAGTGATGAGATCCGTTATCAGCAGGAGCTGAAGCTTCGGACACTGATTGAGTACCAGAAACGCATTGATCGCATCGGGGTACCGTTGCTACGTGCAGCTCTGCCTTTCTGCGAAGATAATCGAATCGGTACCCTGGGTCTTAAGGTAGACAATATTTCCGCTTGGCCGCCCGAGCAACGCCGGCTGGCAAAGGATCTGTTGCAATTGGATGAGGCGTTAAAGGTTACGGATGTCACACCGGGATCGGTTGCTGACAAGGAGGGGATAAAGGCAGGCGACATGCTGTTGGCCGTTAATAATCAGGCCACTATCGGTGGTCCAGGGGCAGTGGAGGACTACAGACAACTGATGCAACAGGCAGGCAATGGCACTGTCGCGTTCAAGCTGCTGCGTGGAGATGAGCGCTTGTCGGTCAAGGTAACGCCAGAACCCGTGTGCAACTACCCGCTAAAGGTAAAAATGAGCAATGTCATTAACGCCTATGCCGATGGCAGCAATGTAGTCATCACCTCAGGTCTTATTCGATTCGCTGCAAGCGATGCCGAAATTGCGATGGTTTTGGCACATGAGATCGCCCATAACGGCATGAAACATATTGAATCTAAAACCTCGAATGCGTCAGTGGCCAGTGTGCTCGATATCGTGGTTGCGGCTGCTTACGGGATCAATACACACGGGCTGTTTGCAAACATGGGATCACAGGCGTTTTCCAAGGAGTTCGAGCAGGAAGCGGACTATGTTGGCCTGTATATCATGGCCAGATCGCATATGCCGACAGACGGTGTGGGCGAGTTCTGGAGGAGGATGGCAGCCGAGGCGCCGGACACAAATAATGACTCGATTTTCCGAACCCACCCGATCAGTGCCCAGCGTACCCTTGCGATTCAGCAGACAACCCGGGAGATTAACGACAAGATAAACAAGGGTGAACCGTTGATGCCCAATCAATGAAGGGAAGGAAAATAAGGCTCCGTCGGGAGCCTTATTCAATGGGATTACTGAGGATTGCTAAAGCCCATCTGCTTGGGCAAACGTTCGGGGGCGAACTCTTTATCGACTGCGGACCTGATTCCTTCCTTGAAGGCATGCAGATTGTTGCTCTCGATCTCTCGAGGACTCTCTTCATACTCGTGTCCAAAGTTAATGTAGGCGGCGCCATCGAACAATATGCTTCCGTCGTTGGTATCGATCACCCAGACGTCAGCAGAGGAACGCATTATTTCGCTGTCAGTAAGCCCGAATACTTCTATATTGAACGGGTATTGCCCCAATAGAACAAGACGATCCACACCCTGATCCGCTAACGCTTTCTGGTAGCTTGCACCCAGAGTCAGCGTCGGGAAGTTCTCGCCATCTTTTATAGCCTTGAGTACAGCCCTGATGTGGGTGTAGGTGTCCTCTTGGAGGTTGGCATATTGCTCATCATTCAAGAGATCGCGTGCCAGAACGGCTTGGTTGATCCCCATCTGCCGAAAGCGCGTTTGAAACCGCTCTGAAAGTTCGGATTCAATATCCCATAAACCCGCGAACGATACAGAGTTTGAGCGGTACTCGTTCCAGAGCACTTTGTACACGAGTTCGTTGTAGTTGATCTTTTTATCGGGGTAGAAATACGCGACGGCAGCTCTTTTCTGACTAAGGTTCGAAACCTCGTCGGAAGACATCGGCTTGATCTGGCCTGCGCAGCCAGCCATAAGTGCGCAGAACAGGATCACAAAGGTAACTTTGATCTTCGAGAACATCTTGAGGGTTCCTTCCTTGGTTAGTTGCTGGGGTAGCGCACATCGATCAATGTGTTGGACTGATCGAACACGTAGATAGCAGCAGCATCCTTAAATTCATAACTTCCGTCCTGACCCGTCGAGAAGGATGTGGTTTGTACCGCTGTGCCGCCTACCGGTACCGGTACGATCAGGCCGGATAACTCGGGCTTGTCACGGTAAGCCCAGTACTCCAACCCTAAAGCGTCGGACCTACTGATGTCGGCGGGGAGTCCAAGTACATCGGCCACCTCCTGTTTAGTCGTTTCGCCAACGAAGAAGGAGGTGGTGCGAACATCCTGTTTATTACCGATGGTCGGTGCGCAGGCGGTAAGCAACAGTGAGCCGATAAGAAGGATAGCGCGGGCATCCATATTGCCATTCCTTTTCCAAAGATTGATTTTTAATGACTTTTTATACGGTGTTGCAATACTAACACAGCGACCATTTCAGAAAAGTCGGGGTTGATACCTAAGCCTCCGTGTCTGTTGGCGTAACGGCTAGCGAAGACCCAGACGCTGCATCAGTCGATAGAAATTGCTGCGGTTGAGTCCCAGGCTGCGTGCGGTAGCTGCCATATTGCCCTGATGCTCGGCCAGACGCTGGTTAATCAGATCCTGCTGGAACTGATCTGTGGCCTCCTTCATCGGCAGTCCGGTGACTGTGACTGTGAACGTGGGCGGTGCTGAAGGCTCGCTGTCCGGACCTTTGGGTAAGGAGTCCTCCAGGTCCAGGTGCCCACGCTGCAGCATGACGGTATCGCCGTGGGTTTGTGCACGCGCCTTCAGGGCAGCACGGCTGAGCAGGTGCTCCAGTTCGCGCACGTTGCCGGGCCAGTTGTACGCCATCAGCGCCTGCTGTGCCTCGGGAGAGAGACGCAGGGCGCGAATCCCCAGACGGCGCTGGCTGGCCTCCAGCAGATAGCCGGCCAGCAGCAGCACGTCGCGACCGCGTTCGCGCAGCGGCGGCACCTCCACCGGATAGACCGAGAGACGGTGGTATAGATCGGAGCGGAAGCGCCCGTCGGCGACCTCCTTCTGCAGGTCACGGTTGGTGGCGGCAACAATGCGCACGTCCACCTGTCGGTAGCGGTCGCTGCCGACACGCTGGATCTCGCCGCTTTGCAGTGCTCGCAGCAGCTTGGCCTGGATCGACAGCGGCAGTTCGCCGATCTCGTCGAGAAACAGGGTGCCGCCGTGGGCGATCTCGAACTTGCCGGCGCGGTCGACGACAGCGCCGGAGAAGGCGCCCTTCACATGGCCGAACAGCTCGCTCTCGGCCACGTTCTCCGGCAGTGCGGCGCAATTGACATAGACCTGCGGCTCTTCGCTGCGGTCCGACAGACTGTGTACCTGACGCGCCACCAGCTCCTTGCCGACACCGGTCTCCCCCTGTACCAGCACGGTCAGATTGGAGCGGGCGACGATGGCGATCTCCTCCTTCAGCCGTCTGATCGGCGGGCTGTCACCGATGATCTCGAACGATTTTCCCTCCTCCTGCAGCGCCCTGGCGACCTGATGCTCGCGTTCGGCCCTGGCGGCTAGCGAAGCCATGCGGGCGGCGGCCTTGACCGTCGCTTCGGCCAGGCCGATGAAGGTGCGCAGCTCTACCGGGTCGATGCGGTCGAAAGTGTCCGGCTCCAGCGCATCCAGTGTCAGTACGCCCCAGGGGCGCTCGTCAATGTAGAGCGAGGCGCCCATGCAGTCGTGCACATGTAACTGGTGATCGTGGGTTTCGACCAAACCGTCGTAAGGGTCGGGCAGGGGGCTGTCGGCGGCAAAGCGCACCGGTGCGCGGGAGCGCAGCAGCTTTTCCAACCGAGGGTGCTCGTCGATCTTGAAGCGGCGGCCCATGGTATCGGCGCTGAGCCCCTCGATCGCCAGCGGCTTGAGCTGCTCCCCCTCGAGCTGAAGCAGGGCGGCGGCATCGCAGGGGAAGATACGCAGCATCGCCTCGAGCAGGCGCCGGTAGCGTTGGCTGACCGGCAGGTCCCGTGACAGGTCGGCGACGATGGCGATCAAGCTTTCACTGAAATGAGGTGTAGTCATTTTGATATCCAGATGTCAATTCGACAACTTTATCATGGATGTCGAATTAACAACATAAAAAATTAAATACATATAAAACAATTAGATACGCTTTGGCACGGCGTTTGCGATAGATCAGAGTGACTTTAAACCGCCTGCAGAGGAAAGCTGTATGCACCTGATCATAACGAACAAGAGGGGGAGGCCGGTATGAGTGAAATATTCACCAAAGGCATGGCCCGCAACATCTACTACGGCGGAGGTTTTTTCTTCCTGCTACTGCTGGTTGGGCTGACGCTCGACACCCTGCGCGAACTGCCGCAGCGAGATCATCGCGAAAACATCACCGAATCCGTCGCCCGTGGCAAGGCGGTGTGGGAAGAGAACAACTGCATCGGCTGCCACAGCCTGATGGGTGAGGGTGCCTACTTCGCGCCCGAACTGGCCAACGTCTACGACCGTTACGGCAACGGAAACGAAGCGGCGTTCGCCCAGTTCATGCAGTCCTGGATGGCGATGCAGCCGCTGCCGACCGAGGGGCGCCGCAAGATGCCGCAGTTCCACCTCAGCAAGGAACAGGTCGACGACCTGTCTGCCTTCCTGATCTGGACCTCACGTATCAACGACAACGACTGGCCGCCCAACAGGGAAGGCTGAGCCGGAGGATGCCTGGATGAAATTCGAATCCCAACGGGTTGCCAAACCCTACTTCATATTTGCGCTGATGCTGTTCGTCGGCCAGATACTGTTCGGTCTGATACTGGGCCTGCAGTATATCGTCGGTGACTTCCTCTTCCCCTACATCCCGTTCAACGTGGCGCGGATGGTACACACCAACCTGTTGATCGTCTGGTTGCTGTTCGGCTTCATGGGTGCCTCCTACTACCTGGTGCCCGAGGAGTCCGATACCGAGTTGCACAGCCCATGGCTGGCGAAAGCCACCTTCTGGGTGTTTGCCGCCGCCGGCGTCGCGACCATACTCGGCTACCTGCTGGTGCCCTATGGGGAACTGGCCGAACTGACCATGAACCATCTGCTGCCGACCATGGGGCGTGAGTTCCTGGAGCAGCCGACCATCACCAAGATCGGTATCGTCATCGTCTGCCTGGCGTTCATTTACAACATCGGCATGACCGTGCTGAAAGGTCGTAAGACCGTGATCAACATGGTGCTGATCACTGGCCTGGTGGGCCTGGCCGTGTTCTTCCTGTTCTCCTTCTACAACCCGGCCAACCTGGTACTGGATAAGTTCTTCTGGTGGTGGGTCGTTCACCTCTGGGTGGAAGGCGTATGGGAGCTGATCCTCGGCGCGATCCTGGCATTCGTGCTGATCAAGGTCACCGGCGTCGACCGCGAAGTGATCGAAAAGTGGCTCTACGTGATCATCGCGCTGGCGCTGATCTCCGGCCTGATCGGCATGGGGCACCACTACTTCTGGATCGGCCCCGGCCCGTACTGGCTCTGGCTCGGCTCCATCTTCTCGGCGCTGGAACCGGTTCCGTTCTTCATGATGGTGCTGTTCGCCTTCCGTGTCGTCAGCCAGCGTCGCCACCAGCACGGTAACCGCGTCGCCACCCTGTGGGCGCTGGGTACTGCGGTGATGGCGTTCCTCGGTGCCGGTGTTTGGGGCTTCATCCACACCTTGGCCCCGGTCAACTACTACACCCACGGCAGCCAGATCACCGCGGCGCACGGCCACCTGGCGTTCTTCGGTGCCTACGCGATGATCGTGATGTGCATCATCTCCTACGCCATGCCAATCATGCGCGGCAGGCCGCAGGGCAACCCGGCGGTGGCACAGAAGCTGGAAACCTTCGCCTTCTGGACCATGTGTATCAGCATGCTCGGCATCACCCTGGCGCTGACCGTGGCCGGTGCCTGGCAGGTGGCGCTGCAGCGTCTGCCGGAGAGCGGGGCGCTCAGCTTCATGAACACCCAGGCCAAGCTGATCCCGGTGTTCTGGGTGCGCGAGGCGTTCGGTCTGGTATTCGCCACCGGCTTGGTGGCCTACCTGGCCAGCTTCTTCGTCGGCCAGAAAGCGGCGGTGAACACCTATGTGGTGGAAACCCATGCGACCGAGGCCGCAGGCGAATTCAAGGCCCAGGGCGCTTGCTGCGGCAGCTGCAAGTAACACTCCAAGACCGGGCGGGAGGCGACTCCCGCCCGCCGAAATCAAGTCGAGGTGAGGCATGGAAGAGTTTGTAGGCGCAATCTGGCATCGAATGGTGACCCGCCAATCGGCCACTGATTTTGCCGACGCCCGCGTGGAGCTGGCCGATCTTCTGCCTCAACTCGCCCCCTTTTACCGTGGGCTGGGCGGAGAACCGGGCAAGTTGCTCGAAGCCGCCGAGCCTCGTCCGTTCCGGGCACCGCGCAAGCTGATTCAGCGCATCGCCGGTACGCACCGGTGCCATACCGTGGGTTGGCAGGATGAGCGAAGCCTGCGCCTGCCGCCGACCATCGCGCTGTTTCCGGAGCGGGAGCTGAATGAATCGCTCTACCTCTGGCTGGTGGCGATGGCGGCCAAACTGCCGAGCATCCGTCACTGGTTCCGCGACAACCAGCAGACCTGCCGGGCGCTGCTCGACAGCCGGCCGGGGCTGGCGCGGCGTTACCGCGAGATGGTCGAGGTGGCTCTGGTGCTGCGCCCCGGCCCCGATCAACTGCAGGAGGAGGCCTGGACACGCGAGCAGACCCTGCGCCGGGCACTGCTGCAGCCGGGCTCGGTGGAGAGCCTGCCGCGCGCTCCCGGCGATGCCTGGCCGGTACCGTTCTGGCTCTACCCCGAACCCCTGCATGGACTGTCGGTGGAAGCAGCCGACACCGACGATAGCGAGACCCGGGAGCAGGCCGCGCCGCCGGAAACGGTCGACTCCGCCCGCCGCACGGCACGTCGTCTGGATGACAGCAAGGAGACCGACGGTTTCCTGATCTTCCAGCTCGAGAGCCTGTTCAGCCGCGTCGAGCAGGTGGAGCTGGACCGCTGCCAGGAGGAGGATCTGGACGACGACCTCGGCGCCGGCGAGGATCTGGATATCATCACCCTGTCGCGTCAGCGCCGGGCAAGCTCAGCGAGGGTGCGCTTCGACCTGGACCTGCCGGCCGCGAAGAACGACGACCTGGCGGTGGGAGAGGGGATACGCCTGCCCGAGTGGGACTACCGGCGCCAGAGCATGAAAACCGACTACTGCCTGCTGCAACCGATGCTGGCCGACGATGCCGAACCGGCAGCCCTGCCGGAGCATCTGGCACCGGCGGCCCGTTCGCTGCGCAACCGCTTCGCCTGCCTGAAACCGGAGCGCAACTGGCTGCGGCGGCAGATGCAGGGCGACGAGCTGGACCTGGACGCCTGGCTGGACAAGCTCACCGACGAGCAGCGCAGCCAGGAACCTGGTGCCTGCTATCGTCAGCGCCGCCCCAATCAGCGCGATCTCTCCTGCCTGCTGCTGGCGGATCTGTCGATGTCCACCGAGTGCGGCATCAACGAGGACCAGCGCGTGATCGACGTGATCCGCGACAGCGTGACGCTGTTCGCCGAAGCGCTGAGCAGCGCACGGGATCGCTTCGCGCTCTACGGCTTCTCGTCGATCAAGAACAAGCAGGTGCGCTACCAGCTGTTGAAGAACTTCAACGAGCCCTATGGCGATGCCGTGCGCGGACGCCTGCAACGGATCAAGCCTGGCTTCTACACCCGTATGGGCGCGGCGATCCGCCAGTCTGCGGCGATTCTGGAGCAGGAGAAGACGGCCCAGCGTCTGCTGCTGATCATCTCCGACGGCAAGCCCAACGATATCGACCACTACGAGGGGCGCTACGGCATCGAGGACACCCGCCATGCGATCCAGCAGGCGCGTGCCAAGGGCGTGCAGCCGTTCTGCATCACCATCGACGAGGAGGGCAGCGACTATCTGCCCTATCTGTTCGGGGACAAGGGCTACGCTCTGGTCAGCGATATCGACCGCCTGCCGATGCTGCTGCCGCGTCTCTACCTGAACCTGACCGGGGCCAACTGAGCCTCTGAACGCTCCATCCGAGGAGACCGACATGAACGCCAATATCCGTTATTTGCCGCAAGCCAACGAAGTCGACCTGTTCCACCATGCCGCCGCGGTCAAGCTGCCGGTGCTGCTGAAGGGGCCGACCGGCTGCGGCAAGACCCGCTTCGTCCAGTACATGGCCGAACAGCTGAACCGGCCGCTGATCACCATCGCCTGTCACGACGACCTCACCGCCGCCGATCTGGTCGGCCGCCACCTGATCGGCACCGACGGCACCTACTGGCAGGACGGCCCGTTGACCCGCGCCGTGCGTGAGGGCGCGATCTGCTACCTGGACGAAGTGGTGGAAGCGCGCAAGGACACCACCGTGGTGCTGCATCCGCTCTCGGATCACCGTCGCGAACTGCCGATCGACCGCACCGGTGAGCTGCTGCAGGCCCACCCCAACTTCATGCTGGTGATCTCCTACAACCCCGGCTACCAGAATCTGATGAAGGGGCTCAAGCCCAGCACCCGGCAGCGCTTCGTCGGCCTTAGCTTCGACTACCCGACCCCGGAGCGCGAAGTGGTGATCCTCTGTCAGGAAGCCGGGATCGACAAGCAGACCGCCAGCCAGCTGGTTGCGCTCGGCAACGACCTGCGTCGACTCAAGGATCAGGACCTGGAGGAGGTGGCCTCGACCCGCCTGCTGATCTACACAGCACTGATGATCTGCTCCGGTATCGGCGTACGCGAGGCGTGCCGGGCCTGCCTGGCCGAACCCCTGACCGATGACAGCGAAACACTCGCCGCCATCGATCGCCTGATCAGCAGCTACTTCTGAGCCGACCATGAGCACCGCAAGCCTGACACCCGAGTTAGACAGTACCGCATACCGGCACCGCTCCGTGCCGGGCAGCATCGCCGTCTGGGTGCTGATCTATGCCGAACTGAGCGAGTTCGCGCTGTTCTTCCTGGTCTACCTGGTCACCCGCGCGCACAACACCGAACTGTTCGCGGCGGGGCCGGCGCAGTTGAACATCCTCGCCGGCACGCTGAACACCCTGGTGCTGGTCTCCAGCAGCTTCTGCGTCGCCCGCGCCATGAAGGCGATCCAGCGCAACGACCGCCGCGCCTGCATCCGCTGGCTCGGGCTGACCATCGCCTGCGGCGCCGCCTACTGCGGCATCAAGGGCTGGGAATACCTGTGGAACGAGGCCCACGGCCTCCATGCCCGCAGCAACCTGTTCTTCACCCTCTACTACTACCTCACCTTCAACCACCTGCTGCACGTACTGGTGGGGATGGCGACCCTCTCCTGGCTCTGCCTGCGCACCTGGCTTGGGTCATACGATGCCGAGGACCACGAAGGGCTGGAGAACGGCGCCTGCTACTGGCACATGATCGACCTGGCCTGGATCATCCTCTTCCCGCTGGTCTACGTGATGGGGTAAGCACGATGAAGCTCAAAACTATGAACATCGACACTACGAACATAAGCGACCTGAACAGCTGGCGCCTGCTGATCCTGATCACCCTCGGCAGCGCCCTGATCGCCGAAACCGGCGGTGCCACCCCGGCGCTGATCCTGCTGATCTGTGTCGCGGTGGTGCTGAAAGGACAGCTTGTGATCGATGTCCTGATGGACCTGCGCGGTAGCCACCGCGCCATCCGCACGCCGATGCTGGCCTACTTCTACGTGATGATGCCGCTGCTGGCGATGGGGCTGTTGTTCCCGGAGTGGTTGGAGCGGTTGACCACCCTCTAGCCCTAACCGGGCAGAGCCTGACTTGTCTCCCGGTACACCGGGGTACTGCAGATAATTCAACGATATATGAGGTAATCCATGCGTTCGCTGTTCCTCAGAATGCGGCTGATCCATTGGCTGGGGGCTATCGCCCTGCTGGTCAACATACTGTTCTTTACCGAGTCGCTGGTATCGGAGCTGATTCAGTGGGCCGTGGTGCTGTCCCTGATCGTCCACGATATCGACGAAAAGTACTGGGGCGTCGACGCGCTGAAAAAAGTGGCGGGCTACATGAGCGCGTTCGAGAAAAAGGACCTCTCCGCCACCTGTGATATCAACAGCGCCTACAACAGCGAGATCCACCATGTGCTGTCGGTGATCAACCGCTTCCGCGAGAAGGTGCGCGGCGCACTGCTGGACATCAAACAGCAGGCGCAGGTATCGGACGAGATCTCGCAACTGCTGAGCCGCAAGACATCCGCCATCGCCGAGCGCATCCGGGAACAGGACCGGCGGGTCAGCGTCATCGACGAGCGAATCGAAGTGTTGGACAACACTTCCCAGGCGCTGCAGGAGAAGGCGGAAGCGACCCGCGTCCAGGTTCAACTGACCCAGCAGGGGCTGCGCCGCTCCAACGACAGCCTGGACACCATGTCCCGAGACCTGAACGACTACATCGCGAACAACGACACCCTGCAGACACGCTTCAACGAACTGTCGGAGAAGACCGAAGCGATCGAAGAGGTGGTGTCGGCGATCGACCAACTGGCCGAGCAGACCAACCTGCTGGCGCTCAACGCCGCCATCGAAGCCGCCCGTGCAGGCAACTACGGCCGTGGTTTCGCCGTGGTCGCCGACGAAGTGCGCAAGCTCGCACGATCGACCAAGCAGAGCCTGGACGACATCGACCGCATTATCGCCGGCATCACCCACTCGGTACGCGAAGCGGGGGAGCAGATGGCACGCCAATCCGGCGCGATCGAATCGCTGGTCAGCCTCACCACCACCAGCCGCGATGAACTGCTAAGCGCCTGCGACAACATGGAAGATATCCTGACCCTGATCAGCAACGATAGCAGCGACGCCACCGTGGACATCGGCTACATCCACCGTGCGGTCAGCGACCTGAAACAGGAGGTCGGTTCCCTGCTGACCCTGTCCCACTCCAACGCCAACGACTGCAGCGAACTGCAGCGTCAGGGCGAACGCCTCAACGGCGTCACGGTACAGATCGTCGATCAACTCGGCACCTTCAAAACAAACTGACTCAATAACCCTACATACGGTGTTGTGCCCGCCGCCAAAGCCGGGCACACTCCAGGAAAGAGACTTGACTAGCCAGTTATCGATTTGCAGGCAGTGAGTGTCAGATCGAGTCTGAATTAGTACGAATTAAGAATTCGTTGATTCTGGAAACAACTCAGCGCGAAACAACCTCGCTACCTTCACGCACAAAAGAGCATCCCGTTTTACGTACTCGGTTATTAAAGATTGCGTCATCAATGCCTATATAGACGTTTGGATAGATCGCGCCCTTAACGGTTACGACGGCACTGCTTTCCGCCTGTTTACGCGCGTTCAACCGCGCCAGGATCGCCTTGATCCGCTCGGCTTTCTGCTCGTAAGAGTGCAGGGTTGCCTTGATCTTACGGCTCATATCACTGTTGATTGATGCTTTTTGCGCCGGGTTTTCAGATGCCTTGAGTACTTTTTCCAGTTTTTCACAGTTCTCCAGGCAGTTCTTGTGTTCGGTCCGAAGTTGTTCCTCCAGCTTGCGTTTGCAATTGATTCTGCCGGCTCTAACTACTGTCGGGACATTTGCATCGCTGCCCAGAGCGTTGACGGCAACTTCTTTTCTGGCAGTAGTCTTGCCGCCGATGATACAGCCCTTACTGCCGGGTTGAGTCAGGTTGATACTGCCTTTTGCGGACAGACGACTTTGCAGCACAAATTCACGAATGATGATATCGCCGGCAGCATGGAGATGAGCCAGGTTGGCATATTTGGCTCTGATATCGCCGCCCGCGAGGACACGCGCCTTGAGAATCAGCTCTTTGTTCTGATCGCGCCCCAGATCCTCTCCCGCTACACCGCCGACAATGGTCAGATTCCGACCGGCAATGACGGTCGCTTTTTCAACCATGCCACGAATAAAGACATCACCAGTCGCGTGCAGTGAAAAGCCGCTGCTGACATCGCCTTTCACTTCAACAGAGCCGTCAAAATCGATGTTGCCGCTTTCAATGTTGATCGCATCGAGTCTTAATGTTGGATCTACAGAGACACCCTTATCGATCAGTATTGGGTGTCCTTTCACGGCTGCAATTAGTTGATCGGGGTTATCCGGGTCGATAATCGCGCCGTCTATATCAGGATTAAACTCCAGCACGCGTCCCGGCTCGGTCGGGAGCTCCGCGCCCATCACGTTCAGCCCGGGTACACCAGCGGTAGGTGGCGTTCGCCGCATCAGGATTTCCCCCTGTTCAACGACGATAAAATCCTGCACCTGATGAAAATCGACTTGAGCCTCTTCGGAGTAGTCTTCAATCAGGTTTTTACACCCTTCAACGAGCCCTTCGAACCGACTGTCGACTCCAGGCTCCGGTTCAACGCCACGGGCGACGCAAAGACGCTCTGCCTGACCGGCTTCGATGACCTGATCCAGTGCCGATTGGTCGATACAGCTCTCTTGAATTGCGCGCTCCTGCAGCTCTTCAAGCAACCATTCACGGGTGATTTTCTTGCCGCCATAAGCGGGGATTGCGGTGAGATAAACCGCCATCTTGTCGGGCTGCACCGCCCATTCCAGCTCGGCGTCGCGCTGGTGAGCAATGGTTGCGCTGCCCTCCTTACCCTGAATGGCTAGAGTAATCAGCTCCTGCATGTCGGAGTCCGACGTATAAAACTCTCCGTAGCCCTGTTCTTTCAACAGTGACTGGAGTGTGGGTAGGTCGAGTTTTTGAGCAGTCGGCGAGGGGGGCAGCGTTGCCAGTACAGACTGGGTGTCTGGATCGAAAGTGAGCCTGACTGCCGAAACCGTGGATTGGTTTGCAGCAGCGGCATCTGTAGGAAGATCTGCCGCAGAAGTAGACATATAGGTCTTTATAATTTTATTAGTGGCAAAAATATGTTGATCAAAAAATAATCAAAAATTCCTTTGTCTCTTTTATCATACAAAAGTCTAATGGGCAAACCGATGCTGTGGGAGGCGGCTATAAAGTCGGGACTTGACGCCTCAACACTCTCCACCTCAACGCTCGAGATCCGGCTCATGGCAGTGGCGAAGGATATGGGCGCGGGCGGCATCGCGTAGCGTTAATGCGCGGGTCCAGCGCTCGCCCTCCTTGTCGGGATAGAGGGGTATGCCAATCACCACGCAAATCTCACCCCGGTAACCGTACCAGCGCTGGCCGCGCAGGATCGAGCGGGTGCCGCTGATGGCGACCGGTATGACCGGTATGCCTGCATCGACGGCGCTGACAAAGGCACCCATCTTGAACGGCATCAGTCCGGGGCTCTCCTGCAGGGTGCCTTCGGGAAAGAACAGCAGGCGGTGCCCCTTTTGTGCCAGGTTGGTGGCTTCGCGGGCGCCGTTCAGGCTCTGTTGTGGATCCTGGCGGTTGATGTAGCGCACCGCCAGCCGGTCCAGCAGGGTGCGCGGTAGCGGCTGGGTGCGCAGTTCTGCCTTGGCGACGAAGTGCACGGGGTGGGGCAGTGTCGCGATCAGCACGAAGGCATCCAGGTAGCTGGCGTGGTTGACGACCAGCACGCAGGGGGCGTCTGCCGAAATGTTCTCCAGGCCTCTGATGTGGAGCGGGGTGCGGGTCAGCCAGGCCCAGCATCGCGAGATCCGGTGCAGGGCGTACCAGCGCCGCTTCAGGTTGGGCAGCAGCAGTACGGCGATGAATGCCGCCGTGGTCAGTGTCAGCCCGGTCAGCAACGCATAACCCGCGAACAGGTGGCGGCCGAGGCTGCGGCGCAGGCGCTGCAGTTGCGGTGTGGTGGCTTTCAGCAGCATCCGGAGCAGCTGAAGGCCGGGCGTGCGGATGCGGTAGTCGCCGCGGATGTAGCGTTCGCGGCAGTCAGAGCGGCGCAGCTTTCCGCTGGAGGTCTTGAGCAGAATCCCAGGCGGAGTCAGTACCACCTCGTCGGGTGGTTCGCCGATCAGGCGGCTGACGGCGTTGGCCGCTTGGTGTCTGAGACGTTCGCGCTCGCCTTCGTCGTCGGCGCGTGTCTCGGCCATGACGATCAGCCGCTCGCTACCGCTGGCCTGGTCGCTCACGCCGAAGGCGGCGACGCGTCCGCGGCGTAGGCCGTCGATGGTGCCTACAGCCGACTCCAGCTCTTCGGGATAGAGGTTGCGGCCGCTACGGATGATCAGATCCTTGCTGCGCCCGGTAATATAGAGGCCCTCTTCGGCCAGGTAGCCCAGGTCGCCGCTGTCGAGCCAATCGCCGTCGAACAGGCGGGCGGTTGCCGAACTGTTGCGGTAATAGCCGCTGCACGCCGACGGACCCTGGAACTGCAGTCGGCCCTGAAATCGTGACGGCAGTTCACGGCCGCCTTCGTCGCAGATGCGGATCCGATGCGCCGGTAGTGGCTGACCGCAACAGACGAATTCGACGACCTCGGTGTCGGTATCCGATGCGGGCAGGGCGTGGCCGTCACGCATCAGGGGCGCGCGCTGCACACGATCGATGTGGGGTTTGCTGTCGGGCGCGGGAAAGGCCAGAGCCAGGCTGCACTCGGCCAAGCCGTAGACGGGATACATCGCCTTGGCGTCGAAGCCGCATTTGGCGAAGCGTCGGCAGAATCTGCGCAGGGTATGGGCATTGACCGCTTCGGCGCCGTTCATGGCGAGGCGCCAGTGGCTCAGGTCGAGTTCGTCCAGCAGGCTGTCGGGCACCTTGTTGAGGCAGAGTTCGTAGGCGAAGTTCGGTGCCGCCGAGAGGGTGCCGCCATGGCGGCTCAGCGCCTGCAGCCAGCGCGCCGGGCGGCCGAGGAAGGACTCGGGCGGCAGGCTTATCAGCAGTGCGGCATGGTAGAGACTGCCAAGCCAGGCGCCGATCAGGCCCATGTCGTGATAGAGCGGCAGCCAACTGACGCACACGTCGCGGCTGGAGGCGTCGATCGCCTTGCCGGCGGTACGGATGTTGGCCAGCAGATTGGCGTGGCTCAGGATCACCCCCTTGGGGCTACCGGTACTGCCGGATGTGTATTGCAGCAGGGCGATATCGTCGCGTTTCGGCATGACCGGCTTTTCGATCGGCTCTTGAGCGGGAGCCGCGTGCGCTGGCGACTGTGGGGCCATCACGTCCGCAAGGCTTGGCACCTGCGCCTTGAGTAGTCGGGAGAGTGCATTCGCTTCGGGCGGTGCGATCAACAGCCGGGCCTGACAGTTGTCGAGAATCGATGCCTGGCGGTTGAGGTGGTCCTCAAGCTGGCTGGGGCGCATCGGCGGGTAGATCGGGACAGGTATGGCACCGCTCATCAGAATGCCGAAGAAGCTGACGAAGTAGTCGCGCCCGGTCGGCAGCATCAGCGCCACGCTCTGGTCAGGCGCGAGGCCGTGCTGTAGCAGCCTTGCGGCGACGGAGCGGGCCTCCTGCCAGAGTTGGCCATAGGTCAGTTCCGGGCCGTTGCCCTGGTCATTGTAGAAATGGATATGGGGCCGGTCGGGATGACGCTCGACATGCCAGGCCAGTACCTCGACCAGGCTGAGGGCCTGGCTCGGCACGCCTTCGGTGGCCTCCAGTGGTGTCGCAGGGGCGGGGACCTGCGTTGGCGCGGTCGGGGAGGCCCGCTCCAGCAGACGCAGCAGATCGCGGGGTGTTTCGGCCTCGGCAAAGGTTCGCTCCGGCAGAGCGACCTGGAAGCAACTCTCGATGCGGGAGAGCAGCTCCGCACGGCTCAGGCTGTCGAACCCGAGATCGCCGTCGAGGGTGCTGTCCAACGTTATCGGATCGGCCGGTCGGTGGGAGCGTAGCTCCGCCCCCAGCTCTTCGATCAACTGCAGCAGTACCGCCTTTTGTTCCGGCACGTTGGTGCGCTCCGTCAGCATCACCGACCCCGGTGTTTTCTCACGTTATCTCTAGCATAGGCGATAGGGCGGCACGTCGGGTGCGAAGCGGAGCGTGTCGGCTATCCTTCAAAGCGTGCCACTGCTGTTTAGGCAGCAATAAACAGGGGAGTTCAACACCATGAAACACAAGGGAAGCTGCCATTGCGGCAGAATTGCCTTCGAGATCGAAGGCGAGATCGAGAGCGCAATGTCATGCAACTGTTCGATCTGCTCGCGCAAGGGGTCACTACTGTGGTTCGCCCCTCGGGAGAAGCTGAAGCTGCTTACTCCGGAGGATGATATGAGTACTTACATGTTCAACAAACATGTGATCAAGCATCGCTTCTGCCCGGTTTGCGGTATCCACCCCTTCGGCGAGGGTGTGGATCACGAGGGCAATGCGATGGCGGCGATCAACATCCGCTGTATCGAAGGGATCGATCTGTCGGATATTCCTGTACAGGAGTTTGACGGTCGGTCGTTGTGATGCTGCTCGATACGTGAAAGGTGCGTCATGCGGTTTATGACGCCAGAGCCAGAGGAGCCATCTAAGGCAGCAGCCGGTCATACTCCTGCTTGACCACGGCGTAGCATTCGCAGGTGCGAGCCTCCAGGCCCTGCCGGTCAAGCACTCTGATGTGCCCTCGGTGATACTGGATCAGGCCGTCCTCCTGCAACTGGTGGGCAACGGTGGTTACGCCTTCCCGCCGCACGCCGAGCATATTGGCCATCAGCTCCTGGGTCATGAACAGCTCGTCCGAGGGTAGTCGATCGTGGCTTAACAGCAGCCAGCGGCAGAGCTGCTGATCCAGCGAATGATGCCGATTGCAGACCGCGGTTTGTGACATCTGGGTCAGCAGTGCCTGGGTGTAACGCAAAAGCAGACGTTGCAGCGTGGTGTTGGCCTGAAACTCAGCTTTCAGGATCTGCTCGGGGAGACGGTAGGCGGTGCCCTCGCTCTGCACGACGGCGCGATTGGGCATGGTGTCGCCACCCATGAACAGCGCTATGCCGAGCACGCCCTCGTTGCCGACGACCGATACTTCGGCCGAGTCGCCGTTAAGTGTTACATAGAGCAGGGAGATGATGGAGTCGGTCGGGAAGTAGGCGTGGTGTAGTTCGCTGCCCGACTCGTGCAAGGTGGCGCCGAGTGACAGTTCTATCTCTTCCAGATGGGGCGCAAGACGACCGTATTCAGGAGCCGGCAAGGCTGCTAACAGGCGGTTTTGCTGCGGATTTGAAACTGTTTCCATAATCGTGCTCCAACGCTGTCTCCATACAAGGCCGCCGCCCGGTCAATGCTGTGGCAGGCTGGTTTTTAAAAGCAGTATAGGAAAGCAGGCGTGAAAACACTTACGGGAGCTGGTATCCGCACAGGCAAGTGCGTAAAGGGGAGGGCGGCGCTTATGAGCGCCGCCAAGGAGTGCATAGCTCAAAGTGACGATGAGGCGGTACAGGCGCTAACTGCGCCTGCACCCGAACCGGTTTAGCGTTTGATCAGGGAGATCTTGGTACCCTCGATCGTGATGCCGGCCATCAAGCCCTGTTGGTCGAATATGAACGCGTAGGCGTCCTCCTTCAGGGTCGTAGTCGAAAGGTTTCTGGCGATGCCTTCGTCCACCAGAACGACTGTAGGGCCTACGCCGAGCTCCCAGCCTTTCGATTTGTCGAGATAACTTACAGCGTCGTCGCTCATCAGGAATATGGCATAGCCATAGGACTGAGCACCGATCTGAAGTCCCCAGGAACCGCTGACCGAATTGTAATAATCGACCACGGTGGAACCCCTCATCAGAGCGCCTTCGCCGTAGGAACCGCCAAAGACCAGACCTGCCTTGATCATGTTGGGGAACACCAGAATGGCCTTCGCGTTATGTGAGAGGGTCTCGGCTACCGGTTGGACTCGATAGAGTATCTGCAGTGCCTGGCGGCAGTCCTCATTCAGATCCTCGGCCGTTGCCGCCTGTGCCGAACTGATCATGCCGATCGGCATTATGGAAACCATTACCAGCACGAACGCGAGTAAAAAACGTTGAATTATCAGCATTTCTTATCCTCCCGAATTGGGAGCAGTAACGGCAACGAGATAATGGATTAATAAGGGGTGCACTTCTCGCGAAGGCAACAGGTTATCGTTGCCATTGACTGCATCCAGTTTATCGTTACGCCTGCGTCACTCCAGGGTCTTGAAAGGACCAAGGTGCTCGACGCAACGGATGCTGATATCAGGGTGGGCCTTTTAGTCATCCTCCGTCTGTGCGGTAGCGAACATAGCCGCAGGGATCTGGTATAGCGCAGGAACGAAGTCAGCTGCTTCAGGGCATCCACGCGTCCGCGGCATACCGTAGATCCTGTACAGAAAAAAGCCGGTGGAGATCGTGCAATTCCACCGGCTTCTTTTAGCGTTGGCGCGGTCGCTCGCGCTGAGCTTATTGCTTAACCCTGCTCCGGCTCATACCCCAAATTGGGTGCCAGCCAGCGCTCCGCTTCCTCCATGCTCATCCCCTTGCGCTTGGCGTAGCTCTCCACCTGGTCTTCGCTGATCTTGGCCACGCCGAAGTACTGTGACTCGGGGTGGCTGAAGTACCAGCCGCTGACCGCGGCGGTGGGCAGCATGGCGTAGCTGTCGGTGATGGTCATGCCGGCGTTGTGCTCCACGTCGAGCAGTTCCCAGAGCAGGCCCTTCTCGGTGTGATCGGGGCAGGCGGGGTAACCGGGAGCAGGGCGGATGCCGGTGTACTGCTCCTTGATCAGTGCTTCGTTGTCCAGACTCTCGTCGGCTGCATAGCCCCAGAACTCCTTGCGTACCCGCTCGTGCATCCGCTCGGCGAACGCTTCGGCGAGGCGGTCGGCCAGCGCCTTGATCATGATGCTGTGGTAGTCGTCGTGGTCCGCTTCGTATTGAGCGACGATCTCGTCGATGCCGATACCGGCGGTGACGGCGAAGGCGCCGATCCAGTCCTCCTTGCCGCTCTCCTTGGGTGCGACAAAGTCGGTCAGGCAGAGGTTCGCCTTGTCGTTCACCTTCTGCATCTGCTGTCGGAGGTGGTGCAGGCGCATCAGTCGCTTGCCGCGGCTGTCATCGGTGTACAGTTCGATATCGTCATGGCCCACGGAGTTGGCCGGGAACAGGCCGATCACGGCGCGCGCCTTGAGCTTCTTGTTGGCGATGATATCGGCCAGCATCGCCTTGGCATCGGCGTAGAGCTTGCGGGCTTCCTCGCCGACGATCTCGTCATCGAGGATACGCGGGAAACGGCCGGCCAGCTCCCAGGACTGGAAGAAGGGGGTCCAGTCGATGTAGTGGCTCAGCTCCTCCAGATCGTAGTCGTCGAACACGTGGATGCCGGGCTGGATCGGCTGGGGCGGGGTGTAGCTGTCCCAGTCGATCTTGAAGCGGTTCTCGCGGGCGGCTTCCAGGGTGACACGGCGCTGGTCGTTCTGACGCGCGGCGTGACGCTCGCGTACCGCCTGGTAGTCAGCCTTGATCTCCGCGCAAAAAGTGTCGTGACGCTCCTTGGAGAGCAGGTTCGAGGCGACGCCGACCGAGCGCGAGGCGTTGGTGACGTGCACCACCTGGTTGTTCTTGTAGTTGGGCTCGATCTTCACCGCCGTGTGCGCCTTGGAGGTGGTGGCGCCGCCGATCATCAGCGGGATATCGAAGCCCTGACGCTGCATCTCCTTGGCCACATGGACCATCTCGTCCAGCGACGGGGTGATCAGGCCCGAGAGGCCGATGATATCGGCGTTCTCTTCACGGGCGGTCTTGAGAATCTTCTCCGCGGGCACCATGACGCCGAGGTCGATGATCTCGAAGTTGTTGCACTGCAGGACCACGCCGACGATGTTCTTGCCGATATCGTGCACATCGCCCTTGACCGTGGCTATCACCACCTTGCCGGCGGAGCTGCTGGCACTGCCGGCTTTCTCCTCCTCGATGAACGGCATCAGGTAGGCCACCGCCTTCTTCATCACGCGGGCGGATTTTACCACCTGGGGCAGGAACATCTTGCCGGAGCCGAACAGATCGCCGACCACGCCCATGCCGTCCATCAGCGGGCCTTCGATCACCTGCAGCGGACGTTCGTAGTTGTGGCGGCACTCCTCCACATCCTCGTCGATGTAGTCGGCGACACCCTTGACCAGGGCGTGGGACAGACGCTCGTTTACCGGCCAGTCGCGCCAGGCCATATCCTGCTGTACCGAGGAGGCGGAGGCGCCGCCGCGATACTTCTCGGCCAACTCCAGCATCCGCTCGGTGGCATCCTCGCGGCGGTTGAGCACGATATCCTCGACGTGCTCGCGCAGATCCTGCGGCAGGTCGTCGTAGATCGCCAGCTGGCCGGCGTTGACGATACCCATATCCATGCCCTGTTGGATGGCGTGGTAGAGGAAGACGCAGTGGATCGCTTCGCGCACCTTGTCGTTGCCGCGGAAGGAGAACGACACGTTGGAGACACCGCCGGAGATCTTGGCGTAGGGCAGGTGCTGCTTGATCCAGCCGGTGGCCTGGATGAAGTCGACGGCGTAGTTGTTGTGCTCGTCGATACCGGTGGCGATGGCGAAAATGTTGGGGTCGAAGATGATATCTTCCGGCGGGAAGCCGACCTTGTCGACCAGCACCCGGTAGGAGCGCTCGCAGATCTCGATCTTGCGCTTATAAGTATCGGCCTGACCGGTCTCGTCGAACGCCATGATAACGACGGCGGCACCGTAACGGCGGATCTTGCGCGCCTGGTCGATAAACTTCTCTTCACCCTCCTTGAGGCTGATCGAGTTGACCACGCCCTTGCCCTGGATCCGTTTCAAGCCCTCTTCGATTACCTCCCACTTGGAGGAGTCGAGCATGATCGGCACGCGGGAGATATCCGGCTCGGAGGCGATCAGGTTGAGGAAACGGCTCATCGCAGCGATGGCGTCGAGCATCCCCTCATCCATGTTGATGTCGATGATCTGGGCGCCGTTCTCCACCTGTTGGCGCGCCACATCCAGCGCGGTCTCGTAGTCGCCCTCCTTGATCAGGCGGCGGAACTTGGCCGAACCGGTGACGTTGGTGCGCTCGCCGACGTTGACGAACAGCGTCTCGGCGCCAATGTTCATCGGCTCCAGGCCGGACAGGCGGCACTCGACGGCGATCTCCGGGATCTGGCGCGGGGCCTGGTCGAGAAGACCTTCGCGAATGACGCGGATATGCTCCGGCGTAGTACCGCAGCAGCCGCCGACGATATTGACGAAGCCGGACTGCGCCCACTCGCGGATCTCGTCGCGCATCTGCTCCGGGGTCTCGTCGTACTCGCCGAAGGCGTTGGGCAGGCCGGCGTTGGGGTGCACGGAGACGAAGGTATCGGCGACGCGGGAGAGCTCCTCCACGTACTGTCTGAGCTCCTTCGGGCCGAGGGCACAGTTCAAACCGATGCTGATCGGGTTGGCGTGGCGCACCGAGTTCCAAAACGCCTCGGTTGTCTGGCCCGACAGGGTGCGACCGGAGGCATCGGTGATGGTGCCGGAGATCATCACCGGAAGGCGGATGCCGTGATCGTCGAAATACTGCTCCACGGCGTAGATCGCCGCCTTGGCGTTCAGCGTATCGAAGATGGTCTCGATCAGGATCAGATCGGCGCCGCCCTCGACCAGGCCGTCGACCGACTCGGTATAGGACTCCACCAACTGATCGAAGGTGATATTACGGAAACCGGGGTCGTTTACATCCGGCGAGATGGTCGCGGTACGGTTGGTCGGGCCGAGCACCCCGGCCACATAGCGGGGGCGATCCGGCGTCTGTGCCGTCATCTCGGCGCAGGCTTCTTTCGCCAGACGGGCAGCGGCGACGTTGATCTCGCGGCTCAGCGACTCCATCTCGTAGTCCGCCATCGCGATCTGCGTGGCGTTGAAGGTGTTGGTCTCGATGATATCGGCACCGGCCTTCAGGTACTCCAGATGGATATCGCGGATCAGCGTGGGCTGGGTGAGCACCAGCAGATCGTTGTTGCCCTTCACGTCCAGATGCCAGTCGGCGAAGCGCTTGCCGCGGTAGTCCGCCTCCTCGAGGCGGTGAGACTGGATCATGGTGCCCATGCCGCCATCGAGAATCAGGATACGGTCGGTCAGGGCTTTTTGTAGGGTGGTGGCCAGGGAGTTCAGCAAAGTGGTGTCGCTCACGTGTCGCTTTCCATCCGATTCTGTAAAAAGAGCATCAAAAGGGGGCTATTGTACTGCAATTGGGTTCGGCTAGCCCTGAGGGTGGCTCATCTTTCTTTGAATCCGGCTCATCTGTATCAGGTAGAGCTTCAGGTTATCTTTATTGAATAAAGACTGAAGTTGCCGCCAAAACTTGAACCAATCCGTCAGGATCGGCGATTTTCTGGAAATTTATACCGCATCCGCCTAACATACCGCCGGTTTGATTAAACCAAAGCGCGTGACAGCGCGAGCGTGCCATTACAACAGATCAGGGGGTAATAAGATGTTGCAGACCTTCCTCAAGGCCAAGTTGCACCGTGTCACCGTCACTCATGCCGAACTCCATTACGAAGGCTCCTGTGCCATCGATGGCGACCTGTTAGACGCTTCCGGCATCCGCGAATATGAGATGGTGCACATCTACAACATCAACAACGGTGAGCGTTTTACCACCTATGCCATCCGCGCCGAAAAGGGCAGCGGTGTCATCTCCGTCAACGGTGCCGCCGCGCACAAGGCGAGCAAGGGCGACCTGCTGATCATCGGTGCCTACGTGCAGCTGACCGAGAAGGAGGTTGATACTTTCCAACCGACGCTGTGCTATTTCGAGTACGCGCAGAACGACTGTGGTGTCGGGATCAACGATGACGAGTTGCGTGCCCGCAACAAGATGACCGGCATGAAATCCGCGATTCCGGTGCAGACGGCGGATATGTAAGGATCGTTACGCTGCCACTGGTTCCGGAAGCGTGCTCGGAAACATCCGTCTACCCCGACATAAAGGGGCAAGTGCGTCTTGGCCAACCATGCGTTGGGTGCCACCCGCCTGTCGCTTTGACACCACCTCATGCCCGTCTATGCTGATAACCATTGATAAAATGCGGTTAAAGCAGGGTCGGCGGCGATGGCATCCAGCATGCAAGAGAATGGCGGATTCGGGGTTGTCCAGGATAACTATCCGACCATACACAAGAGCCCTGGCGAGGGTGGTCCGACACCCAATTTGGCCGACTATGAAGCGACACGAGCCGCCTTTAGCTGGGATAAAATCCGTGAGGAACTTGATGGCCTACCCGATAACCAGGGCCTCAATATTGCCTATGAAGCGGTAGACCGCCACGTTGCCAAGGGGCAGGGCGACAAGATCGCGCTACGTTGGCTTGGTAAAATGGGCGAGAGCCGCGAGTTCAGCTTCGACGATCTGCGCCGCCAAACCAACCGTTTTGCCAATCTTCTGCAGACACTTCGCATCGCCGAGGGCGACAGAGTCTTTGTACTCTGTACCCGTATCCCCGAACTCTATATCGCGGCGCTCGGGACGTTGAAACACCGCGCCGTGTTCTGTCCACTGTTCTCCGCTTTCGGCCCCGAGCCCATCTCCGAGCGCGTCAATTCCGGGGATGGCCGAGTGCTGGTCACCACCCGACGGCTGTATGAGAAGAAGGTCGCGCCCTACCGCGACATCCTGCCCAATCTGGAGTTCGTGCTGCTGGTGGACGAAGAGGGCGGGGCGATCGATCTGCCCGGAACCCTGGATCTGGTGCGGCTGATGCAGGCGCAGAGCGATGAATACACCATCGGCCCCACCGACCCGGAGTCGATGGCGCTGCTGCATTTCACCAGCGGCACCACCGGCAAGCCCAAGGGCGCGATCCATGTACACCAGGCGGTGCTGATGCACTACATGACCGGCAAGTACGCGCTGGACCTGCATGACGAGGATATCTTCTGGTGCACCGCCGATCCCGGCTGGGTCACCGGCACCTCCTACGGCATCATCGCGCCTTTGCTACACGGCGTGACCATGCTGGTGGACGAGCCCGATTTTGACGGTCCGCGCTGGTACAGCATTCTGCAGGAGCAGCATGTGACGGTCTGGTACACAGCGCCCACGGCGATCCGCATGCTGATGAAACTGGGGCGCGATCTGGCCAAGCAGTACAACCATCCGCAGCTGCGTTTCGTGGCCAGTGTGGGCGAACCGCTCAACCCCGAAGCGGTGGTCTGGGGCCAGAAGGCATTGGGGCTGCCGATCCACGACAACTGGTGGCAGACCGAGACCGGCGGCATCATGATCGCCAACCTACCGGCGCTGGATATCCGACCTGGTTCAATGGGGCGCCCGCTGCCGGGTGTCACCGCCACCATCGTGCGTCGCCTGGAGGGTGGAGGGATCGAGGAGGTCACCGCACCCGATGAGGAGGGCGAGCTGGCGTTGAAACCGGGCTGGCCCTCCATGTTCCGTGGCTACCTGCATAACGAGGCGCGCTACAACCGCTGCTTTGTCGACGGCTGGTATCTGACCGAAGATCTGGCGAAGCGCGATGCCGACGGTTACTTCTGGTTCGTCGGTCGTGCCGACGACGTGATCAAGTCCGCCGGGCATCTTATCGGTCCGTTCGAGGTGGAAAGCGCACTGATCGAACATCCTGCAGTGGCCGAGGCCGGGGTGATCGGTGTGCCGGAACCGACGCTGGGGCAGATGGTCAAGGCCTTTGTCAGTCTCAATCCCGGCTATGAACCCAGCGAGGCGCTCAAGCGCGAGCTGCTCGGACATGCACGTAAACGTCTGGGGGCCGCCGTGGCGCCGAAAGAGATCGCCTTCGAGGAGAAGCTGCCGAAGACGCGCAGTGGCAAGATCATGCGCCGCTTGCTGAAGGCGCGTGAAACCGGCGAAACCCTGCGTGATACCTCAACCCTGGAAGACTGAATCCGTTTCTGCGAAATTGGAGAGCCGAGTCATGATCACAGCAGCCGAACCGCTACCCGATACTGTCGACGGCGAACACGCGCTGGTGCTGTTTACCCAGATGCTGCGGGTACGTCGGTTCGAGGAGAAAAGCGCCGAGATGTACAGCAAGGGCAACATCCGTGGCTTTCTGCACCTGTATATCGGCGAAGAGGCGGTCGGTACCGGTATCATGCAATCCGTGGCGCCGCAGGATGCGGTAGTGGCCACCTACCGCGAGCATGGCCATGCCCTGCTGCGCGGTATCCCGATGAACGCGGTGATGGCGGAGATGTTCGGTAAACAGGAGGGGTGCAGTCGCGGTCGAGGTGGCTCGATGCACCTGTTCGACAAGGCGACGCGGTTCATTGGAGGTAACGCGATTGTCGGTGGTGGACTGCCGGTAGCGGTCGGGTATGCGCTCGCCGCCAAGATGCGCGGAACCGATGCCGTCGCCTGGTGCATCTTCGGTGAGGGGGCAATGGCGGAGGGCGAGTTTCACGAATCCCTGAACCTGGCCGAACTGTGGCAGTTGCCGGTGGTGTTCTGCTGCGAGAACAACTTCTACGCCATGGGCACGGCGCTGGATCGCTCGGAGTCGGAAACCAGGCTGGTGGAGAAGGCGCGCAGCTACAGGTTGGATGCTGAAGTGGTCGACGGCATGGACGTGCTGGCTACCGAAGCGGCGGCACGCCGGGCGGCGGACAGCGCCCGATCCGGCAACGGCCCCTACTTCATTGAGTTCCAAACCTACCGCTTCAAGGCACACTCCATGTTCGACGCCGAACGTTACCGCAGCAAGGAGGAGGTGCACGAGCATGAACTGCATGGCCCACTGCGCACCTTCGCCGCCCGTTTGAGTGCATCCGGTCTGCTCGATGACGACAAGCGCGCCACGCTGGAGGCGGAGATCGCCGCCGAGATCGAGGCAGCGGTCGCCTTTGCTGAGGCCGGAACCCCGGAGCCGGTCGATGATCTGACCCGCTTCGTCTATTCGGAGGTGCAGCCATGAACAGCAGCGAGCCGACGGCCATGCGCGAGATCACCTACCGCGAAGCGGCACGGGAAGCGCTGCACGAAGCGTTGACTAACGACGAACGTGTGTTTTTGATGGGGGAGGACGTGGGACGTTATGGCGGATCCTACGCGGTGAGTCTCGGCTTTCTCGAGGAGTTCGGGCCAGAGAGGATCCGCGATACGCCGCTGTCCGAATCCGCTTTCGTCGGTGCCGGTATCGGTGCGGCCATCGGGGGCATGCGCCCAATCGTCGAGGTGATGACGGTCAATTTCAGCTTGCTGGCGGCGGATCAGATCATCAACACCGCCGCCACCTATCTGCATATGTCCGGCGGCCAGATCAACGTACCGCTGGTGATCCGCATGGCGACCGGCGGTGGATTGCAACTGGCGGCGCAACACTCGCACAGCCTGGAGAACCTCTACGCCCACATTCCCGGGTTGAAGGTGCTCACCCCGGCGACCGTGGAGGATGTTCGCGGCATGCTCGCCACCGCATTGGCCGACCCGGATCCGGTGCTGATCTTCGAGCATATCCTGCTCTACAACCGCAAGGGTCTGCTTGCTGAACAGGCCGGTGCCGTCGATATCGACCGTGCACGCGTGCGTCGCGAGGGTACGCATGTGAGCCTGATTACCTACGGCGGTTCTCTGTGGAAGTGCATGGAGGCTGCCGAGCTGTTGGCGCAGCAGGGGATCGAGGCCGAGGTGCTGGACCTGCGCATTCTGCGCCCCCTGGATGATGAAAGCATCATAGCGACGGTGAGCAAGACACATCGGGCGGTAATCGTCGACGAAGGCTGGCGCAGCGGCGGTATCTCGGCGGAGATCACCGCGCGGATCCATGAACAGGCGTTCTACGAGCTGGATCTGCCGGTACAACGCGTCTGCGCGGTGGAGGTGCCGATCCCCTATGCCAAACATCTGGAGGACGCCGCCTTGCCCCAGGTGGAGGAGATAGTCGCCGCAGCGAAAAAAGTGGTGAATGGCCATGACTGATTTCACCATGCCTGCGTTGGGTGCCGATATGGAGGAGGGCACGCTGGTCGAGTGGATGGTCAAGCCCGGCGACAAGGTGAAGAGCGGCGATGTGGTGGCCGTGATCGAAACGGTCAAGGGCGCGATCGAAACCGAGATCTTCGAAGAGGGCACCGTCGGTGAACTGCGGGTGAAGGTTGGCGAGACCGTGCCCGTGGGCACCGTGCTGGCGACGATCATCGGAACTAGCGCGGAAAAAGCGCCTGTTGAGCCGGCTTCCAAGGCAACCGAGGCGGCACCGGAGTCGGCTGCTGAAACCGAATATTTACCCGCTGCACCGGCGCCTGTCGAGGGCGTGGTTCGTGCATCCCCGGCCGCACGCAAGCTGGCTGGCGATCTGGGGCTGGCGTTGGCAGGTATCACCGGCAGTGGTCCGGGCGGTGCGGTTACGCTGGCCGATGTGCAGGCGCAGGCACCAACCATCTCGCCGCAGACGGCAAAACCCGGCACCAAGCGTGGGTTCGATCCGGACGCCATGCGGCGAGGCATCGCAGCGGCGATGGCGAAATCGAAGCGGGAGATTCCGCACTATTACCTTTCCACCCGGATCGACATGACACGCGCGCAGCAGTGGCTTGCCGAGGAGAACGCCAGGCGCCGGATTGGGGACCGATTGTTGCCATTGGTGTTGCCGCTGAAAGCGATGGCGCTGGCGCTGCACCAGGTACCGGAACTGAACGGCTTCTACATCGACGACACATTCACGCAGAGCGAGAAGGTCCATGTAGGCGTCGCGATTGCGCTGCGTGGCGGTGGTCTGGTGGCACCTGCGCTACACGATGTGGCGCGGAAAACGCTGGACGAGCTTATGCACGACCTCAACGACCTGATCACCCGCGCCCGCACCGGCATGCTGCGCAGTTCGGAGATGACGGATCCGACCATCACCCTGAGCAATATGGGTGAGACCGGTGTGGAGGATATCTTCGGCATCATATATCCGCCGCAGGTGGCGCTTGTCGGATTGGGCAAAGTGCTCGACCGGCCCTGGGTCGAAGGCGGCAGAATCGAGCCCAGGCCGATCATGCAGGTGTCCCTGTCTGCCGATCATCGGGTCAGCGATGGCCATCGTGGCGGCATCTTTCTGAATGCCTTTGACAAACTGATGCAGAAACCGGAGGCGCTGTGAACGACGCGAGCAAAAATCCCACCGTTGTCCGCGAGATACTGAAACGTGAGCTCTCCAACATTGCGCCCGAAACCGACCTCGATGCGCTGGAGTCGTCGGCGGATCTGCGTGAGGAGCTGGATCTCGACTCCTTCGACTTTGTGCGCTTCATCACCGCTGTATGTGCGGCGCTGGATATGGATGTGCCGGAGCAGGATTACATGCAGTTCTCCACGCTGGCGCAGGCGGAGCAGTATCTGATCGGCCGGGCCTGAGCCCGCGAATTGTCATCCATACAATCGATTGTTGTGCTGACAAAAATGTCGAGGTCTCGCCTCGACCCTGCCGTATCCCGCTTGTAAGCTCAAACCATAGGACATGACGCGAAGGCATGACGCGCCGAACCACGGGCGGACAGGGCGGGAGGCAGGAATGCGCAAGACGGAAAAGCTTTACTATCAGGACCCTTACCGGATCTCGACAACGGCGACGGTCGTCAGGATCGATGACGACGCGCTGGCGCTGGACAGAACGATTGCCTACCCCGAAGGGGGTGGACAGGAGGCCGAGATCCGCCGTATCGGCGATATCGCCAACCGTTATATAGAGGCGGACCATCCGATCCGCCTCTATGCCAGCGAACAGCACCCGGATGCGCGCTATTGGGAGTGTGCTGGCCAAGTGATGCCCTGTGGCGGCACCCATATCGAGCGTACCGGCCCTATCGGCCACCTGACGATCAAGCGCAAGAATATCGGCAAGGGCAAAGAGCGGGTGATCTGCATGCTGCCGGAGCTGGAGTACTCCGTCGCGCAGTATCGATAACAAGCCGTCAGATCAGTAGCACCGCCAACCCCAATGCATAGAGCAGCAGCACGGCCAGACTCTCGAATCCGATCCGGGCAAAGCCCCGCTCCTCGCGCCGGATCAATCCCATCATCAGAAAGGCTGACATCAGTAGCGTCAGAAGGGTCCAGGCCAGGGTCGTATCGGACATGACGTGATAGATGGAACCGTCACGGTAGGCGATATCGGAGGCGGCGGTAAAGAGCGTATCGAAGGCATTGCCGCCGATGATACCGCCCACCGCCAGCGTCAATGCGCCCCTTCTCACAGCGGCCAGGCAGGTTACCAGTTCAGGTAGCGAGGTGCTGGTGGCGGTCAGCAGTACGCCGATCAGCGTTTCGCCCAACCCGGTCTGCTCGGCAAGCGCAGAAGCGGCATGCTCCAACAGCCAGCCCGACAAGCCCAGTAGCAGCATCAAGACCAGAAAGTTCACCAGCAACAGCGGCAGGGAGAGCCGGGTGTTGCTGCTCTCCGGTATGTCCGGGCGGGTCGAGCGGGTCTTGGCTGCCCGCCATAGCGGTGTGTCGCGCACCCGTTTGACCAAACCAAGGCCGTAGAGGTACAGGAGGATCAGACAGAAGGTGAGCGGGTGGATCTCCCACAGCGTAAAATCAGGCAGAAGTGGCGCGAGTGCGATCAGTGCCAGCAGCGCAATCAATAGTGCGGTCTGCATCATGTTTTCCGCCGAGGCGGCGGCATGTTCCAGGTTGGCACGTCGATAGGTGATATCGGCAATTGCCAGGAATACGGTCTGCACAGCGATCCCGCCCAGCGCATTGCTGACAGCGAGTTCGGGATGACCATTCCAGGCCGCGGTCACCGACAGCACCGAGCCGGACAGCGAGGTGGCGGCCCCCATCAGCACGCCGCCCGCCAACGCCTCGCCGATTCGGATCCTGTCCGCCAGTTGGTCGACGATGCGGGTGATACGGGTGCCTGTGACCAGTATCGCCAGAGCACAGCCGGTGAACAGAGTCAGATTGAACCAGAGCGATCCCGTATCGATAACAGGCAAGCCGTGCCTCCCCCAATGATGTCAGATCCGGTTCAATCAAGTGTAGTCGCGACACAAACGTCCGTGCGCGGGCGGGGCGGAACCGGGACCTCCGGTTGTCGTCAAACGCTTGAAGTTGCATGCTGAGGGTTCATGCAGTGAACGGGTTGCCGGTGAGGTGAGTGCGGTGAGAAGAGTGGCTGAGTATTTACGTCTGGTGACTTTTGTGGCCGGCGTGCTGGTGGGGATCCAGTTGCCCGGCTTCGTCGACCAGTACGGCAAGGCGCTGCAGGCGCATCAGCGCGAGTCGGCCGCGAGCCTTAGGGAGTTTCAGGACGATGCGGAGCGCTATTTTGGCGGCAGTCTGGAGAGGCTGGCCGAGTATTACCGCAGCAGCCCCGATGAGGTGTTCAACGCAGGCGGGCTCAGTATCGGTGCCCTAGCGCAGCGCAACGAGGCGCTGACCCGCGCCGTGAGTCGTTTCTACCGATCCCCGTTCAGCCCCTATGTTCAGACCCTGCTCGAACCGGTCGACGAGATCAGGCGGGATGTGATCGAACGCTACACCTACACGGTCGTGCTCAACGGCTGGGCGATCGGTTTTGGCCTGCTGAGCGGCTTTGTTTGTGCGCTGGTGCTCGAGTTGCTGTGGGGTGGAACCGCGCATCTGACACGGCGCTGTTATCACCTCGCCAAAGGCTCGAATCGACCGGGCCGTCCTACCTAGTTATACCGAGCAACCCACCTCTTCCGTCTGCTCACTGACCCGGTTCCGGCCGTCGTTCTTGGCGGTCAGCAGGGCGTGGTCGGCGCGCTGGATCAACTCCTCCTGGGTATCCTGTTGCCCGAGCTCGGCGACGCCGAGGCTCAGTGAAACGCCGATCAACTGATCCTTTAGCTGCAACTGATGGGACTCAACCGCCCGGCGCAGCTTTTCCGCGAAGCGACGGGCCTGTGCCTGATCGCTGTTGGGCAGGATAAACAGGAATTCATCGCCGCCCCAGCGGCAGATCAGATCCGAGGTGCGGGTGATCGAGGTGAAGAGCCGAGCTATAGAGCGGATCAGCAGGTCGCCGGTGGGGTGGCCGTAGGTGTCGTTCACCTGCTTGAACCCGTCCAGATCGGCGATGACGCAACTCAAGGGTTCCTGGTTGCGGCGCGCCCGGGCGATCTGCTGCGGCAGCATCCGGTCGAGCATCTGGCGATTGGCCAGCCCCGTCAACTTGTCAGTGTGTGCCAGGGTTTCCAGGCGCCGCTGGAACCGACTGATCGTAACCCAGGCCAGCGACAGCACCACCAAGGTGATTACGGCTGCACCGGCTAGGTTCAGCAGCAGTGTATGGAATATCTTCTCATTCGTTGGACTATTGGTCTGTTCCACGATCAGGTACCAGTTGAACTCGGGGACCAGGCGGCTGTTGACATACACCGTCTCGCCGTCGCGCTCGAAATTGAACGCAGTGCTCGGCGACGTGAGGATGCGTGTGGCGTATAGCCCCAGGTTCGGGCTGTTGCGAATCTGCTCAGCGCCAGTGTAGGCATCACTGTGCATGGTGACGGTACCGAAACGGTTGACGAAGTATATCTCCCGGTTGAACCGGAGCTGGTAGTCGTCGATCAACTGTTTGACCATCGAGGTGGAGAGGCCGACGCCGGTGGCACCGATGAAGTTGCCGCTGTAGTCGTACACCTTGTAGTTGATGAACACGGTGAGGCGGCTGGGGTCGGCGGTGTCGCGATCGATATTGATCTCGTACGGTTCGACACTGTGCTTGAAATTGAAATACCAGGCATCCTGCGGATCGTGTTTGTTGACCTCCTTGATTGCGCCCTTGGGGTGGTAGTAAAGGCGAGTTCTGTCGGAGACGAAGAAGCTGGTCTCGGTGTCGTAGCGCTGCTGTATCTCCTTCAGGTAGCGAGTGACGGGGGTGCTATCCTGCTCACCATCGAGCGCCCAGTCACGCAAAAAGGTGTCGTGCGCCATCAGCGAGGAGATAAATATCGGACGCAACAGGTCGCGCTGAATTTCCGAGTAGATGTTGTCGCCGGTCAGCGGCAATGTGCTCTCTTCGATCTCCTGTGCAAGGCTGTCGTGGGCAGCGAAATAGCTGACCAGGCTAGTGCCGATAAAGGCGGTGAAGAGGATCAGCGCGAGGACGATCAGGATCTGGTATTTCTTGGTCACAGGGAATTCTCTGGATTACGACACCGGTAATGATAGAAGAACGGCGTTAGCCATAGAGAAACCTGCCGCCTGCCGCATTGGCAACCGTCACCAGACCCAGTATCAGATTGATGCCGACGATCTGGCGGATCTGGTTCAACGCCTTGCCGCCTGCGGGCCAGTCCTGCGCCGCCACCGCTTTTTTCAGGCGCTGAAACGGGGCGAAGTATAGATGCAGGAAGAGCAGAATCATCAGGTAGCCGGTCCCGAGCATGATATGCACATGGAGACCCGCATATTTGAAGCCGCCCATCAGTGCAATCATCCAGTGGCCGGTGACGGGCAGGGTGATGATGGCAATCCACACCCAGAGGAAAAAGCGAGTGAACAGATTCGACCAGAGCGGAAGCCGCTGAGCCGGCTCAAGCAGAGACCCCGCTACGGGCCGCAGGCAGACATACGCCAGAAACATACCGCCGACCCAGATTACGGCCGCCAGCAAGTGCAGTGATAACGCGAAAGCCATGGGAGTATCCCTTCTCAACCGATTGACTACTGATTCTAGCAGTAACCGCCGGAGTGGCAGAACCGGTTCCCTGACGATTACACCCTGCGTAGGTCTCGACTCTCATCGAAGGAGCTGCCTAGCTGGCGTCTGATCTCCTGCTCAATTTGCTGCTCTATCCGCTGACGCTCCTCATATGGTAGCGCCGCCAGCGTTTCCTCCGTCAGCCCCATATCCTTGAGCATCAGGTAGCGAATCCTCTCCGCAGAACTCATGCTGAGCAATTTGATCAACTCCTCCCGCGCATCGATCGGCTCTTCAGAGGTGGCGGGTGAGTATTCTGACCGTGAATGGTTATCCTGAGTCTGCTTTTGTCGATCGGGCTCTTTTCTTGCCGCTTCCTGTGCCAGTATCTCGGCAAAGACGCTGTTGGTCGGTGCCGTGCCGGATGATCCCCGGCCGGAAAGCGGCGAGGTATAAGGGGGCTTGGTTACCTTGAGCATGCTGCCTACCTCCTCCATCAGGATTGATCGGAAAGTATTCAGCAAAAGGTGTGCCTGCGCCCCGTGGCAAATGGTTTCAACAACTTAAATATGATTCTTAAACCCGATGCGGCAAAAGTGTTCCCCGTAGGTATGAATACCCTTGCCGCCAGTACAGGGAACTGCACAGAGATTCCGCATCATCAGGAGCATTCTCCAGGACACGGGCATTAGCAGATGGGAAAACCCTCGGCTGACTCGATAACCTAACGCTGTGGACGGGTCCGGATCAGTGATTGGTCAACCAGTCTTCGGTGCCGCCCTCGTAGTCGTATATGCTTTTGAAACCCGCTTGCTCCAGCGCGTCGGCCGCTTTATTTGAGACCGGACAGTCGAAATTAGCGCAATAGACCACTATTTTACGATCTTTATCTCCAGCCACGCTTTCGACAGTATCGATGAAATCGCTATTTTCATAAGGAATATTGATTGAAGTCCGTATATGTTGCTTCTCGAAAGTTTCTCGAGGTAACACGTTTATCAAGACGAAATCGTCTCGATCTATATCGTTCATCTGTTCTAGCTCTTGTCGGGTAATAGATTGCATGCTTCTCTCCTAAATTGTATTGAACTATTGATATTAAAATATCGATAGTGCTCTCTGGATCAGAGGAATGCATCGGGCTGCTTAGGCTCGATGGGTTGAAGGGTATATCGGTTATCAGGTGTGGAGCGTAGATAAAAATATTAAGAAACGCTCTTTATTTAGAAATGCTCTATATTTATAACTCCTCAATTTTATGACCGCTTATGGAATACCTTAACGCAGATTTAACTCACATCCCATTAATCAAGCATACAAAAATTCAAGGTATATCGGTTGAACCGGTTGGTGTTAATTGCGAGCAGAACTATACTTATAAATTGATAATGTTTTTTAAGAAAAAATCAGCTATGCAGGATGGTGATTTTGATGCGACCGACCTTTGGTGTCGGCGTCCCCGTTAAATTGGTACTGTGCTTGCTGCCTGTCTTTTTGATTGTGCTGGGGTTGGGTATCTGGTTCGGCGGCCTGGATTCAAATGCTCCAAGATACAGCGATGAGAGTTCAGTGCAGGTACTGAGCGATTCCCCCGCTGCCAGATGGCTGAGACTGCCTGCTGATGAACGGGCGAGTGCATTGACTAGTGATTTTGTTGCGGCAGACGATGCGTTGCGAGCACGCGTTTTGCAGAACCTCGGGGAGTTCCGAGCAGCCTATAAGCAGTTGGCGCCATTTATGAAGGTAAGCGCAGCCCCGGGAGGGGAGGCAGGCTTGCAACTGGCGCAGCGCATCGGTAGCTCGCTTGCACACTACGGATTGGGACGTGCCGTCAAGGCAGATTCCCGTTTGTTACCGGATCGGCAGCGAGCCACGCTGGTATTGCGCGGTGCTCGCGATGATGCGGAGATCATTCAGCATCTGCTGGCCGCTCTGTCGCCCTATCTCTCCGGCGACATCCTGGTACAGTTCGATGACTCCCGTCGTATCGACCAACTGGAGCTCTATCTGCTCGGCGAACCGCGCTTCACTGCGCAGGGCGTGGCACTGTTCAGTAATACCGGTGGTGTGGTTGGGGGCTCATCGTATTAGTGGTGATAACCGCCATAGATAGAGTTGGTCTGTGGCGGGAGTTCAGGCAAAGTGTTTGAACCTGTATTAACCCGGAAACCCGTATGAGCAATGCATCCCCCAAAGCCGAGATCCAGAACGCCTCGCTGGATGAGTTGGCCGATCTGAGCGAACTGTTCGATCTCTACCGAACCTTCTATGGCTATGCGCCGGACCTGGATAAAGCGGAAGCCTTTCTGCGCGAGCGCTTGGAACAGGGTAGCAGCATACTGTTATTGGCTCGGTTGCAGGGGCGCGCAGTGGGGTTCGTGCAGTGTTATGCCGGATTCTCGTCGTTGGAGTGCAAGCCGAGTTGGCTGCTGGGTGATCTGTACGTGCGCGAAGAGGCGCGGGGGCAGGGGATAGGCGCGTTGCTACTGGAGGTGACCAAACAGATGGCGTTGGAGGCCGGTTGCTGCGTGGTCGAGCTGTTCACAGCCAAAACCAATACGGTGGCGCGTGATCTGTATCAGTCCCATGGGTACCTGGAGGATCGCGACTTTCTACATTACGAGCTCTTTCTCTGAAGCGTTTAGACGTTTCGCGCGATCATGAACCGGTTTTTGCCGTTGTTCTTTGACCGGTACATCAACTGGTCGGCGAGTACAAGCAGTTCGCTGCCGTTATCGCCGTGGTCCGGATAGCAGGCGGCGCCGAGACTGAGCGTCACACTGATGTCGCGGTAGGTGGTAGCACCCTCCTGTATAACGCGCATCAGTATCTCCGACAGCATCTCGTCATCACCGCAGTTCGACAGGATAAATGCAAATTCATCGCCGCCGATACGGGCGAGCACGTCACAATCGCGTACCAGATCTTTCAGTCGGGCGGCCAGAGTGCGGAGCAGCTCATCACCAGCCTCATGACCGTAGGAATCATTGACCAGCTTAAATCCATCCAGATCGATGTAGACCACCGCCAGACGGTTACCGGCTCTCCTGCTTGAGGCGATGGCCTGGTTCAGGTGCTCCGAGAACAGACGACGGTTCGGCAGGCCGGTCAGCGAGTCGTGCATCGCCATGTGGCGGAGTTGTTCCTGCTGGCTTTTAATTTCACGTATGTCGGTGCAGACCAGGATGTAGTCCCGCATCTCGTCCTGCGTTGCGTCGACAGTGGATAGGGACGCCAGAACCGGGATGCTACTCCCTGTCCGGTGCCGAAGTCGCAACTCTCCCCGCCATTCGTCGTCGCGTAGCTGAGATGAGCTCATAAGGGTATTCAGCGACAGTGGGCCGTCGTCACGAGGATCCACGAACAGCTCGGTTGCGCTCATTGAGCTGACATCATCGGCGGAGTATCCGGCCATCTCCAGCAGGGCCGCGTTGGTGCGCAGCAGGTGCTGTCGCCGGTCGAACACGAGAATCCCTTCCGCGCAATGTTTGAATACCGCATCAGCTAACTGCAACTGTGCTTCCGCCAAGTGTCTTTCGGTGACATCGATAACGCTGCCCCACATATACTTGAGCTCGCCATGCTGATCGAGATGCAGGTAATTTCGCTCCAGCAAGTGGCGAATCTCACCTTCGCGCACAATTCGATAGTTGATCTCATATGGCCGCGTGGAGGATTGCGATTCCCTTATCGCTTGTGCGACACGAGCCCGGTCATCAGGGTGCACCACCTGCAGGTAGGCTTCATAGCTGGCTTCGAACTGTTGCCGATCAAGGCCGAACATCTCGTACACGCTGTTCGACCAGCTCAGATGATCCTTTTCGATATCCCATTCCCAGGTACCGACTCCGGCATCACGTTGCACCTGGGCCAGCATCTCATCGCTCTCTAAGGCCGGGTAAAGTACCGCCATGACGGTGTGTGGGGCGATATCCGTGTGAGTCAGAGGGACAAGTTCAATCCTAACCGGGATTGAGCGGCCGGATTTGTGGCGGGCTGCCAAAGCGTTGAGCTGGCCCATGGCTCTTGCCTTGCCTGACTGCACGAACATATTCCGCCAATGCTCGTGATGATGGCGCTGCTGCTCCGGTACCAGCTCCTCGACGCCAAGCCCGACTAACTCCTGTTCATCGTATCCGAGCAGGCGAGCTGCAGCGCTATTGGCATAGTGTATTGTGCCATCACGTTCGACGGTCAAAACGGCATTCGGCAATTGATCGATGAGTGCCGGAGACGTTGCGTTGGGGCGCCTATATCTGCTCCAGAACCAGAATTGCAGGAGCACAACCAGGACGAGGGCGCCCAAGGGTATCCAATCGGAAGACATCTTCTTTCGTAATAAACACTTCTGTCCGTGAAGTGCGGAGCATAGCCGTAAGGTTCAGCTTAGTACAACCTTACTGTGGGTTATCGGGAACAGGTTCTTCGTAGGGCTCGATCTGGAACGCCTCCAGTCGATAACCCGCTGTCCCGAGTTCGGTCGTGACGCGTTCGATCGTTAGCCGACCGGTAATCCATACCGCGTCGTACAGGCTTTCCAGCCGTGTGCCAGGCTCGTAATGGGTGTCGATGATCTGATTCGATGGTGGTGGGGGGCTGTGGATGCAGGCACCGAAGTAGGGCACCAGGAAAAAGTGGTCGATAAGCTGATCCTCTCCCCCGAGGGGGACGACAAAACCCGGAATGCGCACCATGCGGCCGTTCATCTCCTCGACCACAGGGGCGGAGCTGAGTACCTGCTGCATATGATCCAGCATCGACTGAGCGCTGCTGTCGTAGTCATCTATGTTGTTGATGTCTACATCAGATCCATAAAGATCTTCAACGGTGAGGGTATAGTCCGGCGGCATCAGCTCATCCCAAGTGATCTCAGTGACCGCCTCTCCGTTCAGTGTGGCCGCCTGGATCGATGTTGCCAACCATAAACTCAGGATCAGGGGTATCCAACTACGCATATCTTTTTACCTTCACACGACAGGTTTTGGGCTCAGGTTCTTGGGGTCAGTCCATCGGCCAGAGTGTAACGCCAAGCCTGCCAGGCGGGTAGAATACCGACCAAGGTCCCTGCAGCAAATACGAGTGCAAGTATCTGCCAGAGTTCCTTTGGCCAGCCAAGGGTCAGGTAAAGGCCGAAGGTTTCATACAGGCCCGTTTGCGCGAGAATAAGTGCGAACCAGAGCAGTGACAACCCAAAGCCGATACCGGCAGCTGTCAACAACATCGCCTCCATTACCACAAGACTCAGCAGGTGCAGAGGGGAAGCACCAATTGCGCGTAACAGAGCGAGCTCGCGACGCCGTTGCTGCAACCCGGTCAACAGCACGCCGAGCATGCCGGTCAACCCCGCCAGCACGACGCAAGCCGATATCGCCAGCATCGCCTTTTCAGCAGTGCCGATCACTTGCCACAACTCCTGCAGCGCGACGCCAGGTAGAATGGCGAGCAGGGGTTCACCTGAAAATCCATTGATCGCCCGCTGCATCTGGAACACCTGGGTTTTCGATTTCATCCCCAGCAAGACGGCAGTGATCTCCTTGGGTGTCAGCTCCATCTCTGCCAGTTTATTGGCGTCGACCGATAATCCAGGCATCGGCACGCCGGCACGCCAGCCAACATGGATCGCGGTGATCGATTCAAGGCTGACCAGCAGCGACTGGTCGACGGGTGTTCCGCTGGGGGCCAGTATGCCGACCACTGTAAATGGCTGGTCCTTATGCTGGGAGAAGCTCGTGCTGCCGAGGCCATGTGCGATGACCAGTTGATCGCCAACCTGGTAGCCGAGTCGGTTGGCAACTTCAGCGCCCAGCGTTACCTCGTGTATACCCTGAAAGGTACGGCCGCTGCTCAGCTGTAACTGGTGCTGATGACCGAAGCGATAACGCTCAAAAAACTCACTGCTGGTGCCGACGACGCGAAACCCCTTATGGGAGTCGCCCAGAGACAGCGGAACGGCCCATTCGACCGCGGAATCCCTGGCGATGCGCTGATAGCTTTGCCAGCGGATATTATTGGTGGCAGAGCCCAGGTGGAACACGGAGTAGAGCAGCAATTCGACCTGTCCTGTGCGGGCGCCAACGATCAGATCGGTGCCGGAGACCGTATTGAAAAAACCTTCACGCATATCCTGGCGGACCTTCTCCACGCCAGTCAGAAGTGCGACGCTGAGGCCGATGGTCAGCACGCTGAGCAAGACAGTGCCGCGTCGGTTCAACAGGCTGCGCCAGAGCAGATCGATCAGCATGTCAGAGCCTCCTCGCTATTGCCGGTAGTGGCGCCCAGTTCCAGCGTTCTGTCAAAGTGGCTGGCGAGGCTGGCGTCATGGCTGACAAACAGCAGGCTGGCGCCGCTGGCGCGGGTTTCCGCCATTAGCAGATCGATGAAGCGATCACGGTGCTCGCTGTCCAGCGCTGAGGTGGGTTCATCGGCGATGATAAGCTCCGGGTTGCCGATCAGGGCTCGTGCCGCGGCGACCCTTTGCTGCTGACCGATGGACAGTGACGAGGTTCTGCGCCGGCTTTCAACGACTTCGCCGAGGCCGAGTTCGCGCAGTAACCGCTCAGCCTCTTTAGCTACCGTACCGCCGCTCACTTTCGCCTTCTCGCGCCGACGTTTTGAGAAACGACAGGCTAACGCCACGTTTTCTATCGGTGACAGCCAGGGTAAAAGATTGAACTGCTGGAATATCAATCCTATGTGATCGGCGCGCAGCTGGTCACGCCGATGTGCGGAGAGCGTCTCCAGTCGTTCCCCGCAGATCGATATGGAACCCGAATAGCCGCCCTGCACGCCGGAGAGCAGGTTCAGCAATGTGCTTTTACCGCTTCCCGAGGGGCCGCGAAGAAACAGGCTACCGCCGGTCTCTATCTGCAGCCGAGGGATATCCAGTAGTGCTCGGGGCATATTGGGCCAGCCAAACGCCAGACGATCGATTTCAACAGTGTGAGAGGTAGTCATTTGAACCGCATGTAGGGGGTGTTCGCATTAAGCGTCTGGACCGACTGAGTCTGGGTAATGACCTGGGCGGTCAGCGATGTCAGGGCTGGGTAGCGGTCGAACAGCGCAATCCGGACGTTATCAAGGTTTTCTGGTGATGCACAGAGGAAACTGTAGTCGAAACGCAGATCCATATGCTCGTCGGCCTGGGCGCTGGCACCCTCTTCGTGCTCGTGCTCGTGCTCGTGCTCGTGCTCGTGCTCGTGCTCGTCTTCGTGCTCGTGTTCATCATGCGCCTCCAGGGACAGTTCATGATGCTGGCCAATCTCGACACTGCTGAGCGAACAGTCGGCGGAGGTAGGGATCTCGATCCAGTATTCAGGTGCCTGCATTGCGGACTCCAGCGCCTTGATGCTGGCCTTCTCCTGCTCGGTTTCTGGCGCATGTTCGAATCCGACCAGATTCATCGCAGGAGACTGCAGTGTGATAGTGAGTACCTGTCCCTCGAGGACTGTCTCCAGCAGCGCCTCACCGTGCACATGGGGGGCGAGTGACGATTGTGCGTAAACACCAGTTGTGACCATACCCAGTAGTGTGGCAGTACAAGCCAGTTTGGCGCGATTCATATGAGACTCCTTTTCTCTTAAGGGGCGGTTATCTGATGACGCAATGTTATATTATAACGTTTTGTTGTCCAAGGGTGCATGCGCCGCCTCACATTCTGCTCCCGCTAAAGGAGCTGGTATGAAGTGTCGACAATTGAGTCGTTAATGATTGAGTTTTGTTTACTGGCACAGTTCCTCTGTATATGCGGCAACTTATAGCTGTTTCAGGTCAATGGAATGGTGTGCTAGGGCTGTGGCTAAGCCTTTTGTCGTATCTCATTTGTCGACAGATTCGGCTAGAGTGACTGTCGATAACGGGGAAGTGTCAACAATAATCGATAAACCCCGAACCCCAAGCGACCACAAATTTCTAGAATAAAAGGACCTGTGCCATGTCCTACCAAGCCGAATACAGCAACTCCATCCAGAACCCGGAAGGATTTTGGGCCGAGAAAGCCGCTGATCTGCCCTGGTACACCCCGCCGCAACAGATACTCTCCACCGATGACAACGGCATCTACCGTTGGTTCGCCGATGGCGAAATGAACACCGCCTATATGGCGCTGGACCATCATGTCGAAAGCGGTCGCGGAGATCAGGATGCGGTGATCTACGACTCTCCGGTTTCCGGATCGAAGCGCAAGCTGACCTACCGGGAGCTGCGCGATGAGGTGGCCAAGTTTGCCGGTGTGCTCAAGGCGCAAGGTGTCACCAAGGGTGACCGTGTCGTCATCTACATGCCGATGGTGCCGGAAGCGTTGATCGCGATGCTGGGTGTGGCCCGTCTCGGTGCGATCCATTCGGTGGTGTTCGGCGGTTTCGCACCGCACGAGCTTGCGGTGCGTATCGATGATGCTGAGCCGAAAGTGGTGGTGTCCGCCTCCTGCGGTATCGAAGTATCAAAGGTGATCGAGTACAAGCCGATGCTGGACCAGGCGATCGAGCAGTCCGCCCATAAGCCGCAGGCGTGTATCATCCTGCAGCGCCCTGAAGCGAAGGCCGAACTGATCGAGGGGCGGGATATCGATTGGGTTGAGGCGATGGCCAAGGCTGAGCCGGCTGACTGCGTTCCGGTCAAAGGCACCGATCCTCTCTATATCCTGTACACCTCCGGCACTACCGGAAAGCCGAAAGGGGTGGTGCGTGACAACGGTGGCCATGCCGTTGCCCTGAAATACTCGATGAAGGCGATCTACAACATGCAACCGGGCGACGTGTTCTGGGCGGCGTCTGATGTGGGTTGGGTCGTGGGCCACTCCTATATCGTCTATGGGCCGCTGCTAGCCGGGTGCACCACCATCGTGTACGAAGGCAAGCCGGTGCGCACACCGGATGCCGGTGCGTTCTGGCGTGTGGTTCAGGAGTACAAGGCCAAGGCGCTGTTCGCCGCGCCGACCGCTTTCCGCGCCATTAAGAAAGAGGATTCGGAAGCGCAGTTGCTGGCCAACTACGACATATCCTCGCTGGATACCATCTTCATGGCCGGTGAACGGCTTGACCCGCCGACCTATGACTGGACCGTGGGCAAGACCGGCAAACCGGTGGTCGACCACTGGTGGCAGACCGAGACCGGTTGGGCGATCTGCGGCAACCTGATGGGGATCGAGCCGAAAACGCCGAAGGCGGGCTCTTCAACCCTGCCGGTACCGGGCTTCAACGTACAGATTTTGGGTACCGATGGGCAGGAGCTACCGCCTGGCGAGCAGGGCTCTATCGCGCTCAAGTTGCCGCTGCCGCCGAGCTGTCTGCCGACCATCTGGGGTGATTTCGAGCGTTTCCGTACCGGCTACCTGTCCGATTTCCCCGGTTACTACACCTCCGGTGATGGCGGTTACAAGGATGAGGAGGGGTACGTCTTCATCATGGGCCGCACCGACGACGTGATCAACGTGGCCGGTCACCGCCTCTCCACCGGTGAGATGGAGGAGATCGTCGCGGCCCATCCGGCGGTTGCGGAGTGTGCCGTTATCGGCGTCAACGATCCGCTCAAGGGGCAGGCGCCGATCGGGCTGGTGCTGCTGAAAGACGGCGTAGAGGTGGAAGAGGACCAGCTGCAGGGCGAGCTGGTAGCGATGGTGCGCAAGGAGATCGGTCCGATCGCCTGCTTCCAACGCGCGATCATCGTCCAGCGTCTGCCGAAGACCCGTTCCGGCAAGATCCTGCGCAAGCTGCTGCGCCAGATCGCCGACGGTCAGAGCTATACCGTACCGTCGACCATCGACGATCCGGCCAGCCTGTCCGAGATCGAGTCGATCATGGACAGTCATGGTCTGGTGCAGCGTAACGGTTAAACCTGACAGTTCACTAAAAAAGAACGAAAACTCCAACGGCGTCAGGTTGCAATACAGGGATGTAAATTACCCCTCCCGCGTATGGATGCGTGGGCGGGGTACATGGATGTTTTCTGGCCGGACAGAAAATCACCCGCGCATTCGGTAGCCGACTCCACGGATGGTTTCGATCCGTTCAGCCCTGTCACCCAGCTTACGGCGCAGGCCGCCGACCACTGTATCAACAACGTTGGAGCCGCCCTCATAGCGTGTTCCCCACACCTCGCGCAGCAGTTCGCCTCGGGATACCGCGCGCCCACGACAGGTGAGCAGGTGTTGCATGACGCCCGATTCCAGCGGTGTGAGTGATACCGCCTTTCCGTCAAGCATCAACTCATGGGCCGAAGGGTCCAGCTCCGATGAGCTCGTTATTAAGCCCAGCTCCCTGGCCGCCAAGTCGGAGAGCCAGCCATCTACCGATGCGGGGCCGAAATCGAGTACTGCACTGTGGTAGGTATGACCGTCGAGCCTTACCTCCTGACCTGTAAGAACCTCAAAACCCAGGGTTTGTGCTACAGGTGCATAACGCTGAAGATCCCGCACGGTCAGGTAGACCCTGCGCAGATTGGGGCGCAGTTCAAGATAGGTGCGTTTCAGGTCCAGCCAGAGTGAGGCCTGTTCAGCGCCGGGCGCTTCGCCATCTTGGGTGCTGAGCCAACGGCGGCAGAACAGGGCGGTCTGCTGCTCGGGTATCGGATTGCGTTGCAGGTGATCATGCCATTCTCGGGTGATCGGGTCCTGCTGCAACCACTCGGGTTCGACTCGTCGACTGTCAAGTCGACAGCAGAGTCCGTTGGGGCGGTGATTCTCTCCACGCACCACGACAAACGACTGCGGCAGGCGTTTCCACCAGGACAGCAGTATCCGAGCGGCCTGAGGGCCTTCGTGGTAGTGGATTATCTCGGCGATATCCCCAGTATCACCGGAGGTTGCGGGCTCAACCGCCTGTCGCGTGGTGCCGCTGGGAAAAAAGGCTTCCCGGGTAACCGGGTTTTCGATCAGATAGAGCATATCGGCTGTGTAGCGCCAGAGTTCGCCCGTTGAGGCGCTGCCCAGCTCATCCATCAGCTGCTGCCAGGCTCGCCGTTTGTAGGTACGGGCGCTGTCAGGATCGCGGGCCTTGACGGAGTGCAGGATCGCTTCGCGCACCGCGTCGTGTACCACCAGGCCATCGTTGCCGAACTCGACGTAGGCCAGGCGGGACAGCCGCTCGTAAAGGTCCTGTGGCGCCTGTTTGGGAAACAGGGCGCGTAACAGCGAGAGTGTGACACGGCGGGTCACGCTGACGGCTTCGAGTGCTTGCCGGGTTTGCGGATCCCGCACATCCTCAAGAAACATTTGCGTCAGAGTTTCGAGCACGTGCTGAAGTGAGTTGTCATTTAATCGCAGATCCAGGCGCTCCAGCATTGCTGACGCGGCCAGTTGCAGCGCCAATGGGTGACCCTGCAAGATCGGCGCGATCTCGTTCGCACGCTCCAGGGGTAAGCCGAGCCGTTGCAGTAGTTCGACTGCGTCTTTCTCAACCAACGCGCCAAGTTCCATGGCCTTGAACAGCTCGTGCCATCCAGCGGTTGTATACCATGCCGTAACTGGCCGTTCACGGCCGAATAGAAATATGCGGACATTGTCCGGCAACTGCGGGATGAAAATCTGACGCAGCCAGGTATCCAGTAGCCCGAAGCGCTCATAGGTATCCAGCGCCAATACAACGCGAGATCCCAGATCGATCAGGCGATCGGCTATGGTGCTCAAGGAACTTCCGTCACAACCTGCCGCCTGGCTCAACTCCCTCAGAAAGCCTTCGGCGGTAGGTTCTATCCGGCGACAGTCCAAACGCAACAGGGTCACGCCGTTTGCTCGCGAATGTTCGGCGAACATCGCCAGCAGCGTGCTTTTGCCGATACCGGCAATACCGTGCAAATGGACAACTCTTGGCCCGTCTTCCGCAAGGGCTGCACTGAGGTGAGCCAACTCCTTTGGCCGAAGGATGCGGTCATACCGCGCGTTTGCTGCGATCAGATCTCCAATCTGTCGGGCCATCGTTGGCACTCCGGTCACTTCGGTTACAGATTGTACAAAGTACAGCACAGGCTGCCGGATCCTGCTGGAAGGAATTCTCATTCAATTCTCATCGTTTTCTCAGGATAGCGGTAAAGCCAACTGCTAAACCTTGAATCAGGCAGCACTGTTTGCCGATCACTCAATAGAGGAGGATATGCGATGAGTACCGAGTGGAAGCTTGAGGGCGACTACATGGAAAGTTGCACCTGCCGTGATGCCTGTCCCTGTCTGTTTATGGGGTCGCCCACAGAAGGTAGCTGCGATGCGCTGGTGGGATGGCACATAAACAAGGGCCAGTTTGGCGAAACAGCTCTGGATAACCTTAACGTAGTGGTGGCGTTGCACTCACCCGGCCACATGGCCGAGGGGAATTGGAAGGTCGTACTCTATGTGGACGAGCGCGCGGACCAATCCCAGAGGAATGCGCTGGGTGGAATCTTTGGCGGACAACAGGGTGGACATCCGGCGATGCTGGCCAGCTTTATCGGCGAGGTGCTGGGTATGGAGTACCTGCCGATCAGCTACGAAGGTGGACAGGGTGCACGTGTGTTCAATGTCGGGCGGGTCGCGCAGGCGAAACTCAAGGCGATGGAGGGACAGGGAGGCGCTGAGGTTCAGATCCTCAACCACCCCCTGGCTGTGGCGCCCGGTCAAAAACTGACGGTGGCAAAATCCGAGACGTTGAAGCACGGCGCCTACGGACTCGATTTCGAGTTCAGTGACAGGATGGCGTTTTACTCTCCCTTTAACTACACCAGCGCAGCTTGAGTGAGGCGAGGAGTATGAGAGGTTTAACGCTTGAGTCGCTCTGGCGGCTTGATCAGCTGGTGATACTGCTGGCAATTATCGTATTGGCGTCGTTGGGATGGGCCTATCTGATCGGTTTCAATGGTGCAGGTATGACGATGCAGAGCGAGGCGATGCCGGGACCTTTGGCGCTGTTAGGCCTGAGCGCATTGATGTGGTCGGTGATGATGGTGGCCATGATGCTACCATCGGCCACACCGATGATCCTGACCTACGCGCGAGTGCAGAGCCGTCAGGGGTTGAACAACACTTCGTCGCTGACACTTTTCGTGGCCGGGTATCTGCTGGTCTGGAGTGTTTTCAGCCTGGTGGCGGCGATGTTACAGACACTGGCTTACAACCTGGGGCTACTCGCCTCGCTAATGGGTGCTACAGGCAAGAGCGCCGGTGGAGTGTTGATGATAGTGGCAGGGTTGTACCAGTGGAGCTCCTTGAAAGATGCCTGCCTGACCCAGTGTCAGACTCCACTTGGGTTTCTGTTGAAGGAGTGGCGATCTGGGCGCGGCGGAGCACTGCTGATGGGGGTGAAACACGGCGCGATCTGTGTCGGATGTTGCTGGGCGCTGATGCTGTTGATGTTCGCAGGCGGTGTCATGAACCTGGCCTGGATGGCGGCGCTGACCGTGTATATGCTGGCCGAAAAGGTGGTGCCGCACGGGCGGAGATTTGGCCGCCTCACCGGTGCTGGACTGGTGGTGGGCGGCCTTCTGCTTTTGGCAGGTGTGCTCTGATTCAGGCTGTAGAGCTGAGTTAAACCTCAGCTCTCTCCAGAACCAGTCCGTCCTCATCTTCAAGCGCCTCATGCTCATGCTGGCGCGCAATCAGCATGTAGAGCGAGGGCACCACGAACAGGGTGAAGATCGTGCCGATCGTCATGCCACCCACCAGCACCAGGCCGATAGAGTTACGTGCTGCCGCTCCCGGGCCATCGACCAGCGTCAGCGGGAAGTGACCGGCAACCGTGGCGATGGAGGTCATCAGCACCGGTCGCAGTCGGGTCATCGAGGCGTGGCGAATCGCATCAAGCTTGGCCTGCCCCTGCTCCTGCAGCTTGTTGGCGAACTCGACGATCAGGATGCCGTTCTTCGAGATCAACCCCACCAGCGTAACCAGGCCGACCTGGGCATAGATATTCATCGTCGTGGTCCAGCCATCGGTCCAGAACGGGATATCCGGGTTCGGCATCTTCAGCACCGTGAAGGTGAGGGCGCCGAACATCGCCAGCGGCACCGAACCGAGCAGGATCACGAACGGGTCGCGGAAGGAGTTGAACTGTACCGCCAGCACCAGGAAGATCATCAGGATCGCCAGCCCCAGCGAGGGCAGGAACTTGTTGCCCTCGGTACGCAGCTGGCGCGACTCGCCGGTGTAGTTGACGGTGTAGTTGGACGGCAGCAACTCCTCGGCGGAGCGCTCCAGTACCTTGAGCCCCTCGTCGATCTGCGCGGTCATGCCGGAGAGCTTGACCGCATTGAGCTGCTGAAAGCGGTTCAGCGAGCGCGGTACCGTGGTGTCGCTGAGCGTGGCGATTGAACTCAACGGGATCAACTGGTCGCCAGGGCCGGTGACATAGATCTGGCTGAGCTGTTCCGGATTGAGTCGGTCGATGCGGGCGATCTGCGGAATCACCTTATAGGCGCGCCCCTCTACGTTGAAGCGGTTGACATAGTTCGCCCCCAGCGCGGCGCCCAGGTCCGCGCCGATCTGAGCATTGGTCAGCCCAAGCGCCGCGACCTTCTGGTGATCGATGACGATCTCGGACTGCGGCTGGTCGAACTTCAGGTCGATCTCCGGCGGGAAGTAGAACAGGCCGCTCTCCATCGCCTTCATCTGCAGCTGTTGCGCGTATTCGAGCATCTGCTTGGGATCGTCGGTGGAGGTGATGACGAACTCAACCGGGAAGTTGCTGCCGCCGGGCAACGCAGGTGGCTGAGTGACGAAGATCTGCAAACCGGGAATGGTCGACAGTTGTCCCTGCATCTCCCGCACCAGCTGATTCACCGACTTGTCGCGCTCATCCCAGGGCTTGGTGACCATGCCGCTGAAACCGCCGATACCGAGCGCCGCTGCGAACGGATCGGAGGGGGCGAGCAGGATCTGGAAGGTAAGTTCGCGGTCGGGTGAATTGAAAAACATCTGCTCGGCCGTCTTGCCGAAATGCACCTTTTGGTCCGCCGAGGCGTTGGCCGCATTGTTGATGATGCCGAACATCACGCTCTGGTCTTCCAGCGGTGCCAGCTCCTTCGGCGAGAACATGTACATCGGCACCACCATGATGCTGAGTGCGAGCCAGACCACGTAGACCACGGGGCGTACGTTCAGAATGCGCTGGAGCAGGGCGCCGTACCCATCGCGCAGACGATCGAAGAAGTGGTTTACCCGGCCGGTCAGGCCATGCTCCTCACTCTCGGCGCTCTTCAGCAGGTGTCCCGCCATCATCGGCGACAGCGTCAGAGCGACGATGCCGGAGATGGTTACCGCCCCGGCCAGGGTCAGCGCGAACTCGCGGAACAGGGCGCCGGTCAGACCACCCTGCAGGCCGATAGGGGTATACACGGCGGCCAGGGTGATGGTCATCGCAATTACCGGGCCGATCATTTCACGGGCGCCGACCAGCGCCGCCTGCATAGGTGTGCGGCCTTCGCGCAGGTGGCGTTCTACGTTCTCCACCATCACGATGGCGTCATCCACCACCAGACCCACCGACAGCACGATCGCCAGCAGCGTCAACAGGTTCAACGTAAAGCCGAACACCTGCATCAGGAAGATGGAACCGATCAGCGACACCGGAATGACGACTATCGGGACCAGCACCGAGCGCATGGAGCCGAGGAAGATGAAGATCACCAGTACCACGATCGCCAGCGTTTCGGTCAGTGTACCGACCACTTCATGGATCGCATCGTTGATATAGGCGGAAGCGTCATAGCCGATCTCAGCCTCCATACCTGCCGGAAGACCCTGCTTTATCCCCTCCAGATCCTCGCGCACCAGACCGATGACGTCGATGGTGTTGCTGTCGGGTAGCGGGAATATGCCCATGAACACGGCGTTCTGGCCGTTGAAACTGACATTGGTCTCGTAGTCTTCGGCACCCAGTTCAACCTTGGCGATATCGCTGAGCCGGATGATGGTGTCGTTGCGGTTGCGCACGACCAGCTGCGCGAACTCCTCCTGCGAGTGCAGATCGGTGTTCGCGGTCAGGTTGACCTGAACCATATTGCCCTTGGTGTTACCTACCGCCGCCAGGTAGTTGTTGGAGGCCAGCGCTCTGCGCACCTCCATCGGGCTGATATTGAGCGCTGCCATGCGGTTCGGGTCCAGCCAGATCCGCATCGCATAGGTGCGCGCACCGAAGATATCGGCTCTCTGTACCCCCTCCAGTGCCGACAGGCGAGGCTGCACGACCCGCACCAGATAGTCGGTGATCTGGGTTTGCGACAGGGTGTCTGAAGAGAAACTGAGATAGGCGGCCGCAAACTCGGAATCCGCCGACTGGATGCTGATCGACGGCACCTCGGCTTCTGCCGGCAGCGAGTTGCGGACCTGATTCACCTGGGCGGTGATATCGGTCAGCGCCTTGGTCGGCTCATAGTTCAGCTCCAGGCGAGCGGTGACCATCGACAGCCCGAGCAGGCTCTTCGACTCCACATAGTCGACCCCCTGAACGGCGCCGATGGCGCGCTCTATCTCGGTGGTGACAAACCCCTTCACCACCTCGGCGCTGGCGCCGATGTAGGGTGTGGTAACGGTAATGGAGGCGTTTTCGCTCTGCGGGTACTGACGTACGCTAAGCGACCACCAGGATTGCACACCCGCAATGATGATGACGACGCTGACCACGATGGCAAGCACGGGGCGGCGTACAAAAATATCGGTAAAAGCTTTCATGATCGATTGTTCCGGCGCAGTAACAAGTTAAAAGGCGCAGGCTCAGCTATCGCTGCAAGCCTCAGCTATTGCCAGGAGCCTCAGCCATTATTAAGAGCTTCAGCTATTATTCGGAGTCGGCTCAAACTTGAACTCTGGCGCGAGGCTGTTATCAACCACAACGGCCATGCCCGGGCGCAGTTTGAACACGCCGGTGGACACAACACGATCACCCGCTTTTACCCCCTGCAGCACCTCGACGAAGTCGCCCATATGAGTACCCAGGGTCACGCTCTGCTGCCTGAGCACCAGATCATCCGGATTGTCCTTGCTGCTCTCAATCACAAACAGCGTCGCGCCATAAGGACCATACTGGACGGCCGTGGCCGGAAGCATCAGCACCTTTTCGGTCATCCCCTTGAGGACCTCAAGCGAAACGTACATACCGGGGCGCAGCAAACCCTGCGGGTTGGGCAGCGTCGCCTGAACGCGAATATTGCGTGTGGTCGGGTCCACATCCGGGTTGAAGGCGGTGATGCGGCCCTCGAAGGCGTGCATGGGGTAGGCATCGGCGTTCACCTGAACCGTGAGCCCCGTCTGCAGCTCACCCTGGCGCTGTTGCGGCAGTGAAAATTCGACATAGACCGGATCGAGCGACTGCAGAGAGACGATCTGGTCGCCCTTGTTCAGGAACTGACCGACGCTGATCTGGCGAATACCCAGGGTACCGGAGAAGGGGGCACGGATGGTTTTCTTGGCGATCACCGCACGCATGTAGTCGACCTGAGCGTCGGCCTGCTTGACACCGGTGCGGATGGAGTCGAACTCCGACTGTGCAATGTATTTGCTCTTGCGCAGCTCCTGCGCGCGCTTGAGTGAGATACGTGACAGCTCTGCCGATGCTTCCGCCTCGCGCAGTTGAGCCTGTTCAAGCTCCGTATCCAGGCGCGCCAGCGGCTGCCCTGCTTCGATATGGGTGCCGGGTTCGAACAGGATCTCACGTACCACACCCTCGGTTTCGGTACGTACCAGGGTGCCCTGTACCGACATCACCGTACCGACAGCCGGAATCTGCGGCTGACGCGTGTACTCGAATACCTCGGCAGCATTGACGGGTTCGGGCGGCATGGCCATATCGGCGAATGCTTTGCCCATGGTATCGAACTGCAGCAGTTTAATACCTGCCAGACCTGCGACCATCGGCAATGCGATTACCACGCCAAGTAGTACCAGCAGTAGTTTCCTTAACATCTAATTACATCCTTTTTTTGGTCAAAACTGCGGGATGGACCCGACAACTCTATACCAGGATTCCTTCCCAATGGTGACATCATAAAGGGAATCCAGGCTGTGAAAACGGTATCAAATATATGGATATTTGAAGCGTGCTGATTTGCTTGAGGATTTGGGAAAGGTGTTCCGTTTCGGCATCAAATAGATCAGCGTACCCGAGCGCTTATCATATCTGATCAAAGGGTCAGATACTAAAGCCCTCTATACCTCCCTAATTTTAGAAGGCGCGACGCCGGTCTGCTGGCGAAAGCGGTTGCTGAAGTGGCTGGAGGAGTTGAACCCGCAGCGCAGTGCTATCTCGGTCAGCGGCAGGCTGGTGGTGAGGAGCAGTTGTTTGGCGCGCTCGATTCTGCGATTGGTCAGATACTGATGCGGTGGGATCCCCAGGCTCTGGCGAAACATCCGCGCAAAATGGTATTCGCTCAGCCCGGCAACGGCAGCCAGATCCGCCAGTTGTATGGCGCGATCCAGATGCGCCTCGATATAGTCGACGACCCGCTTCCGCTGAACCGGGGCGAGCCCGCCACGGACCTGGATCTCGTGCCACTCCACCTGGGTGTAGGTTTTCAGCAGGTGCGACAGCAGCAGATTGGTGGCGCTGCTCAGTTGCAACTGATCGCCCGGGTCTGCCCAGTTGCTCTGTAGCAGGAATTGGCGGTAGATGGCCGTTATGCGAGGGTCGTCGATAAATATCTGCTCATCGAGACTGATCTGGGCGGGCGACTTGTCCCATGTCTGCTCGGCGATGCGGCGTAGATGGGCATCGTCGAAGTACAGGTGGACAAAGGTGAGGGGGCCGCGAATATCCCAGATGTTGGCACTCTGCTGCGGCATCAGGCAGGCACGGTCCGGCGCACCGCCGTTATGCCAACTGCTGCCGGTTTTGCGGTAGCTTTCATACCCATCTGCTACATAGAGACTCAGCGTATGATGCGACGCCTGCGCCTGGGTTATCTGGTCCCGCGCATTTTTCCATAACGCCAACTGCATGCCGGAGGGCAGGCTGGTGCTGTTCAGCAGTTGCGCATTCGAGTGCTTCAGCGTGTCAAACAGACGATACGAGGAGGACACCTCGAACTCTCCACAAACATGTAAACCATAGTCAATTGATCAACGAGCCTCGGCTGCCAAGCGATCGGGGGCAAATGCGGTATTCGGTGCAAGTTTACAGGTATTCGGAACCTGTCCAAGGTTCAAATACTAGCCAGTGCCTCTGCGCACTGCCAATAGCGCCACTCAAAACCACGCAATAAAAGCGCAAGAATCTGCAACTCCAGCAGTTTTTATCAAGCTCGGAGGTTATCAAACCGCTAGTTTCTACAGCTCATAGGTAGTGGAACTTTCGATAGTTCGATAGTGGAACTTGGGATTTAAAAGAATGAATGCACTGCTCTACTCGCTGACCGTACTGATCTGGGGTACGACCTGGATCGCCATCGCATTGCAGGCGGGGGAGGTGGCAACCCTGGTGTCGGTGTTCTATCGCTTTGCGCTGGCCGCCTCTCTGCTGTTTTTGGGGCTGCTGCTCAGCGGTCGATTGCGCAGGCTGGACCGCAGCGATCATCTGTTCTGCCTGCTCCAGGGCTGCTGCGTCTTTGGCTTCAACTTCTACTGTTTCTATACCGCGGTCGGTTACATCAGCAGCGGCCTGGAGTCGGTCATTTTTTCCATGGCGGTGGTGTTCAACGCCATCAACGGCGTTATCTTTTTCCGCCAACCGGTGACTCGCCGTTTGCTGCTGGCGGCACTGCTGGGTATGACCGGCATGGTCTGCCTGTTCTGGAGGGATATCCTCAGCGATAGCCTTAATCAAAATATACTTCCCGGTGTCCTGCTCAGCCTTATCGGCACCTACGGCTTCTCCCTCGGCAATATGATCAGCGCGCGTCATCAGAAGCGTGGCCGCGACGTGATGACCACCAACGCCTGGGCGATGGGCTACGGTGCGCTGATCATCGGGGCACTGGCCGTCGCCAGCGGCGCCGAGTTCAGGTTGGACTCCTCACCCTCCTACCTACTCAGCCTGGTGTATCTGTCGGTGGTGGGATCGCTTGTCGGTTTTGGCGTCTACTTTGCTCTTATCGGGCGCATCGGAGCAGGCAGGGCGGCCTACGCAACGGTGCTGTTTCCGCTGGTCGCGTTGACCATCTCGACGCTGTTCGAGGGCTATCAGTGGAGTGGAACCGGCATGGTTGGGTTGGTGTTGATACTACTCGGCAACCTGGTGATGTTCCTGCCCCGCATTCCCGACTTCCACTCAGATCTGTTTAAAAGGATTGGGCGAGGCAAGCAGTTTGGTCAGTTCATTCGCCGGTAGGGGGCGGCTGAAGAGATACCCTTGCACCAGACCGCAGCCCTCATTGCCAAGAAACTCGGCTTGCTGTTTTGTCTCAACGCCCTCGGCGATGACATCGATATTGAGGCGGGCGGTCATGGCGATGATCGCCCTGGTGATCTCGACGCTGTCCCTGTCATCCGGGATATCGCAGATAAAACTCTGGTCTATTTTGAGCATATTGACCGGGAAGCGCTTTAAATGGCTGAGACTTGAGTAGCCTGTGCCGAAATCGTCGAGGGATATCGATACCCCTTTGTCGCGCAGGCGCTTGAGGATTGGCAGCGCGGTGTCCGGGTCCTGCATCAGGGCTGTTTCGGTAATCTCTATCTCCAGCCGGTGCGGCGGGAGCTGTAACCGTTCCAGTAGCGCTTCGACACTTTTTGCCATATCCGGTTGGCGGAACTGGAAGGCGGAAAAGTTTACCGCTACTCTGATGTTTTGTTCGCCGTGCCGAACCGGCCAACTGTTCGCTTCCCGACAGGCTTGCTCCAATACCCACTCTCCGATAGTAAGAATATGGCCGGTCTCCTCGGCAATGGGGATAAACTGATCCGGGCGAATGCTGCCGTGCTCGGGGTGGTGCCATCTTATCAGGGCTTCTGCGGCGACAATTCGTCGACTGGAGAGTTCGATCTGCGGTTGATAATGCAGGGTGAATCCGTTGTTCTCGGTAACCGTGCTCAGCTCCCGTTCCAGGTTCAGCCGTTCGTCGCGCAGGCGTCTCAGTTCCGGTGAGTAGAACAGATGGCTGCTTCCGCCACGCCGGATAACCTTCTGCATCGCCAGCGCCGCATTTCCATGCAACCCTTCAGGCTTGTCTGCATCGTCCGGGAAGAGACTTATGCCGACACTGGGGTTAATCCGCAATGCGTAACCACTGACTTCAACCGGCTCCGAAAACCGGTGGTAGAGGCTGATGCAGCCGGCAATCAGTTCGTCGCGCCGGGTCTGTCCGGTCAATATGACTGCGAACTGATCGCTATCCAGGCGGGCGACGAAACCGCGGTGAGCTACCGTATCTTCGAGCCTCTTGGCGAAGGCTCTGAGCAGTTTGTCGCCACTCTGTATTCCCAGACTGCTACTGAGCTCATGGAAGCGATCAAGCCGGATCAGTACCAGACCAACTCGCTGCCCGTCTTGATCGGCCTGGGTCACTAATTGATGCAACCTGTACTGATACAGATTTCGGTTCGGCAGGTTGGTAAGCTCATCGTAGTTGGCCAGGTATTGAATATGCTGCTCGGCTTCATGCTGCTTGCGGTGTATCTCGGCCTCCCGCAACTCTCGCGGGACAGCGGCCGAGAGGCGTGTGAGGTTGTCTTTCAGTATGTAGTCCTGCGCGCCGGAGCGTACCGCCCTGACAGCGAGTTCTTCACCAATGGTGCCGGATACGAAGATGAAGGGTACGTCTTTGTCGTAGCGGCGCACCATCTGGAGGGCAGCCATACCGTCGAAAGAGGGCATGGTGTAATCGGAGAGTATGATCTGCCAGGCTGATGAGGTCTGTAAGGCGCGCTCCAGCGCCTCGGCGGTATCGACATGGGCTTCATCGACCTCATAGCCGCACTTACGGAGCTCACGCAGCAACAGGGCGACGTCATCCTCTTCATCTTCGATGATCAGTGCGCGTAGGGGTTGGTTTGCCATTAACCTGTACTCTCCTTAAACGTACTCTATCGATCAGGTCCGGCCATGCGGCTCCGGGAGTTCATTGAGCAGCAGCCAATACATTCCGAGTTGGCTGACTGCATGGGCAAACTCATTGAAGTCCACTGGCTTGCGAACATAGCTGTTGGCGCCAAGCTCGTAACCGGCGAGGAGATCCTCTTCATGCTTTGATGAAGTCAGTATAACCACGGGAAGCGTTTTGGTTTCCGGGTTGTCGCGAATTCGGCGCAACACCTCGAGTCCGCTGATTTTCGGCAGGTTCAGGTCGAGTAGCACCACGGCAGGAAGTTCTTGATGGACAGGGTCATCTCCTTGACCGAGCAACAGATCTAGCGCCTCAGCGCCATCGCGTGCTATCCATAGCTCGTTGCTGATATTGCATTTCTTGAAAGCGCGCAATGCCAGCGCTTCATCGTCTGGGTTGTCTTCAACCAGCAGAATCGGACGGCGTGTCATGTTTGAGCTCCTCGGCTGGGTTCAGGGTGAAGTAGAATATGCTGCCTTTTCCAGGCTCGGATTCGGCCCAGATATGGCCACCGTGACGACGGATAACCCGCTGTACGGTAGCCAGTCCAACGCCGGTACCCGGGAACTCCCGGCTATCGTGTAAACGCTGAAAGGGGGTAAACAGCCGATCTGCGTACTTCATATCGAAACCGGCACCATTGTCGCTAACGAAGAAGCTAGGCTGTCCGTCGATCTCCATCTGGCCAAAACGGATCTCGGACGTTTCCTGTTTTGCGGTGTATTTCCAGGCATTACCGAGCAGGTTTTCCAATGCAACTTGTAGCAACCGCGTATCGCCATAGGCCAGCAAATCCTGGTCGATATCTATCCGTACCTGTCGTTGCGGCTCGGCGCTCTGTAGATTCGCAAGGATCTCCGTGGCGAGTTCGCTCAAATTCAATGGCCGCCGGACCAGTTCCATGCGACTCACTCTGGACAGGTTGAGCATGTCATCGATCAATCGTCCCATCCTCTGCGCGCCGTTGCGCACCCGGTCTAGATAGTCCTTTGCAGTGGTGTCGAGCTGGTGGCCATAATCCTCCAGCAGAGCCTGGCTGAAACCGTCGATCGAGCGTAGCGGTGCGCGCAGATCGTGGGATACCGAATAACTGAACGACTCCAGCTCTCTGTTGGCATTCTCCAGCTCGGCGGTCCGCTCCCGCACTCTGTGCTCAAGCTCGGCATTCAGGCGTGTGATCTCTTCGGCCGCCTGTGTCCGTTCATGGATATCGTCAACAATCCCCATCCACTCCAGTGTTCGGCCGTTTGAGTCGATCAGCGGGGCTGCACTGAAGTTGACATAGCGGTACTCCTGTTCGGGGGCGTACCAAAGTCTGAATACCTGTTTGAATGGCACACTCTCTTCGCAGACCTGATTCCATAGCAGGTTGATCTGCTCTCTGTCATCGGGGTGGACCGCCTGGAGCCAGCCGCGCCCTGAGTGGCTAATCGGCGTCTGCCCGGTAAAGCTGTCCCAGGCGGTTTGTGCCGCGGTAAAGTCACCGTTGGCGTCCGCCCTCCAGGTCAATGCCGAAAGCGTGGTGATCAGCGTGCGGTGGCGATATTCGCTCTCGCGTAGCGCGTTTTGGGCCTGCGTGCGTTCGCGTATCTGCAGACTCAACTCTTCGTTCGAGCGTTCCAGTTCTGACGTGCGAAGCCCGATCTGCGACAGCATCTGGTTGAATGCATCGACCAGAAACCCGACCTCGTCGTCGCTGTTCCTGCGTGCGCGCAGGTCATAGTTGCGTTCGGTGACCACCTGCCGTGCGAGTTCCGTTACCTCCATGATCGGATGAGTGATACGTGCCTGCAGCCAGGAGGAGAGTAGGGTGGAGGCGAGCAGCGCCAGAACCGCGATCGAGACAAATATCAGCATCACCTTGACGGTGCGTGCACTCACGCCGCTCTGAGCCAGCAAAAAAACGCTGCCTACAACTTCCTGGTCACTATAGATCGGTCTGAACAGCCGTACAGTCTCTGAGCCGACTTCGATACCCTGGCGCTCTCCCTGAACCGGTATGTCGACGATATGGGCGGGCACCGAATAGTAGCGCGCGAAGAGCTTGCCATCTTTATCGTAGATCGCAGCGGCACTGATCTCGCGTCGCAAACGGAGCGAGGAGAGGGCTTGCCTGGCTGTCTCCCGGTCCTCGAACTGCAGGGCAGCCGTACTGCCCAGGCTGATCAGGTCGGCTTGGGTGATCAGTTCGTCAACAATACGATTGCGATAATCCTTCAGGTCGTAGGCGATGAAAATGGTGCCCAGGATCAACAGTGCCGTTGCCGTTGTCAGTAGCACACCAGCCAGCAGCTTGTGGCGGATAGAGCGAAGGGTAAAGATGGCTTTCATGGTGCGGCCCCCTCTATGCGCCTTGCCACTGCAAGAAGCCGCGAGCTTATCTTAAGCCGGTTGGTCTGGGCGGAGGTCAGCGAGATATCGAAGCGGATACGCTCATCTTCACGGCGGAAATTGATGCTGCTGCCGATCTCAAGCCCTTGTGCCTGATCGGTGACAATCAGCACCGGCTTTCCTCTGAGGGCTGTTATTTGATCGTGGATCTGTCGGCTCTTGCCACCCAGGTAGAGTACATGTACGCCTGTGACCTGGTCGGTTTCATCCGGCAGTATGCGGATCTCTACAGGCCGTTTCCCCACCTGACGATCCCTGACGGTTTCCTTCAGCAGCCGAGCCATCGAGGCATCTCGCTCCAGGGTGCCGATCACGATCGGCGAATCGGGCGAGGAGAATAGCTCGCGGGGCCACTCTACATAGCTGCAGAACTTGAAGATGAAAGCTGCCTTGACCTGGTCTGCCAGCGACTTGGCGTCGTCGTGGTCGGCGTTGGCGATCGATCCCTGGAGTACAAGGAGCGTTAGGAGTATCTGGACTGCTCTCATCACTGCTCTCATCGTCACCTCAATACCTGTGTACGAGTTTGAGGAGCAGGCTGCGATCGACTTCGCGCCGTGATGCGGTGGAGCCAAACTCGGGGTGTCGTGGATCAAGCAGGTTGTAGCCGGACAGGGAAAGTTCGGTCCCCTCACTGAGGCGCCAGCCCAACCGCATATCAAAGGCGGTGTAGGCGGGCGCGCCGCCGTTCGACATATCGCCCACCCGGCGTAGCGTCAGATCGAGTTCGGTTTTGCTGCCGATATCGAAACGGGACCCGATCCGCCACTGGTAGTCGGGGTCCTCGCCGGATCCGCCATCGCCGGCGTCGGCAGTTTTGAACTCCAGGTCACGATCCATCAGCGTAAAGCCGGCATTGAGACGCCAGCTTTCGGTGATCTGGGCGACTCCCCATGCCTCCAACCCGTGTACTCTGGCCTCCATGTTGTTGCCGATTATGAAGGCGCCACCTGAAGATGGGTCCAGCGAACGAATATCGTCGTAGTCGTGATAGAACAGGGTCAGGTTGTAGTTCAACCTTTTGCCCTGCTGAGCGCGATACCCGACCTCGACGGCGTTCAAGGTTTCGGATCTGAATCCGGGGCCTCCGGCAAGCATGGATCCGTCGGCCGGCACGTAGAACTCGCGATCGAGCCGAGAGGGGGTGCGTACGGCCCTTGAGACTGCCGCCCAGAGCAGTCTATCGTCCGATATATGCCAGGCAAGACGGGCGCTTGGCATCAGCTCCACGCCGGTGTAGCTGTTATCCTCAAGGCGCCCGGCAAGGGTCAGCAGCACTGCGTCGCTCAACTCGATCTTGTCCTGCACAAAGAGGCTGCTCCAGGTCAGTCGCTTGTCGGCAGGCAGGAATGCCAGGTCGGGCGTGTTTTCCAATTTATCCCAGGCCGTACGATATCCGATACCCCAGATCACCTGCTGCCTGGCTGTCGGTTGCAGAGTGTGCTGCAGCTCAAGGTTCAATATATCGAGCGTCTCGTTGTAGGTTCCGGGAAAGTCGCGCTCACGATGATCAAAATAGGCGCTCAGCGTTAACCGCTCATCATCTTCAAACGGTTGCTCCCAGCGTGTCATCAGGTTGACGCCACTTATTCGGGCGTCGCCGGCATTGCCGTTATCGAGCCGACCGCTGTAGGCATCGCCCTGGAGACTGAGCCCTTCGTCCGCATCGCCGTCCAGACGAAATCCAACCTGCTGACTGGACCAACTGTCGTTGGCGTCCTCTCCCATCTCGGTGTTGCTTTCGTTGTCATGCGAGGTCCGGGCATAGACGCGATAGTGCCTGCCGGATTCGAGTGCACCGCCATGACGATAGGCTGCATCCTGAGCGCTGTTGCCGCCTTGAAGGGCAACCAGGCCTCCCTGGGTATCCTCCGCTCGACGGGTGATGATGTTGATGACACCGTTCACCGCGTTGCTGCCCCAACTGGCCGACGCGGGGCCGCTGATCACCTCGATACGCTCGATATTCTCGAGCATGATCGCCTGCTCGTCCCAGAACACGCCGGAGAAGAGCGGGGTGTAGACGATACGGCCGTCGATCAGCACCTGAAGCTTATTAGCGATAGTGGAGTTGAAGCCTCGGGCACTGATGGCGTAGGTCTGTGCATCGACACGCGCCACCTGGAGGTTGGGCGCCAGCCGCAGCAGCTCCGGCAGACTGCGTGCACCACTGCGGCGGATATCCTCGGCGCTGATGACGAAGATCGACGCGGCAGCAGCGGATAACTTCTCCTGTTTACGCGAGACGGAGGTGACCTGGATTTTGCTCAGCTCCTCAAGGCTCAGGTCGGCCAGCTCGGTCGTCGATGTGGCAAACACGTATTGTACAGGGGAGGCTAGCAGCAGAGCTGCGAGCAGGAGCATAGGCCGACGCGGTCGTATCTGGGGAGTGGGCAGAGCGTTGTGGGTGGAATACGGCATAGCACTCATCCTGTGGCTATCGACCGGTCAGCGCGGTTATCGATGTGGGCTGACCGCCAGTACCTCACACCAAAGGGGCCCTTTGGCTTGGCAATCGGGCAAGAAAGGCTTTTCCGACTAATTACCTCAGGATAATCAAAAAACGGCAAGTTTGCGTAGAGGCGATGAAAATATATGTGGTAGCGCGGGCTCAGCTGTTTTGGCCGAGGCTCAGGCAGGATTCTATGCGCTGAAACAGCGCGTCAAACAGCATCGCCATCAGCGCGACGATAACCCCGCCCTGCAGAATGAAGGAGAGGTTGTCGGTTAGCAGGCCGGCGATGATCACCTCACCCAGCCCCTTGGCCGCCACCGTCGAACCGATGGTGGCGGTGCCGATGCTGATGATGACGGAGAGGCGCACACCGGTGATAATGACCGGCAGTGCCAGCGGTAGTTCGACCCGCCACAACACCTGCATCGGCCCCATACCTATCCCTTTCGCAGCTTCCTTGATCTCTGGCCGGACCTGGCTAAGACCGGCCAGGGTGTTCTCGAAGATCGGCAGCAGACCATATAGGAACAGAGCGATCAATGCGGGCCAGGAGCCGAAACCCACCGCCGGTACCGCCAGTGCCAACACCGCCACCGGGGGCAGGGTTTGACCCAGGTTGGCCAGCGAGCGGGCCAGCGGCAGGAAATCGGCGCCGCTGGGACGGCTGACCAGTATCGCGGCGGTGATCGCGATCAGCGACGCGGCGGCGATCGATAACACCACCAGCAGCAGGTGCCAGCCGATCAGGTTGATAAAGCTGTCGCGGATGTAGATCACCGGGGCGCCCACCGGGGTCAGCGATTGCAGCAGCGGCGTGAGGGTCGAGGTGAACAGTGCCAAGTAGAGCAGCAGGAGTAACGGGATCAGCACACCACGCCAGGCGAGCAGGAACCTGAACGCATTGGGCGTTGCGGTGGCTGCGAGAGCAGGCATCAGTTGCCGCCTCCCGCGCTCAGCAGCTCCTGCACACTGATCGCGCCGCAGGTCGCGCCATTGGCATCCACAACCCTCAGCACCGGGCTGCGCTGCCAAAGCTGGCGCGCCAGGGCATCGCGCAGCGTCAGGTGGGCGTCGATAGAGGGGGTGTCCTCGTTCAGCTCGAACAGCTCCGTGGGCTGCACCAGATCGGCAATGGGGCTGAGCGAGAGCAGCCGCAGCGCACGCTCCTCGCCTCCAACCAGCTGGCTGACAAACCCCTCCCGTGGGTTGCGCAGCAGTTCCCGGGGGCTGGCGGCTTGCAACAGCTTGCCGCCATCCATCACCGCGATCTGGTCGGCGAGCCGGATCGCCTCTTCGATATCGTGGGTGACCAGAATGATGGTGATGCCGAGCATACGCTGGATCTGCTTCAGTTCGCCTTGCAGCCGCTCCCGGGTCAGCGGGTCGAGGGCACCGAAGGGTTCATCCATCAGCATCAACTCCGGGCGGGCGGCCAGGGCGCGGGCGACGCCGATGCGCTGCTGTTCTCCGCCGGAGAGGCGGTGGGGGTACTGATGGGCGAAGGTATCGAAATCCATCTTCAGCAGGTCGAGCAGCTCATGCACCCGCTGATCCACCTGCTCGCTGCTCCAGTTCAGCAGCCGCGGCACCGTGGCGATGTTGTCGTAAACGGACCGGTGCGGGAACAGGCCGATGCCCTGAATCGCATAGCCGATGCGACGGCGCAGCTGCTCCGGTTGCTGGTTGCGGATATCCTCGCCGTTGATCAGCACCGTGCCGCTGGTGGGCTCGATCAGGCGGTTGATCATCTTCAGCGTGGTGGACTTGCCGCAGCCAGAGGTGCCGATCAGCGCGCAGATCTGCCCGGACTCCACCCGCAGGTTCAGGTTATCGACCGCCGTGCGTTCGCCGAATACGCGGGTCAGCCCCTGGAGTTCGATCATCGCGCCTCCCTCTGTGTCATCGCGATCAGGGTATCGATCAGCAGTGCCGCCAGAAAGGCGAGCAGAATCGTGGGCAGGGTGCCGAGCAGCACCAGATCTGTGGCGGTCTGTCCCAGCCCTTGAAAGATATAGGTACCGTAGCCACCGCCACCGATCAGCCCGGCCACCGCCACCAGGCCGATATTCATGGTGACGACGATGCGCAGCCCCGACAGCATCACCGGCAGTGCCAGTGGCAGTTCGATCTGCCACAGCATCTGGCGTCGGCTCATCCCCATGCCGCGAGCCGCCTGCAGCACCGCCGGATCCAGGCCATCAAATCCGGCCGCGGTGTTACTGACGATCGGCAGCAGTGAGTAGAGAAACAGCGCCAGTACCGCCGGTGCCACCCCTATGCCGCGGATACCGAATTCCGCGAGCAGCGGAAAGGAGAGCGCCAGCAGACTCAGCGGGATCATCAGCAGGCCGAACATCGCCAGGCTCGGGATGGTCTGCAGCAGGCTCAGCACTGGAATCAGTGCGGCGCGTACCCTGGGCGAGCGGTGACAGCGGATACCGAGCGGCACACCGACAATCAGCGCCGGCAGGATACTGCCCAGTGCCAACAACAGATGGCGTACTCCCTGCTGCCAGAACGTGGGCTGGTTGTGGTACTCCAGCATCAGCGACAGCCGGTCCCAGAGACCATTGGCGAGCAGGGCAAACAGCGCGGCCAGATACCCGACAATCAGCAGCAGCCGGAGCAGCGCGCCGAGCTCCAGCTTGATCAGCGCATCGGTCATCATCAGCCCCAGCAACAGCAGCAGAGCCCAGAAACCGCTGCCCAGCGCCAGACGGGCGAATCCGCTACTGCCCGCCAGCAGGGCGTCGCTATCCGAACCCAGAGCATAGATCAGTACCAGCAGGCTGAGTGCGCTGAGCCCCAGCTTGAGTGCGGGGTGAACCCTCAGGCAGACGAGAATGGCCGTTGGGATCATAAGCAGGATAAACCGCTGCGCGCCCGGCTGGGCTATCAGTTCGCCGAGCGGCACGCCGCTGCCGGGCAGGATACGGTTGGGTTGCAGGTTAAGCAGCGGCAGCAGCACCAGTACCAGCGCAACCGCTACTGCCAGCGTCAGACCCAGCCGGTCGATACGAAAGGGCATGGGGCGATATCGTGGTTAAAGCCCCAGTTGCTCAAGATAGCCGGCTGCCACATCGCTGGCGTTCTCGCCGCCGATGGCGATACGCGCGTTCAGCGACTGCAGCGTTTCCAGATCCAGCGAGCTGAACACCGGTTTGAGCAGCTCATCGATCTCCGGATGGGTCTTCAGCACCTCTTCACGGATGATCGGCGTTGGCGCGTAGACCGGCTGCACTCCCTTGTCATCCGCCATCACCACCAGGCCCACCGCCGATATCGCCCCGTCGGTGCCGTAGACCATCGCGGTGTTGGTGCCGTCGGTCTGCGTTGCCGCCGCCTTGATCGTGGCCGCGGTGTTGCCGCCGGAGAGTACCAGCAGCTGAGACTCCTTAAGCGTGAAGTCATACACCTGCTGGAAGGCGGGCAGTACCGCCGGGCTGGAGACAAACTCGGCCGAGGCCGCCAGTTTGATATCGCCGCCCTCGCGCACATAGGTGCCGAAATCGGTCATGGTCTTGAGCCCGGCTTCATCCGCAATCTCCTTGCGCACGGCAAGCGCCCAGGTGTTGTTGGCGTTGGCCGGGGTCAGCCAAACGATCTTGTTGGTGTCGTAATCCAGCTGTTTGGCTTTTTCGTACCCGTCCTGGAACGACTTCCAGACCGGATCCTCCGGCTGATTGAAGAAGAACGCCGCATTGCCGGTGTACTCCGGGTAGATATCGATCTCGCCCGAGGTGATCGCCTTGCGCACGATCGGCGTACCACCGAGTTGGACGCGGTTCTCCACCTCCAGCCCAGCTTTCTGCAGGCGCTGGAAGATCATATTACCGAGCAGACTACCCTCGGTATCGATCTTGGAAGAGACAACGATGGGGGCGGCGTGGACCGACAGAGTGAACAGTGCACAGAGCGTAACTAGCAGCCGGATCATGGTGGGAGCTCCGAAGTCAGGTTCGATTGAGACTGTCTCATAAGCCTAACACAGAGGTTGAAATTGTGCGGGGAGGACGGCAGGTAACGCGAAGGTCGTTTTATTCAGCCCGATTTGCCTGGTGGAATACGGGATGCGAGTAAATAGATACCCCTATAAAAGATCATGATGCTTGCGCAAATACGTCAGTCGAATTGAGCGTTAGGGTAATTGCTTATCAGGGCGGAATAAGTAATATAAGGGAATGTGCTTATTTTTGGTGGGTCGTGCTTAATCGGCAATCGCGTACCCCGTAACATAATGATTAGAAGAGGTTTCTGCTGATGAAGGTACTCGTAGCCGTCAAGCGTGTGATCGACTACAACGTCAAGGTACGCGTCAAGTCGGACAACACCGATGTGGATCTGGCCAACGTCAAGATGGCGTTGAACCCCTTTTGTGAGATCGCCGTCGAGGAGGCGGTACGGCTGAAAGAGGCCAACGTCGCCACCGAGGTGGTGGTGGTCTCCGTTGGACCCAAAGCCTGCCAAGAGCAGATCCGCACCGCACTGGCCCTTGGCGCCGACCGCGGCATCCACATTGAAACCGATACCATGCCGGAATCCCTGTCGGTGGCCAAGCTACTGGCCAAGCTGGTTGAGCAGGAGCAGCCTGGCCTGGTAATTCTCGGCAAGCAGTCGATCGATTCAGACAACAACCAGACCGGCCAGATGCTGGCGGCGCTGACCGGCATGTCCCAGGGTACCTTCGCCTCCAGGGTACAGGTGATCGACGGCTCACTGAACGTTACCCGCGAAGTGGACGGCGGCTTGCAGACCCTGGCGCTGAAACTGCCCGCCGTGGTCACTACCGATCTGCGTCTGAACGAGCCGCGCTACGCCAAGCTCCCTGACATCATGAAAGCGAAGAAGAAGCCGCTGGATGTGAAAACCCCGGCCGATCTCGGTGTTGAACTGCGCGATCACACCCGCCTGCTGAAGGTGGAAACGCCCCCGGTACGTCAGGCAGGGATCAAGGTCGCCAGCGTCGATGAACTGGTCGAAAAACTGAAGAACGAAGCCAAGGTAATTTAAGGGGTGATCTGATGGCTATTCTGGTTATTGCGGAACATGACAACAGCACCCTGAAGGGTGCAACGCTGAACACACTGGCAGCAGCCACCCAGATCGGCGGCGACATCCATCTGTTGGTGGCCGGCAGTGGCTGCCAGGCGGTCGCGGAGCAGGGCGCTGCGGCGGCGGGCGTGAACAAGGTTCTGTGCGTCGACGCCGCGTTGTATGAACATCAACTGGCCGAGGATCTGGCGCTGCTGGTCGCCGAGTGCGGTCGCGATTACAGCCATATCCTGGCGCCGGCTACCACCAATGGCAAAAACCTGATGCCTCGAGTGGCGGCGCTGCTCGATGTGGCGCAGATCTCCGATATCATCGCCGTCGAAAGTGCCGACAGCTTCCGCCGTCCGATCTACGCCGGTAACGCCATCGCCACCGTGCAGTCGCTTGATCCGATTAAGGTGATCACCGTGCGCGGTACCGGTTTCGATCCGGTGGCGGCCAGCGGCGGCAGTGCCGAGGTGGTTACCCTGAGTGCGGTGTCCCCGGCTGGGCTCTCCAGCTTTGTCAGCGAAGAGGTTGCCGAGTCCGAGCGTCCGGAGCTGACCTCTGCACGCGTGGTTATCTCCGGTGGTCGCGGTATGGGTAATGGCGAGAACTTCGCATTGCTGGAAAAAGTGGCCGACAAGCTCGGTGCCGCTATTGGCGCGTCACGTGCGGCGGTGGACGCCGGCTTCGTGCCCAACGATATGCAGGTGGGCCAGACCGGCAAGATCGTCGCGCCGGATCTCTATATTGCAGTCGGTATCTCCGGTGCGATCCAGCATCTGGCCGGTATGAAGGACTCCAAGGTGATCGTGGCGATCAACAAGGATGAGGAGGCACCGATCTTCCAGGTTGCCGACTACGGCCTGGTGGCGGATCTGTTCAGCGCCGTGCCGGAGCTGGAGCAGAAGCTGTAACCCGATCTCGGCTAGTCGATAGCAGGGCGCTTAGGCGCCCTGTTTTGTCAGGAGAATAACAATCATGATGAACTTCGATGAACTGGTCGCGTTCCTGAACGAACACTTCCCGCAGGGCGCGCAGTACGGCGAGCTGATCGAGCTTGGCGAGGGCTGGGCGAAGATGCGCCTGCCGGTGGACGATCAGCACCTGCGGCCCGGAGGCACGGTATCGGGCCCGGCGATGATGGGGTTGGCCGATGTGGCGGTATATGCCGCGCTGCTCAGTCGGATCGGCCCCGTGCCGCTGGCGGTGACCACCAGCCTTAATATCAATTTCCTGCGCAAGCCTCGTTCCGGCGCGGACATTATCGCCTACGCCAAGATGCTCAAGGTGGGCAAGCGTCTAGGCGTCGGCGAGGTCTATATCAGCTCGGATGGTGACGAAGAGCCGGTCGCCCACGCCACCATGACCTACTCGATTCCGGAGCGCTAAGTGTGACTATTCAGTTTGAAGAGCTGATGCTGCAACTGCCGGATGGCGTGCAGATACATGCCCTGCATGGGCGCCATCCGCAGGGTGCGGGGCGGCCGACGCTGGTGTTCCTGCACGAAGCGCTGGGCCATATCCGCATGTGGAAGCAGTTCCCCGAACAGCTGGCCGAACGCTGCGGGTGCGATCTGCTGATCTATGAGCGTCAGGGTTACGGTGGTTCGACGCCGATCGAACTGCCGCGCGGCAACGACTACCTGCTGGTAGAAGGGGAGCAGTACCTGGCACAGGTGAGCGAGGCCGCCGGTATCGAGCATATGATCCTGATCGGCCATAGCGACGGCGGCAGCATCGCGCTGCTCGGCGCCGCCTGCCTGGGTGACCGGGTGCGCGGCCTGATCACCGAGGCCGCCCATATCAACGCCGACGAACTGACCCTGGCCGGCGTGCGTCAGGCGGTGGACATCTACCGCACCACGGATCTGCACCAACGGCTGGAGCGCTATCACGGCGATCGTACCGAGCTGCTGTTCAAGGCCTGGACCGAAACCTGGCTGCGTGAGAGCTTCCATCTGAATATCGATCTCAGCCCCTGGTTGTCGCAGATCCGCTGTCCGGCGCTGATCATTCAGGGCAGGGATGACCAGTACGGCCTGCCGCAACAGGTGGAGGATATCTGCCGGGGGATCGGTGAGCACGCGCAGGCGGCGTTTATCGACAACTGCGGTCACATTCCGCATCTGGAGAGGCCGGATGCGGTGTTTGATCTGATGGTGCCGTTTATTCGCCTTCTGATCGACTGAATGATCGATCCGCAGATTAGGCGCTCGGATTAAGCACCTGGATTAAGCCGAGCCGCCTGCTGCACCAGTTCCGCGATGCTGCCCGCCCGCATCTTGCCCATCACCCGTGAGCGGTGCACCTCGACCGTCTTCGGGCTGATGCCGAGGGTTTCGGCGATCTCACGGTTGGACTGCCCCTCGACCACCAGCGCCATCACCTCCTTCTCGCGACGGCTCAACTGGGCATAGCTGTCGTGGATCTGGCTGTTCTGCGCCTGGGCCTGCTGCTGCTTTGCCGCCTGGGCCAGTGCCTGGTTGACCAGCTGCAGCATCACCTCATCGTCGAACGGCTTCTCGATAAAATCCATCGCACCGTTCTTCATCGCGCTGACCGCCATCGGGATATCGCCGTGACCGGTCATGACGATGGTGGGCAGGCTGATACCGCGCATGCGCAGAATCTGCTGTAGCGCCAAGCCGTTGATCTCCGGCATACGCACATCCAGCAGCAGGCAACCGAGCTCTCCGTCGTAGGCATCGAGGAACGCCTGGGCCGACTCGAAACCGGAGACCTTGAGGCTGGCCGATTCCAGCAGCCACTGCATGGAGTCGCGGAAATCCTCGTCGTCATCGACGATAAAAACGGTGCCGGGGGCAGGGTGCAGCATCATGTTTCCTTCAACGGCAGTTTAAGGTGGAAGCGGGTGCCGGAGTGACCGTCGCTCTCGGCCCAGAGCTGCCCACCGTGGGTTTCAATAATGGTGCGGGAGATCGGCAAGCCCATGCCCAGACCGGTCGACTTGGAGGTGTAGAAGGGCTCGAACAGCTGACTGAGCGCCTCGGCCGAGATCCCCTTCGCCTGGTCGGTGACGGTGATATGCAACTCGCCTTCGTTCCTGCGGGTAGAGAGGATAACGGGTCGCGGGGCCTTGCTACAATCATCGCCACGATCGTCACAATCGTTATACGCCTCGATGGCGTTGCGCATCAGGTTCAGCAACACCTGTTCGATCTGGATCTTGTCCGCCAACAGCGTTGGATTGGATGTATCGAGATCCATCTCAAAGCGGATATTGTGGTCGTGCGCCTCCTGATGCAGGAATTTGCTGACATCCACACAGGCCTCGTTGATCGGGAAACGCAGGCGTTGGTACTCGGTCTTGCGCACAAAGCTGCGCATCCGCTTGATGATCTCGGCGGCGCGCCTGGCCTGGCGGGTGATCAGCTCGATCGCCTTGTTGGCGGTGCCGACCGGATCCGCGCAACCCTCCTCAAGACGGCGTTGCGCACCGCTGCTGTAGTTCAGAATCGCCGCCAGCGGCTGATTCAGCTCATGCGCCAGTCCCGTGGCCATCTCGCCGACGCTGAGCAGGCGCGACATATGTGCCATCTCCAACTGATGGCGTTTGACCTCCTCCTCGGCCTTGCGCTTGACGGTGACATCCCGCGCGATGATCGAGTAGTACTCCACCTTCATGTTCTCGCGCCGGTTGCGGTGGGCGATGATCTCGCGCACCTCGGCGTTGCGCTGCTGCGTCGGCAGATGCATCTCCAGCGTACCCTCCCAACTGCCGGTCTGAGCGGCCTGGTTCAGCGCCGCCTGCAGCTCGCCCTCGGCGATAGCCGGGGTAAACAGCTCAGGCAGATGCAGAGCCCCCGGGTTCTCAGGGCGCACCCCCAGTGTCAGGCAGGCGGACTCGTTCAGATAGGTCAACTGCAGCGCATCGGGGCTGCAGAACAGAATCATATCGCTGGATGCCTCCACCACGCGGGCCAGACGGCGCATCGACTGCAGCGCCCGTTCACGCTCGGTGACATCGCGCGTAACGCAGATGATCTCCAGCGGCTGCCCCTGCTCATCGCGAATGGTGCGGCTGGTGGTCTCCAGCCAGACGTAGTGCCCCTGCTTATGGCGATAACGGTAAACGTTGGTGTACATCCCCCGGTCGTAACGCACCGACTCGGCACGACGCTCAAGGTTGTCGGCATCCTCCGGGTGGAACAGATCGCGCCCGCGGGTACCGATCAGCTCCTCAGGCGTATAACCGAGCAGACGCTCGACCGCCGGGCTGACATCGATATAGGTCCAGTCCGGCGCCGGCGTCTGGCGCGAGATCATATCGGTGGACTGCTCGGCCAGCAGGCGATAACGATCCGCTTCGGCGCGGCACTGCTCCAACTGGGCTGGCATTGGCACAGACATGACACCCCCTCGGGTATACCCGGAGTAAGCTCCGGCATTTCAATTACATGACTGTAGAATACTGCAAAAAATAGGTGAAAACACTTATCAGGGCCAGGGGCCGGATATCGAATGCAGATAGGGCTTGTACGGTTATTCAGACAGTAGCAAACTTGGGGAAAGCGTCAGACAGGCAGTAGACGCATGCGCTAGCTCGCAGAAGATCCGAAGGGACTGATTATGGATGCTTACAACCTTTTAAAGCCTACTTTGAATTCACGGAACTCTTCCAAATGCACGTTTGCGTGGAAACAGCGAGCACCGTCGCTACGCGTGGGTACTGTAACTTGTCCGTCTGGCGTCCACTTTCCTGAGGTAGTCTTTCATGAGGGATTGGTTGGGTGAACGTTAAAAATATAGATATATATTTCTTGAAATAATAACATGTAAATTAAATTTGGCATGTGATATAGGATATGTAAAGGTATAAATATTGAGTTATACGTCTCAATATAATTTCGGTAACGGCGATAAATAACTAGCGTTAACCTTATTTTAATGTGGATTTTTGACTTATTTGCAAAAAAAAACTGTCAGAGACTATGGTTTTATAATTCAAGATTGTATACTGCCTATAAAGGTCAATGCTATTTCAATGTTTATTAATAACTGGTTTATAGAATCGGAATTGATAATTAATTCTAATGCCAGTGCTCCAGTAATTGTTGTCTTGGAACTGGATTTGGCGCTAAAAGAAACGGATTGGTTGATATGAAAAGGGCGGTTTATGATACGCCAGTGATAATAAATAATATTCGAGTTAAAAAATAAAAATTTATTAAATAATTAAAAACTCCGATTTTTATAAATATTTTCCGTATAGGTTCGGGTAATGATCGGGAAAACGAAATTTTAGGAAACTGAAAACTGAGGCTGATTTAAGTTTATGAATGAATCCGTCAATTTAGAGCTCGTGGATATTGCCTTAGATAAGGTTGAAGGCTTTGCTTTTGAAAGGTTTTCGCAAAGCTTTTTTTCAGCACTAGAAGGAAGAGAGTTCGTGCCGCTTGGTGGAGTTAAAGATGGCGGCGCAGATGGAATATATGAGTGCGGAAAGTCTGGTACATTTTATCAGTTCACAAGAGTAAGTGATCATAGAGCCAAAATTAGAGGGACATATAAGAGGCTTAAGGAATTTGGGCGAGATGTCAGGGTGATTATTTATATGACTCCTCGCGCTGTTTCACATATAGATAGGGAAGAGGAGTTATTAACTGAAGAGTTGGATGTGATTGTTAGGATTAGGGATAAAAAATATATATCTAGTCATATAAATGACACAGTTGGAACGATATCTGCCTACCATAATAATTTGGCGACTTACACTCATTACTTGGAATATGTTCCAAAACAAAAAGGAATCCAGCCATCAGGTCATGTAAACGATCCTTCGGCATTTGTCTTTCTACAACACGAAGTTACCAACAGACTAGGTAACAGGAAGTTAGTGCACTCTGTTACTGATACTTTGATATTGTGGGGTCTTTCTGAAACAGACCCAGATAAGAATATATTTATGACGGAGAGTGAAATATATTCGAAAATAACTAGTAATTTCCCTTGGGCAGAAAAAATAATTAAACCTCATTTGTCAAAACGTCTAGAAAAAATGAGAACAAAGGATGAAATGGGGAGGGAGGTAAGGTACTACGGTAAAAAGGGCAATAAGTACTGCCTACCTTATGAAACGAGAAAAGTTATAAAAGAAGAGAATAGTGAGGATGAAAGTCTTAAAATCTGCTTTCTTGATGAGATTAGATCAATCGCTTCTGAAGATTCTTCTGTTGAACCAGACGTTTCGAATGAACTGGCTGAGCTTACTTTTAATATAGTCCATTCGATATTTGAAAGGCAGGGATTGCTTTTTTCTCACTTCTTGTCCACTGATGACGAAACAGATCCTCCTCCAATCGTACATGATTGCATTGATGATGCGTTGGTAAGTGCAAGGGTGAATGCGTCGAAAGTAGAGTATTATAGGGAAAAGCTTGAATTAATAATACGAAGGATATTTTATAAGGCTTCACCAAAGCAACGAGAATATTTTAATAATCTTTCTCGGACCTATGTGCTTCTTTTTTCTCTTCAAACAGAACCTAGAGTTGTTGAATATTTTAGTAATTTAAGTGCCTCTTTTAGACTTTTTTTAGGTAGCGACATATTGGTAAAGGCCTTATCAGAACGGTACCTCGACAAAGAAGATCAGGTTGCAAGAAACCTTTTACGTGTTGCTATTGATTCTGGAATGTCGCTATTGCTATCTGAGTGTGTAGTCGATGAGGTATATACACATGTAAAGGGAACTTACTATGAGTTTATTAACTATTTTGCAGAGATGGAACCTTATATAACTGATGAAATATCACGGAATAGTGGGAAAATTTTAATTCGATCATATTTTTATGCTAAGAATGAAGGAAAGGTTAGAGGGTGGAAACAGTTCTTAGAGCAATTTGTTACTTATTCAAATATTGAAAAGCCACTAGGAAGAGATGAGATAAAACGATATCTTATATCAGAATTCAGGCTGGAATACGTCGACAACTCTGAACTTGAATCGATTTCACCAGAAAAAAGGGTTAAAGAGCTTGCTCAGAGAATGATGGCTAATGAAGATAAAAAGCATGAGACTCTTGCCTATAATACGGCACTTCAGGTGTATGGTGTTTATGGATTACGTAATAAAAATAAGGAGACATCGAAAGCAAGTGAATTTGGACTTAAAACATGGTGGATGACAAATCAAACTAGAGTTGTAAGGCATACAGTAGAATTGGTGAGAGAGAAAGGTCATCAATACATTATGAGGCCGGAGTATATCTTAAACTTCATTTCAATGTCTCCGAGTTGTGTACAGGCTAGAGAGTCATTTAAAACAATATTTCCCAGTATATTTGGTATCCAACTAGGTCACCGTCTGAAAGATGACGCTTTTCACAAAATTATGCATGAAGTTGGCACTTGGAAAGACCTCGAGCCCGGTAGAATTTCGACACTAATGGCTGACTTGTCGGATCGGTTAAAAACGGATCGTATGAAGAGATATGAATATAATCTCAATCTTGATTCTAATTAACTTAATAGATGCTATCAGTAGTAAATGGTGTCAGAGTAAGAGTGAGTGAAATTGCGCCTTTAATTTTACTCTGGCTATTTTTTTTTGGGTAGGAATAATGGACTATTATGACAAGGTTGGCAGGTATAGATTATCGAGGGGTAGGTGGTATTTCACGACACTGTATAGATGCAGTAGTAGAAATTATTCACTTCGGTCGAGTAATAAATGAAATGAAAATCTTAACTTCGGGTAGCGCTTATGACTGCCATCACGCACTTTTATTGAATGTCGATAACGATGTGGATATTGCAATAAAGTCTGGTTTTACATCTGGTTATTCAGGTGAAGGGCCAAGGTCTTTTTCCTATATTTTGTCAGTGCTCCGAAAGTTCACTCAAGAAATCGATGAGTATATAGTCCCGCATAAGTTATTAGAGCGAATAGATAGATCTGCCCTTACAGAAAGAGATATAAACTGGCTGTCCGAGCAGCAGCCTGTAAGACCTCAGAGATGGCATGACTATATTTATGAACGCCATTATTCAATATTCAATGTAGAACGGTATTTTCCGGCTGAAATTCCTCTTGCGTTGATAGACCCTAGGTTGTATGAAATTGCAATTTCTTTTAAGCAAAATCCTGACAACGCATTGCTGGCTGGTTATAGGTTGCTAGAGCGCCTTATAAAGGAAAAGTCGGGGCTGACTCAAGAAACAGGAGCAAAGTTGTTCTCTAAAGCCTTTCAGGGAGAAGATGCTCCTCTATACTGGGGTGACTTAGACGGAAGTGAAGTTAAAGGACGTGCAACTCTGTTTTCGAGTGTCTTTATGGCTTTTCGACATCGTCGTGCTCACCAGGAACCTGATGACGATATTCATGAAGATATAAGAGAGTTCATGTTATTGAATCAACTATTTATTCTGGAAGCGGCAACGAAAGTTCGAACAAGTAATTAAAAATTATCTACACCGGACATAATACTCGCTTCGCTTGCATTACTCCGGTGAGCTAAACGTTATTTGGAGGGTGTTCATATTTCCGTGTCAGCCAATATTTAATAAATGAAATCAGTGTAAGAATGCGCGCAAATGCGCATGAACCGGTGTGTGGGTAGGACCCTTTCGACAAAACTAGCGACGACGCTGTTTGCCTGTTTTAGCTTTGTTGCTACCGCTTTGCCCAAGCGCTTTAGCGCGTTGGGTTTTCTTCGACCGTTTAAGCAATCTAACTCTGACCCCAATTATTTAACTCTGACCCCAATTATTTCAATTGGGACGAACACCAACGACGCCCGACCTATTTCCGCCGGATATTAGTTACCTAATTAGCGTGATGGTGATTTAAAGAATCTTAAGGGTTATAGCTAGCCGAAAGCGTGGTGATAACAAGTCCAACACGTCAACCGCGCAGCCCCCTCCCGTTGTCGGATGTAAACCTTCACAAAGACTACACATTCTTTACTCCATCACCGGATAGATCCAATAAAAACAATGGATTATCGACTATTCTCTCGCTTCATTTTTGCTCCGTATTCCAACACTACTCTAACAGTACCCACTCCATAGACCTCGTATCCGGGAGAATGAATAATGCGTGTAATTAATCGGAAGGTGCTGGTTCACAGTCTGTTATGGCTATCCCCCCTGATGCTGACCGGTATCAGCGCTGCCGAAAGCAAAGAACAAACGAGCACAACCGAATTCAAACTTAGCAGCCCGACGCTAACGGATAACGGTGCGATGCCCGTGGCGCACACCTGCGATGGCAGCCGCGCCGTACCTGAAATCAGCTGGTCGTCGGTGCCGGCCGGGACGCAAAGCCTTGCCATGGTCATGCATCATGAGGCCGGGCCTTCCGATGTGCATGTCTATTGGGTGGTGTATGACATCGACCCCAACACGACGCATCTCGGCGCCGATGTCGGGTCTGCAACCCGGGGTGTCAACACGGTGGATAGTCAATTGTCAGTGCCGGTTGCTAAAGTCCCCAAAATCGCAACTTGAGATGTCCCCTCCACCGAGGCATCAATAAACCGACTT
>NZ_JAHREP010000020.1 GCF_019084545.1 Marinobacterium ramblicola
TACCGGCCCGAACCATATGGCCGCACGATTGCCCTGAGGTATAATCCCGCCCCTGTCCAATCCACAGCCGGAGCGTTCATGTCCGTCAGCCAAGCGATCATCCACCGCCTGACCCGCGAAAGCGGCGACAAATCCTACAGCCTCAGCGACAAACCGCTGGAGGTCAGCGACAACGCCGCGCAGCTGCTCAGCGAGATCAAACCGCTGTTTGCCCGCCGTGCCAGCAAGCGTTACGGCTGCTTTGCCGACGAGGGCGCCGGGGTGTTCAAGGGGCTGGTGGTGAACTGGCTCGGCGACACCCTGAACCTGGTCTCCTTCAGCCAGAAAGCGATCGAGTATCTGGCGATCGCGCTGGAGGAGCAGGATGTGGAGAGCGACGGCTACTGGCTGTTTGCCGTCGACGAACAGGAAGCCGGTCGCATCCTCTGGCTGGCTCAGCTGCGTCAGTTCGACGGTCTGCTGATCAACGGCGATAACCGCCCCCATGCATGCGAGTACCTGGACTTCTCCAAGATGGGGTTCTGCGCCAGCCTGAACCTGGACCAGGTCAACCAGCCCGGTGAGAAGAAGTACCTGACCGTCAGCTTCGGCTTCGGCGACCGGCCGATGCAGGGGCTGATGCTGGATTTCGTCTGCTTCACCGATACCGTGAATACTACCGAGGATACCGAACGTTTCATGGCAATCGTGGACGACTACAGCCGCGATATGCCGGAGGAGAACGCCAAACGCTACCGCAAGGAGGTGGCGGAGTACTGCATGGAGCAGGGCAAAAATGGCGAGACGGTGAACTACCGCGAACTGTCCGGTGAGATCGAGAGCCAGGCCCCCACGGGACTGGACCGTTACATCGAGGAGCGCGCGCCGGAGATCAAGGAGTCCTTCATCCCCGACCGCAACAGCCTCAAGCGCTACATCCGCTACAGCGGGCGCAGCCGCGATGTCTCGATCAGCTTCTCCAACGAATCGCTGGGCAAGAACATTACCTTCGACCCCAACACCAACACCCTGACCCTGTCAGAGCTGCCTGCCGCACTGGTCAAGCAGCTCAAGGGCGAATAGAGGGTAAAGCAGCGGAGTCAGGCGACAGCCTCTGCCGCCTGCACACTACGCGTTTTCGGAAAGCCGACCAGGATCGCGGCCACCGCCACCAGGCCCAGCAGCCAGCAGTAGTGGATGCTGCCGATCAGCTGCAGCGGCGACAGCTTGGCGATGGAGGCCGCCAGCAGCACCTGGGCGCCATAGGGGATCAGCCCCTGCACCACACAGGAGAAGATATCGATCAGGCTGGCGCTACGCCGCGGATCCACCTCATGACGCTCGGCGATATCCTTGGCCAGGGAGCCGGCCAGCAGGATCGCCACGGTGTTATTGGCGGTACAGAGGTTGGTCAGCGATACCGCCGCCGCGATGCTCAGCTCACCGCTACGACGCCCCGGTTCACGCTTACCCATACGGCTGATACGGTCGATCAGATTGGAGACCCAGGCCAGTCCGCCCTGAGTCTTCATCAGCAGCCCCAGACCGCCGATCAGCAGCGACAGGATCAGGATCTCCTGCATGCCGGTATAGCCGGCATAGATATCCTTGGACCACTGGGCAACACTGTAGTCAGGCACCAGCGTCAGCCCGACGCCGCCGGCGAGCAGTATGCCTACGAACAGCACCAGCATCACGTTGACGCCCATCACCGCCAGCACCAGCACCGCCACGTAGGGCAACACGCGGATCAGCTCATAATCACCCGGCGCTTCAACCTGGGCTGCGCTGCTCTGCATCCAGAGCCAAACCAGCGTCAACAGGGCCGCCGGCAGCGCGATCTTGAAGTTGAGGCGGAACTTGTCGCGCATGGCGCAGCCCTGGGTACGGGTCGCGGCAATGGTGGTATCGGAGATGATCGACAGGTTGTCACCGAACATCGCCCCACCGATCACCGTGGCCACGGTCAACGGCAGTGACAGCGCGGTGGCATCGGCGACACCCACGGCGATCGGCGCAATCGCCGCGATAGTACCCATCGAGGTGCCCATGGAGGTGGCGACAAACGCGGTGATGACAAACAGTCCCGGCAGCACGAGCTCGGGCGGGATAACACTGAGGCCGAAGTTCACGGTGGCATCGACACCGCCCACCGCCTTGGCCACGCTGGCGAACGCACCGGCAAGCAGGTAGATCAGCACCATGGTTATTATGGTGTTATCGCCGACACCGCTGATAAAGGTGTTGATCCGCTCATTGAGCGGGCCGCTCGCCAGCATGATCGCCAGCACGATGGCGGGCAGAATCGCGACCGGCGCGGAGATCTGGTAGAAGGCGAACTCGACGCCCTGGGCTTGATACCAAAGGCCGCTACCGACAAAAAACAGCAGGAATAGCGCAAGCGGGGCCAGCGCCAGTGGAGAGGGTTTCGTCATCTTGAACTGTACCTTGGATAGGAACCAGGCTGGATAAAACCAGGTTTTTAGCATGGATATCCGGGGTCTTCCGGATTAATCAAGCCAAGCATTATACAGAAAGCAGATGATTTCACTAAGCGCGCCGCACAAATACTGATCAGCGATCAGTCTGCATGACTGAACCGCCCGCGTCGTGCACTGGCCAACAGTTCGAAAAAGCCATCGGTACGCACCTTGATCAGGGTGCGATGATCTCCCGCTTCGAAGCAGACCCAGGCCAGGCTCTCCAGCTCATAATCGACCAGGGTCTGGATCCCGTAGGCAGGGCCTATGGCAGGTAGGGCTCCCCGCTCACAATCGGGAAAGTAACCACCGCTATCCTCCTCTGCGGCCAGCGTCAGATCGCGATCCAGCTCCCTGGATACGGCATGCTGATCGACCCAGCTATCTGCCGGCACCACGACCAAAACCGCGCCTTCAGCGTCGTGCATCAACACCGCCTTGGCCAAGTGCCCCTCGTCGACCGGCGTCGCCTCGGCAGTTTCGTGACTGGACTCGGTGAGTAGATGGGTCAGCACTTCATAGTCGACGCCCCGACCCTGGATATAACTCTTCAGCGTGGCAGCCATGGTCATGACGGTTCCCCTCTGGCAGTAGTGTCTATTACCAGTTTATGCCATCCCGCCATATCCTCCACTCGGCCGATCCGCCTCACTCCCCTATCACTTCAACGGCAGCAGCAGGTCGGTCACCAGCTCATGCTCCGGGGTATCCGTAATCAGGTTGTGGTAGAGGAAAAACAGCGGGAAGTCGCGCAACTCCTCTCCACTCTCCGGCAACCACTGCCGATAGAGATAGTAGGCACATTCACCCAGCCCCATGTGCGGGCCCACATGGCGTAGACGAGCACAGCGCCCGGCTGGAATCACCTTGTTGATCAACCCCTGGGGGTTCTCCGGTATCGGCTCTGCCACCTCGCCACACAGATCGAAGCGAAACTGCTCCGGTTCTGTCGTGTTCGGATCGTCGTAGGCGATGCCGAAGCTATCGCTGCTCGCCACCGGCGACAGGCCGGTGCTCTTGCGCCAGTCGATAAACACCTTGACCGAATCGTTGACCAGCACCGGACTGCCGCGATGCTCCAGCACCGCCACCCGGGTCTCCTCAAAATCGATAATATCCACGTCCATATCGCGTCTCCGCTCTCGTTTTTGAAATTGATAGCGCTCCGTCCATGAGTGCCAGGCCGGACTGCGCCGAAACTGAGAGGGGGTTTGCCCGAATGCCTTCTTGAACGCCCGGGAAAAGGATTCCGGGTTTTCAAAACCGGCATCCAGTGCGATCTCCGTTACCGGCAGCGAAGGCTCGAAAGCCAACCGATAGGAGGCTCGTTTGAGCCGCAACAGCTGTACGTAACGTGCCACGTTCACCCCGGTATAGGCGGCAAACTGGCGGTGAAAGTGGAACCTGGAAAAGTTCGCCACCTGGCTCAGATGCTCGACGCTCAATGCCTCATCGAGATGCTGTTCGATGTAATCGAGCACTCGATCGAAGCGCTGCTCGTAGCGATTTTCCTGTTCGTTCACACTCTCCCCCTCTCACTCCCGGCCAGTGTGCCCGGCATGAGGATAAGAGTCTTGACCGCGATTGCTGAATCGTCCGCCGCGATTTCCGCATCACCTTGTGTTGTTCCAGCAATAGGTTCTCAGCCCAACGCCACTCGCACGCCGTTGCGCCCTTCCGACTTGGCACGATAGAGCGCTTCATCTGCCACCGCCAGAAGCGCATCCGGCTGCATCCGGGCGTTCGGTACCATCGTGGCGACGCCGATGCTGACCGTGACCACCCCGCCCGGAACCCGCTCATGCGGAATCGCCAGGGCTTCGACGGCCGCCCGCGCACGTTCGGCGACCTGCTCCGCTATGCGGCTATCAGCCCCCGGCAGCACCATCGCCACCTCTTCACCGCCGTAACGGGCCACCAGGTCACCCAGACGCACGCTCTGGCGTAGCGCCTCCGCCACCCGTCGCAGACAGTCGTCACCCTGAAGATGACCATAGTGGTCGTTATACAGCTTGAACTTGTCGATATCGATTGACAGGGTCTCTGTTGAAGTCGGTCATCTACTGCTCCTGGACCTGGCCAAACGCGATACCAACCAGCGTCTGATTGACGTGAACGCCACCGAACTGCTCGCCATAGGTGTTGAATCCAACCACCCGATAGTCGTTCAAAAGCTGACCGACCTCCTGTTCCAGACCACGCTGTCGAATCTCCAATCCACGCAGCACGCAGTCACATGCCAGCACCAGTTGAGGTGTACCCAGTTTTTCCGATACCGACAGCAGTCGATGACGCAGGTTTTCAATCAGATCCACACCGCGGGCCACGCGCAGTACAAGCCCCTCTTCGATGGCACAGTAGAAGGTCAGGCTTCCGTCCGGATTGGCCTTTTGGATCGATCGTACATAGTCAGTACCGTCGATCAACACCACCACCGGCGATGCGGCAAAACGGTCGGGAGCCAGATCATCCGCCGGTACATTGACCAGGCGGGCGTACTCTTCCGTGGCCGGATAGCCGTCGATCTCGTAAACGACACGCTCCGCCGGATTGGCCTCGGTGACCACCAGACGCTCTTCGCCGGGTATAAAATGCTGGGTCTTGAAGGTCAGAAACGGCAAAGGGGTAGTCGCCAACACCATCACCGCGCTGTTGGCGTGGAAGCGGCCTTGGTGATAAACGAGGGTTTCGCCAAAACGCAGATCGTCGCCGGCCGAACCGCCGATCAGCGGAATCCGCCCGACTATCAGAGTTTTGTTCTTCTATCGGTACAGATCAATGATCTGGGCCAGTTCGGTGGTAACGAAGACGACCGCCTGTCGATTGTCTATAATCATGCCCTTTACTGGCTCACTCGAGCCACATACGCCATTCACAGAAAACCGAGATATCACCCGATGACCGAACGCCTGACCCTGACCCGCCCCGACGACTGGCACCTTCACCTGCGCGACGGCGCAGTACTGGAACACGTGGTACCGGCGACTGCTCGTCAGATGGGGCGCGCCATCGTCATGCCCAACCTGAGGCCGCCGGTGGTCAACGCCGAGCAGGCGCTGGCCTATCGCGAGCGTATCCTGGCCCAGGTCCCTGAAGGTATCACGTTCGAACCGCTGATGACGCTCTACCTGACCGACAACACCACACCGGAGATGATCGCCGAGGCCGCCGCGACCGGAAAAATCGCCGCCGTGAAGCTCTACCCGGCCGGCGCCACCACCAACTCCGACTCCGGTGTCACCGATCTGGGCAAGCTCGATGCCGTCTGTGACGCGCTGGCCGAGCACGGCATGCCGCTGCTGGTACATGGCGAGGTGACCCACAGCGAGGTCGATATTTTCGACCGCGAGAAGCGTTTTCTTGATGAGATTCTGACACCGCTGGCCAGCCGTCACACCGATATGAAGCTGGTGGTCGAACATATCACGACTCGCGATGCGGCCGAGTTCGTCAACGCACAGGGTGACAACGTGGCGGCGACCATCACCGTGCAGCATCTGGCCTATAACCGCAACCATATGCTGGTCGGCGGTATCCGCCCGCACCTGTTCTGCCTGCCGATCCTCAAGCGCAACATCCACCAGCAGGCGCTGCAGGACGCGGTGGTCAGCGGCAGCAGCAAGTTTTTCCTCGGCACCGACTCGGCACCTCATGCCAAGGGCGCCAAGGAGAGCGCCTGCGGTTGCGCGGGTTGCTACAGCGCCTACGCTGCAATCGAGCTCTATGCCGAGATCTTTGAGGACTTGGGAGTACTCGACAAGCTGGAGGGGTTCGCCAGCTTCTACGGCGCCGACTTCTACGGCCGTCCGCGCAACAGCGACCGCATTACGCTGGTGAAAACGTCTTGGGAAGTACCGGCCGAGATGCCGTTCGGCTCCGATATCATCGTGCCGCTACGCGCCGGTGAAACCCTGCGCTGGAAACTCGAGTCCTGAACCGGGCGGCTACTCACCGCCCTGCTTGGTGGGCGGTGAGTGGCCGTGATCCTCGTGCGCACCCAACTGATTAAGCGCAGCCAGAATATCGCCCAGCCGACTGTCCTGGGCTCCGGCCATATTCTCCTCTTCCGCGACCTCCCGCTCGCGGGCATCGAACTCCCAACGCCGCAGGATCTTGATCTTATCCTCCCGGCTGAGTGACGCCTCTTCCAGGACATCGCCCGGTTCATCAAACATCTGTGCCGGATCCATCAATGCCTGGTCGATATTCATCATGCCTCCTCGCCCTGATGAAACGGGCTTATTTAGAGATGCGATGCCCAGAGAGCGAGGCGATGACGCATGGTCTGTTGCGACACCTGTTCCTCCGGCATCGGCTGAATCACCTTGTCATGCACCAGCAGCCGATAGATGTACTCGATCTTAAGATCGGCGGAGTCGCTGGGCTCGAACACCACCGCACCGCGCTCCTCGCCGTACCTGACACCTTCGGCGATCGCTTTCTTGACCAGTTCCTTCTCGTTTTTCAGTTTTTTCATTGTCCACCCGACTTCAAGCTAGTGTGTCCTCGTTCAGGATAGCCGTTTGGCCCGGATTGGCACACTGCCGGCGGACATTATCCTGCCACTACCCTTGCCTCTTGCGCAGTCGACGTAACGTGCTGACGATAGGCGATCATAAACACCAGGAAACCGGCTATAGCGGTGGCGGCGCCGACCAGTCCGGTGCTGCTCCAGCTGAACCCGGCGGAGATCGCCAGTCCGCCGAGCCAGGGACCAAGCGCGTTGGCAATATTGAAGGCAGAGTGGTTGGAGGCCGCCGCCAGCGTCTGCGCCCCCTCCGCCACATCCATCAGATGGGTCTGCAATGCGGGACAGAGGGATATCATCGATCCCACCGCAAAGGTCGCAACCAGCAGCGTCCAGATGGTCTGGGTCGCCGGCGGAAACAGCAGCAGTATCGCCGTGCTCCAGATCAGCAACCAGCCAACCGCCTTGAACTGAAGACGGTCGAACAGCCAGCCGCCCACCATATTGCCCACAATGGCGCCGGCACCGAAGATCGCCAGCGCCACCGGGATCCAGCCCTTGTCCGCCCGAGTGACCTCCAACAGTGTCGGGGCCAAATAGCTGAACACGCAGAACATGCCGGCAAAACCGATGGAGCTGATCGCCAGCGCCAGCCATACCCGGGGCTGATTGAAGGCACGTAGTTCGTGGAGCGGATTGCTGCGCGTCTCCTGCCGGTTCATCGGCAGATAGAGCGTCACCAACACGACGGTCAGCAGCGAGATCAGCCCCACCAGGCCGAAGACATAACGCCAGTCCAGACTCTGGCCGAGCCAGGTCGCCAACGGATTGCCCACCAATATCGCCAACGTGAGGCCGCTCATCACTCGGCTGACCGCCTTGGCGCGTTGTTCCGGCGGCGCCAGGGATGCTGCCACCAGAGAGGCAACACCGAAATAGGCACCGTGGGGCAGCCCCGCCAGAAAACGGTACAGCAGCAGGCTCTCGTAATCGGCAGCCAGGGCACTGGCGAAATTGCCAAGCGCAAAGATGCCCATCAACAGGATCAGCAGATGACGCCTGAACAGCAGCGCTCCGGCCAGCGCCAGCAAAGGCGCCCCCACCACCACACCCAGCGCATAAGCGCTGATCAAATGACCAACCTGCGGCTCCGTCACCGACAGCGACTGCGCCACATTGGGCATCAGCCCCATAATGGCAAACTCTCCGGTACCTATACCGAATCCCCCCATGGCCAACGCGATCTCGATCAGCAGCAGAGCACGGGGAGAGAAACGGGGAGAAACATCGACGTCCTGAACAGGCATGGGCCACTCCATGAATCAGCAATAGCCGAGCATTATCGTCGGAAAAACAAAGCAGATAAACATCGGCGGGTGAATTACCGCTCCCCGAATCGCGCCGTCAGCAACTCATACCAGACATCAGGCGTTTAACAGGGTAGTATCGGCGCTGAATCCACAAAGGTGACGATCGATAACCCGTATGAAACTGAACGACCCCTTCGGGCGCATGGCCCGCCGCCGAGAGCGTGAATACCACTCCCTGTGCGAATCGTTGAAGAAGGCCGGACTGACGGATAGAGCCAAGGCGGAGGAGCTACGAGACAATCTGCGTCAGCGCACCAAGAAGGTGCTCTGGTTCATCATGCCGGCGATCGTCATCCTGGCGCTGATTCTTCAAACCTATGCGGTCTATGTGCTGGCGTTCGGTGCGCTGACCGTACTCTGGTTGACCAACACCACGCAACGCGGCACCGAGTACCTGAACCGCTATATCGAAGAGGAGTGCGGCAGGGACGCAACGGCCGCTGATGAGCAGGGCCACGTAGATAACGCAGAGCCGGACGAAACCGACGATAACAAACCTCGCGAGCGCTGATACCAGCCCAGATTTCAGGGACCTGTATCTGCCGGCCAAACGAACTCAGGGGGTAACCGACTACCCGTCCCCCCCTGATTCCTGTCCTGAGCAAAGTTAAGAAGTGAGCCTGCCAGAACGATTCACTTGGCACTGATCACGTATTTCAGTAGCTCGACTACCTGCTGCGGTGTCTGCGCCCAGGCCATCGCCGCGGCGTCGACCTCTTTCAGCGGATGGATAATATCGGCAGCGTGCAGGGTGATGTAGGGCTTGCCGAGGGCAGCAAGGTGCCCGGCGTCGAACGCGGCGTTCCACTGTTTGTACTTGTCGCCGAAACGCACCACGGCGATGTCGCAGCGTTCGATCAGGTTCTTGGTCCGTATCGCGTTGACCTTGGAGGATTTATGGTCGCGCCAGAAATTGCTTGACTCCTCTCCGAGCAGATCGCCCGCCGCATCACTGGCGTCGTGATTGGTCACTGCTGAGGTAAACTCCACCGGCAGATCGGCAGCACGGCACCCTTCGATAATCTGCTCGCGCCAGTCGGTGTGGATCTCACCCGACAGATATACGTTCCATTTCATGTTGGTCTCCTCAAAGGTTTCAGCTATCTGGTGAACTGTTAGAGCGCCCCCTCCTCCTTGAGCAGCTCATAAAGCGACTGGGCCAGGCGACGATAACCCTCGGCGTTAAAATGCACCTGATCCGACTTGTAGCGGGGGCTGCGCAGCAGTTCAGCCACCGTCGACTCGGCGAAAGGCAGCCCGTAGCGCTCGGCCAGCTCGGCGTAAAACGGTGCGGCGTCGGAGAACAGGTTCTTTCTCGGCACACTGACCAACACCACCTCTACCCCCTTGTCGCGGGCGAGCTCGATCATCTGTTGCAGGTTGTCACGGGTATGCTCCTGATCCAGGTTGCGCAGGATATCGTTGCCACCCTCCAACAGGATCATCAGCGCCGGCCGCTCCTGCTCCAGTACCGTCGCCAAGCGTTGTAGCCCTTGGGAGGTCACTTCGCCGGACACACCAGCATTGACCACCCTTCGCCCGCTCAGTTGAGCCAACACCTGAGGGTAGCTGTCCGCCTCGTCTGCACCATAGCCGGCGGTCAGACTGTCGCCAAAGGCGAGAATCGTCGCCTCCTGTGATAAAGGGCTGAGCTTGTCGTCGGCGCAACCCTGCAACCAGAACAGGCAGGCTAACAGAAGTGTCGGGATGGGCAGAGCTTTCAAGGCGATCCTCGTTTTCATCATTCGCAATAGGGTTGGTCTTTTGGCTAATCGATAAAATGCACCGGGGGCTTTTCGCTACGATCCACCTCCAGATGGAAGAGATCGGGACGACCATAATGGCCAGTCACATCGAGGGATTTCCGGGCGTTTCGTGCGTCAGCCGGGTCTATTTCCGCGTAGAGTATCCCTTTCTCCTTGTTCATCGGACCGGCCACGACACCGCCAAAGGGTTTAACGACTACGGCTCCACCGGGATTGATCCACTCCTCTGCATCAAACAGACTATCACGCTCGGGGAAGCTGGCGGGGATATCACTGCCCTGCATCGCGGTCGCGGTACTCAGCACCCACCCTCGCGGGCGATATGGTTCATCGATGCCAGCCAGGTCTCGCCGCAATCCCAGGTCGGCGCGAGATAGAGTTCAATATCCTGGGCATAGAGTGCAAACCGTGCCAGCGGCATGTAGTTCTCCCAGCAGATCAGGCAACCGATCCTCCCCACCGGGGTATCGACCACGCGCAAACCCGAGGCATCACCGGCACCCCAGACCATACGTTCCGGATTGGTCGGCATCAGCTTGCGATGGCGGTTGAGGATTTGGCCGTCGGTACCAATCACCACTACGCTGTTGTACAACGTGGAGCCACTGTAACGCCCATCCACCTCATTCAGCCCCATCACCACTACCACACCGTGCCGCGCCGCCGCGTCACAGATGCACTCCAGCCCCCCGTCATCGATATTGACGGCATTTTCCCGGAGTCGGGCATGGATCTGGTTACCCAGGGCCATATCGCCGCCCGGACGCAAACGCCAGATCCAGGTGGGATAACCGGGCAGATAGGCTTCCGGGAACATCACCAGTTTTGCGCCCGCCTGGGCCGCCTCGGACAACGCCTCGCAGGCCTGATCCAATGTCGCTTTGAGCTCCAGCAGCACCGGGGGTTGCTGCACGATTGCCACCTTGATACTCATCACCGCCTCCGAAGTTTTCTATTCACCATAGCTCAGACCGGCCGATTCAGCGGCCAGGCTGCGCTCGGACGGTGGGTTGCTAATCTTCAGGTAGCGGGTAGTACCTCCGGGTTCGCAATGTTGCCAGGCGCGCCCTGTGCGTAGTTCACGACATTTTCAAACGCCTTGCTGAAGTAAAGTTCGTAACTGTTCTTTTCCACATAGCCCAGATGTGGCGTGCAGAGCACATTGGGCATAGCCAGCAGCGGCTCGGTATCGAGGTGCACCGGCTCCGACTCGAACACGTCTACTGCGGCAAAGCCGGGGCGCCCCACGCTCAAGGCGCTCGCCAAAGCACCGGGCGCGACCAGCTCGGCGCGGCTGATATTGACGAACAGGGCATCCGGCTGCATCCGCGCCAGATCGCGCTCCTGCACCAGATGGCGGGTAGCCTCGTTCAGCCGCAGATGCAGGGAGAGCAGGTCCGAGGTCTCGAAGAATGCCTCGCGCGACGGAGCCGCACTGAAACCGTCCTGTTCCGCCTGCCGACGCGAAGCCTCGCTGCCCCATACCTGCACCCGCATGCCGAATACCTGGGCATAACGGGCCACACGCTGGCCGATCTTGCCATAGCCCCAGATGCCGAAGGTCAAACCGCTGAGCGTGCGCCCCAGCCCCAGTGCTCCGGAATCCTGCCAGCGCCCCTGCTGCAGGTTCTGGGCATAGGCCGGAAGATGCCGCGACGCCGCCATCACCAGCGCCCAGCATAGCTCCGCGGGCGCCACCGGCGAGCCGATACCTTCGGCAACCGCGACGCCGGCCGCGGTGCAGGCATCCAGATCCAGGTGGTTGCTGATCTTGCCGGTCTGACTGATCAGCTTAAGCTTAGGCAGCCTGGCCAGCAGTTCGGGTGTGATCGACGTGCGCTCCCGAATCAGCACCAGCGCTTCGGCATCGGCAATTCTGGCCGCCAACTCGGCCGGATCGGCGAAACCGGCATTCAGCACGAGAACCTCATGTCCCCGCAGCAGGTCAAAGGCGCTCAGCGAGCACACTACATTTTGATAGTCATCCAGTATCGCGATTTTCATCCTGTCTTCTCCAATGAGCGGTCAGCCGAGCAGATCGGCAACACGCAGCCGTAGGGCCGGTATAAGCGCGTCCTCGAACCAGGGGTTGCGCGCCAGCCAAAGATTATTGCGCGGGCTCGGGTGGGGTAAGGCCAACAGCGATGGCCACCCGCTTCTCCAGTTTCTCACCCGTTCGGTCAGTGACAGACCGTCCGCGCCAAAGCAGTAACGCTGGGCATACTGGCCCAGCGCCAGGGTCAGCTCTATCGACTGCAGATGTGCCATCAACTCGTCACGCCAGGCCGGTGCGCATTCGGGCCGTGGCGGCAGGTCGCCGAAGCGCCCCCGTCCCGGATAGCAGAATCCCATCGGCAAGATGGCGATCTGGCCGGCGTCGTAAAACTGCTCGCGGGATAAGCCCAGCCACTCCCGCAAGCGATCGCCACTGGCATCGTCAAACGGGCGCCCCGCCTTGTGCGCGACCTGTCCCGGCGCCTGCCCGACGATCAGGATCCGCGCCGAGGGGGCGGCCTGGAGTATCGGCCGGGGACCCAGCGGCAGATGCGCGGCACAGAGCGTACAGGCGCTGATCCGCTGCATCAGCCGATCAAACTGCATAATAGCCTCGACCGATCCGGGCTTGAGATAAAGCAGCGTCCACCAGGACTGCCGTCAACTCGTGAAACTTTCTCATTTGGTTGCGCTCAAGCCATCTGTGGCTTCACCTAAAAACCTCTAATCTTCAAACCACTAGGCTCTATCTCTATGACAGGTCGACCCGCCTCGGATGCAGCCTTGGGATTCCTGCTCAAGCTGGCGCCTGGAAAAATATCCTAGTTCTATACTCAGGTTGACGCTATTAAGAACAACAATCATAAGGGAGCGAGAAAGATGTTAACCAGATTAACGTGCATCCGCTCATTCACACTGTCGGGCGCAGTGCTGGCCCTCGGCCTCTCCAACTCCCTGTCGGCAGCGGATAACTGGTATGAGCTGTCGATTCAGAGCGGTAATTCGCTTGAATACTCGCTGATCGCCCTGAATGAGGAGCTGCAGCTTCAATACGACGAGGACGATCGTCTTGCAGCCCTGGCGGATCCGAGGCCAACGGACTTTGCCACCACGGCGATCGTATCCAGCGATGTGCCGCAGATCGAAACGCTCGCCAACATCGACGATGAGTTTGGCACACCGATCTCCGATGGCACATCACTGAACGCCAACGTGGATCTGCTCAACTATACCCTGGCGACTCTGGGTGACGACCTGTTCCTGCAGGTCGTGGCAGAGGCCACCCGTGAGCGTTACACCTTTGACCAGGTGACCGAGACCATGGTGAGCTATAACGCCGTCGATCAGTACCAGTACGCCCTATTCGGCGCTGATACAGGCTTTGGCCAACCGGTCGGGGACGACGCGTCGCTCAATAGCAATGTCGCCGGTCTGAACCTGTATCTGGCCGAATCCGAGCTGAGAGAGCAACTGCTTGCCGGCGCTGTGCCCGCCGTTACCGGCGCGAGTATGGACAGTTACCTGGCCGCCGCGCACTGGAACTACTAAATAGGGGAGCAGCAACAGGGAGGTAGCCGGCGGGACGGTACTCATTCCAACCCCGATGCCAGTTGCCGGGTCAGCTCGGCAGCCGGGATCGGGCGGCATCCGCTCGCGTTCTGCCCGGACCATAGCGGTGAAAAATCACCATACCCCCTTGCCTCGACCGCCGCCCTGAGCGGTGCTATGGCGGTCGTTGCCGAAGGGAACGCCGGGGCATCGGCACAGATCGGACCAAGCTCGCGCATCACCCGGTTCATAATCCCCCGTGCAGGACGCCCGCTGAACAGATTGGTCAGTGCGGTATGCTGCGCCGCACTGCTCATCAACGCCCTGCGGTGGAGTTCGGAGATGGTCGACTCGGGGCAGCAGAGGTAGGCAGTGCCGATCTGCACACCCTGCGCTCCCAGTTTCATGGCGGCACCCACGCCTGCGACATCGGCGATCCCGCCCGCCGCAATAACCGGAACCTGCACGGCGGCCACAATCTGCGGCACCAGGGCAAAGGTACCAAGCTGCGTGCTCAGATCCTCGCTCAGGAACATGCCTCGGTGACCACCCGCTTCCACGCCCTGGGCGATGATCGCGTCCACGCCCCGCTCCTCAAGCCAGAGCGCCTCCTCCACCGTGGTCGCCGACGACAACACTCTGCTGCCCCAGCTTTTCACCCGCTCCAGCAACGCCGGCTCCGGCAGGCCGAAGTGGAAGCTGACCACCGGCGGCCTTAGCGGTTCGACGATATCGGCAATCTCAGCGCTGAACGGCTGCCGCCCGGCACCCGGTTGAATCTTGTCGGGATCGATGCCGAACTCGGCATAATAGGTCGACAGGCGTCGCCGCCAGTTGGCTTCACGCTCGGCATCAGGTTCGGGTGACATGTGACAGAAGAAATTCAGGTTGAACGGACGGTCGGTGGCGGCTCTGATCGCAGCCACCTCACGCTCGATCTGCTCCGAACTCAGCATGGCGCAGGGCAGCGAGCCCAGACCGCCGGCCTGGCATACGGCGATCGCCAGCGCACTGCCCTGAGCACCCGCCATCGGTGCCTGGATGATCGGAAACTGTGTACCCAAAAGTGTCTGCAGCGACATCCGTTTACTCCTCTGAGTTGTCCGCACGCTGAAGCAGCGGATGAACCAGATATTCCACCACCGCAAACACGACCGCGCCAGCGACGATACCTGCCAGGGCGTTGATCAGCGTCGGTACGGTGCCATGGATGATCACGCCCACCGCCGGCAGGCTACCCGCCGATTCGGCCAGATGGTGCAGCCAGTCATGGGAACCGGGGATACCGTGCAGCAGTATGCCGCCGCCGACCAGGAACATCGCGGCGGTGCCGACCACCGACAGCGTTTTCATCAGCCAGGGTGCCAGACGCAACAGACCGCGCCCGAAGGCTGCTCCGATACCGGCCTTCCCGTTAGCGGACAGATAGAGTCCGGCATCGTCGAGCTTGACGATACCCGCCACCAGCGCATACACCCCGACGGTCATCAGCAGCGCAATCGAGGAAACGACCGCCACCTGCACTCCGAAAGCGGCACTCTGCACCGTGCCCAGCGCAATCACCACGATCTCTGCCGAGAGGATAAAATCGGTGCGTATGGCCCCTTTGATCTTGGTTTTCTCAAACGCCAGTAGATCCACCTTGGGATCCGCCACCGCCTCCAGTTCCCGTTTGTGTGCCTGTTTGTCCGGCTTGATGCTGTGCAGCACCTTCTCGAACCCCTCAAAGCAGAGATAGGCACCACCGATCATCAACAACGGCGTGATCAACCAGGGCGCAATGGCGGAGATCAGCAGCGCCGCCGGCACCAGGATCAGCTTGTTCAACACCGAGCCCTTGAACACCGCCCAGACCACCGGCAGTTCACGATCGGCTTTAACGCCGGACACCTGCTCGGCATTCAATGCCAGATCATCGCCCAGCACCCCGGCGGTCTTCTTCGCCGCCATCTTCGACATCAGCGCAATATCGTCCAACAGCGTGGCGATATCGTCTATCAGTGCTAACAAGCTGGTACCGGCCAAATCCTTCTCCTTTTAATTTCGATCCGTTTTCCGGTTCCGGCGCAGACGCGCTCTACACCGGCGATTTACGGGTTAATCGACTACTCAATCCGCAAGATAATACTCGACCGTCGATACCACTCTGATCTGCTTGATATGAGGATTGTTCTTGTCACGGTCGGTGATCGAGAACTGGCCCTGCGCGGCTTTGCGGATCTTGCCCAGGCGGCTCTCGGAATCGGACGCGAACTTCTGCGCCACCTCGCGCGCATTGCGCGTCGCCTCCTCGATCATCTCGGGTTTGACCTCGTTCAGGCGGGTAAACAGGTATTCCGGCTTCGACTGGTATTCGTTACCGCTGAGTACGATGCCCTGGCGGCCCAGCTGCGACACACCCTGCATCACCGAGCGCACCCGCTCGATATCGGTGGAGTACACAGTGACGGTTCTCTGCGCCGTATAGCGAAACTCGGCACCGCTGTTATCCCCATACTGCTGCGCCGACTTGTCGGTGATCGAAGGTGGCGAATCGCTGATCTCATCCGGCTCGACCCCGCCCAGCAGCAGAAAGGCACGGATACTCTCCGCCTGCCGATCCAGTTCGGCATACAACTGCTCCAGGTTGTTGCCGGCCACCGTGTACTGAATCGGCCAGATCACCACATCGGCCGGATACTCCCGCTCGGCCAGCCCCTTGACCGTCACACTGCGATCCAGCTGTTTGAATCGGATCGCGGCATCACTGAGCTGAAAGCCCAATACCGCCGCTGCCGCCAGAAGGAATACGCCTAGAATAGACGCACTGAATTTACTATCGGCCATAACACTCCCTATCGATCATTACCTTGAACGCTGACAGCACCCACATATAAGGGTTCCAGCCCATCCCTTTATTCGACCCACGTTAATCGCTAAGCCGGTGTCCAGCAAGCGGCACGACAGTTTGGTATAGCCGTTGCAGTTTCCTGTTCACATTCGCGTTTTTTATCACAAGCCCGACAAACGCCGACACCGCTGTGCTGTGGATGCGTGCCGCACCCTGTCAGGTTTCATACAGAAAGGTGTAAACCCATGAGTAAAATAGGGATTTTTTTCGGTACTGAGACCGGCACTACCCGGCTGATCGCGAAGAAGATCTACAAGCTGCTGGGTGACGGGATCGCCGATAAGCCGCTCAACGTGAACCGCATCGCGCCCGCCGAGATGCTCAAATATGACGCATTGATTCTCGGAACGCCCAGTTATGGTGAGGGGGACATTCCGGGTAGCGGGGTCTCCGGCTGCTTCGAGCCCAACTGGAGTGAGTTCCTCGCGCTACTGGGCAAACCGGATATGGGCGGCAAGCGGATCACGTTTTTCGGCTTGGGTGCGCAGGAGCGCTACTCAGATCGTTTTGCCAGTTCTTTGATGGCACTGTACACAACCTTCGCCATGTTAGGTGCCGAGTTGATCGGCGAATGGAGCACCGAAGGCTATACCTTCGACTACTCCGCTTCTGCCATCGGCGATCGCTTCGTCGGTCTGGTGATCGATCAGCGCACCCAGGGGATGCTGACCGACGAGCGCTTGAATACCTGGATCGAGCAGATCAAGCCGCAGCTGGTCGACAAGTTGTCGAATGTGGCTTGAGCTCCTCTCTACCTTACTGGTCGGAGGTCTTCCGCCGTCGGCAGTGAAACTCATCGCCAGATCATGAGCCATCCCAAACGCCAGGTTGGTTCACTTCGCGCTGTACTTTGCCAACATCGTTTTGTTACTTTATAACATAACAAAACATGAGATCACGCCGAGTACAGATGAATACATATTGCTCCAGTCACGCTCTGATGCCCGATATCGCCACAACCGATAGAGCCACCATCCCAACCGCGCTGGATTGGGTCGGCATGTCCGGTCTGGCCCTGCCTTTTCAGTTGTTGGAGTCGCAACGCGGCCCGATCGCCTGCCAGGGCAGCGCCGATATCCACGTCGATATCGCCAAGCCCGAGGTGAAGGGGATCCACATGTCGCGGCTCTATCTGCTGCTGGAGAGCCTGGTAGAGGAGGCACCGCTTGCCCCTGATACCCTCTGCGAGTTTCTACACAGACAGCTGTCGTCGCACGGTGAGATAAGCCTGGCGGCAGGGCTGGCGATCCGTTTTCAGTATCTGTCCCGAAGAGCTGCGCTGAAAAGCAAGCACCGGGGTTGGAAGAGCTATCCGGCCGCTATTCATGCCGAACTGCGCGGCGGCAGACCAAGCGTCGAGCTGGAGCTGGCGATCCCCTACTCCAGCACCTGCCCCTGCTCGGCATCTCTCTCGCGTCAGTTACTGACCGAGGCGCTCGATGACGACTTCGCAGGGCGCACGCGACTGACGATGGACGAGATGCGGCAGTGGCTGCTGAGCCAAGGTTCGCTGGCAACGCCGCACAGTCAGCGCTCCTGGGCGCGGCTACGGCTGCGGTTGGCGGCCGATGCGCCGGCATTTGCCGTCGAGGCGATCATAGAGACCGTCGAGAGTGCCCTCGGCACGCCGGTACAGACCGCGGTCAAGCGCGAAGACGAGCAGGCGTTCGCACGGCTGAACGGCAGCAATCTGATGTTCTGCGAAGATGCCGCCCGACGCATCAAGCAGGCGCTCACCGCACAGGCGGCGATTGACGACTTCTGGATCCGCGTCGAACATCAGGAGAGCCTGCACGCCCACGATGCGGTGGCGGTCGCTACCGCCGGGGTATCCGGCGGCTATCGACCGGAACTATCGACCTAAAGTAAAGCGCTGATCAGTACCCCTTCGCCGACGAGGTGCTGCGGCGTGGGTCGGCCCCACCGTAGAACACGCCATCCTCGCCGACCATGATCGACTGGATCGCGCCCATAGCCGCTTTCTGTTCCACGGTGTGGCCCATGCCGCGCAGCAGGGCGATGGTATCGGGGCTGATCCCCTGCTCAATTCGGATTTCGTCCGGCAGCCACTGGTGGTGGATGCGTGGCGCGTTGACCGCGGCCTGGATATTCAGCTGGTGGTCGATGACGTTGAGCAACACCTGCAGCGTGGTGGTGATGATGCGTGAGCCGCCGGGGCTGCCGGTGACGATGAAGTTCTTGCCATCCTTCTTCACAATGGTCGGCGACATGGAGCTGAGCATCCGCTTGTTCGGCTCGATCTTGTTCGCCTCGCCGCCGATCAGGCCGTAGGCGTTGGGCACCCCCGGCTTGGCGCTGAAGTCGTCCATCTCATTGTTGAGCAGGAAGCCGGCGCCGTCGACGACGATATGGGAGCCGTAGCTGAAGTTGATGGTGTAGGTGTTGGAGACCGCGTTGCCGTACTTATCGACGATGGAGAAGTGGGTGGTCTCGTTGCTCTCGTAGGGTGCCGGATTGCCGGGGCGGATCTCGGCGCTGGGGGTGGCCTTGTCCGGGTCGATCTGCGCACGCAGCTCTTCGGCATACTCCTTGGAGGTGAGCCCCTTCAGTGGGACCTTGACGAAATCGGTATCGCCCAGGAACTCGGAACGGTCGGCGTAGGCGAGCTTCATCGCTTCGGCCATCAGGTGGATGGTTTTGGCGGAGTTCAGGCCGCTCTCGGCCAGCGGATAGCCCTCGAGGATATTAAGGATCTGCACCACGTGGGTACCGCCGGAACTGGGCGGGCTCATGGAGTAGATATCGTAACCACGGTAGGTGCCGTGTACCGGCTGGCGGATCTCCGGCTGGTAGTTTTTCAGGTCATCGAGGGTGATCAGGCCACCACCGCGTTGCATCTCGGCAACGATCAGATCGGCCGTTTCACCCTCGTAGAACCCCTTTACCCCCTGCTTGGCGATCCTTTTCAGCGTCGCCGCCAGATCCTTCTGCACGAACAGATCACCCGGCTCGTAGAAGGTGCCGTCCGGCTTGAAGAACACCTTGCGGCTCGACTCGAACTGCCCCAGCAGCGCCGACCGTTCGCGGATCCCCTCGCTGAAGCGCGGCGGCACGACAAAGCCCTTCTCGGCCAACCTGATCGCCGGGGCCAACGCCTCTTCCAACGAGATGGTGCCGTACTTTTCCAGTGCCAGCGCCAGACCGGCGACGGTTCCGGGCACACCGGCCGCCTTGTGGGAGAAGCGGCTGAGCTTCTGGTCCACTTCGCCCTGCTCATCGAGATACATATCCCGCGTGGCCGCCGCCGGCGCCTTCTCGCGGTAATCGATGGCCTGCACCTCACCGGCTTTCTCCGACGACACCAGCATGAAACCGCCACCGCCGATGTTACCGGAGCGCGGCTGGGTCACCGCCAGCGCAAAGGCCGCGGTAACCGCCGCATCGACCGCATTGCCGCCCGATTCCAGCACCTTCAGCGCTTCGTCGGTGGCCAGATAGTGGCTGGTCACCACCATGCCGTTGCGCGCCTCCACAGGGACACTACGGTCGCCCTCGAGGATCGACTGTGCCGAGCTTGTAATAGCGAATGTCAGTATGGAGAGAAAAGTCACAACCCTGGGTAACGCGAACATACCGATCTCCTTTTGGTAAGTCGGGGGGAATAGAAAACAGTAAAGGCAGTCTAGGTGAGGGTTCAGGCCATCGCCACCGGCTGAAACATGCGTCGGTACTCGCTAGGTGCCAAGCCGGTGGTGCGTTTGAACAGACGCCTGAAGAACGAGGCGTCTTCGTATCCCACGTCGACACTGATCTCGTCTATCGCCAGGCGGGTCTGTTCCAGCAGGCGCTTGGCCGCCTCAACCCGAAGGTTCTGCAGATACTCGATGAGCGAGCTGCCCGTTGCGTTGCGAAAGCGGCGCTTGAGGGTGCGCTCCGCCACGCCACTGTCACGTACCAGCGTCGCGATCGCGCCCTCCTCCCGGTAATGCTCGCCAAGCCAGTCTTCCGCGCGCCTGACAACGGAATCCGCATGCGGTTGCCGCTTTACCAGAGGCGCAAAGGGTATCTGCCCCTCGCCATGCCACTTCAGCAGATACACCTTGGCGATGCGTAGCGCCTCACCGGGGCTGGCGTAACGCGCGATGATATGCAGCGCCAGATCATGCCAGGAGGTGGTGCCTCCCGCCGTCACGATGCGACCGGCCGGATCGGCAAACACCAGGTTCGGTTCGGGCATGAACTCTATCTGCGGATAATCACGCTGAAACAGCCCCTGGTAGCCCCAGTGCGAAGTGGCACGGCAGCCGTTCAACAGCCCGCTTTCGGCCAACATAAGTGCACCGGAGCAGGCCGAGTAGATAGCACTTCCAGCCCGATGACGCTCCCGCAGCCAGAGCATGATCTCGGGATACAGCCCCTGAAAGGATTGCTGCGGTTCGAACCATAGCTCGGGCAGGATCACGATATCTGCCCGGGGTGCCGAATGGATCGAACAGTCCGGCGTTACCGGTATGCCGTTACCGCAGACAAAGGGGCGGTCGCTGCTGGAAACAATACGCAGCCGAAACAGACGCTCGGGTTCCGCATCTTCTGTCAGCGTCTGCCAAAGGTTACCCGCCGCGGCCAATACATCGACCATGCCGTACAACGCTGAGCCTGCGGTTTCGGGAACCGCCAGAATCAACACTTCGGTGAGTTTTTTCACCCCCGCCTGCCTCTCCCAGATCACTTAGTGGCACGAATGAACCGCTGATGACCTGAATGCTGCTGATCGGCAATCAGGCCAAACCTTAATCTGACCCTGTGCTGATTATAGAAACCCACCGATAAAAACGAGGTACACCATGAACACCATGACAACCCGCAACGGCCTGAACCTGGAGCAGATGACCGAGACCGTAGGTGCGCTCAGCGCCGATCCCAGTCTGGCACAGTTTCGCTTCCGTGCCTCTAACCGCTGGATCAACGGCGGCGCCAACCGCTCCACTATCAAGGGGTTCTATGGCGCCGGAGCCGAAGATACGTCAAGAACCACCCCGTTTGTTTTCACCAACGGCGAGCCGCCGGTACTGCTGGGAAACAACGAGGGCGCCAACCCGGTCGAGTTCCTGCTCCACGCACTGGCGGGCTGTGTGACTACCACGACGGTGCTGCACGCGACTGCCCGAGGCATCACTATCGATTCAATTGCCACCGAACTGGAGGGCGATATCGACCTGCAGGGTTTGCTGGACCTGGATCCAGATGTGTACGCGGGTTATCGCAACATCCGCATCCGGATGGATATCAAGGCAGACTGCAGTGACCAGGAGCTGGACGACCTGCTGGCATTTGCCCGCGAACATTCACCGGTGTGCAATACCGTCTGTCGCCCGGTGAACGTGGTACTGGAACGGGGTAAGGTTGCCCAGGTATCGGCGGCCTGATTCAGACCAGGGGTATCGGCGACTGGCCGGTACCCTCTCTTTAGCAGGTCAGTCCGTACCGCTCATGCCACTGCGCCAAACTCTCCTCCGGATACTCGTCAAACATCTGATCGCCATCGTCCGCATGAAGCTCCACCCAGGACGCCTTGCTGCCCAACATCAGGTGGACGCGCTGAGGCGGCTTCGGCAGTTCGGTATCGATAGCGGATGCATGAGGATGGATCAGCTCCGGCCAGCGGCTATCGTAAACCCAGAGTGCGCTGCCGCAATGGGAGCAGAAGTGGCGCTCGGCGTTGCTCTTCTCACCGTCGATCCGCGCATGGTAGATGCTGATATTTTCGATCCCCTCCACCGTCAATGTCTCCGACAACGCGCCCAGGTTGATGGCGAAACCGCCACCGCCGGCAGTCTTGCGGCAGATCGAACAGTAACAGAGGTTATAGGGATAGGGGTGCGGCGACTCCACCTCGAATCGCACCGCACCGCAATGGCAGGAACCTTGAAGCAACATGTTGCACCTCCCGTCGGTTAGTGATCTAACTCTAGACGGTCGATGCGGATCAGGCTCGGCGACTCAGAATTTCAGCTTTGACGTCTGCATATCCTGAATCAGTTCAGGATCCACAGTTTTATTGTCGCGAGGGGGTTTCTCAACCTCTTTTTTCGGCTTGTTGCTACTCACCACACCCTTGCTGGCGCGCAGCTCCTTTTCAATCCTCATCCCCTCCTGCTCACCCGCCAGCCAGCCGCTGCGATACTCCTCGTCCTCGGCGAAGCGTGTCAGGTCTTTGATGATGGATTCCGAAGCGTTACCGCCTTTTTTAAGTCCGCTGTGTCGACCATCATGGAAACCGGTTGCATAGGAATCGCTGATAAATGTGCGCCCTATCATCGACTGGGAGCTACATGCACTTAACAAGAGCGGTGCCAACAGCACAAACATCAACAGTTTTGCGCGGAGGCACAATATGGAGGGGAGGAATAAACGCGGCTGCTTCATAGATAGACCCGAAAAAGCGACAAAAAACTCGAAAGTAAATAAAAACCACACAAAATCCGCCAATATAGCGGATAAAAAAACGCGCCAATTCTGCCATGGAACGCCGTTTTTTCATAGAGCGCGGCGTGCACTTCGCTCGCAATTCCAAGACGTTCGGTTACACTGCTTTCCCCCAATCGAACAGAGCAACCAGGATACTCGATGTCAGCGTCTCCCCGTCAGCCGTTACCCCGCCCCAGCATCGCCATTATCGGTGGCGGACCTGCGGGCCTGATGGCAGCCGAGCAGATCGCCAACGCCGGTCTTCCGGTTGAACTGTTCGACGCAAAGCCCAGCGTGGCACGCAAGTTTCTGCTCGCCGGTATCGGCGGCATGAATATCACCCATGCTGAACCCTACGATGCGTTCGTTACCCGTTATGGAGAGGCGCAACAGACTCTGCAGCCGATGCTGGATGAGATGACGCCGCAGCAGCTTCGCCAATGGATCCACGAACTGGGGATCGAAACCTTTGTCGGCAGCTCCAACCGTGTATTTCCCACCGGCATGAAAGCGGCGCCGTTACTGCGCGCCTGGTTGCACCGGCTGCGCGGCCAGGGCGTCCTGTTCCATCCCCGCCACCGCTGGAGCGGCTGGGTCGATAACGATCCGCAACAGGGCTGGAAGTTTGAAACCCCCGACGGTGAACTCTGCCGCCGCTTCGACGCCGTAATACTGGCATTGGGCGGCGCCAGCTGGGCCAAGCTGGGCTCCGATGGCCGCTGGTGCGAACCGCTGCAACAGGCCGGCATAACTCTGAATCCCCTGTTGCCCAGCAACTGCGGTTTCGAGATGAACTGGAGTCCGTATATCCAGGAGCGCTTTGGCGGCACGCCGATCAAGAATATCGCGCTGTCGATCACCGACCTGAACAGCACCCGAATCCAGCGCAAAGGCGAGTTCCTGGTTACCGGTTACGGTATCGAAGGTAGCCTGATCTATGCCCTCAGCGCCCCGCTGCGCGACCTGTTGCTGCTGGCCGATCCCAAGCACCCGGCTGAGCTGCAACTCGACTGGTTACCGCATTTAAGCCAGGAGGCGATAACCGCCAAGCTTAAACAACCGCGTAAAGGACTCTCCTTCGCCAACCTGCTGCGCAAGCGGCTACACCTGCCGCCAATAGCGCCAGCCCTGTTGCGAGAGTGCTGCCCGGCGCTGGATACCCATGACGACAATGCTATTGCCCAAGCGCTGAAAGCGATGCCGCTGCGCCCCACCGCCACCCGCCCGATCGACGAGGCGATCAGCAGTGCCGGCGGCGTGTGCTTCGACGCCGTGAACAGCGATCTGATGCTGAATCAACTGCCAGGCGTATTCGTTGCCGGCGAGATGCTGGATTGGGAGGCCCCCACCGGCGGTTACCTGCTGACAGCGTGTTTCGCCACAGGCAAGCGTGCCGGTCAGGGGCTGGTTCGGTGGCTGACCAGGACTAGCGACTGATCCGGTAGCCGATCAGCCGGTCTTTCCACATTTCAGGTACCCAGAGCATGTTGGAGTCCTCATCCCAGCCGAGATCGGCACTGCCCTTCTCCAACTGCAGTATCCGGCTGGCACTGCCATCCGGCTGCACCTGATAGAGTTCTCCTGTCATCCAGTTACTCAACACCAGCGAGTCACCGATCTGCACGACACCATCCCAGTTACCCGCCGGTCCATTCGGCATCGGCTCAAAACTGCCATCCTTCGTCGACAGGTTCAGGATATGGCCGGGTTGGTCGGTGCTGAAATCCTGCTGTATGCCAACACCCCAGGTGACCACCTTGAGTTGATCTCCATCGGCAAGAATGCCATTGGGCGTGCCCAACTTGTCATCGTGCAGCCAAAGCTCCAGCGCCCCCTGCTCCAGACGATAGATGCTGTTACCGAGAAAGTCCGACAGGTAAACGGTTCCATCCGCCGCCACATCAATGCCGTTTAGCATCTGTCCCTGTTCGGCCGGATAGCGGGCAACGATGCGTCCTTCATGAACGTCGATAACGACCAGTTCATGCAGATCTGCCACGTACAACCGCCCGTCAAAAAGCGCCAGCCCCTTCGGCGCGTCGAGCCCCTCCACCCATTTCAGTTCCAGTTCGGAGCCATCCGGACGTACCCGGCTGATATAGCCCACACCATCGGCTTCCATCGGGTTGCCGACGATATTGCTGACATAAACATAGTTATTCTGCGGATCGGGCTCGGCTGATTCCGGTTGCATAAAGCCCGAAATGGTAACGGCTTCCGTCGCCGCCAGTGTCTGGCCATGGCTCATTGAACTGATAAGCAGTGCTAAAGGGGTAGCGAGCAGTGCCTTGCGTACACTCATATAACCTCCTGTCGAGAGAAATGGATCAAACGGGCGAAACGCCTACCTCGACAAGGCTAAATACAATATGCTTTATGAACAACGAAGATAAACAAAGGTTAATAATATGCACCCTGAGCAACATTCAACGGTCAGCGAGCCGCACCGTGCCGAGAATTGGGAGCTACTGAGTGCATTGCGCCGGGCCCTGCGTGCCAGGGGGATGACCTATCGCCAACTGGCCGACCAGTTGGGGGTATCCGAGGCCACCATCAAGCGGATGTTCCGCGAGCAGGACTGCACCCTGAGCCGCCTGACCCAGATCTGCAGTCTGCTCGGCATCAGCGTCTATGACCTGATGGCGGTGGCGCAACGGCAGGAGGATAGTGCGACCGAGCTGACGCCGGAGCAGGAGGCCTATCTGGCGAGCCGTACCGGACACTTCGCCTTCCTGCTCTGCCTGGTGCAGCGCCAGACACCTGAGATGATCCAGGCCCGCCTGGGCTTGAGCGATCTCAGTCTGTTTCGCTATCTGCGTGACCTGGATCGTCAGGGGTTTATCGAACTGGGTGCCAACAACCGCTACCGGCTGCTGACCGGCCCCCAGGTGCGCTGGTCGCTGAAGGGTCCATTGCAACAGAAGCTCAAGGAGATCAACCAGATCTTTGTCGCCCATGTGATGGATCACAACGAACAGCCCGGTTACGCCTTCCAAAGCAACTTCCGTTTTATGAGCAATACTACGCTGAACGCCTTCTGCGAGGATCTGCGCCAGCTATCGCTCAAGTACCGGCGCCACTCCGCCCAGGAGGATGCCCTGCTGCCCGCCGATGCTCTACAGGGCGTGAAGTGGACACTGTGCATTGCCCCCTTTGCGCCGTCGGGGGTATTGGATATTCCGGAGCTGCCGAGCTAGCACCGATCCTGCCCACTACGTTGGCTAACAAGATCTCAAGCAGATGCTCCCATTAATCCAGAGCCTCTGCTGTTTGCCCCTTGCGCACCTGTCGTAACTGAACAGTATTGATCAGCGATACCAGTACGAAACTGAGCAGCATCAACATAAACCAGGAACTCAGTTTGGCAACGGATACCATATGCCATTCATCTACCTGGTTCGGGTAGATCCAGACATTGGCGTAGGTCGCGATATTTTCGGCCAACCAGATAAAGAGCGCGACCAGAAAGTACCGGGTGACCACCCTGAACGCCCGAACAACGGTTTTTACATCCATAGGTTGCTTATGCCCTGGCCGGCCATCCGATTGAATGTCAGTCGGTCAGAAAAACACCCCGCCCTGCTCCAGCATCAGTTCGAAACGTACCTCCCGACGCCACTCCAACTCCTGTTTCAGGCTGGTCAGATTGCGCAGCGAACGTGCGATTTCGGGAAGCTCCCGGCCAAGCTGCCTGATATCCTTCAGCAGTTGCTCAAGATTCTTCTGCTGTTTCTTGCGCGTGCCGGCATAGAGCAGGTGGTGCACGCGCAGCCTCTGCGGACTGGCATAGAGATAGCCCAGTTTTTCCATCTCCAGCTGCTCCAGCTTATCCTCGATGGAATCGCAGAGCGCCTCGAGCGCACTTTCAGGAACCTGCAGTCGATCATTGTCGACATGCTGTTGATAAAGCTCCAGCAGCGTCAGCATATCGTTGTCGTCCCGCGCCTGCAGCAACGTGCTCATCAATTGCTTTTTCTCCTGCTGGCGGACGGGATCCTGTTCCCGGTCCGGATGCAGGGCTTGCGCGGCACGGCGGAATAACCGCTTGAACCATTTGTCATCGAGCTCCGGTTCCGGCTCCAGCATCGCGTCGGCGAATGGGTTCTCCGCATACTCATCCTCTTCGGACGCGGCTCGTTCAGGCTCGGGAATGTCGTCGAAACCGAAAAAATCCTGCTGAGTGTCGTCATCCCCGGTTTTCTCCGCTGGTTGCGACTCCGAAGTTTCTCGGGGTTCGTCTTCGACGAAAGGGTCGAACTCGTCCTCATCATCGGGTATATGGGTAGGTGTGCCGAAATGATGCCGCTGCAGATCCATATACATCTGGGCCGCCGCCTTGGCATCCTGGTGATCGTACTGGCCGATCTGCTCCAGCAGTTCATGAATCCACTCCTCCAGCTCTTCACGGTGCCACTGGCTCAGACTCTTGCGCGTGGAGAGATCGATCAACCTCGACAGCAGCTTCCGCAACATCCCATGATTGTTCTTCATTTCGGGCAGAACCTTCTCATCGTATGTCCGGCACAGCCGGTCTATTTCGGCGAAGAACTTCTGCTGCTTCTTCTGCTCCCGCTGCAATGTCTTGGTCAGGCGCTCGAACTCCAGCTGCATACCGGAGAGTTTTCTCTTTTCGTTGGAAGGCTGATCGAGGAGGATTTCGATATTCATGGGCAGAGGGCTTGGGTCGTAGGAATCGGAACGCACATGCTACCGACTGGCGGTCTGAATGTTAACGGCTGCGGTATTGTACGTCCTGAACAATAGGTACAACGCAGGCTGAGGGCCTCGATACCCGGCATCCCGATCCTACCGCGCAGAATCCTGAGCCTGTATATCCTGCCGGTCACGGCCTACCCAAAGACCATAACGGGCCAGCAACAGGATAAACAGCGTTCCCGACAGGATAACCGGTGATAGCTGCAGCGCATCCGGTTCGGACAAAAACTTGTGTGGGCCGACACCCGGGATAGACACCAATGCCGCCAGCAGCACCCAGATATAGCGCTGCCGATTAGCGCAATAGATCAGCAGCATGGCAATCAGTTGCAGCGCGATTACGGCGGCATTCAGCGGCCCGACAAAGTCCGGTGGCGACAACTCCGCATGGGTGAAGAGCGCAACCAGCATCATCGCGTGCAACACAATCAAACCAAGCAGTGCCGACACGGCCAGCTGTGCTTTCGAATCCAACGTTTTCATCAACATACCTCCCAAATGATTGGAGGTATGCAGACTGACAGTTATGCCCCTAATCGTTCATTAACATTTGTTAATCGCGCGCCGGATTCGCGACAGGGTTACATTGGTGATACCGAGGAAAGAGGCCAGTTGATAGTCAGGAATGCGGTTGGCAATATCCGGGTTAGTGGAGACGAACTTGTCGTAACGCCGGGTTGCGGACAGCATCAGAAAATCATGCTCGCGCTGAAACTTTTGCTCAATCAGTTTTTCGGCGAAAGGCAGCGCAAAGCGCTCCCAATATCCTTGTTCCACGAGGACACCCATCAGAGGTGCCAACTCACATTCGAGAAGCTCGGTATTTTCCAGCATGGCGATATTGAACCGCACCGGCTCAGCCCTGTCCCTCGGCGCAACCGGCCAGAGCGTATCGCCCTCGGCAAAAAACGCCTTGTTCGATTCCTTGCCCTGCGCATCGAGGTAATACAGGCGCACCAACCCTTTGCGGATAAAAAACAACCTATCCCAGCGCTGACCCGCACTGAGCAGCGTGCTCTTCGCCGGATAGCTCCGGTATTTTATGCATGGCGCCAAAGCCGAAAGATCGAGCCTGACAGCATCCTGTTTGGCTAGCACTCCATCGATAAACTCGGCCAGCAATGACTCTGAACCAGCCATAAGGTACTCAACGCTCCGCCAGCGCCAGCTTGGCGCCCAGAGCGGCAAAGGTCACGGCAAAGGTGCACTGCATATACTTCGCGACGCGTGGCGAGCCCAGCACATAACGGCGGAAGCCGTTGGCCAGCCCTCCGTACAACAGGAACCCCAGCAGTGTCATCACCATGAACACCAGCCCCAACACCAGCATATGGGTCATCGGCGTTGCAGTGCCTGTCGGTACGAACAGCGGCAGAAAGGCGAGAACAATGCATCCGATCGCGGCGAAAAGGCTGGCACGAAAACCCAGAAACAGACCGGTGGAGAGCGTGTACAGCACACCGGTACCCGGTATCAGCACCACGATCAACGATGTAAGCAAGAACTCGGTACTGAGCATCTCCCCTCCTTGAAAACAGGTCCTTCGAGTCGAAGTGGACAGTATACCGAGAATGCAGCCGCCTACTGCAAACGATCTGAAAGTGATCCGGGAAAGTATCCGTCAGGGTACATAGACATAGAACCACTTAACGTTCAGCAACACCCGAACGAACGCGGCGGGATCGGTCATACCGCTAAAGTGCAGGTAGGATTTAACGGCGAACTGCTCCGGTGCCATCGCCATGTAGACCTCGCTGATCGAATCCCCCGACTCCCAGGCCGATACCCCGGCATGCTCGATAATCAGCTGACGTCGCTCCGCCGGCAGCACAGCCAGCTGAGTGACGTAGGCCAGATACTCCTGGGCTGCGTTGGTCAGCCGCGCCTTCGGACTGTTCTGGTGAAACAGCGCGTGGGCCACTTCATGAGCCACGACACTGCGATAGTGCAACCGGTCGAAAGCCTGGCCATAGAGCGTCGAAACCGCCCTCGTATCCGTCATCTCCTGCATCGACATCAACAGGATACGGCCCTTGTCCACATCGTAACTGCCCAGCGCTTTGTTGCCGTAGTGCTCCGAAACACTGTCCACTATGTCGATATCGATGATCCGGATTGGCTTGACCCCATATGCTTCCAGAAAACGCAACGCAGAGGCCGCGCCCTGGCAGAGATCTTCCATCTCGACGGGGTGGGCCGAGTGGACCTGCACCGGCACATCGGAACAGTGCTCTGCCCCAGCCCACACCGGCGTAAAACAGGAGCCAAGTAAGGAAAACAAAGTGGTTTGCAGAGTTCTGGACAGGCGTTCCATAACGACACCTCGCGGCTATATCGGGTCAGAGCAGCGTAGCGGCAGCCCTGCCCTGTCCAACCGCAGTGCCGGTTCTGACAGCCAATCTCCTTACCCTCTTAAATTTACTGTATGCCCATCCGTTACGCACAACGCGTCCAGATGAAATTTACGCAGCATCACGGGCATACATGGACCGGCATTGCGTTTAGAGAACTCGCCGCCGAGCCTCATACAGTTCCCACAGCTGTTGCTTTTCCAACCAGAACATCGGCGTGGTGCGAAAGAACTGCGCCAGTTTCAGCGCCGTGTCGGCACTGATGGCGCGCTGGCCGTTGACGATCTCGTTGACGCGGCGGCGGGAGATGCCGAGCCGGCGGGCCAGCTCGGTCTGGGAGATATGCAGGGGTACCAGGTAGCAGCGTTCCAGTAGCCGGCCCGGATGTTCCGGACGGCGGCTGTGCCAGAGCGCCAGCGGGTTGGGGGCACGCCTTACCCCCTCAGTCCGGCTTGTCATCCTTGAACATGCGCCAGCCACCGATCATGGTGGAGATCAGCGATTGGCGGGACATGATATCCTCGCGCACCGCCACGTAGACGTGGGTCATGACGAAGATGACGATGTACCACATCCCCAGATGGTGCCAGGTGTGCACATCCTGGCTCTGGCCGAATAGCGGAATCACCCAGCCAAATACTTGGTCGGCCCAACTGCCGGCACTAAGGCCCTCGCCATACAGCGCGAAGCCGGTCACAATCATGAACGTATTGCCGATGACGAAGAAGCAGAACATCGACAGCTGACCCAACGGGTTGTGACCGATGTACTTCTTCGGCGTTTTCGCCATGAACAGGTACCAGCGCACCTCGTGCCATACTTCGGACCACCATTTGGCACGCCAAACCGGCACGATAAACAGCTCACGCGAGTGGTGGTTGCCGACAAAGGCCCAGTAGATACGGCCAATGAAGGCCACCGCCAGGATGTAACCGGCCGAGAAATGGGCGAAGCGGATATAGCCCATCAGGAAGTTGTCGCTCGCCTCCCCCGGCACGCTCGGCAACGGCGAGCCGATAAAGTAGCCGGTGATGCCCAGCGTCAGGATGCAGAACACGGTGACCCAGTGCCAGAGCCGGAGCGGCGCCTCATAGACGTAGACCGCCGTCTGCTTGCGTACCTTCTCTTCGCGGTCACCGAGTTCGAGTTGTTTTTCCAGTGCCATCGCGGAATCCTCCACGGGCGTGCTCAGCGCACGCCCTTGCTGTCAACGGATCTTCACCTTGGTCAGCTCCTGCCCGTCTGGCGACATCACGTGTGTCGAGCAGGCCAGACAGGGGTCGAAGCTGTGCAGGGTACGCAGGATCTCCACCGGTTCATCCGGACGCTCCATCGGCGTGTTCAGCAGCGCCGCCTCAAAGGCACCGATGTTGCCATTATGGTCGCGCGGCGAGCCGTTCCAGGTAGTCGGCACGATCGCCTGGTAGTTGTCGATCTTGCCGTCCTTGATCTTGATCCAGTGGCCCAGCGCCCCGCGTGGTGCCTCGTTGATACCGACCCCCTGCGCCTCTTTCGGCCAGCTGCTCGGATCCCACTTCTCTACGTTGGCGGTCGAGCTGTCACCCGCCTTGATGTTGTTCACCAGCGCATGCCAGTCATCCAGCATGGAATCGGCGCACAACTCGCACTCCAGCGCGCGGGCAAGGGTGCGGCCCAGCGTCGAGGGCAGGAACTGCTTCAGCCCCAGATCGAGGCCAGTGGACTGGTTGAAAGCGGACAGCGAGCGGTCCACCTGTTCCTGCACATACTCCTTGCCGGAGACGTAGGCGATGATGTAGCGCGCCAGCGGCCCCACCTCCATGGCGTGACCGCGCCAGCGCGGCGCCTTGATCCAGGAGTATTTGGCGGACTCATCCAGCTCCTGGATATTGGTCTTGGTGCCCTTGGTTTTGGGGCCAAGCTCGAAGTGCGGCTCAGTCACCCCCTCCCAGGGGTGCAGCCCCTTGCTCTCATCTGCCCCATAGCTGTACCAGCTGTGGCTGACGAACTCCTGAATCTGCTCCGGATCGCGCACATCCACCGGATGCACCTCGTCCCAGTTGCCGTTGACGATGGCTCCCGCCGGCAGCAGGTCGGTGGACTTGTCGTAGGGCACCTGGGTGTAGGTACCATAGGAGAGCACATTCTGCCCCGCCAAACCGCCGCCGTGGAGCCAGTCCTTATAGATCCCGGCTACGGCCAACACGTCCGGCAGGTAGACATTTCGGGTGAACTCGCGCGCTTCCTGAATACGCTCCAGCACAAAGTTCAGGCTGGTCATATTGACCGGAGCACCGGCGGCGCCCACATCATCCAGATTGATGGCACAGGCCACGCCGCCAACCATGTAGTTCGGGTGCGGGTTCTTGCCGCCGAAGATGGTGTGGATCTTGACGATATCCTTCTGCAGATCCAGCGCCTCCAGGTAGTGCGCCACCGCCATCAGGTCCGCCGCCGGCGGCAGTTTGTAGGCCGGGTTGTCCCAGTAGCCGTTCGAGAACAGGCCCAGCTGACCGCTCTCGACGAACTTCTTCAGCCGCGTCTGTACGTCACGGAAGTAGCCCGGGCTGGATTTCGGGTGGTGCGGCGACACCATCTGCTGCAGCTCCGAAGTGGCTTTCGGATCCGCCTTCAACGCATTGACCGGGTTGACCCAGTCCAGCGCGTGCAGGTGGTAGAAGTGCACGATGTGGTCATGCACCTGCAGCGTTTTGTCCATCAGGTGGCGGATCAGGTGCGCGTTGTAGGGGATCTGGATCCCCAGCGCATCCTCCACCGCGCGTACCGAAGTAAGCGCATGGGTACCGGTACAGACCCCGCAGATACGCTCGACGAAGGCCCAGGCGTCGCGCGGGTCACGCCCCTTCAGGATCACCTCCAGCCCGCGCCACATGGTGCCGGTGGAGACGGCATTGCGGATGATGTTGTTCTCGTCGACGTTGACCTCGCAACGCATATGCCCTTCGATACGGGTCACCGGGTCAACGACGATGCGACGCCCTGAGTTGTCGAGATTGGCGGCGTTCAAATCGCTCATGACTCCTGCTCTCCCTGATCTTTATGACTGCTGGATGCGACCCGCTTGATGGCACTGACCGCGGCATGGGCAGCAATGGCGGCGCCGACACCACCGGCGACGGCGGTACCGATCTCATCGGCGTTCTGCTCGATACCGAACTGTTTGATATTGGTCAGGCGGTCGTAGAAGGAGCCCTTGTCCCAGAAACCATCTTCGGAGCAGCCAATACAACCATGACCGGCCTGGATCGGAAAGGAGGTGCCCTCGTTCCAACGTACCGTCGAGCAGGCGTTGTAGGTGGTCGGCCCCTTGCAGCCGACCTTGTACAGGCAGTAGCCCCTGCGTGCGTTGTCGTCGTCCCAGTGCTCGACAAACTGCCCGGCGTCGAAGTGCGGACGACGGTAGCACTTATCGTGGATACGTTGGCCGTAGAACATCTTCGGCCGCCCCTGACGGTCCAGCTCCGGAATCTTGCCAAACGTCAGCATGTAGGTGATGACACCGGTCATCACCTCGGCGATGGGCGGACAGCCCGGTACCTTGATGATCGGCTTGTCGGTGATCACCTTATGGATCGGCACCGCCTGGGTCGGGTTCGGCCGCGCGGCCTGCACGCAGCCCCAACTGGCGCAGCTACCCCAGGCGATCACCGCCTTGGCATCCTTGGCTGCATGTTTGAGCTGATCGAGGAACGGCTTGCCACCGACGATGCAGAACATGCCATCTTCGTTCAGCGGCGGGTTGCCCTCCACAGCGAGAATGTACTCGCCCTTGTACTTCTCCAGCGTCTGCTCCAGCGCCGCCTCCGCCTGATGTCCGGCAGCGGCCATCAGCGTGTCGTCGTAATCGAGCGAGATCATCGACAGCACCACATCCTTCACCAACGGATGGGCGGAGCGAATAAAGGACTCGGAGCAACAGGTGCACTCCAGGCCATGCAGCCAGACCACGGGGGTACGCGGTTTGGTCTCCATCGCGTGGGCGATCTGTGGTGCAAAGCTGGGTCCAAGACCCAGGGCTGCAGCGGTCAGGCTGCTGTACTTCAACAGGCTGCGGCGCGTAATCCCCTGGCGCCGCATCACATCATAAAAGGTTTCAATCTGGGCCATGCCGTACTCCCCTTGGCTCAACCTGCCTTCTGCGGACAGGCTGCCAGTCAGCTCTTATCGTTCTTGGGCAGAATCGGTAGATCTAGAGCAAGAAATGGCCCAGTTTTAAAAACTTTTTTATTTCAATTGGTTAACAGAAACCACCTGTCAACAATTCCGGTGGACAAGACAGTCCGTAGCCAAAATGGAAAGTTATTTTCCAGCCTCGGCTCGCTATTCACGATCAATCCCAGGCTGTTGATCGTCATTACCTATAAACAGATTTATCGCTCGATTAAGCGTGCTCTCCTCACGCCTCCCCCGATACTCAATCCAGCTAATGATGTTACGGCTCACGACTATGCTGCCCGATACGACAAATGAGCCGGCCGACAGCTTTTACAAAGGCAGTAACTCATCCCCGCCGCTTCCCCTGTCACCTCAATCTCTACCGCGCCGCAAAGGCACCGACCTTTGTGCGTAATCGCCATTTTTACTCCTCCCAGTTGTTCTTTTGGCTGGAGCACGTTTCCCACGGAATCAGAACAAGTCCGTGGAATCCCGTTTGCACTCCGGCTGTATCCCCCTTGCCAAACACCAGCAGACTGAAACACTCCACAAGGAAGTGATAACAACAAGGTAGTGTTCATATTAGGTGGTGCCGGAAGGGGTTACTAAATCGATGCTTAAACGCTGGAACTATCAGGAACTGTGGTCCCGTCCGATCAAGTTTTAATTACACGACACGATGTGCCAATATTCCGACTTTAACCGGGAGGATGATATGTCCGTTACCGAGAGTGTCCAGACCGAGCGTATCGGTTTCCTGTTGATCCCCGAGTTCTCGATGATCTCGTTCGCAGCGGTGGTGGATCCGTTGCGGATGGCCAACCGTCTCAGCGGCAAACCGCTGTATCAGTGGTTCTTTTACGGCCCCCATGATGAACCCGTTCCGTGCAGTAACGGCGTAACTGTAACGCCGACCCGGTTGATGGAGGAAACCGACGGGATCGACACCCTGATTGTCGTCGCAGGCATCAATGCTCATCTGGTCGATGAGAAGCCGATATTTAAGTGGCTACGTCAGCTATCCCGTCAACGCGTCGTACTCGGCGCCACCTCAACCGGCAGTTTACTATTGGCAAGAGCGGGGCTCCTGAAGGGTCATACCTGCACCATTCACTGGGAGAACCAGGAGAGCATGCAGGAGGAGTTCGTCGGCCTGAACGTGACCGGCGAGCTCTATGAGATCGACGGCAACGTGATGACCTGTTCCGGTGGTTTGGCAGGCCTCGATATGAGTCTGCAGCTGATCGCCCTGAAGCATGGCGAAGCACTGGCCAACGACGTAGCCGAACAGTGCATACACCCCCATATCCGCCCTGCCCACGACAAGCAGCGCATGAAGTTCCAGTTGCGCTACCACGCCAACCATCCGCGCTTGGTACAGGCGCTGGAACTGATGCGCGGCAATCTGGAGGAGCCGCTGACCTGCGAGGAGATCAGCGAAATGGTCGGCATCTCCAGTCGCCAGTTGGAGCGGCTGTTCCATCAACATCTCGGCGCGCCACCAGCCCAATACTATATGGACCTGCGCCTGGAGCGGGCACAGCATCTGCTGCAGCAGTCCAGCATGAGTATTCTGCAGATAGGCACCGCCTGCGGTTTCAGCTCCACCTCCTATTTCTCGCGCTGCTATCGCAAGAAGTACAACCACTCGCCGCGCGAAGAGCGCACCCGCACCTGACCCCGCCAAGACTTCTACACTCAAGTAGAGACCGGCAGGCACTCGCTACGACAATCAACCTGGCCGAGCCGACCTGCCTGTCGTAAATGTAACCCACACTGTCGGAAATTTACCCTCTACAGGGGGTGGTACTGAATTACTGTTGAACCCATGCCACCCCGCCACCCAGGGTGCATGTCATAACAACAACTACTACACATGGGGAAAGACGTTGGAACTTCTCGACTTTCTAAACGACAACCTCGATCTGATTCTGCAGTTGACGGCCGAGCACATTTCGCTGGTCGCCGTCGCCGTCGGACTCGCCACCGTCACCGGCGTCCCGATCGGCATCGCCATCACGCAGAATGAGCGGGCCGCGCGCATCGTGCTCTATGTCGCGTCGATCATCATCACCATCCCGTCAATTGCCCTGTTCGGCCTCATGATTCCACTACTGTCCACCATCGGTCAGGGGATTGGCTATCTGCCGGCGGTGATCGCCGTACTGCTCTACTCGCAGCTGCCGATTATCCGCAACACCTACACCGCCATTAACAACGTCAACCCCGCACTGCGCGAAGCCGCCAGAGGGGTAGGCATGAGCCCGCTGCAGCGCTTGCGGATGGTCGAAGTCCCGCTGGCGATACCAGTGATCATGGCCGGTGTGCGTACCGCCGTGGTGATGAACATCGGTGTCATGGCGATTGCAGCCTATATCGGCGCCGGGGGCCTGGGCGTACTGATCAGCCGCGGTATCTCACAGAGCGATCCGCGCCAGCTTATCGCCGGAGCCATTGCCGTGAGCATTCTGGCGGTCATCGCCGACTACGCGCTGCTCTGGCTGCAGAGGCGCCTCACGCCCAAGGGCGTATCCGCCTGATTACGACCTACTCCGCCGCCGCTTAACGGGACATGACAATGATAAAAATCGACAACCTGACCAAGATATTTGAAACCCCGAACGGACCGGTCACCGCTGCAGACCACATCAACATGGAGGTCCCCGAGGGGGAGATCTGTGTGCTGCTAGGCCCCTCCGGCTGCGGTAAAACCACCACGCTGAAGATGATCAACCGCATCATCCCGCCGAGCTCCGGCCGGGTCTTCATCAATGGTGAAGACACCACGGGCCTGAACACGGTGGAACTGCGGCGCAACATCGGCTACGTGATCCAGCAGATCGGCCTGTTCCCGAACATGACCATCGAGGAGAACATCGCCGTCGTGCCCAAACTGCTGGGCTGGGACAGCAATCGCTACAAGGCGCGCGCCAAGGAGCTGCTTGAGCTGGTGGCGCTGGATCCATCCGTATTCCTCAAGCGCTACCCCCGGGAGCTCTCCGGCGGTCAGCAGCAGCGCGTCGGCGTCGCCCGCGCCCTGGCCGCGGATCCGCCCGTGATGCTGATGGATGAGCCGTTCGGTGCCATCGACCCGATCAACCGTGAAGTGATCCAGGACGAATTCCTGAAGATGCAGCAGGAGCTGCGCAAGACCATCATGTTCGTCAGCCACGATATCGATGAGGCGGTGAAGATGGCCAATCGCATCGCCATCTTCCGCGGCGGACGCCTGGTGCAGTACGACACCCCCGATGACTTGCTGGCGCACCCCAAGGACGATTTCGTCGAAAGCTTCGTCGGCGATGACCGCGCACTGAAGCGCCTGCGTCTGGTCCAGGTCAGCCAGGTGATGGAACCGGTCGCCGTGGTCAAGCCCAGCGACAGCCTGCAGACGGCTCTCGCCCGCATAGAGGAGCATGGTTACAGCCGCGCCATCCTGATGGTCAACGAAAAACATCAGCCGATCGGCTATGTCTCCCGCAGCGTGGCGCAAACCACCAAGGGACTCTGCGGCGACCACTACTTCGGGCTAAAAGCGACGACATCGCCGAGCGATGATCTGCGCAAGGTGGCATCCCTGATGTTCAACCACGACACCACCTGGCTGCCCTGCACCGATGAACAGGGTGTACTGGTCGGCCGGGTCACCCAACAGGGGATCACTCACTATCTAGGTGCGACCTACCAGCGTGACGCCCTTAACGCGCAGAGCCCTCACCTGCATCAAGTCAACGCCTGAGAGAGGTATCGATCATGAAAAAGCTCAGGTTGACTCGCTATGGCTATGGAATTGGCCTGGTACTGATGTTCACGTTGGGCATTCTGGCCGAGCAGTACGACGTTGTGGACGAACTTTTCTTCTACCAGGAGGATGTCGTCTACTTGACCGTGCAACACATCGAGTTGGTACTGATATCCGGCGGTATTGCGATACTGATCGGCGTACCACTGGGTACGCTATTGAGCCGGCCGAGGTTCGCCCGGATCGCGGAAACCGCCATGCAGAGCCTGAATATCGGCACCACCATTCCGACACTGGCGATCCTTGCTCTGTCCATGAGCCTGCTAGGCATCGGCATGCTGCCCGCTGTATTTGGACTCTGTATCGCCTCGCTGCTACCGATTGTACGCAACACCTACACCGGTTTGCTGGAGGTACCCGACCACCTGAAAGAGGCTGCATCCGGCATCGGTATGACGGCGCAGCAGATGCTGTATCGCATTGAGTTGCCCAACGCCCTGTATGTGATCTTTGCCGGCATACGCACGGCGCTGGCGATCAACGTCGGTACCGTCCCGCTGGCGTTCCTGATTGGCGGTGGTGGTCTGGGTGAACTGATCTTCACCGGTATCGACCTGGACGAGCCCTTCATGATGCTTGCCGGGGCCATACCTACCGCGATGCTGGCGATTCTGGCCGACATCGTCATCGCCGTGCTCGCGTTTCTGATTGTACCCAAAGGGGTAAACCCCCTGCGTACCTAATGCATTAAAACAAATGCAATAAAAACAAACGAGGAAAGCATAATGCGTAAACTGATCAAACAGCTTGGCACCACCCTGATGGCGACCCTGGTTGCAACGGCGGTGCAAGCCTCCCCCTTGGTGATTGGCGGCAAGAACTTCACCGAACAGCAACTGCTGACCGAGATGACCGCCCAATATCTGGATCACCAGGGATTCGACGTGGAACGTCGTGCGGGCATGGGCAGTGCGGTACTGCGCAAGGCTCAGGAGAATGGCCAGGTGGACCTGTACTGGGAGTACACCGGCACTTCGCTGGTGGTGTACAACAAGGTGACGGACAAGATCGACGATCCGGCCGAGGTGTACAAAACGGTCAAGGCAATGGATGGCGCCTTGGGACTGGTTTGGCTGAACCCATCCAAAGCCAACAACACCTACGCACTGGTGATGCGCAGTGCCGACGCGGCAAAGCAGCAGATCGCGACGCTGAGCGATCTGGCGGCCGCAATCAACTCGGGCCGTGAACTGACGCTGGCGACCAATGCGGAGTGGTACTCCCGCGAGGATGGCTATCGTGAGCTGGCCAAAGCCTATGACTTCAAGATCCCGCGCGACAATATCAAGCGCATGGACAGCGGCCTTACCTATGTCGCGCTGAAGGAGGGCGAGGTCGATGTTGCACTGGCGTTCGCTACCGATGGCCGTATCCCGGCGTTCGATTTCGTGGTACTTGAGGACGACAAGAACTTCTTCCCCAACTATGCGATCACGCCGGTGGTACGCAAAGAGGTGCTCAACGCGAATCCGAAGTTGGGCGATCTGATGAACGCACTGTCAGCACAGCTCGACAACGACACCATGTCGGCACTGAATGCCAAGGTTGACGTCGATAGGCAGAGCATCGAGGAGGTCGCCGGCGCGTTCCTGAAATCCAAAGGGCTGCTGTAACAGACGATCGGGCCGGGAACCTCGGCCCTTCATGGAGCCAGCGTTATGAAAACACCCAAGCTGTCTGTCGGAGCTGTCCAGTTCAATCCGGTGTTACTGGACCTGGACGGCAATCTGGCCAAGCATGCGGACTGGATTGAGAAGGCTCGACAGCGCGCTGTCGAGCTGCTGTTGTTTCCCGAGCTGTCGCTGACCGGTTATCAACTGGGACGACAGGCCCCCGAGGCCGCCATCTCCCGCAACGACCGGCGCCTCCATGAACTTGCTCAGGTCGCCCCGGAGATCTGCGTGGTGGTGGGTTTTGCCGAACAGGCCAGTCCCGGCGAGTACTACAACGCCGTTGCCTACCTGCAAAACGGCGAGGTCAGCGCGGTCTATCGCAAGATCAATCTGCCCACCTACGGCGGGCTCGAAGAGGGAAAATGGTTCCACGCCGGCGAGGAGCTGGTGCTGAGCGAATGCAAGGAGTCCTGGCGTGCCTGCACTCTGATCTGCGCCGATCTGTGGAACCCGGCCCTGGTGCACTGTGCCATGCTGCGCCGCCCGGAGCTGCTGCTGGCCCCGGTCAACTCCGCTTCGGCCATCGTCAGCGAAGCCTTCTCCAATGAAACCAACTGGCAGATCAACGTCAGCTTCTACGCCATGCTCTATGGCGTACCAGTGGTTATGGCAAACCGCTACGGCAAGGAGGGCGATGCCTGGTTCTGGGGCGGCAGCCGCATCCTCGGCCCCCGCGGCGAGGTGTTGGCGCTTGCGGAGGACCGGGAGTGCCTGATCAGCGCCGAGTTGGATCTGGAATCGATCGCGGCCGCACGCTTCGACCACCCGGCAATCCGCGATGCCGATACCCCGTTGATCCGCCGCCTGCTGGACAACCACTAATCCCAAAGTGCGGGCAGCCCTGCCCGCCCATCAAAGAATAAAAACCACTATGCAAACCCTGGACGCATTCATTCATCGGCTGGATGCATGGGAGCTGCCGCCTGCCGTCATCGACCAGGCCCAACGCTGCTTGCTCGATCTGATCGGTGTTGCTGCAGCCGGCCACCGCACCCGGCTTAGCCACATTCTGTCCAACTTCGTCACCAGCCAGTATCCCGGTGAGACGCCCCTGCTGTTCAGTGCCCAGCATGCAAGCCTGTGCGGCAGTGCACTGTTTGGCTCCATGCTGATCGACAGCCTTGACGCCCATGACGGCCAGGTACTGACCAAGGGGCATGTGGGTGTCGCCATCCTGCCCGCCCTGCTGGCAGTAGCCCATGAACAGTGCCTGAACGGAGAGCAACTGCTCACCGCACTGGTAATCGGCTACGAAGTCGCCACCCGCGCCGGTATCGCGTTGCACCGCACCGCCTGCGACTACCACACTTCCGGTGCCTGGAACGGTATAGGCGTTGCCGCCGTTGTCGCACGGCTGCGCGGGTTGGATGCGAAGGCCACCCGTGAAGCCCTGGGCAGCGCCGAGTTCTATGGTCCTCGCAGCCAGATGATGCGCTGCATCGACCACCCCACCATGGTCAAGGACGGCTCCGGCTGGGGGGCGCTGGCCGGGGTCAGTGCCGTCCTGCTGGCCGAAGCAGGCTTCACCGGCGCGCCGGCGGTCACCCTGTTCGGCGACGCGGTCACCGACATCTGGCAGGATCTGGGGCAGCGCTGGTATATCCTGGAGCAGTACTTCAAGGCCTACCCGGTCTGCCGCTGGGCCCAGCCCGCGGTGGAGGCGGTGCGCGAAATCCGCCGCCAGCCCGGCTTCAGTGTCGAGCAGATCGAAGCCATCGAGATCTACAGCTTCCACGAGGCGACCCGCCTGCATAAGGTGCTGCCCGAGACCACCGAGGAGGCGCAGTACAGCCTGCCGTTCTCGGTCGCCTCGGCACTGATCGATGACTGCATACTGCCGGAAGCGGTGGCTGAAACCAGCGCAGGACTGGCTCACCCGATGCGCCGCGCCCTCAGTCAGCGCGTAAGGATGCGCGAGACCGATGTGTACAACGCCCGTTTCCCGGCCGAGCGCTGGGCACACGCCTGCGTGGTGATGAAGGATGGACGTGAACTGGTATCGCAACCGGCGATCGCCCGAGGCAACCCGGAAAATCCGCTCACCACCGAGGAGCTGTCCGCCAAGTTCGACGGCCTGACCGACGGTCTGCTGTCCGACGCCACCCGCAACCGGATACGGCAGTTGAGCCTGGGCGCCTGGACGCTCGATAAGACAGAAGTCGCCGAACTACTGCAGCTGTTGACCAGCCCCGTCAGCCTGTAAACAGAAACCCCGGCTTCAATGGCCGGGGCTATTTGTCGACACCACTCAGGTTTATCGGAAGCCGTACAACCGAGCCGGGTTGTCCACCAGGATACGATTACGCATCATTTCATCCGGGACCCAACGCGCCAGCAGATCCAGCAGATCGCCGTCGTTCGGCATCGGGATCAGAAAATGGGGATGGGGCCAGTCCGATCCCCAGACACAGCGCGCCGGGTTGGCCTCGATCAAGGCACGTGCAAAACGATCCACATCCGCGTACGGGGGGTGTTGCAGGGCGGTGATACGGTAGGCACCGGAGAGCTTGACCCAGGCCTTGTCTTCCCGCAGCAGGTTCAGCAGGGCTTGAAACCCTGGATGCTCAATCCCCTTGCGACAATCCATATGTCCCATGTGGTCGATTACCACCGGAACCGGCAGCGCACGCAGGCGGTTTTCCAGCTCCTCGAACTCGGAGACATCGATCAGACACTGCAGATGCCAGCTACGGGTCGCCAGCCGCTGGGCAAGCGCTTCCACATCGGACCACTGAATACCGCCCTTGAACAGCAGGTTCAGGCGCACACCGCAGTAACCGAGTGCCTGTAGCGTATCCAGTTCAGCATCGCTGACATCCGCATCCAGCACCGCTATGCCCTTGTATTCCAGACCCTGCCCGCGCAGGTAGGCCAGGGCATCCATCTGCAGACGATTATCGGTACCGTAGACACTGGGCTGTACCAACACACCACGGGAGATGCCCAGCCGACGGTGCAGGTGCAGATAGGCACCCACCGGTGCATCCGGTGGCGTATAGGTGCGGTTCAGGGTATAGGGGTAACGCGGTTCTGGACCGAATACGTGAGCGTGGGTATCACAGGCACCGTCGGGTACATCAAAGACGGGTGCTTTGGGAAAGGGATCCGCGGCTTCACAGAAAGGTATGCTTGCGCTCATCTCAAACCTCGACAAACGAAAAAACCCGGTGACGGTAGTGCAATCCGTCACCGGGGAGAGAGGACATCCAGGCCCCCAAGAGCAGGATCAGACGTTAGCCTTGATCCACTGGGCAATGTGACCGGAGAACTCGATGAATTTCGGATCGTGGTCCAGCATCCACTCGGTGTGACCACCTCCGGCGAGCAGGAACAGCTCCTTCGGACCCGGGTATGCGGCATACAGAGACTTGGGCTCGGTCACCGGATGCAGGTCGTTTTCCGCACCATGGGCGATCAGCAGGGGCACGCTGGCGAAACGCTCGTCCAGGTTTGCTTCCGGGTTGAAGCTGATCAGCGAATCCGCAAAATCGAAGCTTGAAGTCACGCCGTAACCCGGCGCCTTGACCAACTCGGTAAACACATACTCGCGGCTCACCGGATCCAGCGGGTAGATATCGAACGGGTCGATCCCCTTCGGCTCGCCCCCCTTGGCCAGGCGCAGACGCTCCTCGGCCATGAACTGCTTGAACGCCTTCCAGCCGTGCTCGCCGCGTAGCGCTTTCTGCACGCGTACCGAATTGAAGAAACCGTTCATTGAGATCAGCGCATCGATCTGACCTTCGCAGATACGGTAGGTGTCGAGGATCAGACCGCCCGCCATACCCCAGCCGGCCAGTACCACTTTACGACCCTCTACAACAGCGCGCTCACGCACAACGGCGACGGCGGCGGCGATATCGCGAACCTGCTCCTCCAGGATCACGCGCTCGCGAATGCCTTCGGATTCACCGAAACCGCGGTAGTCGAAACCAAAACAGGTGAAACCCTTGGGGGTCAGGGCACGGGCATAACGCTCCGGGTGGATGTTCTTCTGGCCGGTAAAACCGGAGCAGACGATCACTATCGGCAGAGACTTGTCGGAATTATTTTCGTCAACGAAGAAGGCACCGTCGAGAGTCAGGCCGTCGCTTTTAAACTGAATTTTTTGTTCGATCATTGTTTTTGTACTCTAGCTGCCAAGGTCAGGTTACTGTTCAACGTTAGCCATCATCTCCGAATCAACCCGGCGAAAGTTTTCATTTTTCGACTTTATCGGCAACCATTCCGACTTTCATCACTGGGACAGCGGATGCGCTTCAAGGCTGAAATCGATGGCTGAATAACCGTCTGCGGGGCGTGGTAGCGGATATCGATAGCGTTCGTGAATCACTAAAACGGGCGGCGTCGATCCATGTCAGAGCGGAGTCCGATATTCCTGCTTCAGCCAGGTCAACCTATCTATTTTCAGGATGAGAAATCACTCGCGGGGGGTAATAACTCCGTGCAGGGAGTCTTTATGTTATAACTCCAGGACCTCTTATCGAGAAAACATATAACCATAAAAATAACGGGTTTATATAAAAAATGAACAAGCTGTCGATGCGTAATAAGTTCATTCTTCTGCTCTCAAGCATCTCCCTCATTTTCATCATCGCCCTTGTCCTGATCTGGAATGCCGGTAACCAGGTTGCAGGCAGTTTTAGAGAGTTCTACACCCAGGGCTACAAGACCGCTGTTCAGTTCCAGGAGTTGAAAGAGACTCAGATGGAGATCATGCTGGATATCACGGCCCTGCAGACCAAGTATGTTTTGGGTTTAAGCGACCAGGCGCAGGAGTTTCTCGACCGGATCCTGAGTTTTAAGCAAGCAACCCCGCAACTGCTGCAGGGTGTGAAGGATAACTTCGCGGGCGACAGGGAGTCCCTTAGCAAGCTTGAACAGATGATCAAAACGTTCGATGAAAAATCGGGCGCCTTTGTCGACGCGATGACCACAGCGCCTGATCACATGGCGGATTTTCCGATATACAAGGCGCATCTCGACTCCTACCTGGCACTGATCGACTTCTTCGGCGAGTTTGAGCGCCAGACCGGGCAACTGGCAATGGGCGCGGAGAATCGGGTCGATCGGAACATCGAACAGGCAAATACCACCTTTTACGCCTCCCTGCTGATCGCGATTGCCGTAGCAACTGGCCTCGGCATCTACATATCAACCAGTATCGTGCGCGGTATCCGTACGGTGCAAAGCTGCGCCATGAGTCTGTCGAAAGGCGATCTTCGCGATACAGCTACCGGTCGGGGTAGCGACGAGATAGCCGGACTGATCAATACGATAAATGAAACAACGCTGCTGCTGTCGGATGCCGTTCGTGAGATCAAGGCCTCGGCCAATGAAGTGGCCGATAACAGCGTATCGGTTACCCAGGCCAACGAACGGATGGATGAGGTGGCCAATCGGGTCAGGGAAAATCTGGTCCAAGTCGCCACGGCGATTGAAGAGATGTCGGCGACGGCACATATGATCGCCAACAACACCGGCGACACGGCACTCGCTTCAAGCCATATTGCACAGCAGGCAAAGGCCGGCATCGATGATTCTCAGCAGATGCTGAACATCACCCTGGATCTTGTCAGCACGTTGGTGGACACCGGTGATGTTATCGCCAAGCTGAGGGATGAGACGTACAACATCAACCAGATCCTGGCCACTATTCGCGGTATTGCCGAACAAACCAACCTGTTGGCACTGAATGCCGCGATCGAAGCCGCTCGCGCCGGAGACCAGGGCCGAGGCTTTGCCGTGGTGGCGGATGAGGTGCGCACCCTGGCGCAGCGCTCGCAGGATTCGGTCAACCAGATCGAGTCGATGCTCGGCGTGCTTAACGACGCCAGCGACCATGCAGTATCGAAAATGGATAGCTGCCGTAATACGGCAGAGGTGGCGCGTGAGAAGGTGGCGGCCAATAGCCAGATGATTACCGAGATTCTGAACAGCATCGATCGTGTGAACGATCAGACCCAACAGATCGCCACCGCCGCGGAACAGCAAAGCTCAGTCGCTCTGGATATCAGCAAACATGTGCACGAGGTACAGGCATTGACGGCTCAGGGCGCGGAGATAGCGAGCGAAACCAGCCGCGCCGGCAAAAGTATGTATGACGCCAGCCAGTCGGTGGTGAAAAAACTGGGCTTCTTTACTGTCGGGAATTAGTTGCGGCCATTCCAGCAGTCTCCACGAGTTGATCGTCCCCATTAGCGGGGTCGATCAACCCTGTAGACGGAGATCAACACTGCGCGGTGAGCCAACGCGGCGTACCGATTCTGGCTCGGTATACCTGAGTACTGCTTTTCATTGGCTTAGGCTCTGCGGCTGTCATGACGACCCGCGAAATCCCCTCCTGCCCGCCATAGGCGGAATAAAGTCGAAACGCTTCATACTGCGCCTCGATATCGACGGCAATACCACAGGTTGTCTCTACATCGTCTCCCAATAGGCTAGGGTTTGACACACACATGCGCTCTCTCCTGCTCCTGGTTCCTGATGAAGCTAAGCGAATCGGCTCCGTGAATCGTAAAAGTAGTCTGCTGCTCAGGATCTGTCAGGGTGAGATTGGTGAAATTTTGTACACCACAGAGATCCGCGTTCTGTAATCTCCGATAGCCGCCAGCCATATCGCCAACATCCCGTATACGGCGGACTCGCCAATGACTTAACTCAGCAAGGATTTGGAGGCCGCCAAGCCACGAGAAAGCGCACGCTTCTATAGTTAACGTTATCCACGTGACCCGGAGGCATGAGATGTCCAACACGGCTGATTCAAGCGAACGCCCCGACTACGACCAGGTGATCCAGGATATCGCCGACTATGTGCTGGACTACCGCATCGACAGCGTTCTCGCACTGGAGACCGCCCGCTACTGCCTGATCGATACCTTGGGCTGCGCCCTGCTGGCGCTGCGCTTCCCGGAGTGTACCAAGCACCTGGGACCACTGGTCGAGGGCACGGTGGTACCCAACGGCGCCCGCGTGCCGGGCACCCGGCTCTGTCTCGATCCGGTGAAGGCGGCCTGGGATATCGGTTGTCTGATCCGCTGGCTGGACTTCAACGACACCTGGCTGGCTGCCGAGTGGGGCCATCCGTCCGACAACCTGGGCGGGATTCTGGCGGTAGCCGACCATCTGTCTCAACTCAACCTGTCCCTGAGCAAGCCGCCGCTGCGCATGCGTCAGGTACTTGAGGCGATGATCAAGGCACACGAGATTCAGGGCGTGATCGCGCTGGATAACGCGTTTAATCGGGTCGGTCTCGACCATGTATTGCTGGTACGGGTCGCCTCGACCGCGGTGGTGACCTGGCTGATGGGCGGCAACCGGGAGCAGATCATGGCGGCACTGTCCCATGCCTGGGTCGACGGCTCGGCCCTGCGCACCTACCGCCAGGCGCCAAATGCCGGCTCGCGCAAATCCTGGGCCGCGGGCGATGCCACCTCACGCGCGGTACGCCTGGCGGATATGGCGATGCGTGGCGAGATGGGGATTCCGAGCGTGCTGACCGCCAGACAATGGGGTTTCTACGATGTCTGCTTCAGCAAGACCAATGCGGATCAGCAACTCAAACCGGCAGATAAACGCCAATTCGATATATCCCGACCGTACGGCAGTTACGTGATGGAAAATATCCTGTTCAAGATCGCCTTCCCGGCCGAGTTCCATGCCCAAACCGCCGTAGAGGCCGCGCTGCAGTTACATCCCAGGGTGAACGACGGGCTGGAGCAGATCGACACCATCCTGATCCGCACCCAGGAATCGGCGATCCGTATCATCTCCAAGCAGGGTGAGCTGAACAATCCCGCCGATCGTGATCACTGCCTGCAGTATATGGTCGCCGTGGCGCTGGCATTCGGCGAGCTGACCGCGGAGCACTACGAAGATCAGTTCCACAGATCCCACCCGGTGATCGACCGCTTACGCGCCCGGATGCAGGTGGTCGAAGAACCGCGTTTCAGCCGCGAATATCTGGAGCCGGACAAACGCTCCATCGCCAATGCTGTTCAGGTGCACTTCAACGATGGCAGTTCAACCGATGAGGTGACAATCGAATATCCGCTTGGCCACCGGCGCCGTCGGCCGGAGGGGATCCCGCTGCTGGAGCAGAAGTTCGCGACCAATCTGGCCACCCGATTTCCCTCTGCCCGCTACCGGCAGATCGTCGAACTGTGCCGGAATCAGAGCGAGCTGGAAGCCACACCGGTCAACGAGTTCATGGCGCTGTTCGTAATATGAATAATCTTCTCCCGCAATCGGCGCGATTGGCCTAACGGATCATCCGGAAGCTTCTATAGTTAGTGGGCCACTGAGGTATCAGCTATAACGCTCCGATAGGCCAGGAGGCCGCCACTATGTCCAACACACTTATTCTCGGCACCCGCAAGGGTACGGTGATATTCGACCGCCAGGATTCCGCCTGGAACCCCCGCCCCATTCTGCATGCCGGGATTCCAGTCTGTTACGCGGCACGCGATCCGCGTGACGGCACCCTGTGGGCCTCGTTGGACCATGGCCATTGGGGACCGAAGCTGTCGCGCTCGCGTGACGGCGGCAACAGCTGGGAAGATCTTTCGTCACTGAAATACCCCTTGGGTGCCCGCCATATCGTGCAGTACCTGCCGACGCCGGATTTCGATCCACAAACCCCGTCCGGCCAGCCGGAATACAGGGACGCCACGGTGCTGAAGATCTGGACCCTGGCCTTCGGCGCCGCATCACAACCCGGCCGGCTCTACGCCGGCACCATCCCTGGCGGGCTGTTTGTCAGCGATGACGGCGGTGATACCTGGGAGCTGAACCGACCACTGTGGAACCACGAGACTCGTGGCGGCGATCTGTTCAGCGGCGATGCCACCAGCGAAACGCGCTGGGGCGGAACACCGGCCAGCGTCGATTATGGCGTGTTCGAGCCGGGTATCCACTCCATCGTCGTCGATCCGCACGACCCCGCTCATATCCACGTGGCGGTGTCCTCGGCCGGTGTGCTGGAATCCCACGATGGCGGCCAGAGCTGGACTGGGCGTAACCGGGGCATGCTGAACGATTATATGCCCGACCCTCACGCCGAATGGGGGCACGATCCGCACTTCATCACCGCCTGCCCTTCACAGCCGGAACATCTCTGGCAGCAGAACCACTGCGGCGTGTTTTACAGCGCAGATGGCGCCGCTAACTGGCGCAAGGTCAGCGCCCCGGACGTCGGCGTCCACTTTGGTTTCCCAGTTGCGGTGGATGCGCAGGATGGCGCGACGGCCTGGGTGATACCGGAGCGATCGGATATGGCGCGCATGGCGATCGGCGACGGCCTGTGCGTGGCACGTACCGAGGATGGCGGCCAATCCTGGCAGCTGTTCCGCACCGGTCTGCCGCAGGATAACGCCTACGACCTGGTGCTCAGGCACGGCCTGGATATCGCCGGTGACTGTCTCTGTTTCGGCACCACCACCGGCAATGTCTACCTGTCGGAAGACCGCGGCGAAACCTGGCAGTGCCTGGGCAATAATTTCCCACCGGTCTACTCCGTACGCTTTGGGTAGTGCCATGGTCAGGGTTGAGTTGACGCCGCACCTGTACCGCTTTTTCCCCGATCTGGAGGGGTTGGAGATCGAGGTAGCAGTCGGCTCCGTCGCCGAGGTGATACGGGCAATCGACAACGCCGCCCCCGGTTTCAGCGACTACATCCTCGATGAACAGGGTGCGCTGCGCAGGCATGTGATGGTGAGCGTCAACGACAATATCCTCATCGACCGAAAGACGCTGTCTGACCGGGTCGGCGACGGCGGTACGCTCTACATTTTCCAAGCGCTGACCGGCGGCTAAACGCAGTGTTTACTCCGCGGTTTAACCAATCGCTTATCCGGCGACGCGATGCGAAAAAACAGGCTATCTTTCAATAAATTAATACCTGCGATATTGGTGATATCAGTTACACTTTCACCCCCACCGTGCTCAACCTAACCGGTCGCCGAAAGGAGTCGCATGACAGCCCCCTCCCTACTCAAACACAAACCCTTTATGCGCTTCTGGGTCGGTCAGATGGCGGCCTCATTCGCGATCCAGATGCTGCTGGTGGGGATGGGCTGGCAGATCTATAACCTGACCGACAGCGCATTGAGCCTGGGCCTGGTCGGGTTGGCGCGCTACCTGCCACAGCTGGTGCTGGTACTCCATGCCGGGCATGTGGTCGACAGCTACAGTCGACAGACAATCATGTTGCTGAGCCGCGCACTGGTAACATTGACCATCGCCGTGCTGGCGGTGACCAGTGCGCTCGATATCATCACGCCGGAGATCATCTACGCCTGCTGTATCGGCCTGGGGATCGCCAGCGCATTCGAGATGCCGGCGACCCAAGCGATGGTGCCCAATATCGTCACCAACGACCTGCTGGCCAGGGCGTTAGCCTGGACCGCCTCCGGCCGTGAAGCGACCACGATCATCGGCCCGGCGCTGGGCGGCATCATCTATATCTGGGGTGCCGACGTACTCTACGCCAGCAGCACCCTGTGCAGCCTGGTGTCGACGCTGATTCTGTTCAAGCTGAGCTATCGCCGCGAGCAGTTCAGCCGACGGCCTATAACGCTGGAATCGATGCTTGGCGGCCTGCGCTTCACCTGGCGCAACCCGGTGATCTTCGGTTCCATCTCGCTGGATATGTTCGCGGTATTGATCGGCAGCGTCACCGCCCTGCTGCCGATCGTCGCCCGCGACGTGCTGGAAACCGGCCCCTGGGGGCTGGGCGTGCTGCGCAGCGCCACCGCTGTCGGCGCGCTGCTGATGTCGCTCTACCTGGCCTGGAAGCCGATCGACAGCCGCGTCGGCGTCAAGCTGTTCGTCTCGGTGGCGATCTTCGGCGCCGCGACCGTGCTGTTTGGCCTGTCGCAAACCCTCTGGCTGTCGGTGCTGGCGCTGCTGGTGATGGGCGCGGCGGATATGGTCAGCGTGGTGATCCGCTCGACGGTGGTCCAGCTGGAAACACCGGACGAGATGCGCGGACGCGTCAGCTCGGTCAACGGCTTTTTCATCGGCACCTCAAACCAGCTCGGCGAATTCCGCTCCGGTGTGCTCGCGGCCTGGGTCGGCGCGGTGCCGGCAATCGTCATCGGCGGCGTCGGCACACTGGCGATTGTCGCCCTGTGGAGTTACTGGTACCCGACGCTGGTCAAGCGCAACCGGCTGGAGAGCGAGCCGGAATGCGTAGAAAATCAGCAGGCTTTAGGGTAAGCTGCGCGCCTTCTCCGCATTCGCGCTCGCGCGTTCTTTGCCGTTACCAGACACCCTTATCAGAGATCATCCAATGAGTTTTGCCAGTCTTGGCCTGTCCGATCCTATTCTGAAAGCCGTTGCCGAACAGGGTTACGACACCCCCTCCCCGATCCAGCTGCAGGCGATCCCCGCCGTGCTGGAGGGCAAGGATGTGATGGCCGCGGCCCAGACCGGTACCGGCAAGACCGCGGGCTTTACACTGCCGATCCTGCAACGACTGAGCGACGGCGAGCGCGCGAAACCCAACCAGGTGCGTACACTGATCCTGACCCCGACCCGCGAACTGGCGGCCCAGGTCGCCGAGAGCGTATCGACCTACGGCAAGTACCTGCCGCTACGCTCCACCGTGGTATTCGGCGGCGTCAGCATCAACCCGCAGATGATGGCACTGCGCAAGGGTGTAGACCTGCTGATCGCCACACCGGGACGCCTGCTCGATCTGTACAAGCAGAACGCCGTGCGCTTCAACCAGCTCGAAGTGCTGGTGCTGGACGAGGCGGATCGCATGCTCGACATGGGCTTTATCCACGACATCAAGCGGATCCTGGCGCTGCTGCCGCCGAAGCGGCAGAACCTGCTGTTCTCGGCCACCTTCTCCAACGAGATCCGCGATCTGGCCAAGGGGCTGGTGCACAACCCGGTGGAGATCTCGGTCACGCCGCGCAACTCCACCGCCGAAACGGTCAAGCAGTGGATCTCGCCGGTAGACAAGAAATCCAAGGCGCCGCTGCTGATCAAGCTGATCAAGGATCATAACTGGCACCAGGTGCTGGTGTTCACCCGCACCAAGCATGGCGCCAACAAGCTCAGCACCCAGCTTGAAAACGCCGGTATCAAGGCTGCCGCGATCCACGGTAACAAGAGCCAGAACGCCCGCACCAAGGCACTGAGCGAGTTCAAATCGAACAAACTGCAGGCACTGGTGGCCACCGATATCGCCGCCCGCGGCCTGGATATCGATCAACTGCCGCAGGTAGTCAACTTCGATCTGCCCAATGTGCCGGAGGACTATGTCCACCGCATCGGCCGTACCGGTCGCGCCGGAGCCAGCGGCCAGGCGGTGTCCCTGGTCTGTGCCGATGAGATCGACCAGCTGCGCGCCATCGAGCGGCTGATCAACCAGCTGCTCACCCGTGAAGTGATCGACGGTTTCGATCCGGCCCATGCGCTGCCGGAATCCAGCCTGGATCGCAAACCAGCCCAGCGTCGCCAGCGGCCGAAAAAGCCCAAGGTGCCTCACCGCGACGGCCAGCGCTCCGGCGATACCCACCGCGGACATCAGCCACGCAGCAAGGGTGCCAACACCCCGCGCAGCAACAAGCAGCGCTGATCCGCCACCGGCCACTCACCGACAGGCCGCTAAAAGGCCCGAAAATTGCGCACTTACCTTGCGCGAGCCAATATTAGATATTACTGAATAACTGATATTGGCTCGCGCCCGAGCTCGACAACGAGAAGGACAGGTTATGCGCACAACTGAGGTGGCCATCATCGGCGCCGGCAGCGCCGGTCTCAACGCCTATCGACACGCCCGCAAACAGACAGACTCCGTACTGCTGATCGACCCGGGCCCGCTGGGCACCACCTGCGCCCGCGTCGGCTGCATGCCCAGCAAGCTGCTGATCGCCGCCGCCGATGCCGCCTGGAATCTGCGTGAAGCCAGCGCCTTTGGCGTGCATGCCGGCTCGATCCGGATCGACGGCAAGGCGGTACTGGAGCGGGTGCGCATGCTGCGCGACGGCTTTGTCGGCAAGGTGCTCAAAGGGATGGAGTCGATCCCCGACACCGCGATCCTGCATCAACGCGTCCGCTTCATCTCCGACCACCAGCTGCAAACCGACACCGGCGAGCTGATCGAGGCACAGCGTATTGTCATCGCCACCGGCTCCCGTCCCGCCATCCCCGCCTTTCTGCACAGCGCCACGGACCGCCTGCTGGTCAACGACGACCTGTTCGAACTGCCCGACCTGCCGGAATCGGTAGTGGTGTTCGGCCCCGGCGTCATCGGCCTGGAGCTGGGCCAGGCGCTGCACCGCCTCGGGGTGCGGATACGGATGTTCGGCATCGGCGGCCTTATCGGCCCGTTGGGCGATGCCGAGATGCGAGCCAAGGCCTGCACCCTGTTCGGCGCCGAATACCCACTCGACACCGACGCCAAGGTCAGCAGTGTTCATCGTACCGAGCAAGGGGTCGAGGTGAGCTTCACCAACAAAGAAGGTAATGCGATAACCGAATCCTTCGACTACCTGCTCGCCGCCACGGGCCGCACACCGCAGGTCGACGATCTAGGTCTGGAAAACACATCGCTGCAACTGGATAAACGGGGCGTGCCGCTGTATGACCGCCATACTCTGCAGTGCACGCCAAGGCATATCTTCATCGCCGGTGACGCCAACAACCAGCTGCCACTGCTGCACGAAGCCTCGGACGAGGGGGTGATCGCCGGGCGTAATGCCGGAGCCTACCCCAACATCGAACCCGGCAGACGCACCACCCCGTTGGCGATCGTGTTCAGCGATCCGCAGATCGCCACCTTTGGCATGAGTGCCGTCGAGATCGCCACCCTAAGCGACAGAGAGGTGGTCAGCGCCAGTTTCGACTTCGCCGAACAGCCCCGCGCCAAGGTGATGAACAGGGCCCGCGGCACCGTCAAACTATGGGCCGACAAAGGCAGCGGCAAGCTGCTCGGCGGCGAACTGCTGGGACCGGAGGTGGAACACCTGGCCCATCTGCTGGCCTGGGCGATGGAGCGCGGAGAGACGGTCGATCAGCTGCTTGAGATGCCCTACTACCACCCAACGCTGGAGGAGGGGCTACGCACGCTGCTGCGTGACCTGAGTGCCAAGCTAAGGCGATAAGCACCCACGCAGGGATTGAGACCCACACAATATTGCGCTGGACGAGATCGGGCCCCGGGCCCAAAATCGAGATTCGGCACCTGTTCTGCGGAAAGATCCCATGGAGTTCCAGTACCTCACCTTTTTTGTCGCCATCCTGCTGCTGACACTCTCGCCCGGCGTGGATACCCTGCTGGTGCTGCGCAACAGCGCGCGCGGCGGGTGGAAAGATGGCGCACTGACCACGCTCGGCATCAGCAGCGGTCTGTTCGTGCATGCCGCCGTATCCGCGCTGGGGATCTCGGTCATTCTGCTGCAGTCCGCCTGGGCCTTCACCCTGCTCAAGCTGGCCGGTGCACTCTACCTGATCTGGCTGGGTTTGATGACCCTTAGGTCCACGCTGCGCAGCGGCACGGTGCCCACGGCATTGACGGCAACCGCCGCCCAACCGCTGCGCCCCTGGCGCTCGTTACGTGAAGGGGTGCTCTCCAACGTACTCAACCCCAAGGCCGTGATCTTCTACATGGCGTTTCTGCCCCAGTTCATCGACCCGGCCGGCTCGGCGCTGGTGCAGTCGATGGCGATGGCGTTGGTGCACTTTAGCGTCAGCATGCTCTGGCTCTGCGGCTTGTCGCTCGTCGCCGACCGAGCCCGCCGACTGCGCATGCCGCGTCTGGGCCGTGCCTTCAATGCGCTCAACGGGGTGCTGTTTATGCTGATGGGCACGATGATGGCAAAAAGCTGAACCGGACAGCCGAGGTGGTGTCCTATCGAGTGACTATACTTTCACAGTGATAGTCATCGCCAACCGATAGGCAAGGAGTCCGTCAGATGAAACTACAAGATGTAACCCGATCCCGTTTTATCGCCGCACTGGTGGCACTGTTCTTCACCTTTGCCGGCATTCAAGGCCCCGCCTACGGCGCCATCGTCAGCACCGACCAGATCGCCACGGAAGCCGAAGTCGACACCCAGAGAGCACGTATCCACGAGATGCTGGCCCGTGATGATGTCAAACAGCAGATGATCGCCCTCGGCGTCGACCCCAACATGGTGCAGGAGCGTGTCAACGGCATGACCCCGGCAGAGCTGGCCCAGGTCGAAGGCCGACTGGATCAGTTGCCCGCCGGTAGCGGTGCCCTGGGCACCATCGCCCTGGTACTGCTGATCCTGATCCTGCTCGATATCGCAGGCGTAACCGATATATTCCCCCGCATCTAAGCGGCAGGCCCGGGCAGCAAGCCCGGGCCTATACCTCCCTGAGATAATCGGATGCGGCCAGTCACCCTGCCCAAACAGCTTCGTCTCTGCCTGAGCCTCCTGTTCCTGCTGCTACTGGCAGGCTGCAGCGCGACGCCGCAGACAAATGCACTGCTGAACAACCAGCCAAGGCTCCTGCCCCCGCAGCAGGAGCTGACCGACGTACCCTTCTATCCTCAGGAGGAGTACCAGTGCGGACCGGCAGCGCTGGCGACAGTGCTCAACTACAGCAGCGTGGCCGTAACCCCCGACGAGCTGACCGCCCGCGTCTACGTACCGGGACGCAAAGGCAGCTTCCAGGTGGAGATGCAGACCGCCACCCGCCACTACCAGCGTCTGGCCTACACCCTCGACCCATCGCTTGAGGTACTGCTGCAAACCGTCGATGCCGGCTATCCGGTCCTGGTGCTGCAAAACCTGGGGCTGGAGTGGTACCCACAGTGGCACTATGCCGTGGTGGTCGGCTACAACCTGGACAAGCGCAGCATCATCCTGCGCTCAGGCCTGATCGAGCGCTATGAGATCGGTCTGAAGCTGTTCGAGCGCACCTGGAGCCGTGGTAAAAACTGGGCACTGGTCGCACTGAAACCGGGCCAGATCCCACCGCAGGCCGATGCCACACGCTACTTCCTGGCCGCGGCCGCTTTCGAATCCCAAGCCCGCGCCGACGATGCCCTTAAAACTTGGCAAACCGGCCTGTCACGCTGGCCCAACCACCGGGAGATGCTGATGGGCTACGGCAACCGGCTCTACGTCCTGGGCGATCCACGCGGCGCAGGCCGGCAGTACCAACGGGTAACCGAGCTCTACCCCAACTACGCCCCGGCGCTGAACAACCTGGCTCAGACACTGATCGATGCCGGCCAGGCCACCGAGGCAGTGCGTTATGCCAAGCGCGCAGTAGAACAGGCGGGTGAGCAGGAAGCGGCGATCTATCGAGAAACGTTGGAGCAGGCAGAGAAAGCGAGGGAATGAGCTTTCCCCGGACGTCTGAGTTCCATTGAGGAGAGGGCTTCGCTGAACCTATTCAGGGTGCAACTTACTCCAGATTCAGCGCTTCCAGCAGTTCAATTTCAAATATCAGATTCGAATCTGGCGGAATCTTGTCACCAAAGCCCCGCTCGCCATACCCCAGATCCGACGGCACCAGCAGCTTCCGTTTGCCACCCACCTTCATGCCAATCAGGCCATCGACCCAGGCGGCGATCACTTTCTTGCGGCTGAGTACCGTCTGAAACGGCTCACCTCTGTCGTAGGATGAATCAAACTCGGTTCCATCTTCCAGATAGCCACGATAGTGGGTCGTGACCAGGGCACCACCCTTTTTCACCTCAATACCCGTGCCTTCAATCAGATCTTCAACGACCAGCTGTACAGATTCAGTCATGACTTTTCCTTTGCTTTTCAATAGCTTTTACATCAGGGTATTCAATAACGCCAGGCTAGCGATATCAATGAACAATTGTTCCGCCTCCCCGATTTATCGCCAGTATTAGGTTATTCTGATATACATAAAGTAACAGCCCAGTTCTGATTACAGGATCGAAAAATGACGAAACAACTGATCGCCCTGATAACCCTGCTGCCCGCCCTGTTGCTGAGTCTGGTGGCCCAGGCAGGACCTCGTGAGGATACCGGCTGGGAAAAGATTGCCAACGGCGCCCTGCTGGTGGATGTGCGTACCGAGCAGGAATATGCCGGCGGCCATCTCGATGGTGCTCTACTGATCCCCTACCAGCAGATCGTCGAGCAGTTTGCAGCCCGTGATATCCCCAAAGACCAGCCGGTGGTGCTCTACTGCCGTAGTGGTAACCGCGCCGGTATTGCAGAACGCGCATTGCGTGAGTCTGGGTATACCCAGCTGTTCAACGCCGGGGGGTTCACGGCTATGGCGGAAAGCAAACCGGCCAACCTGACCATCAGCGACAAAACCGCCTGTACACCGAAAACCGGTGAGTCCGACTGCTGAGCGCAGTGCAGGCATTCAGATCTGCCGCAGGGCATTTCGCTATCCGTTAGTGATTCACTGATCACATGACAACCAATAAGAAAAGCACACTCGCGATATTTAAGGTCACAAAAAAGGCGACGCCGCTTTCACGGTATCGCCAAGAGCACTCGACAAATTACCGAGTAACGAGATAGGTTCAGTGCATCATCAATGCCGGTATCCTGGCGTGGCCCACGACGTAGCTCGTCACCCCGCCAAATACTTGCTCATGTACCCGACGGTGGGTGTAGGCTCCCATCACCAGCAGGTCATACCCCTCGTCATGCAGCGTATCGACTATCGCTTCGCCCGCTGATTTATGGTGGCTATCGAACGTCTTATGTACCGCGTCGACATCATGTCGCTCCAGATATACCAGCAGATCCTGAACATCCGGCTTGAACGGTCGGGCATCACGCTCAGTCAAAACATGAACTTCCTGGGCCCGTTTTAAAATCGGCAGTGCCGCGCTAACCGCGCGCGAAACCTCTGTACTGCCATTCCACGCAATCGCAACCCGCTCAGCACGGAAATATGTCTGTTCGCGGGGCATCAGCATGACCGGTTTGCCGCTACGCATCAGCGCCGACTCAAAGGTGGAGCTCGGCACGCCCGAACGTGGCTGAGGAATCACCAGCATATCGCTGACCTTACCTCGCTCTGCAACCATCTCGCTGCGCAGACCGGTCACATCAAGCCAGGTTGCGGAGGGGCCGTCAACACGACCGCCGCTGACCAACTCGACAGATGCCGACTGGCATAGTTCTGCAAACATCGACCTCATGGCAACCGACTCATGCTCGGTGGACTTGGTGGCCAGCGTCTCCAACTGCTGCAGCAGCTCAGCCGGGACCGCCAGTGAGATGCGGTCATCCGGAAAGAAGCGGCGAGGACTCACCTGCGCATGCATGACATCCAAATGGGCTTCGAAATACTGTGCAATCGCGAGCGCACCCTGCAATCGCTCCTTTACCTGGCCACTGCTCGAGAGCGGCATCAGTAGCGTTTTGGGATTCATCATTTAAGCTCTCCTGTGCCTCAACCCAACGGCCAAGGCATGTTGACCGCGTCCTGAAGCAACCCGCGCGGCAACTCCAATACCATCACATGCGCCAGCGCCAGCATGAACACCAGGGCGCTGGCCGTCAGCACTCCGGTTTTTACAATGGAGGTACGGGCCTTCACCAGCAGGAACAGCATGAAAAAAAGAGCCGTGGAGATCACATAACCAAACAGGTAGCACGCCACGACCAGACCCAGCAGCCAGTACACATAGTGCAGCATACTCACGACACTGCGATCGAACGCGTAGCCTTCGCTTACATCACCATCAAAGTTGACCGCATCATGGATATCCCCCTTCACCAGTTTGAAGATGACCACGCTGGTCAGCACCAACATAAGCGCGCAGACACCGGCCGTGAAAACACCGCCCAGCAGGGTCCTTTGCATGGCATCGTATAATCCGTAGGCGAAGGTCAGCCAAATAGCCCCTGCAAACAGAATCTGCGGCATGCGATTCTGTGGTACCGACGCGGTATCCACTTCAGATTTTGATTCCGTCTCCTGCTGGTTTTTGGCGATATGACGCACGGCGAAGAAGATAGACAACGCAATCAGTGCACCGATGATCAAAACACCAGGTTTGGTGAGGAACCCGATGCCATCGAACTGGAGCGCCTGATAGAGGTAGGTTTCCATACCACTGGCAAGCACGAATCCGATCAGGAATGCGGGACGTGGCCAACCGAACCTTTTCATCAGCACACCGAGCACACCGATCCCAATCAGCGAGACCAAATCGTTCAGGTCGCGGGTTGCCTGAAACGCCGCAAAACAGATCACCGTGATCATGAACGGCGCCATCAGCGCATAGGGAATAGTGGTGAGCTTGGCTACCCACTTTGACAGCAGCAGACAGGCACCCGCACCCAGTACGTTAGCCAATGCCAGCGACCAAACGATGGTATAGGTAATATCCAGGTTATTACCGACCATCGACGGCCCCGGCTCAAGACCGATCAAGACCATACCGCCAAGGAAAACCGCCATACTGCCGGAACCGGGGATACCGAACAGCAGCGTCGGAATCAAGCCGCCACCCTCTTTGGCATTATTGGATGATTCCGGTGCCAATACCCCGCGGATATCACCAGAGCCGAAGTTCTCTCTATCCTTGGAGGTTTGAACCGCGTGACCGTAGGCGATCCAGTCGACCACACTGCCCCCCAGACCGGGAAGAGCACCGACGATGCAGCCGATAACCGCGCAGCGGAACGCAAGCCACTTATGGCGCACAAGATCTTTCACGCCGTCGAGCCAGCCGCGACCGAGTTCAGACGCCTCGGAGATGGCACGGTTCTGCCGCAGCAAGTCGATAATTTCAGGCAGTGCAAAGATACCCAGACCAACGACAACCAGAGGAATGCCATCCATCAGATAAAAGTTACCGAACGTCATACGGAACTCGCCGGTTGCCGGTGCGCCACCGACACTGCCGAGGAGCAGGCCAAGGCCACAGGCGCTCAGCCCCTTGACCAGGCTGTTACCGGCCAACACACCGACCATACTCAGGCCGAGCAGCGTCAACATGAACAGCTCGGCGGAGCCGAAGGCCAGGATCACCGGCCGCGCAATCAGCACGAATGCGGTCAACACCGCGGCACCGAACAGACCACCGAACAGCGACGCTGCAAAGGCTGCACCGAGCGCACGCGCGGCTTCACCCTTTTTCGCCAGCGGAAAGCCGTCGAGCACCGTCGCCTGCGAGCCGCTGGATCCCGGAATGCCCATCAGTACCGAGGTAAAGGTGTCGGAGGTCGGGATGACCGCGACCAAGCCGATCAACATCGCCAGCGCAGAGGTCGGCTCCATTCCGTACAGGAAGGGCAGAAGAAGTGAGAGACCGGCAATCCCGCCAAGCCCAGGAAATATACCAATTGCGAGACCGAGGGTGACACCACCTGCCAGATAGAGCAGGTGTACGCCAGAGAACACTGTCACCAGGGCTGTCAGGAATGCATCAATCATTTTTCCAAACCCTTGATTTGTTGTTATCGCGAGAGGGGGCCGAGCAGCCCCCTTCGGCTAATCGTTAGAACTGGGTGCCGTACTTTTCGGTCAGCCAGTTTCTGATCCACTCCTTATCCCCGTCGGTGATATCCAGCGCTATCGCAAAAGCCTTCTGCGCCTGTTTACCTACCGCCTGGGGATAGCTTCCCAGCATCTCTTCGCTACGCGCCTTGAACCCCTCGGATGCTACGGCCTTCTTGACCGCTTCTGTCCAGGCATCTACAACCTCGTCAGGCGTCTCTTTTGGCAGGAACAGCCCTTTCTGCGCAGCAAATCCAGCGGCAAAGAAGGTTTTCCAGACTTTGAACTCGATGCCAGAGGGCTTCTTGCCATGCATCATTTCATAGGCTTCGGCAAAATGAGGCAGATCGGGGAAGGTCGGGTCACGCTGCAGGTTGCCGTCCTCATCCAGCACCCCCCAGCTCATGATCGGAACCGCCTTACCCTCTTCCACCAACGGCAGGACCTTGGTCAGGTAAGCTGAGGAGGTCTGGTAATCGACGTTCACTTCACCACGTTCAAACGCCAGACGCCCGGCCCCGCGCCCCTTCATACCGAAGATCGCGTTGACATCCAGGCCCATGATGTCCATCGCCAACAGCGGGATCAGATCGAGTGAGGTCGCGCCCTGGCTGGCATACTTGACCTCTACGCCTTTGAGTTTGCGCAGATCCGCCGCCGATTTGATGCCAAGGTCAGCGCTCACGTAGAACACACCGCCGGTCGGTGAAGCCAGCACGGCTTTCCAGTCCTTGTACTCATAGTTGACGCGCGGATCGCCAAGCAAATAGGGAAACTGAGTGGAGCCGGAGGTACCGAGAACGGTCAGCCCGTCAGTACCGGCACGCTGCTGGAAGATGTTGGCGCCTTTGGTCGAGCCACCACCGGGTATGTTCTTGACCACGATAGCAGGTTGCCCCGGGAGCTGTTCGGAGATAAGCGGGGAGAAGAAGCGAGCCCAGGTGTCGGAACCGCCACCCTCTTTGAACGGCATGATGAACTCGACGCGCTCGCCTGAGAAATCAACTGCCTGCGCCATGGCCGACAGGCTCAGCCCGATGCCGCACGCCATGCCCAAAGCCGCGCCCTTGATCAGTTTCGAATAGGGGGATGTTTTGCTTTTCATTACATTACCTCGGAGTTTGTTATTATCTTTTTGCCGCGCGAAGCCCCATGTCGCGGGGCGGCGGCTTCACACACAATCGAATCTACCCAGCCAAGCTGTCAGTAACCTGTCACCCAAAAGCCGACATCAAACCTCAACGGGTTGCGTAGCATCAGGTGCCCATACACTGGCAGGGATATGGATTTGACCTGAAAACAGAAGACGCGCGGTGCGTACGAGCCCGGCCCGCTTCAACTGCAGGTTGTCGGCGTTTTGACCTTCTACTTCGAGAATCACATCGATCTTGCCGCTGGGGTGTTCGATGCGAACCGGCTTCTGCTCTCCCTCGGGGCAGATCGCCACATCCGCCGCCACGGACCCCGGTACCGCGATACAAGCGGCGACGCAGATCGCACCGGTCACCGCGTGGGAGGCATGGCAGTTGTGGGGTACGAAGTACCGGGAGGTGATGGTGCCGCCGTGCCGAGGCTCCGAGAGCAGCGCGACCTTGGGGATCACTTTTCCGGTTGCATCACCAAGACCCATCCTCAGTGAGGCTTCGCGGCGGATCTTCTCGATCCTGGCGAGGAGCTCACTATCCGCATCGAGCTCTGCCTTGGTTTCAGCTCCGGTCTTGCCAAGCGATCTGGCCGGAATCAGCACCATCGGTACCCCCGCATCGACGCAACTGACCTCGATGCCATCGAACTCATCACGCACATTTCCGGTCGGCAGCAGCTTGCCGGTTTTGGTCCCGGCCACATCCAGGAAATTGAGAATGACCGGCGCTCCGGCCCCAGGCACCCCATCGATCACGGTGTCCCCTTCATACTCGATGATCCCGCCTGGGGTCTTCACGACAACATGGATAAGCGAGTCGGTATTGACGTTACGGACTCGTACCACCGTCTCGCCATCCTGCGCGGCAACCAGTCCCTTCTCGATCGCAAAGGGGCCGACACCGGAGAGGATGTTTCCGCACGAGGGGCCGACATCGACGCTGAACTCCTCCACCGACACCTGAGCAAACAGATAGTCCACATCGGCTTCAGGATGCCGGGACGGACCGACGATCGCCACCTTGCTGGTCAGCGTGTGCCCCCCCCCGATGCCATTGATCTGCATCGCATTTCCAGAGCCCAACGCGGCGGTCAGAATGCGGTCCTGGATCTCCCGTTCCTGAGGAAGGTCACTCGATAGAAAATAGGGGCCCCGCGATGTACCACCACGGAAAATGGTGCACGGAATTGCGGTCTGATTCGGCATGACAGCCACCTCGCTCTATTGTCTTTTTAGTTATCAAGTGAGCATCAGTGCTGGTGCATGAAGCGCTATGAGCCGGCTTCATGACAGGATCTATGCTCTATTGCGAGCAGAAATTAGCGGGCAAAGCTGTCACCGGCCTGTCAGGAGCCGAAAATCAATATCGGACGGTGGTTGACCGTCATCAGATACAGGCCTGCCGGTAACGAACGGGATATAGAATTAGTTGGCGGGATATACGTGCTTCAGATCAGATCGGTCATCATGCGGATACGGGCCTTTTGCGCGGCGCGGATGTGCCGCCGGGCTACCTCTTCGGCCAGCCCCGCGTCTCCTGCCTCGATAGCGCTCAGAACCTGTTCATGCTCCTCCAGTGCGCTATCGCTGCGTCCCTCAATGGCATAGGTTGTCTTACCCAGCAGAGTCAGAGCATCACGAAACCCGGATAACGCCTTGAGCAGGTAGCGGTTGTGTGCCGCGCGGTACAGTGCCTGATGGAAGGCCTCATTGAGCCTTGCTCTCGCCTCGGGATCGTTTGCCAGGCTGCGCTCCTGGTTCAGGATCTCCCTGAGCGTATAGATTTCGGCTTCCGACGCATGTTTGGCCGCCAAGGACGCAGCGCTGGCCTCGAGTACTTCGCGCATCTGGTACAGCTCTATTACCGCCTGGTAATCCAGCGCCGCGATTGTCATGCCTTGATGCGGCGTGGAACAGATAAGGCCTTCAGACTCCAGACGTCGAAGCGCTTCTCGAACCGGCGTCCGACTGATACCCAGCCAATTGGCCAGATCGGTTTCGACAACCCGACCGCCCGGTTCAAGCGCCCCGCTGCGGATCGCTTCAATTATGCGCTCATACGCAACAGCGGCGAGAGGAGGCTTACGCGCTGATGTTGTCATACCGCTATTATTCCCCAATAAAGGCCCGGGCCTTTCGGCCCGGTACACGTATGTAAATGCAACTCGTGTTGCTTAAGCCTTGCACTGCTCATCTCTAATCAGTGCCGCCAGACGGAAGAAGCCGTGCACCATCTTTGAGAATGGCATCAACAGGAAGAGCGCAAGTACAGCCCCCAGATGCAACGACAGCAGCTCATTCAACAGGCGGGTTTCACGCAGGAAGTACAGCGCCAGTCCGCTGGTGCTGACAACGAACAGTAGCAGTACAAAAGCCATCTCCCCGCCCCAAACACGGGCATCGGCCAATTCCCGGTCCGCTTTCAGCTTAAGGCTCGCCAACCCCAGGGTGCCAATGCTTAGCAGCACACCGCCAGGGATACCAAGCAACTTGGGCAGGGAAAAGATCCCGTAAGGTGCCGACATCTCCAGCCCGTAGTGCATCAACGTCGCGACCGAGGTCGCGGCAAAACAGAGCAGGAAGCCATACATGGTCGCCTGATGGTACCGGCGGCGACTGTTCGAGAACGCATCTTCGGCCTCGAAATTACACCCGTCACCATGCCCCCCGGAGAGGTTTTTCATCTTCGCGATGCTGCCAAACGCACCGACGACGTGACGCCACCTGACCGGCTCTCCGCCGATCGTTTGCCAATACCCCCTCAGCGACAGCAGGATGAGCAGAATCGGCAGGGTAAACGCCGGCACAAACAGCAGGACCATGGCGTTGTGCGACATAAGCGAGTAGAACCCTTCGCCGGAGGACTTGGGTGCTACCTGAATCAGCCATACCAGCAACGCGGCCGCCAGAACGACGAACAGCGACAGGGCGGTACCGCTGCGATGAAATATCTTGGCGATGGCACCCGGCCGAGCGTGACTCTCCCAGCTCTCTTGGCGAACTTCGGCCAGGGCTTTGGGCAGATTCAAGCCAAACTCATGCGGCGCGGTGTACTGACAGGCGTAATAGCAACCCCGGCAGTTGTGGCAGAGATTCGATAGCTGCTGAATGTCGCCATCGCTGAACGCGCGTTTGCTGTGTACAGCCGGAAATACCGCGCAGTAACTCTCGCAGTAGCGACAGGCATTGCATATCTCAATCTGGCGACGAGCCTCGGCAATGGCATCCAAATTTACTAACTCAATTGTTTGCATAGCGAGCAGCCTCCCGACCTGCGATGCGGCCGAATACAGTGCCAATAGTCATACCGAAACCGGCAAGATATCCCTGGCCGAGAATGGAGCCGGCCATGATCTCCCCCGCCGCCCAGAGGTTCTTCATCGGGCCGGTGCGGCCCTGCACCTGAGCCGACTCATCCACTTTCAGTCCGAGATAGGTAAAGGTGACACCGGTACGCAGGGTATAGCCGTAATACGGAGGGGTATCGATCGGACGGGCCCAGTTGCTTTTCGGCGGCATCAGCCCCTGAGTGGCCAGGCCATCCAACTCGGTCGGATGGAAGCGGCCTTCGGTGCAGGCATTGTTAAATTCGTTGATCGTCTGTTGCAGCCGTGTAGCCGGCAGACCGAGTTTCCCGGCCAGTTCTTCCAGGGTGTCGGCCTTGATCGGCGGGAAGACCGACGGCATGAACAGCTCAAGCGATTTCGAGTCGATGATCACATAACCGACCTGGTCCGGCTGGGCCGCAACTAACCGCCCCCAGATCGCATAACGTTTCGGCCAGACATCCTCTCCCTCGTCGTAGAAGCGCAGCCCCTCCTTGTTCACCACCACCGAGAACGGGACACAATCCAGCCGCGTTACGATGCCGCCGTCAAACTTCGGCGCGCGTCCATCAATCGCCACCGCGTGGCACTGCGTAGGATCGCCCACCGACTCCAGCTCCTGCCCGATCAGATCCTTGAGTACGACGCCACGGTTGTAGGGCGTCCCTCTGATCAGAAAATTCTTCGCAGCCGGTCCCCAGGCATCAGCCAACCAGTCGACATCCGCCTGAAATCCTCCCGATGCAACGACAACAGCCTTCGACACCAAGCAGTGCTGCTGCCCCTGATGCTCGACGTCGATACTGACGATTCTGTCCCCTTCCCTTTCGAGATGAGTCACATGCGCCTCGTAAAGAACGTCAACCCCCAGGTTCTGGGCTGTTCGATAGTAGGCATTGACCAGCGCCTTGCCCCCGCCCATGAAAAACGCATTTGTGCGCGAGAGTGACAGCGTACCCGACAGCGAGGGCTGGAAGCGCACACCATGTTCCACCATCCAGGCATAGCACTCCTGGGAGCTGCGGATCGCAAGCTTGGCAAGCTTTTCATCCGTATTGCCCTGCGTCACCTTCATCAGATCCTCGAAGTACTCCTGCTCGCCGTAACTGTCGGTTAAGACAGCCATCGGCTCTCCATGCATACAGCGAAAATTTCGAGTATGACGTGAGTTACCACCGCGGTACGCCTTGGGAGCCCCCTCCAGTATCAGGGTGCGTGCCCCTGCTTCGGCAGCCGAGATCGCGGCACAGAGTGCGGCATTGCCGCCACCTACCACGATCACATCGTAATTGGCTCTTGGATCCACCATTTATTTATCAGCCTCCTGATTGTATACAGCCGAATACATCTGCACTCATCCTCTATGAGTTAGCTGTCATACACCTGTCACGGAGGCACATTGGCAAATTCCAGTACCACTTCTGGAGAACCGCTTACGCTAATTTTCAGGATGCGTTTAGAATGAGTGGAGGCAGCAGGACCTGATCGAGATCGACATATTACTGAAGAGACACAATGAGAATTCTGATAGTCGAAGATGATGAAACTCTGGGCGATGCGCTTTCAAGGCGCGCAGCACGGCAAGGCCATGGTACGGATTTGGTGGTGACGGGCAGCCAGGCAGACGAGATTCTGAAACGACAGGATTACGACCTGATCATACTCGATTTGAACCTACCGGGCCTCGACGGTAAACGGGTCCTGGAAAACCTGAGAAAAAGAAAAAAAGATACTCCTGTGCTGATTTTAACCGCCCGCGAACAGGTAGAGGACAGGATTACTCTGCTCGACTGCGGCGCAGACGACTACCTGACCAAGCCGTTTGACTTCGGTGAACTGGAGGCACGCTGCAGGGCACTGCTCAGACGAAAGTCGGGACATTCGCGGGATCAGGTCACTTATGGCAATCTGGTGCTCGACCGAAATGCCTGTACTGTTTCTATTGACAACGAACTCGTCGATCTAAAACAACGGGAGTTTCGGCTGCTTGAGATATTCCTGACCCATACCGGCAGGGTCTTAAGCAAGGATGAGCTTCTGAATCACATATACAGCTTCGATGAATCACCAAGTCCCAATGCGATTGAACTGTACGTTGCTCGGCTTAGAAAAAAGCTGTCGTCCAGCTCCGTCGATATAAAAACGCTCAGAGGCTTGGGTTATCTACTCAATGATTTAGATGAAGCAAAATAGATTTTCAATAAAACAGCAGCTCACCAAACTAACCATTAGCCTTCTGGTCATTCTGGTGATGATAAGCTACTTGGCAGCCGATCTTTATGGACGTCGTGCAGCACGCTTGTCCTATGACCGGCTTCTAGCCGGTGCCACTCTCCAAATCGCAGAAAATATCAGCCTGATCAACGGCGTCGTCGTGGTCGATCTGCCAAGATCGGCATTCAAGACGCTGTCACTGGCACCCGACGATCGAGTTTTCTACGCAATCACCGATGAAGACGGCACTCTTGTTACCGGATATGACGATATTCCCATGCAGGTAGAAAATAGCGATCTACGTCGGGATGATAGGAGTATAGGCCCCTTCAACTACAGGTTTTACACGCAAAAATATCGAGGCGAAAACATACGATTTATCACCATGGATCAGGTGTTAAATGATGTTGCGATCAAAAAAAGAATACGGGTAACGCTGGGTCAATCCCTTCGGGCCAGAGAGGGACTGGCGTCAGAGATTCGCTGGAAGGCGTTACAGTTTGTATCGCTGTTTTTCGTCGTTGCGCTCCTGGTGGTCACTCTGGCGATCAGAATGATGCTGCTTCCGCTTAAAACGCTGAACCAAGAGCTAGGCTCCCGCTCTCCAGTCGATTTAACGCCGCTCGATCTCTCGGTACCGGATGAGGTAACGCCGTTACTGAAAACCATCAACCACTTCATGAACCAGCTGAACGGTACCCTGGATAAACTGAAGCAGTTCACTGCCATCGCCGCACACCAGATAAGAACACCTTTGGCCGGTCTTAAATCTCAGGCACAAAATGCGCTGGAGGAGCAGGACAGCGAGATCAGGCGCCAGCAGCTACGGCGTGTGGTCGAGTGTAGCGATCTGCTGAGCGAAACCGTCAGCCAGTTGCTGATGCAGGCCGAGCTGGAACACCGCTTTCGGCGCGAGGTTTTTGAAGATATACAACTGGATGCACTGGTTAAAGAGGTATGCCGTGAGGTCGCCGTGCCCGCCTTGCAAAGCGGCGTAGAAGTCTCCTATCTGGGAGAAGGCGAGTTTCATTTGACCGGCGATCAGTTCGCCCTGAAGCAGATGATCCGCAACATACTCGAAAACGCGATCAAATACAGTGATGACAACGGCTTGGTCGAAACCAATATCCTAAAACTTGAAGACGGAACAATCGTACTTTCGGTCAGCGATAATGGACCTGGAATACCTGAGGCCGACCGACCCAAGGTGTTTGAGCAGTTTTTCCGCGGAACAGTTAGCAACAAGCCAGGAAGCGGCCTGGGCCTGTCAATCGCCAAGGAGATTGCCAATCATCATGGCGCTGAACTCCATCTGCTCGAGAACACGCCCCACGGACTCGTGGTCGAAATCCATTTTGCGAGGTCGGAAAATGCTTAAGTTGCTGTTACCGCTACTACTACTGGCCACGAATCTACATGCCACCAACCTTTTTAGCATTCCGGCCAGCTCCACACCCTCCACCAAACTGATCATTTATGGTGCGGCGGACTATCCCGCGATAAGCCCCCTGTTACACGCATTTCACCTCAAACATCCTCGCATTGACATAGAGTATGTGGAGGGGAATACCCTGACGCTGTACCAGAAATTTCTTGCGGATCAGCCCAATGGCCCGGATGTGATGCTCAGTTCCGCCATGGACCTTCAGTTCAAGCTGGTTAACGATGGCTACGCTCGACCGTACCTCTCGTCTGAAACCGAACGCTTGCCGCACTGGGCGAACTGGAGAAATGAAATTTTCGGATTCACCTATGAACCCGCCGTCATTGTCGTCAACAAGACGTTGCTCGACAGCGCCGATATTCCCAGAAGTCGCTCCGAACTGTTGACCCTGCTACGCCGCCAAAGCGAAATTCTAAAAGGCCGGGTCGGAACATTCGATATTGAACGAGTGGGCATAGGCTATCTCACCTGGGCCAACGACCGTCAACAGACAACCAGTTATGGACGCCTGCTGGAAGCGTTCGGCAACAGCCTGGCTCGCCAGTATCCCAGCAGCGCCACGATGTTACAGTCGTTACAGGACAAAGAGTTGACCATTGCCTACAACGTGCTCGGCTCCTACGCGAACAGTTGGGCCAAGGTGTACCCGGATCTGCAGGTGATTCTACCGGAGGACTTCACGACACTGGTCATGCGCAGTGCCTTTATATCCCGTAGCGCCCGAAATCTGGAGAGCGCTCGCCTGTTCATCGACTTTCTGTTGTCCAAAGAGGGCCAGAGAATACTCGCCGACGCATCCAGTCTTTATCCGATACGCGACGATATTCCTGGTTACGAAACGGCCACGACACTCATCAAGGTCGATGACAGTCGCTTCAAGCCGATCTACCTCGATCTATCACTGTTGGCGATTAGCGATAAATCGAAGAAACAGATTATTCTGGATGAATGGGATTCTGCGATGCGATCTTACCCTTGAGCGGTCATCGTTATGGCAAAACACCACTACGATCTATGAAACGTCGGCGTGATTCAGGTCTTGAACAAAGCTCAAAGCTTGATGCCGACTGGTCATCCTGAGTTTCTTCCTCGTACGGGTTATGGTCGCTTTTACAGTACACTCCTTTATACCAAGTTCAGTCGAGATGTCTGAATTCGTATAGCCTGCACATATTTTTCTTAGCACATCCCTCTCTTTCTCCGTTAGATCACGCACATCAGCTCTAAACAGTGAGAGATACTCTCTCGACATTAATAGTTCTTTATTCTTAGTGTTTTTTCCATTCCGGAAAAGAGAGGATATAAGCTTGTTAACAAAATCAAGCTCTGCATTCATAGGTATAAAAAAGTCAATTTTAGAGGATTTTATTAACTTTTTATCCTGTTTACCTAAAACCTCTGAGAAAGCCAAAAACATAGTTTCACCGGAGCCGTAAATTGATCGACAAATATTGACACACTCTGTCTCCAACACGGAACCGTATACGATAAAAAATACTGGATTTCTCTGAACCTTAACGACTGATCGAACATTGTCAAATTCGTAGAATTCTGTTTCTTTACCCATAGCAGTGGATATTATTCTTTTCAAACTACTATTGAACAAAGGAGAATTACCGACAATAACCGTTCCGTACATTCGAGACCTATCTCTTGTAATGTGATAAACCAAGGCCAGGGGGCAAGGTAACAGAGCAACCTGTCATGAAGCTGTCGGATTCTGGCCTCTGAATCGTAGCTAGATTTCTAGACAGCTCAGTGCCTCAAATGAATATCGGCTTGTTCCTCCTCATCGTATGTGCCGTCATCCCCTACATCCAGACCAACGCTTGTAACCCATCGATCAACTATTCTGGATAGAGCAAGCATCTGCTTCCGCGCTGAGCATGACGACGGTGGGAAAAAGACAATGATGAGCTGTGACCAGCATGACTATATCGAAATAGCCTGTACATTCAGGTACCCGGTCAGGTTGACTCTGAACTCAGGTGTAATTGTCGAGGGGAAGGCGCTGGATACCCAGCGTAACGAGGCGCGGCAGGAGTGTCTCAAGCTTAGCGTGGCGGGCATGGACAGCCTGATCGTGCTGGAGGATATCCGCCGTATGGAAGCCTGTACCGAAAACCCGCACTTCCAGGTGGTCTCCTTTGCCTAGGTGGTGACCTTTTCCCGGTAAAGCGCGATAAACCATAGAAAAGCCCGCCAGGTTTTACCCCGCGGGCTTAGCGCTGCTTTTGATCACGCGATTAGGTTGTTACCTCTGCTCAATCATAAAAACATCAAAAAACTTCGTAAGCTCCTCGTGTGCCGTGACGGGCAGGATAGTGGCAATATGCTGGTCGGGTCGCACAATCACAACGCAACCCGCAGTGCGGTCGATTCCGCGCAGGTCATAGATGTCATTACCCTCTTCCGTGTGGAATACCTTTTCATAGTCACGCAGCCCGTACTTTCCTTTTGCAGGCCACAGGTAGTCATGCAGATCGTGCATCGACAGATCCTGTTGCTGAAATACCGCATAGGTATCAAAGACTGAGTCGATGTCAGCGCCCTTCGGTGTGTATTTCCGGACCGGAGAGGACGGGTCGTTGGCCAGGAAGTCGACGAACTGGTAGGCCGCTGACGAGGGATCGGTCGGGTTTTGCGTGTCACCGAACAGGAAGATACGCCAGCGACCGTCGGCTTTTACCAGATGCCCCAGATGCTGGACTCTGCCGTCGGCTACGCGAGTGGCTTCAGCCGAGTGGAAACGCTGACCAATGTTAAAGCCCGTGGCCAGATGCTGGTTTTCATGACCCGTGCAGATAAATGACGGGTAGTACTCGATGGATGTCCCGGCGACAAAACCGCTTTGCCGCTTCATAAAGGCTTCGATCTTGGCGGTGTCGACTTTAGCCTGCTCGGAGTCATCGCCTGCGGTAGGTCGTGTGGCGACCAGCCTGGACAACTCTCGGTCGGCGTCGATCAAATGCTGCGCCACTTTGCGTCGTTCTGTGCAGTAGGTGCTCAGCAATCTAGGGTCGCTTCTGCCCTGGATTACCGCGGCCAACTTCCAGCCCAGATTAAAGGTGTCAGGCAACGAGGTATTTAAGCCCCAGCCCCCTTTGGGACTGTGAGTATGGCAGGCATCACCGGCGACAAATGCACGGGGGATGACCTCCTCTGAACTGCCCACGGGGCGATTATCAAAGCGCTCGGCGATGCGTTGGCCGACCTCATAGATTGACCACCAGGCCACCTCTTTCACATCCAGGGTGTAAGGGTGAAAAATCTTCTGGGCCTTGGCGATGATATCTTTCTCGTTCAATTTTACATCCGCTGCACGCTTGTCCTTGCCGAGCAGATCCAGCTCTACATAGAACCGACACAGGTAGCCGCCCTCGCGCGGAATGGTCATGACCGCGCCATGATTCTTGGACTGGATAAAGCTTTTGACGCGTATATCCGGGAAATCCGTGTTCAACAGAATATCCATGACGCCCCACGCCTTGTTGGCGGAATCGCCTTGCAGAGGGATACCCATGCTTTTGCGAACCTTGCTTCTGGCACCGTCACAGCCCACGGCGTAACGTGCTTTAACCGTTTCGGTCTTTCCGGCTCCCGCCTCGTCGGTTCTTTTGAAAGTCGCTGTTATGGGGTGGGCCGCAAGATCCTGGGTCAGGCTGTCGTCGATGCTCATCTCAACCAGTTCACGGCTGTAATGGGGAGTAAGGTGGGTGACGGACCTTTCCATACCATCAGTCAGCAGCTCATGCAGGCGCGCCTGGTTTACAATGCCGTGGGTAAATTCAGAAAGCCCAATTCGGGCATCAGCGATCTTGTGTGTGAGCTTGATGTTCTCGGGATTGTTCTCGTCCGGCTCCCAGAAGGTGTTTTGTTTCAGCTGGTAGGTTTCCTTCACCACCATTTCACTGCTGTTAAACGCCTCCATGATCTCGATGGTGCGGCAGGAGATGCCGTCCGCCCGCCCAAACAGCAAGGGGCCGTGTGCCATATCAACAATGCATGTTTTAATGTCGGCGAACTCGGCCATCTGCCGCGCCATGGTCAAACCCGCAGGACCGGTGCCGATAATCAGGACATCCACTTGTTCGGGCAGGTCGACAATCGGTGGGTCGGGGTAAGGCTCTCTAACTGCATCGGGAACCTCGTAATTGCCGGGTTTGAACCCATTAAGATGATATTGCATTACTCGATATCCTCGCTTTTGACCCTGCTGTTGATGTGCCAGCCACTAGTTAACATATTAACAATATTTCAGAGAATGCGATCCATTTCAATAGTAGGTATAGACGATAGGAGCTGCCCCCGAAATCTAATCCAACCGGATACCGAGACTCAGATACGAGCCTTGTGAACCCGCCCTCTCGAAGACTGTATCTATACTTGAATTTACCGACGCCCTATTCGTTCGGCGGCTGGGAGATACCGGCGGGAAAACCTAAAGACTATAACCAGAGGTTAAACAGATGAACCGGGGGTTAAACCTATGAGCACCGGCCTTACCGATGTACTGCGTATACTGGTCCAATGGCGGTGCACACCAAATCAGGCGCTCGCTATCCTGAAACTGGATCCTGACCGCCCATTTCCCGAAGTTCTCAATGAAGAGCAGTGTCAGCGCCTGACGTTCGTGCTCAATATCCACTCAGACCTCAGCACCGTCTTCGACGACCCTGAGGAGGTGTACGGTTACATGTCGAGCCCTCACGACGATCCCTATTACGAAGGGAAATCCCCCCTGGAGCTGATCAGTACAGGGGATATAACCGTGTTCGAACGGATCTGCTGGCACATAGATGCGATGAGAGTGCTCTGACACCGTCCAGGTTAACGAGCATAAGATCCCTGTGATCTCCTCGATCAGGACCGCGTCTGCACCTTAAGCTACCGGGCCGGTTAGCCGAAAGGCGCTACCCCTATCAGCCATTTATGCAGCACAACGGCAAAGGCAGCGTAGAGTGCCAGGCCGATAACCACAGCGATCAGGTCGCGTTGCACACTGATCGCTTTGTAAGTCACCCCTTCCGCCCGATCACGGCGACGGGCAATAGCGTAATAGAGTATGGCCCAGGCCAGAAAGCTACCGAACAGCAGGATATCAGCCAGCGTACCGTTGCTGAGCAGGTGGGCGAATGCCCAGACCTTCACGCCTAACGCCATCGGGTGGCCCAACCGGGCTTTCATATGGGTGCCTGGCACGTAGGTCCCCGCGACCAGGATAAACGCCGGGATCAATAACAGAGCGGTAATGTGCCGGGTCCAGTCCGGCGACAGCCAAACCCAGGTCGGAGTGTAGCGCGCCTCCCCGTAGCCCCAGATGATCAGCACGAAACCGACGAGTGAGATAAGGCTGTAAAGGCCTTTCCAGCGCATGAGGCCCATGGACCGAACGGCGCCGTCCCGTAAACCAGGCGCCAGAATGCGTGTGGAATGCACACCGAGAAATAGAACAAGACCGAGAATCAGGATAGCCATGACGACTCCTTGTTATCATGAAGGTCGAGTTTGCCAGCTTAGAGCACTGATTGGACGCTGTATATGACCATCACTGATCCGGTGCCGGGCCTACCCGGGCCGCGGCGCAAACATGATAATCGCCATCCCCAGCAGTGCTACCGCCGAGCCCAGCAGATCCCAAACGGTCGGTCGGATTCCGTCGACCGCCCACAGCCAGAGGATGGCGACCGAGATATAGACCCCGCCATAGGCCGCGTACACGCGACCGGCTGCTGTGGGATGAAGCGAAAGCAGCCAGGCAAACAGGGCCAGGCTGGCCGCGGCCGGGATCAGGAGCCAGATCGTTTTTCCTTCGCGCAGCCAGAGATAGGGCAGATAGCAACCCAGAATTTCGGCAACCGCCGTCAAGATAAACAGCCCGATTGTCTTCAGCTCGAACATTGCCATCCCCACTCTGGATTTAATGAATTGAGAACTTCGCCACCGCTACTACCAGTGTGCAGTGCGGCCGGATCGCTCAGAGGATATCCGCACCGCGCTCGGCGAGTACTGCGCGCAGAACGGAACGATGGCAGCGGGACTCATCCTCGCAGTAGCAGCCAATGGCGAAGTTGCTCTGCTTCGAGAACGCGACCAGCAGCTCCAGCGATCGGCTCGCCTCGGGATCGGTCAGCTCCTTGCGGAACCGCTTCTCGAACGCCGCCCACTCCTTATCGGTCGTCGCGGTCTGTGCCTGTTTAACCAGTTCCGGCGAGGGGGACAGGATCGGCATCCAGACGTCATACCAGTTGCCGGAGGCGTACTCCTCTTTTCTGACACCGCGTGGGGGGCGGCGGACGGTACCCAGGCGTATCCCCTCGTCCTTCGCCCGCTCGGTTCCCAAACGTACTACACGAATAGCCATGCTCTACTCCACTGTTTACCGCCGAGTTCAGCTTAGCCGCTACTGGCCCAACTCCCCAACCGCCAGCCACCAGAGATAGTCCAGCGGCATCAGCACCAGCAGCGTCAGCAGTGTCAGCGGTACCGTCACCCGCAGCAGATGGCCCAACGGCTCCTTGGCCAGCTGCATACTGACCAGCAGCGGTCCGGACTGGTAGGGAAACAGGATGGTGGAGAAGCCCAGCACCTGCGTCATCAGCACCGTTTCCACACTCCAGCCGGTCTGGGCTGCCAGATCCGCAGCCATCGGCGTCAGCACGGCGGGCACGCCCGGCAGCGTCACGCCAAGTGCGGCAACGACAGACATCAAGCTCAGCGACACGAAGTTGATGAAGTCGGCGCCCTGCTCCAGCGGCAGCCAGTGTTCCATCTGCATCGCCAGCACACTGCCGAGCCCCGAGCTGGCCACCAGCCGACCAAGCCCCAGCACCCCAGCGATAAATAGCAGCAACGTCATATCCATGCCGGCGGAGAAGCGTTTGCTGTCCACCAGGCCGATTCCCGGCAGTAGCAGGAAGCAGGTCGCCGCCAACCCAACCCAGGCCGGGCTGATGCCGTGCAGGCTATCGGTGATCCAGAAGCCCAGCGTTACCAGCAGCACAATGCCCAGTTTCTTTTGCCCGCGCAGCTGGTCGGCATCGCAGCGATCGCCGGTCAGGCCGTTCGTTTTCACCTTCGGCTGGTCAGGAAACAGGCGCATGATCAACCAGGCGATCAGCACCGCCTTGAGCGCCCCCAGCACGGGGAAGTGGAGCAGCAGATAGTGGGTGTAGCTGAAGTGCAGATCGTAGATGGTTTCGGCGGCACCGATCAGCACCACGTTGGGGATGTTCGCCGGCAGGATGGCGAAGGTGGGCATGTGGCAGCCAAAGGCGACCGCGAGGGTGATACCGGTGCGCCCCCGGGAGCCGGGTTCGAAGCCGCAACGTTCGGCCAGCGCCAGGCCGATCGGGATCATCATCACCGCACGCCCCATGGAGGATGGCATCAGGAAGCCGAGTAGCGTGCAGGTCAGCATCAGGCCGCCGATCAGCCAGGCGTAGCTGTGCTCCAGATGCTTACCCAGCAGTGCGGCCACGCGATCACCCAGCCCGGTGGATTTGATCGCCATGCCGATCACCATACCGGCGATGATCAGCCAGAAGGCGGCGGAGTAGAAGCCGGAGAAGATCTCCGCTGGTGTGCCGACCTCCAGCAGGATCGCGGCGAGGAAGAACAGCAGCGCGGTCATATACCCCGGCAACACGTTGGTGACCAGCAGTCCCAGGGTCAGGATCACGATCGCCAGCACCTGCCCCTGTTGGGCACTGAGTATGCTGGGGGTATCGATCAGCATCCAGGCTGACAGCGGCAGCAGCGCGAGCATGAACAGACGGGCGGGTTGGCGGAGCAGTTGCTGAGCAAGGTTCCCTTTGCTGTGTACCATATCTACTTCGACTCGGCAGTGAAAAAATCGCGCAGCGCGTTGATCACCGTCTGCGGTGTTTCCTCCGGCAGGAAGTGACCGGACTCCAGCGCGAAGCCGCGCACATCCTCGGCATAGTCGCGCCAGACGGCCAGCAGATCATAGGTGCGGTGTACGAAACCTTGATTGCCCCAGAGCACCAGCAGCGGACAGGCCAGCTTGCGCAAACGGTCGGCGCGATCGTGCTCCAGGTCGATCCCTGCCGCGGCCCGGTAATCCTCGCAGGAAGCGTGAATCGCCGCCGGATCGCCAAAGCAGCGGCTGTACTCCGCCACCGCACGGGGTGAGAAGGTGGCCCCGGGTGCGGACCAGCGCTTGAGTTTCTCACCCAGATAGTAGTCCGGGTCGAGCCCGATCATATGTTCGGGTAGTCCGTCGGGCTGAATCAGGAAGAACCAGTGGTAGTAACCGGTGGCAAACGCCTGATCGGTATGGTCGAACATATGCAGAGTCGGCGCGATATCCATGACACAGGCGGCCCGGACACGCTCGGGATAATCCAGCGCCAGGCGATGCGTGACACGTGCCCCACGGTCATGACCGGCCACCGCGAAGCGTTCATAGCCGAAGTGGATCATCAGTTCGGCCATATCCTGCGCCATGGCGCGCTTGGAATAGTTGGCATGATCCGCTTCGCCCGCCGGTTTGCTGCTATCGCCGTATCCACGCAGGTCGGGACAGATGACGTGAAACGCCTCGGCCAGCACCGGCGCCACCTCATGCCAGATCATATGGGTCTGTGGATAGCCGTGCAGCAGCAGGAGCGGCGGTCCCTTGCCGCCATGTACGCAGTGGATGATGGCACCGCCGGTGTCGACATCGATTGCTTCAAAGGCGCCGTTGAACATGGTGCCGGATCCCCCTCAGATGCTGGGTAGTTAGTCCGCTGGCCAGGAAATATAGATTAGCATACAACAGTTTAGATCTAAGCTATCTCTACCGTTCCATCCTCGTTGACCTGCCAGAAGTCGGCCCAGGCCACCTCCCACAGATAGCCGTCGGGATCGGAGAAGTAGCCGCTGTAGCCACCCCAGAAGGTAGCCTCCGCCGGTTTGACGATCTCGCCACCGGCCAGCTCCGCCCGGTGCAGGAGCAGATCCACCAGGGCCTTGTCACAGGTGTTGTAGCTCAGTGTTGCGCCGGGGAATTCGCTGTGCTTGCCTACCAGCCGCGGTGCCGCATCCTCGGAAAGACAGCTCTGAGGATAGAGCGCGAGACGTGAGTCGCTGCTGCGGAACAACAGCATATCCTCCCCCGCAAAGTGTGTCGGGAAGCCAAGACCGTCGTGGTAAAAACGGTAGGAGCGCTCAAGATCTTTCACCCCGAGCGCGATCAGACTGATGCGAGGTTCCATAAGGCCCTCCTGCTGGACGGCCTGCCGCTCCCTGCCGATCAGGCCGTTTGACTCAAGCGCTCCAGTACGAAGTTGAGCACGCCACCGGCCTGGTAGTATTTCACCTCGACCTGCGTATCCAGGCGTGAGAGCAACTCGATCTGGCGCTGTTTACCATCAGCATAGTGGATGATCGCCTTAAACGTCTGTTTAGGTGTGAGGCCAGCCTCCAGGCCGAGAATATCGACCTGTTCATCGCCGGTCAGCCCCAGCGTCTTACGGTCATCGCCCCCGGTGAACTGCAGCGGCAGCACACCCATGCCGACCAGGTTGGAGCGGTGGATACGCTCGAAGCTCTCGACGATCACCGCCCTGACCCCGAGCAGCAGGGTACCCTTGGCCGCCCAGTCCCGGCTCGATCCGGTGCCATACTCCTTGCCTGCGATCACCACGCTGGGGATCTGCTCACCGAGGTACTCCATCGCCACGTCGTAGATGAAGCGGGGCTCGCTCTCGCCCCGCTTGCGGGTGTAGCCGCCCTCGATCTGCGGTGTCATCTCGTTGCGGATACGGATATTGCCGAAGGTGCCACGCATCATCACCTCATGGTTGCCGCGCCGCGAGCCGTAGGAGTTGAAATCCCGCTCCTCGACACCGCGCGAGCGCAGGTAGTGCGCAGCTGGGCTGTCCTTGGGGATCGCCCCCGCCGGAGAGATATGGTCGGTGGTGACGGAGTCGCTGAGCAGCGCCAGGATCGCCGCGCCCTTGATATCCTCGACCCTGCCGCCATACTCCGGATCGAAAAACGGGGGTTCCTGAATATAGGTGGATTCGGCGGGGAAGTCATAGGTGGCGCCACTACCGCTGTCGATCTGGCGCCAGCGCTCGTCACCGTCGAAGACCGAGCCATATTCGCGGCGGAACATCTCGTTGTCGATCTGCCGCACCAACTCGATGATCTCGGCGTTGCTGGGCCAGATATCCTTCAGATACACAGGCTTACCGTCACTGCCGCTGCCCAACGGGTCGCTTGTCAGGTCGATGCGCGTGGTACCGGCCAGACCGTAGGCCACCACCAACGGCGGCGATGCCAGCCAGTTGGCGCGCACCAGCGGGTGGATACGTCCCTCGAAGTTGCGGTTGCCGGAGAGCACCGAGGAGACGATCAGGTCATGCTGTTTGATCGTGTTCTCCACCGGATCCGCCAACGGCCCCGAATTGCCGATACAGGTAGTACAGCCGTAACCGACCAGGTTGAAACCGAGTGCATCCAGATCCTGCTGTACCCCGGATTTATTCAGATACTCGGTCACCACCCGCGAGCCTGGCGCCAGCGAGGTCTTGACCCAGGGTTTCACTTTCAGCCCTTTTGCCCGCGCCTTGCGCGCCAGCAGCCCGGCACCGAGCATCACCGCCGGGTTGGAGGTGTTGGTGCAGGAGGTGATCGCCGCGATCACCACATCGCCGTGGTGCATCCCCTCGTCCGAGCCCTCCAGCGGGTACTCGGTATCCAGTTGATCGGTCTTGCCCGCCAGCTCAACGAAAGCATCGATCGATGACTTCAGATCCTTCACCGCCACCCGGTCCTGAGGACGCTTGGGGCCGGCCAGGCTGGGCTCGACACTGGTCAGGTCGAGCTTGAGAGTGATGGCAAAATCCGGTGTCTGGTACTGCTCGTCGCGCCACATCCCCTGCGCCCTGCAGTAGGCTTCCACCAGCGCCAGGGTCTGCTCGTCGCGTCCACTCAGGCGCAGGTAGTGGATGGTCTGGGCATCGATCGGGAAGAAGCCGCAGGTGGCACCATACTCGGGTGCCATGTTGGCGATGGTGGCGCGGTCGGCGATCGGCAACTGGTCCAAACCGTCACCGTAAAACTCGACAAACTTGCCTACCACGCCGTGCTCACGCAGCATCTGCACCACACGCAGCACCAGGTCGGTGGCGGTGATCCCCTCCTGCAGGCTGCCGCTCAGCTCGAAACCGACCACGTCCGGAATCAGCATCGACACCGGCTGGCCCAGCATCGCCGCTTCCGCCTCGATGCCGCCGACGCCCCAGCCGAGCACACCGAGGGCGTTGATCATCGTGGTGTGGCTGTCGGTGCCGACCAGGGTGTCGGGATAGGCCAGGCGCTGATCATCGCGCTGCTCGGTCCACACCGATTTTGCCAGGTACTCCAGGTTGACCTGATGGCAGATGCCGGTGCCGGGCGGCACCACGCGGAAGTTGTCGAACGCGCCCTGCCCCCACTTCAGGAACTGGTATCGCTCCAGGTTGCGCTGCATTTCGATATCGACATTGTCGCGGAACGCCGTCGGCGTACCGAAACGGTCAATGGTCACCGAGTGGTCGATCACCAGATCCACCGGCGACAACGGATTGATCCGCTGCGGGTCGGCGCCGCGCGCCACCAGGGCATTGCGCATCGCCGCCAGATCCACCACGGCGGGCACACCGGTGAAGTCCTGCATCAACACCCGTGCCGGGTGGTATGAAATTTCGTGTTCGGCCGCCCGTCCGCCACTTTCAACCAGGGCCAATATGTCGTCCCGGCTGCAGCTTTCGCCATCCTCATGGCGCAACAGGTTCTCCAGCAACACCTTGATCGAGACGGGCAGGCGCGCGATCTCTGGCATCTGCGCCAACTTCCCCTCTTTGAGGGAGTAGTAACCGTAGGTGATATCGCCCACCTTCAGTTGACTGGCAGTTTTGAAGGAATCGATTGAATTGAGCACTCTCGGCCTCCCTGTTTGCCGTTTGCAAAAGGTCCTGTTCGGCCTTTGATGCCGTGTTAACAAGGTAGTTCAGGAATCATCGACTCGGGGGAGTATGCGTATAACTCATGAACGGCAGAGCGCTGCGGTGCCGACTATCGCTTTTATAAATTAGATTGCTCTAATATACTTGCCGAGGTGGCACGGTGCATTTTCTCGCTGTGTCCGCCAGGTAGATACCTGCCAAAATCAGGTAAGGTGACTGAAAGCGACTGAACAGGTGGACGACCATGCATGTAGAACCCTTTTTCGATCCAGCGACCTTTACCTACAGCTATGTCGTGGTCGACGAGGAGGCCCGCGCCTGCGCAATTATCGACTCGGTGCTGGATTACGACGCAGCCGCAGCCAGCACCTCCTATACCGGCGCCGACCGTCTGGTTGACTATATCCGCAGCCAGGGGCTGAACCTGGAGTGGATACTGGAGACCCATGTCCATGCGGACCACCTGAGCGCTGCCCCCTACCTGAAGCAACATCTGGGTGGCCGGATCGTTATCGGCAGCCATGTCGACATCATTCAGGATACCTTCGGCAAGGTGTTCCATTGCGGCCCCGAGTTCGCCCGTAACGGCAGTCAGTTCGACCACCTGTTGCAGGATGGCGAACAGTTCAAAATCGGCTCGCTGGACGCCCTGGCGATCCATACGCCGGGCCACACCCCGGCCTGCATGAGTTACCGCATCGGCGATGCGCTGTTTGTCGGTGATACGCTGTTCATGCCCGATTACGGCACTGCCCGCTGTGACTTCCCCGGCGGCGATGCGCGGGCACTGTACCGCTCCATTCACAAGCTGTATGAGTTCCCGGACGAGACCCGGGTATTCCTCTGCCACGATTACAAGGCCGAAGGACGCGATAACTACCAGTGCGAAACCAGCATCGGCGAACAGAAACGGCACAATATCCATATCCATGAGCAGGTGAGCGAAGAGCAGTTCGTGCAGATGCGCACCGAGCGGGATGCCCAGCTGAGCATGCCCGCCCTGATCCTGCCCTCGGTGCAGGTCAATATGCGCGCCGGCCAACTCCCCGAGCCTGAGGAGAACGGCATACGCTATCTGAAGATCCCGCTGGATCTGTTCTGAACAGGCGCGTGTCATGTAGAGAGTAGAGTCGATCGGACCGGAAGCATGAATAAAGAGCGCTTGGCGCGATACCTGCCCTTTCTGAACGGGGCACGCGGGTATGACAGGGACAGTGCGAGCCGGGACGGGCTCGCCGCGATCATTCTTACGCTGCTGCTGATCCCGCAGAGCCTGGCCTATGCGATGCTGGCGGGGTTGCCGCCGGTGGTCGGGCTCTACGCCAGCATCATGCCGCCGCTCGCCTACGCCCTGCTCGGTACCAGCCGCACCTTGGCGGTCGGTCCGGTCGCGGTGGTAGCGCTGCTGACCGCATCGGCACTTACCCCTCTGTTTACGCCGGGTACAGCCGAGTATGCGCAGGCGGCGCTGCTGCTGGCCCTGCTCTCCGGCGGCGTGATGCTGCTGATGTCGCTGCTGCGACTGGGATTTTTGATCAGTTTTCTGAGCCATCCGGTGATCTCCGGATTCATCAGTGCCTCGGCCATACTGATCACCCTGAGTCAGCTGCGCCATATCCTCGGCATCCAGACCCGAGGGGATACGGCGCTGGAGCTGCTGCATTCGACCTTAACCGCCCTGCCCGATACCAGCCTGCCCACGCTCAGCATCGGCGGTCTGAGCCTCCTGTTTCTCCACCTTTGCCGCCGCCGGGGCAAACTCTGGCTATCGGTGGTTGGGTTCACCCCGAGCCTGGCATCCGCGCTGCCCAAAGCCGCTCCCCTGCTGGCATTGTTGGTCAGTGCACTGCTGGTCACACTGCTCGGTCTTGAGCAACAGGGTGTGGCGGTCGTCGGCGAGGTGCCGCGCGAGTTGCCCAGTCTGTCCCTGCCGCCGCTGGAGCTTGAGCTGATCGTCAAGCTGCTGCCGCTGGCGGTACTTATCAGCCTGGTCGGCTTTATCGGCTCCGTTTCCGTCGCGCAGACCTTTGCCGCCCGTCGACGCGAGCGTATCGCCCCCAATCAGGAGCTGATCGCGCTGGGCGGCGCCAACATCCTCACCGCGCTGAGCAGCGGCATGCCGGTCTCCGGCGGCTTTTCACGCTCGGTGGTCAGCTACGAGGCGGGGGCGCAGACCCCGATGGCGGGTGCGCTGTCGGCGCTGGGCATGGCGCTGACCGTGCTGCTGTTCGCCCCCCTGTTCGAGAGTCTGCCCCGCGCGGTACTGGCCGCCATCATCATCGTGGCGGTGCTCAGCCTGGTCGATCTGGGGGCGCTCAAGCGTACCTGGCAGTATGCCTGGCAGGACGGCGCGGCGATGCTGGCAACGATGCTCGGGGTGCTGTTTATCAATATCGAAACCGGGTTGCTGATGGGGCTTGGCCTGTCACTGCTGCTGTTTCTCTGGCGCACCAGTCACCCGCATATCGCTGTCGTCGGTCAGTTGCCTGGCAGTCAGCACTTTCGCAACGTGGATCGTTTCCATGTCATCGAAAGTCCCAGCGTACTGTCGGTCCGGGTGGATGAAAGCCTCTACTTCCCCAACGCCCGCTACCTGGAGGATCGTATCGCCCAGCTGGTCGCCGACCACCCCGGCATACGCCATCTGGTGTTGATGTGTTCCAGCGTCAATCTGATCGACGCCAGCGCGCTGGAGAGTCTGGGGGCGATCAGCGAGCGACTGCACAGTGCCGGGATACAACTGCATCTGTCCGAGGTAAAGGGGCCGGTGATGGACCGGCTGCGCCGCGCGCGCTTCCTCGACCAGTTCGGTGGCCGGGTATTTATCAGCCACTACGAAGCGCTGCTGATGCTGGACCCGAACACAACTCGGGGCACATTGAACTCGTTGGCAGCCCACTGCCCGATTCAGTCTGACCTAAAACCCGCAAAGGAGAAATCGGAATGAAAACTGCGCACGATCTGGTCGCCGAGGCCAAACAACAGATCGCGGAGGTTGGCCTCGATGAAGCGGAACTGGCGGTTCAACAGGCCGACGCCGTGATCGATGTGCGTGAGCCCGATGAGTATCAGTCGGGCCATCTGCCCGGTGCAATCAACATCCCGCGCGGCATGCTCGAGTTTCGGCTCAGCAACGACGACGCGCTCTCGGCGCGGGACCTGAACCTGGTGCTGTACTGCAAGACCAGCGGTCGCGCTGCACTCTCGGCGTTGAGTTTGAAAGCGATGGGCTACCTGCACGTGCGGTCGATCGCGGGTGGCTTCGACGCCTGGGTCGCTGCCGACAAACCGGTGGCGCGCCCCGCCCTGCCGGATTTTGAGTGAACGGCAGCAAAAGAGCCCCGATCAACGGGGCTCTCAGTTACTGCACCGTGGATGCTCTTTCTGCATCCGCTATGAAGACCGATGTGGCGGCCGCATCAGCGAATGCGACGCAGCCAGCCGCAGGTTTATAGGCCAGTCAGGGTGTTCAGCTTATCCGCAACCAGATCCACATCGACCTTTACCGGAATATCCGTTCTGCGCCGCCCGTAGGGGGATATGGGTATCAGCTCGCTCGACTGTACGATCCGCCTGCGCTTTTCGGCGTTGGTCCGTCGATCCAGAATCGACTGCCGCCGCTCCTCGCCGTCGTAACGGGAGAACATATAGGCCTTCCACCACTCCTCGGCCTGACTCAGTGACGCAAGATAGGTGCTCAGCTGCTTACCGGTGTCGGCGGTCCAGTACAGAACGATCCTGCTGTCTACGAGGTCTTTGACGAGGCGCATAGCTCACCCCTCTTTTTGTTGCCTGTTAGTTATATCTAACAGTAGATTGCACGCACCCATATTGATCTATGGCACATTTTGCGGATTTCGCAACATTTGGATCGCGATATGCCACTGCAATATGAATCTAATGCACCGTGCAAACCATGCAGGGATCGAAACTCCTGACGATATGCTGCACCGCCACCGGATCGGTTTCCCCCTGGCGTATCGGGGCTCCGACCAGCGCCTGCTCCAGCGCACCGGGCTGGCCAGAGGCATCCCGCGGCGAGAAGTTCCAGGTGGTCGGCGCGATGATCTGGTAGTGGCTGATCTTACCCCGCTGCACCGAGATCCAGTGCCCCAGGCTGCCGCGGGCGGCCTCCATCAGGCCGACACCTTCGCCGTCCTGCAGCCGTTGCGGATGGTGGCAGAACGGCTCGCCCGGCTCGATCTGCAGCGCCCACTGCTGCAATTTAGGCAACGTTCGCGCCAGCTCCAGCAGACGTGCCAGCATCCTGGTATGCACACTGCCGCCCTGCTCGATCACCAGTCTGGTCAACAGTGGATCTCCTGCCACCAGCGCCCGCGCCAGGGCGCCGGTCTCCACCACCTGGCCATCGAGCCGCGGCGCCTTGCACCAGCTGTAGGCACCCTCCTTGTCGGCGACCGGTTCGGTCTCGCCACGGGCCGGATGCAGCGGCGGTGCCTGCTCCATCCAGGCGTGGCTGACATCTTCGACTATTCGGCCGGGATCCAGCGCCTGCAGACCCGAATCCGGCGTCCAGAGGCCCCGTGGCACCGCCTGTTCACCCTGTAGCGCGTAGTTACCGAAACTGATAAACCGGTCGGTGGCACGGCCGAGCGTTCCTAGATCCAACTGCTGCGACAGGTACAGAAAGGTACGCAGATCACCGCTGTGCCAGGGTTTCTCCCGCTGCCAGCAACGCAGCTGCTCCGGGGTGTGGATCGCCGCGATCCGCTCCAGGTCATCGCCGAAGGTCACCCGCTCGAGAAAACGGCGGAACGCACCGAGAATGGCGACCAACCGCAATCGCTCCTGACGCTGTACCGGACGGGTGGTGCCTCCCGGCTGGATGCTCAGCGTATGTGGCCACTTGCCCGCCAGCAGCCCCATCAGGTGCAGAAACTCGGCCCGCGCCGGCAACACCTCGCGCGTCGCCTCGCCGCTGACCGCCTTGAAGCGGCTCACGACGGCGTCGAACCAGGGCTCCCGGACATAGATATCGCGGGCAAAGTCCGGCATGAAAAAAAGGTAGAAGTGAGTCAGCAGGTCGGTCAGCGACTCGTTGGCCAGGATCAGGTTGCGGCACAGTTCGCCGTTGCGGGTGGGCTGCAGGCCCTGACTGTCGGCCAGCGCCAGCGCCGCGGCCACCGACTGGCTCACCGAGCAGATACCGCAGATGCGTGGCGTGTAGACCAGCGCATCCAACGCCGGTTTACCAACCAATATCCGCTCAAAGCCCCTGTAAAGAGTGGCGTTCACCCTGGCCCCGGTTACCTGTCCATCCATGCTGTCCAGGGTGATATCCAGGTCGCCCTCGACCCGGTTGAACGGCCCCACCACGATTCGGCTCATCAGTTTTTTCTCTTATGCAGGGTCGGCGGATAGATCAGTTGTTCGGAGCGGGCATTCTCCTTCAGGCGCTCCGGCGTGGCGGCTTTGGACAGTGAGGCCAGCGCCACGAACCAGGCCTTGGGCATATCGGTGGGCAGGCCCACCGGGATGCCGGCGATCTTCGGAGTTTCCATAAAGGCGTGGCGCGGCTCCTCGAACTCCGGTGCGGTGCAGTTGATGCAGGCGTAGCCGCCGCGGGTGCAGGAGCCCTCACCGTTCCAGGGCCGGGTATTGCAGTCGCCATGGGCCTGGGTACCAAGACAGCCCAGATGCTCCATCATGCAGCCCTGCTGTCCCAGCTGTTCGGCGCTGGCCTTGTATTCGTAATATTCGTTGCGGGTACAGCCGTGATGGACCAGCTGATCGGCATAGAGGCGCGGTCGACCCAAGGTATCCAAACGCTCGACTGCGCCTTCGCCCAGCGCCAGTTCGATCAGGGTTTCAGTGACCCAGTTGGGGTGCACCGGACAGCCGGAGACGTTGACCACCGGCAGTGCGCCCATCGAACGGTACTCACTGCCGAGCAGACCGCCACGCAACTCACCCTCGAACTGCAATCCGGTGGCGTCGGCGTGGTTATCCCCGGCGCTGGTGATGCCGCCATAGGCCGCGCAGGAACCGATCGCCAAGGTGTAACGCGCCTTCTCTGCCAGTTTGCTCACCCAGTCGATCATCGGGATACCGGTGCCGCCGAACAGATGAAAACGCCCGGTGCCGCCGGGGCCGCGCATCAGTGAACCCTCGATGCAGAGCAGATCCAGTTCCAGCTCACCGTCGATGATCTGCTGCAGCAGTTGCCTGACCTCGATACCGGTCTGCTCGCTCAGCGACGGGTGCCAGAGCAGCTCGATACCGGCGGCCTCCAGGGTGCTGATCAGGTCCGGTCCTTCGGCGCCCAGCAGCGACATGGAGCAGCCGCCGCAGCCGCCGGATTGCAGCCAGAGCAGGTTAGCCATCGATCTCGCCTCCAGACAGCGCTTCAGCTCGATTCAGTTGGGGCAGCGTCAGCCGGGCGCGGGCACCGCCCTGCGGCCCGTTATCGATACTGAGCGTGCCGCCATGCTCGTTGACGATACCGTAGCTGATCGACAGCCCCAGCCCGGTGCCCTGCCCGGTCGGCTTGGTGGTGAAAAAGGGATCGAACAGGTGTGGCAGGTTGTCCGGTTCGATGCCCGGTCCGTTATCGGCAACCTCGAACCAGACCAGCTGATCGCTCTGCCCGGCACTCAGGCTCAGCGCCGGTTCGGGCTGGTCGGCCACGGCATCCGCCGCGTTCTGGATCAGGTTCACCACCACCTGATGGATCTGACCGGAGTGCCCCAGCACCTGCAGGCGCTCCGGCAGCTGTTCGCTGACCGCGATGTCGGCCTTGCTCTCCTTGATAATCCAGTGCAGCGCCGAGCGCACCACGTGAATCAGATCGAAGGGGGCTTTTTCACTGCTTTGGGTGGAGGAGAACTGGCGCAGGTCATTGACGATCTCGCGCACCCGGTCGGCACCCTCCATGGTGCCCTCGACCAGCGAGTCCAGATCCGCTATCACTCGGTCCAGCCGCAACCGCTCGCGCAGCTCACGCAGCTGTTCGCGACTGGCGCCGGACTGCACCAGATCGAAATATTCGACCAGACGGCGGGTATAGCGCTGCAGCGCATGCATATTGCCGTAGACGAAGCTGATCGGGTTGTTCAGTTCATGGGCGACACCGGCCACCAGACGGCCCAGCGAAGCCATCTTTTCCGCCTGGATCAACCGTTCCTGCGCCAGCTTCAGTTCGGCATGAGCCTGATTAAGCTCGTTGAAGGCGCGCTGCAACTCGCCCAACGGACGACCGGCAACGACGACGCCGACCAGACGCCCGCGCTGATTGAAACGGGGGGAGCAGTTCAGTGCCAGCGGTACCGGACCCTCGGCGCCCTCGATACGGATCTGCTCATCACGCACCGGTTCACGTCTAACTCGCTGCAGGCAGTCGATCAGCCGCGCACGGCTGTCGCCGCTGCACAGGCTCTCCATCGGCTGATCGAGCAGGGAATCCTGAGTGCGGCCGGTCAGCTCCTCGAACGCCCGGTTGACCTGCTGGATCCGCCCCTCGTGGTCGCAGGCGATCAGCACATCGCTCATCGCCGACTGCACGCTGTCGAAGAAGCTGTGCGCCTCCTCCAGTGCGGCGTTCTGTTCTTCCACCTGGACCTGATAGCGCACCAGATCGGCATAGGCCTCATCCATCTTGCGGATGACGCTGACCCAGGCTTCATCGGTCGCCGCGCTGTCGCGCTGGCCATTGTGCGGTTGCTGTGCCATCTGTGTACTGCCAGTTGAGGAGGCTACAGACTAACGCCAGCGCGTGTTGCCGCCAACCTCCCTATTACTTTCCACCTAAGCGACTAAACGGTAAGCAGGTATCCGGCTGTGTCGTAAAAGTGGGCCTTTGCATCAGAGCAGGCATTGACCGTGCCGTTCCATGCAACCAATACTCATCAGGGGTTTGTGACCACGACCGGCAACTGGCACCCGCTTTGCTAACACTTGCGACAACCCAAGTGTTGAATGCAGCGAGCACCGAGCCGCCCAAATCCGGATAGAACAACAGAACAGGAAGCCAACATGAAACGACACGCCCAGACCCTCACCGCACTGACAGTCTTGAGCTTGAGCCCGAGCCTTGTCTTTGCTCACTCCGCCACCGGTACCGGCCTCGGCGCAGGCCTGCTGCATCCGCTGATGGGTGCAGACCACCTGCTGGCGATGCTGGCAATCGGGATCTGGGCGGCGTTGCAGCAAGGTAGTCTGCGCCTCGCCATTCCGGGCGCATTCATGCTCGCGCTACTGGCCGGTTTTGGCCTGGCACTGAGTGGTTTCGCGCTGCCGATGGTGGAAGCAGGGATCGCGCTGTCGGTGCTGCTACTCGGTATCGTGATCACCGCGACCGTACGCCTGCCCGCCTCGGCGGCACTGGCGCTGAGCACTTGTTTTGCCCTGTTTCACGGCTTCGCCCATGGCCATGAAGCCAGCGGTTCTCTCGCCACCTTCGCATTCGGCTTTATGGCCAGCAGCGCCGCACTGCACCTGAGCGGTGCCGTGATTGCACAGAAACTGCGCTCGCTTCCGGCGCTGACCCGCAGCCTGGGTGCGGCCATTGCGGCCAGCGGTCTCTGGCTGCTCGGCTGACGAAAAAAGGGCCGCTAAAAATAGCGGCCCTGTAAAAAACAGCTCCGAGAACGCTAACTCCCACCCGGTGCACAGGTTGGAGGGGAGGACCCGGGGCTGTTACTCACCAGACTTTTCTGCGGGATCAGCCCGCCTCTTGCAGCGCGACGCGATTGAACGGTTGCGGATTGAGCAGCAGCCGCTCGCCTTCGAGGCGGGTCTGCCAGGTGTCCAGCACCAGCGATTCGTTATCCAGGCATTCACCCGTTTCCAGGCAGTAGCGCTCCTTGTACAGTGGCGAGGCAACGAACAGGCAATCCTCATTGGAGCCCACCAAGCCACGCGACAGGACATTGGCCTGTCCGATCGGATCGAAGTTATCGATGGCAAAAACCTGGCCCTTTTCGGGGATGTAGAACAGGGCCACCTGACGCTCCCCGACCAGGGCACATATGCCGGAGTCGGCGACCAGATCATCGAGGTTGCAGATATGGATCCACTCTTGTGCTGCAGTCATGATTCTCTCCTCTTAGCCGACCATTACAATGGGTTCTGCCTTCTCTTCCGCACGCGCCGGACGGATCTGGCCGCGCTCCTGTACGAACACCACGTTGGAGTCGGGCTTGTCGCTGTTGACGAACTGACGGAACCGCTTCAGCGCTTCCTCGTCGTTGACAGTTGTCTTCCACTCGCACTCGTAGGTTTCCACCACGTGCGCCATCTGCGCCTCCAGCTCAGCGCCTAGGCCCAGGCTGTCGTTGATCACCACCTCCTGCAGGTATTTCAGGCCGCCCTCCAGGTTCTCCATCCACACTGAGGTACGCTGCAGACGATCGGCTGTCTTGATGTAGAACATCAGCACCCGGTCGATGTACTTGATCAGCGTCTCCTTATCCAGGTCGGTGGCAAACAGGTCGGCGTGGCGCGGCTTCATACCGCCGTTACCGCAGACGTAGAGGTTCCAGCCGTTTTCGGTGGCGATGACGCCGATATCCTTGCCTTGGGCCTCGGCACACTCGCGGGTGCATCCTGACACGGCAAACTTGATCTTGTGCGGTGAGCGCAGTCCCTTGTAGCGATTCTCGAGTTCAATGGCGAGGCCGACACTGTCGTCTACACCGTAACGGCACCAGGTGCTACCGACACAGGATTTCACTGTACGCAGAGATTTGCCGTAGGCATGGCCGGTCTCAAAGCCGGCGTCGATCAGCTTGCGCCAGATATCCGGCAGCTGCTCCAGGCGAGCGCCAAACAGATCGACGCGCTGACCGCCGGTGATCTTGGTGTAGAGGTTGTACTCCTTGGCCACCTGACCGAGCACGATCAGCTTGTCCGGGGTGATCTCGCCGCCGCCGATACGCGGCACAATGGAGTAGGTACCGTCCTTCTGCATGTTGGCGAGGAAGGTATCGTTGGTGTCCTGCAGCTTCACCTCTTTCGGGTTCAGCACGTAGTTGTTCCAGCACGATGCCAGAATCGAGCCCACCGCCGGCTTGCAGATATGGCAGCCCTTTCCGCCCTTGCCGTGCTTCTGCATCAGCTCGTCAAAACTTTTGATCTCTTCGACGCGTACCAGGTTGTACAGATCCTGACGGGTGTAGGGGAAGTGTTCGCAGATATCATGGCTGACCTCGACGCCCAGCTCCTCCAGCTCATGGTTGACCAGGCTGGTCAGCAGCGGTACGCAGCCGCCACAGCCGGTACCGGCCTTGGTGGCGCCCTTCACATCGCCGACCGAGCAGCAACCACCGGAAACAGCCTGGCGAATATCACCCTTGGACACGTCATGGCAGGAGCAGATCTGAGCCGTTTCCGGCAGTGCGGCCACGCCAAGACCGGTCTGGGCATCGTCGTTGCGGCTGGGCAGGATCAGCGCCTCCGGAAACTCCGGCAGTTGGATCTCGTTGAGCATGTACTGCAACAGGGTGCCGTAGGCCTCGGCATCGCCGACCAGAATGGCGCCGAGCAGGATCTTGTTGTCGGGGCTGACCACCAATTTCTTGTAGGTGCCGTCGCCTTCGTTGAGCCAGGTGTAGTTCTTCGCCCCCGGGGTACGGCCCTGAGCATCGCCGATGGAGCAGACATCCACCCCCATCAGTTTCAACTTGGTGCTCATGTCGGCACCGGCAAACTCGGCATCACCGCCGGTGAGCTGAGCCACTGTCACCTTCGCCATGGTGTAACCCGGCGCAACCAGACCGAAGATACGACCATCCCAGAGCGCGCACTCGCCGATGGCGTAGATATCCGCGTCGGAGGTCTGGCACTGGTTGTTGATAACGATACCGCCGCGCTCGCCCACTGCCAGGCCGCTCTCGCGGGCCAGCTGGTCACGCGGGCGGATACCGGCGGAGAACAGGATCAGGTCGGTCTCCAGCACCTCGCCATCGGCGAACTCCATGCGGTGCACACAGTTCTCGCCATCGACGATCTGCTGAGTGTTCTTACTGGTGTGGACCTTGACGCCGAGCGCTTCGATCTTGGAGCGCAGCAGCGCGCCGCCCATATCGTCCAGCTGCACCGCCATCAGCCGCGGGGCGAACTCGACCACATGGGTCTCCAGGCCCAGGTCACACAGCGCCTTGGCCGCTTCCAGGCCGAGCAGACCGCCGCCGACGACGACACCGACCTTGCCCTGCGCCGCGCTGGACTTGATCGCTTCCAGATCCTCGATGGTGCGGTAGACCAGGCAGTGCTCGCGGTCATGCCCCGGTACCGGCGGTACGAAGGGGTAGGAACCGGTGGCCATCACCAGCTTGTCGTAGCTCAGTGTGGTGCCCTTGTCGGAGACCACCAGATGGTCGTCCTTGTTGATCTCGACCACCTTCTCATTGATCAGGACGTTGAGGCCCCACTCGCGATACTGCTCGATCTTGCCCATGGCCAGATCTTCAGCGGTGCTACCGCTGAAGTATGAGCTGAGATACACGCGGTCATACGCCAGACGAGGTTCTTCACAAAATACAGTGACCTCGAACTCACCCAGTTGACCGCTGTCGGCCAGACTCTGCAGAAACTGGTGGCCGACCATACCATTGCCGACTACAACCAAACGTGTTTTGTTCATCATGTTGCTCCTGTGCACCTGTTTCGGGCTCGCCTTGACAGACTTCTCTACGTTTTTTGCAACGCTTTATTACGAAGCTTTTTTGCGGGCCCAGGAAACGAAAAAAGGCGCTCACCCATCAGCACCCTGAAGTTCAGGAAACTGATCGATGAACGCCTTTGTTCATTCTGTTCTGTTCCGGGCTAGACCCGGTTATGCAGTATCATTAAGCACGACATGTGCCAACATTGCTTCTTATGGATTTACAAGGAGTTAGAGGCACATCATCCATTCCGCGCACCAAAAAGACCGCACCATATTGGTGATCCGGCATCATTATGGTGCTTATCAATTCCATGTGTCGGTTATTGGGAGACGTGTGCGGGGCACACGATGGGAGGGCGCCTTCCGGGATACCATCCCGCTCTGTGCCAGTATCAGCGATTGACCACCCACTGATACAGATTCAGCAGCAGCAGGCCCAGACAGATCAGCTTCCACAGCAGCAGTGGGTTGCGTTCAACCAACGGTCGATGACGGATGCGCGCTTCCAGCTGGGTATTGGGTACGGTGAAATCGTGCAGGAACTCCGACAGTGCCTCATAGCGATAGCGCGGGTTGGGCTGCAGCGCCTTGCGCAGACAGCCCTCGATCCACAACGGCAGGTCGCGGCGGTGCTGCAGTGCCGGGATGTAGTCGAGCACAGCATAGTTCTTCAGTTGCACCTGCTTCACCGAGGGCTCCTTGTAGGGCAGCGCGCCGGTGAGCATCTCGTAGGCGATCACCGCCAGCGAGAACAGATCGGAGCGAAAGCTTCCCGGCTCGCCGACCAGGTACTCCGGCGCCACGTAATTCACGCTGCCCTGGGGGATCGACTTGTCCAGCGGCGAGATCAGCTCATCGGTACCGGCGATCAGCACGGTGCCGAAATCGAGGATCTTCACCCTGCCCTCCCGGTCCAGCATGATGTTTTCCGGTTTCAGGTCCTGGTGCACCATATCGGCGCGCTGGAATGCGCGTAGCCCCTGCACCGCCTGCTGCACGATGCGACGCACCTCGTCCACCGGCGGACGGGGATGGTCATGCATCCACTCGCGCAGGTTGATCCCCTCGATATATTCGCCCAGATAGTAGAGAAAGCGTTTCTCGCGCCGGGGCTCATAGGTCTTCATCACGTTGGGGTGGTCGATACAGCGTCCGACCCACTCCTCGCGCACGAAGCCATCCAGATAGAGCGCATCCTCGGAGAAGTTCTGCGACGGCGCCTTCAGCGTGAACTGTTCGCCGCTCTCCTCGTCCCGCACCCGGTACATGTGGCTGCGGGTGCCGCTGAAGATCACCTCCAGCACCTCGTAGCCGTCGATGCGGTTGCCGACCGACATCACCGGGGGGATCGGCAACGCGGTCAGGCGACGGTGGGTCTCATCCAGGGTTTCCTGCGGCAACCCGTCGATCGCCACCAGCAGAACGGTGAGGTTGTCGTCGCTTCCGGCCTCCAGCGCCTCGGCTACAATTCGCCGGGCTGCTGCTTCCAGATCCGTTGTCGCATCCGTTAGCAACTCGCGCAGTCGAGCGGCGGACAGTACGCCGTGCACGCCATCGGTGCTCAGCATCAGCAGGTCGCCCACGGCCAGATCCTGGGTGGAGTAGTCCACCTCAAGGTGTCTGTCGGCACCCAGCGCGCGAGCCAGGTAGCCCTGGCCGGCGGCTATACTCAGGTGGTCCTGGGTCAGTTGCTCCAGCGTTCCGTCGCGCCAGTGGTAGACCCGTGAATCGCCGGCATGAAAGCAGTGCAGGGTATGGGATTTGATCACCACCGAGGAGAAGGTGGTCAGCATACTGTCGCCGTAGTTCTGGAGATGGCTCTGACGGTTGGCGTTCTGCTGATAGATCCAGCCGTTGAGGCTGGTCAGTACACGGGAGACGGACTTGCGTACGCTCCAACTCTGCGGCGTGCTGAAGTAGTCTTCGAGGAAGGAGGTAACTGCGGTCTGGCTGGCGATATGGGAGTCGGCGCAGCTGCTGACGCCATCGGCAATAGCCGCTGCTGCCCCCTTAAACTCGGCCCCATTGCCGGTGGCCAGATGGGCGGCGAAAGCGTCCTGATTGACCGACTTACGACCGGCTTCGGAACAGCCACCAAAGCGTACCTGCAACCTTTTGCTCATCGGCCCTCCTCGGCCAGTGGTGTCATATAAGCGCCTGCCTGGAATTGTCCGATCTTCGGGTACCGTGCCGGGCAGTGAGGGGTGTTGGAGAACTCGGTGCGAGATTCCTCGCAGGTTCTTAACCGAAGCGGGTTGGCATCGCGCTATCCAAGGCCGATAGGGCCGCTGCCGGCTGACCGTCTGCCGCCATGGATGGCGGCAGACGAGCCCCCAGGGAAGGGTTCACGGCGTGTCAGACGGTAGCGGCCCTATCGGCCAGAACCTCAGGCTCAGCTTACTTTGATCAGCTCGACGCTGCCATCCTCATTCACCTCGGCCATATGGCCCTGCGGCTCCTCCATGAACAGCAGCACGATAAAGCCAAGCACGGCAGTAGCGGCAATCACGCTGAAGAAGATCTGGTAGCTGACGAAGGAGAGCACGGTCAGATAGACCACCGCACCCACGTTGCCATAGGCACCGGTCATGCCGGCAATCTGTCCGGTGAGACGACGCTTGATCAGCGGTACCACGGCAAATACCGCGCCCTCACCGGCCTGCACGAAGAAGGAGCAGGCCATCGCGGTGATCACCGCCAGGGCAACCGGCCAGCTGGAGTTGGTCATCGCCATCAGCGCATAACCGCCTGCCAGACCCGCGGTCAGGATCAACAGCGTGCGCTTGCGTCCATAGCGGTCGCTGATCCAGCCGCCACCGGGACGGGACATCAGGTTCATAAAGGCGTAACCGGAGGCCAGCAGACCCGCATAGACGGGATCCAGCTCGAAGGTTTCGGCAAAGAACAGCGGCAGCATGGAGACCACGGCCAGCTCGGAACCGAAGGTGGCAAAGTAGAGCACATTCAGCACCGCCACCTGCTTGAACTTGTAACGGTGCATCTCCGGCACCGGCTTGACGAAGATCTCGTGGTTGACCTTCCAGGCGCTGTAGCAGTCATAGACGAAGATCACCAACAGCGAGATATAGATCAGGTTTACTGCTGTGTCCGACAGCATCTTCACACCCGCCGGAGAGAGTTTCCAGGCCAGCAGCGCCAGGGTGGCATACATCGGCACCTTCATTGCCAACATGAAGACGAAGTCCCCCTTGCTGGTTACCTCCATACCGCCGTTTTTCTTCGGCCGGAAGTAGGTGGAACCCTTCGGCGTGTCGGTTACATTCTTGTACCAGACGAAGCTGAACGCCAGACTCATCAGGCCGGTCAGGCCGATCGCGTAGCGCCAGCCATCCTCGCCACCGAACAGCAGCGCCAGTGTCGGCAGCGTCATCGCACCGGCGGCGGAGCCGAAGTTGCCCCAACCGCCGTAGATCCCCTCGGCAGTGCCCAGTTCATTTGCCGGGAACCATTCGCTGACCATGCGGATACCGATGACGAATCCGGCACCGATGAAGCCGAGCAGGAAGCGAGCAATGGCGGCCTGGGCAAAGTCATCGGCCAGGGCGAACAAGAAACAGGGGATGCTGCACAGGAACAGCAGCGCGGCGTAGATCAGCCGCGGGCCATACTTGTCGGTCAGCATACCGATCAGCACACGGGCCGGGATAGTCAGCGCCACGTTCAGGATCAGCAGGGTTTTCACCTGGGCGCTTTCCAGACCCAAAGAACTGCCAATTGCGGCCAGCAGTGGCGCGTGGTTGAACCACACCACAAAGGTGATGAAAAACGCGATCCAGCTCAGATGCAGGATCTTGGTCTTTCCGGTAAAGGAAAGCAGGTTGAGTTTGCTTTGCTCGCTCATCGTCGAGGGGCCTCTGTTGTCTTCAAAAACAAAAGTCGTCGCCGCTCCAGCGCATCCATGCGCCCGCGGCATACCGTACGTCCTGGACATAAACAAAAGGCGCCCACAAGCGACCTTCCGTTTTCGACTGGGGGTCACTCGTGAGCGCCTTTGCTCAAAATTTGTGCTTTATCTTGCGACGCGCCTGGGTTTCCCTCGCCCTAACTGAGTGCAACCCTGGTGTTACCCGATACCTTGAGCTACGCCTTTGCAGCCCGGGTATCGCTCTCCTACGCGTTGAATTTCAACACTTTACTTGCCACCCATCTGGAGCACGCCCCGTTTGGCAGCACTATCGCAAGATGCGAATGCACATAATCAAGCAATCGCCATGCCATTACCGTGCATTTATGACGATAGTACGCGCATAACTGGTGCAATCCCGCAAAAACGGCACTTCCGTCGATACCGACTCAAACTTATTATTAATAGTTTTCAATACATATAAAATTTATATCAATTTCGCTCATGTTAATTCCTGCCCATAATGCACCCGAATAAATCAACGCACCAAAAGAGGACACCATGGCAGGACTGCATATACCCGGCTTCCCCCGCATCGGCGCCCATCGCGAGCTCAAGTTCGCATTGGAAGGCTACTGGCGCAGCGAGATCGACGCAGGTGAACTGGAAAAGATCGCCGCTGAACTGCGCCACCGCCACTGGCAACTGCAACAGGACGCAGGGCTCGACTATGTTAGCGTCAACGATTTCTCGCTCTACGATCAGGTGCTCGACCACGCCTGCATGTTCGGCATGGTGCCGGAGCGCTTTACCCGGGGGCGGTCCGACAGCGATCTGGACAACTACTTCCGCATGGCGCGAGGCCGCGCGCCGACCGGCGAGCCGGTGCGGGCGCTGGAGATGACCAAGTGGTTCGATACCAACTACCACTATCTGGCACCGGAGCTGGATAACAACAGTACATTCACCCTGCATCCGGACAAGCTGTTCGACGAGATCGTCGAAGCGCGCAGTCTCGGCTTTACTCCGAAGCCGGTGCTGATCGGGCCGGTGACGCTGCTCTGGATCGCCCGTGGCGACAGCAGGCTGGCATTGCTGCCCCAACTACTCACGCAGTACGTTGAGCTGCTGCAGCAGTTGAAAAACCTGCAGGTCGAATGGGTGCAGATCGATGAACCTATCCTGACGCTGGATCTGGAGGCATCCTGGTGTCAGGCATTACGCACCGCCTACGCCACGCTCGGCGCTGTCGGCAGCCGGCTGCTGCTGACCACCTATTTCGGCGATCTGCGCGACAATCTCGATCTCTGCCTCAGCCTGCCGGTGGATGGCTTCCATCTCGACAGCGTTCGCGGCGGTCTGGAGTACGTGCAGGCAGCCAAACGGATCAGCGACGATCAGGTGCTCTCGGTCGGCATCATCGATGGCCGTAACATCTGGAAAACCGACCTCAACGCCGCGCTGGAGCATCTGCGCCCGGTCAAGCGCGTACTGGGCGAACGCCTCTGGCTCTCCACCTCCTGCTCGCTGCTGCACGTACCGGTGGATCTGGATCGGGAGAAAAAACTGGATGCGCAGCAGCGTAGCTGGTTCGCCTTCGCCACCCAGAAACTGAACGAGCTGAAGGTACTGGCACTGGGCCTTGAGGGTCAGGGTCAGGAGGCACTCGCCTTCAACGCGGAAGCGATCGCGTCGCGACGTCAGTCCAAACGTATCCACAAACCGGAGGTCGCCCAGCGCCTCGCGGGCATTACCGGCGCCGACAGCCAGCGACAATCGCCCTACCCCGCGCGCGCACCGCATCAGAGGCGTCGGCTGCAACTGCCGCTGCTGCCGACCACCACGATCGGCTCCTTCCCGCAGACAGCGGAGATCCGGGCGGCACGGGCGGATCTGCGCCGAGGCAACCTGTCGCAGGCCGAATATGAGCAGCAGATGCTGGGCGAGATCCAACACTGCGTCAAGCAGCAGGAGCAGCTCGGCCTGGATCTGCTGGTTCACGGCGAAGCGGAACGCAACGATATGGTCGAGTACTTCGGCGAGCAGCTGGAGGGCTATCTGACCACCCAGAACGGCTGGGTACAGTCATACGGTTCGCGTTGCGTCAAGCCGCCGGTAATCTTCGGTGACGTGCAGCGGCCGCATCCGATGACGGTGCGCTGGTCTGAATATGCGCAGTCGCTAACCGACAAACCGATGAAGGGGATGCTAACCGGTCCGGTAACCATGCTGCAGTGGGCCTTCGTCCGCGACGATCAACCCCGGTCGGCAACCTGCCGCCAGATCGCCCTGGCACTGCGCGATGAGGTATGCGATCTGGAGCGTGCCGGTATTCCGGCGATTCAGATCGACGAACCGGCTCTGCGCGAAGGCCTGCCACTGCGTCGGGGCGACTGGCAGGCATATCTGGACTGGGCGACCGAGGCGTTTCGTCTCTGCTCCTCCGGTGTTGCCGACGATTGCCAGATCCACACCCATATGTGCTACTCGGAGTTCAACGACATTATCGCGGCGGTGGCGGCACTGGATGCCGACGTGATCACCATCGAAACCAGCCGTTCCAACATGCAGCTGCTGGAGGCGTTCGAGGCGTTCGATTACCCCAACGAGATCGGCCCCGGTGTCTATGACATTCATAGCCCCAACACGCCAGGAGTCAAACAGATGGTGGCGCTGATCGAGAGGGCGGCGCGGCGGATTCCAGTCGACCGGCTATGGGTCAATCCGGACTGTGGCCTGAAAACCCGCCAGTGGCAGGAGGTGACACCGGCGCTGGAGCGCCTGGTCGAAGCCACCCGTATTCTGCGTAAGCGCCTGGGCTGAGCAGCCTCAGAACACCGTCCAGTCAAGCTCACCCCGGCCACAGGCGATAAACCAGGGGTTGAGCAGTTGGTCGGTATCCGCATAGCTTAACGGTTCGCCATCGAACCGGATTACCGCGCCGCCCGCCTCGATCAACACGGCGTGGGCGGCCGCGGTATCCCAGAGCGAGGTGGGGCCGAGCCGGGGATAGATATCCGCACTGCCCTCGGCGATGCGGCAGAACTTCAACGAGCTGCCCACCGACTCCAGCTCCACCGGATCATGCTGTTCCAGCTTCTCGATCCACTCCTGCATGCCGGGGCTGGGATGGGAGCGGCTGCGCAACAGTCGCCAGGGTTGCCCCGGCTGGTGCTCACGTACCTGAATCGTCCGCTCACCCTCACCGTCGATCCGCTGCGCCCCCAAACCACGTGCCCCCTGCCAGAGGATGTTGGCGACCGGCGCGTAGACCACGCCGAGTACAGGCACACCCCGCTCGATCAGCGCGATATTGACACTGAAGTCGCCGTTGCGCTTGATGAACTCCTTGGTACCGTCCAGCGGATCGACCAGCCAGTAACGCCCCTGGCCGTCGGCGCCGGGAAAGCCCTCCACATCCTCTTCGGAGAGGATCGGCAACCTTGGTTCCAGCAACGCCAGACGAGCCACGATAATACGATGCGCGGCGCGGTCTGCTTCGGTCAACGGAGAGTCATCCACCTTGTAGCTGACAGCGAACTCACGCGCATAAACCTGCATGATCGCCTCCCCCGCTTCGCGGGCGATAGCGGCCACCTGTTGCAGCAGCTGCGTATTGATCCCTCTACCCATTGTTCTGTGTCCGATTTCGCGCCGCCCACAATTAATTCGTGAGTCGGTATATTGTGCGGCTATACACGCCCAGGGCGTAATCGCGTGCAGGTCAAACGCTTAAGTCAAACGATAGTCCCGACAGCTTGGCGCCGCCGGCAGATGCTGCTCGCCCAGCGCCTGGCGGCACTCTCGCTCCAGCGTCAGTGTCATCGCATCCAGCGGCAAGCCGTTGTCGCCTGCGCTGAAAGGCTGTTCCAGCTGCTGACTCAGCTCATCCAGTCCGAAAAACGCATAGGCGACGATGGCGGTCAGAAGTGGGGTGATCATGCCGCTGCCGGCGACCAGGCCGAAGGGCAGCAGCAGGCAGTAGATATAGCTGGTGCGATGTACCAGCAGCATATAGGCAAAGGGCAGCGGAGTATTGGCCAGCCGCTCGCAACCGGCCACCACATCGCTCAGGGCGGTCAGGCACTGCTCGAAATTGCGTGCGGTGACCGAATCGAAACCGCCGGTTTTCACCTCTACCGCCACCTGCTCACCGATCATCTGCAGTATGCGCTCAGGACGATTGACGGCACTTTCCAGCTGCCAGCATTCGGCATCGCCGAGCCACTCCTGCAACCCAGGCATCGGATCGACATCACGCAGCTGGTCACGCAGGCAACCGGCAAAGGCCACCAGACGCCGCGTCATCCGCTTGTGCCGTTCGCTCTCCTCGCCACGGTAGGCCAGGCTCATCCGCAACAGGCTGCGCGTCTGAACCAACAGTTGCCCCCATAGGCGCCGCCCCTCCCACCAGCGCTCGTAACAGGCGTTGTTGCGAAAACCCAGATAGAGCGACAGCGCGATACCGATAAAAGCAAAGGAGGAGGTGCTCAGCTCCGGAAACAGCTGGGGATAGTGATCATGCACCCACACCAGCAGTGCCGACAGCAGTGCGACAAGCAGTATCTGCGGCAGGACCCGCGGAGCGATCGATCCCTGATAAACAAAGAACAGCGCCAGAAACCCCGGCTTTTCACGCACGATCACGGCAATAATCCATCCGGAAAACGCCTGAGCATAGCCCCTTCCCGTCAGCACCTGCAACGCCTGACGCGGAAACT
>NZ_JAHREP010000021.1:0-71441 GCF_019084545.1 Marinobacterium ramblicola
GCAACCTGTTCGCCAGCCCGCTGTCGATCGTACTGTTCTCGATCATCACCCTGGTGTTCGTCAGCCAGACGCCGCTGATGAAACTGTTCAAGCGCAAGTCCAGCAAGTAAGCCCTGCCCCGGTCAGAAGCACATTCCTGACCGGGGCTTTTCCGACGCCCCTGGATCCGCAACGCCCCCACGCCAACTTGCAGCACCTGGCAAAAGAGGTTCCAATATGAACCCTGTTCCAAATTGAAACCTGCCCAAGTATAAGAGTATAGAGAACCCTAATGGCCGCCAGCTTGCTACCACGCGCACTGCATATCATCGAGCTACTGGCCGAGAGTCCCAGGGGATTGAGCCTGCAAACACTGGCGGACAGTGCCAATATGCCGAAAAGCGGTGCTCACAGAATGCTCGGCGAAATGATCGAACTGGGCTACGTGGAACAGGGGGCAGATAGCGGTCAGTATCGTTTGACCTATCGCCTTGCCGATACCGGAATTCAGCTGCTCGCCAACTGCGGTATGGTCGACAGTGCCCAGCCTCTTCTCGACCAGTTGGCCAGGGAGTGTCATGAACTGGTACGCCTGGCGGTCATCGATCGCGCTCGCCCGGTGTTCATGCTAAAGGCGCAGGGAGCGACCGGCGCCCTGCGTTACGATCCGGAATCGGGTGACGAAGCAGCGCTTTACTGCACCGCCACCGGATTCGCCTGGCTGGCCCAGTTCAGCGACGACGATGCGATTCGCCTGATCGCCGCCCAGGGCCCGATTGAGCCCGAACTGCACGGCCCGGACTGCCCCGGCAGCTTCAGCGAAGTGCTGGAGCAGGTACGACTGGCACGCCAGCGCGGTTATGGCAAGGCGGTCAATATGTCGTCACCGGGGATGTCCGCAATTACCGCCGTAGTCAGGGCGCCCTCAAGTGGCACGGCTGTCGCCGTGCTCAGTATCGGCGGCCCCAGTGCACGCTTGACCGAAGATCGGATGGAGCAGCACCTACCCCAGCTGCTGGCGTATGCGGAAAAACTTTCCTCCCTGCCGGACCTTATCGCCTATCTCGAGCCACTTGCATTGCACAGCGCCAGCTGATCGATCCCGACAGTGTGTTTTTCCCGTCAGCGGGCGCCGCTCGAGCTCCGCTCAGGGAACAGCGTATCGATCACACGCTGGTTGGAGTGCTCAATATGCATCTTCAGCAGCCTGCAAGCCTCCTCCTCGTCACGCCGGAACGCGGCTTCCATGATCACCTCGTGCTCATCTCCGCCCGGAGTCGTATCGGCCAGGCTGATCAGTGACAGACGACGGAAACGCTCCGACTGATCGTACAGCGTCGATATGAATCGCAGCTGCCATACCGACGGACATGCGGATATTAGCGCCATATGGAAGCGCCGATTCTCCCGAATCAGCTCTCCGGCATGCTCACTGTAGTGCCCCTCGGCATTGCGCCGCACGGTCAGCTCACGATGGCGTGCGCCGGCAATATTGGCCTCCCAGTCCAGATCGCCATGTCGGATCGATTGCCGAAAGGCATCTACCTCCAGCATCTCCCGCAAGCGCGCCACATCGACAAACTCATCCACGGACACCGGCGCCGCCCAGTATCCGCGCTGCCCCTTGCGAATAACCAATCCCTCGGCCGCCAACCGCGACAGCGCTTCGCGCACCGGCGCGGCACTGGAGCTGTAACGGCTGCTGAGTTGGGCAATGGAGAGCTTGCTCGAGGGCTCGATGGAGCCGTCGAGAATATCGTTGCGGAGCTGCTGATAGGTACTGTTGCTGTCGGGAGCGTTCATGTTGCGCCATCTCATGCAGAAACTGACTGGAAGCCGCTATAACGATGCGACCCCCCGAAATTGAGAGCATAGCATAGATGCGGCTATCGACATCAGCACCAACAAGTATCATCTACCATATTAGGTACTACCTATATATTTTTATAGGATATAAAATGTACCGCAGCTACTATATAGAGGAATCTCTCACCTATACTGAGGGACGCCTGCCTCACTGTTATCCATAGGGAGTCACCTCATGCCTGACCACTATTTCGAGCGTTGCAGCAGCCAGGATGCACCTGTTTTCGAAGGTGTGGAGTTCGTCGAGATAGCAACCCGTAATCGAGAAGCAGTTGAGGCGTTCCTTGTTTCCCTGGGCTTCAGAGCACAAGCAAAACATCGCAGCAAGGAGGTTACGCTCTTTCGCCAGGGCACGATCAATCTGCTGGTCAACTCTACCGAGGGTAGCTTTGCTGCCGACTACGCCACACGTCAGGGTAGTGCAGTCTGCGCGCTGGGTTTGCGTACGCCCAACGCCAGCAGCGCCTATCAAAACCTGGTTGCCCGCGGCGCCTGGGAGACAGCCACATCGGCAGGCGCCATGGAGCTCAACATCCCGGCGATCGAAGCGATCGGCGGTTCCCAGATCTATCTGATCGACCGTTATGCCGAAGGCATCAGCATCTATGACATCGATTTCAAAGCAGTTCCGGATGAAACTGAAGATCCGGGCCTGCTACAAGAGCTCACAGAGCTGGGACTGATGATGGAGCCTGAGCGTCAGGCCCCCTGGCGTGATTTCTTCCGCCACCTGTTTGGATTGCAGTCAGACGCGGCAGACTGCCTCGTCATCGATACTCATACCCTCCTTCGCCTTCAGGACAGCGGTCGTCCTGATCTGGTCGACGAGCGGATCGATACGCTGGTGTTTTCCACTGCCGACCTGGAGAAGCTTAAGCGTCACCTGGCCAAACAGGGGCTCCAGCTTAAGGCGGTCGAAGGGGTGAAAGGGGTATTCGAGGTTCTATCGCCCTCCGATATCCTATCGATCCGAATTCACATTGCCAGCTGAGCCGGTCAGGAGACGCATACCATGACAGCACCCAATTTTGCTATCAGCACCTTGAGCCTGACCGGCACGCTGGAGGAGAAACTCGAGGCGATTAGAGCAGCAGGATTCAGCTCGGTCGAACTTGGCGCTCTGGATCTGTCCGGCTCACCCGATGGGGTGTCCGGCTCGGTCTCCCGGCTCCAGCAGAGCGGTGTCCGGATCAGCGCCCTGCAGGAGATCAAAGACTTCGGCGGCCACTCCGGTCGGATACTGGCGTATAAAATGGAGTTGGCCAAATCCTATATCCAGCTGATGCATAAGCTGGGTTGTCGGCTGTTGATCGTGACACCGGCCACATCGGTACACGTCAAGCATGACATGGACAAGATCGCGTCCGACCTGCGAGCCCTCGCCACACTGGCCACGCCCAAGGGGGTGCGCATAGGTTTCAAACCCCTATCCTGGTCACCCAGTGTCAACACCTATGCCGCAGCTATGGAGCTGATCCAGCGTGCCGACTCAGCAAATCTGGGCCTGGTCATCGATAGTTATCAGTTGATGGCCCAGACTCACAGTCCGGAGCGGCTGGATGATATCCCCGCGTCAGCCATCAGTCTGGTTCAACTTTCCGATTTCGCCATGACCTCGGTCCCGCTGGTGGAGGATCAGATCGATATTGCCCGACACCACCGCCTTTACCCTGGCGAGGGTAGCCATGGCGTCGGCGTCTGCCAGCTGGTCAGATACTGTATGGACAGGGGCTACACCGGCGACTTCGTCTTCGATGTCTACAACGACAAATACCTGTCTACGCCACCTGCCGAGTCTATCCAGCACGCGGTCAAGGCGCGGGAGTGGCTGTTGGAGCGGTTAAACGGATAACCACGCCGAACTGATCCGCTTACTGGTACGCGTCCCCTGCTGCCGCGACAAAGGCGATCTCCACGAGGTAGTCAGGGCTCGCCAGCTCTGCTTTGACGCAGGCACGACTGGGCGCCGTGCCTTCCGGGAACCAGTTGTCCCACTGCCCGTTGAGCGCCGCCAGGTTGGCAAAGTCGGTGATATAGATCGTCGCCGACAGGATCCGTGTCTTGTCACTGCCGATGCGCGCCAGCGACTGCTCAGCCTGATCGAAGATCTGCTGAATCTGGCGCTCGATACCCGCCGCAAGATCAGCCTCCGGCACTTCTACGAAGTGGGCGATACCGTTGAACACGGTGATATCGGACCACCGCCTGGTTGGATTGATTCTGTGGATCTTCATTCAGTTAACGCTCTTGAGAGTAAGTGAAACTTGACGCCGGGATTCACTTGACCGGCCGCTGCGCAGTATAAACCGAAAGACCGGACGACAACCGCCTGGCAGAGATCAGCTTTGCCAGGCGATCGACGGGAAACCCATGATGCGTCAACTCTTGCAGTCTGCTGACGCGATCAGGACTACTCCAGTGCATCCTGCAGTGCGTTCTGGCGCGCCTGGGCAGCGAATCGGATATGGGCGTTCGCCTCTCCATAGCGGTTGTAGCCGCCCTTGCGCTGCACCACCTCGAAAAAGACACCATGGGTTTCCACGGTATAGAAATGGAAGAACTCTCCCCCCTCCTCGTTGCGGTCGTAGAGCAGGTTATGCTGCTTCAACCGCACTAACAGTTCCGGCTCCAAGCCAAACTTGGCTTCAATATCGCGGTAGTAGTTGGCCGGTACCGGCAGCACCCGATTTGCCCCGACTCCCGCCGCCGCGGTGAAGATATCCTCACACTCGAAGGCGATCTGCTGGAACCCGGACCCCTTGGATCGCTGTATAAAGCGCTGTGGGGAGGTTTGCCGAGCCTCGCTCATATTGATCGGTATACGCACCCTGCCATTGCGGCTCTCCGCAGTCCGACTAACCACCAGGCCGTAGATATCCGGCAGATCCTGGCTCGGTTCTATGGTGAAATCGAACAACGACTTGTAGAAGAAGGAGGTCGACAGGAAATCGGTATTGGCTACCGATTGACCGATATGGTCGATGCGCGCCAAGCCCAATCCAGTGCTCTTGTCGCCGACCGGTACAAAGTCGATATCGAAGAAACGGAACTTTCCGCTACGTTCGACGAAGTAGACCAGGCTATCGCCGACCCCCCTCAGCGCCGGGATATTGAGCTCACCGGGCCCCGCTTGATTGGCAAAACGCTTCAGGTGATAACGGTCAGCGCGCTCCAACATAGCCTTCAGATCGTTGGTCGCCAACGCCAGTGCGCACACCGACACGCCATGCAACTGATAATGTTCGTGCGCCAGGCTCTCCGGCTCGCGGTTGAGAATCAGGTTGATATCGCCTTGGCGCATCAGGCTGACGTTCTTCGAGCGATGGCGATGGGTTTCACGGAAACCGAGACTCTCGCATAGCTGGATCAGCTCTTCGCCGCTGTCGCCCTCGATGGCAAACTCGACGAACTCGACGTCGACGATCTCGGGCTCAGGCAGGTTAGGCTGCTTGCTGGTCTGCTCCTCAAGCCAGATCAGCGAGCGCATGCCGTCGACCGCCTTCTCCTTTGGCGATGAGGAGCGAAACTCGTCGTTGAAGATCTCGTGCGACAGGTAGTCATCGAACCCCTTCTCCTTCAGACACTGCACGAACTCCACTACCGGCAGGTCGCCCTGACCGGGAAAGCAGCGGAAGTGGCGGCTGTACTGCAACACATCCATCTGCATGATCGGTGCATCGGCGACCTGCACCAGGGCGATCTTGTCGACCGGGATCTCGTCACGCAGACAATCCAGCGTATTACCGCGTGCGAACATATGGAAGGTATCCAGGTTGATACCCAAGTTGGGATGGTCTGCCCGTTTTATCAGATCCCAGGCATCTTCGTAGTCGGCAATATGACGCCCCCAGGCCAGAGCTTCGTAACCGACCCGCAGCCCCTCTTTCGCCGCCAACTCGGCGATCTCATGCAGGTCCGCCGCGCACTGGCTGCGGTCGTTGCTGGCATAGGGTGAGACGTTGCTGCACATCAGAAAGCGATCGGTACCGAGCTCATGCATCAGCTCGAACTTGCGTTGGATATAGCGCAACTTCTGGCTACGGTACGGCTCTGGCATCCCCTCCATGTCACGGAAGGGCTGCAGGGCGATGATTTCAAGTCCCAGATCCTGCGCTATACGGCGAACATCGGCGGGCGATCCGTCGAACTGGGTCAGATCGTTCTCAAAGATCTCTATACCCTGAAAACCCGCGGCCGCGGCCGCTTCCAGCTTGGCCGGCAACGAGCCCGACAGAGTGACGGTAGCGAGCGCTGTCTTCATTATTTTCTCCTACTATCCAGCCGCGATTGCTGTACTCAGTATATGTAATGCCAGGAGCAGTCACCTTGGCGTAACGCCAACCACTACCCCTTAATTTGATTTATATCCTATACTTTTGCCGTTTAACCGACATCTGTAATTAGATACTATCTAGTTACGGATGACAGTCTAGAGATTAAGCGAATTATGAATATGCGCATGCGAAAAGCTTATTTCACAGAGTCTGAATAAAAGTTAAGAATAGTCCTCCCTCTCATCAGCCGATGCTTGCCCGTCGTACGGCACTGTTCGATTTGCAAAACCAGCACCCGGCTTTCTACAGCCCGCTTATCATGGAGAGATACGATGCTCGCCGTTTTGTCGATAACCGCCCCGATCTTTATCTTGATCGCGATCGGATATGCCGCGGTTAAAACCGGTCTGATGTCGCAGGAGGCGATCCCGGGACTGGGTCGCTATGTGCTCTATTTCGCACTACCCGCGCTGATGTTCAGCACGATCTCGCGTATGGAGTTTGGTGTCGTCATCGAGACCAACTACCTCGCGGTATATGGCATAGGCTCTCTGCTATCACTCCTGTTCGGGATAGGGTTTCATAAGCTGGTACTGAAAAATTCGCTGGTGGAGAGCGGGGTCAAGGGGATGGGGATGTCGATCCCGAATAGTGCCTTTATCGGCTTTCCGATACTGCTGCAGGTATTCGATCCGCCGCTGACGCAAGCATTCGCCATGGCGATCATGGTAGAAAACGTATTCATCCTGCCGATCGCCCTGGTGATCATCGAATACGGCGGCCGCGAAAACGGCTCCAGCCTGCTCGCTATCTGGAAATCAGTGTTCTCACGTGTAGTACGCAATCCGCTGATCATTACCATCTGTGCCGGCCTGCTGGCATCCGCCCTATCGTTGAAACTACCGGAAACACTCAATCAGAGTCTCGATATGCTGGCCCGCACCTCTGCCGCCACGGCGCTGTTCGTGATCGGTGCCTCACTGGTTGGTAATCAGATGCGCGGCAACATCCTGAGTATCGGTTCTGTGGTAACAGGCAAACTGCTGATCCATCCGCTACTGATCGCCCTGGTACTCTGGCTCTGGCCCCCTTTCGACCAGCGGCTGGAACTGGCGGTATTGCTGGTCGCGGCGATGCCGATGATGAGCATCTTCCCGATCATCGGCAGTAATTACGGCATGCGTAACATCTGCGCCAGCATCCTGTTGGTTACCACGGTACTCTCCTTCGTCACCATAACCCTCCTCTTGCGTATCGCCACCTGATCGACAACATGCAAAAAGGCCGGGAGACATTTGCTACCCGGCCTTTTCGTCTACATGACTGTACGGTAATCAGATATTGGGGATTTCCGTGCCTTTGTTGATATGGTCGGTCAGGATCGCTACAGCGCCCTCCACATCATCTGCAAGCAGCGCATCCAGCAGTTCCCGGTGCTCACCGGCGGCCGCCTCGCCGCGGAAGGGACGTTTACTCAGCGCCAGCAGCTGATAACGCATCGACAACTCCAAGATCGAGGCATGGTAGCGCATCAGCTGTCTGGAGCCGGAATTGGAGACAATCGCCATGTGAAAATCGCGATCCGCCTTCTCCCACTCCTGCACATGAGCGGTCTCATCCTCCATCATCAGCTTCTCCATGCAGCTGAGACGGTAATGAGCGCTGATCAACTTGGCTTTCCAGTCGATATTGTCGTTGTTGTTTTGGAACGACTTGCGCAGCCCCAGGGTCTCCAGCGTGATGCGCAGCTCAACCAGCTCCTCAAGGTCGGCGACGGATACCGGTTTAACCTTGAACCCCTTCTGCCCTTCAACCTCGACAAAGCCGTCCGAGACCAGACGCATCAGAGTTTCGCGCAGCGTGTTGACGCTAACGCCATACTCACTGCGCAGCAGATTCAACTTGAGTTTCTGGCCAGGCTGCAGCTTGCCCTGCATGATGTCGTTGCGGAGCTGTTCATACGCCGACTGCCCGACAAGTTTACGATCCACGCTGATATTCATATCGGACTCCGACACCCGCTTATCTATAGGGCGATTTTACACCAACCACCCTATTAAAGCGCGTTGATGGGATGAACCATAAAAAGCGGGCTGCACATGGCAGCCCGAAAAGACCGACGCCAATCACGAAGGTCGTGGCTTGGGAATGCTGACACGATAGATCCCCACACCTGAAACAACAGAAACAACAGAAACAACAGAAACAACAGAAACAACAGAGACGCTACACGATCAACTCGCTATGGATATCGAACTTGCGCTTGAACGCCTCCAACGCTTGAGCCGGTTCCACCTGCATCTCGGTAAAGATCTCAAACGCGTCGATCCCCTGGTAGAAAAACAGATCAAATCCCGAAACCAACTGCAACCCTTTGCTATGCGCGGCGGTGAGAAACTCGGTATCCAGCGGGGTATAGACCGCATCGAAAGCCCAACGCTGACCACCAAAAAGCTCCAGGGGAAGCGGATTACCCGGCGTCTTGTAATGCCCAACCGGGGTACAGTTCACCAGGCCATCAGCGGAGCGTGCGGCGTCGGCCAGCATCTCGGCACTCACCGGTGACGCTTTGAAGCCGACGGCATTCAATGAGTTGCAGAGGTCTTTTGCACCTGTTTGATTAAGGTCGAACACCAGCACCTCGGACGCGCCCAGCTCGAATACGCCAAATGCGACCGCGCGCCCGACGCCACCCGCACCTACCAGCAACACTCGCCCCGCCGGCGTATCACCCAAACGACTGCGGTAACCGCGTATGAACCCTGTGTAGTCGGTATTGGCAGCGCAGACCTCGTCAGCGAGCGACAGCGTATTGGTGGAGCCAACCAGACGTACCGCGTCGTTGACCCGGTCAGCATAAGACACGGCGATCTGTTTGTAGGGAAAGGTCACGTTAGTGCCCCGATAGCCCTCAGAGCGCAATTTGGCAAGCGTCTCTGCAAAAGCTTCGCGGCTCGCATCACGCGGCTCATGCAACTCATAGCTGACCGGGCGACCATAGATCTCACCCAGCAGCATATGAAGTGCGGGGGCACGGGATTTGGCGATCGACTGACCGATCAAGCCAAGCTTTATCATTCTGCGTTCTCCCATCTTGTTTACACCCGCTCGGTGCTATCGATGCGCTGCTCTTCTCTTGTAATAGACCCGCATCGACGATCAATAAAGTGTGTTGCGCAGGCTCTCACCAGATGAACGGGATCGCTCACTCGCTAAGCCAAACCTCCAATCATTATATGGCAATTACATAAATATAGGAGATTTTTTTAATAAACCACTATTATTGACCTTAATCAACGTTACTGATAGCCTCCCATGAATCGCAAAGCAGTCAGCCAACAGGCTATGGCTCCGCTTTGAATGCGATGTTGACCTGCAGTTACGTAGACAGTTACCTCAACAATAACAAGCAGGAACGCTGACCCGGTCGCTCCCGGCAGTCCTCCTGAAAAAGGAAAACAGCATGAAACTGACGACAAGAAAAATCTGCGCAACTCTGACCACTGCGGCCGCGGCCGGCCTGTTCGCCGCTCAGACATTTGCTGCGGATGTGACACTTACCCTCGGCCACGTCGACCCGGCCGAATGGCAGACCTCCAAGAAAGGCGCTGCGGCCAAGGTATTCAAAGAGCTGGTAGAGGCAGAGTCCGGCGGCAGAATCGCAGTCAATGTCTACCCCAATGGCCAGCTCGGAGGCGAAACCGATCTGGTTCAATCGGCACAGGACGGCACCCTCAGCATGGCCTTCGTATCCGGCGCATTCAGCAAGGTCTGCCCTGAAGCAGCGGTACTCGATACCCCCTACCTGTTCCCTTCCGCTCCCATCGCCTGGGAGGTTCTGGACGGTCAGTTCGGTAAGGACCTGAGCAAACACTGCCTTGGCAAGACCGGGCTGCGCACCCTGGCTTATGGCGAGACAGGGTTCCGTAACTTCACCAACTCCAAGCATCCGATCACGGAGCCGAAGGATCTGGAGGGGTTGAAGATCCGCGTCATGACAGTGCCGCTGTTCGTCGAAATGGTGAAAGCGATGGGTGGTAAACCGACCCCGATCGCCTGGCCGGAAGTGCCGTCCGCACTCTCCACCGGTGTCGTCGACGGTCAGGAGAACCCGGTCAGCGTGATCGCCGGTAACAAGTTCTACGAGATCCAGAAGTACATCACACTGGATGGTCATGTATATGGCACCGACTTCTTCGTCATCAACGACGATCTCTATCAAGGCCTGTCGCAGACTGACCGCGAGATCGTGGCGCGCGCCGCCAAAGTCGCCGCCACTGTCGGTCGTGCGATTCAGCAGCTGAACTCAGCCCAGGGGCTGGGCGAGCTGGCCAAGAACGGTATGGAGATCACGGCGCTGACCGCTGAACAGCAGGCCAAGTTCCAGGCGGCGGCTCAGCCTCCGGTGCTGGAGTGGTTGAAAACCCAGATCGATCCGAGCTGGATCGACAAAGCGCTGGCGGCAGTGAAAGAAGCCTCCAGCAACTAGCCCTGCACTACGCACCGGGGAGTTCTCCCCGGTGCTTTTTCGTCAATGCCTATCCCAGGGTAGCCCTCGATGAAACCTCTCTATAAGAAATTCCTGGCACTGGCGACCGGAAGCTCACTGTTTGTGGTCTTCGCCGTCGTGTTGACCAGCAGCCTCATGCGCTACCTTTTTAACGCTCCGTTGCAGTGGAGCGAAGAGGTTGCCAAATACGGCATGATCTACGGCACCATGTTCGGCATGGTGCTGTGCTACCTCGACGATATTCACATCAAGTTTGGTTTTCTCGAATACGGCGTGCCCGCTTTCATCAAACGACTGCTGAATCTGGCGCTGGACCTGATCGCCCTGGGTACCGGTGTCGTGCTGGCCTGGTCGGGCTATCAGTTCGTACTGAAAAGGGGCGGCATTGACGCACCGGGCACCGGCCTGCCAATGAGTGTGTTCCAATCCGCCATGGTGATCGGCGGCATCTGCCTGGTCATCGCAGCCCTGCTCCAGCTCCCGGCCCATTTCAAAGCGAAGCAGAACGGCATCGAGGTGTAATATGACCGGTTTCTTGATTCTTCTGGTGCTGCTGATCATCGGCAGTCCGATCGCTTTCGCGATCCTGCTGGCGGTTTTGGCGCACCTGACCGAGACCCCCTTCCCGCTCAGCCTGATCAGCCAGCGTATCTTTGCCGGCCTGGATTCCTTTGCGATCCTGGCGATCCCGCTGTTCGTGCTCGCCGGCGAGCTGATGAATGAGAGCGGCATCACCAGCCGCATCATCACCTTTGCCAACGCCTGTGTCGGCCATATGCGCGCAGGCCTTGCCCAGGTCAATATCTGGGCGTCGGTGATCTTTGCCGGTCTGTCCGGCTCTGCGGTTGCCGACACCTCGGCGCTTGGGCGAATTTTTATTCCGGAGATGGAGAAACGGGGCTACCCCCGTGACTTCGCCGCCGCACTGACCGCCGCCTCATCGGTGATCGGGCCAATGATTCCGCCCAGCATTCCCGTCATTATCTACGCGCTGATCACCTCGGGGGTATCGGTACCGGCACTGTTCCTGGCCGGCGTGGCGCCCGGCATATTGCTGGCGATCGGCCTGTCGATCTATGTCCGCACCTTTGCCGGGCACTTCGAGGCGCAGCATGATCCGCTGCCGTGGAAGGATCGCTTCAAGGCGTTGATCGACGCCTGGGTACCGCTGTTCATGCCGATCTTCATCGTCGGCTCGATCCTGACCGGCATCGTCACCCCGACAGAAGCAGCCGCACTGGCCGGCGGCTATGCGCTGCTGGCGGGGATGTTTATCCTGAAGAGCCTGAAGATCCGTCAGTTACCGAGAATCTTCGTCACCGCCATGCGCGACTCGTCGGTGATCCTTATCATCATCGCTGTGGTATCGCTGGCCAACTGGATGCTGACCTTTTCCCAGGTGCCGCAGAAGGTCAGCGCGATGGTGCTGGCGGAGATCACCAGCCCCTGGATGTTCCTGTTGATGGTGAATGCAATCCTGCTGGTGGTCGGGCTGTTCCTCGAGGGTATCGCGGCGATGCTGATCCTGTTGCCGATTCTGCATCCGATCGCGATGAGCCTGGGGATCGATCCGGTGCATTTCGGCATCGTGGTGATCTTCAACCTGATGATCGGCCTGATTACGCCACCGATGGGGATCTGCCTGTTCGTGTCGAACTCCATCGCCAACGTCGGCATCGGCGCCATCTCCCGCCGCATTCTCCCCCTGTTCCTGGTAGAACTGGTAGTATTGGCAATCATCACCTTCGTCCCACAAACGGTGACCTTCCTACCGCGCGTGTTCGGGTTCTGATAAACAGAAGGAGCAGGAACCTTGAGTAAACTGATCTACGTATTGAATGGCCCCAACCTGAATCTGCTGGGCAAACGCCAGCCGGAGATCTACGGGCATGAGACCCTGGCCGATGTCGAGGAGCGGATGCGCAAGAGGGCGTCGACTCTGGGCCTGGAGATCGAGTTTTTTCAGAGCAACTACGAAGGCGCGCTGGTGGAGAAGATCCACGAGGCGCGGGAAAAAGCAGACGGCATCATCATCAACCCGGCTGCGTACACGCACACCTCGGTGGCGATTCTCGATGCCTTGAACGCGTTCGACCACCCGGTGGTCGAGCTGCACATCTCCAACGTGCACAAGCGCGAAGCCTTCCGTCACCATTCGTTCGTATCCGGACGTGCCGAAGCGGTGATGGCCGGCTTCGGCACCCTCGGTTACGAGCTGGCGCTGGAGTACTTCAAGTAAGTCACCGTCACTCGCGCCTCAAGCGGTGGGGCTATCAGGATGAGCAGGTCAGACAGATAGCCCCCGCCCAGTCCGGCGGCATACCCGCATAGCGATCCAGTTTGGGATCTACCTTTGCCGGCTCTCGCAGCAATGGCAGAAGGTCGTTCAACGGCGCGTAATTTCCTGCGTGCGCCTCCCGAATCACCTCTTCCGCCATGTAGTTGCGCAGAATATAACGCGGATTGACCGCACGCATCTGCGCCTCCCTGATCGGAGGGCTGGCTACCTCAAGCGCAAGGCGCCTCCAATACGTCTTCAGCCATTCGGACAACTCAGGCACGGACTCGCACAGCCCCAACTCAGAAGCCAGGAGCTCTTCGGCAGGCTGCTCCGACAGATGGTAAAAAAAGCGGGCAAGATCGAGCCGGTTTGCCGCAGCCAGCCGTCGCAATTCAACAACCAACGCTGCATCACCCTCATCTTCCTGCTGCAACCCTAGCCGCGCTCGCATGCGCTTTAGCTCATGATATCTGAAACGGCCCATAAACCTGGTCAGCGCCTGCTCCAACGCCTCTTGCGGCACGAGGGGAACCAGCGCCTGGGCGAATGCGCTCAAGTTCCACAACACAATCTCCGGCTGACGCTTGAACGCGTAGCGTCCCTGGTCATCATTCTTGTTGGCGATATGGTCCGGTTCATGCCAATCCATAAAGGTATAGGGGCCATAATCGAAGGTCTCGCCCAGAATCGACATATTATCGGTATTCAATACGCCGTGGACGAAATCGTAACTCTGCCAGAGTGCCACCAGCTCAGCTGTGCGCTCCTGTACCTCCAGAAAGAGTGCCAGATAGGGATTATCGGCTTCACGGCACTGGGGGTAATAGCGATCGATACTGTAGTCCGCCAGCAGTTTAAGCTGGTCATGCTGACGGCTGTAATAGAAATATTCGAAGTGGCCAAAGCGGATATGGCAGGGGGTTACACGCACCAGCAAAGCACAGGGTTCCATGCCGTTTCGCTGCGTATAGTGCTCGCTCGCGATCAGGCATAGCGCGCGTGTCGTCGGGATTCCCAACCCGGCCATCGCCTCGCCTGCCAAGTATTCACGGATGGTGGAGCGCAGCACCGCGCGTCCATCGCCAAAACGGGAAAAAGCGGTGCGCCCGGCACCTTTCAGATGCAGGTCCCAACGCTCCCCTTTATGGTTGACCACCTCGCCCAACAGCAGTCCGCGACCATCCCCGAGATCGGGATTGTAGAAACCGAACTGATGGCCGGTGTATTTCATCGCCAGCGGTTCGGCCCCGGGTAACGACTTTTCGCCATTGAAATAGCACACCAGCTGTTCCGGCGTCACGCTACAGGGGTCAAGATCGATCAACTGCGCAACTTCGGCGTTGAAGCCGGCCAAACGTGCGCCCTTCAGCGGCGCTGGCTCCGTACGCTGATACCACTGCTGCGGTAAACGAGCATAGCTGTTATCGAATTGAAGGGACTCAAGTGTTCGTCTTGTCTGTTCTTTTGCCATGACTGCCTGACTTCTAAAAGTCTACCGGAGCTAATACCTTAGCATTTTTATCAACTATCATTAAAGTCTGGCGCGCTGATAAAAATACCGCCCACTGAGGCTATTTATATAAGTCCGGCTACAAAAATCAGGCCAACACGGTACTTGCAACGCACAAGCGCCGAATCAAAAGTAAAACTCCACAACGCAAAAAGGCTCCCGAAGGAGCCTTTTTTCTAAAGTTCTGTTAAGAACTTAGACTTAGAAGTCTACGCGGTAGCCCAGCTCAACGCCGTTACCGATAGAGTCATCACCGTGCTCTACGTAAGCAGCGAATACACGAGCCTGCTTGCCGAGCTTCTGCTGAGCTTCAACAGACCACTTCTCGTCGTCGTTAGCATCGTCGTCGATGTAGTTAGCCAGCAGCTTGGTGTTACCGAAGCTGTAAGAACCAGCCAGTTCCCAAGCCTGCTCGTCGTCGCCGGCAACCAGGTCACGATCTTCGTAACGAGCACCAACGTACAGAGCGTCCAGGGTGTAAGACAGACCAACAGAGGTCACGTCGTCGTAAGTGCCGCCGCTGACAGTGGTATCTTCGTCGTAGCCCAGGTAGGAAACGGCGCCCATGAAGCCGGCCATTTCGAACTTGGCAGCAACGTGAGCAACGTCAACAGAAGCGTTGTTAGCAACTTCAGAATCGCTGCTTGTGTCGGTATCGGTGGTCAGGATCGCACCCGCAACCTGGAAACCGCCCATATCCGGAGAGATGTAAGCCAGGGTTTCCGGAGTACGGTGAGCGCCGATCACGTAGCCGGAAGAACCGGAAGTGCCGTTGTCGACGATATCAGTGGTGAACACGGTCCACAGCGCGTACGGAGTCCACATACGGCCAATCTGGGCAGTACCGAAATCGCCGGTAGCACCGATGTAAGACAGACGACCGCCGGCCCATGCACCAGCTTCAGAGCTTACAGCCTGTTCGAACTGGTAGATCGCCTTGGCGCCAGAGAACAGTTCGGAAGAACCCTTGATACCGATACGAGAAGAGTTGTCAGCGATATCCATTTCCTGAGTATCGGTGTCAACCATTTTCACACGCAGAGAGCCGTACAGAGTAGCGTCAGCCTGAGCTACCATCGGAGCAGCCAGAGCGCCAGCGACAGCCAGAGCGATCAGTGACTTTTTCATCAAATTTCCCCTTCAACATTCAACTTACTAGTAGTGAATTCTAGTTTTTCTTAGCACACCGGAGTGCTAGCTACGAAAAATACTATAATTCTTAAATATTTCAAACCGGTGAATGAACTTTTTTGATTTAAGCCAAACACCGGTTTTTAAAACATTTTTACTGAACAAGATCTGAGCACTTCGGAAACTAATTCCTGTACTTCTTTTAAATCTGTTCAATCCTTAGGAGCCACAGCGCGCTCGTTTGCGCTCTGCACACCTAAATTGTGCGCATTACAACATAGCCCCTTTGCCCTTGCAACCCCTTGTAATACCTGAATCTCATCCTTTTGTCCGGGGCAATCGGAGTTAATTCATTGCGGCTTTCGTCCATGTTCACCACTCGATGCGCAAGCCAATTCTCAACGCTATTATCAACTCAACTCTGCCAAACGTTTTCTGAGTCGCTTTTCCGATACAGAAAAACGGGTTCCAAGCTGCTGTGCAAATAGCGAAACCCGATACTCCTCAAGCCACCAGCGATACTCTCTGAGCTCGTCGGTCAGCGCGTCCTGGGCTTTTGCCTCCTCCCGGCGCTTTTCATACTGCTGCTGCAACACCTGTAACTGTTCGGTCAACAGGATCTGCTGTCGCAGCTCTCGCTGAAACCTCTCCAGACGAATTTCGATCCCCTCCAGGTACCGGGGATATTGTTCCAACCAGAGATCTGGGGTTTCCGACAGGTAGCTGGGATGCATCAATGCTGATAGCTGCTGCTTTACATCGTTCAGCACAGTGACAGCGCTCAGATCGATCCGACCGCTGAGACGCTTCTCTATCGAGTGGAGGCGTTGATGACAGGTCAGTACAAACCGACAAAGCGTGTTGGCGCTGTCTGCCAGACTGGCTCGTCCGCGCTCAAGGGCGGATTCAAATTCAGCCCGGGTTCTGACGAGGGAATCATCTCCGAGATCGGCGGCACGCCAGATCGCCTTCAGCAGAATCTCATCCTCCAGGCGTTTCCGGTCAAACCGCTTTCCACCCAAGAGCAATATTTTATCCATCGCGGGCAGCTGGCGGCGAACATACTTAACCACTTCAGGAATGCTGAGCAGCATTAAACGCGCAACCGCACGCCGACTTCTATATTGGGCTTCGTCGGCACTGGTAAATAGTTTCAGCTCTACGCTCTCACCCTGGTCTTGCAGTCCGGGCCAGGCCTCGACCTCTATTCCACCCGCCTGCTTGACTCGCACACTGGATTCAAGATCACCGAAGTCCCAACGAACAATCTGCTCCCGGCCCCAACTGTCATCACTGCTGCCGGACTGAATCGCCTCTTCGGCCTGGGCCGAGTAACGCTGATTGAGCGTTTCCCAGTCACGCCCCTCCCCTACGCTCTGCTGCTGAGCATCGATCAGATGAATATTCAGTTGTTGGTGGGGCTCCAGCACCGAAGCTCTGAGCTGATCCGCTGCCACCTTCACCCCGGTCATTCTCAGCAGTTGATGACTAAGCGCTTCGTAGAGGTCGCCGTCGGCAAACACCGCCTGCTCACAGAATGCGCGTGCATACTCGGGTACCGGCACGAAATGCTTGCGCAACTGCTTCGGCAACCCCTTGAGGATGGCGATAACCTTATCCTCCAGCATCCCCGGCACCAGCCAGTCCAGCCGTTTTCTCGGCAATGCCTTCAACAGCGCCAGGGGACACTGAAGTGTCACCCCATCCCTGGAGGATGCGGGATCGAACCGGTAATCGAGCTTCAGCTCCACCCCATCCAGACGCAAAGTATCCGGGTAGCGGCTCGCACTGACATGCTCCGCCGAGCGCTGGAGAATATCGGCTTCGCTCATCTTCAGCAGGTCGGGGTTACCTCGACGCTGCTGTTTGTACCACTTTTCGAATCCGGTGCCGTTGACGATATGCGTACCGCCCAGCTTCTCGAACTGCTCCTCGTAAAAGCGATACAGCGTTTCCTCATCGACCAGCAGATCACGACGACGCGCCTTGGACTCGAGATTTTCAACATCTGCCAACAGCGCGCGGTTATGGTTGAAAAATGCAGCGGATGTATTGAACTGCCCCTCGACCAGCGCGCTACGGATAAATATCTCGTGTGAGGTCTTCACGTCGATAGCGCCATAGTTCACCCGCCGCTTGGGCACGATGATGAGCCCATAGAGCGTCACCTGCTCGGTGGCCACCACCTGCGCACGCTTCTTCTCCCAGTGCGGCTCGGACCAACTTCTCTTCACCAGATGACCGGCGGGGGCTTCGATCCACTCGGGCTCGATCTTCGCCACCTGATGCGCATAGAGCTTGCTGGTCTCGATCATCTCGGCCGCCATCACCCATTTCGGACTTTTCTTGAATAGTCCGGAGCCTGGAAAAATGCGGAAACGGCGATTGCGCGCGCCAAGATACTCCCCCTTTTCCAGTAGATTGCCGATGTGACTGAGCAAGCCGGCCAGCAGTGCGCGATGCACCGGAGCATACTCGGCTGGCTCGACGTTCTCTCGCAGTTTGAGCTCTTTAACGCTCAGGTGGAGCTGGCGGTGCACATCACGCCACTCGCGCATCCGCATAAAGGAGATAAAGTGTTTTTGGCACCAGTTGCGCAGCTGATTCTGGCTTAACTCGGCACGCTGCTCTTCATATAGATTCCACAGGTTCAGCAGGGTGATGAAATCCGAATACTCATCGGCATAGAGCCTGTGTTTCTCGTCTGCCGCCTGACGCTTGTCGTGCGGGCGCTCCCGCGGGTCCTGCACGCTCAAGGCGCTGGCGATGATCAGCACCTCTTTAAGTGCATCGTATTGGGCCGCCTCGATCACCATACGGGCAATACGCGGATCCACCGGCAACCGCGCCAGTTGCCGCCCTACCGGGGTAAGCTGGCGGCGGGTATCGACCGCACCAAGCTCCTCCAGCAACTTGAAACCATCGGTAATAAAGCGGGAGTCGGGCGGATCGACAAAAGGAAACTCGGCGATATCCCCCAGCCGCAACTGCAGCATCTGCAGAATAACGGCGGCCAGGTTGGTACGCCGGATCTCCGCATCGGTAAACTCCGGCCGGTTATTGAAATCCTCCTCCGAGTAGAGACGAATGCAGGTACCGGGGGCGACGCGACCGCAACGACCGGCGCGCTGGTTGGCGCTGGCCTGGGAGATCGCTTCGACCGGCAGCCGCTGCACCTTGGAGCGGTAGCTGTAGCGAGAGATGCGTGCGAGCCCCGGATCGACCACATAACGGATACCTGGCACCGTGAGCGAGGTCTCGGCGACGTTGGTAGAGAGCACGATCCGTCTTCCCGCACCGCGGGCGCCGTAAAACACCCGATTCTGCTCTTTCAGGGAGAGGCGGGCGTAGAGCGGTATAACCTCGGTATCGCGCAGTTGTACCTTGCGCAGCAGATCGGCCGTCTCCCTGATCTCCCGCTCGCCCGGCAGAAACACCAGTATGTCGCCTGGACCGGAACCCCGCTTTTGCCGATCGATCTCGGTCAGCTCCTCGATTGCCGCCAAAATACCCTGCTGAAGATCCAGTGCCTGCTCATCCTCATCCTCCATCTCGTGCAGAGGACGGTAGAGGATATCCACCGGATAGGTACGCCCGGAGACCTCGACCACCGGGGCATTATCGAAATGAGCGGAGAAGCGCTCCAGATCGATGGTGGCCGAGGTGATGATCAGCTTGAGATCCGGACGCTTCGGCAAAATCCGCTTGATATAGCCGAGCAGGAAATCGATATTGAGGCTACGTTCATGCGCCTCATCGATGATCAGCACCTCGTACTGCTCGAGAAAGCGATCGTGCTGGGTTTCGGCGAGCAGAATACCATCCGTCATCAGCTTGATCTGGGTGTCGTCCGATACCTGATCGTGAAAGCGCACCTGGTAACCGACCCGCCCGCCCAGCGGTGTATGCAGCTCCTCTGCGATACGCGCCGCCACGTTACGTGCCGCAAGCCGCCGCGGCTGAGTGTGTCCTATCATCCCAAGACAACCGAAGCCCAGTTCAAGGCAGAGCTTGGGGATCTGGGTGGTCTTGCCCGAACCGGTCTCACCGGCGATCACCACCACCTGATTATCGCGGATCACCTCAAGCAGTTCGTCACGGCGAGCCGAAACCGGCAGTTCGGGGTAGTCGATCGCGGTCGGCAGCGCCCTTCTGGACTCGACAAGCGCAATAGAGGCCGCGATATCATCACCCAGTGCGGAGATGAGGTCGGGCTCGGCACCTTCACGCTGGGCGGCATCCAGCCGACGCTTCAATCTGAAGCGATCGGCAATGCGGCACTGGGCCAGGCTGGAGCTGAGTTTGGCAATAGGGTCGCAGACGGTAGAGGCAGTCAAAAGCTGATAAACCTTGGAATTTCACAGGAGCGGGATTCTACCGCAACAGATGCAGAATAGGCGAACACCCTCAGGAGAAGCGGCGCTCCCGCTGTACGTCACGCAGCTCCCGCAAGGCGATCTCCCGCAGCTCGCGGCGCTGCACTTTGCCGATCGAACTGCGCGGCAAGTCGCGGCAGAATTCGACACTGCGGGGCACCTTGTAGGAGGTCAGTCGCTCGCGGCAGTACTCTCGGACCTCGCGCATGGTCAGACGCGGATTGTTCGCCACCACATAAACCTTGATCGTTTCGCCGCACTCCTCATCCGGCAAACCGATCACCGCACACTCCAAAATATCGGGATGAGCGCTGATCACATTCTCCAACTCGCTCGGATACACACTGAAGCCTGAGGTTTTGATCATATCCGTGCGTCGATCGATGATACGCAGCTCGCCATTGTCATCGAGCTGTCCAACATCGCCCGTGGCCAGCCAGCCATCACGGAGCACTCTGGCCGTTTCCTCTGCCTGCCGCCAGTATCCCAGCATCATCTGCGGCCCGCGCACCTGAACCTCGCCGCTCTCGCCTACCGGCATCAACTCCCCGGAATCGCCGACAATACGTACCTCGGTACCCGGCAGGGGCTGACCAACACGCCCCCGATGACCTGCTCCCGGCCTGGCCACACTGACGACAGGCGAACATTCGGTCAGCCCATAGCCTTCGGTGATGGTACAACCGGTCACCTCGTTCCAGCGCCTGGCCGCTGATTCTGTCATCGCCATTCCGCCGGAAATGGTCAACTTCAGCGTACTGAAATCAAGCTGGGTAAATTCTGCATGCTGACAGAGCGAGATGAACAGTGGATTGACCCCGGCAAACACCGTGGGTTTGCTCCTCTCGAACGCCCGCGATAACTGTTTCAGGTCCTGCGGATCCGGAATCAACTCGATATAGCCCCCCTGCGACAGCATCGCCAGTACCAGGGTGAGCGAGTATAGGTGATACAGCGGGAGTGGCTGCATCACCACTTGGGGCATATCCATACCCGCCTCACTCAGCCTGCTGCGAATCTGCTCGATATTGGCCAGCAGTGACGCATGGGACAGCATGACTCCCTTGGCGGGTCCGGTGGTGCCGCCGGTGTACTGAAGCAGCGCCAGCTCTCGCTCCTCGCTGCCCGGCTGCTGCCAAACTCGCCCGCTTTCCGCTTTGAGAATTCGCAGCAGGGGCCGGCTGCCCTTGATTCGGTAGCGAGGAGTCGCGCCTCGTCGCAGCCGCACGCAGGAGCTGATCGTCCAGCGCCGCCAGCGAGGGTGTAGATCGGCAATATGGGTCGTTATCACACAACCAATCGGAGTACGCTTAAGCACGCGGGACGCTCGCCAGGCAAACGCCTCGCATATAATCAGCGCACGCGCCTCTGCATCATTGAACTGGCGTTCCAGCTCTTCTGGAGTAAGCAGAGGATTGATATTGACAACAACCAGGCCGGCACGCAGCGCACCAAATAATACCACCGGATACTGGGCACAATTGGGCAACTGGATCGCAATACGATCGCCCGGCTTAAGATCGGTATGATGTTGCACCCAGGACGCAAAGCGGCGCGACAGGATGTCGAGATCGGTGAAGCTAAGGCTCTGCCCCAGGGAGCCAACCGCAGGCCTATCACCGTAATGTTGACTTAAACTGCTGATAAACTCGGTCAACCCTGTCAGCATCAATGCCCGGCCCTATCCGGACTGTCCAGCTGCCGCTCCACTTCCCCATCGACAAACACCACCATCGCCCCCGGCGCCAGCCTCTGCCACTGTTCATTATCGGTCAACGGTTCGGTCGCGATCACCGTTACAACATCGTTCGGTGTTGTTTCTTTATGGAAGTCGACCGACATATCCCGGTCGCGCAGATGGGCTTCGCCAAAGGGTGCCCGGCGGGTAATCCAGGAGAGCTTGGTCGAGCAGTAACAAAACAGCCGGGTCGACTCGCTCAGCAGCATGTTGAATACACCGAGGCCACGGAGTTTTTCACAGCATTCATGCACCAGTTCAAGCAGGGCCGAAGGATCCTGAGGAGGGGCGTCGGGATAGCGTGCACGGATCTGGTCCAACAACCAGCAGAAGGCGTACTCGCTATCGGTAGTGCCGGCCGGCCGATAATAGGTCAGCGGCCAATCGAACAGCTGCCGGTCCAGCTGACCGTTATGCGCAAAACACCACATCACGCCCCAAAGCTCACGGCTGAACGGGTGGGTATTGGCAAGACAGATCTCCCCGACATTCGCCTGTCGAATATGGCTTATCACCACACGGCTCTTGATCGGGTAGGCGATCAGCAGTTCGGCAATCCGGGAGTCGGCACTGGGCAACGGGTCGTGAAAAGCCCTCAACCCCCGCCCCTCGTAAAAAGCGATCCCCCAGCCATCACGATGTGGACCGGTTTCTCCACCACGTCGAATCAGGCCTGCGAAGCTGAAACAAATATCGGTCGGCACATTGGCACTCATGCCGAGTAGCTCACACATTGTCTGCCTCCCTAGTCATCACCAGACCCACTATTTCCGCGACAGTGTGATCCGGTCCGGCAGAGAATCGATCAACCCGGTTTCCAGATCGATCACCAACTCATCAACGTCCTGCATCGGCTCCGAATCTACATACTGAGCCTCAGCCTCCCACGTCAGCCTGCGTTGCTGTCCGGGGAGATGGCGTTCACCGATGAAATGACCATCTGGATCTATGGATAGTGTAGAGCAATACACATTCGCCACTACGCGCCCACCACGTTCGATATGCAGCGAATCGCAGATCAGTTCGCCTTCGAGCTCACCACTGACATTGACGGCATGGGCGCGAATTCGGCCGCAGATGCGACCCGACTTGCCGATGGAGATATCGTCACTGGAGTCTATGCTGCCCTCGAACTCACCATCGACATGCATTTTTCCGGAAACGCTGGTTTCGCCGTGAAAACGGTTTCCCTGAGCAATAATCGTTACTGAGGAGCGGTTTGATTTAGCGGATACATTGCGCTTAATGATTCCCACGGGATCTCCTCGACATCGGTAAAGATTGAATCAAAGTTATCCAGCCCCCACTTCATGAAGGGCTCCGGATCGAGCGCCGTATAGAGTTGACGAACCTCGTAATGCAGATGGGGCCCGGTTGAATTGCCGCTATTGCCGCTAAGACCGATCTGCTGTCCCTTATGTACAAATGCCTTGGGTTTGACCAACACCTTCTGCAGGTGGGCATACACGGTCCTGAAGCCCAGATTGTGGTCGATCCGCACCATATAGCCGTAGCCGCCACCCTTATTGTATCCGGCGAACTCTACGACACCGTCGGCCGTGGCATATACCGGCGTACCGACCGAGGCCTTGAAGTCGATACCACTATGCATAATCCGTTTTTTCTGAATCGGGTGCATCCGCATGCCAAAACGGTCGGTAATCCGTTCACTTTGGATCGGCACGCCGTTCGGTATCCCGTAAAGCATGAACAAGCGCTCACGCGCGGCCGCCTTCGCCACCTCGGCCCGCTCCTTCGCCGTCATCTCCGAATCGCTCTCGAGTATGCCCAGCATTGACTCCAGATCGCCCAACTCGGTTCCCATCAGGTGATTCTGTTGCGCCAACTGATCACGCTCGACCGACAGCTGGGACAGCGCGTCCCCCAAGGATTCAAGCTCGGTTCTGTAGAGCTGCTGAGTGCCCAGCATCAGCTCATACTGATCGGCCAACTGTTGGTGCGTATCCTCGAGATCCAACAGCTCATCCGTCGTTTTGACCAGCAACAGGTTGGAGACGAAAAAACTCAGCGCGGCCATCAGCAAGAAGGCTGCCACGAGATATTTCGCCAGTTGATTCAGAGTATATTGCCGCGATCCGTGCACGGTCGTCAGCGTTACTACCAGCTTACGTCGCAAAAACAACCACCCGCCGTTTGCCAGAAAATCGGGCTAATATAACGCCTTACCAGAGTTGTGTCATAGTGATTTATCCCCAGCAGGCAAGACGGCGCCTCTCTATATGTGCGACAGGCTTCAGGGGCCGGCGGAGACGCATGCTGTGCATTTCCCGACATTCATGTGCGGCTATACCAGATGAAGCAGTGCCTTCGGGGCTGCTTTCCTCAGTTTTTGCGATCAACGGATATGTGGGCGGGAGAAGTAAAATTTGAGATCGCGAATGTCGACCAGCCGCCGGTGCGGCCGGTCGAACCCTCTGATCAGGTTCCGGTTTGGCTGCCCTCAGGACGTGCCAAACGGAAGCAGGGCCTGTAATCCTCGTGATTGATCTTCATTCGGCGCTGCTCAACAAAAGAGCTCAACAGCCGGTCAAGCGATTGCATCACCGACGGCTCGCCGTGCAACTCGAATGGCCCGTACTGCTCAATCGCCTGAATCCCCGGCTCCTTGACGTTACCCGCCACGATCCCGGACAGGGCACACCTCAACTGCGCGGCCAACTCATAATCGGGCTGATTGCGCGACAGGTTAAGTGCGGCCATATTGGCATGAGTGGGCTCGAACGTCTGCTGCAGCGCCCGCGGGATATGGAGCTGCCAGTTGTAGTGGAACGCCTCGCCGGTGGCACGCCGATGGGCTGTGACCTCCTTGAGCGACTCCCTGGCCCGCACGGCAACACCGTGAGGGTCATCGATGATGATCTCGTACATGCCGCGGGCGCGCTCACCCAGCGTCTCCGCAATGAACCTGTCCACGGTCTCGAAGTACGCCTCGCTGCCCGCCGGGCCGGTGAAGATGAACGGGAATGGAAGCTTGCCGTTCTCCTCGCGCAGCAAAATACCCAGCATATACAGGATCTCCTCGGCGGTACCCACGCCGCCAGGAAAGACCACAATGCCGTGACCGAGCCGCACAAACGCCTCCAGACGCTTCTCGATATCGGGCATGATGATCAATTCGTTGACGATCGGATTGGGCGATTCCGCCGCGATAATGCCGGGTTCCGAGATGCCCACGTAACGGGCCGCATTGATGCGCTGTTTGGCATGCGCAATCGCTGCCCCCTTCATCGGCCCTTTCATCGCCCCCGGGCCGCATCCGGTACAGATATTCATGCCTCGCAGGCCCAGCTCATACCCCACCTTCTTGGTGTACTCGTACTCATGGCGAGCAATCGAGTGACCGCCCCAGCACACCATCAGATTGGGTTTTACATGGGGCTGCAGCGCGTTGGCGTGGCGCAGAAGATGAAACACCACATTGGTGGCCATCGCCGATGGCTCCAGACCATCGCAGCAGCTGCTGAACTCATCTTCGACATACAGCAGGTCGCGCACGACGGAGAACAGATGCTCGCGGATACCCTGAATCAACTCGCCATCGACAAATGCGCTGGCTGGGGCGTTGATCAGATTCAACTGCACCCCACGGTGTTTATGGCTGATCTGAATGTCGAAGGTACGGTAGCGCTCCAGCACCGTACGCGTGCTGTCCAGCTCACTACCGCAGTTCAAAACCGCCAGTGCACACTGGCGCAGCAGCCGGTACAACCCTCCCTGGCTCTTATCCTGAAGTTTGGCCACCTCATAGGGCGAGAGCATGTCGAGACTGTCCAGCGGTTTGACACTGGCATTTACAAAAGCTTCGGTCATCATAACGACCTCCCTGTGCAGGCTAATGCGTACAGCTCCGCAACTCCGGAAAGCGCCTTTCCGGGGAAAGGACCTGCCTCTTCAATATGAACCGACATTTCGACTTTGGCTACTATTCAACTAAAAAACAGGCACTTGCAAAATCAACAATTGTAAACGGGAAGCCATTGAATTAGTTTTGGTTTCATAGCCCTCCGCAGAAGGAACCGCTCGATGACTGCGTCCAAGCTGTATATCCTCGATACTAACGTTCTGCTTCACGACCCCAAGTGTCTGTATGAGTTCAAAGAACAGGATATCGCGATACCGATGACTGTTCTGGAAGAGCTCGACGATATCAAGGACCGCAAGAAAAACGTCGCCGCCGAGGCTCGTGTCGCGATCAGAGCCATAGACGACATCATCAGTACCGCCAAGGATGCCAGCCAGATTACCAAGGGTGTGCAGATCCGCCTTGAAGGTAAGGATCGCCCCATCAAACTTGGCCACCTGTCGATCTTTCCCGATCATGAGCTGACCAGTCGGCAGGGGTTCCTGCCCGATGATCGCAACAAGGACAACAAGATCATCAATTGCGCCCTGCATCTGCAGGCCACCTACCCGCATCGTCAGGTGGTTCTGGTCACCAAGGATATCAATATGCGCCTGAAGGCGCTCGGTGCCGGACTCAAGCGGGTTGAAGACTATCGCACCGATCAGCTGGTATCCGATATCGAACTGCTGCCGGCAGGCCACGTGCATCTGGAGAAGCCCTTCTGGGAGGGTGTGGAGCAGGTCGACAGCTACCAGGAGGATGGTAATACCTACCACCGCGTTGACCGCGCCCTGCTGCCCGAGACCTACCCCAACGAGTTCATCTACGATGACAGCAAGGACTTCGCCGCTCGCACCATCAGCGTCAGCGAGGACAAGGTCACCTTGCTCGACCTCGGTTATGAACGGCTGATGCAGCAGAGCTGCTGGGGCATTCAACCGATCAACCTGCAACAGGCATTTGCCATGCAGGCGCTGCTTGACCCCAACATCGACCTCAGCATCCTGCTCGGCGCCGCCGGCTCCGGTAAAACCCTGATCGCGCTGGCCTGCGCCCTGGAGATGGTGATCGAGGAGCGTCGCTACAACAAGATCATCGTCACCCGCTCCACTCCGCCGGTAGCCGAAGATATCGGTTTCCTGCCCGGCACCGAGGAGGAGAAGATGACCCCCTGGCTCAGCTCGATCAACGACAACCTGGAAGCGATGCATGAGCACGACGAGCGTCCCCAGAGCAGCGTCAAATACGCGATAGAGAAGGCGAATATTCAGTTCAAGTCACTGAACTTCATCCGCGGCCGCAGCATTCAGAATGCCATCGTACTGATCGACGAATCCCAGAACCTGACACCACAGCAGCTGAAGACGATCCTGACCCGTTGTGGCAAGAACACCAAGATGGTCTGCTTGGGCAACCTGGCACAGATCGACTCCAACTACCTGACCGCCCTGACCTCGGGCCTGACCTACATCGTCGAACGTTTCCGTGGATTCGAAGGCTCCGCCAGCATCCACTTCGAAGGGATCTTCCGCTCCCGCCTGGCGGAGTACGCGGAAGAACAGCTCTAACCCCCACCTGCCTGCAGCCCCGCCCCTGACCCGGGCGGGGTTAGGCGGAATACCCCACTGTGCACCTCAGACTTTGGTCAGAACGACGAAAGTCGTATATAGCCATGCATCCCTTGAAATAGCTGACACTCAACCGGTGCCCCGCGCTTCAGCGCTGGATTCACACTCAACGCACAGGTTTTATTCCTGCGCCGAATGCCTATAATGCACCGCAACAATAAACTGGTTACAAAAAAATGAAGATCCCCCCTGCACTCTCGTTTCAGACACTCCTCTGAACTGAAGTGAGGGGCGGCTGATTAGAGCGGTCGATCTATCGACCCCCTCCCCGAACGATCCTGACGGCTGGTTAACCCGGGCGATCGTTTCGGAAGGCGATACCCGAGCAGCGGTACATGGCATCCAGTCAGTCCGTTGCAAAGGCCAAAAGCCTTTACCGGGTTCGTGGTGTATCCCATTGTTTATTATCAATTGGCGAACTCAAATGACTACAAAAACTGTCGACGTATTGCTTGTCGGGGCGGGTGCGATGAGCACCACCCTGGGAATGCTGCTCAAACAGCTCGATCCCGAGCTCAAGATCTGCATGGTCGAGCGTCTTGACTATGTGGCCCATGAAAGCTCAGACGGATGGAACAACGCCGGCACGGGACACGCCGCCTACTGCGAACTGAACTACACACCACAGAAGCCTGACGGCAGTATCGATACTACCAAAGCGTTCAACATCAACGCTGCGTTCGAAGTCAGCCTCCAGTTCTGGTCTTACCTGGTCAATCAGAACGCACTGCCCTCCCCTCGACAGTTCATTAACCCAACCCCACATATGAGTTTCGTCTGGGGCGAAGATAACGTGGCATTCCTGCGCAAGCGTCACACCACACTCTCGGCACACCCGGCGTTTGCCGATATGGAGTACAGTGAGGATCCCGCAGCGCTGCGTGAATGGATGCCGCTGGTGATGCAAAACCGCGATCCGGCCGAGAAGGTCGCGGCCACCCGTGTCAGCTACGGCTCAGACGTGAATTTCGGCGAACTCGCCCGCGCAATGGCCAAATACCTGGGCACACAACCCAACTTCGACCTACTGCTGAGCCGAATCGTAAAAGATCTGGACAAGCAGAGTGACGGTAGCTGGAACGTGGTGCTCAAGAACACCGAAGCCGGCACCACTGAGACTGTCAACAGCAAGTTCGTCTTCCTCGGCGCGGGTGGCGGAGCCCTGCCCCTGCTGCAAAAATCCGGTATCGAAGAGGGCGCTGGCTATGGTGGCTTTCCGGTCAGCGGCCAGTGGCTGGTGTGCAAGAAGCCGGAGATTGTCGAACGGCATCTGGCCAAGGTATACGGCAAGGCGCCGATCGGTGCTCCGCCAATGTCCGTTCCCCATCTGGACACTCGCATCATTGATGGCCAGCGAGCGCTGCTGTTCGGTCCCTTTGCCGGCTTTACCACCAAGTTTCTCAAGCAGGGATCCTTCCTGGATCTGCCGCTGAGCATTCGCCTGGGCAATATCAAGCCGATGCTGTCGGTGGCGATGCATAACATGGACCTGACCCGTTACCTGATCAGTGAAGTGATGCAGTCTCATGGCTCGCGCGTCGAAGCCCTGCGCAACTTCTTCCCGGACGCCAAGGATGAGGACTGGACCCTGTCGCACGCCGGCCAGCGCGTCCAGATTATCAAGAAGGACGCCGACAAGGGCGGCAAGCTCGAGTTCGGCACCGAGGTGATCACCGCAGCCGATGGCTCGATAGCGGCACTGCTGGGGGCATCACCGGGCGCCTCAACCGCTGTCGGCACCATGATCAGCATCGTCGAGAAGTGCTTCATTAATATTGGCGGCCACAGTGACTGGACCGCACGCCTGAAGGAGATGATCCCCTCCTACGGCGAATCGCTCAACGACAACCCGGAACTGCTCAAGCGCGTGCGTGCCCATACGCTGAGCACGCTGCAGCTACATGAGCAAAAGCAGACGCAGGCACAGGTACAGCAGGCCGACACTCGGCAATCTGCATAACCCCCTCCGTCTGCCCACCCGCTGCCGACCTATTGGCAGCGGGTGACCTTCCACGCTATGTTGTCATCAGTAACCTCAGAGAGGGATGCAATGACAGCGCTACGCCGCGGCTTGATTCAAGTACTCAAATTTCCGATCAGGGTTTATCAATATCTGATCAGCCCGCTGCTGGGCAGTAACTGTCGCTTCTATCCAAGCTGCTCTCACTACTCCCTTGAGGCGATCGAGACACATGGTCCACTGCGCGGTTGCTGGCTGGGATTGAAGCGGATCCTGCGCTGCCATCCGTTCAGCGAAGGCGGCATCGATCCGGTCCCGGAACCTCGCAAGCGATGCGACCACACGCCCAGCCAACCCGGTGACCATACGGCTCGCGAGTAGCGGAACTGCGAGGGTTGTACATCGGACGAGCGGATAGAACGCCTGCCCCCAGGCCAAGCGGGAATCAGGATTCTGAACAGAAGCTGGAGCTGAAAACTGCTCCCCCGCCATCTCTGGAAAGGGAGCAGGAGGGAGAGAGTTACTCTTCTGTCGCGCTGCTGGTATGTACCTGCATCTGCGGATAGGGGATGGTGATTCCGACCTCGTCGAAACGCAGCTTGACCTGCTCGGTCACATCCCAATACACCGCCCAGTAATCGGCGGTTTTAACCCAGGGGCGCACGTTGAAATTAACACTGCTGTCAGCCAGTGCGGCAACGGCAACCAGCGGTTCAGGCTCACTCAGCACGCGCTCGTCGGAGGTCAGAATATCCATCAGGATCTCCTTGGCCTTACGCAGGTCATCGTCGTAGCTGATGCCGAATACCATATCGACACGGCGCGTCTCACGCTTGGAGTAGTTGGTGATCACCCCCGCATAGATTCCGCCGTTGGGCACGATCACCTCGCGGTTGTCACCGGTACGCAATACGGTATTGAAGATCGCGATGTGCTCGACGATACCCGCGATACCAGCCACTTCGACGAAGTCACCCTCGCGGAAGGGACGGAACACGATCAACAGCACCCCCGCCGCGAAGTTCTTCAACGAATCCTGAAGCGACAAGCCGATAGCCAGACCTGCGGCACCCACCAATGCAATCAGCGATGTGGTATCGATACCCAGTTGCCCAAGCGCGGCCACGATGATGAACAGCAGCAGCAGCACATTGACGATCGATGAGACGAAATTCACCAACATCTCTTCGACACCGGCACGCCTCATCATGCGACCGGCCAGATTTACCAGGTGCCTGGCAAGCCAGCGCCCGACAAAGAATATCGCCAGTGCCAGCGCTATATTGATAGCCCAAGGCAGAATATAGATATCCCAGAAGCTTTCCATCTACAGTTCCTCGATTCCTTGTTTCACGCCGCTAAAGGCATGATTTACCTATGGTTACACAGGCTTAACCCTATCGTTTACCAACACGCAAAGCATGAGAGCCAGGGGGCGCAAAGTCAATTACAACGAGACATTCGCTACCACTGCCCCTCCCCACAGCGCATGCGTGTTACCATGCATCGATCCATGATCTTTACAACGCCCCGTATGGAGCGATCCAAATTTGAACTTAGCCAAACAAGTACAGTCACTGTTGTAAATCGGTCGTAACGGACGACGGTGCATTTCCCTAAACAGGCTTTCAGGCAATACCTTCGGACAGTTGAATGAAAAAAGTGTTACTTCTTGCCCTGCTGGGCCCTATCAGCGCAATGGCATCTGCGGAATCCGCGCACGTGGCGGACGATGCTTACGTATTCATGAACAGCGGCCCAAGCGATCAATATCGTATCAACGGCAGAGTTAACAGCGGCGAATCGGTCGTGATTCTCGACCGAAAGAATGACTATATTCAGATCAAGACGGAAAGCGGACGCGTTGGCTGGCTGCCGGACTCCCTGGTTGACGCCGGTCCGAGTAACCTGATTCGTATGCCCAAACTGGAATCCGATCTTGCCGAAGCTAGCAAGCTCATCGAAGCGCAGAGGCAGGAGATCGAAACGCTACAAATCTCAGCGCAAAACAGGTTGCAGGAGAGCGAACAGAGCCAGGCCAGGGTATCTGAGCTGGAAAAGGAGATCTCCACCCTCAAATCCCAGATAGCCAATATGGATCAGTCCAACCTGATCCGCTGGCTGACCCATGGCGGCCTGGTCGCGCTGGGCGGGGTTCTGTTAGGGCTGCTGATTCCCTACCTGCCCAAAAGACGCAAACCGCGCAATGACTGGTTTTGATAGCGACAGGCAATCAGTTCCATAGATCATAATCATTGTTCAACATGATCGGCCGGCGTTTAAATGAAGCCATATTTTTTTGACCTCAAGGGAGACGCTGATGCAACGTATTACGATCTTCGGCCGCGAAGGATGCGGCTTCTGTAGACGCGCCAAGGAGCTCTGCGAGCAGCGTGAGCTGGAGTACCGCTATATCGACATCCACGTAGAGGGCATCAGCAAGGCCGATCTGGAAAAAACCATCGGCAAGCCGGTGGAGACCGTGCCGCAAATTTTCTGTGGTCAGGAATACATCGGCGGGTATACTGAATTCGCCGCTTTTGTCGAAAAGACACTGGCGGCGACAGCAGAGACCGAGTAAGGTCGGTACAGGCAAGGTTATACGAAAGCGGGGCCTTGCCGGCTGAACTGCCAGCTGAACCGAAAGCCGAGCATTGGTTGATTACGGCTCGGCCCAGCCCAGAAAGGAGACGATCCGATGCTGACAACACTGGTTATATTGGCCATGGTCGCCGTAGCAGCTTTTACATGGGCTCAATTCAACGCGCTCACCGAACAACAGAGAGACGTTGCCCCTATACGCATCCGCTCCGACGAGCATCGTTCTCGACGCCGCCGTTAATCTCCCAAATTGTGAAACAGGGGTGGCTGTTGCCTGAGTTCTATCTCCGCAACAGTTAGCCGACATGCCGCCCCGCAACCATCCCGGGACGAGTCACACCATAAAAAAAGGCCGCAAGCGCTAGTACGCTCGCGGCCTTAACGAATTCACTTGCTAGCCGAGATATCGTTAACCATACCTCGCTACTCAGCATGCCATCCTGGCTACCGGCAGTGGTGAAAAGGGGGCATACTATAGCATTAAAAATCCAGCAATGTCACCAGATGAAGCCAGTCTATGAGCCACTACCCTCGTCACCGCTCACTTTAGCCAGCACCTCTTCCACCGGACGTGGATGAAACTCTCCAAAGCCCTCCTCCAGCGTCCAGAGCTCAAGCCCCTGCTCAACGCGCACGACCCTGTCGAAACGCTTGCGTAGATACGGCACAGCCTCCTCAAGTGTGTCGATATCACACAGCATGACACCCCCGCGGCCATTTTCGGTCGTAAAGAGATAGCTCTTCATTTACTCACCCAATTCAACAGGGAAGTGGCCGAGAACTGCTCAAACCACTCCACAAACGCCTCTTCACTTTTCGGGCGGCAGATCAGATAGCCCTGCGCCTGATCGCATCCAAGCTCCCGCAGCAGTCCGAGCTGCTCGGATGTTTCGACACCCTCTGCGACCACGCTGAGCCCCAACGCCTGACTCATGGCGATAATCGCCTTGACCAGTTGCCGATCCCGCTCCGATTCGGTAATGCTATTGATAAAACTGCGATCGATTTTTAGATGGTCCAGCGACATGGTTCGGATATAGCTCAGGCTCGAGAAACCGGTACCAAAATCATCGATCGAAACCCCTACCCCGCGCTCACGCAATGCAAGCAAGGTTTCAGCCGTTTGTTCAGCATTATCCATGAAGCTGGTTTCGGTCAGCTCAATACTGAGCCATCGACTCTCCAGACCACTCCGGTCCAGCTCCCTCTCAATATGCTGCAAGATCGAACCGTTCTGAAATTGTCGGGCCGAGATATTGATCGCAACCGGCACGGCACATCCCGCATCCAACCATCGCAGCACCTGTGCCACGGCCTCTTTCAGCACCCAGTCACCGATATCGTTGATCAGCCCGGTATCTTCCGCCAACGGGATAAAGAGGTCAGGAGGGACCGTACCCAGCTCCGCGTTATGCCAGCGGATCAACGCCTCAACACCAACCACCGCGCCTGTCTCCAGGCTGATCTTGGGCTGATATACCAGCGAGAACTCGCCCCTTTCCAACGCACGGTGCAGCTGAGCGGCGATCATATAGCGGGAGCGGCGCTTCTGATGCAGCTCCTGCGAAAAGAAACTGTATTTGTTATGCCCGAGCTCTTTGGACTGGTGGAGGGCCGCTTCCGCAGAACTCAACAGTTCACCTGCGCTCGTCCCATCCAGCGGATACACCGCGGCACCGATACAGGCAGTGATACGCACCTCTGTCGCGCTCACCAGCACCGGCATCGAGATAATTCGGGACAGATGCTCTATCCGGGCGTGCAACTCATCCTCGGAGACGTCGGTCAGGATCAGGTTGAATTCGTCACCGCCTGGCCGCCCAGCCGTATCGCCTACACCCAAGGCTCCATCGATTCGATCGGCGATAGTTTTCAGAACCTCGTCGCCACACTCCTGACCGAAGCGCTCATTGATCCGCTTGAACATATCCAGGTCAACCGCCAGCACAGCAATACTGCCCGCACTGTCCCTGGCATAGCGCGTAGCCATCTCAAGCCGATCCTGGAACAGACGTCTGTTCGCCAGCCGGGTGAGATCATCAAACTGAGCCATCTGCTGTATGCGCGCTTCAGACCGCTTCACCTCGGTGAGATCATGAAAAATGGCCGCATACTGAGTAACTCGCCCCTCGACATCCGTGATCGCGGTGATGCTCAACCACTCTGGATATACCTCGCCACGTTTCGTTCGGTTCCAGATCTCGCCCTGCCACTCTCCATGCTGACGCAGGGTGCTCCACATACGATCGTAGAAGGCGCGATCATGTCGGCCGGAACTCAGAATCTTGGGATTTTTCCCAATCACCTCATGAGCGTCATAGCCGGTAATCGCAGTAAATGCCGGGTTGACGCTCTGAATGGCACCGGACGCATCGGTGACGACCACTCCCTCCATCGACGCATTGATGACCCGCTCGATCAAACGCAGGTTCTGCATCGACTGCTCCAGCGCCTCGCTGTTGGTCAACAACATCTGACGCAGGCGCGACACGTAGTCCCGCTCTACGCTGCGCAGGATATCGGTGTAGGAAAGCAGTCGGGTGACCCGCCCCTGTTCATCCTCCAGCCCCAAGTGGCGAAAACCCTGGCGACGGAAGATCTTGCGGGCGATATAGAGGCTGGTATCGGCCTTAACCGACACCAATTCCGGCAGATTGAACTCCTGCAGCGTTCGACTCAATGACTCGCCCGACGCCAAAATACGAATCACGTCGGTTTCGGTCAGAATACGGTTCACTTCCGTATCGCGGACCAGTGCCGCGCTTTGGTTATGGTTGCGTATCTGCGCTATCGCCTCGTGCATCTGGGCAGAGGCATCCAATACCAGCGCGCCAGAAGGGGCTATATCGGACACACTGCGCAAAAACAGATCGTGCTCGACGCCCTGGCTGTTTACAATATCGCTCTCGCTGGCGATACCGATCAGTTTCCCCTGGGAATCGACCACTACTGCATGCTTCAGCCGCTGTCCAAGCAGCTCGACACCCACCTCATCGACACTGGTTTCAGCACCCACGATCAGCAACCGAGTCGACATCGCATCGGCAACAGGTAATTGACGCCCCTGTCCGTCCGCCTTGATGCCACAACTCATCGCTTCACGAGTTGTCAGCATGCCGACCGGCTTGCCATCATCACAAATCAGCACTGAACCGATACGATGCTCGGACATAAGCCCCAGCGCGTATTCCAGAGTATCGCCCGGATCGCAGCAGACCACATCGGTTTGACATATCTGCGCAACCGACATGCCATGGCTCATTAGTACATCTGTGTTCATGCAGGGTGAAACGCTGTCCATTGTGCGGGGTTAACAATATGACCGTATTGTAACAGCTGGCGTTAGCCAGGATAAGGATATTTCCCCTCCCCTTCTCGGCTGCAAAAAACTGTCAACATCCCTCTTCCCTGACGATTTTCCTCAATTAAATACTGTATGATCTAACGACAGGGAAACGCGCGTTCGGAGTTAACACACATGCCTCATCCTCTCGCTACACTGACGGCGCTGGTCGAACAGATCGCCCGTACTCAAGACCCAGCGACCATCATGGAAACGATCGTGCAACGTCTTCGAGAACTGCTGGAGGTCGAAGTATGCAGTATCTATCTGTGCACTCCGGAGCGGGACGCGCTGATACTGGCTTCGACACAGGGACTCTCCGACGCCGCCGTCGGCAAGGTGCGGCTGGCAATGAACGAGGGCTTGGTCGGCCATATTGCCGCCACCCTGAGCGCCGTCAACCTGGCCGATGCGCCATCGGACGATCGCTTTGTCTACATCCCCGAAACCCACGAGAAACCCTATCACCGCTTCCTCGGGGTTCCTCTACTGCACTTGCGCAAACTGGTTGGCGTTCTGGTGATCCAGGGTCATCAACGCAAACCGTTCAGCGACGAGGATGAAGCCTTTCTGATCACCGTCGCATCGCAGCTCGGCAGCACCCTTTACCAGCTGCACCGAGATGGTAAGTGGATGTCCAATCTTCAGGAGGTCTCACCCTATCGCCGCTATACCGGCATCAAAGGTGCACCGGGGGTCGGCCAGGGCCGCCTCTGGCTGATCCACCCCCACCTGTCACTCGCTGACGTCAAGCAAGCGATGACCAGCAACCCGGCGCAGCAGAAAAGCGATTTTGCCGATGCCCTCGAAGCGGTGCGCGAAGAGCTTGAGTCGGGCTCCGGGAAGCTCGGTCAGCATCTGCCTGCAGATGTTCGCGCGCTGTTCCATGTCTACGAGCTGATGCTGCAAAGCCCGGAACTCAGTGAAGGCGTATTGCGACTGATCGACGGCGGCGCCTCCGCAGACTGGGCACTGAAGCAAACCGTCGATGAGATGGCCTCGATGTTCGAGCAGTCCAGCGACCCTTACATGCAGGCGCGTAGCGAAGATATACGCAATATAGGGCAGCGCATCCTGAACCAGATTCTGGCGCGCGACCAGCAGGTTCTCGAGGCTCCGGATGAGGAGCTGATCCTCGCCGGCGACCTGATCAGCATCGCCGATCTTGCCAGCTTCCCGCAGCAGCGGATCCGCGGTTTGCTCTGCACGGCTGGCTCCACCCTTTCACACACCGCGATCGTCGCCAATGCTTTGGGTATCCCCGCGGTTATGGGCGTTGAAGGCTTCGAGCCGGAGCACTTCCGCGGCGCGCGGGTCATCGTCGACGGTAACCGGGCGGAGTGCATGGTCAATCCGCCCCCCGCACTGATGAGCGAATACAAGCGGATGATCGATCAGGAGCAGCGCTTCATGCGTGATCTTGACCGGTTACGGGATATGCCGGCGGAGACGCTGGATGGCGTGCGCATCAAACTGCTGACCAACACAGGTCTGCTTGCTGACGCGACCCCGGGTCTGCAGCGCGGTGCCGAAGGGGTTGGACTGTACCGCTCGGAAATCCCGTTCATGATCCATGACAGCTTCCCGACCGAGCAGGAGCAGTACCGGATCTACAGCAAAGTGCTGAAGGCCTACGCACCGCGACCGGTCTCGATGCGCACGCTGGACATTGGCGGTGACAAACAGCTGCCCTATTTCGAGATCAACGAGAGCAACCCATACCTTGGCTGGCGAGGCATACGTTTCACGCTCGACAACACTCAGCTGCTGGTCAGCCAGATTCGCGCCATGCTGCGCGCGCATGCCGAGCACGGCAACCTCAAACTGCTGGTGCCGATGATCAGCCGCGTCGATGAGATCAAGACCGTACGAGAACTGGTGGAGAAGGCAGCAGAGGCATTGAAACGGGACGGCGTAGAGGTCGGCATACCGGAAATAGGGATGATGATCGAGGTCCCCTCGGCAATGCTGCTTCTACCAAAGCTCGCGCCCTATATCGATTTCGTTTCCGTGGGCTCGAACGATCTGACCCAGTACCTGCTGGCGGTTGACCGCAACAACCCCAGGGTATCGAACCTGTTCGACAACATGCATCCGGCCATGCTGGTCGCACTGGAACAGATCGTCGGCCAGTGCAGGCAGCTCAAGCTGCCGGTATCCCTTTGCGGTGAAATGGCATCGGATCCGGTGGCCGTGCTGATGCTGGTCGCCCTGGGTTACGACTGCCTGAGCCTCAGCGCCTACAACATACCGAAGATCAAACTGCTGATCCGCTCGTTACGCAAGGCCGACCTGCTACCGCTGCTGGAGCGGGCACACGATTGCTCCGACGAAACTCAGATAAGAGCGCTGTTTGCGCCGGTGCTCGAACGTCTGGGCTGGTCCTCTGACCATCGCCAGCCGCCGGAGAGCACTGAACAACCGCATTGATCACCCGAACGGGCGGCTCTGTGCCGCCCTGGCGACACAAGCAATTCATCTACCTAACACCGAACAAGAAAAAAATTCATTTTAAAACTGCATATTTTGCTTGCCGCAAACGCGCATCTGCCGTCCAATTGCGCCGCTCCCCTGCTGCTGTTACCACCCTGTGCAGCGCACCTTCAATTTCGTGTAATACACTAGAATCGATCACATAAATCTGCGCTCGACAATCCGATAGCATCGACCTCGGATGATTGCGCGCTGACAGGATTATGGTATGAAAATCTGCTTTCTGATGTATCCCTGGGAACAGGTAAAACCCGATACCGACAGTACGCTGCGCATGGTGCATGAAGCGGTGCTGCGCGGTCATACCGTGGCCATTACCTCACCGGCGAGCCTGACCATCCGCGAAAGCGTGGCCAGCGCGTTCTGCAATGTGTTCGTTAAAAAAAGCCGCGTAACGGATAATTTTTCCAGTTTCTACCGCAATGCGGAGTTTCGTCGCAGTCGCCTGCCGCTGGCCGGATTCGATGTCATCATCGTGCGGCTCAATCCGCCGCTGGATACGATCATCCTCAACTTCCTCGATTCGGTGCAGGACGATGTCTTCATCATGAACGACATCAACGGCATGCGCATCGCCAACAACAAACTTTACACCGCCGCCTTCACCGGTCCCGCGGCCAAATACATGCCGACAACCCATGTCTCGAAGAACCGGGATTACCTGGAGAAAGTGCTGCAGGAGTCACCGGGAGATCGCATGATCCTGAAACCGCTGAACGGCTTCGGTGGCAAGGGTGTAATCGTGGTTGAGAAGAGCGCTCGACAGAGTTTCCGTTCGCTTCTCGACTTCTATGTCGGCTCGGGTAGCAGCAGCAACTATGTGATCCTTCAGGAGTTTGTCGAAGGCGCCGAGAACGGTGACGTGCGCATCCTGATGCTCAATGGCGAGCCGATCGGCGCCATGCGCCGCATCCCGGATGAAAACGATGTGCGCTCCAACGTTCACGCCGGCGGACGTGTGGTCAAACACACACTGACCCGCGAGGACAAAGAGCTGTGCCGCGCAATCGGGCCCAAGCTGGTGCGCGACGGCCTGTACTTTACCGGGCTCGACGTCATCAACGGCAAGTTGATCGAGGTTAACGTCATGGCACCGGGCGGTATCGTCCGCATCAACAAGCTGAATCGCGTGCGGCTGCAGCGTCAAGTACTGGATTTCGTCGAAAATGTGGTCGAAGCCAAAGCGCTCGTCGAGCGGCAGAAGAACGCCTTCCGCCAGGCGATAGACGATGCAAACGCTCACTGAAGCCCGCCTGCTGGAACTGATCGGCCAGCGCCGCCCCGTGCATGCACGGGTGCGCGGTGCCGGCCTGCGGATCCGTATCGATCACTACCTGCCGGTGGTCGCCTGTGTACTGCACGCGGGAACAGTGCTACCTGATGACTATGGCGAGCGCCTTGCCGTTAACGACGAACAGCGTCAGGCACTGGAGGAGCGCGGCTGCGAGCATCTCGCCGAACTGATGCCTATCTCCATCATACAGGAAGAGTCGCGCCTCGCCTGCGATCTGAATCAGCCGCTCAGCCACTGCTTACCGGAACAAAGCGATGCCGGCGCCATCTGGCAGCGTCTCCCCACCAGGCGCATGCGTGAACGTGCCGAACGCAGTTACCGCCGTTTCTACCGAATCCTCGACGCCCTGATCGACCAGCTGGAGAGTAAAGGCGATGCCTGTCTGCTGGTTGACCTGCACAGCCATACCCTGAACCACCAGTCTGCAGGGCTGTTTCATATACCGACGGAAACAGGGGTGCATGATGGCAAACAGTCACTCGTCGACGAGCTTCTGAAGCAACTGGCGCGCATAAAGCTGCCCCAACTCACCACCAGTGTCAGCAGTGGGCCTGACAACGTGGAGAGCCATCAGCTGGCCAACGATATCGAAAGACGCCACGCCAACACCCGCGTGCTCAGCCTGGTGATTTCGCCGATCTTTCGTGAGCCGAAAAGTGGTGCCGTCTACCCCATACTGACGGACGCACTGGCCAGCGCCCTGCACGAAGCGCTGCTCACCACCGCTGCCCACCATGCACACCAGCACTCCGGACGACCGGTCCATATTCACGACCTGCTCCCCGACCGCCTGCCGACCGAGGTGCTGAAGATCGATCGCGCCTTGAAGAAGCTTGCCCGCGGCCTGGAGACCCTGCTCTACATCAACCCGATCAATCTGGGCGCAGAACAGCGACGTTTCCAACGCAGCAACGGAGGTTACGCCCCGGAGTTTCGCTATCGCCCACTGCGGATCGATCCCTTTGCCCATCGGGAGAAGCTCTACCGCTTACCGGTCGACACAATACGCGATCCCGCCCTGCGCCAGCTGTATCGTGAAGCGATCGACGCCCTGGCTCAGCGCATCGATCTGCTGGTCAGCATCGGTAGCGAGCGTTTTCTGTACAACTCCTTACGCTACTACGGCGAGCCGGACGACATCGATCTGGCCAATGCCCGGTTCCTGCTGCACGCCGCCGAACGTCACCAGGAGCAGCAGCAGAAAAGCTGCAGCGCCGAACAGATGCTGAAATTTTTCAGTCAGCGTGCAAACCAGTGGGGCTTGAACTGCCGCACGGAACTCTCTGACCGGATACTGGCCGCCGCGATGGTGTCCAGTGGACGCAATGCGCTGCTGGTGAGACGCGATGCCCGGGTAACGGAGTCGGAGATGCAGGCCCTGGCTCACCATGAACTGGGCATCCACATGGTGACAACATTGAATGCACGCCGTCAGCCGCTGCAGATATTCAGCCTCGGCCTTCCCGGCAACACCCATGCGCAGGAGGGGCTGGCAATACTGAGCGAATACCTCTGCGGCCATCTAACTCTCGGCCGGCTGAAGACGCTGGCATTACGCGTGATCGCTGTACACCAGATGCTCCACCACAATGACTTTCGCCGCACCTGGCGCACGCTGACGGAGGATTATGGCTGCAGCTCGGACGAGGCGTTCAGTATCAGCGCACGCGTACATCGCGGTGGCGGTTTTACCAAGGACCATCTCTACCTTAGCGGTTTTCGCGAAGCGTTACGGCTCTACCAACAGGGCGACATTTCGGCACTGCTGATCGGCAAAACCGGATTTGGCTACCTGCCCCTCCTCCAGGAGTTACTGGCCCGCGGCCTGCTCCACCCGCCAGAACATCGCGCGCCCGCCTTGGAAACCCCGGTAGCGAGTCACCCGGAGATCGACTACCTGGTGCGTAGCATTCGCTAAGTGAACGGGCACAAAACCCAGCCAAAGAAAAAGGTCGCCTGGGCGACCTTTATAACGTATTTCGCGTTGAACTTGGGAAGGGATGCAAGGTACATGGTATGGGCACGCGTTGGACTGCTGCCTTTCCATTAACGCTCACGGACAGAGATGCTCCGGCACACCCAATCTGGAGCGGACTATCAGTTGAGCGCACCCAATATGAACAGAAGCTGAACAGTTAACTGAACACGCTGCCATACGCTGTTTTCGACCACTCTTTTTTCGATCCAATCCAGTTAAAGCCCTGTTTAATCAGCCTACATTTGCCTCGACGGGGACGACAGGCTCGACAAGCGTGCTAGAATGGCAACAAAGCTGCGCTCCAGTGCGGCATGGCTACGAATCTGCAAAAGAACGATCAAGTATGAACATCGACGATCTACTGGTACAGGTTATCGAACCATCCAGAGTGCAACGCCATATCATTATCGATAGTCTGCGCCAGCTGGGGATCCATGACATCGAAGACTTTGAGTCTGCCGAACCGGCCCTGGAGCGTATGCAAACGGTCAAGCCCGATATCGTGATGTCATCGATGCACCTGCCCGACATGACCGGCACCGAGCTGGTCACGAAGATGCGCGAAAACCCGGAGTTGGCAGACATTACCTTCCTGCTGGTCTCGACCGAAACGCACTACCGCTATCTTGAACCCATACGCCAGGCGGGCGCCATCGCCATACTGCCCAAGCCGTTCAGTCGTAACGATCTGATGCGTGCCCTGCAAAGCACCATGCACTACATCAACGACCGGCAGCAGGAGGAGGAGGATGATGATCTGTTCGATGATATGCGTGTGTTGCTGGTGGATGACAGCACCCTGTCACGCAAGTTCGTGCATCAGGTACTGACCGCGGCCGGCATCCAGAATATCGTCGAGGCGCAGGATGGTGCAGAGGCGTTACAGTATCTGGCAGAGCAGTCGTTTGACCTGGTCATATCGGACTACAACATGCCCAATATCGACGGCTTGGAGCTGGTGGATCATATCCGCAATCACAGCGCGCAACCCACCGTACCGGTGATGATGATCACCTCCGAGCAGAACAGCAGTCGGCTGGCCGCAATCCAAAGCGCCGGCGTGTCGGCACTGTGCAGCAAGCCACTCTCCTACGACATGGTCAAGCAGCTGATTCAGCAGCTGGTTGCTGACCGGGATATCTAAAACACAACAGCCACCCTCAGGGTGGCTGTTGCATCCAGCGCTCGCTCAAGAGCACTCACTTCGTCTCATCAAGCAGGTGCTGAGGGTCGAAGCCCATGATCAGTGCTCCCCAATGCTGCCCGTTCAGATAGAGCGGAATCGACAGGTCGTTCAGCACCTCTCCGGTATCACGGATAAAGGTCTGCATCAGGAAGGGCGCGGTATGGCTCGCCCGGCGCTTCTCGGCACGATTACCGGCAAAGATACGCTTGTTACGACACTGCAGATTATCGACCTCAAAGTTTCCTGAAATAGGCCGCGACACCTTGGTGTGATGCGCCGCCGCATAACCGTTGCGATCAACCGCTATGGCATAGATAAATTCCGGGCGCTGCTGGATAAAGCTGTCGAACAACGGGCGCATCATCTGCTCATAGGCCTGGGTATAACCCACTTCGAACTGCTCCGGCCGACTCCCCTCGTTGATGCGGCGATAGTTATGATCGAACAGGTTCAAGCCCCGGGACTGCAACTGCTCCAGCGCGGCCGTCGTCTGTTGCGCCCACTTGCGACCGGTCAGAATCATATCTTCGAAGCCACCGAAACCGATGATAAAGCGCGACAGCAACTCCTGCGTCTCCTCCGTGGAGTGCTCAAGACGCTCGGAGTAGGACAACGATTGCTCCATCTCGGTCTTGATGCCAGCGGAAAGCTGCGTAATCTGTGCCACATGACCGTGTGACTCCTTATTGGTATAGGAAAGCTCATCGATCGCCGCACTGATACCGGCCAGCTGGGAGTTCACCTCCTCAAAGTCGTGCACCAGACGCTGGAACTGCCCACTGGTGTCACCGATGAACTTCTCGGTATTTTCAATCCCCTCGAGAATCTCGCGCGCGGCCTCTCGGGTGTTCCCCACCAGCTTCGCCATCTGGCCGATATTGGTGTCGATTTCGGTCGTCGCCTCGCTCACCTTCTGCGACAGATTACGCACCTCATCGGCGACCACCGAGAACCCCCGGCCCGCATCACCAGCACGCGCCGCCTCTATCGAGGCATTCAATGCCAGCAGATTGGTCTGCTCGGAGAAATCCTGCACCATCGACAGGATACGGGTGATATTTTCCGAGTTTTGCCCCAGCGAGGTCACGGTTTCCTGGAAATTGCCGGCCAGCTGGCGGATCGAACCGATCTGCTCGAGCACATTATGCAGTTCCTGGTTCGAGGACCTCACCTCCTCCATATTGGTGCTGTTCTGCTCGTTGATCCTCAGTGTCGTACCGGCGATTTCGTCGATCGCCTGCGTCGCTTCGCTACTGGACTGGAATACCAGCTGCGCCTGCTCTTCCTGAGTATGTGCGGAGCCCTGAGCTTCGATGACGACCTTCTGCAGCCGCTTGGCACTGACTGAAACGTTGACCGAACGGCGGCGGGTTTCCGCGATAATCCGCTTCAGGTTCTCCGAGAACTCGTTATAGGCCCGTGCCATCTCCGAGATCTCGTCATAGGTGTAATCGGGAAGAGTGGCCGATATATCTCCATCCTTTTCGCTAATCGCCTTCAGCACCGAGGTGATTTCGCGTATCGGGCGCAGGAACAGGTGTCGCATGAAGAAGATGGTGCCGATACCTGCGAGCAGTGCAAAGCTTATCGTCGCCAGTGCGTAAAACCAGAAATGATCGATCGATCCACTCAAGCTCGCCAGCTGCTTCGGGTCGATCCCCGACTTATCGAGCGCGTTCTTGATTTTACCCGCGTAGACAACCCCCAGAATCACCAACACCAAGTGAGGCGCCAGCAAAAATAACACATTGCCGACGATCTTCTTGGTCAGGGAATTGAACAGTGCTCTTTCTATCGCCGTATATACGCCCATCGCCTTCTCAATCTCTTGTGCCGGATGGTTATCCATCGGCCTAGTATTTTCTAGTTATAGTAGCGTCTTTTTTCGAGGACACTCCCTATCCTTTTTACGCCAATGAGATGGTCGCGCTTAAGTTAGCCCAACGACAACCCTCCAAAAGTCTAATTCACCATATCAAATAGGGGTAAGCGGCCGAAAGCGCGCTCCTGTATTGACGATAGTCAGGACAATGACGGGCAACCAGCGCCCAGAATCTGCGCCCATGATTCATCTCCCTCAGGTGGCAGAGCTCGTGAATCAGTACATAGTCTCGTTGCTCAGGCGACAGATGGAGCAGGCGCCAGTTCAGCGAGATCTCGCCCCGCACGTTGCACTGCCCCCATTTTCGGCGGTAATCGCGAACCTGTACCGCACTCGGCTGCAAACCGCACTGCTCACCGAGCTCTCGACAGCGTGCCACCAAACGCTGTCCGGCCACGCCAACCATCCACCGCTTGAGCAGCTCACGGACGGCATCGGTCTCATCCTTGCGGATTCGACTGGACAGTGTCAGCTGTACTTGACTACCGGAGACTGCCACATCCGATTTGGCACCTCGACACCAGCCCAGGGTAAAGTCCACCCCCTCCAGAATAAAACGCCCACCCTGCTCGATGACGATGGCATGGCGCTCAAGCGCTCGTGTCTGACTCTCCAGCCTGGGCACAATCCAGTCAGCCTTACTGCGCACCCAATTGTCGACCCAGAGAGCGTCAACCAGTGCCGGCACTCTCACCTCAACGCACCCCATATCGATCACCAACGATGCGGTGCGACGCCGACGACTACGCACGACTTGATAGCTGAAAGGCAACTCGGGTGCCATCTATTTAACCTCATTCTCAGCGCTAACCGGTCGAACAGCTCGTAGCGCGCGATAACAATCATTTATAGCGGCCAGCAGATCCCGCGCTTGAGCACTCTGGCCGGCATAACGTACCGCCTCATCCAGCCTGGCCAACACCTCCATGCTAGACCTCATCTCCGGATACTCCGCAACCACCCGCGCCGTATACGTTTGCAAAGTCTCATCGGAACACCGCGGAACGCCAAGCCGCGCGAGCCTCGACAGCAATCGCTGCAACGCTCGGTCGACCGGATCTCGGGGTTTGGCGCGACGCCCCTTGAGTTGAGTCCAGGCCATGAACAGCATGACCAGAGAGAAGGGCAGCAGCAATGCGAACACCATTTTCAGCACGCTGACCTGACCCATCAACCGCGTCAGCAACTCCATCTGCTGGCCCTGGTAGTTCAACACCCAGCGGTGCCAATTGAAGTTCAGCGCATCGATCTGTCGACGCAGATCGACTACCCAGCCACTACCGCCAAAACGCCAGCGCGCCAGTGGTGTATCGGCAAGAAACGCAGGATCTCTGGCGAACACCTGATCGGCGGCCTCGACTACCCGCTCGGGCGATACTGCCGCGGTTGGGTCGACACGCACCCAGCCCCTGCCGTCGAGCCAATATTCAACCCAGGCGTGCGCATCGTATTGGCGCACCGTGATGTAGCGCTCATAGGGGTTCCACTCCCCGCCCTGATATCCCCCGACCACCCTCGCAGGAATGCCGACACTGCGCAGTAGAAACGCCAGCGCTCCGGCATAATGGCCACAGAAACCCTGGCGGCTATCGAACAGGAAACCATCGATTGGATCCTGCCCCAATGGGGGCGGTGTCAGCGTATAGGTAAAAGCGCGGTTGAACTGTGCAAGCACGCGTGCGACGAATCGCTCCGGATCCTGATCAACCTCCTGCCACCGCTGCAGCGCAAGTTCACGCGCGCGCCTGTTGCTTCCATCAGGCAGTTGCGTGTAGGCCGTATGATCGCGCCCGCTCAGTATCGGTTGCAGCCGATACTCAAGCGCCGATCTCAGACGGTAGCTCTGGCGCCGGTCCACGGCGCGCAGGGAGTAAAGCGTATGCCCGGGGCTGAAACGCATACCCTGGGGTGCAGACAAGGGCTGATCCAGTGCAACCAACCAGTGCCGATTGGTCGGCTCATAGATCACTTCGTAGCTGAGCAGACGCTCCACCTCAAGCAAGGATTCTCCTCCCGGGCTGCGCCTGTCATACTCGGCCGGTACCCGCCAGCTGCGACCGTCGAATTCGGTATAGATCAGCGAGCGCCAGTAACGCTGGGCGGGTTCCGGTATCTCGCGGTCGAAGCTGACCCTGAACGCCAGTGCGGCCGATTTAGTCAGCTGCGAGATATCACCCGGCGCCATCGTATCGGACAGCCCGGACAGTGCGCGCTGCTGGTTCATGGAGACCGACCACAAAGGCCCAATCCTTGGGAACAGGACGAACAGCACCAGCATAAGGGGGATCGACAGCGAAACCAGGCGCAACGAACGCCTGAGCGGCCGGATCAGATCGGTTCGTTGAGGGTCCTGATAAATACTGTTCAGCGCCGCAATAACCAACACAACGCTGAACAGCGCGTACAGCGCCATGGCGATACTCTGGTGATACAGAAACGACGTCGCGCAGACAAAAAGCGCGACGTAGAGCAGAACCAGGGCATCACGACGGTGGTAGATCTCGATCATCTTCAACGCCAACCCCGCCACCAGCAGCGCCACGGTGGCGTTCATGCCGGTTTCGCGGCTGAAGCTGAGCAGCAACCCAGCGGCAACCGCCAGGATCAGCAGCAGTTTCACCGACCAGTGCGGCAACGGCCAACGCCCGGTATGAATCATCAACCGGACCGCAGGGGTGACGAGACAGAGCCCGCCCAGCCAAAATGGTAACCAGCTGACGTGGGGGATGACGACTCCCGCAAAGGCGATCAACTGCCATATCACCGCCGCACGGCTGATCTGTCGCATGCCGACGCCTCCTGCCCGAACAACGCCAGCGCACGCAGTACACGCAGCCGGTGCGCCTCCCCCGACGCCGGCATCAGGCTCACTCCCGGCAGGCGCACGCCGAAAGGCTGCTCACGCTGGGTGAACTCCAGCGCCCAATAACAGATCCCGGACAGGCGCTCCTCCTCATTCAGCGCCAGCCAGTGATCCCAGTCCAGCCAAACCTCATCGCTTGCTGTCCCCGCGTACTGTTTGACATGCAGCCCCTGGCCGCGGGCATAGACCTTCCAAGCGACCTGATGTAGGGAGACGCCGTTTTCGTAGCGTGAAAAACCATTAAAGTCCTCAAACCCCAGCGCCCTGGTCCGACGTGCATCCATAGCGCCCTCCCCGCCGCCACTATCCGGCACGCGGCAGGCGATGGGTTTGGGATAGACCAGCGCCCTCAGTCCGGTATCAAGCCAGGTCCAGGCGCGGAAAAGCCCCAGCGGGAAATGGGTCTCCAGCTTGAGCGGCCCCGGATCGAGCCAACCTCGCCGAAGCGCCGGACAGGCGAGTTCGACCTGCGCCACCCGCTGATCGGTCAGATCCAGCGTCAGCGGGGTGCCCCGATCCCAGCTCAGCACCAGCTGCTCGTGATCGCGCCCCTTGGCGGCCCTGAGTTCCAGGGTAAACCCGGCGGGCTCTCCGGCATAACAGGTGTGTCCACGCAGGGCGGTCACCTCCAGCCCTGCCAGATTAGCGTAGGTCTGGATAATCGACAGGATGAACAGACTGACCAGCATAAACGTCAGCCCATAGGCCAGGTTACTCTCGTAGTTGATTGCCAGAAGCAGCAGCATCAGCAGCAGGAAAATAAACCCGACGCCGGCGGCGCTGGGCAGAATATAGATGCGATTCTGCGTCAATCGTACCGTTCTGCGGCGCGGGAAACGCTTCAAGCTCCAGTTACGCAAGACGCGCGAGAGTCGAACGATCCCTGCCACCTCAACCCAGGACATCGACCTGCGCCAGCAACTCGTTAACCAGCCGGGTACCGGCATGACTGCCGATATCTTCCGCTGTTCGGATACGGTGTCCGATCACCGGTTCGAGTACCTGCTGAATATCCTCGGGGACCAGGTGGGCGCGCCCCTCCAGCCAGGCCCAGGTACGCGCGCAGCGCAGCAGCGCCAACGCTCCGCGCGGTGAGACGCCGTAGCTGAACAGTTCCGAGTCACGGGTAAACTGCACCAGCCGCTGCAGGTAGTCGATCACACTGCTCGACGCATGAATAGTGGCACATCGCTGCTGCACCTCGACCAACTCGTTCGGCGTCAGGCAACGCGGTAATTTACTCAATCCGGAACGGGTGTCCCCGCCAAGCAGGAGCTCACGCTCCACCTCCGGCGCCGGGTATCCCAGCGAAATCCGCATCAGAAAGCGGTCGAGCTGGGATTCGGGTAACGGAAAGGTACCATACTGAGTGGCCGGGTTTTGCGTGGCGATGACAAAAAACGGTTTCGGCAGCCGGTAGGTGTGCCCATCCACCGTCACCTGCCCCTCCTCCATCGCCTCCAGCAACGCACTCTGGGTCTTGGGCGTGGTGCGGTTTATCTCATCGGCAAGCAGTAGCTGGCAGAAGACGGGACCGGCGTGGAAGCGGAACTCTCCGCTCGTCGGTTCGAATACCGACACCCCGATGATATCGGCCGGCAACATGTCCGAGGTGAACTGAACTCGATGATCCTCGAGCCCGAGCACACGGGCAAGGCCGTGGGCCAGGGTGGTTTTCCCCATCCCCGGCAGATCCTCGATCAACAGATGGCCCTGCGACAGCAGGCAGGTCAGCGCCAGGCGCAGCTGCTGACGCTTGCCCAGCAATACGCGCTCCAGCGCGTTCAGCGCATCCTCTACCGCATTCAATAGTGGGTCAGACAATCTAACTCCTTGTTCCGGCCAAATCCCTGCGCCACATTGGCGTAAATTTGGTTTTCAGGCAACCTTTGATCGCGATGCCAGAATCCTCGCCACCAGCTCGTTAGCACTGCGCCAAGCCCCTTCGACACTGCCGCCGCAAAGCCAGTCACCACAAGCGCCGATACCGCTTTGCGCATCCCATAACGCGAACTCCCGGCCCGAGCCTGGCACCGCCCGGGCATAAAGCCAACGGTGCACCCTCTGCTGCATAGGCTCTTGCGCCTCGCCGACAACCGCGTCAAAAGCCCCCTGCAACTCGAGGGCTACCCGAGACGGCTCCTGATCCTGATTCGCCAGGCTCCACTCCTCCGTGGCCTGAAGCACCCAATTCTCCCCCTCACGCCCGGGCTTGCTGCTATCACGCACCAGCTTTCCAATGAGCGGATCGCCACCCTCTAACCAGTCGATATCAGAGAGCCGCGCCGGGCGGGAGGCAAGCGAGATCAGCAGGGTCCAAACAGGAACCGTCGATACCTGCTCCGCCTTCTGGCGAAATCGATGGATAGCATCCAGCAGTATCGCCGCCTGGGGGGCGGGCGTCGCAACCACCGCGGCATCGAAATGGCCGAGCGATTCACCTTTATCATCGCGCAGCAGCACCCCCTCTCGGTCGGGCCAGACCACCGCGACCCTGGTCTCGGTTCGCAACTCAACCCCATCCGCCAACCGCCGCGTCAGGCTGCTGGACCTCGGCACGGGCACCCAGCCTGATCGAACCGACCGATCGCCAAACGCCAGTGTGGCGCAGCGCGGATGCCACAGCTGCGCCCCCTGTTCAATCAGCCAATGCTCAAACTCAGGCGTAGCCGCATCGATCATGGCGCAGCCCAGGTCCACACTGACATCCCCCAGCACTGCCGAGGCCATCCGCCCTCCGGTACCCCTGCTTTTCTCGAATACACTGACTGCATAACCCTCGGCTTTCAGCAACTGAGCAGCACGCATGCCTGCAATACCGCTACCGATAATCGCAACGCTGTTTATCCTCATTGCAAACTCCCTTTATCCCCATCGATGGGTTCAGCCAAGGCATTCTCGATATCCTTGACCAAACGCTTACTATCCGGTGACGTCATGCTCGAATAGGTATTGATAATACGCCCGTCACGCCCAATCAGATATTTGTAGAAGTTCCATTTCGGCCGCGTACCACTGACCTCGACCAGGTGGCGCCAGAGCGGGTCTATCTGATCCCCGCGCACATGCGTCTTGCCGAACATAGGGAACTCGACTCCATAGGTGGTTCTACAGAAATCCTGTATCTGCTCCTCGCTGCCCGGCTCCTGCCCACCGAAATCGTTAGAGGGAAAACCCAATACCGAAAAGCCGCGCTCGCGGTAGCGAGCGTAGAGCGCCTCCAGCCCGTCGTACTGTTTGGTAAATGCGCAGCGGCTGGCCGTATTCACAACCAGGAGTACCTGCCCCGCGTACTGCTCACAGAGCTTGATCTCCGATTGATCGGCCAGGGTGCGTACGGTGAAATCCAATGCAGGGGGACATGCGGCCCCTGCCGGTAAAGAACCCAACATCAGCACCACTCCTGTTACCAACCCACCAGCCTTTTTCGCCCCCTTTCCCCAACGCATGACGCTGCCCCTGTCCCATCTATATCTATAGATGACATTGTGCGCCCCCTGGGGTTTCATTTTCATGCTCTCGCAGCGCCATTTGCGACACCCCGGCTGAGTTTCAGGTCGAGCAGGTTGCACAGCGCATCCGAGGTGGTTAGCATGGCGCCTGAACCCTTTATGGGAGCACTGCACAACCACTCAGTCATCCCCCGCGTGAAATGTCTCCTGCCGGTTAACGCCGGTTCCACGGCATCGCTCCAGCAGGTTGTCTGTGCGGTCACGCACCTCCTAAACAGCAGGAGAAACACGATGCAGATTGCAGCGAACGCCGTTGTATCTATCCACTACCGCTTGACCAACGCTGCCGGCGAACAGCTGGACAGCTCCGAGGGCCAGGAGCCGCTGGCTTACCTGCATGGCGCCAGCAACATCATTCCCGGCCTGGAAAATGCACTCGCAGGCAAGGTCGTCGGCGACAAGCTGAGCGTGACTGTAGAGCCGGAAGAGGCATACGGACCGGTAAAAGAGGAGCTGGTTCAGGATGTGGATCGCTCAAACTTCGAAGGGATCGATGTAATCGAGCCCGGGATGCAGTTCATGGCGCAGACCCCCTGGGGCCAGCAGCCGGTCACCGTGGTCAGCGTGGAAGAGGATGTCGTCACCCTGGATGGCAACCACCCGCTCGCGGGCCAGACCCTGAGCTTCGACGTGGAAGTCGTCGAAGTCCGCGCCGCGACTGAAGAGGAGCTGTCCCACGGCCACGTTCACGGCCCTGACGGTCATCACCACTAAGTCCAGAAACAAAAAGTCCAACGACAGAAAGTCCAGCGACAGCAGTTAAAAAAGCCCGCCCAGGTTCACCTGAGCGGGCTTTTTGATGTACAGGAAGTACGCTAGGCCGCAGGCACATGGATGTGCAGCAGCGGCCATTTACCCGGTGATGAGATCAGCTCTGACGATCGTCCGAGGTCGCCTCGATACGGTGGATACTGAGGTCGGCACCGTTAAACTCCTCCTCTTCACTCAGGCGAAGTCCGGCAAACAGTTTCACGCCGCCATAGACCAGCAGTGCGCCGACCACGGCGACCAGAATGCCGACGAGGGTGCCGACCGACTGGGAGACCAGGCTGACACCACCCAGGCCGCCAAACCCCTCACCGCCGAAGATCCCGGCCGCAACGCCACCCCATGCACCACACAAACCGTGCAGCGGCCAGACACCCAGCACGTCATCAATCTTCCAGCGGTTCTGCACCTGGGTGAACACCCAAACGAACAGCGCGCCCGCGATACCGCCAATCACCAACGCACCGATCGGGTGCACCAGGTCGGAGCCGGCACAGATCGCCACCAGACCTGCCAACGGACCGTTATGGATAAAGCCCGGGTCGTTGCGGCCCAAAACGGTGGCAGTCACGATGCCGCCCACCATCGCCATCAGGCTGTTGACCGCCACCAGACCGGAGATGCCGTCCAGCGTCTGCGCCGACATCACATTAAAACCGAACCAGCCGATACAGAGGATCCACGCCCCCAACGCCAGAAACGGGATATTGGATGGCGGAAAGGCAACCAGCTTGCCACCGCGGTAACGTCCGCGACGTATGCCGAGCAGCACGACCGCCACCAGCGCGATCCAGCCGCCGACGGCATGCACGACGACCGAACCGGCGAAGTCGTGGAACGGCGCACCGAACTCGGCCTCAAGCCAGGCCTGGAAACCATAGTTGCCATTCCAGATCATCCCCTCGAAGAACGGGTAGATCAGTGCCACCGACAACGCCGAACAGCACAGCAGCGGCCAGAAACGGGCGCGTTCCGCGATGCCACCGGAGACGATCGCCGGAATCGCTGCGGCAAAGGTCATCAAGAAGAAGAACTTGACCAGGTCATAGCCATTCTGCTGTGCAAGCGTGGCAGCATCATCAAAGAAGGTGACACCGTAGGCGACCCAGTAACCGACAAAGAAATACGCCAGCGCCGAGAAGCCGAAATCGGTCATGATCTTGACCAGCGCGTTCACCTGGTTCTTGTGCCTGACCGTTCCCACTTCAAGAAACGCAAAGCCTGCATGCATGGCGAACACCATAATCGCCCCCATCAGTACGAACAGGGTATTGGCGCTCTGCATCAGGGTTTCCACTGCACTGTTTATTGTTTCCACAGTCTCTCCTGCCTCAACAAATTGCACAAAACTTGTGCGCAATAGAAAGTTAAATGCACCATTAATGTGCGTTATTTTTCTGCTTTATATTGCCGAAGCGGGTGAAACAGTCCAGATTCCCAATTTATTGGCCCAATATCGTCCAATAAACTGCAAATCGCACCATTGAGGGACACTCCAAAAGATCGGCGCACCAAATAAGGCAATATTTATGCCACAATCTGGTGCACCTCGCGAATGCAATCAGTCGAATGTGCGGTGACGAACCTCGAATACCGTGTGGATGCGGGCGTTACGCTTGAAGTCGGGATCCAGGGTTTTAGCCGATATATCGCGAATATCAAACCTCGACAACGCCTCATAATCGAGACTGAATCGGCGGTAGTTGTTGGAGAAGATCAGCAGGCCATCGGGACGCAGCAGCTGCATTGCATCGCTGATCAAGCGCACGTGGTCGCGCTGCACATCCAGTACATCATGCATCCGCTTGGAGTTGGAGAAGGTCGGTGGATCCATGAAGATCAGGTCGTAGCGCTGCCGGTGCGGCTTGGCCAGCCACTTGAAACAGTCCTCCTGCACCAGCAGGTGTTTCGATGGATCGGCGCCGTTGAGATCAAGATTACGCCGCGCCCACTCCAGATAGGTAGCCGACATATCCACACTGGTGGAGCTTCGCGCACCACCGACGACGGCATGGCAAGTAGCCGACGCGGTGTAACAAAACAGGTTGAGCACATCCTTGTCGGCAGCGAGCTGCTGGATCATGCGTCGAACCGGGCGATGATCGAGAAACAGCCCAGAATCCAGGTAGTCGTGCAGGTTGACCCTCAGCCGCACGCCATGCTCGACCACCGTATAGAAGTGACCGGTTTCGTTATGCCGGGTGTACTGATCACTCCCCTGCTGACGTTTGCGCTGTTTCAGCACCACCTGCTCCGGCGTCAGCTCGAACACCTGCTGCACGACCCTCACCACCTCCTGCACCCGGTCGAACGCCTTGACCCGATCGACGCTGGCTGGCGGTGCATACTCCTGCACCATCACCATCGGATCGTAGTAATCGACCGCCACCGCGTACTCGGGAATATCGGCATCGTAGACGCGGAAGCAGCTGATCCCGTCACGTTTACGCCAGCGCATCAGCTGCTTGAGATTCTTGCGCAGGCGGTTCTCGAACATCTGTGCCTGAGAGGAGAGCGGTTGCTCCGCAGCGCCACCCTCATGAGGTTCTTTCTCGTGCACCTGGAACAGCAGTAACTGGCTGGGGATGCTGCCGTTGAACATGCGGTACTGCTTATCCGCCCGCAGCTTCATCACCTTGCACAACTCGGGATTACCGGTGAACACAGCAACCCGCCAACCGGCAAAGTGCTTGCGCAGCAGCTGTCCAAACAGCTGGTAGAGAAACATCAGTTCGGACTCTTCGCCCAGACGTTCACCATAGGGGGGGTTGGTCACCACCAGCCCCGCATCTGCCCCATCCGGCCGTTTCAGTCTTGCGAGCTCCCCCTGCTGCAGACTCAGCAGATGTTCGACCCCGGCCTGGCGCGCGTTTTGGGTAGCCCGAGCCAGAACCTGAGCATCCGCATCAAAACCGATAAAACGTACGCGGCATCGCTCCAGCCCCTGTGCGCGGCGCTGCTCCGCCTCATCAACCAGCGCCTGCCACAATGACGCCTGATGCCCCAACCAGAAGGAGAAACCAAACTGACGCCGAAACAACCCCGGCGCAATATCCGCCGCCATCAATGCCGCTTCGATCAGCAGCGTACCCGAGCCGCACATCGGATCGAGTACCTGGGTCAGCTCCCCCTGCAACTCGGGCCAGCCGGCTCGCACCAATACCGCTGCCGCCAGATTCTCCTTCATCGGCGCCGCCCCGGCCTGACGTCGATAGCCGCGACGGTGCAGACTTTCACCGGAGAGATCCACCGCCAGACTCACCCGCCCCTTGGCCAGATGCGCATTGATCCGCAGGTCGGGCTGGACCCGTTCCACAGTCGGACGCTTTCCTGTGGCATTGCGAATCTGATCGACAACCGCATCCTTGACCTTCAAAGCACCAAAATGGGTGTTGTTGATCGCTTCGCTCTTGCCGCTGAAATCAACGCAAAAGGTGCCGCTAGAGCGCAGATGCTCCAGCCAGTCGACGCTCTGCACCAACTGATAGAGCTGATCGGCCGATGCCGCTTCGCCCTCCGCCAGTTGCAGCAGCACCCGGTTGGCCAGACGTGACCAAAGGCAAACCCTGTAGGCAAGCGCCAGATCGCCTTCAAAGTAGACGCCAGCCACGGTCTGCTTGGTACTGTCCGCTCCCAGCACCTGCAGCTCCTGCTCCAGCAGCTGTTCAATTCCCTTGGGACAGGTAACGAAAAATTTCATGGCAGTTGTTTGGCTCCGGCTCGACATTGATTCAGCTCAAGATGTTCCCAGGGCAGAGGTGAAAAATTTTCACGGCCCTTTTTTTCGTTGCAATAGAATTACAAGCTCATGAAAAGATTAGTTTTTTGCATATGCGTCGTACAAATCCCTATTACTCATATGAGCGATATAGTTTTTTTAAATTACGCCCCGAAACCAAAATTCGATATGAATGGAATCTGAATCGATCGAGATGATCCTTTCAAGGCGTCAGGCGCCGCGAAAAGAGTCACGGCGTTTTTTCGAAGAATAGAACAATGCGAGGCGCACTATGAAAAAACAGAAACGAGATCGTACCTCAACTCTGTTCAACCGTGGATTCCAGGCCGGTCTCTGTGGCAAGTCCCAGAGTGAATGCCCTGTCCAGGCAACGGAACTGAGAAGTCACTGGATGAGCGGTTGGCGTGAAGGACGTGAGGCACACTGGAGTGGAATGTCCGGCGTTTCTGCAATTCAGGCTAATCCATCATTACATTAACCTATTGATCTATATCTTCCTACGGGGCTATTCATCCGCCAGCATTACCCGGCAAGTTCAGCCCCGATGCTGCTCAGCGCTTAGCGCTGTGCAGCATCGAAATCTCCTCAAGCGCTTCCCTGATCAACCGCGGTCCGCGGTAGATAAAACCGGTGTAGATCTGCACCAGGCTGGCACCTGCTTCCAGCTTTTCAGCCGCGTCGAACCCCTCGCAGATACCGCCGACACCGATGATAGGCAGCGCGCCGCCAAGCTCAGCAGCAAGGGTGCGAATCGCCTCATTGGCTCGACTGCGTACCGGCTCACCGCTAAGACCGCCGGCCTCCTGGGATAGCGGAGAATCTTCGATCCCCTCCCGAGACAGTGTCGTATTGGTGGCAATTACCCCATCCATCTCGTAGGTTTTCAGCGATCCGGCTACCAGCGCCAGCTCCTGCGCATCCATATCCGGGGCGATTTTGACCGCGATCGGGACATAACGGCCATAGATGCGGGCCAGCCGTGCCTGCTCCGTTTTCAGCGCGTCGAGCAGGCTGTTCAAAGACTCGCCAAACTGCAGCGTACGCAGCCCCGGAGTATTGGGCGAGGAGACATTCACCGTGATGTAGCTGGCGCGGTCATAGACTTTGCGCAGACAGAGCAGGTAATCGTCGTTGGCCTTGTTGTTCGGCGTGTCCTTATTCTTGCCGATATTAATGCCGAGCACGCCCTTAAAACGGCTGCGCTCGAGATTGACCAGCAACTGGTCGACGCCGTCGTTGTTGAACCCCATGCGGTTGATGATGGCACGGTGCTCTGGAATGCGGAACAGACGCGGTTTCGGATTACCGGGCTGAGGCCGTGGCGTCACGGTGCCCACCTCGATAAAGCCGAAACCCAGCGCGGCTAGACCATCGACCGCAGAACCGTTCTTGTCCAGGCCAGCCGCCAACCCAACCGGATTGGGGAAGCGGATCCCCATCACTTCAACGGGCATCGACAGGTCGTGAGACTTGATCATGCGATCCAGTCCCAGCGAAGCCCCCATCGACAGGCCGGACAGTGCGACATTGTGCGCGACCTCCGGGTCGAGTCTGAACATTAGCGTGCGAGCAAGGTCGTACAGCATGTTTCCTCTTCAGGCGCTGAAAATGTGATGGCGCATTATAACGATCCCTAGCGGCAATAGCACCTTGATGCAGAAAGACCTCACAGCCGCTGGATATCGACCAGCTTGCCGTCGCTGCCGTACCGGATGCGGAAACGCCCCGTTATGCCGTTTCGGGTGATGTAGCCGCGCAGAGCATTGGCGGGAAAACGCACGGTCCTGCCATCGAGCGTACGTGCGACAACACTTTCCACCTCCCCCCGGTAAAGCCGCAGATATTGCTCCGCACTGATATTCAGATCGACAATCAGCTCATTCATTTTCTACTGCCATCCCGTTCCCCCTTCCCCCAAGCCTGCTGCGACAATTCCTTTTCGCTACGCGGTTGCGATGAATTTTACCTTAGCTGATAATGAGTTGGATCATCGTCTATGATGAAGTCTATACGGTCCGGATTACTGAATGCGACAAACTCTAGCTGCGTTGTTACTGCTGGTAACTGCAACAACCGCTCAAGCGGAGGCGCAGGCGACTCTGGACCGGACAAGCATCACCGCCCTCGACAACCTCACACTGACACTCGAGGTTGACTCACGCACTGAAGATCGGCCCGATTTCGCTCCGCTACATCAGAGTTTCCGCATCCTGGGCAGCAAACGCACACTGATCTCAACCCATAGCAGCAGCGGCCGTGCGGTCCGTACGCGCTGGCAGATCACACTGCGTCCTCGCACCGCCGGCAGCATCGACATACCCAGCCTGACGCTGGCCGGCCAGCCCACCAATGCCCTTCGGGTGGAGGTCAGTGATGTGAGTCCGGTTCTGGGCGGGCAGCCCGGCGCAGTGGCGTTCTTCGACAGCCGGGTCGACAGCCGAGAGGTTTATGTCGATGGCCAACTGCTCTACACCTCCCGGCTTTATCACCGCAACCCGCTACCCGACAATATCCGCTTTTACCCCCCCCACGCCGGCGGCAGCGATGTTCGGGAACTGGGCGAGCGACGTCGTTATGAAGGCGAATACAGGGGCGAACCCTACCTGGTCACCGAGCAACAGTATGCGATCTTTCCCGATCAGGCCGGACCGCTGATCATCGATGGCCCCCGGCTGGAGCTCGCCGGCACGCCGGAACAAGACCTGGTTGAGCTGCAGGGCGAGACGCTGGAGGTCGAGGTGCTGGAGCCGTCATACAAGAGCACACTGGGTATCTGGCTGCCTGCCGAACGGTTATCACTGGAGGAGAGCTGGAACCCGCCGCAGGATCTAAAGCCCGGTGACAGGTTTACCCGGGAGCTGACGCTGACCGTCACCGGAATCCCCGCCGAGAAGCTGCCGCAACTGATGCCGATGCAGAACGACGATGTCTACGTCGAACTGCAGGATGTCAGCCTGACCGAATCCGCCTCGCAATTCGGCCTGGTCAGCACCCGGCGTGAAATCGTCGTTATCGAGCCGCTGGGTGCCGGTGACTTCGTCCTCCCCGCGATCGACCTGCACTGGTGGGACGTGGGTCTTGACCGGGGCCGGCATGCGGCCCTCCCCGCTCGCCAGTTCCATGTCAGCCAGCCACCGCTGATGGAGGGGTTGATCGGCTCGGCCCAGGCTTCGGCCAATGCCCCGTTGGATGCGCGCCTTCCGTTCAGCACCAACCAGTACCTGACGCTCGTCGGATTGCTGACACTGCTCAGCCTGACCAGCTCGATGGGTTGGCTCTACACTTGGTCAAAGCTGCGCAAGTTCAGAGCCGACAACAGCGCCGAACAACTGGAGGAGGAGATCAGACGACAGCGTAAACTGCTGCTGGCCAACGAACGTGCCGAGCGAAACACCTTCCAAGCTCTGGCCATCGCCTGCCAGCAGAATAATGCGATGCTGGCAAAAGCACGCCTGACCGAATGGGCACAGAATTTCTGGCCAGAGCGCAGCATCGACAGCCTCGAGGCGATATGCGATGCCGGGCGCAATCAGACACTGGACTACCTGGTACTGGATCTGGAACAGCAGCTGCACGATAACGCCGAACTCTGGCAGGGCGACCTGCTACTGAAGACCATCGATACGCTTCGCCGACGTCGGCAGAGCAGCATGACAGCCGAGACCCAGCAGGAAAGCTATCTGCAAGCCTCCTGAACCCAAGCCACGGAGATAACGCGTGACTAACCGCTACCGCCGTCACAATGAGCTGATGATCCGTATCGGTCTTGGAGGCGTCGACGACGAGGAAAATCCACGTGCAATCATCTGGGGCAAGCGGCTTGAGTGGCCGATGCTGCTGCTGGCGATCTGGATTATTCTTGACTGGTACCTGAAAGCCAAGGGGATTGCCGACCCCTTCTTCAGTCAGTTTACCGACTGGTTCATCTGGATCTGTTTCACCGCCGAACTCAGCATCATGCTGGCGCTGGTCGATGACCGCTGGCGTTATCTGCGACATAACTGGCTCAACCCGGTGATCATTCTCACCGGCATACCGGTGCTGTTCGGCGTTGACCTGTTCTATACCGGCGTACTGAGAAGCCTGCGCCTGTTGATCATGCTCGGCATCCTGCTGAAAGTCTCGCAGGATCTGCGCCAGATACTGTCACGCCACCATCTGGGCAAGACGATGGCGATCGCCTTTCTGTTCCTGGTGATCTCCGGCTTTCTGATCTCCGGCATCGACCCCGCGTTCAAGGGTCCACTCGACGGCATCTGGTGGGCTTGGGTCACGATGACCACCGTTGGCTACGGCGACCTGGTGCCCTCCACAACGGAAGGGCGTCTGTTCGGCATGGTCCTGATTCTTGCCGGTATAGCGTTGTTCTCGATGCTCACCGCAAGCTTCTCCGTATTCTTTATCGAACGGGACGAGAAGGAGATGGTGGAGAAAGAGGATCGTAACATTCAACGTATCAGCCAGCTAGAGGCCCGACTGGATAGAATAGAACACCACCTGTCTCGTGCGGTGACCACGCTGGAGAGGCTGGAGGCGTTGGAGGCTCAGGATCGGGCGCCAAGACGCCCTGAGCAGCCGGATACTAACCGGAAGCCTTCAGAACCTGAGTAAGCGCGGCCTCCAGATCGGTATATCTGAACTGAAAACCACTCTCCAACAACCGTTTGGGGACCACACGCTGCCCTTTCAACACCAGCTCGCTCGCCTCCCCCATCATCAACTCCAATACAACGGCAGGAACACGTAAAAAGGCCGGCCGATGCAGCACTTTGGCCAGTGTTCGAACGAACTCCTCATTGATTACCGGATGCGGCGCCGTCAGGTTGAATGCCCCGATCAACGTCTGGTGGTCGAGCAGATGAAGAATTGCTGCCACCTCGTCGTCCCGGTGGATCCAGGAGACCCATTGCCGCCCCGTCCCGATCGGGCCGCCCAACCCCAGCTTGAATGCCGGAAGCATCTTTGACAGCGCACCGCCGTTCGGCCCCAGTACCATCCCGGTGCGGATACAGCATACACGGACGCCATGCTTCGAGGCCTTGTACGCCTGCTCCTCCCAGGACACACACAAGTCATGCGCAAAGCCGCCTTTGGTTATGCCCTCCTCGTCCAGCTCGCGGTCGCCCTGACTGCCGTAGTAACCGATAGCGGAGCCACTAACCAGCACCGCTGGCGGTTGAACCGCTCCGGCTATCCAATCCACCAACTGCGATGTCAGCTGGACACGACTCTCCAGCAGCAGCGCCTTACGTTTATCGCTCCAGCGTTTATCTGCTATCGGGGCTCCTGCCAGGTTCACAACCGCGTCAACCTGCCCCTGGATCTGCGCCAGCTCCGAATAGAGCTCTACACGGGCATCAAGCCGGGCGGATTCGGGCCGCCGACTAAGCACGCCAACCTTGTCGCCGCGCGCCAGCAACGCCTTGACGAGCTGACGCCCGATAAAACCGGTCCCCCCGGTGATCAGGACTCGCACAATTATTCTCCCTCTCCTGGTTCCGGTATCATTCACCTATCTAACAGGAGATTAGCACACTATGTTTACCGGAATCGTTCAGGGCCGCGCCCAAGTCATAGCGATACAACGCCATGACGAGTTTATGCGGCTAACACTCGAACTGCCCGAAGCACGCTGCGACAATCTGCAGTCAGGCGCCAGTATCGCGATCAACGGCACCTGTCTGACTGTTACGCAATTTGACGGCAACCGGATCAGTTTCGATCTGATCGCCGCCACGCTGAACACAACCAACCTCGGCGCTCTCAACCTCGGCGATCATGTCAATTTCGAGCGCGCGGCCCGTATCGGCGACGAGATAGGCGGTCACACTATGTCCGGGCATATCTATCAAACCGTGAAGATTCTCGCCATCGAGAAGAGTGAAGACAATTGCGTCATCTGGTTCGAACGCCCGAAATCGATCGCCCGCTACCTGCTACCCAAGGGGTTTGTCGGCCTTAACGGCTGCAGCTTGACGCTGGCACAGGTCGAACCCGAGCGTTTCTGCGTCTATCTGATTCCGGAAACGCTGCGGATAACCACCTTTGGCGAGCTGAGTGAGGGTAGCGACATCAACGTGGAGGTCGACCCTCAGACCCAGGCAATAGTCGATACTGTCGAGCGCTACCTGACGGAGCGTCAACAACTCTGAATCTGGGGTGGTCTGATGACGGGTCAGCCGACCCGTTCATCATCGACCAAGGCCTGGTAAAGGTCGCGATACTCGTCGGACTGCTTGAGTCCAAACAGAGGATCGGTTGGTGAAGGGAGCTCCTGTTCCAGGGTTGTCCAGTCCTTGTCACCCGCTATCGCCTCTATTTTCGGGAACAGCTTGCTCTCCTCGAAGTCCAGGTGTTCACTTTCACGCTGGACGAACTCCGCGAGAGCATCGATCAGAGAGTCCAGCGGCACCACTGCGGCATCGTGCAGCACACCGTCAATCGAGTCGTTGAGATGGGTTGAAAGCTGCTTCAGCTCCGCATGCTCATCCTCACACGCCTTCATCATGTTATCGAGCTCGGTATCACGACCCTGAAAATACGCAAGCATGCGATCTTCCCGCGGATGATGCTGGGTATCGGCATAGCCGCCGACGTAGCTGACCACATCAGACATCAGCTGGAAATTGGGATGGGTACCTGCCCTGAACCGCTCGACCTTGCGTTCGAGCATCTCGAGCAACCGCTTTAAATTCCGATGCTCTTGATGAAGCTCTTTCATGATCGCCATATTGGAACCCTCCAGATGAACGAATACTCAACTTCACTATAGCCAACTCTGACACCAAACCACTGGCCCAGATCAATAAAGCTAGCCGCTATTCAGAGGATCTCAAGCAAGTGCGACAATGAGGTGACCCGCAGATCGGTGAGCTCAGGCCAAGGCGTATGCACGCCGTGATCGATGTGAATGGTGGCCGTACCGCAGGCTCTCCCCGCTTCCAGGTCATAGCGAAAATCGCCGACCATGACCGCCTCATCCGGCGTTGCCTGCCAACGCCCGAGCAGCAGTTCAATGCCATGAGGGTCCGGCTTGGGCCGCACCTCATCACGGCCCAGCACATCCTCAGCAGTGAAATAGTGACGCGCGCCGATCGACGCCAGTGCCTGCAGCGCAACCGCTTGGGAGTTACGGGTCAGGATACCGAGACAGCAATCGCGCCTGTGCAACAGATCGAGCAGTTCGACAACGCCGGCGGCAGGCTCGGTTTGTTCGGCGTAGAAGAGTTCGAGCTGATCAAGCAGCGCCATCTGCCGCTCCCGGTGCGGCGAAGGCAGCGCCGCCAGCGAAGCAAGAATATCGCTGTTCGGCGGCAGCTTCAGCTGGGCGCGGATATGGGCAAAATCGTGAACCGGACGGGTCAGCGTTCCATCCAGATCAAACACCCAGTAGCGCCTCCTGGCGATATCGTTCATTGCCGGGAGTCCTCTCCATTCTGCATGGCATCTATCGGCTCGGACTCAGTATCGATCAGGTCGAGCAGCATCCCCAACTTATGCTCGATATCTTCGAGCAGGGTACTGCTGATACCGTCGACTCGCGGCGTCACCACCTCCTCCAGTTGCACGATACTGCGCTGACTTTCCCGCAAGGCTTGCAGCAGGTTCCTTGAGCGCTTCTTGTTACTGTCAGTCAGTTGCTCAATACGGTGCAGGGTATGACGTAACTGGTCATCCAGATCCTCAAGATGCTCACTTACCGCCAGTATCCCCTTGCTTAAGGAGTGGTTGACCCCCTCAACCTGATGCTCCAGCTGAAAAACCGCATCACGAAAACGGGACAGGAACTGCTCGCCCTCCCGGTCCATATAGATCGCCAGCAGCTCCTCAGGCAGCAGCGCCCGGTTGCGTCCGTCGGTACGGATGCGGTATTCGCCGCCATGGGTACAGTAGGGCTTGAGGTGGCCACTGGGGATCTCGATCCTGAGAATCGGGCGAGACTTGGCGAGATTTTCGGTGTAGATCTTCAACTCGATATTGGGGATGCACTCGGTGGCCTTATTGACCACCAGCAGGCGGGCACGGTCATCGACGTCACACCCGACCACTCGACCGCGTTGCACGCCATCAGGACTGGTGTACTCATCGATGCCAATCAGCAGGGTACCGCCAAGCGGGGAGTTGGCAAACGCAACCAGGTCGGCACTGCGAACCGCCTGTACCTCACGTTTGAAATCGACGTTAACCCCCTCCGGCGCCGCCAGCAGTTGCTGGGTACGCCGACTGAGACGTCGAAACTCCCGCTGCATCCGTTAAGCCCCGACCTCAACCATACAGCGCATCGTCGAACGGATCGATCGGACGCGCCAGCATCTCGTCATCACGAAAATAGAGCACACGCCCCTGAAACTTGAGCCCTTTGCCCGCAAACCATCGTTCCATCTGTTCACGCCCCTCTTCCGCCTGAGAACTGCGGAACCAGGCCAGCACTATGCGGTAGAAATAGAGACCGAACAGCGCTGCCGAAGCACCGAGGAAAAAGTCGGATGCCAGCGCAAACAGCAGCATCACCAGTCCAGCGATCCACACCCTGCTTGCGCGTGCATCTTTGTACGCATCGTTGGCCAGCGTGAACTGCTCCTGGTACTTCAAGAAACGTCGGTAGTTCTGCTGCAGATCGAACTTGTCGGCAGAGCTTAATTTTCTGTCCATCCTATATCGTCCTGACAATTGTGTTGTTTTCGTTTGCTTCAGACTATCCAGCGCCAAGAGCATCCGGCCTACGCCAGACTCTTACTGACCACTTCATACACATCTCGCGACAGCTCACCACTGTCAAGAATCCGCGTAAGCTGATTTTTCATCAACCCCTGTACCTGATCAGGATAGCGCTTCCACCGCGTCAGCGGTGTCAGCAGCCTGGAGGCGATCTGCGGATTCTGCTTGTTAAGCTGGATGATCCAGTCCGCCAGGTAGGCGTAACCACTGCCATCGGCAGCATGAAAATTCACTGCATTCTGGCCACAGAAAGCGGCAACCACCGCACGCAGCTTGTTGGGGTTGCGTGCATCGAACAGAGGGTGCTCCTGCAACCACTGCACACGCTCCAGAGCGCCGGGCCAGGGATCGCTGGCCTGGATCGAGAACCACTGGTTCATCACCAGCGCCTCATGCTGCCATTGCGCCTGGAATTCGGCCAGCAGGCGTTCGCCCGCCTGACGGAACCCGGAATGCACGACCAACGCCAGTGCCGACTGTTGATCGGTCATGTTGTCGGCGTTATTGAACTGCTCCTCGGCCAGGGTTAACCAAACCTCCTCGCCGGTGGCCAGCAAGTAGCCCAGACTCAGATTTTTCAGGCTTCGCCGCGCGCATGCTGCCGCATCCGGTGTATAGGGTTCTTCACGACTGCAACGGCTGTACGCGGCGCTCCACTCGGGCAACAACGCCTTTGCCAGCGCCTTGAGCAGAAACTCGCGCACTTCGTGTATCGCTTCGACGTCAATCACATCGGCCAGCTCAGCCAGATAGGCCTCGCTGGGCAGACGCAGCAGGTGGGCAACCATGGCCGGATCCAGGCTGACATCATTGAGCAGGCTTCGCCAGGTATCGACCAGCGAGTCCGGCAGCAGCAGCTCGCGCCCGCCTCGATAGTCCGCGATCAGCGATTGCATCAGCGCCACGCTGATACGCTGTCCGGCATCCCAACGGTTGAAGCCGTCGCTGTCATGCCGCAACAGGTGCAGCAACTGCTCATCACTGTAGCCGTAGTTGAGCTTGACCGGTGCCGAGAAGCCGCGCAGCAACGAGGGTACCGGACGCTCGGGCAAAGCTTCGAAACTGAAGCTCTGCTCCGCTTCGGTCAGCTCCAGCACGCCGGCGGCAAGCTCCTCGCCGCCGGCCGCCAGCAGACCGTAGGCGATCGGCATGTGGAATGGCAGTTTCTCCTGCTGCCCCGGCGTGGCGGGGCAGCTTTGCCGAAAGCTCAACTGGTAACGGCCTGTTACCTCATCCCAGCTGTCGCTGACCTCGACGCGTGGCGTACCCGCCTGGCTGTACCAGCGTTTGAACTGGGTCAGGTCACGCCCGGACACATCGGCCATCGCCTGGACAAACTCGTCCGTGGTAACCGCCTGGCCGTCATGCCGTTCGAAGTAGAGGTCGGTGCCGCGACGAAACTCCTCGGCGCCAAGCAGACTATGCAGCATACGCACCACCTCGGCACCCTTTTCATATACCGTCAGGGTGTAGAAGTTGGAGATCTCGATAAAGGATTCGGGCCGCACCGGATGCGCCATCGGGCCGGCATCTTCGGCAAACTGGGCGGTACGCAGCAGAGAGACATCTTCGATCCGCTTCACGGTGCGAGAGTTCATGTCGGCCGAAAACTCAGCATCGCGGAAGACGGTAAAGCCCTCTTTCAGACTGAGCTGAAACCAGTCTCGGCAGGTGACACGGTTGCCCGACCAGTTATGGAAGTACTCATGTGCAACCACCCCCTCAACCCGCTGAAACGCCGCATCGGTCGTGGTCTGGGGGCTGGCCAGCACGCAGCTGGTGTTGAAGATGTTGAGCCCCTTGTTCTCCATGGCGCCCATGTTGAAAAAATCGACCGCGACGATCATGTAGATATCCAGATCGTACTCGCGCCCGTACACCTGCTCATCCCACTGCATCGCCCGTTTCAGCGACAGCATGGCATGATCCAGCTTGTCCAGATCCTTGCTGTCGGCGTAGATCTGCAGTTTCACAGCTCGCCCAGAGGCGGTGGTGTAACTGCCCTCAAGTACCGCCAGATCGCCGGCAACCAGCGCAAACAGGTAGGCCGGCTTGGGGAAGGGATCTTCCCAGGTCACGAAGTGGCGACCATCGTTCTCATATCCGGACTCCACCGGGTTACCGTTGGAGAGCAGTACCGGGTATCGAGTGCGATCGGCCACCACCGTCGTGCGGAACACCGACATCACGTCGGGACGATCCGGGTAGAAGGTGATCCGTCTGAACCCTTCTGCTTCGCACTGGGTACAGAACATTCCATCTGACTTGTACAACCCCTCCAGCGCGGTGTTCTGCTCAGGATGGATACGGGTCAGACACTCAAGGGTAAACGCCTCGGGCACAGCGGACACCGTCAGCAGCTCTTCATCGCGGCTAAAATCACGCTCCGACAGGATCTCGCCGTTGATACTCAGCCGACAAAGTTCGAGCGACTCATGCCCATGCAGCTCCAGCGCCGCCCTGCTGCGGGTGCAAGCCGGGTTGCGTCGTACCTGCAGGGTCGCGCGGACCAGCGTCTCCTCTTCATCAAGCTCAAAACGCAACTCTGTGCGCGCTATCAGATAGGCGGGTACCTGGTAGTCTTTCAGGTAGATCGGTTGTGGCTGCTGATTCTGTTGCGACATCATCTCTCCTGACTCACGCGCTAAGGCGGACCCGATAGGCGCCAAACTTGCGGATATTGATTACACCACTATCCAATATCAGATACTGACCCTTGATACCAAGCAGGGTACCGTTCACATCCGGGCTCTTATCCAGGTTAAACGTCGCGATCTTGTGCGGATATTCAAGCACCGGGTATTCGATCCTGACCGCCCGTTGATCCGACAGGTTGCGGATAGCCTCTGCACCGTACTCACTCTTCAGAGCGTCGATCTCAGCCGCGCACAGCGTCAACAGGCGATCCCGCTCCGCTTCCAGCTCCACCGGCGGCACGTCCCCCTTCAACATGGCGCGCCAGTTGGTTTTGTCACTGACATGGGCAGCGAAGATCTGCTCCAGCAGGCCGGAGTGGAGACGGTTGTCCACCTCCAGGATCGCCAGAGCCTCAACAGCCCCCTGGTCGATCCAGCGCGTCGGGATCTGACTGCGCCGGGTGATGCCCACCTTGAGTCCGGAGGAGTTTGCCAGATATACGATATGGGGCGCGAAGCAGTTACGCTCTCCCCAGGCAGGATCGCGACAGGTGCCTTCGTGAAAATGACAGGTTTCCGGTTTGACGATGCAGCTGTCGCATTGCGGCAGCCGCGTGAAGCAGGGGTAACAGTAGCCCTGACTGAAGCTTTTGCGGGTTTTACGCCCGCAGTGCAGGCAGTTGATCTCACCCTCAAAATGCAACGCTATCGGTTGCCCCAACAGCCGATTCATATCGATCAGGCTGTCGTCATCAAGTCTCAGCTTGTATTGAACAGGACTTTCGAGGGCCACTTCCATCTTGCGCAACGCGCCGGTACCGAGCAACTCCATCGATACTTACTGGTCCGTCAGAATCTTGAGGGTTTCAGGCTGAAGCGGATCGCAACCATGCTGCTTGCCGTCAGGACGGGTGCGATCGATATAGCCGATGCGCTGATCGTCCGGCATCTCGCGCACATGCTCGTAGGCGATCACCGCGCGCATGCTGGTCTCGCGCTGCTCCTGACTAAGTCGTTCACCGTTGGGCCATTTGCCCAGCTCGACAGCGCGCTTGAGTGCGTTATACACATCGGGCGTCATCGCCTCGATCATCTTTTCAAAGTTCATCAAACAAAACTCCTGCAACTGGCGTCCGGAACCGACAATATTAACACAGAGCGGGACCGTTCAGCGCGGTCCGAACAATCTCCCCAGCGGCCACCAGGCCAAGCCCGCCAGCAGCCCCACCAAATGCGCCGTGTTCGCTATCGCGCCAAGCCCCAACCCCTCCAGAACACCGGTAAAGCCCAGCGCCAACCAAAGCACCATCAGCCCCATCAGGGCCGGCGGCAGATTGAAACGGTAGCGCGTCTCCAGACGGTCCCAGAGCCAGGTATACCCCAGCAGACCGAACACCACACCGGACATGCCGCCAAACATCGGTCCCGAGATCAGATACTGCGCGATATTGGAGGCGATACCGCTGAACAGCACCACCCCCAGCAGAGCCCAACGCCCCTGCAGCAGCTCTATGCGCTGACCGACCACCCAAACCCAGAGCAGGTTAAACAGGATATGCAGCACGCTGAAATGCAGAAAGATCGGTGTAATCAGGCGCCACCACTGACCGGAGGCCAGCATGGCGCCCAAGCTGTCGTAGCGGATCCCCTCTCCCACGATCCTGAAATCGGTCAGGGTCAGGTATGCCATCCACTGTTCACTGCCGCCAAAACCGATCAACAGCGTAAACAGAATACTGAGCCCGATAAGCGTCAGCGTCATGCCGACCCTGAGCGGAGAGGATACCGATGGCACAATCGATGGCCGCCGCCGGGTGCGGATCTCGACCGAAGCAAGATCGCCGCCGTCACGCCAGAAGCGATACAGGGTCCGAACCTGGTCCACGTTGACACTCTGAGAAACCAGCAGAATCTGCCGATCCTCGGTTTCCACCACTCGATGCGGAACCTCATGCTCCCACAACAGAGCAGTAAACGGAGCCAGATCCTCGTCCAGTGGCACTTCCAGAACCGGAATCAACTGCCCAACTCCGTATCCAGTCGCCCCACTTCTCGCGCCACATCCACCCAGACAAACTTATCCTTGCGCAGCGCTTTCTCATCATCCAGACGGTACGCCACCAGCTTGCCGTATTTGACTGCGCTGTAATCGAGGCAGGCGATATTGTCGGTCAATGGAACCGGCATCCCCTCACACCAGTAATGGCCCATAAACAGCAGTTTCTGCTCCGGCCCATAATAGAGCAGGTCCTCACGCTGGCTATCGGTTAACGGCATCCGCGCTATGTGCTCGGGCAACGGATCGGGTTGAAACACCACATCCCCCATATGCTGCGGATTATCCGCCCAGAACTTGGTGCGGAAGAAGCGTCGCTTGAAACCATCCTTACTGACGATCACCTCATCATTAGGCAAACGCAGATGGGTACCTCGCAGCAAGCGGTCCATCACCTCCCACTCGAAACTATCAGGCACGGCAGATCGATGCAGAAACGCCCGATCGATGCGATTACCCCCCTGCTCGGACTTGAACCTGTCGATAAGCTCCTGATGCCAGCAGGCATGTACCGCGCGAAACCTGTCCGTCTCAAGGAAGAGCGGCAGTTGCATGAACCATTCGAGGTAATCATCCAGCTCCGCCTGATGACCGCGGAACTGATCGAGCGTTTGCTGAAGTATGCGCTGGTGGCGCGGCGTATGCTCACGCAGGTACCCGTCGACACCCGACCCCGGGGTCAGGTAACAGAGCAGATTGTACTCATGATTGCCCATGATGATCTCGGCCTGCCCCGCCTCGACCATTGCACGCACGATATGCAGGGCTTCACGAATATGCGGCCCCCTGTCGACGATATCGCCAATAAAGACCGCTTTGCGCACCGGATGCCGGTAAACCCCGTCTATTCGGCGATAGCCCATCCGGTCAAGCAACAGGCACAGGCTGATCGCACAGCCATGCACATCACCGATCAGATCGACTCCCTGAAAACCGTCGCTCACAAGACTCCCCTATTCACCCAACTTCGTACCCCAGCCCAACTTCTCGCGGCACGTTCTGTAGAAGTCGTAATTAAGCGGGTGCAGAAGTTTCAATTTATGCGGCTTCTTGTGGATTGTCACGGTATCGCCGGGCGATAGCGCAATGTTCATCTGCCCGTCACAGGAGATAGATGGATAGGTTTCATTGCGCTCGCTGATCACCAGCTTGAGTTCGCTGTTACCGTCAACGACGATCGGACGGCTGGAGAGGGTATGGGGAAACATCGGCACCAGCACCAATGCATCCAGCCTGGGGTGCATGATAGGACCGCCTCCCGACAGTGCGTAGGCGGTGGATCCGGTTGGGGTCGAGACGATCAGACCATCCGAACGCTGGGTATAGACGAACTGCCCCTCGATATAGAGCTCAAATTCGATCATCCGAGTGGCCTTGCCCGGATGCAGCACACAATCATTTAACGCCGTGGACTCCGCAATCGGCTCACCATCGCGTTTGACGGTCACATCGATCAAAAAACGGGTATCGACGGAGTAGCGACCGGCGAGGACCTCACCAACCTTCTCTTCGATCTCGTCCGGCGCAATATCGGTCAGGAAACCCAGATTACCTCGGTTCACCCCAAGTACCGGCACGTGACTCTGCGCCAGCGCTCGGGCGGCACCCAGCAGGCTGCCATCACCGCCGACTACGATGACCAGGTCGCAGGCCTCGCCCATTCGCGATTGTTTCGCGACCTGGCGCCCGTGCCCCGGCATCACCTCGGCAATTTTCTCATCGAGTATGACATTCAATCCCTGATCGTCCAGGTAACGGATCAGCGACTTCAAGGTATCGATCACCTTCTTGCTGCCCAGCCGACCGATCAACCCGATGTTTCGAAAATTCTCCATACTCTACCCTTAGTTATGCCTTAGATTGGGACACGGCCAAGTGCTTCATTATACGAGCAGCGGGCCAACAAAGGCAGACGCACCGGTTTCAAGCCGTGACGCCAATCCCCTGCGACCCTGCAAGCCTCCCGAGTGCAGGAGCAGGACCCGACTACCGGGTGCGACCTGTCCTCGAACAATCCGGCGATTCAACGTCGCCAGCAGCTTCAGGGTATAGACCGGATCAAGCTGTACACCGCTCTGGCCTTCAAAGCTTACCAGAAGTGCCGACAACTCATGCGACAGCTTGGCATAGCCGCCAAAAGCGCCAGAGTGATCCAGGCACCAGCCCTGCGGATCAGGCACCTGCGCCTGACTCAGCAGGTCACGCACCATCTGCTCCCCGGCATCGCCCAGCTCCAGTACCGGCACCCCAACAACCTGAGTGCCCGAAGGCCGTCCGGCGATCACGCCGGCCAGTGTGCCGCCCGTACCCATCGCGCAGAGAAAGTAATCCGGCTCAGACCAGTCCGTGCCCTGAACAGATTGCCAAATCGTGCTGCAACCGTGCACCGCATCGGCGTTACTTCCACCCTCCGGCAAAATGTCCCATCCGGGATACTCTATCGCCAACTGCGCCAGAAAGTCCGGCTCACCTCTGCGACGGTACTCGTCTCTGCCGAGATAGATCAACCTCATGCCCCAGCGCTGCGCATCCGCGAGCATCCCGGTCAAGGGCTGGTCCGGATGGCCACGCACCATGCCCAAGGTTTCGACACCAAAATGGTTACCGACATAAGCGAGAGCATGAAGATGGTTGGACCAGGCACCACCAAAGCTGAGGATACGCGGCCGCTCACCCGACTTGAGCCGCTGCAGCAGGGAAAGCAGCTTGAACCACTTATTGCCGCTGATCTGCGGATGCAGAAGATCGATGCGCAGCAGCCCCACCGTTACGCCGTATTGACGATAGAACCTGTTATACAGTGGCGTCACGCCAGCCAGATCTGTCTGAGAGAACATCGCCCCTAGCCCATTCATCGGCACTTAACCTCCTCATATTCAATCCAGCCGACGCGGACTCCCGGCTATCTCCTCGCACCTATCGATAGTTCTTCCACAATTAGGTGCGGCGGGCAAACTATAGAGTGTACAGCGGCTGTGCAGCGCTTACCCGAGTCTATTGGTGGCAGCGTCTCTCTTGGCGGAGTGACTGGATTCAAGACCCGCCAGCCCCGCTCCAAAACATATGAAAGCGGCTCCAAATGGATAACTGGCGGCAGGATGCAAATAGTTCGATGCGGTAAAACAAGAGGTGCCAAGCAGTACTGGCTATGTTTCGTGAGACGGGGATTTTGAAGTGGCGGAACGGACGGGACTCGAACCCGCGACCCCCTGCGTGACAGGCAGGTATTCTAACCAACTGAACTACCGCTCCGC
>NZ_JAHREP010000021.1:71538-93570 GCF_019084545.1 Marinobacterium ramblicola
GTGGCGGAACGGACGGGACTCGAACCCGCGACCCCCTGCGTGACAGGCAGGTATTCTAACCAACTGAACTACCGCTCCAGCTCTGCTCTTTAAGGTGTTACCCCTCAGAACGGAGTGCGAATTTTAATGTCTTTTCCTGTGTTGTCAAACGGTTAACGTAAATATTTTTTCACACATGAATATTGACTCACCGCGACTTTTAGACTCAGCCAAAAACGAATACAGCTACACCCTAGCACCGAAATAGGTTCCAGGCACGGTCGACTTCAGGAACCATCAGCTCCTGGCACGGTACCCACCATGCCACAAGCGAGAGTTCAAGCCTGCATCCATCAATCGATCGATACGCCACTGACCGTCGATTTCACGACGCCTCAACTGGTATGGTTAGCCCATCACTCGCCAAGAACTTGCCAACCATGGACTCAGATCTCGGAACACTGCTGGACCATTTTATCGCGCAATCGATGGAGGTACAGCACAAACACTGCGGCGCCTTGCCACAACTTCCCTTCGACCCGGCCTGGCCCTCTGCCTGCATTGTCGAGAACGATCCGACACCCGACCAAATGGTTCACTGGCATCCCGTGCGGCAACAGCCGGCCAGCGACATGTTCGAACGCCTGACCGAGGCACTGGAGGTCGAACTACACCCGGATATTCGAACCTGGTATACCCGGTACTGGTCCGACCCGCTGCCGGCACGCCATGAGGATGGTGACCTGACCCTGCTGCTCTGCTGGAACGACGAGGATATGGAACGCTTGCGCGGCAACCTGCTGGGGCACTTGATGGCAAAACAGAAGCAGCGCCAGCCCCTGTCGCTGTTTTTTGCCTGCACCGACGGCGATGAGTTTATGACCGTCGATAATCGCGACGGCAGTGTCTGGCTGGAACGTCCCGGGCGCAAACCGATCCGACAGCTGGCCGGTTCACTTGGCGAGTTTCTCGCAACCCTGACGCCGCTACCCTCACCCGGCTCATCCGAGTGATAACAGGGAGCCTTGCTCTCACCACCGATTCGCATAAAACGGCGGCCGTTGCATCTATCCCGAGCATGCCGCTTCTGCCCGCGGCTGAAAACCTGTCTTCCATGAATGTCGAGTCTGTTACTAACGACTGTCCCCGATGGAGCGGGCCAGCAGCCGGCTGATCTGGCACATGGGCCTGCCCGACTCCTCATGCCAGCGATTGAACGCTTGCTGCACCTGCTTGAGATCCTTCTGCCCGGTGGGTTTCTTGTCCACCACCCCCTGAGCCTTCAGTGCCGTCACCACATCATCGGTCAGCATGAAGGTATCCTTACCCACCATACGCAGAAAATACGCTCCCGAATTTCCACCTAGCTGAGCGCCCTGCTTCTTGAGCAGGGACCAGAGCGACACGATATCACTTACCGGCCAGTCCGCCAGAAATCGTCCAAAGCCCCCATGTTTGGCCGACAACTCGGCCACCATCAGCGCATTCACTCTGGCGGCCTTGAGCTTACCCAGATGACGTATCAACGCCTCGTTCTGCATCATCCGCTCAATCTGATCATCGCTGAGCAGCTGTACCTTCTGCGGATCGAAGCCAAAGAAGGCCTGCTCGAATGCGGGCCATTTGGCATCCACCAGCGAATGCTTCAGACCGGCGCGAAAGATCCGGCGGGTCATATCGGAAAACAGCCGGTCATCCGGTACGACAGTGAGCTCGTCGCCGGATAACGGCTCGTTCCCGAGCATCGCCTCCAGTGACAGCTCCGGATGAAGGTTTTGCGCCTGATGGCACAGATCGGCAAAGGATTTCATTCCATCTCCTATCCAGGTGGAACGCGCCACCGTTCCTTTTCAGAAGGCACCCACTTCAGTCGCGTCCGCGCAGCCTGTTTAACTCGACCTCGATTGTACTGCTATCGGCCGAAGCGTATCATTGTTCGCCTTTATCCACCCGCATCCCAGGCAGCTACACGCCCCGGCGCACAACCGATCGCCCGCAGGTCTCTCCTGGAACTCAGGATCGAAATACACGATGCCAGCAATCCGCAAATCGAACAAGCTGATCAACGTCTGCTATGACATCCGCGGCCCGGTCTTGCAGGAAGCCAAACGACTGGAAGACGAAGGCCATCGCATCCTCAAACTGAACATCGGCAACCCCGCCCCCTGGGGCTTTCAGGCGCCCGAGGAGATCGTGCAGGATGTCATCTACAACCTGCCTGGCGCCCAGGGCTACTGCGACTCCAAGGGGCTGTTCTCGGCACGCAAAGCGGTGATGCAGGAGTGCCAGCGCAAAGGTATAGCGCATGTAGGAATTGAGGATATCTACATCGGCAACGGCGTATCGGAACTGATCGTGATGTCGATGCAGGGCTTGCTCAACGACAACGATGAGATGCTGATCCCGGCCCCGGACTACCCGCTGTGGACCGCCGCCGTCAGCCTCGCCGGCGGCAATGCCGTACACTACCTCTGCGATGAGCAGTCCGACTGGTATCCGGATATCGATGACATCCGCGCCAAGATCACCGAGCGCACCCGCGGTATCGTGGTGATCAACCCCAACAACCCGACAGGCGCGCTGTATCCGCCGGAGTTGTTAGAGCAGATCATGGAGCTGGCACGGGAACACAAACTGATCGTGTTTGCCGACGAGATCTACGACAAGATCCTCTACGACGAAGCCGAACACACCTCGCTCGCCTCACTGGCCGACGACGTACTCTGCCTGACCTTCAACGGCCTGTCGAAAACCTACCGCGCCGCCGGATTTCGCTCCGGCTGGATGATCGTCAGCGGACCGAAGCATCAGGCCCGCGACTATATCGAAGGGCTGGATATGCTGGCGAACATGCGCCTGTGCGCGAACGTTCCCGCCCAGCACGCGATCCAGACGGCACTGGGCGGCTACCAAAGCATCAACGAGCTGATCGTGCCCGGCGGCCGCCTGTATGATCAGCGCGAACTGGCCTGGGAGATGCTTAACGCGATTCCCGGCGTTTCCTGCGTCAAGCCCAGGGGCGCCATGTACCTGTTCCCGAAGCTGGATCCGACCCGCTACCCGATCCGCAACGACGAGAAGTTTGCGCTCGACCTGCTGATTCAACAGAAGGTTTTGATCGTCCAGGGCAGTGGTTTCAACCTGCCGGATACCCAGCACTTCCGTCTGGTGTTCCTGCCCGGTGCCGACATCCTGTCGGAATCGATCGAGCGTATCGCCAGCTTCCTGCACGGCTACGAGCAGTAGTCCCACCTGCAGCGGGAACCGCGCTCGTCGATTTTTTTGCGGCGAGCGCATGAAACTTTCGTGTCATCGCTGCGACATATGCTAAAACTCAATAAGAACCTGAGTGTTTGGCCAGTCGCGGCAACCTGGAAGGATTGCCGCAGGGCTACGACATACCCAACCGGAACACTATCGGCTGCTTGCGGAGCATAAAATGTTTTTGAAGATCAAGAAGAACCTGGGTATCTACATGGAGCACAACGGCCTGGAGAAACAGCGCCTGGTGCCGGTAACGTCCAACTTCCTGCTTAACCTGGACCATATAGCCGAGCTCTCCTTCTACACCATCAAGGAGCTTAAGGTCCGCTACGATCTGGAGGGCCGCGAGTTCGAGCTACCGGTCAACACCCGTGTTATCCATATGCAGATGACCTACCTCTATGCCTCGCACAAGGATCACGTGAAGAGCAATGACCAGGTGGTGGAACGGCAGTACTACAAGCTCTACTTCTTCCCGGAAAACGTGGAGCCCTACGAAGAGCTTCGCGGCGTCATTGAGGAGCAAGTCGCCAATCTGTAACCCCACCCAGACGGTGGGCGCCTGAAGGCTCAGGCGTCCACTCGTTTATACAATAACGCCTTGAGCCCCTGCTCCGGGTTTCGCTCCGGAAAACCCTCAGCCAGCGGCAAGCGTTGCTGGAACTCAAATCCAGGCGCTTCACTGGCCATCATCTCGCGTAGAAACATCTCGCTATGGCCCGGATCATTGTGACAGGCCAACACTCGGCTGCCGGACAGCGTCAGCTCGTCAAGCCGGCGCAGCACCTTGCGATAGTCGCGCTCAGCCACAAAGCTGCCCGGCTGAAAGCTCGGCGGGTCGATCAGGATCAGATCATAGGGCCCCTGTCGACGTACCCGACTCCAGGAGCGCAGCAGGTCCAGGGCCATGTAGGTGATCGCATCTCCCGCTATGCCATTGAGCTGATGGTTGCGCCGCCCGACCGACAGCGCACCAGAACTCATATCGAGGTTGACCACCGACTGCGCTCCACCGGCCATCGCCGCCACCGAGAAGGCGCAGGTGTAAGCGAACAGATTCAGCACCCGGGCACCTGAGGCGTTATCGCGCACCCAGGCCCGACCAGGGCGCATATCCAGGAACAGCCCGGAGTTCTGGTTCTGCAGCGGCCGTACCTGGTAGCGCAGTCCCAACTCCTCGACAACCAGCTTCTCAGGCACGTCTCCTGCCAGCACCTCGGACTGAGCTTCACGACCACGGCCACGCAGTTGCAGAACCACACCACCGACCTGTGATTGAGCCATCAGATGCTCGACAACTGGATCCAGCGGCTGTGGCACCTCGGACGCATAGACACGTATCACGGCCACCGGCGGCAGCCAGTCGATCACCAACCACTCGAGCCCTTCGAACAGCCCGCCACGACCATGAAACAGGCGCCGCACCTGGTCGCCGGACTGTGCCAACTGCTCACTGATGCTATCGATAACTCGCTGCACGACGCCTCCCCGGCCGGAAAACGGCAAATTATATCGGGCCGCTATCACCATTGAAACTTTGCCGCTGCGCCCCAATCAAAGGCTCTGCACAGGGCGATTAGCACTGAGGCAAACACCTTCAATTACAAGGGACATGAACCGATCATGATGAGAATTGTGCTGTTTCTGGCCACAAACCTGGCGGTCGTGCTGGTTGCCAGCGTGACACTGAAACTGCTGGGCGTCGACTCCTACCTCGCACAGGGCGGGCTGAACTACGGTTCACTGCTGGTGTTCTGTGCCGTCTTCGGCTTCGCCGGTTCTTTTATCTCACTCTTCCTGTCCAAGACCCTGGCCAAGATGGGCACCCGTACCCAGATCATCGAACAACCGCGTACCGCGGATGAGCGCTGGCTGGTGGACACGGTTGCCGAACTGGCGCGCGACGCCGGTATCGGCATGCCTGAGGTGGGCGTATTCCCCGCCCATCAGGCCAACGCCTTTGCCACGGGATGGAACAAGAACAATGCGCTGGTTGCCGTGAGCTCCGGTCTTCTGCAGCGTTTCCGCCCCGAGGAGGTACGTGCGGTACTGGCACACGAAGTGGGCCACGTCGCCAACGGCGACATGGTAACCCTGACCCTGATTCAGGGTGTGGTGAACACCTTTGTCATGTTCTTTGCGCGGATCGCCGGTTACGCGGTCGACTCCTTCCTGCGTCGGGGCGAAGACAACAACGGCGGAGTGGGTATCGGCTACTACATCACCACCTTCGTGTTCGAGATCATTTTCGGCATTCTCGCCTCGATCATCGTGGCCTGGTTCAGCCGTCGCCGTGAATACCGTGCCGACGAAGCGGGCGCGGACCTGGCCAGCAAAGGCGCCATGATCGGTGCCCTGCAACGCCTGAAAGCCGAGTACGGTCTGCCGGATGAACTGCCCGGCCAGCTCAACGCCTTCGGTATCAACGGTCATCTGAAGCAGGGGCTGATGGAGCTCTTCTCCAGCCATCCGCCACTGGACGATCGCATCGCGGCGCTGCACAAGCGCGGCTGATACGCAGCACAAAAAACGACGAGGCCCGGCAAAAACCGGGCCTTCTCTTCACCTTCTGGTATACCGCAATCGCGCAATGGCGCATTTTCACCGTCAGATAATACTTTCGCCCTTTTTCTCCGTCACAGGCCGATTCGGCTGCTCCTCCAGCTCCAATTTCAGCCCGGATACAGTCTCTCGCTCCTGCTGAACATCCTGATCCCGATCCGCACTGCGCCGATCATAGCGGCGGTAGAACTCATTGTCCCGCTTGCCGTCGGCCACCACCTCTTCGATCTGCTGGATATAGCGCTTGGAGAGCATCACCACTGAAATGCTCTTTTGATCCTCAGCATGGATCGGGAGAAACGTTCGATCATCGTTCATGATGTCCTGGAGACGCTCCCCCTCAGCCAGGAACACGTTTCCCAGCATCCGGGAACCATCGTGCATGCGAACATACACCTTGATCTCACTCTTCTGCTTTCTCATGGCGGACAATTCAAACACCTCCTGCCAACAGGGCCATACAGGTTGTACACCCCCATGGCAACTATGTCTTCTTTTAAAGACAAAGTAACGCAACATGCAGACACAACAAAGAATTATTTATTCCGCAAGGCCGAAGACTGCGCTGAATCAAGGCAATCGCAATGCACTGCCTACTCAATCCGGTAAAGCACTCTGTCCCTGTAACCGGTATGCACCGGGATCAGCCCGGAAAGCGCCCGATCCAACTCGGCATCACCGCTGTCTACCAGTAATGGTCGGCCCGCCAAGGACTTGAGCTTTGTTTTCGTCGCTACCACGTAGAGCGCATCCCGACCGCAACGCGCCAGCAGCTCCGCACTGAGTTGCTGATTACCGCGCCCAATCAAGTGGCCCTGACCGCCGATAGGGGTGATGACAATTCGCACCGGATAACCCTCGGTCAACGCCAGTAACTGTTGCGCGGTACAATCCGCCGCAAGCAACCGGCCATCTTCGATCAGATCGACGCCCAGCAGGGTATTGGGCAGCCCAAGATGCGCCATGATCGCCGCCACCGTCGACCCCGAACCCATGACATAACGCACACCCGGCTCCATGCTCTCCTCGAAATCGGCTGCGATATCATCCAGTACCAGCGCCTCATCCTCTCTGGCACCATTTTTTACATGCTGCAGATAGCGGTGCTCACTCGGCACCAGCAGCTCGCCGTAATAGCGCGCCCTGACCTGTCCGGCCCTGAACGCCTCTTCGTCTATATCACGTACTTCGCCGTTGGCCAGCGTCACCAACTCGCCACGGATCAGCATGGCGACAATTTCACCAGCCGCCACGGGCGTTATGGCGTAAACGCCGGAGTGGATCTTCACCCCGGCCGGAATACCAAGCACCGGGCAGGCTGCGCCCAATACCGCACAGATATTGCGTGCAGTACCATCCCCGCCAGCAAACAGGATCAGGTCGGCACCGGCATCGGCCAACGCCCGCGCCGCGCGCTCGGTATCCTCGGCGGAGGTCTCCTCACGCTCAGGGCTGCCGATCACCTCGGGCGCGAACCCCGCCTCACGCGCCACCCGCTCGCCCATAGCGCCACCCCAGGTCAACAGCTTGAACGCCAACCTCTTGAGTGGTGCGAGCGCACTCAACGCCCGTTGCTCCGCTCTGGGCACTGCACCCAATGACAGCGCCCGCGCTACGGTGTCGGCTCCATCGCTGCCCTTCAGTGCCACACTGCCACCAAGGCCGGCCAGCGGATTGACAATCAAACCGAGGGTAAAACTCATCCCTCCCCCTCCAACGGCAGGTAGCCGGTTTCAACCAAGTATTGCTGATACACGAAGCCGGCAAGGATCAGCCGCGTATCCTCTTCCAGGTCGACAAACTCGACACCATGGCTGATTACGCTAAAACTTCCCGACTCGCCCTCATAGATGTTACGTATGATCGCCGGCGCCAGGATCACCTGATCGATGCCGTTCACCGCCACACGCGCGGTCACGAACAGCTTCTGCCCCACCTTGCCGAGTACGCGGCTGGATTCGATACAGGCGCCCGATGTGTGGATATCGGTACAACAGGCCCTGAGCGGGAACCCAGTAACCGCGGCCTCCATCTCATCAAGATCGACCGAAACGGCCAGATTGACCGGCACCCGCGTATGGTGGCGGACCCGGTGTGACTCGACCTGCGTCGGGCAATCCAGATGCCAGTGCGGATAGGGGGTGGTGCTGACTTTGAGCAGACGGGTTTCAAACGCACAGATCCAATTGCCCGCCATCAGCCGGACGGTCACCGGAGCACCTTCGTTGATCAGGATAGGTGTACCAGTACTGCGTGGCGCTGACACGATCACCGAGCCGCCATCACGAAATCCGATCAGCTGCACCGTATAACGCCCCCGCGGAGAGCGCGTCTCCAGACGCACCCGCTCGCCGATCTGCGGGCGCAGCTCGGCCAGGGTTTTGACCACTTGTCCATCAAGCGCAGGTTGAAATCGCGTCATACAGCGTCGATCTGATCCAGAGTAAACGCCCAAGCTTACGCGATTACGGCGCTAAAACCGAGATTGCCGAGCATTTCAACCAGCCCCTCATCCTCCACCCCCTCGATGCGCAGGCTGGAGAATTCGCGACGCACCGGATAGCCCTTGCGCAGTTGATCGAACGCGCGCATCCGCTCCTCCGGCGGCAGATAGAGCGTGGCACGCAAGGCACGGTCGTCACGGTAGGGGTCATAGGTCAGTGCGATAGGTTTAAGCGGATCGACCGAGCCGTTAACCTGCAACGCCGCCACCTCCGGCTCCGGCAGCACCGAATCCAGGGCTATCCGCACCGTCTTCCCGAGCCAGTTGCACACCTGTTGATAGAGCATCCAGGTACCGCGGATCTTGCCATCGAGAGTGTACCCGGCGATATGCGGAGTCGCGATTACGCACTGCTCGGCAAGTTCGGGCAGCACCAGCGGCTCCTCCTCCCACACATCCAGCACCAGCCGCACGTCGGCACGTCGACGCATGAACCTGATCAGCGACCAGTTATCGATGACCGGACCGCGACCGGCATTCAATAGAATCGCACCGGGCTTGAGCAGCTCAAGATTATTTTCGTCAAGCAGATGGTAGGTCGGATGAGCCCCCTCCGTCGTCAGCGGCGTATGCAGCGCCACCAGATCGGCCGCAGACAACAGCGGTTCCAGCTCGACAAAACCTTCGTTCCCCTCCCGCTCGGCCCGGGGCGGATCGCACACCAGCACCTCGACACCCAGGGCTCGCAAGCGATTGACCAACCGGCCGCCGACATTACCGGCGCCGACGACCCCCACCCTGCGCGTCAAAGGATCGACACCCTGCTCAGCACAGAGGTGCCAGAGCGCACTAAGTACATACTCCACCACGGCATCCGCGTTACAGCCCGGCGCACTGCACCAGGGGATACCGCGGCTGTCCAGCCATCCGGTATCGAGATGATCGGTACCGATGGTGGCGGTGCCGACAAACCCCACAGGGCTGTTGGCCAACAGCTTTTCATCGACCCGCGTAATAGAGCGCACCAGCAGCAGATCCACGTCGGCCACATCATCCGCGGTCATACTCCGCCCCGGAAGGCGACGAAGTTCGCCTATATCGGCAAAAAGCGCCTCGAGCGCGGGGATATTCTCGTCCGCCAGGATCTTCAGTCCAGGATTCACAGGGCCTCCGGGCTTTACAAAAGGGTAGGTTTCAGGCTCAATTCCGCGCCATTATAGAGCCCTCGTTTTACAGCGGAAACAACTCCTCTTGATCGTTCACTGGCAAAAAGACCGGGATTACCGGGTCATCCGGATATATCGCGACCTGGTCGGTGACTGGGTCGTCGAACAGTGCTGGGGAAATGCCCACACTTGCCAGCAAAGCCATACCCTGGTTGACTCCCGTCAGGCCGCCCGCGCCATGATGCTGCAGATCAACCGCAAGCTTCGCAAAATGGGCTTCCGGCGCAGCGTACCGGGGGAGGAGCAGCTCGACTTCGGCTTCGAACTCGCCTGACCCGGCTGATCCCCTACCCCACCTGCACCTGCACCTGCACCTGCACATTGCACAGCAAGGAGTGCGACAATATGTCACTTCTTCACTGCAGATACCTGACCTAAACTGAGGCCCAGATGACAAGTTCAGACAAAGCCTTTATCGGCCGCTGGATACGCCTACTCTTTGCCCTGGTACTGGTGGCAACGCTGGGCACGCTGATGCTCCTGCTGCCCGACTGGCTACAACCGGAGAGCTCAGTGGGCATTCAGCTCAAGCCACCGGCCTGCGACCTGAATCAGGGGGCCTGCCTGTTGCAGCAAGGGGATATAGAGCTGGAGTTCTCGCTTGGGCCTGCACCGATTCAGTCCCTGCAGACACTGACGGCGCAACTCAGACTCACGGGAGCGGAGCTGGAGCGCGTCCACCTCTCGCTTGAAGGACGGGATATGTACATGGGGCTGAATCAAGTGGCGCTTACACCGACTGGTACCAACGGCATTTGGCACGGCAACACCGAACTGGCCGCCTGCACCACCGGGCGCATGGTGTGGCGTGCGCGACTAACGCTGGAGTCGAAACACCAGCAGTACACCACCTGGTTCGATTTCGAGGCAAAATAAGCATGCCGCAACTCAAAACACTGAAGATTCTATTGATTCTCAGCGCCTGCCTGCTGGCCGGAATGGTAGCGGCGTTCCTGCTCAACCCGGCACAAGTGGACGTAAAGGCCAGCGGCCATCAGCTCGGCGGCGATTTTACCCTGACCTCCGATACCGGCCCGGTTTCGCTGAGCGACTTCAAGGGCAAGGTGGTGGCGCTCTATATCGGCTACGCCTCCTGCCCCGATGTTTGCCCCACGGCGCTTGCGGTACTCAGCCAGGCGTTCAGAAACCTGACGTCCGAACAGCGTGACCAGGTGCAGGGGATATTCATCAGTGTCGACCCGGAACGGGACACACCGGAGAAACTTGCCCGCTATGCCCGCTTTTTTTCCGATCACCTGATCGGCGTGACCGGCAGCCGCGAGCAGATCGACCGAGTGGTACGTCAATATGGCGCTTTTTATCGCATGGTCGAGCTGGAGGATTCCGCTCTCGGCTATGCGGTGGACCACTCCTCCCGGCTATACCTGATCGACCGCAACGGCGATCTGGCCGGAACGCTTATCCACAACTCAACCCCCACCGAACTGAGCGAGTGGCTGCAACGCCTGCTCAAAGACAAGGAGAGCTGATTAGAATGAAAGCCCTGTCCACCCTGCTGCTGAGCGCAGCGCTGAGCACCCCACTGCTGGCGGCCGAGGTTCAGGTCAACGATCCCTATGCCCGCGCGGTGGCACCAGGACAACCGAACAGCGCCGCCTTCATGCAACTGGAGAACCTGGGTGGCCAAATGCTGAGCCTGACCGGAGCCACATCAGAGGTCGCGCAAGCGGTTGAGCTGCACACCCATATTCAGGACCAGGGTGTGATGCGGATGCGCCGGATCAATACTATCGAGCTTCCCCCTCACCAGAGGGTCAGCCTGCAGCCGGGTGGACTGCACATAATGCTGATCGGCTTGACGCGCACCCTGTCTGAAGGTGATGAGATGGCGCTGACGCTGACATTCTCAGACGGCAGCGAACAGACTTTTAATATGCCGGTGCGCCCGGTGATGCCGATGGGGGCTCAGAAGCACGGCAACAATATGGGCAACAACATGGGCAATATGGGTCAGGGCCAGCAGCAGAACTGATTCAGCAGAGCTTGCAGCCGCGCAAGCGGCTGTCGAAATGCCCGTAGACCAGCAGGCAGATCTCTTTTTCACTGGCCTGGCCAAGATAGTCCACATGATCCCGGTCGCTATAGCTCGCACTGAACAGCCCCGGCTCAGCGGCGACCGGCACCACCCGGTAACTCTTCAGTCCAACCTGATATACACCGGCATAATGCGGATAGTGGATCTGACCAGCCGTATTCAGCTGCAGCCAGCCCGGACCCGCCTCGAACTGGCGCAGCGCCGGCACTTTGAGCGGATTATCCGAATGCAGCGCGAGGAAAAAATCGACCTGTCCTGCGGTATCAAAGACGCCCAGCACCCAGAGCGTGGGGGCGCCGGTTAATGACAGCGCATAGAGATACCAATAGGGTTCGCCGTCGACGTCGAGCCCCAGCCGATGGTAGAGAAAATCGGTCGAACGGCAGATCGAATAGTCAAGCAGGCTAGCCGGGGGGACCGGCGTAGGAAAACCGCCATTTGCGGCCTCAGCCGGCAGCGGCTGCGATTGCCAGCGACTCGCCTGAATTCTCAGATCGCGCATAGTTCTCTCCGACCGGCAGATGGCGCTCCAATGCAAATCTGTCAGCGCTCAAAACAGGAGTCTTGTAGTACGCCCGCAGCGCGGACGACAGGGCCTCAACCCGCTCCGGCAACCCTTGCTCAAGCAGATCAAGCACCCTTGAATGAACGTTATACATAAACTGATTGCTGGCCCCCAGGCCTGCGGACAGGTTGTCGGCACTGAAATGGAACCTGTGCCCCGCTGACTCCGACAGTATCCATTCGTAAGCCTGCGGCTGCACCTCCACGCGCTCGAACTCCGCCTGCTCTGCCGCCGTCCGACCATCCGGCTTATACCAGTACCCGAAGTCGACCAACATGCGCCGCTCTGAACCGGCCACACACCAGTGAGCAATTTCATGCAGCGCGCTAGCAAAAAAGCCATGTGCAAAGACCACGCGGTGGTGAGGATGCTGCTCATCGGCCGGCAGATAGATCGGCTCATCCTCACCCGCCACCAACTCGGTGTTGTAGTCTGGCAGGAACAGCCCGTTAAAGATTCGGATCAGATCCTGTATATCCAGATCGCGCATCACTGGTACACCTGCCAACGCCGGTCATTCAGCCACCAGCTTTCACCGCTCTGACTATCGATACGCACGGCGACAAACCCCTTGAGGTCCTGGTCGGCACGCAACAGCTGCACGGCATACCTGGAAGCGGGCAGATTCCCCACCTCCTCTTCCAGTCTGACCCAACTGCCCTGATCTGCCAGCCAGGTTTCACCCGTATCGACACGGTAGCGAATCAATACCCAGTTGCCTTTGGCCGTATAGGCGCTGGCGACGCCGAACAGGTCTCCACTGTCCGTCAAACCCAGCTGATTGACCGTTTGCATCAGCTGACCGATCGCTTCATCGATCTGCTCACCGGCGCCTGAAGAACTCACCCCTTCCTCGCTGGATACCGGCTCTTCATCGTCCGCCTGCACCCTCGCTGCCGACAGGTGCTGCAGACGTGTGAGCAGTATCTGGTTCATCTCCGCCTGCTGCTTGCTGGCGTTGTTCAGCTGGATCAGCTGCTCCTGCATCAACGCCAATCGACCGCTGAGCTGATCGAGCTGATTCGAAATCTGCGCGCTGTTCACCGAGCGCGTCGGCGAACTCTCCCCCCCCGCCTCGACAGCGGGAGTGCTTGGATCCGGTTCGGTCGGGTTTGCAGCCTTCTGGTTGGACTGAGGCTGAACACCAGCGGCATTACAGCCAATCAATATCAGACTGAGCGATGCGCCCAGCAACATACGCCTGAACAACACGAACACACTCCTGGAAATTTGCGTTGGCGGATTGTAGCAAACTGCGCGGACGTCGTGACCCAGCCTCAGTCAGACGCGAGGATCGTTGTACTCAACTGCCCCTCGCTGCCATCCGGTCCCCGCCATGACAACACCAGCTCATCACCCACCTCCCCGGTAGAGAAGCTGAAGCGGAAATAGGGCTCAAACCACAGCCTGTCGCCGATACTGGCGCTGAGCAGAGGGTTATCCGCTTGAAAAAGCTCGAATCGTTCGAGCCTTGCCTGCGCCACCGGCGCACCGTCCAGGTGTTGTACTCGCGATGATAACGGCTCGACGGGACGCAATTCGACGTAGTTGACCTCTCGGCGGCGCCAGGCCCGCAGCTCCATCGACTGCATAAACTCACTTTCAGCCGCACCAACCACCGCAGCCGGTGCTGCTGACGAACCTGCCGCGCCGGCCGACACCGCGGCCGAGGGGGGCAAAGCCGGGGTCAGCTCTGTGCTGTCATGAGCTGCGGAGGCCACACCGGTAACAAGGGTGTAATCACGCCGCGCGGCCAGGATGCGCGCATCGGTACGCACGACAACCAATACCCCGCCCTCCCGAGCCCGGATCCGGGTCGAGAGCTCCGGACGCGCGCCAGGCTCCAGGTCGAACCGGGCCAGCTCCACCGGCTCGACCTCGTCGGTAAGCAGCGTGATCGACCGAACACCATCCTGAAGCACCCGGATTCCGATCGGTACAGGCACCGCGGGATCGACCTGTCTCGGCATCTGCAGCAACACATCGGCGGACGACTCATAGCGGGGTGCCGCCATATACGGCACCTGGAGGTTTCCGTTCAGCAACGGCAGATCGGCAAGCACAGGCTCGCAGAGGCCGAGTAGAGCGAAGAGCACTGCCCGCTTTAGCCAACTCACCGACATATCACCTCCGCTTCAGTTCAGCCCACACGCAGCTGGCGCAGTTTGCGATACAGGGTGCGCTCGCTTACCCCCAGCTTTGCCGCCAGCTCCCGGTTATCGCCCTTGAACCGTGCCGCAACCTGGCGCAAGTACCGGGCTTCCAACTGATCCAAGGGCGTTATCGACTCAGCCCTGTCGACTGACGATGCATCCCGACCAGGTAGCTCTACGAGCTCCGGCGGCAGCTGCTCCAGATCGAGCACGCCGTTATCGGCCAGCAGGATGCCGCGTTCCAGGATATTTCTCAACTCCCTGATATTGCCTGGAAAATCATATCGCTCCAACACCTTCAGTGCCGCTCTGCTGACACTCACGCCACTCCCTCCCGGTAATCGCCGCAGCAGCACGTCGATCAACAGCGGCAGGTCATCGATACGCTGTTTCAGTGTCGGCAAAGGGATCGGAAAGGGGGAGATGCGGTAATAGAGATCCTGACGGAAGCGCCCCTCGGCTACCATCTTCTTCAGATCCCGGTGGGTGGCGCAGACCAGGCGGATGTCCGCGTGTTGAGGCTCGACGCTGCCGACGGCACGAAATACGCCGGTTTCGATCAGCCGCAGCAGCTTGACCTGCTGCGGCAGCGGGATCTCACCGATCTCATCGAGGAACAGGGTACCACCACGCGCCACATCGACCAGACCTCGCTTGCGGTTCACAGCACCAGTAAAGGCTCCGCGCTCATGGCCGAACAGCTCACTCTCGAACAGCGACTCACTCAGCCCCGAACACTCCACGGTCACAAAAGGTTTTCGTGCACGTGGGCTGCTGTCATGCAGAGCACGGGCAACCAACTCTTTGCCGGTACCCGACTCGCCCAGCAGCAGTACGCTGATCTCGCTCGGAGCCGCACGGTGGACCAGCTCCAACATGCGATTGAAGGCATCCGAACGACCCACCAGACCATCCTCGTCGCCCACTCGCGCACGGGCCTCGCGCACGCGGTGCATGATCTCGAGAAAACAGACCACCTCGCCGGCACCGTTGTGTACCGGCTGCATCTCGACGTCGACATGTTCCTCTCCCAACGGCGTGTTGTGCAGATGCAGCAACCGTTGACGCTGACCGCTCTCGCTGCAGCGTTTCAAAGGACAGCACTCGCCCGCCTGGTCGCAGGGCACAGTGTAACCGTGCGAAACCTCATAGCAGTGTCGTTTTAGTATGGGTTGGTCGTCGCCGTAAACCTCTCGGTAGGCGGCATTCGTGGCTAGTATGCGGTAATCCAAACCGATCAACGTGGCGGGTTCAGTGATCCCCTCGAGGATCTCCCCCATTTCGGTGGCGATAAGTTGTAACTCGGCTGGCATCTTTGCCTCTCCTGTTCGCCCCAACAGCCGTCATATGTGGCAATAAGCTTATGCCAACTATGGCATTGCGACACTATGTCACTGTTAACTGTTAGACGAAAGGAGTACAAAGCCTAATCAGGGATATGCCCTGCTGCGGCCCCCGGGGCGTAACCGGATTCACCCTATGTAAAGGCAGCCCCGACTGGCATGCAACCTGCTTGCAAGGCTTCAGCCTTAATTTAAGGGTCAAATTCATCTTTACCAGGAGACACTGATGATCACCGAAGCGGTCGTTGATCTTTCACGGTTACAGTTTGCCGTTACCGCACTGTACCACTTCCTGTTTGTGCCATTGACGATCGGCATGACCTTCATGCTGGCGATTATGGAATCGGTCTACGTGATGACCGGTAAACAGGTGTACAAGGACATGACCCAGTTCTGGGGCAAGCTCTTCGGCATCAACTTCGCCCTCGGCGTCACCACCGGCCTGACCATGGAGTTCGAGTTCGGCACCAACTGGGCCTACTACTCCCATTACGTCGGCGACGTCTTCGGTGCCCCGCTGGCGATCGAGGGGTTGATGGCGTTCTTCCTCGAATCCACTTTCGTGGGCCTGTTTTTCTTCGGCTGGGATCGCCTGTCCAAGGTTAAACACCTGATGGTGACCTGGCTGGTGGCACTGGGCTCCAACCTGTCGGCGATGTGGATACTGGTCGCCAACGGCTGGATGCAGAACCCGGTTGGTGCCGAGTTCAGCTATGAAACCATGCGCATGGAGATGACCAGTTTCGCCGATATCTATTTCAACCCGGTGGCCCAGGTGAAGTTCGTACACACGGTCTCAGCGGGTTACTGTACCGCCGCCATGTTTGTATTGAGCATCAGCGCGTACTACCTGCTCAAGGGCCGTGACCTGCCCTTCGCCCGCCGCTCCTTCGCCATTGCCGCCGGCTTCGGCATGGCATCCGTGCTGTCGGTAATCCTGCTCGGCGACGAGTCCGGTTATGAGATCGGCGACGTACAGAAAACCAAACTGGCCGCGATCGAGGCAGAGTGGGAAACCGTCCCCGCACCGGCCCACTTTACCCTGTTCGGTCTGCCCAACGACGAGACCATGGAAACCGACTACGCGGTGCGCATCCCCTATCTGCTCGGCCTGATCGCCACCCGCTCGATCACCGAAGAGGTCACCGGAATCAAGGAGCTGATCGAGCAGCATGAGGCGCGTATACGTAACGGGATCAACGCCTACGCCCTGCTGCAGCGCCTGCGTAACGGTGAAGACGGCGAACAGCTCAGAGCCGAGTTCGACAGCGTCAAGCAGGATCTCGGCTACGGTCTGCTGCTGAAGGCCTACACCCCCAACGTGGTGGATGCCACCGAGGAGCAGATCCAGGCCGCCGCCCGTCACTCGATACCGCCGGTGGCGCCGATGTTCTGGACCTTCCGCATCATGGTCGCCAGCGGCTTCTGGATGTTGATGATCTTCGCCCTGAGCTTCTTTTTTACTGCCCGTCGTACCGTGTTCCACAAGCGCTGGCTGCTGCGATTGGCGCTGTTCAGCCTGCCGGTGCCCTGGATCGCTTCGGAGATGGGCTGGTTTGTCGCCGAGTTCGGCCGCCAACCCTGGGCAATCGGTGAGGTGTTGCCCACCTTCATCGCCACCTCCAGCCTGACCGAAGCGGACCTGATCGGCAGCTTGATGGCGTTTGTCGGCTTTTACACCCTGCTGGCGATTGTCGAGATGTACCTGATGATCAAGTTCGCCCGCCAAGGTCCGAGCAGCCTACATACCGGCCGCTACCATCATGAGCAGCGGGCACTCCCGGCTGAAACTGTAAACGCCTGACAGGGGTAAAGAGTATGCTATTCGATTACGAAACGCTGAAACTGGTCTGGTGGGCGCTGGTCGGTGTACTGCTGATCGGCTTCGCCATCACCGACGGCTTCGATATGGGCGCCTGCGCGCTGCTGCCGTTACTGGGCAGGACCGACACCGAACGCCGGGTGGTGATCAATACCGTCGGTCCGCACTGGGAGGGCAACCAGGTTTGGTTCATCACCGCCGGCGGCGCCATTTTCGCCGCCTGGCCAGCGGTCTACGCGGCCGCATTTTCCGGTTTCTACTGGGCCATGCTGCTAGTGCTGTTTGCACTGTTTTTCCGCCCTGTAGGCTTCGACTACCGCTCCAAGATCGCCGATCCGCGCTGGCGCAGCACCTGGGACTGGGGCTTGGTGATCGGTGGGGCCGTACCGGCGCTGGTGTTCGGCGTCGCTTTCGGCAATCTGCTGCTGGGCGTACCCTTCCAGCACGACGAGTTCCTGCGCCCCAGCTACCAGGGTAACCTGTTCGGTCTACTCAACCCGTTCGGTCTGCTCACCGGCCTGGTCAGCCTCGCCATGCTGGCGATGCATGGCGCGGTCTGGGTTCAACTGCGCAGTGAAGGCGAGGTCAAAGCCCGTGCCCGCCGCCTGGCTCAGCTCTGCGCGCTGATCACCCTGGCCGCCTTTGCTCTGGCAGGTATCTGGTTGAGTAGCAACATTGACGGCTACCAGATCCTGACGGCGCCCGCTCACGACGCGCTGCCCAACCCGCTGGACAAGGAGGTGATCCGCACCGAAGGTGCCTGGCTGTCCAACTACGCGGCCTACCCCGCCACGATGCTGGCTCCGGCATTGGGCTTTGTCGGTTTGATCGGTACCTTCCTGTTCGCAGGCCGCAGGCTCGCCGGCTGGGCCTTTCTGACCAGCTCGCTGGCAATGGCCGGTATCATCCTGACCGCAGGTGTATCGATGTTCCCATTCGTCATGCCATCAAGCCTGAGTCCGAACTCCAGCCTGACACTCTGGGATGCCTCGTCCAGCCATCTGACGCTGAACGTGATGACCTATGCAGCGATCCTGTTCGTGCCGATCATTCTCGGCTACACCCTCTGGTGTTACCGGGCGCTGTGGGGCCGCACGTCGGTGGAGTTCATCCGCGACAACGAACATTCAACCTATTGAGGTGCTAACGATGTGGTATTTCGCTTGGATACTCGGCGTTCTGCTCGCCTGCTCCTTCGGCATCATCAACGCGATGTGGCTTGAGGCGGAAAATCTGGACGAGGAGCGGTAGGTCCGCTCCGAACGGGCGGCGCCAGTGCTGCCCTTTTTCTCGGTGTTTTTTTTGCGCTGTGCGGGCAGCAGCTACTGCGATTTAGGCTGCAGTTGCTTGGCGCGATTCCCCAGCCAGGAGCGGATGATCGAAGCCCGCTCCGGCCGTTTCAGGTAGTCACGGATAAATGCCTCAACTGGCAGCGACGACAGGGCCTCCGTGCCGATCTCCAGCCGCTGCATCAACCACTGGCTGCCCAGAATCTCCTCGCGCAGGGATTCCGCTACCCGATGCTCCCACCCCTGCGGCATGTACTGACGCCCATCGACGGAGAACTGCACCTGGCTCTGACAATAGAAGGCGGGAATACCGATCTGCTCGACAAAGGCATCGCACACACGCGTCGCCACATCCACCATGCCGGTATCGTTGGCCCGTTCGGCATTGAGCCGGACACTTTGGTTGGTCGCGCCGATATGGACAACGGTATCGGCATGGACTGGTGCGGAACAGACCAACAACCACGCCAAAACTGCTCGCCCAGCACGTGAGGATATAGCGCTCATGGTCGACTCCCCTTCAACAGCGAGGTTAGGACTGAGCCACAAGCGCATCTTGGGTAACGCGTCGTGCAATCAGCCGTTTGCAGACAGCGTACGGAATCCACGATTGAAGTAAAGCAGCGCGTCCTGGTTTTCACACAGCAGGATATTGTCGATTTCGGTATAGAACACGGAGTGGCTGCCCACCTCGGCGATATCGACAATCCGTCCCTCCAGGCTGGCCAGTGCGCCCTTCAGCATCGGCTGTTCAAGCACTGCTCCAGATGCCCAGATATCGAGCGCAAAGCGCTCCTCCATCGTCAGCCCGGTCATACCGGCAAAGTGACGGGAGACCTCCTCCTGCTCGCTATTGCAGACGTTGACGCAGAGGCGACCGTTGGCCTTGAACACGGCGTTGGTTTCACTGTTGCGGTTGATGCAGACCAGCAGGGTTGCCGGGCTGTCCGACACCGAACAGACCGCCGTTGCGGTCAGCCCGCATGTTCCGCTCTCTCCACGGGTGGTCACCACATTGACCGCCGCGGCGAGCTGTGACATGGCGTTACGAAACAGCTGCTGTAACTCGTTCTGCATGATGAAGATCCTTCTGTTCAGGTCTGGCGCCTGTTCGAATAGTGTTGGGTTACGCTGCCGTATCCGGCTTTCAGAGCGAGAGGATATCGATCCGCTCCATCATCTGGACGCCGCCGCTGCCACCGCTGGACTCCTCGTCCGACTCGGCGCGGAAACCGGCCAGGGCGGCCGGATCGGCGATTCCGTGGGGGAAGCCCAGTTGCAGTGACTTGAAGTCAAACAGGTCGGTGTCCGCCAGGTGCGAAGGCACCACGTTGCACAGGGCGCGGAACATGGTTTCGATACGGCCGGGGTGGGTCTTGTCCCAACCCTGCAGCATCTCCTTGATCACCTGACGCTGCAGGTTCTCCTGCGAGCCGCACAGGTTACAGGGGATGATCGGGAACTGCTTGAGCTCGGCATACTCGGCGATATCCTTCTCCCGCGCATAGGCCAGCGGGCGGATCACCATGTTCTTGCCGTCGTCCGACACCAGCTTCGGTGGCATCGATTTCAGCTTGCCGCCATAGAACATGTTGAGGAAAAAGGTCTCGAGGATATCGTCACGGTGGTGACCGAGGGCGATCTTGTTGGCACCGATCTCGTCGGCAAAGCCATACAGGGTGCCACGGCGCAGACGCGAGCAGAGCGCGCAGGTGGTTTTGCCCTCGGGCACCACCTCCTTGACGATGGAGTAGGTATCGCGCTCGACGATATGGAACGGCACGCCGATCGACTGCAGATACTGCGGCAGCACATGCTCAGGGAAACCCGGCTGCTTCTGATCCAGATTCACCGCCACCAACTCAAAATCCACCGGTGCACTCTTCTGCAGATTGAGCAGAATATCGAGCATGGCGTAGGAGTCTTTGCCACCGGAGAGGCAGACCATCACCTTGTCGCCGGCCTCGATCATGTTGAACGCCTCGATCGCCTGCCCCACTTCACGGCGCAGCCGCTTCTGCAGCTTGTTCTGGCGGGTCTTGCGCTTGCGATCAAGCTCCTGGCTTGCCGCATCTGCAGCGGTGGAGTCGCGTTCGATTTCGGTGTTCATGAGTGCAAGTACTTGTTCGGTTGCCGGTAGGATTTTCGAAGGGGCACTAGTATAGCGCAAAGCAGGACTTAACGCTGCACGGGGGATTGCAGGCATTCATGATCCGTTTTTCGGTACGAAGAAGGAGTGAAAGGAAAGGATTCAGGGGCCACCAAAGCCCCTGAATCCTATTTACGTCAGGCTTGTGACTGCCAGTTGGCAGCGAGTACCGGCGCCAACTGATCTTGCACATCCTGCGGAACGATAGCACCCACACCGGTCGGGACATCGAACGACGCCATCGCATTCACCAACTGATCGACAACATTGTTGGTCAACACCGCATCCGCCGCTTCGATCGACTCGATCTGGTAAACACTGCTGCTATACCAGTTTTCGATACGTACTTGGTCGTCCGTACCGATGGTATCGATTACCAAATCGTTTTCATCGCGGGTAAACCAGAGGTCTTCGGACTGGATATCGTCGCCGAATACGATTCGGTCAGTTTTGCCAAAACTGCTCTGGGCCGAGGTGTAGTACGCCGTGTATCCATAGTCGTAGTCACTGATCACATCCTGGCCGTCGCCCCGGTTGAACACGTAGGTGTCGGCGCCGGTCCAGCCCTCCAGACGGTCGTTGCCGGTGCCGCCCTCCAGCGTGTTGCTGTAGCCGGCCGCGTTCTTGGCGTTGTCGGTTCTGTATGCGTTGCTGCGGCTGATCCGGATCAGGTCGTCACCGTCATCACCGGACAGGACATTGCTGCCCAGGTGGCTGGCGGTGATCTGGTCGGCTCCGTCACCGCCGTCGACCCGGTCGTTGCCGGTACCGGTATCGATCACATCGTCACCGGCACCGCCGCTGACCACATCGGCTCCGTTACCCGCCGAGATGCTGTCGTTACCGGCACCGCCGTCCACCCGGTCGTTGCCGTCGCCGGTATTGATGGTGTCGTTGCCACCGCCTGCAACGATCTGATCGATAAACTCCGTACCAATAAAGGTGTCATCCGCCTCGGTACCTTCCGTCGTGGCCAGTTCGAACAGTTGTTGAACCGTCAGGCTGGAACCGTCCGCCAGTTCCAGCCGCTCGATACGATAGCGCTTGTCGGTCGTGTACATGTTCTCGACGGTGATCTGGTCCACCCGGGCCGGATCGGCCGGGTCGCTGATGCTCAGCACCAGGTTGTTACCGTCACGGTGCGCCGACAGGTCGGACAGCTGGATTCCCTCTCCCAGCAC
>NZ_JAHREP010000022.1 GCF_019084545.1 Marinobacterium ramblicola
CCGGTGGGTGGCTACAAGCTGTCCGGTATCGGTCGCGAGAACGGCGTCGAGACCCTGGCCCACTACACCCAGACCAAAGCGGTGTATGTGGAGCTCGGCGACATCAAGTCGCCCTATGCCTGACAGGCGCCTGTAACGACAAACATTTAACGGTTTAGCAGGGTACAGATAGATGAACGCTTTCGATTACATCATTGTCGGCGCCGGTTCCGCTGGTTGCGTACTGGCGAACAGGCTCAGCGCCGACGGTCGCACCTCCGTACTGCTGCTGGAAGCGGGCGGTTCCGATCGCAGCCTGTTTATCCAGATGCCGACCGCCCTCTCCTACCCGATGAACAACGAGCGCCACACCTGGCAGTTTCACGCCGAGAAAGACGTGGGTATCGACAACCGTGCCCTGCACTGCCCGCGCGGCAAAGTACTCGGCGGCAGCTCTTCGATTAACGGCATGGTCTATGTGCGCGGTCATGCCTGTGACTTCGATGAGTGGGAGCACTCCGGCGCCTGCGGCTGGAGCTACCAGGACTGCCTGCCCTACTTCAAGCGCGCCGAAACCTGGTCCGGCGGTGCCGACGCCTACCGCGGCGGCGACGGTCCCTTGTCCACCTGCAACGGCAATGAGATGTCGCTGAACCCGCTGTACCAGGCGTTTATCGATGCCGGTGTCGAGGCGGGCTACCCGGCAACCACCGACTACAACGGTTATTGCCAGGAGGGGTTCGGCGCCATGCATATGACCGTGCGCAGCGGTGTCCGCGCCTCTACCTCCAACGCCTACCTGCGCGAAGCGCTGGGCCGGCAGAACCTGAAGCTGCAACAGGGCGTCACCTGTCGCCGCGTGCTACTCGATGGCAAGCGCGCTACTGGGGTGGAGTACGAACTGAACGGCAAGGTGGTACAGGCAACAGCCAGCAAAGAGGTGATCCTCAGCGCCGGTTCCATCGGCTCACCGCAGCTGCTGCAGCTGTCCGGCATCGGCCCGGCCGAGGTGCTGAAACAGGCCGGGGTCGAGGTAAAGCATGAGCTGCCCGGCGTCGGTGAGAACCTGCAGGACCACCTGGAGGTCTACTTCCAGTACCGCTGCAACCAGAAGATCACCCTGAACGGCAAGCTGGACCTGATCAGCATGGGCCTGATCGGCAGCCGCTGGATGCTGTTCAAGGATGGTCTCGGCGCCACCAACCATTTTGAATCCTGCGGCTTCATCCGCTCCCGTGCCGGGCTCAAGTGGCCCAATATCCAGTACCACTTTCTGCCCGCGGCGATGCGCTACGATGGCCAGGCCGCCTTTGACGGCCACGGTTTCCAGGTCCATGTCGGCCCGAACAAGCCGGAGAGCCGAGGCAGCGTACGCATCACCAGTGCCAACCCCAATACGCCGCCGCAGATCCGTTTCAACTATCTGAGCACCGAGCAGGATGTGCAGGACTGGCGCGACTGCATCCGCCTGACCCGCGAGATCCTGAACCAGCCTGCACTGGATGAGTACCGCGGCGAGGAGATCCAGCCCGGCGCCAGCGTACAAACGGACGAGGAGATCGACGCTTGGGTGCGGCAGAACGTGGAGAGCGCCTACCACCCATCCTGCTCCTGCAGGATGGGTGCCGCCGATGACCCGATGGCGGTGGTCGACCCCGAGTGCAGGGTGCGCGGCCTCGACGGTCTGCGCGTGGTGGACTCGTCGATCTTCCCCACCATCACCAACGGTAACCTGAACGCGCCGACCATCATGGTGGCGGAGAAAGCCGCCGACCTGATCCTCGGCAACACCCCGTTAGCTCCCGCTGATGTACCGGTGTGGATCGACGAGCACTGGCCTCGGCGTCAGCGCCCCGGTATGGCCACGCGTCCAGCGGACATGCCGAAAGCACAGCCCAAAACCACTACATTTTACGACCCCGAACTGGAGGCAGCCTCAGCCTGAACACCCGGCCAGTAGAGAGCTTAAGCTCCCGGGCCAAAACGTACTGATCCTTTGCACGTGCCCCTAATAAAGACAACTGAACGCTTAGAGGAATCAACGATGACAATACAGAACACCCAACACCGACCGATCGACCGCACATTCAAACACCTGCGCCGGGGGGGCGCCGCGCTCGCGCTGAGCGCCGCAATGACTCTGACCGCCCAGACTCAAGCCGCCGATTGTTCGACTGTGCGCTTCTCCGATGTGGGCTGGACCGATATCACCGCCACCACCGCCATCACCAGCGAAGTGTTGAACGGGCTCGGCTACAAGACCAAGACCCACCTGCTGTCGGTTCCGGTCACCTACACTACTATGGCCAATGGCTCGATCGACGTCTTCCTCGGCAACTGGATGCCGACCATGGAGGGCGATATCGCCAAATACCGCGATAACGGCAGCGTCGAAACCGTTCGTGCCAACCTCGAGGGCGCCAAATACACCCTGGCGGTTCCCAAGTATGTGTATGACGCCGGGGTGCACTCCTTCGCCGATATCGCCAAACACGCCGACAAGTTCAAGGGCCGTATCTACGGTATCGAACCTGGTAACGACGGCAACCGCTTGATCCAGGACATGATCGATTCCAACGCCTTCGGCCTTAAAGATTTCAAACTAGTCGAATCCAGTGAAGCGGGCATGGTGTCCCAGATCGCACGGGCGGTTAAGCACCAGGATTGGGTTGCATTCCTAGGCTGGGCGCCACATCCGATGAACTCCAACTTCGAAATCGAATACCTCTCCGGTGGCGACGACTACTTCGGCCCAGACTTCGGCGGTGCCAACGTCTATACCAACGTCCGTAAGGGCTACACCGACGACTGCCCTAACGTCGGCAAGCTGCTCGGCAATCTGAGCTTCAACCTGCCACTGGAAAACGAGCTGATGGGGATGATCCTCGACGACGGCAAGCAACCTGACGCTGCGGCCCGCGAATGGCTCAAGAACAACCCCCAGGTACTCGACGCCTGGCTGGCCGGTATCACCACGATTGACGGCGGCGACGCCATGAGCGCAGTACGCGCCCATATCGGCCTCTAACCCAACGGGCCGAGATACCTGTACCTCCCGTACATAACGATGAGTAGCGCTCATGAACTGGTTAACCGAACATAAAATCCCTCTGGGTGCGGCGATGGAAGAGTTCGTCGACTGGCTGACCCTGCACGCCTCCGGGCTGTTCGATGCCATCTCCGGCTCACTGGAGTGGCTGATCCTGAATCTGGTTACCCTGATGCAGTGGTTCCCGCCGATTGTGCCGATTCTGGCCACGGCGGCGATCGCCTGGTTCTGGCACCGCAGCCTCGCGATGGTGATCTTCGTCACCTGTGCGCTGCTGCTGATCCTGAACCTGGGGTACTGGCAGGAGATGCTGGAGACCTTCGTACTGGTGCTTGCCGCCACCCTGCTGTGCGTTCTGATCGGCATACCGCTGGGCATCATGGCCGCACACAAACCCTGGCTCTACACCCTGCTGCGCCCGATTCTGGACCTGATGCAGACCATCCCCACCTTCGTCTACCTGATCCCGACCCTGGTGCTGTTCGGACTGGGCGTGGTGCCGGGGCTGATCTCCACCATCATCTTCGCCATCGCCGCGCCGATCCGCCTGACCTACCTGGGTATCAGCAGTGTGCCGGAGGAGCTGATGGAAGCCGGCAAGGCGTTCGGCGCCACGCCATCAAAGCTGTTGCTCAAGGTGGAACTGCCGGCGGCGATGCCGCAGATCATGGCCGGTATCACCCAGTGCATCATGCTGTCGCTGTCGATGGTGGTGATCGCGGCACTGGTGGGCGCCGACGGCCTGGGCAAACCGGTGGTGCGCGCGCTGAACACCGTCAATATCTCCCAGGGGTTCGAAGCGGGTCTGGCGATCGTGCTGGTTGCCGTGATTCTCGACCGTCTGTGCAAGGCACCCTCACGCCGTGCCACGAAACGTAAAGCGGGGTAATCCGATGAAAGCTATCAGCATTCGTAATCTGGACGTGGTATTCGGCGACAACGTCAGCAAAACCCTGGCGATGCTCGACCAAGGCCAGGGGCGGCAGCAGATCCTGGAAACCACCGGCGATGTGGTGGGTGTGCACAACGCCAGCATCGACGTGGAGCAGGGCGAGATCTGTGTCCTGATGGGGCTGTCCGGCTCCGGCAAGTCGAGCCTGTTGCGCGCGGTCAACGGCCTTAACCCGATCAGCCGTGGCTCGCTCGAGGTGCTCGACGGCGACCGCATGGTCGACCTCGCCAAGTGCAACAGTCAACACCTGCGTGAACTGCGCCTGAAGCGGATATCCATGGTGTTCCAGAAATTCGCCCTGATGCCCTGGCTCAGCGTGGTCGATAACGTGGCTTTCGGTCTGGAGATGCAGGGGATCGGCAAGAGCGAGCGGCGCAAGCGCGCACTGGAAAAACTGGATATGGTCGGACTTGCCGACTGGTCGGAGAAGCTGCCGCACGAACTCTCCGGCGGTATGCAGCAGCGTGTCGGTCTTGCCCGCGCCTTCACCATGGACAGCGATATCCTGCTGATGGACGAGCCGTTCTCGGCACTGGACCCGCTGATCCGCACCCAACTGCAGGATGAACTGATCATCCTTCAGCGCCAGCTCAACAAGACAATCCTGTTCGTCAGCCACGATCTCGACGAGGCACTGAAGATCGGCACCAACATCGCGATCATGGAGTCGGCCCGCATCATACAGCATGGCGCGCCGGAGGATATCGTGCTCAACCCGAGCAACACCTACGTCGAGAAGTTCGTTGCCCATACCAACCCGCTCAACGTACTGCGCGGCCGCTCGCTGATGACCACGATCGGTGCCATGCAGGGCGATGGCAACCGACTGCTGCTCAACGCGCTGGACCAGAGTCATGTCCACCTCGAAGCCGGCAGACCGGTGGCAGCACAACGGGGGGAGCAGGCGCTGGAGATCCGGCAGTGGCACGACAGCCATGCGCTCGACGACCTGAGTGAAAACACGCTGATGATCGCCAGCCCCGACATCTCCATGCGCACCGCGATCGAACTGCGCTACCGCACCGGTCAACCTGTGCTCCTCAGCGAAGATAACCGTCTGGTCGGCATGCTGTCGGACAAGGATTTCTATCACGCGCTGCTGGGCAAGCACTTCACCCAGAACGAAGCCGCCTGAGCCCGATAACCGTCGCGACTATCCCCCGGGAGATATTGTGACTCCCGGGGGGCGACCTTTAGATTCCCGTCAACAGCGCACAAAACGCGGCTGGCGACATGTAATCAAACCCAACCAATGATCCAAGGAACGCTCCATGAAAAAGGTTCTTCTTAGTGTGTTAGGCGCCCTGGCAATCACCCCGGCGTACGCCGTTGAAACCTCCGGTACCATCGGCTTCACCAACGACTACCGCTTCAACGGCATCTCCCAGACCGCCGGCGACCCAGCGATTCAGGGCAGCCTGGATCTGGCCTTCGACAGCGGCGTCTATGCCGGTATCTGGGGCAGCAACGTGGACTTCGGTGACGACGCCAACCTGGAGATCGATTACTACGTCGGCTACAGCAACGATATCACCGACGATCTGAGCTACGACGTCAACTATGCCTGGTATACCTATCCCGGCTATGATGCCGCGGATGGCGATTACGGCCAGCTCAACCTGAGCCTGTTCTACGGCAACGCCTCCGTGACTTACGGCTACGCCAACGACTACTTCAACAGTGGCGAAGCCGGTCAGTATATCGCCTTCGACTACAGTCAACCGCTGCCCCACGAGATCAGCCTGGACCTGCACGCCGGCCACAGCTTCGGCGATTACTGGGGTAAAGTCGATATCGACGATTACGAAGATTACTCCATCGGCCTGTCCGGCAGTTTCGCGGGACTTGACCTGTCCGCCGCCTATGTCATCACCAGCATCGACAGCGAAGACGAGATCGATTCGGGCCTGTTCCGCAACGATAACGCGCTGGTGGTCAGCGTTTCACGCACCTTCTAACCCTCTCTCCTGGCCTTCGAGCCACCCCTTCGGGAGCCTAACGGCTCCCTTTTTCCGACCTTGTTCACGACCACAAGCTGTTAGACAATCGGTGCAACAGCCTAAAGTTGCATTTAGAACGCATGAAAAGATCTATGGAATTGAGAACACTCTCCAGCGACCATCACCGGGCACTGGTGATCGCCAAGAGGGCCAGACAGGCAAGCGGCGAGGACGAATCGGCACTGACCCGACTCTGGGCGGAGATCGAAACCGCGTACAGGTCCGAACTGGAACGGCATTTTGCTATTGAGGAGCGCTACCTCTCGGAACCGCTTAGAGCGGTCGGCGAGACCAACTTAGTCGAGCGTCTACTGGGAGAGCACCGCCAACTGCGCAGCCATTTTACGGCAGATGCGGAGCGCAGCCTGGACGCCCTGCATCGCTTTGGCGAGCTTCTGGCCCAGCACGTGCGCTTCGAGGAGCGGGAGTTTTTCAATACCGCCGAGGAGCGGCTCGACGCGCATACGCTGGCCGCCGTGGAAGCAGCCTGTGAAGAGGGAGCGGCCTTAACCTGAATGTTGTGCAGCGGAGTCCGGCAGTGTGCCCATTCCACTATCTCGCCAGACAACCACCCGGTTGCGTCCCTGCTGTTTGGCTTGATACAGGGCACCATCGGCGCTCTGCAACAGCGTTTCGTAACTACCGCCGTGTTCGGGATAGGTCGCGACCCCCAGGCTGAGGCTGACCCTGACCTCTCGGCCATCCTCTAACCGGATCTTCAGCGCTTCTACCGCCTGCCTGACACGCTCGGCGGTCATGCACGCGCCGCCCGCATCGCACTCAGGCAATATCAGCGCCAGCTCTTCGCCGCCATAACGGCAGGCCTGATCCACCTCACGTAATCCCGCGCGAAAGGTTGCCGCCACTGCCCGCAACGCTTGATCTCCGGCCTGATGGCCATAGCTATCATTGAAGCGCTTGAAATGATCGATATCGCACATGATCAGGCTCAACGGTTTGCCATATCTCGCTCCGCGACCGATCTCATTGGTCAGGATACGATCGAACTCACGCCGGTTATACAGGCCGGTGAGATCATCCGTGCGTGCAGCCAGCAGTAGCGCTTGTTCCTGGGAGTCGATCCTGTCGGTCATCAAATTGAACGCCTCGGCCAGATTGACCAGTTCGCACGGCAGCTCAATGGCGATCCGGCTCTCGCGGTCCCCTGCGGCAATACGTTTGGCTCCCGCCAACAGCTGGTCCGTACTTTTTACCAGCGAGCGGTTGATCAGCAGGACACCGATACCGGCAAACAGCAACGACAGTGCAAAACCCATCACGATCAGCAGTTCCGACAATTCAAAGTCTGCCAGTGCGATGTCATGAATGCGCTCGTTTTCACGGCGCACATCCTCGAAGATGACGCCTATATCCTGGCCCAGCTGGTTTATTCCCGCCTCGAATCCCTGAATCCGCTGGGAAGCCAGAGAGGCAACACCCAGTGGTGGCGCGGTCATGATCGATCCGGCCACCCGGTTCAACTCGTCCCAATCCCGCTGCAGCCTTACCATGTCGCGCGATGTCGATTCGTATACGCCGACCGCCTGGGACAGACTGGCGATGCCCTGGGTAATGTCGTCCAACTCCCGCCGATAGCTATGCGCGTGTTGATTCTCACCCGTCAACGAATAGTCGATCACATCCCTGGACATATCCCAGAGAGAAAGCTGGATTTTTTGCAGTGGTTGCAAAATCTCGCGCTGTTCGCGCGACACCTCAATCAGGGGACGGGTGATCGATTTTTCATATAGGAGATAACCAAATACCGAGAGCAACGAAATAGGGGCAAGCGCCAGCAACATGCCCGTTGCGAGCCAGAATTTCAGCGAACGTCGCCGCCAGAACGCTGAAATATGCCTTACCGAATTCATCGCGCCTCCCGAGATCCTTCCAGGATTTAGACCTCAGTGTAGGCGATAATCCCTCGATTCACTTGATTGCACCCAACCCGAGAGCGAACATCCATCCACTGATCCTGACGCAGGCAGCCTCACAGCAGGATATCAAGTGACTCCAACAACGCGATCCGATCAGCCGATATCGACGTTCTCCACGCCAGCACACCAACCCCGCTGGCCTGCGCCTCGCGCAGCAGCTCACCGTAACGGCGCAGCAGGGTAACCGGCTCCAGAGGGGGATCGAAAATCACGTGGCTTTCCTGGTTCGGGACAAAGGGTGGAGCTTCGACGACACCAGACTCGCGGTCAAGCGGTTCTACCGCCGATGCCACTAGCTCCCGTCCGCAGGATTCCTCTCATCCAGCGCCATGCGGATCTGCTCCGCCAGGTCGTCAATCGCGTAGGGCTTGCTGATCAGGCGTACCGGCTGATTCGACTGTTCGAGCTGGTCGATGGCATTACCGGTATAACCGGAGGTGTAGAGAACCGGCAGGTCCGGGCGCAACTCTCTCGCCTGACGGGCGATATCGGGGCCGTGCATCCCGCCCGGCAGTACCACATCGGTGAACAGCAGCTGGATCTCCGAATCACTTCTCAGCAGCGCAAGAGCCGAAGGGCCATCTTCCGCCTCCAGCACCTGATACCCCAGGCTGCGCATTATACGAACCGCCAGCGCACGCACATCGGGCTCATCCTCAACCACCAGGATCCGTTCATGCCCGGTGCGGTTGGGCGTCTGCTCCGGCTCGGAGAGTATCACCTCGCCGCCCGCCTGTGCCTGAGGCAGAAAGAGTTTGACGGTGGTGCCCTTACCTTCGACGCTGTAGATTTTGACATGTCCACCGGACTGTTTGGCGAAGCCGTAGACCATCGCCAGTCCCAGTCCGCTGCCACGGCCCACCTCCTTGGTGGTGAAGAACGGCTCGAATACCCGCGACAGGTTCTCCACAGCGATGCCGCTGCCGTTATCCGACACTGCCAGCACCACGTAAGCGCCCGGCTTGAGATCCCCCTCCAATGCCGCGGTCTGCTCATCGAAGTGGATCTTCGAGGTCTCGATCAGCAGACGCCCGCCCTTGGGCATCGCATCGCGCGCATTAACCGCTAAATTGAGCAGTGCGACCTCCAGTTGAGACGGGTCGGCCAGCGCCTTGGGCAGGTTGTCCACCGTTCTGATATCGAGCGCGATCGACTCTCCCAGGGTGCGTCTGAGCATGCTGACGATCCCCTGCGCCAGCGCGCTCAGGTCGATCAGTACCGGTTTCAGTTGCTGGCGGCGTGAAAATGCCAGCAGCGTCCGGTTCAGATCCGCACCGCGCTGCCCCGCTTGCAGGGCAGCATCGATCAGTTCCTGTGCCAAGCCGTCTCCCCGGCAGTGCCCAGCCAGGATCTGCAGGTTACCGTTGATGACGGTGAGCAGGTTGTTGAAATCGTGGGCGACACCACCGGTGAGTTGACCCACCGCCTCCATCTTCTGCGCCTGATGCAGAGCCGCCTCGGCACTCTGCCGATCGGCCATCTCCTCCTGCAGTGCCCTGTTGGCCTGCTCCAGCTCGGCGGTGCGCTCACGCACCCGGGTTTCCAGCTCCGTTTTTGCCTTGCGCAGCGCCAGTTGAGCTGCCCGCCTGTCACTGATATCCCGGATCGACGCAGACACCAGCACACCTTCGGCGGTTTTCAGCGGGCTGAGGCTGATCTCCACCGGTATCTCGCTGCCATCCTTACGCCTGGCTGCCAGATCCAACCCTGAGCCCATCGGCCGAACCTCGTGATTGACCAGGAAGTGGTTACGATGACCGACATGCCGATTGCGGGCCCGCTCGGGCACCAGCACCTCAATCGACTGGCCGATCAGCTCCTCTTCGCTGTAACCGAACAGCGGTGCCACCTGGGCGTTGACTAGTACGATATGTCCCTGTCCATCGACCACTACTACCGCGTCCGGCGCGGCTTCAAGCAGCCGACGGTAGCGTTCGCGCTCCGCCTTTGCCTGCGCCAGCTCAGCTTCCAGCTCTTTGATTTTGCTATCGATGTCCTGGTTCATCTCATTCCTGCGGCCGCTACCGGGCTAGTAAACCGGTTCCACCTCAATCGCCTGTCAGCGCATCCACAACGCTCTGGAACTGCTGCCGATTATCCGTCGAAAGCTCACAGAGCGTGCGGTGGGCATCCAGGATGGTTTGCCGCAACCCCGCCTCATCCGGCTCGATCCTGGGTACCACCTCGTCTGTGGTCATCTGCGCCGAGCCTGCCACCATGAGGCAGTAACGATCCAGGCACAGCGCCCTGAGCAGTTCGTTGATCTCGCCGTTGGTACTGAAGATGACCGGCTTGCCACCGCCTGCTGCGGCCAGCAGCCGTGTGATCTTGGCCAGCAGTCCGATGCCGGTACTGTCGATCGACTGGGTGGCGTTCAGGTCGATGCAGACCGTTTTCGGCGGACGTTCGGTAAAGGTACGATCCAAAAACAGATCCAACCCATGGGCCAGTGTATAACGAATGGCACCATCGAAGCGCAAAGCCAGGTCGTCGCCCGACCTGGCAAAACTGACTTTTCCTTCATCCATTCGCGGCAACCCTCCGTATCAAAAGAATGCTGGCATCATCGGGCAGCGTGTCGCACTCCACCAACCCGATCTCGGTTACCAGTGCAGCGGCCCCCCTGTCGTCACGGGCCGCCAGCAAAGCCAACTGCGCCTTGCAGCCCTGCAGATCCGCCTGCGGCAGTGTGTCCAGCACACCATCGGAATACAGCGTCAACGAGAATCGTTCGCCGATACTGCGCTTGGCACAGGTATAACTGGCATCTGGGAACAGCCCCACCGGCGGGCTTTTGTCACCGACTGTCTCAACCTGTTCGCCATCGAAACAGTAGGGAAAGGGGTACTGGCCCCCGATGCTGTAGGTCAGCGACTGCTTCTTCGCGTCGACAATGGCGTAAAACATGGTCAGGTACTTGCCATGATCGCCCTGCAACAGTTCACTGTTGAGCGCCTCGAGCAGGGCTGCCGGATCCAGCAGTTTTCCATCGCGGTACCGCCGAAAGTTCTCCAGGTAGCGCGACATCAGGTGCTTGACCATCACCGTGATCAGCGCGGAGGAGATTCCATGGCCGGAGACATCCACCATGTAGAAAGCGAAGCGGTCACGGTCGATGGCAAAGTAGTCGATAAAATCACCGCTGAGCAGCGATGAGCTCTGGATATGGTGACTGCATTCGTAGTCGCCGAAGTGCTGACACTGTGGCGGCAACAGCGTGAACTGCACCCTGCGCCCAGCCGCCTCGTCCTCGCGAATCTTGGCCAGGTTCGCTTCAAGCTGCGTATTGGCGCGTTCCAGGTACTGGCGGTAGTGGCGATTCTCCTCAATCAGTCGACTGCGCTCCAGTGCGCGCTCGACGGCATGGCGCAATACTTCCAGATCAGGCAGCGGCTTGGTCAGGAAATCCGAGGCACCGAGCTTCAGCGCCTGAATCGCGTCATGCATCTCCCCCGTGCCAGAAACAACGATCACGGGCAACGCCTCGTAGCGATGACGCAAGGCCTCAAGCAGCTCGATGCCGTCCATTTGGCCAGGCATGCGCAGATCACACATCACCAGTGCCGGTAATCTCTGTTGGCAGATATCCAGCGCCAAGCTGCCTTCACCGCTGGTTTCGACCTGGAAACCAAGCGTGCGCAGGTAACGCGCAAACATATCCCGGACAGCCGGATCGTCATCGACGATCAGTATGTGTGCCGACAAAAGCGATCTCCTCCGATCCCTGTTGGCGGAATTGTGCTGCTTCACGATGACCAGGGGATGAGCCAGGATCCGACGCGGATCTATTCCCTGAACCCGGTACCCAACCGTTAACGGCGGGTACAGAGACTCTGTCGATGCAGCACTACGTCGGCCGGCTCATAAGTAGCAGCCGGCCTGGATCTCTTCCGAAGGGCCTGCACTATTACCCCTATATCAGACAGGGGTAATATCGCAGTATTTTAGTAGGATAAGCATAGACAGCCAGGCAGGGAATATCTACCGTTTTAAAGCGAATCTGCCTGTCGATTCGGATCAATGGCGTGACGCGAGGTAGACCCCCGCAAGCGCCATGATCGACCCGGAGGTGCGGTTCATCCCTTTGACGGCGCGCGGAGAGCGCAGATAACGTCGGGCTTGCGCGGCGCTAAACGCGATCAGCATAAGACCTGCCAATAGGCCGATAAAGGTTAACAGCGACACCAGCGCCATCCCCTCAGCGTTGAGCACAGTGACATCCAGAAAGGTTGGCAAAAATGCGATATAAAACAGAATCACCTTGGGGTTGGACGCCGATATCAGAAAACCCTGTGTAAACGCGTGCAATGCGTCACGCCGGCCAGGCGTCGCTGACACATCCTCCCGCACAACGGGGGCCGTCCACATCTTCCAGCCCAGATAAAACAGGTAGCCCGCGCCCAGTAGACGAATTACCGTGAACACCGCTCCCCAGTGGGTAGCCAGTGCCGCCAGGCCAAGGCATGCCAACAGCAGGTAGATAATGTCGCTGAAGATCATCCCCACCGACAACGGCAGACAGCTCCACGCGCCTCGCTGCAGCGCACGGGCGATAATGGCGAACACACCGGGTCCTGGCGTGATTCCGAAAATAAATACCGCAATCAGAAAACTGATCGCACTCTCAATACTCATAAAATGGTTCCTGTGTCGTTACTACGACCGATCGACTTTGCACCGGCGCTGATGAGGTAAACGCGCCGCTTTTGGCTAAGCTTATAATTAAAAAAATATAATGCAGAGCACCCACTTGAAGAGGTTCTTTTCTATCCCGTCTCCCGTGCCGCCGATCGGCCGATCAGCCCGCCGATTTGCATCTGCGGTATACCTTCCCGATACTGTGCCCAACCTGACGAGCAGGTCAAATTATTGTTTCTGCAATAGAGTTACCGGCAGTCAGGTCAAGGACACTCACCCTCACCAACCCCAAGGAGAGTCAACATGACGGATTCCAAAGATCCCATGATACCCGACGGCGAGGTTAACCCGTACGATACCGACTACCAGATTGGTCAGGACAACATCGTTGTCAACGTAGGACCTTTTGGACTGGATATCCACAATCGGGTATTTGCCATATCCGGGCTGACCATTGTCGCCTTCGTTGTTCTAACACTCGCGTTCCAGAACCAGGTCGCACCGATGTTCGGCGGGCTTCGCAGCTGGCTGACCACCAACCTGGACTGGTTCTTCCTCAGCGCCGGCAATATTTTCGTCATCATCAGCCTGGGGCTGGCGTTTTCTCCGCTGGGCAAGGTCCGCATAGGCGGCACCCTGGCCAAACCGGACTACAGCTATCCCGCCTGGTTTTCCATGCTGTTCGCAGCCGGTATGGGTATCGGTCTGATGTTTTACGGGGTATCCGAACCCCTGTCACACTTCTCCAGCTCCCTGGGCGGCACCAGTGTCGAAAATGGTGTGCGCACAGACTGGGCACCTTTGGGCGCCGCGGCTGGTGATCCCGAAACAGCCCGCCAGCTTGGCATGGCCGCCACCATCTATCACTGGGCACTTCACCCTTGGGCAATCTATGCGGTGCTGGCCTTGGGCCTGGCACTGTTCTCGTTCAACAAGGGCCTGCCACTGACCATGCGTTCGGTGTTCTACCCACTGCTCGGTGAGTCCGTGTGGGGATGGCCCGGCCATGTCATCGATATCCTGGCGGTATTTGCCACCCTCTTCGGTTTGGCCACCTCTCTGGGGCTGGGTGCCTCGCAAGCCGCCTCCGGCCTTAACTACCTGTTCGGTTTCCCGATGGGGGAGACCACTCAGGTCGTTCTGGTTATCGGTATCACCGCCATCGCCACCACATCGGTTCTGGCCGGTCTGGACGCGGGTGTTAAGCGCCTGTCCGAGATCAACATGATCCTCGCGGCCCTGCTGCTGCTGTTCGTGATTATCGTCGGGCCGACGCTCGCCCTGATCACCGGCTTCTTCTCCAACCTGGTCTCCTACCTGGAGTACCTGCCGGCTCTGGCCAACCCCTTTGGTCGAGAGGACGCCAACTTTGCCGCCGGCTGGACCTCCTTCTACTGGGCCTGGTGGATCTCCTGGTCTCCGTTCGTCGGCATGTTCATCGCCCGCGTATCCCGCGGCCGCACCGTACGCGAATTCATGATCTCTGTTCTGATCATCCCCTCCCTGGCCTGCGTGCTTTGGATGACCGTATTTGGCGGCACAGCGATCCACCAGTTTGTCGATGAAGGGTATAAAGCGGTCGCAGAAGCCGAGCTTCCGTTGCAGCTTTTCACTATGCTGGATGCACTGCCAATGGCGCAGATCACCTCGTTCATCGGCATCATCCTGGTGGTGGTGTTCTTTGTCACCTCGTCGGACTCCGGTTCGCTGGTGATCGACACGATATCGGCGGGTGGCAAGGTGGATGCACCGACACCCCAGCGTGTGTTCTGGTGCACCTTCGAAGGACTGGTCGCGATCGCGCTGATTCTTGGTGGTGGGCTGGTCGCGCTCCAGGCGATGGCGGTTTCCACCGGATTCCCGTTCACTATCGTTCTGCTGGTGGCCGCGATATCGGTGATCAAAGGGCTGGCTACGGAGCCCCGGCTGGGTTAACACACTCCGAGCCTTAAGACGGGGCGGATAGTCGGCAATCGCACTATCCGCCCTTTTTATCACGGGTTCCAAATCCTGAGGACAAGATGCAGGCCGAACATCTGGAGATCATCGATTTTCTGCGCCGCTACCCCCCTTTCAACGAACTACCGGAGGAAGCACTGGCACGCGTGGCCGCCAACATCGACGTCAGCTATTTCAAAGCGGGTACCCAGATCCTGGAGTTCGACCAGGAGGTAGACGCCTGGTACGTGATTCGCAGCGGTGCGGTGGAGGTGTACCGGCGCAATGGTGACCTCTACAACCGGCTCAGTGAGGGTGGCTATTTCGGCGAATTCGGCCTGTTACGTGAAAACCGCGTTCGCTTCCCTATCGTGGCGCTGGAGGACACCCTCGCCTACCTGATCCCCGCTCCGATATTCAAGGAACTGTTTGAGCAGTACGAAAACTTCGCCGACTTCGTCGAGGTGGAGGATCGCAGCCGACTAAGGCAAACCGTGGCCCGACGCGAGGATGCCAACGAGCTGCTGACCTCCAGTATCGAAGTACTGATCGGCCGCGCGCCGGTCACCATCGAGACCGGCAGTACGGTGCGCGAGGCCGCCATGCGCATGAGCAATGAAGGGGTATCGTCGCTGCTGATCGTGCATCCCCCAGGCTCAAGTCAGGACTCCGAATCCTGCATGGCCGGCATGATCACCGATCGCGATCTGCGCAACCGGGTGGTGGCAAAAGGGCTAAGCTACGACACGCCGGTCACCGAGATCATGACCGCCGAGCTGATCCACGCCGAGCACAATCAACTGGTGTTCGAGGCGATGCTGGCGATGCTGCAGCACAACGTGCATCACCTGCCGATTCTCAAGCACGGAACCCCGGTGGGGGTTATCGCGCTGTCCGATATCATCCGCTACGAATCGCAGAACAGCCTGTTCGTGGTCAGCCGTATCTTCCGCGCCAACAGCGTGGAGGAGCTGAGCACGCTGGAGGGAGAGGTGCGCTCATGCTTCAGCCGCATGGTGCATGAGGACGCCAACTCGAAAATGATCGGTCGCGCCATGGCGGTGATCGGTCGCAGCTTCAAGCAACGCCTGCTGGAGCTTGCCGAGGAGAAGTTCGGACCGCCACCGGTGCCATACTGCTTTCTGGCACTGGGCTCGATGGCGCGGCAGGAGCAGCTGATCGTGACCGATCAGGACCACGCCATGGTGCTCGACAACAGCTACGACCCGATGAAGCACGACGCCTATTTTCTGCAATTGGCACAGTTTGTCAGCGATGGTCTGGCAGCCTGTGGCTACACCTACTGCAAGGGCGAGATCATGGCCACCACGCCCAAATGGCGCCAACCGCTGCGGGTATGGGAGCGATACTTCGATGAGTGGATCGATGATCCGACGCCGCAGACGCTGCTCAACAGCTTCATCTTCTTTGATCTGGATGGCGTCTGGGGCAAGACCGAGTGGGCCGACCACCTCAGCCGCTATATTGCGCACAAGGCGCAGCGCAATGCCCGTTTTCTGGCGTGCATGGCGCGCAACGCTCTGCTGCGCACGCCGCCGCTGGGCTTCTTCAAGGAGTTCGTCATGGAGCCCTCGGGACAACAGACTCAGTCGATCGATATGAAGCGGCGCGGAACCGCTCCGCTGGCGGACCTGATCCGGGTGCACGCTCTGGCCGTGGGCTCGGTCGCCCGTAACTCCTTCGACCGTCTGGAGGACGTGATCGCAGCCGATATCCTGCCGCAGGGCCGGGGACAGGATCTGCGCGATGCGCTGGAGTTCATCTCGATGGTGCGTATCCGGCACCAGGCGCTGGATCTGGACGCAGGACAAGAGCCCGATAACAAAATCGAGCCGGAAAACCTGTCGGACTTTGAGCGCAAGAACCTTAAGGACGCGTTCCAGATTCTGAGCAGCGCACAGAAGTTCCTCAAGTACCGTTACCAGGCCAGCCGCATAGGTTAAGGACGCAGCGTGTTCTATCTCAGCAAAAAGCAATTAATGGAAGAAGAGCTACCCGCGGGCCATCGCTCCCCCGACTGGCCGACCCGGCTGGCCCAACTGGCAGAGCAGGCGCGCAACCCCTCGCTGAAGGCGTTCTATCAGGCCGGAGTGGTCGCCGCCGGCACACCGATATCGGAGGTGCCGCTGGTGGCGATGGACTTCGAAACCACCGGTATCGACGCCAGTCGCGACGAGATCGTCAGCATCGGACTGGTCTGTATGACGCTGGACCGCATCCGCATGAGCGAAAGCCGGCACTGGATACTCAAACCACGCGCGGACCTGCGTGACGAGTCGGTGGTGATCCACGGCATCACTCACTCGGAGGTGGAGAGCGCACCCGACCTGACCCGGATACGGGAGCAGCTGCTCGAAACGCTGGCCGGACGGGTGGTCGTGGTGCACCACAAGGGGATCGAGCGCCGGTTTCTCGATGCTGCACTAAAACGGCGTATCGGCGAAGGGATAGAGTTTCCCTGTATCGATACCATGGAGCTGGAAGCACGCCTGCACCGGCGCAAGCCTGGCGGGCTGCTCGACAAGCTGTTCGGACAGAAACCCAGAGTGTCGATCCGCCTGCCGGAGAGCCGCGAGCGCTACCACCTGCCCCACTACCCCGCCCACAACGCACTCACCGATGCCCTGTCCTGCGCCGAACTGCTGCAAGCCCAGGTCGCGCACCGGTTTTCCCCGGATACGCCGGTTAGTACGCTGTGGAGCTGAGGTCTTGCCTTTTTAAGCACCCATTCAGTTAACTGATGTCCAAATAGTAAGCACCGGTAACCTCAAAATGGAGGTGCAGTATGAACACCGGACTTACGACTCGCAATCTGTTGGGGGGCTTCACGCTACTGCTGGCACTGTCGCTGAGTGCCTGCGTGTATGGCCCCTATGACTCTCACGCACGTGTCGGGGTGCATGGCTACTACGATAGCGCCTACGACGACTTTTACTTCTACCCCGATGTCAGCGTCTATTTGGGCGTCAACTCCGGGCGCTACTACTACCGACCGCACGACCGATGGGTCGGCGTCCAAACCTTGCCGCGGACCATCATTCTGAAACCCGAACGGCGCGTGATCATCAAGAAACTGCCGCGCGGTCGCCCGTTCGATCACTATCGGGACCACCGTGATCGCTATGGCGGTCACCGGGACTATGATAGAGATCGGGACCGTTATCGCGATTACTATCGGGATCGCGATTGGCATAGATGAGGTTCAGATGCCCCACAAGGGCTGGGCGGGCCGATAGAGTGCCTCGTGTCCGATATCCGCCAGGGTCGGTGTGCCGGCCAGCGCCATGCAGACCTCCAGCTCCTCGCGCAGGATCCTCAGCATATGCGCCACGCCGGCGGCGCCGGCCACGGCCAGCGCATAGAGCTGAGGACGTCCGACCATCACCGCGTCAGCGCCTAGCGCTATCGCCTTGAACACGTCGGTACCGCGCTCCACGGCACCGTCGAGCAACAGGGTCATCTCCCTCCCCACCGCCTGGCGGATCGCCGGCAACACCTCGATCGCCGACGGCACGCAGTCCAGCGTACGTCCACCGTGGTTGGAGATCACCAGACCGGCGATCCCCATCTGCTGCGCCTTGAGCGCATCCACCGGGCTCAGTACCCCCTTCAGAACCACCGGCAGTTGGGTCTGCGATTGAATCCAGCGGATATCCTCCCAGTTCGGCGCCTCGGTCATCATCCCCTGGAACACGATGCTCTGGCTCGGCTCCAACACCCTGCTCGGCAAGGGCGGACGCTGTCTCAGATTGACCGCTTCGACACCTGGGGGCAACTCGAAGCCGGCCCGCTGGGCGCGGTTGCGAATACCGTGCAGCGGCGCATCGACGGTGATCATCAGACAGCTGTAACCAGCGCGCTCGGCACGCCGCACCAGGCTCAGCGTGAACGCCCGGTCCTGCTGGAAATAGAGCTGAAACCAGCGCGGCGAGTCCAAGGTCTGCGCGATCGTCTCCAGTTCCACGCTCGACAGCGTGCTGACCACCATTGGCGTCTCCAGCACACTGGCAGCACGGGCGGTGGCGATCTCCCCCTCCGGATGTACCAGTTTATGGAAGGCCACCGGCGCCAGCATGATCGGGTGACGGAAGGTCTCGCCCAACATCTGGGACTGGGTACCGCCCCGAGTAACATCGACCAGTACGCGGGGGGTGATCAACATCCGGTCCAGCACTTCGCGATTGCGACGCAGGCTGATCTCATCGGCGCCTCCGCCGACAATATATTCATACACCGCCTTTGGCATATGCGCCGGCGCCCGCCGGGCGTAGTCGCCAAGACTGACCAGATCCGCCGGAATCTGCGCCAGCGGCGGCAGGGTCATATCGCTACTCATCAGGTATCCGCCCACTGCTGAATCAGTTTGTGGTAGAGCCCGGACAGGCGCATGACATCTTCATCATCCGAGCCGCTTTTCATCGACAGCGACTGCACGGAGCTGTCCAGGTCGAACAGCAGTTCACGCTGCTCATGGCTGCGCACCATGCTCTGGATCCAGAAAAACGCCGCCACCCGCACCCCGGAGAGCACTGGCGTAACCCGGTGCAGGCTGGTCGACAGACCGATGGTGCGATCGATCTCGCGCAACAGCAACAGCCCGGCATCGTTGGAGATATGCCCGCCGGAGAACTGAGCCTCAACAACGCGCCTGGCAAGGGGCGAAAACTTAAACGTTTGTGGTACCATTTTGTAAACGGCTGAGGGCCTGTGGGGATTGCTTAGAGACCAGTAACCATAAGGCTTTCAGCCGTTTTTGTTTAGACCTTCATGAAAAATGCGGGTTAGAGCATAGAAATCTATACACCTGGGACCATATCCCCGGTGGGCTTAAATAGTTTTTATAGGTATATCCGTATCAAACGGCGTAAAACGACGGCATTAAATTAGTAGGTTTCGTCCTTATCAGGACTGAAGAGAAAACTCGACCGGCAGTGTTATTCTTATCTCATCCTGTTTCATTTCAGCAGGAAATGCTGGTAAAGGCTTTGCCTTCATCAGCATATCGATAACCGCTTGATCCAGCAGTTTATAACCGGAGCTTTCACTTATTGTATACTCCAGCACTTCCCCCTTGCGGTTAACCAGAAACGAAATCTTGGCGATCCCCTCCTGGCCCCTCCTGCGGGCGGAGAGGGGGTAGCGCTTGTGCCTTGCCAGTTCGGCCGCGAGCCTGGCATACCAGGACTGTCTCACTGCCGCGTTACCACCCTGCGTCATCGCATCGGCGCGACCGGTGCTGAGCTTCTGCTGCGCCTGCTGCGCCCGATCGGCTGCTTTCGCATTGCGGCTGGCGGTCTCGGCTTGGGTTGGCGCCGTAACCGGTTCAGGTGCGGGCTCGGGCTTTTGCGGCTGCCGCTTTGGCTGGGGCTTCGGCAGCTCCCTTTTCGCCTCGACCACCGGCGTCTGTATCTCCGGCGGCGGTGGCGGCGCCTCAACCACGGGCTCTGGAGCCTTGACCGGCTCAGGCTCAGGCGGTGGAACCTCGGGCTCCGGCTCAGATGGCGCCTTCACTACCGTCTCCACAACCGTCTCCTCTCGCGTATCCTCCGCCTGGCCCAGATCGCCCAGCATCCCCAGATCGATCTCGATCCCCTGCTCGCCCTCATCCCTGGCACCATCCGCGTTATCGGCAGCCAGCACCACGACCAGCAGCGATAGGTGCAGCAGCAGCGCAACGAACAAGGCGATCAGCCAATGGTGTCGACTCAGGGTCATGATGCGCTCTCCGACAACCGGGTAATCAGCGATACCCGCACCAGCCCGGCATCCCTTACCTGCCTGAGCAGCGATCTAAGCTCCGCCACCGGCAGATCTGCATCCACTTTTAAACGCACCGACACACTATCCATGTCGGTATACGCTTTGAGCTTATCCTTTATAGATGTTGATATATTGCCGTTTTTAACCAAATCATCACCTATATAAGTTTCACCCTCCGATGTCACAATAATATCTATTGACTCCAGTTCTGAGAGCCGATTTTCGTTAATGGACTTGGGCGGTTCTGTTTTAACCACATCCGACTTCGATACCTGGCCCGCCACCATAAAAAAGATCAACATCAGAAAAACGATATTGATCAGGGGTATCACATTATCGTCTCCGTTATCACGCGACTTAATTTTTGCCGTATCGATAATCAAGGCAGTACGCCTCCAAGCGAAACACTCTCTGCGCCCGCCTGCTTCAACGCATCCACCAAACGCACCAGGCTCTGGGTATTCACCCCCTCAGCCACATCGATACCGAATGCCCCCTGACGTGCCGCCACGACCTGGCCAAGTCGCGCACTCCTTATGTTCAGCTGCTCGTCGTCGATACTGATGCTGCCATCGTTATCGAGCAGGCGTACCACATTCACCTCCCGTGCATCAGTCTTGGCTGCCGAGGGGATCGGCAGATCCAGCTGCCGCCACTGGCTAAAACTGGAGGAGAGCATGAAAAACAGCAGCAGTATGAACACCACGTCGATCAGCGGTGTCAGGCTGATCCGCGCCGGTTTACGAACCGGGCCCAGATCAAGCAACATTCCTCAGCCCCTCACGTACGGCAACCTTTCCCTGCATCACCTCACCGGTAAATACGCGGGTTACGGCGTCGTTCATCAGCACCGCTACGCGCTCCACCTTGCGCTCCAGCCAGTTATGTATCGTCATCACCGGAATTGCCACCGCCAGCCCCACCGCCGTGGTCAGCAGCGCCTGCCAGATACCGCCAGAGAGCACCGACGGATCAACCTGACTGCCGGCCGCTTCCATCTGCTGAAAGGCGACGATCATGCCCAGCACCGTACCAAGCAGACCGAGCAGCGGACTGAGCGTGGCGATCACCTCCAGCGGGCGCAGGTAGGCACGCATCTGCCCGAGATGATGAGTGGCAACACGGCTGAGTTCCTCACGCAGCAGCGCTTTGTCCTGCCCGGACTCGATGCCGTTGATGGCGAGGCCGACCAGTTGCGATACCGGGCGAGCGCTGTTCAGCACACCCAGCGCCGCCTGGGCATCGCCCGCCCGCCACAGGCGTAACCCCTGCTCCACATTGGCGCTGCTCTCGACCCGCAGACATGCAAACTGCCAACACTTGACCAATACAATGGTCAGCGCGACCACCGAGAACAGGCAGAGGATCCACACCACTGGCCCGCCGACGGTCAGAAAATCGATCACCCGATCCATCAGTTGGACCGGGGCGGATATCAGTGCTTCCTCTCCCAACGGTATTGCACTCGGGTCAGCCCCTGCCGGCGCGCCCCCCACAGCCGCATCCGCCAGCCCGTCCGGTGTATGCGGTGCCGTTGAATCCATCTTTTGCGTACTCACAACAACCCCCTTCCAATCTTTCATTCACTAATCTTAATGATAAACATTATTATTTGCATCCTGTTTTTAACAGCTTTATAGTGCGCGGCCATAATCGCCCTATTTGATAACGCTTATCACTTATGTACTAGATCTCTAACAGGAAGGCAGTATGGAATCCGGACGACACCAGTACCTTGTATCACGCCCCAACCAGCTTGCGCTGGCGATCAGCCTGGCGCTGACGATAACCGTCCCCTTGGCTCAGGCCGAACAACCGGCTGAACTGGAAGCGCTCCAGGTCGAGGGGGACTGGATCGGCAATACCGACGGCGAGGTGGTTAAGGCCTACCCCGGAGCACGCACCCTGATCGACTCCGAACAGTTGCAAGAGAGCGGCGCGCTGAATATCGAAGACGCCCTGCGCTCCACCCCCGGCATCCAGGTGCTGGACGAGACCGGCACCGGCATCCTGCCCAATATCGCGCTGCGCGGCCTGAACCCGCTGCGTAGCGAGCGGCTGCAGATGCTGGTCGACGGCTACCCGATCGCCATCGGCCCCTACAGCAACATCGGCGTATCCCTGTTCCCCGTTACCCTGCCGAGCATCGACAGCATCGATATCGTGCGCGGCGGCGCGGCGGTACACTACGGCCCCAACAACGTCGGCGGCGTGATGAACCTGCACACGCGGGCGATTCCGCTGCAGACCGAACAGACCCTGAGCCAGCGCCTGACCATCGCCGAGGCCACCGGCAACCTGTTCAGCGACACCTACTACCGCATCGGCGGCTTTGCCACCGAGGATCTGGCGCTGCAGTTCCAGGCCAATATCCAGAACGGCGACGGCGCCCGCGAGCACTCCGATACCGAGGTACGCAACTTCATCTTCGATGCCGACTACTTTCTCAATGACACCAATGAGCTGGACCTGAGCCTGCAGTACTACGACGTCGAGGCGGAGCTGCCCGGCGCGTTGAGCCCGGCGGCGTTCAAGCAGGACACCAGCCAGTCGCAGCGGCTGCATGATGCCTATGACGCGGACATGGTGCGCGGCACCCTGACCTGGACCTACACCCCCACCAGCGACGTCGAACTGGAGTGGCGCAACTTCGCCCACAGGGCGGACCGCACCTTCTTCTTCGGCCAGCGGCTTGGCGATCCCGGCGTCAGTTGGGCCGATCCCGCGTTCGACTCCACCCATGTCGCCGACTCGCCCCGCGTGTTCCACGTCTGGGGCACCGAGCCACGCCTTACCATGCGCCTGCCCGGCCACACGCTCACCCTGGGCGCGCGTTACGTCAGTGAAGAGGTGGATTTCGATGTCAACCGCGAGGAGTTATCCAGCGGCAGCTATGCCAATGTGCGTCAGTGGGATTCCGAAACCAAGGCCACCGCTGTCTATATCAGCGATACCCAGCACTTCATGGATGGTCGGCTGGAAGTCACCGAAGGGGTGCGTATCGAAGATATCGAGATGGACTTCCACGACCGTATTTCGGATAACCGATTCGTCAACGACACCACGGCGCGGCTGCCCGGCGTGACCGTCGGCTTCCAAGCCAGCGATGCGCTGTTCCTGTTTGCCAACGCCCAACGCTCGCTGGTGCCGGTGCAGATCGCCCAGGTCTCCCGCGGCGGCGAAGTGGCCAACGAGCTGGCCTGGAACCAGGAGCTGGGCGCACGCTGGCAGATCCGTCCGGAGCTGGCGCTCAACACCACCCTGTTCCGCATCGATTACGAGGATCAGATCCAGTTCAACAAGGCCACCAGCCTGTATGAAAACCTGGGTGAGACCCGCCACGAAGGGGTCGAGCTGAGCGCCGACTGGCAGGCAACACCGCAGCTGGATCTGGCGCTGGGCTACACCTACCTGGATACCGAGCAGCTCACCGGCGACAACAAGGGCAACGAACTGCCCAACGCGCCGCATCACCACGCCAGTGTCGAAGGGCGCTACCGCCTCAACCAATGGAGTGCGAACCTGGGTGTGCACTATGTCAGCGACAGCTTCAGCGACGCCGCCAATACCGAGCAGGAAACCGCCAACGGCGATGCCGGCAAGCTGCCCGCCTATACGCTGGTCAACGCCCGTATCGGCCGCGATATCGTGCTCGGCCAGGGCCGCATGCTTAACCTGGGTCTGGCGGCAACCAACCTGACCGACGAGGAGTACTACTTCCGCGGTGCGGATGTGAGCCCGGTCGGTCGCGTACCCGCGCCAGGTCGCGCCTTCATTCTGGAGGGACGACTGGATTTCTGATCCTGGGAGTCGGCGGCGGTGCATACCGCCGCCGACCGACGATCAGAGGAAACCGACAAGCTCATTAGCAAAGGTAGTCAGAATATGAAGCCGATAGGACAACGCCATCCGTTCTCGACCATAGTGCCCCTTATGCTGGGCATTTTGTTGTTTATAGCGCGGCCGGTAACCGCCGCCGACCCGCAGCGTGTGGTGGCGCTCGAGCTCTCCTTCGTCGATGCGCTGGCCTTGGTGGATATTGCCCCGGTAGGCATTGCCGACGACAACCAGCCGTCGAAACTGATCCCGGCGCTACGCGAGCGGATCGGAGACTGGCAGTCGGTCGGCAGCCGCTCCCAGCCCAGCCTGGAGCTGATAGCCGAACTGCAGCCCGACCTGATCATCGCCGACAGCAGCCGCCACGGCGAGATCATCGACGACCTGCAGCAACTGGCCCCCGCCCTGCTGCTGCCGAGCAAGGGCACTACCTACGAGCAGAACCTGGAAACCCTGCAACAGATCGGCGATGCCGTCGGCCGCGGCAAGATGATGCGCGAACGATTGGCACAGCACCGCCAGCGCATGGAGCAGTACCGCAACAAACTCACCGGTCACAAGGAGAGCGTGCAGTTCGCCATCGCCAGCGACAAGGGGCTCTGGCTGCACAGCGGTAACTCCTACGCCGGCAGTCTGATAGAGGCACTGGGGCTGCACACGCCGATCAATAACGGCAACGCCCAGCCCTATATACCGACCGGCCTGGAGCAACTGCTCAAGGTCAACCCGGACTGGTTGCTGGTGGGGCGTTACAGCGAGCACACACTGCTCGACAAGTGGCAACAGATGCCGCTGTTCTCGCTGCTCACCGCCCACCAAGAGCAGCGCATCGTCGACGTGTCATCCACGCTCTGGTCATTGAGCCGGGGCGTGATCGCCGCCGAGCAGATGGCGGAACAGTTGGACCACCTGCTCAACCGGCAGGAATCGGCGCTGCTGAGTCGGACCGCGAATGGTAACTAGCCTCCCGGCCCGCACACTGCTGTCGATCGCGGCCCTGGTCGCCGTTCTGGTCATGGCTCTTGTCGTAGGTCTGGCGCAATCGCTTGTGCTCTGGTCCTCGTTCGAGCTGCAGCTGCGCGATCTGCTGCCGCTGCTCGGCTTCGACACCGGGAGCGACGACACTCTGGCTCGGCAACTGATTCTCGAGCTGCGCCTGCCGCGCACCCTGGTCGCGGCGATGATCGGCGCCAACCTCGCCGTGGCCGGGGTGCAGGTGCAGGCGCTGACCCGCAACCCGCTGGCCTCACCGACCCTGCTCGGCATCAACGCCGGGGCCGCCTGCATGATCGCGCTGTCGGTGGCGGGCGTGCTTGGCCTCGCCACCCTGCCGCTGCCGCTGTTGGCCCTGATCGGCGGCAGCGTCAGCGCCCTGCTGGTGCTGACGCTAGGCGGCTACTTCCAGGCCCACCCCAACCCGGTGCGGCTGATCCTGGCCGGAATCGCGGTCACCGCACTGCTCGCCGGGCTAACCCGCGCGGCGCTGATCCTGTCCGAGGATATGGCCTACAGCATGCTGCACTGGCTGGCCGGCTCGCTGGCCCAGACCGGCTGGGACAGCTGGCATCAGCTCTGGCCGTTCAGTCTGGCAGGGCTGGCCCTGGCACTGCTGCTCAGCCACGCCTTCAACCTGCTGGCCCTCGGCGACGACACCGCGCTGGGGCTGGGGATCCGCATCCACTGGGTGCGCCGCCTGGCCGCCGCCAGCACCGTTCTGCTCTGCACAGCCAGTGTCGCCGCCGCAGGTCCGATCGCCTTCGTCGGCCTGATCGTGCCCCACCTCTGCCGTCGTCTGTTCGGTCAGAACCACCGTCTGCTGATCCCGATGGCCGCGCTGACCGGCGCCGCTTTTCTGGTCTGGGCCGACCTGCTCAGCCGCGGCGTCGCCTTCCCGGCGGAGACCCCGGTCGGCGTGATCACGGCGCTGCTCGGCACCCCGTTCTTCATTCTGCTCGCCGCCCGGAGTCGCACATGAGACTGTCCCTGTTCGGATGGCTGGGCTCCGCCCTGTTGGCCTCGACCCTGCTCAGCCTGAGCCTCGGCGCGGTCGATCTGACACTGCCGCAGGTGTGGCAGGCGCTGACCCAGGGCGGCAACGACGACTTCATCATCAACCAGTACCGCCTGCCGCGCGCGCTGCTGGCGATCCTGGTCGGCGCCGGACTCGGCCTCTCCGGTATTCTGGTGCAGGGGGTGATCCGCAACCCGCTGGCCTCGCCGGATCTGATGGGGATCAGCGCCGGTGCCGGACTCGCCGCCACCGCCCTGATTCTGTTCCTGCCCGCCGCCGGATACTGGCTGCCGCTCGCCGCCGTGGCGGGGGGCATGGGCGCGGCACTGCTGATCTATGCCCTGGCGCGGCAGTACCAACCGGCACCGGCCCGCCTCGCGCTGACCGGCATCGCCGTCAGCGCCTTTCTGAGCAGCCTGATCGACTTCCTGCTGATCATCCATCCGGTGGAGCTGAACAATGCGCTGATCTGGCTCACCGGCAGCCTCTGGGGGCGCAGCTGGGAGCAGATACCGCTGCTCGGCGTCGGCCTGGCCCTGCTGATCCCGTTGGCGCTGCGCCTGGCCTGGCGGCTGGATATCTACGCCCTCGGCGAGCAGAGCGCCGTGGCGCTGGGCGCACGGCCCAAGGCGCTGCAGATCCAGGCGCTGCTGCTGGCGGTGGTGCTGGCCAGCCTCAGCGTATGCGTGGCCGGCACCATCAGCTTCGTCGGCCTGCTCGCGCCCCACTTCGCCCGACTGCTGTGCGGCGGCCACCACCGCCTGCTGATTCCGGTATCGGCGCTAAGCGGCGCCCTGCTGGTCTCGGCGGCGGACCTGATCGCACGCACCCTGCAACCGCCGCTTGAACTGCCGGTGGGGGTGGTCACCGCGATCATCGGCGCGCCCTACTTCATCTTTCTGCTGTTACGCTACAAGGGGTGGTAGATGCTTGAAACCCGTTCACTGAGCGCCGGATATGGCCGCACCGCCGTGGTCAGCGACCTGAGCCTGCAACTGCCCGAGGGCAGGATCACCGCGCTGATCGGCCCCAACGGCTGCGGCAAATCGACCCTGCTCAAGACCCTGGCCCGTGTGCTAAAGCCGCTCTCCGGCGAGGTGCTGATGCAGGGCGCCGCGCTGCACCGCCTCGACGACCGCGCCATCGCCCGCCGCCTGTCGCTGCTGCCGCAGACCCCGACCCAGCCGGAGGGGATCAGCGTGCGCCAACTGGTCGAGTACGGCCGCGCGCCCTACCTGTCGCACTGGGGCCGACTCAGGCCGGAAGATCGATTGAAAGTGGACGAAGCGATGCGCGAGACCGGCATCCATGAACTGGCCGAACGGCCTCTGACCGACCTCTCCGGCGGCCAGCGCCAACGCGCCTGGATCGCGATGATCCTGGCCCAGGACACCGACCTGGTACTGCTGGACGAACCCACCACCTACCTGGACCTGTCCCATCAGATCGAACTGCTGCAACTGCTGCAGCAGCTAAACCGCAACGGCAAAACCATCGTCGTCGTACTGCACGACCTGAACCAGGCCTGCCGCTACTGCGATCATCTGGTGGTATTGAGGGAGGGACAACTGGTGGCCCAGGGCACGCCGGACGAGGTGTTCGACGCCGAACTGCTGCAGCAGACCTTCTCGCTCAGCGCCCAGGTGATTCGGGATCCGGTGGCGGGTACGCCGATGTGTATACCGTTGTGATAGCGTCCTCTACCGGTATCAGCTCCCACAATCCGTTCTGGTGCAGCCAGATCGGATCAGCATTCTCCTCGATGAATTGATCCACCGGTATGCCATCCACCGTTGGCGGCCGCTTTATCCTGACCTGTTTGCCGTGCATGAAGACCCACTCGTACTTCTTTTGCCGTTCGGCCTTCGCGGCTTTCTTCGCACGCCTTTGGGCCGGAGTAAGCTTTTTCTCGACCTTTGCCATATCTGACCTTATTGGTAACAATGCCGAAAGAACCGACACTAACTCTGTCCGGTTGCTTGACCTGCTAAATGTGCCCAACTATCATGATGCGCATAACGAATGCGCACAGACTATGTCGGGAGCCAATGCAATGCACCCAGCAACTGACAACAAAACCAAAAAAAAAGCGACAAACCTTAGTATAAATAGCGACTTACTGGCTGAAGCCCGCAACCTAAACATAAATCTTTCCGCGACACTTGAGCAAGCGCTAGCTGAAAAGGTGCGCCAAGAAAAGCGCAATCAATGGCTTGAGAACAACCGCAATGCCATTGAAGCCTGCAATGAGCTCACAGAACAAAACGGTCTGTTTTCAGACAAACATAGGGTGCTTTGATGGATCAATTTGACTTATATGTCAATACGGATAAAGACACCAACAAGACATATCCCTATTTTGTCGATATACAGAACAGTTTACTCGATACACTCAATAGTCGAGTAGTAATTCCGTTAACCCCAATAAAAAAGTCTGAAAAAAACTACCCAGAAAACCTATGCCCTATTGTAAAAATCAATAATGAAAATTTCGCTCTCCTCACTCACCAAATTACGAGCGTATCTGTAAACTTTCTCAAAAAGAAAGAAACCTCACTATCTTCAAAAAGAGATGACATTGTCGCTGCGATAGACTTTCTGGTGACTGGTATTTAACGCATGTAGCTGACACAGAATTCTGAACGCCCTCGTTACGTCGAGTAGCGGAGTCCGTCACGGATTCAGGTTTTCTTGACCTTTGCCATATCTGAACTTATTTCCCCGAACTCCACATCAACCCGATATTCAATCACTTCATAGTGCTGTACCGATAAATCGGGTTCAAGCTCATAGACCTCATCCTCAGGATACAACCGCGCTTGCTCGATATCGTCACCGGCAAACGCCTTGATGGATTCGAGTTCATCCCAGTACGTGATAAGCGTAAGCTCTACTTTTCCCGTAAGAGCACGACGAAATATCTGAGCACCGAGATAACCAGGCGTTGAGGAGGAATCTTTAATACCGGTTTCATATAGGTATGCCGTGAACCCTTCACTATGAGTTAACGGTACGCGGCATTTCCATTCTCTGGCGATCATAGTTGTCCTCCTCCGCTAAGAACGAGTATGCGCATTTGCTGGTCGGCCGTGCGCGGTATCCCGCTGCAGCCTTTCCATAAAATCTTAGAACCCGCCTGGAATCTCGCTCCGAACTCTCCAGGCAGGGAGGGGTGTAGCTTTCCCTGCCAAGCACAAAAGCTAAGCCAACCGACAGTTCTGCCCCTCCAGCAGGTGCAGTTCCTGCCGGATATCCAGGGCCTGCTTCGCCTTGCGCATCTCGTCGCGGTAGTCCTGTTTGAACTTGCGCCGCATCATCCCCTCGAGGAAGCGCTTGATCTCCACGTCATCCTCCAGCACCAGACCGGGGATCTGCGTCGGCTTTCGGGTCTCTTCATCCACCGCGACCATGGTGAAGTAGGAGGTGTTGGTCGGCTTGACGATGCCGTTGTGGAAATCCTCCGATACCACCTTGATCCCCACCTCCATCGACGAGCGGCCGACATAGTTGACCGAGGCGTACAGCGTCAGCAGTTCGCCCACCTCCACCGGGTTGAGGAAATCCACCGAATCGATCGACGCGGTAACGCAGTAGCCGCGGGCGTGGGAGGCGGCGCAGGTGTAGGCGATCTTGTCCATCAGCGACAGGATCACGCCGCCGTGAACCTTGCCGCCGAAGTTGGCGTAGTGCGGAACCATCAGCTCCTTGAGGATGGTTTGCGAGGCTTTTACCGGGCGAAACTCATGATCGGACATTTTGACCTTCTCTAATAGCCTGAAAACCTTAGCGAGGCAGCCAGCGCAAGCGGTACGCCAATTTTTAACGCTGTGATGGCAACGCAGGTAGTATTTTTCAGTGTTTGTCGGCTTTGGAGCCGCCCATACAGTTCGGTGATTCCGGCACAAAGCCCTGCGCGGCCTGCCACTCTTCAGGCGTATGCAGATGCATGGCCAGCGCGTGGATCGGGTTCTGCATCAGGTCCGATAACAGACCGTAGATCATCTGGTGCCGCTGCACCATGCGCTTGCCCTCGAATGCGGAGCTCACCGCCACCAGCTTGAAATGGGTGTCCATACGATCGCCGGAGTGCATATGGCTCTCGTTTTCGAGCCGGTACTCGACCAGCTCCAATCCGGCCCGCAGGCGCTGTTCAATCTCGTTTTCGACGCTCATTGCGCTTTTTCCTCGCTTGCACTTCCGGCAACTCGCTTTCAGCCAGGGTGTGGAAGTGGTGATGTATTCGGCGTGTGGCCAACCAGACCGCCAGCAGCACTATGGGCACCATGATACCCGTTGCCACCGCTTTATCGAATGCAACACCTGCACCATAAAGCGCCTCGAGCAGATATTTCACCAATCCTACGAGGTAATAGCTGATCGCGGCAACCGACAGCCCCTCCACCGTATGCTGCATCATCAGCTGGATCTTGGAGCGTTTGTCCATGGAGCTGAGCAGTTCACGATTCTGATGCTGGATCGCCATCTCCACCCGGGTCCGCATCATGTCGGATACCCGGTCGACCCGGCGTGACAGATCCTCCAGCCGCTCACCCACGGTGTTACAGGTACGCACCGCCGGCAACAATCGGCGGCCAAGAAACTCGTTGATGGTCAGGTGACCGGACACCTCATCCTCGCGCAGCTCATCGAGGCGGCTGCTGATCAGATCGGCATAGGCGCGGGAGGCGGAGAAACGGAAGGTGGTCTGGGCGCGAAACGCCTCGATCCGTGCCGCCATCTCGGTCAGTTCCGAAAGCAGCGCTCCCTCGTCCTCGGTTCCGTTCTCGGCCAGTGCTTCGGTGATCTGCGCCAGTTGGGTGTCCATATCGCTGAGCACCGGCGAGGTACGCCGCGCCTCCGGCAGCGCCAGCAGCGTCATCAGGCGGTAGGTCTCGATCTCCACCAGACGCTGCACCAGGCGGCCGAGCTGGGAATCGCTCATCCGCTTGTTGTACATCAGGAAGCGGCCGAAGCCGTCAGAGTGCAGCCGGAAGGTGGTCCAGACCCGGGCATCGCCGTTCTGCGGGCTGGAGCCGATCAGACGCATCTGTTCGAACCAGGGCTTGACCTCGTTGGGCTCCGGCTCCTGCACCTCGCGCGCATCCTCGATGGCGATATGGAAGGCAGCGATCACGGTACCGGGCAGCTGCTCCAGCCAGCCTGCCGGCAGTACGCTGATCCCCTGCTCGGAAAACGGATCCTGCTGCGCCTGCGGCGCCAGGTTGATGAAGGTATAGCTGGTGAACTCGAGATGTTTCTCCCAGCGGATGCGCAGGTCGCCGAAGGTCTGCTCGTAGCAGTGGGTCTCTTGGCCGGGAATCTCGTAGCCAAGCAGTTCGTGCAGCTTCTGCAGATGAAGGAACTGCTCCTGTTTCTGCTGCTCGTTGACCTGCAGCGCGATATGGGTGATGCGGGCGGGGCTCGGGATCACCTGGAATGGGCGCGAGTGCAGCTCGTCGTAGAGCATATCGCGCAGCGGGTGTATCTCCAGATGCCGGATCACGTCCTTCATAGGCTGACTACTCCATCGCGGTCTTGTCTCTGATTAACCTTCCAGTTCCGCCCGCATAAGCGGCTGCGCCGACAGGTCGAAGGCGAGTACCTGCGGATCGGCTTCGAACCAGCGCTCGAACATCATCTGATCGAGTTTCTCCGGCCAATCGTCGCCGAACTCGTCCCAGGCGGCCAGTTCGTTCTCGAAGATCTCCCGCCAGCCCCGGCCGAGGGCCTGGACGAAGCCGCTCTCCTCTTCCACCTCGTCGATCAGGTAGACGGTGCCCTCCATACGCAGGGTCGCCAGATCGGTCTCTTCGTCAGGTGCCACACGGGCGACCCAATCGGCCATCGGCTGCTTGGGGCGAATCACTATAGCGGAGCGGTTTAGCAACTTGATCGTCATCGACCCATCTGTCCTATAAAATAGCGACGAACCCCCAAGGCTCGCGCTGATGATAATTCGTGTACTACCAGAGCTGGAAAATCGCGACCAGTGGCTCAGTTTTCTGCGCCGCGAGCAGCCCTATTGTCTGGTCGAACAGCCCGAATGCCTGGTCGATTTCCAGACCCACTTTCTGCAGTTGACCCTCTTTCGGCAGGACCATCGCGACCCGGAGCGCTACACCCTGGGCTCACGCAACTCGATGCAACCGGCGTGGGATCTGATCCGCGGCTGCAACTGGTCACTCAGCGCCATCATCGACGGCCTGTCCCAACTCGACTTCGGCAGCAACGTGCGCGACAACTCGCTGCTCGGTCTGCACGGCGATGTCAGTGTGCGCAAGCGCTTCGCCAGCGAGCGCACTCTGCTGCCACCCACCGCGTCGGGCCTGTTCAAGCCGCTTAACCGGCTGCCGGATCAGTGGTCCGGCGATACCCTGTGCCGCCTGCTCGCCAATGAGCAGTGGCGCGACTGGCAAGCAGAAAACGAGGAGGAGGCGATCAGTCCGCGTGCCCTGCTGCTGGCCCTGCAACAGAGTTGCGACGCCTGGCAGGTGGCAAGGCACGGCGAGCGTCTGCTGCTGCGTCATGCGGGCAAACCGATGGTCAGTTTCGTGCCGGACCCGACTCCGCCCCGTCCCCGTCTGGTTGATCGCGATCTGTAGCCCTGTACACAGCAGTCCTGTACACAAAGGGAGCCCTCAGGCTCCCTTATCGATCTTGATCGTCAGATCACACCAGCTCGGCCTGGTCCTCGTCGACGCTCTCGAACTCATCCCGCGGCATCAGCTTATACGGGTGATCGGACGCCAGCAGTTCCTTGCCCTTCTCGGTCGGGAACTCGACATCGATATCGACCACACGACCGTCACGGCAGACGTTGATGATGGTATCCATGCAGGATGACAGCAGCGAGTACTTCTCGTCCGGCGCCGCGATAATGGTCTGCAGACCAAGATCCGACATGAAGCCGAGCGAGGTCACGGTGTTCTCCGAGTCGAGCTTGTTGAATGCCTCGTCGAATACCGACAGGCTGAAGCCGCCCACCGGCTTGCCGTCGCTGCCCTCCTTCAGACGGTAGGTCGCGCCGAGCGCCGCCGCCATGGCGACATAGAACGGCACCTGGTGCTCTCCGCCGGAACCGGTCTTGATACGCTGCGTCAGCGTGGTCTTGCGGTTGCCCTGCAGGTCCTTCACCACCAACTCGAAATTGTAGAAGTTGCGGTAGTCCTGCAACAGGCTACTTTCGCCCTCATCCTTGAGTACGTCATGGATCTTGGCCAGCGCATCGCGGTGGGTGCTGTCGCCGGTGTGCTGCAGGTCGAACAGTGAACCGACGTTGGCCTGGTCCATCCGCGTGTAGGCTTCGACCAGTTCGAGGATATCCTTGAGCTCCGGGTTGGGGCTCATCTCGAAGCTGTACATCTCCTTGTGGAACGGACGGTTCTTCAGGTGGCTGTTCAGCTCGCGGATCAGGTCGCGGATCTTGTTGATCTGGTCGTTCAGGTGCGCAACGAAGTCGGAGCGGAACGCGGTTTCCGCCTCCAGACGGGCACGCTCGGCCTTCTTCGCGTACTGCGCCAGCTCCGACTCACGCAGCGCCTCGACGGTGCTGTCGACGAACTTCTCCAGGTCGTCGTGGGTGGAGTCGGGGCCGATCTTGTCCAGCTCCTGGTGGCTCATGCCGCCGCCGTGGTAGCGCGCCTTGTACTGCGCCACGGCATCGCGCACGCCGTTCTTTTTCTTCTCATGCAGCTGCAGCTCGCCCTGCGCCTTTTTCGCTGCTTCGAAGATGATTCGCTCCAGCTCGCCGTCGCAGGCTTCGTCGAGATAGTCGCGCTTCTCCTGCGCGGACTGGGCGTCAAAGTTGCTGTTCTCTTCACACTGGGTGCGGCGCTCTACATGCTCGACCAGCTCGCCATCCAGCGCCTCGACCAGCGCATTGTCCTTGATGATGCTGGTGCGCACCTTCTGCAGCTTGTCCATCAGCGATTTCTGCTTGGACTCGACCGCTTTCTGATGCTCGGCCAGATCGGCGATGCGGGCCTGGATGCCGGAGTCGTCATGGTTGCGCAGGTCGGTGATCGCCTGCTCGAAGCCCTTGATCTCGCCACTGATCTGTTCGCGCTGGTTGCACAGGTCATAGACCCGCTCGTTGACGCCCATCAGGCCGTTGGCCAGGCTGATCAGCGAGTCGCGCAGCTTCTCCAGGGTTTCGTGCTTCTTGCCGAGGGTGGTGAACTCCTTGATCAGTTCATCCACCTGACGCCCCTGCACCTGCAGCTGGTCACCGCGACGGCGAATACCCATGATCGGGCTCAGTTCGTTGATCGCGGTGGTAGAACCCTCGGACTGCAGCATGCAGTCGTAGGTCAGCGCGCGCTCGTGTCGCAGCAGCTCGTTTTCGGTCTCCACCGCCATCACGCCGCCGAGGGCGCGGTTCATGTAGGCGCGGGCATCGTCGTTGTCGGTGTCGATAAACTGCGCCAGAGAGTTCGGCTTGGTGCGATTCAGCCACTCGCCGCTCTTGGTGGTGTTGATGATCCGGCAGCCCTTCAGATGGCGGCCCTTGCGACGGTACAGGGTGATCGCCTCCTTGACCCGGTCCGGCGACACCACCAGTGCCTCGCGGCGGGCACCAAGGAAGGATTCGATGGCAATACGCCACTTGTCGTCGTTGATATCGACCAGCTCGCAGATCGGCGTCGACTTGATGCCGTAGCCTTCCAGCAGCTCCATCAGTTCGCGGGTGTTGTGGCGGATCGGCGCCCGCCCCTGCTGCAGCTGCTCGACGGCGCTCTTCTGGTTCTGGATGGTGCTGCGCAGCTCGTTGATACGGATCACCGACTCCTCGTAGCGACGCGATACCGCCTTGCGTACCGAGTCGATATTGTCGCGCAGCTGCTCGAGGGTGTTGTCCACCTCCACCGGCGAGATCGGCCAGGCTTCGGCGAGCACATTCTCACCGGAGCGCCACAGCTCCACCGACTGCGCCACCACGGGACGAAACGCCTCGGGCAGCATATCGGCGTGATCGGAGAAGCCGACAGTGGTACGCAGCAGACCATACACCGACTGGATGCGATCCTTGACCACGTTCAGCTCATGCTGGTGGGCGCGGATGGAGGACTCCAGCGCGTTGATCTGATGGGCGGAGTCGGAGGTGTTGAGTTCGGCGCGGGCGTTGGCCAGGTCCTGGATCGCCCTGTTCAGCGCTTCGCTGGTCTCGGCCAGTTCGATCTGCAGCTTCTCCTCCTGCTCCTGGTTGGTCTCCAGGCGCTCGGCGGCCTCCTCCTTCTTCAGGTCGGCCTGCTCGAAGCGGCTCTCGTGCACCACCCACTCGTACTCGACGGAGTTGCGCAGGTTGCGGCTGATGCCGCGACACATCTCCTGTACCTTCTCCAGCTCGGTGATACGGTTGGCCACCTCCTGGGTCTTCTGCTCCATCGCCCGGTACTCGTCGAGCGACTTGCGGAAGGCGCCGACGTGGACGATGTTCTCGTCCAGCACGAACTCGCGTACGAAGCGGGTCGGGCTGTCGATCGGCACGAACTTGAGCGCGTTCTTGAAGTTCTTGACGAACTTGTCGTCGTCGTTGGGCATCTGCGGATCGTGGCTGAGATGGGTCACCATCTCCTTGACGAAGCGTGCCGCGCGCTTCTCCAGGATCATCTCCGGGCACTGCTTGAGCAGACCGTCGCGCACCTCGTTCCACGCCTTCGGCATGCGGCCGCTGCCCTGTTTGACGGTGAAGTCGTCCAGCGTCACCGAGAAGTTGGGCAGGATGAAGCGGCCGAGGATCTCCTCGTCGGCGTTGGCGGTGGAGGCGCTGATGGCGATGCCGACGCAGCTCTCCTGTGCGGTTTCGGTGTCGAAGAAGCTCATCGCCAGGTAGGTAATAGAGTCCTCACGGGCGTTGCCCTTCTTGCCCATGTCGTCGAGGAAGCCGAGACAGTAGGTGCGCAGCGAGCGCTCGCTCTTCTCGCCGGCGGAGGCGTTGAAGCTCAGGTGGCGCTTGTGGCCGCCCATCAGTACGGTCTGCATCGCGTCGAGCAGCGAGGACTTGCCCGAGCCGTTGGGGCCGACGATGGCGACATTGCCCTTGATCGGGATCTCCATCGCGCCCAGCACATACCAGTTGACCAGCACCATGCGATTAAGCTGTTTCATTGCTGCGCTCCCCGGTGGTTTCCTCTTCGTTTAGAGTTTCGACGGTCGGCTGTTCGGGATCGGGCGGCGTATCGCCCTCTTCGGCGTCGGCAACCTTGTCTTCGGCGCGGCGGTTTGGCTCAGCCTCATCCTCGACATACTCGTCGCTCTGTTCCCGGTTATCGATATCGCAGAGCGCTTCGAGCTGGCCGATGTAGTCCTCGACCACCACCTGCCTGATGGTCGGGTTGATGCGGATCGGCACGTTCTTCGGGTCGGTCTCGTCCGACTTGCCGCGCTCGATGATGCCGTGGCGGGTGAACAGCGACAGGATCTCCTTGAGACGGGTCTCGTTGGGGATCTCCTTGCCGGTCAGGGTGTCGTACAGGCGCAGCAGATCATCGGAGGAGCTGAACGCCTTGCCATCCTCCACCTCGAACGACTCCAACTTGGCCTCGTAGATCTGGCGCAGGCAGAGCAGCAGCAGCGACTCGTCCAGACGCAGGCGCATCACCCGCTCCTCGCCCCGGGGCAGGATGCCGAGATAGGCCTCGTCCGGCTGATAAATGAAGCTCCAGCCGATCGCCTCGAACAGATTGCGGAAGTACTCCACATTGTGCGAGATCAGAAAGTAGTGCTCGCGGTGCACAGGGCGGTCCGCGTAGAGGAACTGACTGGTCAGCAGCAGATTGGCGGCGCGGATGAAATCATCCGCCTGGTGCTGTTCGTTACGGGAAACGACTTTTTGCAGGTCACCTAGCATTATTGAGTCCTGTGAATCACGAAGCCACGACACTCCACCATATCGGCGACGTTGACGTAGCGGTCTTCAAACTGAATCCGGTAGCGCGTAGCGGTGTTGCGCGCCTTCTTGCCGAGCGAGTTCAGGTGGCGAACGTAGCTGAAGCAGATATAGTCTTCGATGCTGTCGATACGGAACTCGGTGGCATCAAGCTTATCGCGGCCGGCGAACTGCTCCTCAAGGTAGGCCTCGATCTTGTCCACCTTGACCTCGCGGCGCTCCTTCCACTCCTTGAACAGCTGACGCAGTGCCAGCACCTTGGGATCGATCTCGGACTGGGTGATGATGCGCGGCTTGGTCTCGACGCGGCGGCGGATCGGCGAGCGCACGCTCGACGGCGAGATAAAGCCGACCTGCTCCAGGCTATCCACCGACGGAATCTCGCTGTCGTCCTTTTTCGCCAGTTCGGCGATCAGGCGCGACAGACGCGCCGCCATGCCCGGCGTGGTCTTGTCCATGTAGCGCACGGTATCGGCCACGCGCTTCTCGAGCTGGTAGCGGAAGTCGTCGATGGCGGCGAGACGCTGATCCACCGATTCGAAGATGCGGATCACGCGGTTGATATGCTGCTGCACCAGCGCTTCCGACTCCTCCACATCCAGCTCATACTGCATCTGGTAGTGCTCGGCCAGCTGATCCAGCTTCAGCGGATCGAACTGCAGGTCGCGCATCATCGACAGAATCTGGCGACGGAAGCGGAAGGGGTTGTTCTTGGTCTTCAGCGTCTTGTAGTCGGAGACCAGGATATGTTCGACGAAGCGATCGAAGAAGCTGCGCACGATCTCCTGCGGCGAAGAGCTGTCGGCCAGGCTGATCTTCAACTCACGCAGGCCGAGCAGCATGTCGGTCAGATGGGCACTGAAATCGGCTGCGGTCTGCGCCGCCTCCTCCAATGCGATACCGCGTCCGACCGGATCGGACACCGCCGACTCCAACGAGCTGAGCACGTTCAGTACCGCGCCGCCGTAGCTACGCTTCTCCAGTTTGGAGATCGACGCCAGCGAGCGCAGCAGGAAGCTGTTCGCCGGCGACATCAACACATAGGTGCGGTAGATCCGCTGCTCCTCCTCCAGCCAGCCGGTCTGCACCAGGCGGCGGTATATCCGGTTGGTGTAGTCGGCGCTGGAGAGCGGCAGATCGCTGTCGCTTTCGTCATCGGCCTCGGCGGCCCAGCGGCGGATACCGTAACGCACGACCGCATTCTCGATGGTCGAGCGCACCAGATCCTTGGGGATGAAGGGATCGATCAGATCCTCGTCGAAGAACAGGTCCGCCAACTCCAGCAGCACCACCTCGTAGATACGGCGGTTCTGGCCGGAAAGCGGCAGAAAGATGTCATCCGGAAGCTTGTTGAAAAGCACTGAGTTGGGGTCCGTTCACTTAAGCTTAAGAGGGCGATTCTAACGGAAAACCGGGCACGGGATAAGGGCTGATCCAAGTAGCGCCGAGGTTAAATCACCTGCCACAAGCCGCTGTCACAAAACTGACATTTGTACCAGCTTCTACATTTTTTACATAACGCTAAATTTCACCAAGCAAAACTCATATTTATTATTTATCATATACTTAATTCACTGGCATGGATTAAGCTTAATCTTAGCATTAGCAATTTTTTACATAACGGTCCTGCGGCATGGCAGAACAGAATCAACAACTTGAAGCTCTCGCGTTGCAACTTGATCAGCGTGGACGGCTGGAAAAACGGCTCAGACTGCTCGAATCGATCGCCGCCACCGGCTCGCTGACAGCCGCCGCAGAGCTCACCGGCGTCAGCTATAAAACCGCTTGGAATCATCTACGCGAGTTGAACGGTGCCTGCACCGAAACACTGGTTAGCACCAGTACCGGCGGCGCCAATGGCGGCGGTTCACGGCTCACCGACAGTGGAGAGACCCTGCTCAAGCTGCTGCGCATCCAGCGCACCGGCAGCCGACACCGCCTGGCACAAAGGGTACCGGCGCTGAGATTCAGTGCCCGCAACCAGTTGCCGGCGCGCGTGATCGGCATCAGCAGCAGTGGCGTGATCGCCAGGGTGGAGCTGCGTATCGGCAGTCTGGAGCTGTATAGCCATATTACCCGCAGCAGCATTGAACGCCTGGGACTAAGCCAGGGCGGTGGCGCCTTCGCGATCATCAAGGCCAGCGCGCTCGGACTCCTGCCACCAGACAGCCCAACACCGGTCGGCGATATCAACTGCCTGCCGGCCAGGGTGCTCAGCTGCGAAAGCAGTGCCGAGGGCCGGGAGATCGAGCTGGAGCTGGCCGAGGGCGTCAGCCTGACCGTGGCCCGTGCCTTCGACCTGAGCGAAGAGGCGTGGATCTACCAGGGCACAGTACTTCAGGTACTGATTCAGCCGGAGGAGATCATGCTGGCGACCGCCGCATGAAGGCCAGGGTCCACTGCGGCCGCAGCAGATCAAGTTAAGGATGAGGATATGAACAGGTTCCTACGCAGCATCACAACAGCAACAGCCCTCTGCCTGCTGACGCTGAACGGGCAGGTGCAGGCAGCGGAGGTCAAAGCCGCGGTAGCCGCCAACTTCACCGCCGCGGCCAAGGAGATCACCACCGAGTTTGAACGGCAGAGCGGGCACAGCGTCAGCCTGAGTTTCGCCTCCACCGGCAAGCTCTACACCCAGATCGTCAACGGCGCACCGTTCGATATTTTCCTGTCAGCCGATTCATCCCGCCCCCAGCTACTGGTCGAAAAGGGCGATGCAGTGCCCGACTCGCTGTTTACCTACGCGGTGGGCCAACTGGTACTGTGGAGTGCCGATCCAGCGCTGATCGACAGCGAAGGCCGCGCCTTGAAAGAGAAGAAACTGGAGCGCCTGGCGATCGCCAACCCGAAAACCGCCCCCTACGGCGCCGCAGCGATAGAGGCGCTGGAGGCCTTGGGCGTCTGGAGCGACTACGAAAGCACCACCGTGCGCGGCGACAGCATCGCCCAGACCTACCAGATGGCCTATACCGGCGCGGTCCCGGCGGCGCTGGTTGCCCGTGCCCAGATCGCACTGGACAGCAGTGGCTCAAGCTGGCTGATCCCGGCGGAGCTGTACAGCCCGATCCGCCAGCAGGCGGTATTGCTGGCCAAAGGTGCGGACAACGAGGCGGCCAAGGCACTGATCGCCTACCTGAAGAGCGATCAGGCCCGAACCATCATCGAGCGTTACGGATACGGTCTGGAATAGCACCCGGGAGTCGAGAGCATGACCGAAGCGATACTGCTGACCCTGAAGCTGGCGGGACTGACCACGCTGATCCTGCTGCTGGTCGGCACACCGCTGGCCTGGTGGCTGGCCCGCAACCGCACCTGGTGGAAGGAGATCATCAACGCCCTGGTCGCCCTGCCGCTGGTGCTGCCGCCGACGGTGCTCGGCTTCTACCTGCTGCTGGTGATGTCGCCGCAGAGCGCACTGGGCGGCTTCCTCAAGCAGACCTTCGGTATCACCCTCCCCTTCACCTTCGAGGGGCTGGTGGTGGGCTCGGTGATCTACTCCCTGCCCTTCGTCGTCCAGCCGATCCGCAACGCCTTCGAGGCGATCGGCAGTGCACCGATGGAGGTGGCGGCCACCCTGCGCGCCTCACCGCTGGACCGTTTCCTGACCGTCGCACTGCCGCTGGCACGGCCCGGTTTTCTCAGCGGAGCGGTGCTGGGCTTCGCCCATACCGTCGGCGAGTTCGGCGTGGTGCTGATGATCGGCGGCAACCTGCCCGGTGAAACCAAGGTGCTTTCCATCGCCATCTATGATCATGTGGAATCACTGGAGTGGTCCCAGGCCCATATCCTATCCGGCGGTATGTTGGCCGGCTCGTTCCTGCTGATCTTCGCGATGATGCTGATCGAGAAACGCTGGGGGAGACTGCACCGATGAGCACACTCAACGCCCGCTTCAACGGCCAGGTCGGCGACTTCCGCCTCAACGTGGATTTTGCCATCCCGACCCAGGGGGTCACCGCCCTGTTCGGCCCCTCCGGCTGCGGCAAAACCACGCTGCTGCGCTGTATCGCCGGACTGACCCGGCTGCCGGGCGCCGAGCTGTCACTGAACGGCGATAGCTGGCAGCAGGGCCGCCGCTTCCTGCCGACGCACAAACGCCCGATCGGCTACGTGTTTCAGGAACCGGGTCTGTTCGCCCACCTCAACGTGATGAAAAACCTGAGCTACGGCATGCGCCGGGCCGGCGTAAAAACTGAGGATTCCAACGAGCTTGGCGAACTGGCGGAACTGATGGGCATCACCCACCTGCTGCAGCGCCAGGTGCATGCACTGTCCGGCGGCGAGCGACAGCGCGTGGCGATCGCCCGCGCCCTGCTGATGCGGCCCAAGTTGCTGTTGATGGATGAGCCTCTGTCGGCACTGGACCAGGACAACAAGAACGAGATCCTGCCCTATCTGGAGCAGCTCCACGCCCAGCTGGAGATACCGGTCCTCTACGTCACCCACGACCGGCGCGAGGTGGAGCGTCTGGCCGACCGGATTCTGCTGCTGCGCGAGGGGGAGCTGCTGGCCCAGGGCGAGATCGGCGAGATGCTGGCCCGCCCCGACCTGCCCTTCGCTTCCGCCCGGGATGCGGTGACCGTGCTCGATGGCCGGGTACTGCATTTCGATGTGCGCTACGGGCTGAGCACGCTACAGATCGACGGCGGCACCCTGGAGGTACCGGATACGCTGGGCCCGACCGGTGTCTACAAGCGCCTACGCATCGCCGCTACCGATGTCAGCCTGGCCCAGAGCCTGGACCACGCCAGCACTATCTTGAACCGTCTGCCGGCGGTGATCTGGAAGATCCTGCCCACCGACGGTTCCAGCCTCAATGTGCTGCTGCGCATCGGCAACATGGGCGAGGGCAGCGCCCTGCTCGCCAGCGTCACCCGCAAGTCTGTGGAGAGCATGAACCTGCAACCCGGCCAGAGCATCTACGCCCAGATCAAGGGCGCCTCGCTGCTCGGTTCACACACCACACCCCATCCACGGCAACACCGGATGACGCCGCTGCTCAACAGCTGATCTGCCACCGCCCCAATGTCGCAAAGCACACAGAAAAACCGAAAAACCGGCTGTGCGCTTTGCGACAAGGGGCATGCGACAGCGCCGTCACGACAGTGCCACACCCCGCAATTCAAGCCCTTCAGCCATACCCCGCCGCTGGTATGGAATTCGCAACTACCCGGTAACACCCGCCCTGCCGGGACCTGCATAACTGTTGTAGCTGATGACCTGTAAGGAGAACATCATGGCACGTATCGGTCTTTTCTTTGGTAGCGACACCGGCAAAACCCGCAAGGTCGCCAAAATGATCGGCAAGAAGTTCGACGAACAGACCGTGGCCAAACCGGTCAACGTCAACCGCGCCGACCCGGACGAATTTGCCGGTTACGAATTTCTGATCCTCGCCACACCGACCCTTGGCGAAGGTCTGCTGCCGGGTCTGTCTGCCGATATCGAAGATGAAAGCTGGGAGGAGTTCCTGCCGAAGATCGAGGACAAGGACTTCAGCGGTAAAACCGTCGCCCTGATCGGCCTCGGCGATCAGGTAGGGTATCCGGACGAGTTCGTCGATGCACTCGGCGAGCTGTACGCGTTTTTCTCAGAGCGCGGCGCCAATATCGTCGGCTCCTGGCCCACCGACGGCTACGAGTTCAACCACTCGGAAGCTGTAGGTGAGGATGGCAAGTTTGTCGGTCTGGCACTGGATCTGGATAACCAGTCCAACCTGACCGAAGAGCGCCTGAATGCCTGGCTGTCACAGATCGCCGGTGATTTTGACCTCAACCTCTAATCCCGGCTGCGTATCTATCCCATCAAACCCATCACGTTCCCTATTGCGTGGCGCACCGATCTCCAGTGCGCCATTTTTTTGCCTGTGCTTAGGCCATCACTCTCCTACCAGAGGCTGCCGCCCCATCCGTAACCGCGACTTGAGCCAGCCCTGACCGCTCACCATCAGGATACCGGCGATCACCAGCATCGCGCCGACGAGGAAGTTCGGTTCCAGCGTTTCATCCAGCAACCAGGCACCCAGCACCACACCGAACAGTGGTGTCATAAAGGAGAGTACGCCGACCTGTGACGCCCGGTAGTGACGCAGCAGCCAAAACCAGATCAGGAACCCGACGAACGACACCATGATCGACTGAAATCCGAGACTGAACAGCGCTTCAGGCGTCGGATTGAAGCTGGTCCGTCCCAACAGCAGCGCCGCCAAAGAGAGCAACACAAAGGCACCGAGCAACTGATACAGCAGAGTCTGGTTGGGTGATAGCTGCGCGAGACTGGACGAGCGAATCACCACCGTGGTCAGCCCCCAGGACGCGCCCGCGAGCAACGCCAGCAGATCACCGATCAGCATGGCGCTTCTCTCCACCGGCAGTGAGCTGCTTGTTGCCGAATCGCCGCCCAGAAAGGCCAGCGCGATGCCGGCAAACGCCAGCACGATCCCCAGCCATTGCAACGGCGACAGGCGCTCGGTATGCACCTTGAAATGCAGGATAACCGCGGAAAAGATCGGTGACGTATAAAGAAACACCACCGAGTGCGCGGCGGAGGTGCGCAGCAGCGCCTCGCCCAGCAGCAGATACTCCATCGAAAACAGCACGCCCACCACCAGGCCAGGCTTCCAGTTGGCCGCGCCAAACTCAAGCTTTTCGCGCCGCACCGCGATGTAAGCCGCCACCAACAGCGCGGCGATACCTGAGCGCAGCGCCAACTGCAGCACCGGAGATATATCCGCGCCGGTACCCTTGAGCAGCACCTGCTGCATGCCGATGATCAAACAGAAAAACACCATCAGGCTGAACGCCCGCACATCCACCGAGCTGCGCATATCCACCGGCTCTACCCTCAGACTGAAACAAGATCTGTCGCCATTGTGGCTGTGTCAGTTAGGCGAGATATAGCTAGAATATGACAAACGACAGCGAAATCCTGACAGAGGCATGCCTTGGCCCTCCCCACCCGGCAACTAGCAGACACCCCCTATACGACCGAGCTGCCCAGCCCGATCTGCTTCCGTACCGCCTGTGTGCCGGCGGATGCCGCCTATCCCGTGCACAGTCACCTCTGGGGCGAGTTCGTCTACACCTTCAGCGGCGTGATGGAGGTCAAGGTCGGCGGCCAGCAATATCTGGTGCCGACCCAATACGGGCTCTGGCTGCCACCCCATGTGGAGCACCAGGGGCTGAACCGCTACGAAGCCTGCCACTGCTCGCTCTATGTGGCGGAGCCGATCTGCCACGCCCTACCCAGCACCACCTGCGCACTAACCATGACCCCGCTGGTCAGCACCATGCTGGAGCACCTGAAAGCCAGGGCGCTCACGCCCCCCTACAGTGAAGAGGATCAACGCTTGCTGCAGGTGCTGGTGGATCAACTGGCAATGGCCGAGTGCGTCGGCAGCTACCTGCCCAGCTCGGTAGATCCTCTGCTGGCACCGATCCTTGCACAACTGGACAGCGCGCCGGGCGACAATGCCACCCTCACCGAGCTGGCCAACCGGGTGCACACCACCGAGCGTACGCTAATCCGGCGCTGCCAACGGGACCTGGGGATGTCACTGGCGGAGTGGCGACAGCGGCTGCGGGTGATAAAAGCACTGCCGATGCTGGAAGCGGGCGACAAGGTGGAGAGTATCGCCCTGGACCTGGGCTACGCCAGCTCCTCGGCCTTTATCAACATGTTCCGCCGCCTGATGGGGGTCACGCCGGACGAGTACCGTAAGGGGCTTAACGGCTAGTCGCAGCGATCAATCGCGCCATCGAATCCTGCGAACCTGGCGGCCATGCGGCTTCGGACCATTTTCGTGGCGTCACGAAAATGATCGAGCTGGGCAGGGGGTTTTCTTCGGAGCAATCACATACAGCTAATTAACTGGCACCGCTCTTGGCGCTGACGACGGGCTCATCCTCTGCCAGGGCCTCAGTTTCGTCACCCAGAATCTCCCGCACGATCAGCTCGCTGGCATCGTCGACCTGTTCGCGGTCGACCACCGCTTTCTTGAGCTGGGGATTGGAGGGCATTTCGTACATGGTGCGGCGCAGGACCGACTCCAGGATCGAGCGCAGGCCGCGGGCGCCGGTACCGCGGTCGCAGGCCAGTGCGGCGATGCGCTGCAGCGCGTCGTCGGTGAAGCTGAGTTCGACGCCCTGGTAGGCGAACAGCTGGGTGTACTGCCTGACCAGGGAGTTTTTCGGCTCGGTCAGTACCCGTATCAGCGCTTCGGCGTCCAGCTCATGCAGGAAGGTGATCACCGGGAAGCGGCCGATGAATTCGGGGATCAGGCCGAACCCCTGCAGGTCATCCGGTTGCAGCGCGGCGAGCAGCTGGTCGTGGGTATGCTGGGGGTCTTCGACGAAGGCGGCCTGGAAGCCGATGCCGCCTTTCTGCGGCCGCAGGCGCTTGCGCACCAGATCCTCAAGACCGGGGAAGGCGCCGCCGACGATGAACAGGATGTTGGTGGTATCGATGATCTCGTCGCCACCTTCGTGGCGGCGGCCGCTCTTGGGCAGTTTGACCTCGTTGCCCTCGACCATCTTCAGCAGTGCCTGCTGCACCCCTTCGCCGGAGACATCACGGGTGTTGGTGGCGCCCATCCCCTTGCTGGCCAGTTTGTCCACCTCGTCGATGTAGACGATGCCCCACTGGGCACGCTGCAGATCGCCGTCGGCGGCATCGACCAGACGGCGCAGGATGGTGTCCACGTCATCGCCGACGTAACCGGCCTGGGTCAGGGTGGTAGCATCGGCCACGACGAAGGGTACGCCGATGACACGGGCCAGGCTTTTCACCAGCAGCGTCTTGCCGGTGCCGGAAGGACCGGCCATCAGTACGTTGGACTTCTCCAGCTCCACCGCCTGATCGGCGTCGTGCAGACTGCCACTCTGGCCCATATTGATCAGCCGCTGGTAGTGGTTGTATACGGCGACGGCGAGGATCTCCTTGGCACCGTCCTGGCCGATCACGTACTCGTCCAGGTGCGCCTTGATCTCCTTCGGTACCCGCAGGGATTCGGCAAGTTCGGCACGCTTGGCGCTCTGTCCCCAGCTGTTGACGACCTGGTGGGCCAGCTCGACACAGGCGGAACAGATGTAGCCGTCGTTACCTGAGATCAGTGGCGTGTCCGGCGACTGTTCGACACCGCAGAATGAGCAGTTGAGCTTGGATTTGTCTGTCATGCGTTCACCACTTGTGCAGGGTTCTTGCTGAAAGAGCTGAGGCGATTGAGCTGTTCCGCGATCCACTGGCGCTGGAACTGGGCGCGCTGACGCTCTTCCAGGCTCTGCCGCAACTTGGGGAGAATTTCGCCGAGCGGGACCTGACGCGGCGGTTCGATCTCGCCGCAGTAGAGCAGATGGAAGCCCAGCTCCGAGCGCACCGGGGTGCTGATCTCTCCACTGGCCATGCCAAACAGCACCTCGTCCAGTTCGGCAAACAGCTTGCCACGCTCTACTTTACCGACGAGACCACCGTGCAGAGCAGTGGGGCATTCGGAGTGCTTCTGCGCCTGCTCTTCGAAACGGCCCGGCTTCTTCAGCAATCGACTGCGGATCTGCTCGACGCGTTGCAGCGCCAGGGCTTCGGTGTTCTCGGCGTAGTCGTCGTTGACGGTGATGAGGATATGGCGCGCCTCGCGCTTTTCGCTGACGGCGAAGCGCTCCGGATGCAGGTAGTAGAACAGCTCGGCATCGGCGTCGCTGACCTGTACCTGACCGATGCAGACGCGTTCAAGCACCGCCTCGACCTGCAGTTCGCGCCGCAGACCCTCCTTGAGCAGCGGCATATCCAGCTCGGCCTGCTCCAGCGCCTGCAGGAACGCCTCTTCGTTCTGGAAGCGGCCCCTGATCTCCGCGATCGCGGCGTTGACCTGCCCCTCCGGTACCACGATACCGGTGTTCTCCTCCGCGTAGAGGATGGCGCTTTCGATATTCAGCTGATGTGCCACGCGCGCCGCCGCCTCTTTTTCCCGCTCACCGGTCAGGTCGGCCGGTGAACAGCCGTACTGACTCCAGGCCAGCTTGAACAGCGCATACACCGCATGCGGATTGTCAGTGCTGTATTTCATCGGCATGCTCCTGCGTAGTGGCTCCATCGAGAGTGGCTGCAGCGAGCGCCCGCTCGGGGAGCATGATGTTGCAGCCGTTTATGTAGAGGTTGTAGAAGATCTCGTCCTCATCCTCATCGCGCAGCACGTTCTCTATCTCGCCTATATCCCCCTTGCGGGCGATCACCTCGCCATCGAGCTGCAGGGCGCAGCGTGCCTGCACCTTGTCGCGGAACTCGAAGCGGTTCTGAATCCACTTCTGTGCCACGGGGATCAGCTCCTCCTCGCGACAGCCGACCGTCTTGCCGGCATCGATGAAGTGGACGCGGTAGATCAACTGGTCCTGCAGATAGGTGCCGACATCGTAGACGACGCCGGTGGCGCCGCGCTGGATCAGCAGCTCGCCCACCTCTTTGCCCGGGTAGGTGCCGTCGTTGCGTACGTTGCGGGTCAAGCGTACTTCGTCGCCGTACTCATACCTCGGTTTCATAGGCTCAGGACTCCAGCAGCTGGTCCAGTGGCACGAAGGTGGTCTGCGGCCCGTGCATATGGAACACCTTGAACACCTTCTCGGTCAGGGCATCGGACTCGACGAAGTCCCGGTAGGCCTGGGTCAGCATCTGCTGGTACGCCTGCCTCAGGCTGTCCTCGTCATCCGGCAGAGCGCCACCTTTCTCGGCCTTCTGCAGATAGTCATGGTAGCGCTGCATGATATGCAGGCGATTGATCATCACCACCTTGGCATCGAACTCGATCTCGAAATACTCGAGAAACTCCTCCGCTGAGCTCAACTCTTCCAGATCTTCAATAAACTCGAAGTCGCTCATATGCTTTCCCCTCAGGCTGTCATGCGCTGTTTCAGTGTGTAGATACCCATGTGGTTGTAGGCGACCTCCAGCAGCATGCTGACGTTGAGCCGGTCGGCCGTGTCGAGCTGCCGCACCTTCTCCAGGCGCTCGACGCCGGCCTCGATCTCGCCCAGGCGCAGCTGCAGATAGCCCGCGCCCTTCAGCGCCAGCAGGTAGAAGCGCACCATGCTGAACGACTGCACCATGCCGTGGGCCAGGATCTCCAGCGTCATCTGCCGCCAGTGGCCGCGATAGCCGAACAGGCGGCCGGAGAGCGCAATCGCGCACTCGGCCACGCTCAACGCATCGGCATAGCGGTGCTGGTAGTAATAGAAGCGGTACAGGGCCACATGCACCATCAGGTTGTCCGGCGCCAGCGCATGGGCTTCCTGCAGGTAGGGTTCCGCCTCGCCTTCGCCATAGGCCTCGGCGGCCTGTTCGAGCAGTGCCAGCACACGCGGCTCCGGTGGTGACTCGAAGTAGAGATCGTTGACGTCGAAATCATGCAGGTCCATCGCGCTATCCCCTGGAAAAATGCTGCTTGCCACCGGCACAGTCGACTTCGCAGATCTCGCTAGACGGCGTGCAGCTATTGTAGAAACTGGCCTGGTAATCGGGCTCCAGCCGTCCCTGCGCCTCGAGACGGGCCTCGAGCTTGTCGATGCGCTCCAGCAGACAGCTGATGGCACGCCCTACCGGGTCGGGAATCAGGTGGTGGTTCAGGTTGATGCCGTACTCGCCGCTGCTGACCGGTTGGTCGGACACGATACGCCCGGGAATGCCGACCACGGTGCCGCCGGCGGGTACGTCCTGCACCACTACCGAATTGGCCCCGACCCGGGCGTCGCTGGCGACGGTGATCGGCCCCAGCACCTTGGCCCCGGCGCCAACCAGTACCCGGTCGCCCAGCGTCGGGTGGCGCTTGCCCTTGTTCCAGCTGGTGCCGCCCAGGGTGACGCCGTGATACAGGGTGACATCGTCTCCGATCACCGCGGTCTCGCCGATCACCACGCCGGCGCCGTGGTCGATGAACAGGCGCGCACCGATGCTGGCACCGGGATGTATATCCACATTGGTCAGCAGTCGGACCAGGTAGGCGATCAGCCGTGCACTGTAGCGCCAGTTCGCCCGCCACAGTCGATGCGACAGCCGATGCATCAGTACCGCATGCACCCCTGGATAGGTGGTCAGCACCTCGATCCAGTTGCGCGCCGCCGGGTCGCGCTTGAATACGCAGCGCACATCCTCTTTCCACGCGGCCAGCAGTCCGCGCTTTTCGGGTCGATGGGTGGTGACACTTGCATTCATGGCGCCGCTCCTTGGAGTTGTCCGCTTATTTGCCGGTACAGCGGGTGATCGGCCGGGCCACGGGCACGCCACGCCCCATGACGAACCCGGTCAGTACCAGATGCCGTTTCATCGCGGCCGCATGCTGATCTTCCGCCTGCAGACGTTTTTGCTCTTCGTTGCGTTCAGTTTCCGGCTTCATAGTGAAGACCTCCTTCAGCATTGAGGATGTTGAGATGGAACTGCTGCAGCTCCAGCATCGAGGGGCTGCGTTTGGTTTGGGTGACAAATTGACGGATCGGCTCCAGCATCATCGCCGCCTCGGCACGACTGAGTTCGATACCGATACCGGCGAAGGCATGGATCACCCCCTGGGTACCGGAGTGCTTGCCCAGCACCAGCTCGTGGTGGCGCCCGAGCAGCAACGGATCAAGCCCCTGGTAGTTGCGGAAATCCTTCAACAGGCCATCTGTATGGATACCGGACTCGTGGGTGAAAACATGGCTGCCGACCACGCTTTTCTGGCAGTGCACGGCGCGGCCGGAGGCGGACTCCACCAGAGCCGACAGGATCGGCAGCCGGGCGATATCCACCCCGGTGTCGATGCCGTACAGCTGTTTCAGGCCGACCACCGCCTCCTCCAGCGCGGCGTTGCCGGCGCGCTCGCCAAGCCCGTTGACGGTGGTGTTGATATGGGTGGCGCCGCCCATCACCGCGGCCAGGGTGTTGGCCGTGGCCAAGCCGAGGTCGTCATGGGCGTGCATCTCGATCTCGATGTCGCTGCCGCTGCGCAGCCGCTGCATCTGGGTTAGCACGGAGAAGGGTTCGAGAATGCCGAGGGTATCGGCGTAACGGATGCGGCGGGCACCGGCGCGCTCGGCGCTCTCCAGTATCCGCTGCAGGAACTCGAGATCAGCGCGGGAGGCGTCTTCACAGCCGACACAGACCTCGAAGCCGAGATCCACCGCCTTACGCACCTGCAGGTCGATCTGGTTCAACACCCAGCCCCGGTCGCGGCGCAGCTTGTGCGTGATCTGCTGGTCGGAGGCGGCGATCGACAGGTCGACCAGATCAACCCCGGTACCCAAGGCACTGAGCAGGTCGTTGTCGCACATACGACACCAGGCCATCAGCCTGGCACCCAAGCCCTGGCTGGCGATGGCACGCATCACGTCGCGCTCCGCCTCGCCCATCGCCGGAATGCCTATCTCCAGCTCGCCAACACCGGCCGCCGCGAGCGCAGTGGCAATCTGCAGCTTCTCCTCGGCATTGAACGCCACTCCGGCGGTCTGTTCACCGTCCCGCAGCGTTGTATCGTTGATTACGACCTGGCGTTGTGCAGCTGTCATCTGATTACTCCCGCATGCCAACGGAATCGACGCTGGATTCCGTGTTCAGGGAGACAGTTGCAAACAGTGTTCCACGAAAATTTTATTTAATTTTCATAAGGTTAAATACAACAAGAGGGTCAACAAACGCCAACAAAGAAACAAAACGACAGCTTTTGTAGCAAAGCAGACAGCGGAGAAATACCCTGAAAAATATACCGGCTTTATCCGTTATTCGGCTTCAATAGCAGAGCAACGAGATTTATCTCGATTAGAGGGGGCTAAAACGCCCTGAACCGGATTTACCCGTTCAAGGCATCCGCCGTTAACTGAGGCAAACCGGTGAATCAGCGTTTGCGGCGATCGATATCGCGTAACAGACCACTGATATCCAGGTCGGCGGCTTCGGCCAAGGCTGCGATATCTTTCGGCGGGCTGGGTGGCATCCCGCCCACGGCACGCATCGGCTGCTGCGGCTTACGGTGTGCTGCCTGCCGTTTAAGCCGAAGGTCTTCCTCCTGCTTTTTACGACGTAGCGCTTCTTTCTCCCGCTTAAGCCTCAACTCTTCGGCCTGGCGCTTTTTATCGTCGGCTTTTTTTAAGACCAGCTGTTTTATTTCATCCAGCTGTTCAAGCGAAAACTGCTGTAGATAGGCGGTAATATCGTCTTCTTTCATATCGGAGTGCTGAAATATAGCGAACAGGCGACGAGAATATCGCCCGAAGTCAGGTGTTGATTAGTGTATCCACTTGCAGCCTAACACTGAAGTATTTATTGCTGAAATATAAAATCTTCAATATCGAAAGCATCGTCTTATACCGGGACACCCGGTGGCATCGGCAGATCAGCCATAGGGTTTTTCGGCCATACCGGCTCGAAGAAGCTGTCCACGTCTGCCTTGTCCACCTCGACCACCGAGGGGTAACTCCACTTAGGCCGGCGATCCTTATCCACCAGCAGAGCACGCACCCCTTCGGGAAACTCGGTATGCAAGCCGCACTGAACCGCCAGGTTAAGCTCGGCAGCGAAGCACTCCCGCAAAGACAAATGGCGGCAGATACGCAACTGGCGCTCGATTATCCAGATGGCAAGTGGACTACCACGACGTACCGTAGCCTGGGCCCGCTCGATCCAGTTGTCGTTACTTTCTGTGGCCAGCAAGGCACCGACGATCTCGGCCACCTGGTCGTGGTCAGTGATCGCCTGGATCAGATCATAGTGGTCCCGAATCGGCGAATGAGGGTTCAGCAGCGGCTCGGACACGGTTTCCAGGCCGCGTACGATTTCGGAGACAACAGAGTTGGCACTCAGGCTGGTCCAGTTCGCCGCTTTCAGCGCCTCGATCATCTCGCCATAGCGGGCATGTTCGATAAACCGGTCGGCCAGACCGAGATAAAGCGCATCCGCCGCGTTGATCGGATTACCGGTCAACGCCAGAAACAGGCCGGTGCGCCCCGGCAAACGATTCAGGAACCAGCTGGCCCCCACATCCGGGAACAGCCCGATGTTCACCTCCGGCATCGACAGCGCCGAGCGCTCGGTCACCACCCTGACACCGCATCCGTTCATCAACCCCATACCGCCCCCCATCACGATGCCATCGGCCCAACAGATAATCGGCTTGGGGAACTGGTGCAACTGATAATCGAGACGATACTCGGCTTCGAAGTAGCGCCTGGGGGCTTCCCGATCACCGGCCTTGATCAGATGGTAAAGGCTGACCACATCGCCACCGGCACAAAAGGCTCTTTCACCGACGCCACTTAACACCACCGCACAGACCCGCTCATCTGCCGCCCAACCATCGAGCGCAGAACTCAGCGCTTCGATCATCTCCAGCGTCAGCGCATTCAGCGAGCGCTCGGCGTTCAGCACCACCTCGATCAATTGATGACCATCGGTCGTGTCATGAGTATTGATCAGCACGGCGGACATCGGCTTCTCCTTTTATAGTTATTGGGCGAAGGATGTGAACAAGTATTGCGCCCTGGCTAGTCGCTCGCATCTACCGGATATCGGGTTTCCTTCAGCGACTCCTTGATCCGGCGCAGGTGCGGCAAAAAGTGCGCTCCGCGGCGCAGGGTCACACCGGTTGCCAGGATATCGACCACCACCAGATGGACGATGCGTGACAGCATCGGCATATAGATATCGGTATCTTCCGGTTCCTTGACCCCAAGCACGACGGTGCAGTGCTTGGTCAGCGGTGAACCGGGGTTGGTGATGCCGATCACCGTAGCTCCGCTGGCGCGTGCGATCCTGGCAATGTCCACCAGTTCGCGGGTGCGGCCGGTATTGGAAAAGATCACGATCGCATCGCGGGTACCGGAGGCGGCAGCAACCATCCGCTGCATCAACACGTCATCGTAGGCAATGACCGGAATATTGAAGCGGAAGAACTTGTGCTGGGCATCCTGGGCGACGGAGCCACCGGCACCCAGGCCGAAAAACAGTATCTGTTTGGCCTGGATCAGCTGGTCCACCGCCAGCTCGATCGCCGCGGGGTTCAGCCCCTCCTTGGCCTGCGCCAGGCTTGCCATCGTGGCGTCGAATATCTTCGGGGTATAGCGCTCGGCAGTGTCGTCAGGTTCGACACTGCGGGTGACATAGGGCACCCCGCTGGCCAGCGACTGCGCCAGGTGCAGCTTGAAGTCCGGAAAACCGGCGGTATTGAAGCGCTTGCAGAAGCGATTGACGGTGGGCTCACTGACTTGGGCCTGCTTGGCCAGCACCGCGATCGAGGCCCGGGTCGCCGCCTGGGGATCGGACAGAATCACCTGCGCAACTTTTCGCTCGGATCGATTAAGGGTCTCGAGCGCACCATCGATTTCCTGAACAAGGTTAAAGGTTGTCATGCGTTTCCTTGCGAACAAGAGACAAACACTGAGTGTTTAACAAGCGTCTAACTATAACAACTCTGTAGTCGATTGACCGCAAACTGCGGCGTTTACATCCTGGACATTTTGCACCAAACCGGTGCACACCCCAATTTTATCACTCAATCCGCACCAAGCCTGGGCTCTCAGCCGCCCTGCATCGCGTGTACCCCGCGTTAAGGGCCCGATCTGTCGAGCCTTCAACCGAACTGGCACAAAGATCGCTTCGGGTCAGAGAAACCGAATAGACAAGAGCGTCAGGAGACCTGACCGGCATAGCGCCCCTCTATCGCTACCAATGCCGGCAACCGCCCATGACTTACTCGTACCCGCAACAGACGGCTCCACCGCTACTGATCGTGACCGATCTGGATGGAACCCTGCTCGACCATGACAGCTACAGCTTTGCCGCCGCGCGCCCGGCACTCGAGCGTGCCTACGCCGCCGGTATCCCGGTCATCGCCAACACCAGCAAAACCTGTGCGGAGCTGATCAGCCTGCGCGCCAGCCTCGACAACAGCGACCCCTTTATCATCGAGAACGGCTCGGCGATCTGTATTCCCGAGCAACAGATCCACCTGCACCAGGGGGAAGACGTAATCGACGAGGGCTATATCGAGCTGCCGCTCGGCGTCGGCATCGACCAGATCCGCGCCGCACTCGATAGCCTGAGACCGGTATACCGGTTCGAAAGTTTCGGCCAATGGAGCCTCGAGCAGGTGATCGCCCACACCGGCCTGTCGCCGGACGCCGCACGTCAAGCGCAGGACCGCCGCTACAGCGAAGCGCTGCTCTGGCTGGATAACGACGAAAAGAAACAGGGTTTCGCCAACACCCTGGCCAGCCTAGGTCTGCACTGTCTGCAGGGCGGGCGCTTTCTCAGCATACTCGGCGCGGGGGCCGACAAGGGCCGTGCCCTTGAGCGTCTGAAACAACTCTACCGCCCGCTGCTCGGTGAAACCCCGCTGGTGATCGCCCTCGGCGACAGCGATAACGACGTGGCGATGCTGGAGGCGGCGGATATCGCCGTGGTGATCGCTAATCCGCACCGCCCGGCACCGGTCGTACAGGCCAACCAAGTGATCCACAGCCAGGCCGCAGGCCCTGCGGGCTGGAATGACGTGATCCAGATGCTGCTGGATCGTTACCAGGCTGCCGAAAAACGTTAGGGCTCTAATGTTTTTCAGCCGCCTGTTAAGGCGCTCGTAGAGCGATCAAGCGCAACTGCGCTAGCCTGACAGGAGAAAAAGTGATGGGCGATTTTTATCAAAATGGGGTCATTACCACCCTGCACAACCTGTGTGACCGCCCCCTCGGCGAACTCGAAAACGAACTGGCGCAGTATGGCCGCCGACGCCCCATGTCGCTGGTGCTGCCCTCGCTCTACTCCGAACTGGAGGGACCGGCGCTCGGTCCTATCATCGACGCGCTGGCCGAGGTGCCCTATCTCAACGAGATCGTGATCGGCCTGGACCGCGCCGACGAGCAGCAGTATCGCCACGCGCTGACCTTTTTCGACCGCCTGCCCCAGCACCACCGGGTGCTGTGGAACGATGGCCCGCGCCTGCGCGAGGTAGACAGGCTGCTGAGCGAACTGGATCTGGCACCACGAGAGCCCGGCAAGGGGCGCAATGTCTGGTACTGCCTGGGCTATGTGCTGGCCACCGGGCGCGGCGAGTCGGTGGCGTTGCATGACTGCGACATTCTGACCTACGACCGCAGCCTGCTGGCCCGGCTGATCTATCCGGTGGCCAACCCCAACTTCAACTACGAGTTCTGCAAAGGCTACTATGCCCGTGTCGCCGGCAACCAGATCAACGGCCGCGTCAGTCGCCTGCTGGTCACGCCCCTGCTGCGCGCACTGAAGAAGGTGCTCGGGCCGCTGGAGTACCTGGATTTCATGGACTCCTTCCGCTACCCGCTGGCCGGCGAGTTCTCCTTCCGCCGCGACGTGATCAACGATATCCGTATCCCCAGCGACTGGGGCCTGGAGGTGGGGATGCTATCCGAGATGAACCGCAACTACTCCCACAACCGCATCTGCCAGGTGGATATTGCCAAGACCTACGACCACAAGCACCAGCCGATGTCGGCGGAGAATGCCGAGACGGGACTGTCGAAGATGTCGATCGACATCAGCAAGTCGATGTTCCGCAAGCTGGCCACCCAGGGGGTGGTGTTCAACACCGAGACTTTCCGCACCATCAAGGCGACCTATTTTCGTATCGCGCTGGATTTCGTCGAAACCTACCGCAATGATGCCTTGATCAACGGCCTGGATTTCGACATCCACCAAGAGGAGCTGGCGGTGGAGATGTTCTCGCGTAACGTCATGCGCGCCGGCGAGGATTTCCTCAGCAAGCCGATGGAGACCCCGTTCATCCCCAGCTGGAACCGGGTCATCAGCGCCGTACCCGATATTTTCGAGCGCCTGGTCGAGGCGGTGGAAGCCGACACGGCGGAGTTCTCAGCATGAGTCAGCGCGATCTCGACCTGCTGCGAAAACGGGTCATCACCCACCTGGACCGTATCTACGGCGGTGCCGACAACACCGCCCTGGCCGAACAGCTGATCGAGAAAATGGCGGTGGACGACAGCTGCCGCACGCCGGAGCCGCACACCAACCTCTGGGATCAGGAGGATATCCTGCTGATCACCTACGGCGACAGCCTGCTCTGCCCGCAGGAGAAGCCGCTCAAAACCCTGCGCCGCTTCCTGCACGAGCATCTGCACGGTTGCGTCAGCGCCGTGCATATCCTGCCCTTCTTTCCCTGGAGTTCCGACGACGGCTTTTCGGTGATCAACTATGTCGAGGTCAACGAAGCGCTCGGCGACTGGCAGGATGTGGAGGCGATTGCCGCCGAGTTCGACCTGATGGCGGATCTGGTGATCAACCACTGCTCCAGCCGCAGCCTCTGGTTCGAGAACTTCAAGGCCGGGCGCGATCCGGGGCAGGATTACTTCCGCCTTGCCTCGCCCGACGACGATCTGAGCCTGGTGGTGCGACCGCGCACCTCGCCGCTGCTGAAGGAGGTGGAAACCCTCAACGGCACCCGCTACGTCTGGTGCACCTTCAGCCACGACCAGATCGACCTGGATTTCTCCAACCCGGCGGTGCTGCTGGAGTTCGCCGGGATCCTGCGCCAGTACCTGGAGCACGGCGTACGCATCTTCCGTCTCGATGCGGTCGCCTTCCTGTGGAAGGAGCTGGGTACCCAGTGCATCAACCTGCCGCAGACCCATGAGATCATCCGCCTGCTGCGCCTGCTGGTGGAGCACGCGAAGCCCGGCGCGATCATCATCACCGAGACCAATATCCCCAAGCAGGAGAACCTCTCCTACTTCGGCAACGCCAATGAAGCGCACACGGTTTATAACTTTCCGCTGCCGCCGCTGCTGATCAACACTCTGATCACCGGCGACTGCCGGGCGCTGCGCGACTGGTTGATGAGCATGCCGCCGACCCAGCAGGGCACCTGCTACCTGAACTTCATCGCCTCTCATGACGGCATCGGCCTGCGCCCCGCCGAGGGGCTGCTGAGCGAACATGAACTGAACCAGCTGGTGCGCACGCTGGAGGGGTTTGGCGCCCGCGTCTCCTGGCGCACCCTGCCCACCGGGCAGGCGCGTCCCTACGAGATCAACATTGCCCTGTTCGAGGCGATGCGCGGCACTCAGAGTGGTGAGGATGAGTGGCAGATCGAGCGTTTTATCTGTGCGCATACGGTGATGCTGGCGATGGAGGGGATCCCCGCGTTCTATATCCACAGCTTCCTCGCCACCCCCAACGACGAGCGCCGGGTGGAGCTGTCCAACCACAACCGTGCCATCAACCGCCATCAGTGGGACCGCCAGTTGTTGGAGGAAAAACTGAACGACCCGGCCACCGATCAGAGCCGGGTATTGGGCCGCCTGAAGAAACTGATCGACCTGCGCGTCAAACAAAAAGCCTTCCATCCCAATGCGGTACAGTACACTCTGCAGCTGGGTGACCATATACTGGCGCTCTGGCGTCAAAGTCTGGACAGAGGTCAGCATATTTTTGCCATCACCAATGTCACCAACTGCCCTCGGCAGGTCTCGCTCGGCGAAGTGAACCTGCCCGGAGCAGAAAAATGGGTCGATCTGATCAGCGGGATGGAGTTCACCGACCGCTACGCGACGCTGACGCTCCAGCCCTATCAGAGCATATGGCTGTGCAATACTGATAAGTAAGAGATTCAGCAAAGGATCATGGAGGGTCACAACGTTGTATCACAGGTCATATCGTTTCCGCAGCGCCAAGCCAAAGCGCACCTGGCTCCGGCTGTTCCTTGGCCTTTCTGCCTCACTGCCCCTGTTTGCCCTGACCTCAACTGCCCAGGGTGACGAGGGCTGGCACCACTGGAAAACCGAGAAGCAGGTCTCGATCGATTACCGAACAGAGGCGGGCTCTGGCCTTACCGAGGTGAGAGCAGACACCTCCGTGCACTGCACCCTCTCCGCCTTCATCAACCTGCTGCGCGATACCGAAAACGCCGACAAGTGGCTCGACCGGGTGAAAACGGTGACGGAGCTGGAACGCTATTCGGAAACCGAAAACCTGGTGGAGACCCGCGTAAAGGGGTTTCTGGTTGTAGCTGAGCGCTGGGTGCGGACCCGCTCCACCATTGTCCAGGACGAGAGCCTGCGATTGACCCTGAGTGTGCGCAATCAGTATCAACCTGAGCTGGAGCTGCCCGGCATCCAGGTTCGGCGGCTAGAGGCGCAGTGGACGCTGACGCCGTTGCCGGATGGACAGGTGCATATCCGCTACCAGGGAATCATCGACCCCGATGGCGCCATCCCCGACTGGATGGCACACAACCTGAACCTGGAGTCCGCCTTCAACACCTTCGTAAATCTCAGGAAGCGGATCGAGCTGCCGCGCTATCAACAGCCCAGTCTCCCCTTCATCACCGAACCCTAACCGGTCGGCCGTGAACTATCCCCTCCGATACCAAGCCAAAATTTTTTGAACCGTTTCAGACGCGCTTTCGACATAGGTCACAGCAACACCCAATTATGTGAACCAGGAGACAACACCATGAAAGCGCAGATGATCAAACACCTTATTGCTACCACCGCCCTGTCCATTATCACCACTGGCGTTTTTGCCGCCGCGCCGGGTAACTCAGGCCCCATGCCTAAATGTCCGTTTGGCCAGATCGCGGTAAAGAAAAACGAACTGTGGGTATGCGAGCCGCTGAAAATCAAAGCGCCGAGTAAAGGCCTGGAAGCGGTGCCCAGCGCCGGTAATCAGTACAAAGCGGTCGAGCCATCCAAGCCGGCACGCGCCAAAGAAAACAACAGCAGAACCGCCGTATTCCAGTAATACCTATTGCGGCCGGCATTGACATTCGGGGAGAGTCCTGGCGACTCTCTCCGCATTTTCTATTATCCGTATAGGCGGCTGATCAGATTTTTCTTACCAGTCCGTAGAAACACTGGCATTATTTTTAAGCACATTAACCACTCATAAACTTCAGGGCAGGAAGATGCTGGTTAAAACAGGAAGGCTCTTAACCTCGTGTGGATTGTTATTGTGTAGTCTTCAAGGCCATGCCTCCGAGACTATCCAGCTGGTTTTCCAGCAGCCCTTGCAGGATAAAACGCTGGAGAGCATCGCCGTCGAGATCGGCGGCTACGATGTCACCCCCTTTATCGAGCGTACCGAAGATGGCGTCAGCGTATCTCTGGATTCCGGACTGGAGGCCGGCACCTATCAAGCCTATGTGCTCGCGTTTTATTCCGATGGCGAGATCCAGACACTGACTGAGTCCCAGGTCACCATCCTGGCGCCCAGCAGCACCACAGAGTGGAGTGTGAACTCGACGCTCTCCACCCAGGTGCGCGTAGCAGAGGATGACAATACCGACTACCGCAGTGTCGACCACCGGCAGACAAATGGTGCCCTGAGCGCCGATAGCGACCACCGCGACGGCAGCCTCCATACCTCTGCACGAGTACAGGCGGTGTACGACTCCCTGCATCAGGGTCACTCCCCCGACAGCGAATGGCAACTGGCCGATTACCAGGCGAGTATCGCCCATGAGGGGGAGTCCGGCAGCGCCGGCATGAGTGTCGGCAGTTACACCCACCCCAATGAGGATCTGCTGTTCTCCGGCTATCAGCGGCGCGGCGTCAACCTCTACGCCAACAATGATGAGCAGACCCTAAAGGCATCGGTTTTCGGCACCGCCAGTGAAACCACCAACAGCACCGAAGACGACCTTTTCTGGCCCGAGAAGCAGAACAATCAAACCCTCGGCGGCACACTCGCCGTCAGCCCGCTGGCGGATGACCCGGAACGCCTGACCCTGACCACCAGTTATGTCGACGGCAAGGGCCGATCGACCGGCAGCGGCTTTACCGTGCTCGACGATGAGAGTATCTACGGTGGGCACAGCTGGGGCATCACACTGGACTCGATCTGGCTCAACCGTTCACTCTGGCTGCACTGGCAAAAGGCGCAGTCCAGTTTCGACAGTGATGGTCTGGATTACGGCGATGGCGCCCTCGATGACGATGCCGACAAATGGCTGGTACAACTAAACTCCGGCCCCGATCTGCCTGCGTTCGGCGTCGATCAGTGGCAGCTGAGCGCCCAGCGCCAGCGCGTCGGCGAGCGTTTTTACAGTATCGCCAACCTGGGTCTGCCCGGCGACCTGGACACCCATCAACTGGCGCTCTACGCCAGCAAGGGCGGCCTCAGCCTGAACGCGGAGGGGCAACATCAGCAGAACAACATTGAAGATCACGCCGACCGCGCGACACTGACCGTGCGCTATTTCGGCTTGGACCTCAACTACACCCCCAGCGTCGACCTGGAATCCGGATTATGGCGCCATATCGGCTCACCGACCTACACGGCCTATTACCATGTCACCCGCAACAATCAGCCACGCAGCGACGTACTGCTTAGCGGAGTGGATGTGGACAACACCCAGCACGAATACTCGCTCGGGGCCAACTTCAGCCATCAGACCTGGAGCTGGGGGGTGAGTTACGCCCTGGTCAAAACCGACGATCGCAGCGATCCGGTCGAACAGAATGCCGTGGAGATCTACACCCCTGTAGGTGATACGGAAAACCACCTGACCAGCCTGCAATTGAGCTGGTTCCCGAATGAGCGCCTGACCCTCTCCCCCACTATTCAGTGGAACCGATACAAAGAGCTGGAGAACGACAACGAATACACGACCCTCAACACCGGCATCGATAGCCAGTACGCATTTATTCCCAACAAGTTGCTGATGAATGTGAACTATTTTTACGGCCGTTACGACAACCAGTATGGAGATCCTAACAACCTGGATACCCGACAGGACAACCATACCGGCAATCTGCAACTGACCTGGAAGGCAGTCGAAGCGAAAGACCTCAGACCCGGCATGGACTGGTTCCTGAAAGGAAACTACGGCAGACAGGATGACACCATCGATGCAAACGATTACGAGAGTTGGCAGGTCCGACTGGGCTTCAGCCTCTACTGGGCCGGCAACAACGAGGGTTAAAAGAACCGCTATGAAAACACGACTGCATATCCAGATTAAACGCCGGCTGTATCCGCTGGCACTGCTGCTGATCAGTTGCTGCGCGCTGCTGTCCACTCCCGCCCAGGCGGCGGTTACCAGCGCCAGCGGCAGCTCTGCGACATCCCTGCTGGTTGCCAACAAAACCAACAGTTTCACCATCCGCTGGCAGGTCGCCAGTACCTCGAGCCGATACTCGGCGGCCGCGACAGTCGCCAACCTGGCCTCCCCGATGACCCTGAACGGAGCGATCACGCCTGCCGGCGAGATCACCATCGAGAACTTCGTCATCAGTGGCGCTCAGGTTCAGAGCTGGCTCGATGCGGGCTACAGAACCATCATTATTCGCCGTAGCTTTGCCGACCTGTCCGGTGCGCCGGCGGGTGGCATCAACGCCGATGTGCGCTTCAACCTGAGCAGCAGCAGTCTGCGTGCCACCCGCGACAGCAATGCCTTCGCCATCCAGCGGCTGCAGCTCAGCTTCTCCAACCAAACCAGTCTGGCAGTGGTAGAACCGGGCCAGGAGCTGTTCGGCTACCTGGATGTGGATTTCAGCGGCACCGGTATTCTGGAGGGTTACTGGCAGCTGGCCGAGCCTGGCGCCAGTGAAGCCGCGCCGCTGTTCCGCACCCTGAAACTGGAGCGCCAGACCCTGAGCAGCTTGCAGCACGCGCGCCTGCCCAGTCCACGCCTGCCCACCGATAAGGCCGGCAAGTACCTGCTGCGCTTCTGCGTCATCGATCGCGACAGCACGGACGGCAACGCCTTCAACTGCCCCGACGAGGGTAAGGTGGTCACCGTCGCCTATCAGGTGCTCGCCGCCCCGCTGAGCCAGATCGAGGAGATGCAGTTGAGTGCCGATACGCAACCGGTCGGCCCTGCCACCCCACTGCACTGGAGCCCGGTCGAGAACGCGGTGGTCTACCAACTACAGATATTCCAGACCGCGGGTAACAACGCCCCCAGCTTCGTCGCCGGCATGCTGCTGCCCAACTCAACGCAGGGCACCCACTTGTCGACACTGGTACGGGACAAGCTGAACGCGCATCAACAGTATCTGTGGCGGATCAACGCTCTCGACTCTCAGGGCCGGGTCATCGGCCAAAGCGAGTTGACCGCGATGACCTACGTTCCCTGACCCGTCGGATGCTTTTGAGGTAAGTGCCGCATGGATGAAGACAAGGCCCTGCTCGACGCGATCATCGCCCGACAGGAGAGTGCACTGGAGAGCTTTTACCGAAAGTATTCCGGTCTGGTATACAGCTTTGCCCTGCGCACGCTGAAGAATCCGGTGGATGCCAGCGAAGTGATGAATGAGGTGATGCTGGAGGTCTGGAACAGGGCCTCCAGCTTCGCCTATAAATCGTCGATCAAGACCTGGCTGCTGTCGATTACCCACCACAAAGCGGTGGATATGGTGCGGCGGAATGTGCGCCACGACCACGAGGATGAAACCGAGATCGACCCGGAATCTGCCGATCAGCTCAGCTGCTCCATCGAACAGGGCGAGATCTCGTCAGAAAACAGCGGCCATATCAGGTACTGCATGGATGGTTTGGGTATGGCCCAACGCCAGGTGATCTACCTCACCTTCTTCGAAGGCTGCAGCTATCCGGAGATCGCGGCCACGCTGGATATCCCCGAGGGCACGGTCAAAACCCGGATGATGCACGCCAAAAAGCTGCTGCTGGCCTGTCTGGGCCGGTTAATTCCGAAATGGGATTGAACCGATTTCCGCTGAATACCGACCGAGTAGAAAGACAGGCTGAAGCGAGCAACGACAATGACCGATTCCAACAACGACGTAAACCTGATGGCGCTGCTGCCCTGGTATGTCAACGGTACACTGAGCGACGATGAACGCCTGGCCGTAGAGGCGTTGTTGCAACGCTCGGCGGAAGCCCGCGCTACGCTGGAAGTGCTGCAGACACTGCAGGCCGATATCAAGGCAGAACTGCAGGAACCGGCTCCCGGTGAACTGGGCTGGAAACGGCTGCAAAAGAGTATCCGCGGTCAATCGAACCAGACCCAGCTATCAAAAACACAGCGAGACCGCCCGATATTGAACCGGTTCCTCGCTGCCGCGGCGGTGCTCATCATTGCCCTGCAGGCGGGACTGCTGCTCAAGCCCCCTACCGACACCACTCCTCAGCTGTTGGGCACCAAGCCCGGTATCGAGCAGCTTGAGGGCGCCCAGCTTTACCGTCTGGTTATCGCACCCGATGCGACCTGGTCGGAGGTGGAAGCCCTGCTGCTAGGGCTGAATGCGCAGCTGGTGGAGGGACCTTCCGCCATGGGCGTCGTCACCATTGCCGTCAAGCCCCCGGAGGCGCAGGCCGCAACAGTGCTCGAGCAACTGAACGAGCACCCGGCGATCGAACATGCTCAGGCCGTATTGAATGAGTAACGCTTCGCAGAACGCTTGGCTACGCGCGCTGCTCATCATCGGCCTGCTCGGCAGCGCGCAGGGTTTTGCTGCGACGAACGCCCCGGATCGGCCGGAACTGGATCCGACAGGTGCTCCCAACAGTACCGAGCAGATCGGCAGCGCCCCCCGCCCCTCCTCCGAAACTTCAGCCGGTCGCCCCGGCGACGCCAGGGATCCAACGCATCGGACTCCTGATCCGGGCAGCACCCCGCCGGCGTTCGTACCCCGCGAGATGCAGCTGCTGGACCATCAACTGCCCAGCATACCGGGACGACCAGCCTCCGTGGCCAGTCGGGCAAGCGATCTTATCAAGTCCGAGATTCTGGTCAGTGCCAGCGATCTGGAAACGGCGAATCGTCAGCGCCAACAACTGGCCGCGCAAGATTTGCGGATCAAAAATCGCCAGATGCTCGGCGGGCTCGGGCTTGTGCTCAGCATCTACCGTGTACCTGACGACAAGGACCCGGATGTCCTGTTGGCCCAACTGCAACAGCAGTGGCCGGAGTGGGCCGCCGAGTTCAACCGGCGCTACCGCCTGCAAGGCAGTAGCGGACGCCAGTTTGCACGTCGAATGGTGGCGTTACCGGACACGACCGAATCCGGGGACGGTGTCAGGTTGGCGATGCTCGATGCGAAGGTGGATACCAGCCATCCTGCGCTCAGCCACAGCAAGCTGGAGCTGATCGATATCACCGGTCAAGACAACGCGCCGAGTCGCCACGGCACCGCCGTCGCGAGCCTGCTGGTGGGGCGAGATATGGTGGAAGGCGCCCTGCCTGAAGCCTCACTGCTGGCAATCAACATCTTTACCGACACCACCGACGACGGGCTGCAGACACGCACAGACATCTGGCTTCGCGGTCTGGATCGACTGATGCTTAACACCGAGCGGCCAAGTGTGGTCAATATGAGCTTCGGCGGCGGACGCAGCGAGCTCGTGGCCGCTGCTCTACACACCCTGCAGCGCAACGGTATCGACCTGGTTGCCGCTGCGGGCAACGACGGGCCGGACAGTTCGGCGATGTTTCCGGCCAACCAGCCGGGTGTCATTGCCGTCACCTCGGTCGATATGGACAAGCGCATCGCACGTCATGCTCCGCAGGATGAGGCGATCACACTGGCCGCTCCTGGGGTCGATATCTGGGCCGCCGACCTGAACGCACGGGGTTATTACGCCAGCGGAACCTCGTTCGCAACCCCCTGGGTCAGCGCCGCTCTCGCACTGGCCAAACAGCGCGGTGAAACACTTGAAACACTAATTCACAACGCTGAGGATCTCGGTGAACAGGGCCGCGATCCGGTATTTGGATATGGCTTGGTGCATCTACCTTAAATGCGATTTTCTACCGCTTCCAATTTGGCAATGATCTGGGGATCTGCCACTGACCTTGCCAAGGTCAGAGCCGATACTCCGTATTCGTTTTCAAGGTTTGGGTCACCGCCATACACGAGAAGAATTTCGATCATGTCGAGGCGCTGTAGAACGACTGCTTGCATCAGCGGAGACATCTCCGAACGCCCCATTACCAAGTTGGGATCGGCCCCTAACGTCAATGCCAGACTTAAAGCAGTGGTGGAATATTCACCAACAAGCGGATAGGCCAGAGACCCTGTATGCTCAAGCGCCGGCACGTCGATCAGTGTATTTACCACAAGCTTCTCAACTGCGCTCCGCCCAAGCTCACCCTTCATCATATCCGCAACAACCAACAGAAAATCCCCTCTCAGAGCTTGGGCTTTAATCACCGCCCTTTGAGCAGCTCCCGAGTCCTGATCCACCAATTCAGCCGCCGCCAGCAAGCCTTGCATGGAGTCGATATGGGGCTCGATACGCTTACGACAGCTTTTACAACGCTGAAGTAACGCCTCTATTCGGGCAGGATCACCTCCATATGCCACTAGCAGGCGGAGGTACTTACCTGTCGTGTACGAGTCATTAGGAAACCGGGACAGGGTTTCTTCAAATACGCTAAAGGCTTTATCGACCTCGCCCCGACTCAAATATAGGCCGGACAGTTTATTCAAACCTGCCTGTATGGGTCGGTCGTTATCATCTTCGGCGGAGGGGATGCTCAGATATTGACTGTACTCTGTTATCGCCTCTTCAACCCTGTTTTGATAGAGGAACATCAGTGCTCGATTGTAAGGTAACCATAAATTGTCCGTTCCCAACGCCTCGGCTTGGTTAAATGCAGCTTCCGCTTCTTCAAATTCGCGCTTCACTGCAAGCACGTAGCCCAGGAGTACGTAGGCGTCAGCATATTCAGAATCTACGGTTAAACCGGCACGAATCAGTTGTTCCGCTTTTGCCGCCGTCAGCAGTACCTCATCATTTACATACCCCTCACTAAAGGTTTGGGTGCGCATGAGATGTCGGGCCATCTCCAGATAGATAGGTACATAACTGTCATCCAGTTGCAGAGCCTCATCAAGCAACTGACGCGAGTATTCCATTTGTTTGTTACTGTTAATCAGATCTTTCGCTCTAGCGAGCAACTGCCGTGCGCGTGTTGCCGGTGACTGCAGTGGATAACCCAGGATTGCGAAAAACGCTTCATCCGTTTGTGCATCCAGAAGCGCTTCAATATTCGCCCAAAGCGCTTTCCCGCCCTTTAGAGGTGAATTTCCTATCTGTATCTGGCCGGCAACGGCTGGGTCATCAGAAAACGATACCGTTGCAAGCGGAAAATCATGCTGCTTCAATACCGCCAGCACCGCTTGCAACTGCTCGAACTGCACCCCCTCACCATATATAAGGCTACCAACACAGTTGGGGCATACGGCGAGCGACATATAGATCTTTTCTGGGGGGAACCCCTTGGCCGTCAACTGCTCCGCAAACTCTATATACCGAGGAACATTACGAAAAATAACAACTTGTGAGATCTGACTTAGCGCATCATCGACGTTGTCAGCGTCAAAGGTTGAGATAGCCTCTCGGGACGGCCAGTTGAGCTCGACTGGAAAAACTCTCTTGGCGTAGTTTTTGTCCTGTCGATAGGGATTGTACATTCGCCCCACCAGCTCATTGACCGTGTAGGCATCACGTTCACCGAAATGGCGATTCAGTAAGGTTACTCCTTCATGTATTCCGGACGAGGTCATCAGACCCACATTAGGCGTCCATGCACGGTGTTCTATCGCCAAGTAACCGCCTGTACGCCCGGAACTTTGCTGATAACGCACCTTGAACCGCGCTTCCCAAAAATTCACATCAATAAGTTCGATGCTCACTATATCGTCATCCAGAACATCAGCGCTGTTATTGCTCACCCCTGTTTCGGGAGAAACAACCATTGGCGCCTTGGTCGGAGCAGATGTTGCAGGCGCGAGGGGAAATGAGTGATACGCAATAACGACGCAGAGTAGCGCTAGAAGAAGTACAAGAATATAAAGCTTTACCCGCTCAGAGGAGATCGACATTCCAAATTCCTTTTGATTAATGCTCCGGCTATCGGGAATTTATAACATCATTGAATGCTCAGTCCTAACCCAATCGCAGGCTCATCTGCACCCAACTCCTTGATAGACAAGCAGTGGACCGCGCCCCTTCGAAAACAAGAATGGGCCGCAGGCCCATTCGTCAACTTATAAGTTGCTTTCACCGATTCAGTTTTTAGCCCTTGCCGGCGCCGGGGCCTGTTGCTGCAGGATACCGCCGTTCCCCGAAGTTGCCTTTATACCCACCATCGGTTTACAGGTTTGCTTCCACTGGTAACTGTCGACGAAGTCCCAATCTGTCCACGCATCATTCGGTTTGGCCTGGGTTTTCACATACATGTTGAAGGAGTAGTTCTGTGTGGTGTTCAGCGGCTGGCCATTGAGCTCCGCCTTGACCATGAAGTTGTGCAGCACATTCCCCCCGTTGTAGTCGAAACGCTGAGAGGTGTAGATCGGCTGGCCGTTACGCTTGATATGGATCTGCATCTTGCCCTTGCCCTGCGCGACCAACTGGCCCTGGAAGTTCACATCCTTGGGACACTGGCCGGAGTAATCACCCTGCAGGGAGATCAGCTGGCCGGCACTGATGGTAATGCCATACTGGCTCTCGATCTGGCCACTTCCCCCCAAGGGTACGGCGATCACCTTGACCGGTTTGGCGATCTGAGTGCCTCCGACCATCGCCTGGGGAGTGCCCTCGTACTCCACCATGAAGTCGGCCTGAACCTGCTTCACCGCATAGGCGGTGTCGCCATTGTTGTTGTGGGTGCACTTGGCAGCCAGGGTGACCGGGCGTTCAACTTTGAACAGCCGGGTTTTGGACAGGAAGGTCGCGTCGCTCATACCGCCCTGCTTCGCCTTCTGCAGCTCAGCCTCTACGGTTTTGACCGGATTGAAATAGTTTGCGGCGATGCTGTTGACCTGAATATCGAACACCAGTGGCGGCTCGGAGTTCGCTTCGACGATATCGCCCTTGACGTAAGAGGCGACATTGACCGTCCAGTCTGACAACCGGGCCTGCGACTTGTTCAGCGACGCGCCGGACGCGGTAACCGGCCCCAGGTAAAGTTCTGCGCCGGTGAAATGGTGACGCTTGCTGCAAAAAACACTGGCGCCTCCGAGCCCCATGGCGGCACTCGGCGTCATCAACGTGAGTTTGCCGTTGACCAGCTTCACCTTGTACTTGGTTTGCATCGCCTTATTGGCGCTGTAGTTGAAATTGATAGAGTCGACCGGGGCGGCACTTGCAGTGCCCGCGAGCATCATGCCCAAGACCGATGCGAGAAGCGTTTGAGTTTTCATGTTGTTCTCCTTTTCATTTGACGGCTTCCCCGTGGTCGTATGCTCTGACAAAACGGTTCAAAATTTTTTCCTCCAATATGAACTCAGATTATAGACTGCTTTAATAACCGCTTTACTCGACTGCGTCTGTGAGTAGACCTAAGAATCCAACCATCGCTATCGCCGTCGTTACGGCAGCGACTATGCTTTCAATCAAGTAGTCACACCGTACCCGATACGGTGACTGCACAATGAGGTATCTATGTTCGAACCCTTTACCCTACCCGATCGCGTGCGTTTCTATTCAGGACCCGGCCAACTGCCGCAATGCGAACTGACAGCTCCGTCCGGCCGGGTCGTATTGTGCCTGCAGGGGGCTCAGGTGTTGAGCTACGTTCCAACCGGACAGCCGGATCTGCTCTGGCTCAGTCCCAATGCACAGTTCGTACAGGGTAAGTCGATCCGCGGCGGCATTCCGGTCTGCTGGCCCTGGTTCGGCGACCACCCCGAGGACGCCAAGCTGCCGGCGCACGGTTTTGCCCGCAATGCATTGTGGGAGGTGCGTTCAAGCTTTGCCGGCGACGATACTACTCAGATCCAGTTGGGCCTCACCGATTCGGCAACCACCCGGTCACTCTGGCCGACACCCTTCGACCTGACCCTGGATATCGAGCTGGGACATACGCTCAAGCTGACCCTGACCACGCATAATACGGGACCGCACAGCATCGTCCTCACCGAGGCACTGCATACCTACTTCGCCGTCAGCGCTACCGACAGCATCCATATCGAAGGGCTCGCCGGGTGCCGCTATCACGACAAGCTGGAGGGCTTTGCGATCAAACCCCAGAGCGAGGAGTTGACGCCCACACCGCCACTGGACCGGGTTTACGATCATTCGGCCTCCGGCCTCAAGCTGCTGGATTATGGATTGAAGCGGGTGATTCAGATCGACAAGAGCGCCAGCGAATCCACTATCGTCTGGAACCCCGGAACAGAGGTTGCTGCCGGTATCGGCGATATCGGTGCCGAGCCCTCGCGCCACTATATCTGCATAGAATCGGGCAACGCTCTGGGCGGTGCGGTTTCCCTGGCCTCCGGCGCCAGCCATGTCCTGGTCATGGAACTTGCCTCCACCCCGCAGGAGGCGTGAACGCCTCCGTTTTTTGACTCGCGTGGTTCTATACTGGAGAATACCGCGCGAGTCATGAGGAGTTGAGTCACTTCATGATGACGGCCCAACGGGAGATGCCCGTCTTTTGACGGCAGCGCCCTTTTCAACAGGTTTTAGCCTGCTCTACCGATCTTCGGTATCTACTTCGGTGCTCCGAATGGGCGCCTGTCAGATTGATCCAGCCGTCCCAACTCCGCCACGGCGGCAGATAGCAACGCTTCCCGACAACATCGGGTTACCCGGATTAGCCGGAGCGCTATGTCGCCGCATGATACTCGTCACAACACCCGACAATCCACGCACCCCAACAAACCCGTGACACAAGGGTCAGCTACCGGTGCACGAACGAAAGGAGGAGTGAAATGAGTACGCAAACGGATCTCTATCCGTCGCGAGATATTGAAAAACCACTGCTGATCGAGCGTCAGGATCCGGTGCTCTACAACAAGTCTGGCCTGGGTCCGATCAGCGATACGCTGCTGCGCCAGTATGAGCGCGACGGTTACCTGTTACTGCCGGAGGTGTTCAGCCGATCCGAGGTGAACGGGTTTCTGGCCGAGCTGGAACGGATGCAACAGGATCAGGCGCTGTTGGCCAGCGAAGCGGCGATTACTGAGCCGGCCAGCAACGCATTGCGCTCGGTATTTCAGATCCACCGGAATAACACACTGTTCAGCCAGGTTGCCGCCGATCGACGCATCGCCGATATCGCCCGTTTTATTCTCGATGATGAGGTCTATATCCACCAGTCACGGCTAAACTTCAAACCCGGCTTCACCGGCAAGGAGTTCTACTGGCACTCCGATTTCGAGACCTGGCACGCTGAAGATGGTATGCCGCGCATGCGAGCCCTGAGCGCCTCTATCCTGCTGACCGACAACTCCGAGTTCAACGGTGCGCTGATGGTGATGCCCGGCTCACAACGCGAGTTTATCGGCTGTGTCGGTAAAACCCCGGAAGACTACTACCGTGACTCGCTGAAGGCGCAAACCATCGGCACACCGGATAGCGAAACGCTGACCCGTTTCCAGCACCGCTATGGCCTGCGCTCAACGGCGGCCAAAGCCGGATCGGTATTGCTGTTCGACTGCAACCTGATGCACGGATCCAACTCCAACATCAGCGCCAGCCCGCGCAGCAACCTGTTCTTCGTCTACAACGCCGTCAGCAACCGGGTCGTGGCACCGTTCAACGGCAATAAACCGCGTCCGGAGTTTCTGGCCACGCGGGAGACTTTCGCACCGTTGCTCTCGCCGGAACCGCATAAAAAGGCGGGGTAAGACCGGCGGGATACCGTACATCCTGTCATACCCCGCTCCAGCGCATCCATGCGCCCGCGGGGTACCGTACATCCTGTACATAACGGAAAAGGGGACCCGAAGGTCCCCTGTCCAGAAGTTACGAAGGACCGCTGACGCGATCTTGTTCGCAGTTGCAGTATACCGCCTTTTCAACAGCCGATCAGTAGAGCCCTCAGCTCGGAAGAGGAGCCCTCAGCTCGAAAAAGGAGCCCTCAGCTCGGGAAGGAGTAGGTCACCCCCTCCCGCACGCCGCTGGAAGGCCAGCGCTGGGTGATCGTCTTACGGCGGGTGTAGAAACGGATCGCATCCGGACCGTAGGCACTCAGGTCGCCGAACAGGGAGCGCTTCCAGCCACCGAAGCTGTGGTAGGAGACCGGTACCGGCAGCGGCACGTTAACACCCACCATGCCAACCAGGATCTGATCGCAGAAATAGCGTGCCGCCTCACCGTCGCGGGTGAAGATACAGGTACCGTTGCCATATTCATGACGATTGATCATGTCGATCGCCTGCTGCAGGCTATCGACGCGCACCACCACCAGCACCGGGCCGAAGATCTCGTCGGTGTAGATGGTCATGTTTTCGGTCACGCGATCAAACAGCGTGGCGCCGACGAAGAAGCCGTTTTCGTGCCCCGGCACGACAATGTCGCGTCCGTCCACCACCAGCTCCGCGCCCTGCTCGACGCCCGCATCTATGTAACCCTTGACCCGGTCACGTGCCTGAGCAGTGATCAGCGGCCCCATTTCGTTGCTGTTATCAAGACCGGAACCCACTTTCAGACCCGCGATCTTGTCCTTCAGTGAGGCCACCAGTTTGTCGGCGATCTCATCACCCACGGTTACCGCCACGGAGATCGCCATGCAGCGCTCGCCACAGGAACCGTAGGCTGCGCCCATCAGTGCGTTGACGGCGTTGTCCAGATCCGCATCCGGCATCAGCACCGAGTGGTTCTTGGCGCCGCCGAGCGCCTGGCAGCGTTTGCCGTTGGCCGCGGCCTGTTCGGAGATGTAGTGTGCAATCGGGGTGGAACCGACGAAGCTGACCGCCTGAACAGTCTGAGACTGCAGCAGTGTATCAACCGCTTCCTTGTCGCCATTGACCACGTTCAACACACCCGCCGGCAAGCCGGCTTCCATCGCCAGTTGCGCGATCATCAGCGCACTGGAGGGGTCGCGCTCGGAGGGCTTGAGCACGAAGGTGTTGCCGCACATGATCGCCGCCGGCCACATCCACAGCGGCACCATGGCCGGGAAGTTGAACGGGGTGATACCGGCAACCACGCCCAGCGGCTGGAACTCGCTCCAGCTGTCGATCGCCGGACCGACATTCTTGCTGTGTTCACCCTTGAGCAGTTGCGGGATACCGCAGGCAAACTCCACGTTTTCGATACCACGCTGCAGCTCGCCGGCGGCATCGTGCAGCACCTTGCCGTGTTCGCGGCTGATCGCCTGGCAGATCTCGTCGGCTTTCTGCTCCAGCAGCATCTTGAAGCGGAACATCACCTGGGCACGCTTGGCCGGGGGGGTGTTGCGCCATGCCGGGTAGGCCGCCTGGGCGTTGGCGATCGCCTGCTCGACGGTGGCCACGCTGGCCAGCTCCACCTCGCCACAGACTTCGCCGGTGGAGGGGTTGTAGATCGGCTGGGTACGGCCCTGGGTCAGGACGTTTTCGCCCCCGATAAAGTGTCCAACTGTCTGAGTCACAGCGGTGTCTCCTGTCATTCTTTTACTCTAATTCAACTCTAAGCCGACCCGATCAGTCGGCGCTGTTCAGCGCATCACCGAGGATGTTGATGATCTGGTCGATCTGCTCCGGCTCGATGATGAACGGCAAGCCCAGCTGCAGGGTGTCACCGCCGTAACGGACATACAGCCCCTTGCTCCAGCACGCCATCGCAATCTCCCAGGGCCGGCGGGCCGGTTCACCCGGCTTGCTGGCGATGGTCAGGCCAGCGGCGAAGCCGTAGTTGCGGATATCGGTGACATGCTTGCAGCCCTTCAGGCTGTGCACCTTCTCCTCGAAGATCGGTGACATCTCGGCAACCCGCGGTATCAGCTGATCCCGTTCCAGCAGCTCCAGCGCTGCCAGAGCCGCCGCGCAAGCCACCGGGTGACCGGAGTAGGTGTAACCGTGCGGCAGCTCCACGTTGTAGTGGGCACCGCCCGCTTCCATGAAGGTGTCATGGATCTCGTCCTTGACGATCACCGCCCCCATCGGGATGGCACCGTTGGTGATCTGCTTGGCCACGTTGATCATGTCCGGCACCACACCGAAGGCGTCGGCACCGAACATGGCACCGGCGCGGCCGAAGCCGGTGATCACCTCGTCGAAAATCAGCAGGATACGGTGCTTGTCACAGATCTCGCGCAGGCGCTTCAGATAGCCCACCGGCGGGATGATGACACCGGCCGAGCCGGAGAACGGCTCGACGATGACCGCGGCGATATTGGAGGCGTCATGCAGCGCCACCAGATCCTCGAGTTCATTGGCCAGATCGGCGCCCTGCTCCGGCATCCCCTTGGTGAACGCCATCTCCGGACGCCAGGTGTGGTTCAGGTGATCCGACTCCATCGCCTGGCCCCAGAGCTTGCGGTTGCCGCCGATGCCGCCGAAGCTGATGCCGCCCCAGCTGGCACCGTGATAGCCCTTGGCGCGGCCGATGATACGGGTTTTGGTCGCCTCCCCCTTCTGCCGCCAGTAGGCACGGGCGATCTTGGTCGAGGTGTCGGCGGACTCGGAACCGGAGTTGGTGAAGAACACCTTGTTCATCCCCTCCGGGGCCAGCGAGGCAACCTTCTCCGCCAGTTGAAACGCCAGCGGGTGGCCGTACTGGAACGCCGGGGCGTAATCCAGCGTCCGTAGCTGTTTCGCTACCGCTTCGGCGATCTCCGGGCGGTTATGTCCGGCACCGCAGGTCCACAGACCCGACAGGCCGTCGAGGATCCTGCGCCCCTCGGCATCGATCAGGTAGGCGCCCTCAGCGCTGGTGATAATGCGGGGGTTGGCCTTGAACTCGCGGTTGGAGGTGTAAGGCATCCAGTAGGCATCGAGCTGAGCCTGGGTCAGCCCGGCGGATTCGGCTTGGTTCATCGCAGTACTCATTCAATCAAATGTTGATGTTGTTGAGCTTGGTTGCGATGCACTTTAGGCCAGGCACTATGTTTGATAAATTACAATTAATCGAAACTTACTTGCATTTTTATGAAACTAAAACGGGGGCCATATGCGCGCACTGCTGGGTAATCTGTCCGACGCCGATATCCGTCTGCTGCGGGTGTTCATGGCGGTGGTCGAAGCCGGCGGACTGAGCGCCGCCGAGCTGGAGTTGAACATTGGCCGCTCCACCATCAGCCGCCACCTGAAGGATCTGGAGATCCGCCTTGGGCTGACCCTGTGCCGACGCGGTCGGGGCGGCTTCTCGATGACCCAGGAGGGGGTACAGATCTATGAATACGCCCAGCGCCTGATCACCTCCATTGAGGACTTCCGTCACCAGGTCAATGATATGCACCGCACGCTGCAGGGCCAGCTGTCGATCGCCATGTTCGATAAAACCGTCAGCAACCCGGAGTGCCATGTACCCGATGCGATCGCCACCTTTACCGCCAGTGCACCGGAGGTGCAGATCGATATCCACGTGGTGCCGGTCAACCAGATTGAAAAAGGGGTACTGGATGGACGCTACCATGTGGGTATCATTCCGACCCACCGCCCCTCCTCCAGCCTCAAATATATTCCGCTGTTTGGCGAAAACATGCACCTTTACTGCGGCAAGGGGCACCCCCTGTTCGACCATGCAGCGACCGCCACCAGCGACGAGATACGCGCTCAGCGCTACGCCGGGTTGAGCTTCCACAGCCCAAACATGGAGACCGGACGCAAGCACGGCCTGGAGAAAAGTGCGGTCGCCAACGACCAGGAGGGGATCGCCACACTGATCCGATCAGGGGCCTATATCGGCTATTTGCCCGATCATTATGCCGCCCCGTTCGTGGCCTTGGGCGACATGCGCCAGATCGAGCAGAGCCGGTTCGACTATTATTGCGAGTTCGCCGCACTGTACCGCAAGTCGCCCTCGCCGACCCGATTGGTGCGCCGCTTCCTCGACGCCCTGCAAAAGAGTCACGGCAGAGAAGATATCGACTGACTACAAGCGACAGGTTGTAACGGATACCCGGGCCAGTACCGCTACAACCAAGACAAAAGGAGAGGCTTTGTCTTGAGGCTAGGAAGAGAAGCGTGAGAGGATCTCGAGCAGCAACTCTTTTTCACCAGGCTGCAAACGCTCACACAACTTATCCTCATGTGCCGCTACGCGATCCACCAGCTTCTGGTAGAACTGCTGGCCATGCTCGGTTAGATAGAGCGCATAGGAGCGCCGATCCTTTTTCGAGGGCCGGCGCTCGATCAGATCCAGCTTCTCCAAACGGTCGACCGCCGCCACCATGGCGGAACGATCGTTGCCCAGCGCCTGGGCAACCGCGGTTTGCGTGAGACCCGGATTCTCCTTGGCGATCACCAGCACACCGAACAGGCCCGGACTGACGCCCAGGTCGGAGCAGGCGGTCGAGAAGTTGTTGAAAAATGTGAGCTGTGCACGCCTTAGACGGTAACCAAGCATCTCGCCAAGAACGCCGAAACTGATTTCGTCCGCTGGTCCTGTAGAACCGTCCATCAAACCTCCACCGCCAGAAAAGGCAAAAAAACACTATATTTAAAAACTAAACAATTAGAATTTTAAACATATAATTTTTTCATACAACCCTATTTGTTTACTGCAAGCCTCCCTGCGCCCGCGGGGTACCGTACATCCTGCCATCCCCGCTCCTGCGCATCCCTGCGCCCGCGGGGTACCGTACATCCTGTACATAAAAATAGGGGAGCACGAAGGCTCCCCAAAGGCGACACAAGGCTTGTTGCAAAGGTTTGACCCGAGACTGGCTTATCCCAGCAGGTGTACCAGCGCCAGTGTTATCGACGGGAAGGCCACCAGTAGCCCGACACGGACGATATCCGACATCAGGAAGGGCACCACCCCGCGGAAGCACTCGCCCAGGGTCAGTGAGTTGTCGAACGACTTGATGATAAAGACGTTCATCCCCACCGGCGGCGTGATCAAACCGACCTCAACCACGACCAGGGCCAAAATTCCGAACCAGATACCCACATCGTCCGCCGGGAAACCGAAATCCATGGCGATGATCATCGGGAAGTAGATAGGAATGGTCAGCAGGATCATCGCCAGGCTATCCAGGAAGCAGCCCATCACCAGGTAGGTGAGCAACATCAGGATCAGCACGGTGTAGGGCGACCAGCCGGAGTTCTCGATAAACTCGACACCCGCCGCCGGCAGCTGTGACAGCGCAATAAACACACTGAACAGGTCGGCACCGAACACGATGAAGAAGATCATCGCGCTGGAGATCGCGGTACGGATCATCGCCTCGCGGAAATCGGCTAACTTCATGCGACCATGGGTAAACGCCAGTATTGCGGTCAGCACCACACCGACAGCAGCCGCTTCATTCGGGGTGAAGAAGCCGAGGTAGATACCACCAAGCACGATCAAGAAGATCAGCGTGATATGCCAGACATCCTTGGTGGAGCGGATCTTCGCGCTCCAGCTGGTTTTCTCACCGCACGGTCCCGCCTTGGGGAACAGCCTGACGTAGATCGCGATGGCCAGCATGTAGCCAAACGCGGCCAGAAAGCCCGGCACAAAAGCGGCGATGAACATCTTGGCGATATTCTGCTCGGTCAACACCGCAAAGATGATCAACACCATCGACGGCGGAATCAGAATACCCAGCGTGCCACCGGCCGCCAGCGACCCGGCCGAGAGTCCGCCGGCGTAGTTCAGCCGTTTCATCTCCGGCAGGGCCACCTTGCCCATGGTCGAGGCGGTTGCCAGGGAGGAGCCACAGATCGCGCCGAACGCTGCGCATCCGGCCACGGCGGCCATCGCCAGGCCACCTTTCATCTGGCCGATCCAGGTGTTGCAGGTGCGGAACAGCTCGGCGGTGATCCCCGCCCGCGTCGCCAGTTCGCCCATCAGGATAAACAGCGGCACGACGGACAGATCATAGGTGGAAAATTTGTCGACCGGTGCGGTGCCAAGATACTCCAGCAGCGACGGCATACCGGCAAGCAGGGTGTAGCCCAGCGCACCGCAGCCAAGCATCGACAGCGCGATCGGGATGCGAATCCCCATCAGCACCAGCAGCAGTGCCATCATAGCGAAAGCCAGTTGAACATCACTCATCGCACCAGCCTCCGGAACAGATAGATATACAAGTTATTCAGACTGCACAGACCCATCACGACCAGTGACAGAATGCCCACGGCGTATACCCACCACAGCGGCAGCTCAAGGATCATCGACTGCTCCATGTAATCGTATGCCTCCAGGCCGCTGAGGCTCATCCGCCACACCAGTACAACCGCCACCAGGGTAAACAGCAGGTCACTTATCGCTTCCAGGCGCCTGATCGTGACCAATCGGCAATGGGCCGTGAACAGATCGACCACCACATGCCCCTGCTTCACGTAACACTCGGGTAGGAACAGAAAAACAGCTATACCCAACCCGGCTTCAACGAGTTCGTAATCACCCTCCACAGAGACGCCGATAGTGCTTCGACCGATGATGCTGACAACGGTCATGAAGGCCAGTGCTAGCATGATGAAACCTCCCGCCAATGCGAACTGGCGGGATAACCATGCCAACCCCCTGCCGACAGCCGTCTGGCAAGTAGATTGATCCAGGTTCATGGCGCTCAGGATTCCCCGTTGAGTTTCGCGTATTTGCTGATCAGCTCATTGGCCTCGTCGTACAGACGCTGACCATCGTAGCCTTCAGAGGTCATGTCCTGAATCCAGGCATCGGTGATCGGTTGCATCGCCTGCTTCCACGCATCGCGCTCGCTGTCGGGCAGGGTGTAGAAAGTGTTGCCCTGCTTCACCGCCGCATCGCGACCGATCTTCTCGCCCTCGTCGAACAGCTCTCCGATATGGCCGGCCAATTCGATACCGGAGTTGTCGTCGATCACCTTCTGCAGGTCCGCCGGCAGCGACTCGTAGGCATCCTTGTTCATGGTGAACAGGAAGGTGTTGACGTACAGACCACGCTCGCCCTTGATCTCGGTGTGGTATTTGACCAGCTCGTGGATCTTAAGCGGCGCCACCACCTCGAACGGCAGAACGGCGATATCGAGGACGCCTTTGGAGAGTGCGCTCGGCATCTGCGTCACCGGCATGAATACCGGGTTGGCATCGAATACGGAGAACGCATCCGCCATTACCTTGTTCGGCGCGCGCAGTTTGGTGCCATCGATATCCGCAGCGGTCTTGATCTGTTTGTCGCGGGAGTTCAGAGAGCCCGGCGAATGGGTGTGTACAGCCAGCAGGTGGACATCTTTCAGCTCATCCGCCATCTCTTTCTCGGCGAACTCCTGCATCGCCATGCTGGTGGTTTTGGCACTGGCCGGCATGAACGGCAGTTCGAACACGGTGGAGATGGGGAAACGGCCTGGCGTATAGCCGGTAACGGTCCAGGTGATATCGGCTATGCCCTTGCGCGCCTGATCGAACAGCTGGGGCGGCTTGCCGCCGAGCTGCATGGCGGGATAGACATCGATATGGATGCGGCCGCCCGAGTCTTGTTCAACCTTCTCGGCCCAGGGGGTCAGGAACTTGGCATGTGCCGTCGACATCGGCGGCAACATATGGTGCAGCTTGAAAGTAAATTCCGGATCAGCCGCCCAGCTGCCAGTGGAGAGAGTAACCCCTGCGACCGACAGTGACACAGCTGCTACGAGAGTTTTTATACGCATATTCAGCACCTTGTTATTGTTTTATCGGATAGGTAACGCCTGCAGTCAGTGGCTGTTGGGAGTCCGCCGCTCACTTGCTGGTAATATTTATGGCACATATTGTTTACCAGAACAACATATGTCGCTATCAATTTTTTACTTTTCCCACTACTCGTTCTGCACTCGGCTCTCGCCGCTGTTTGCAGCCAGGCGCTTGAGCATGTCGACGAACTGCCGATGCTCCTGTGGCGACAGCACGGCGAAGAAATCTCGATTATGTTCAAGCGCCCGTTCGCGAACCTGTGCCTGGAAGGTTTTGCCCTGAGCCGTCATGTAAAGCGCCTTCGATCTGCGGTCCACCGGCGAGGGGCGGCGCTCGATGAGCCCCCGCTTTTCCAGCCGATCGATAATCGCAACCATCGCCGAACGATCGTTGCCCATGGCGTTGGCGACCAGCGTCTGGGTCAGGCCGGGATTGCGATCAACAATCTCCAGCACCCCGAACAGGCCAGGCGTCATCTCGAACTCATCGAAAAAGAAATGTCTTACGTTGCGGTAGGTGTTGATCTGCGCCGAGCGCAACCAGTATCCGGTCAGTTCATGCAGCGTGCCGAAATCGATCTCGGCCACCTCCTGCTTCCTCTGTTCATCAGTAACCACGGCCATACCCATTGTCTTCAGTCGTCGATTTATTCTTATCCACTTTAAATAACACACCACAACTGTATATCACCACAACTTTTATAATTACCATCAATTATCCCTAATCTGGAACCGCGTCAGCGGCCTGGGCCGGTGCAGTGCAAATAAATTCATTGTCATTACTGTTGATATGCTAAACAATTAAATATATAAACCAACAATCAAAGACAGCTAACCGCCCCAACCTGCCACGGCTGTCCCTGTCCCAGAGAATAAAAGGGTGTACACATCGATGAGCAAAGTGATTACCGCAGACCAGGCTGCCGCCTTGATCAAGGATGGCGATACCGTTGCCTGGACCACCATCGGCATGTCCTACTTCGCCGAAGAGATTGCCAAGTCGCTGGAAAAGCGTTTTGTCGAAACCGGTTCACCCCAAGGCATCACCCCGGTGCATGACTGTGGCTGCGGCGATGGCAAGGATGCGGGCATGTCGCACCTGGCCTACCCCGGCCTGGTCAAACGCCTGATCTCCGGACATACCGGCCAGGCACCGAAGATGGCGCAGATGGTGGCCGACAACCTGATTGAAGCCTACCTGCTGCCTCAGGGTGTACTGGCGACACTCTGGCGACAGATCGCCGGACACAAGCCGGGGGTTATCACCAAGGTTGGCATGGGCACCTTTGTCGATCCGCGCATCTCCGGCGGCAAGGTCACCGACAAGACCACCGAGGATCTGGTCAAACTGATCGAGATCGAGAACGAGGAGTGGCTGCTGTACAAGAGTTTCCCGGTGGATGTGGCGATCATCCGCGCCACCACTGCCGATGAGAACGGCAACCTCACCGTCGAGGAGGAGGCGCAGATCAGCGAAGCGCTGCCGATGGCACAGGCGGCCCACAATACCGGCGGCATCGTGATCGCCCAGGTCAAATACCTGGCCGAGGCACACTCCCTGCATCCGAAACAGGTCAAAATTCCGGGTGCGCTGGTCGACTACGTGGTCGTCGCGCAGCCGGAAAACCACATGCAGACCATCACCACCCTGTACAACCCGGCCCTGGCCGGCAACACGCGCGCACCGCTGGGCGCCATCCCGCCGATGCCGTTCAGCGAGCGCAAGCTGATCGCCCGTCGCGCCGCCATGGAGCTTCGTCCGAATACCCTGGTTAACCTGGGCATTGGCGTACCCGACGGTATCGCTTCGGTAGCCGCCGAAGAGGGGGTGGTCAAGCAGTTCACCCTGACCACCGAGCTCGGCACCTACGGCGGCATCCCCGCCTCCGGCGGTGACTTCGGCGCGGCCTGGAATGCCGATGCGATCATCGACCATCACGCCCAGTTCGACTTCTACGACGGTGGCGGTCTCGATATCGCCTTCCTCGGCCTGGCGCAGGCCGACACCAGGGGTAACCTGAACGTGAGCAAATTCGGCCCCAAGGTGGTCGGCCCCGGTGGCTTCATCAATATCACCCAGAGCGCCAAAAAGGTGGTGTTCTGCGGCACGCTGACCGCCGGTGCCAAGCTGGAGTTCAGCGAAAACGGCGTCAAGGTATTGCAGGAGGGCAAGGCCAAGAAGTTCGTCGAAGCGGTGGACCAGATCACCTTCAGTGGCGATATCGCCCGCCAGAATGGCCAGCCGGTGGTCTATGTCACCGAGCGCGCGGTGTTTGAACTGCGTGACGAGGGCATAACCCTGATCGAGATCGCACCGGGGCTGGATCTTGAGCGCGATGTGCTCGCGGCGATGGATTTCCGTCCGCAGATCGCCGACGACCTGCGCGAGATGCCGATCGAGCTGTTCCAGCAGAGCTGGGGCGGCCTGAAACAGATCATGAACGCCGACCAGTAACCGGTCAAAACAGACAACAACTGATAACCGAGGGAGAAACACCCCATGTCCCTGAACAATGTAGAGATCCCTTACGGTGCCTACTGGTCGACCCCATTTACCAAATGGCAGGGCAGCCTGCAGCACCTGCACGCGATGAAGTTCGCCGCCTGGGTGGCGAAGAGCGAACTTGCCAAGCGTGATATCGACCCGACCCTCTTCGACTCCGGTGTATTGGGCATGACCAACGCCCAGTACCAGTCGTTCTACGGCGCCCCCCTGCCCCTGTATGAGCTGGGCGCAGTGAACACACCCGGTCACATGCTGAGCCAAGTGTGCGCCACCGGTGCACGCGGCCTGTTCGCCGCCGCCTCGGAAGTCGCCCTTGGCATGGCTGAAACCTCACTACTGCTGACTGCCGACCGCTGCTCCAACGGCGCCCATATCTACTACCCGGCACCCAACGGGCCGGGCGGTTATGGTCAGTCCGAAGACCAGGTGACCTACAACATGATGAACGACGCCATCGCCGGTCACTCGATGATCCAGACCAGCGAAAACGTGGCGAAAAAATTCGATATCACCCGGGAGGAGCTGGATGTCGTAGCCCTGCGCCGCTTCGAGCAGTACCAGGATGCGCTGAAGGATGATCAGGCGTTCCAGAAGCGCTACATGACCCTGCCCTTCAGCGTGCCCAACGCCGCGTTCAGGAAGGAGGCCTGTGTCCTGACCGGCGACGAGGGGGTGTTCCCGACCACCGCCGACGGGCTGGCCAAACTCAATCCGGTTATCGAAGGCGGTGTCACCACCTTCGGCAACATGACCCATCCGGCCGATGGCAACGCCTCGGTGATCCTCGCCACCGCGGACAAGGCGCGCGAGCTGAGTCGTGACAGCGCCATCCGCATCAACCTCTGCGGTTTCGGCCAGTCGCGCACCGAGCTCGCCCATATGCCGGCGGCGCCGATCGGGGCCGCTGCCAATGCGCTGAAGATGGCCGGCATCGACTACAACCGGGTCAAGGCGATCAAGACCCACAACCCCTTTGCCGTCAACGATGTCGCCTTTGCCAAAGCCACCGGTGTCGACGTGATGCAGATGAACAACTACGGCAGTTCGATGATCTGGGGCCATCCGCAGGGCCCGACCGGCATGCGTGCCGTGATCGAACTGATCGAGGAGCTGGTGCTGATCGGCGGCGGCTACGGCCTGTTCACCGGCTGTGCCGGTGGCGACCAGGGCATGGCGGTGGTGATCCGCGTCAGCGAACGTTAATCGGTCAAGGCACAGGCAGGCGTCCGCACGCCTGTGCCATCTCGCGCCCGACCTGCCGGCGTCTGGCTAAGACGTACCTCCAGATCCCATTGCACGAACCGCCAGACGAAAAACAACTTCACAAATAATTTGCAAATATATTTGTTGTAATATACAACTATTAAAAATCAAACAAGATTGGATAGCGAGCATGCGCCGCCCAGACGGGCCTCTTTCCATGCTCGGCTCTCAAGATAACAAGAGGCAGACCTACGATGAGTGAATACCGCCACCTGACCTTCTCTGTAGAGGATGGCATCGGCTACCTGACCCTGAACCGTCCGGAGAAGAAGAACGCGATCAACGATGCACTCTGCCTGGAGATCGAGGATGTATTTCGCGCTCTGCCCTCCGACTTGAATGTTATCGTCCTGTCAGGCAACGGCCCCGAGTTCTGCTCCGGCCTCGATCTGTCCGAACACACCGCACGGGAGCCGTTCGAAGTGGTGCAGCATTCCCGCATGTGGCACCGGGTGTTCAGCCATATCCGCAACTCCGGTGTGCCTGTGGTCGCGGCGATGCACGGTGCGGTGATCGGTGGCGGTCTTGAGTTGGCAAGTTGCGCCCATGTCCGTGTATCCGACGAAACCACCTTCTACCGCCTGCCCGAGGGTCGCCACGGCATCTTCGTCGGCGGCGGCGCTTCAGTGAACGTGGCCAGGGTAATCGGCGCCGGACGGATGACCGAAATGATGCTGACCGGGCGTACCCTGAACGCCGAAGAGGGTGAGCGTCTGGGCCTGGCCCACTATGTCGTCGCCAAGGGCAAGGCGTATGAGAAAGCGTGCGAGCTGGCCGCCACCATCGCAACCAACTCCCGTTACTCCAACTGGGCGATGACCACCGGTTTGAACCGCATCGACAACATGTCGTCGGACGACGGCCTCTACACCGAGTCGCTGATCGCGGGGATGACCCAGACCAGCGGCGAAGTGAAAGAGCGCATCGACGCCTTCCTGAACCGTAAAAAGAAGTAAGCCGGCAGCCAAACGGGAGATAACAGATGAATTTCGAAAACAACCACTTTGTCGTTACCGGTGCCGCTTCAGGTATCGGCGAGGCGGTCGCCCGCCGTCTGCACGGTCTTGGCGCCCGCGTCACCCTGGCTGACGTGAACGCCGAGCGTGGTGAGCAGGTCGCAGCATCCCTGGGCGAAAATGCGCAGTTCTGCACCACCGACATCAGCGACGAACAGTCGGTGCAGAACAGTATCGACACTGCCATCGACCGTTTCGGCCCGATCAGCGGCCTGGTCAACTGTGCCGGTATTCCGGGCGCCGAACGCGTAATCGGTCGTGAGGGCCCGCACCGCCTGGCGAGCTTCGAGCGCGCCCTGCGCGTAAACCTGCTCGGCACCTTCAACATGATCCGTATCTGCGCCGACAGGATGCAGCACAATGAACCCGGCGTGGACAACGAGCGCGGCGTGATCATCAACACCGCCTCCGTGGCCGCCTTCGACGGTCAGATCGGCCAGGCCGCCTACTCCGCCTCCAAGGGCGGCGTCTGTGCCATGACCCTGCCGATCGCCCGCGAGCTGGCCCGCTTCGGCATCCGTGTGCTGACCATCGCACCGGGCATCTTCAAGACCCCGATGATGGATGTGCTGCCGCCGGAGGTTCAGCAATCACTCGGCGCCTCCGTCCCCTTCCCGCAGCGCCTGGGTGACCCGGATGAGTTTGCCGCGCTGGCCCAGCACATCATCGAGAACCGCATGCTCAACGGCGAAGTGATCCGCCTCGACGGCGGCATTCGTATGGCCGCCAAGTAATCTCGAGGTACCGCATGAGTCTCTATCAGGCCCCCCTGAAAGATATGCAGCTTCTGGTTCAGCAGGCGATCGCCAAGGCGGGTCTTCGCGACCTGCCGGAGCTGGCCGAGTTCGATGACGAGCTGGTCGCCGCGGTACTGGAGGAAGCCAGCAAGTTCGCCCAGGGCGAGCTGGCACCGCTGAACCAGAGCGGTGATGTGGAAGGCTGCCACTTCGATAACGGCGAGGTGAGAACCCCTAAAGGCTGGAAAGAGGCCTACCGGCAATTCTGCGAGGCAGGCTGGATGGGGTTGGCGCTGCCGACCGATTTCGGCGGCCAGTCGCTGCCCAAGTTCATCGCTCAACCGGTCAACGAGATGTGGCTGTCGGCCAACCTGGCGTTCGTCATGTTTCACGCGCTGACCCAGGGCGGCAGCGAAATTCTGCTGCACATGGGTAGCGAGGAGCAGAAGGCGCGCTACCTGGAACCGATCATCAGTGGGCAGTGGACCGTGGCGATGTCGCTGACCGAACCCAATGCCGGCTCCGATCTGGGCTCACTGAGCACCAAGGCGATCCCCCAGGGCGATGGCCGCTACCTGATCAAGGGGCAGAAGATCTTCATCACCTACGGTGAGCACGATCTGGCCGAGAACATTATCCACCTGGTACTGGCACGCACACCGGATGCACCGGCCGGCAGCCGCGGCATCTCTCTGTTTGCCGTGCCCAAGGTACGGATCAACGCCGACGGCTCTCTGGGTGAGGCCAACGACGTGGTCTGCACCGGCATCGAGCACAAGACCGGTCTGCACGGCAGCCCGACCTGCTCGATCAGCTACGGCGATCAGGATGACTGTTTCGGCGAGCTGATCGGCGAGGAAAACCGAGGCCTGGCCGCCATGTTCATCCTGATGAACGAAGCCCGTCTCAGCTCGGGCCTGCAGGGTGTCGCCTTCGGCGAGGTCGGTTTCCAACGTGCGCTTGAGTATTCACTCGAACGTACCCAGGGCAGCGACTACCAGACCGGCAAGCAGCGGGTGAAGATTGCACAACACCCGGACGTGGCCCGCATGCTGCTGTCGATCCGCTCCGAGGTGATGGGGCTGCGCTCGCTGGGTTACCTGATCGCGGCGCTGATCGACAAGTCCGAGTTCACACTGGATGCTGGCGAGCGCACAACGCTGCAGGCCCGTGTGGCACTGCTGACGCCGATCTTCAAGGCTTTCGCCACCGAGTGCGGTAATCGGATGACCGGCACCACGATTCAGATCTTCGGCGGCATGGGCTTCATCGAGGAGACTGGCGTCGCCCAACTGATGCGCGATGCCCGCATCAATACCATCTATGAAGGCACCACCGGTATTCAGGCCCGCGATCTGCTGTTCCGCAAGATCCAGGGCGATGGCGGCGAAGCGATCGGCGCTCTGCTGGCCGAGATCAGCAGTCAGGCCGACACACTGCAACGCGATGAGGCGCTGAGCGCGCTGGGCCGGGCGCTAGGCAGTGCCTGCTCCGCGGTCGCACAGAGTCTGCCCGGCATCCTCGATCGCGACTCAGCCAACCTGCTGCAGCTCAGCGCCGGTGCGGTTCCACTGCTCGAAGCCCTGGGTACCCTGTGCTGCGCCTGGCAGCTGGCGGAACTCGCCCAACTGGCGCAATCCCGACTCCGCGAAGGTCAGGATCCCGACTACTACAGCAACCTGCTGGCGTTGACGCGGTTCTATTTCGCATTTTCGGTTCCCAATATCCCTGCCCGTCTGGCAACCTTCAGTCAGGCCGATTCGGGTGTTGAACAGTATCGATTTGAGGTCTGAGCCCCAGCCGGGGACAGACGGCAGAACAACAAAAACACACAGGATCGCCAGTCGGGACAACTAGAAAAAGTCGACTGGCGAGGGAGAAGCCCGACATGTTAGCTGACTTTCATTCGATAAACGTCACCAAGCTCGAAGTCGAGATCGAGAAGCGCGACAACGGCGAGCAGATCGTACGCTGCAAAAAGCCGCTGGATCCCTACGCCGAAACCTGGATCGACCGTCTGGAGTACTGGGCCGGTGAGGCGCCGGATCGCGTCTTCGTCGCGCAGCGTTCCGAAGATGGACACTGGGATGAGATCACCTACAGCCAGGCCCTGGCCAAGGTTCGCGCCATTGCCACCTGGCTACTGAAGCAGGAGCTCAGCACCGAGCGCCCGCTGGTCTGCCTCTCCGGCAACAGCAACGAACATCTGCTGCTCGCCCTGGCCGCGATGTATATCGGTGTACCCTACGCGCCGATCTCCACCGCCTATTCGCTGATCTCCACCGATTTCGGCAAGCTGCGCCACGTGTTCGAGCTGCTAACCCCCGGTCTGGTGTTCGTCGATAATCTGGGCCCCTACCGCGATGCCATCGATACCGTTGCCGGCGGTCTGCCGCTGGTGGCGCTGTCCACCGATCACGGCGACGACAACCTGAACAATCCGGTGACCCGGTTCAACGAACTGCTCGGCACCGAGCCGAACGCGGATACGGATCGCGCCCGCGCCATGATCAACGGCGATACCATCGCCAAGTTCATGTTCACCTCCGGCTCCACCGGCATGCCCAAGGCGGTGATCATCAACCAGCGCATGATGTGCGCCAACCAGGTGATGATCAACGGCATGATGGCGTTCCTGAAGGAGGAGCCGCCGGTGCTGGTCGACTGGCTGCCCTGGAACCACACCTTCGGCGGTAACCACAACGTCGGCATCGTGCTCTACAACGGCGGCAGTCTCTACATCGACCACGGCAAACCGACCGAACGTGCCTTCGATATCACCCTGAACAACCTGGCCGATGTGGCACCGACCGTGTACCTCAACGTACCCAGCGGTTACGAGTTGCTGGTCAAGCGTCTGCGCGAGCGTCCCGATATCGCGAAAACCTTTTTCTCCCGCTTGAAGCTGACGCTGTTTGCCGCCGCCGGTCTCTCCCAGCATATCTGGGATGAGCTGGACGCATTGGCGATCGAGTACACCGGCAAGAAGATCCCGATGATCACTGGCCTGGGTGCCACCGAAACCGCGCCGTCCGCCCTGTTCGCCTCGATCGAGGAGTCCGCCTCGGGCGTGGTCGGCACCCCGCTGCCGGGAGTCGAGATGAAGCTGGTACCCAATGGTGACAAGCTGGAGGCGCGTATCCGCGGCGTCAACGTCACCCCCGGATACTGGCGTGCACCGGAGCAGACCGCCAAGGCGTATGACGAAGAGGGCTTCTACTGCCTCGGTGATGCAGTCAAATATATCGACCCCGAGCAGCCCAACCGCGGCTTCCGTTTCGACGGCCGGGTGTCGGAAGACTTCAAGCTCAACACCGGCACCTGGGTCAGCGTCGGTGCGCTCAAGGCGCATATCATCCACTTCTTCGCGCCCTACGTGCAGGACGTGGTGATCGCCGGACACGATAACAGCTATGTATCCGCCATCGTGATCCCGGATCTGGACCACTGCCGCACCCTGGTACCGAACAGTGCGGAGATGTCGACGCCGGAACTGCTGCGCGCTCCGCATCTGCGGGAGACCTTCCAGCGCTTGCTGGACGAGATGGCCAAGACCAGCACCGGCAGCTCAACCAAGATCTGCCGTATGCGGCTGATGGACGAGCCACTCTCCATCGACCTGGGCGAGGTGACCGACAAAAACTCCATCAACCAGCGCGCGGTACTGAAGAACAGGGCCGAGCTGGTTAAGGACCTCTATAGCGAACAGCCCTCTGCGGATGTGCTGATACTGGGCAGCTAAGGCAGCTTGATAAGGTCAGGCAAGAGGCAGGCAGTATGCTGGTCAGCGAACGCAAGGTGATGATCGAGTGGGGTGACTGCGATCCCGCGGGGATCGTGTTCTACCCGCGCTATTTCGCGTTCTTCGATGCATCCACCGGACACCTGTTCCGCACCGCTGGGCTGGAGAAATTCGACCTGCACGAGCGTTATGACATCGTCGGCTTTCCGATGGTGGATACCCGGGCGAAGTTCAGCATCCCCTCGCGCTATGGCGAGGAGGTGCAGATCAAGACTCAGGCGACCGGATTCGGCAAAAGCAGCTTTAACATCCATCACCAACTGTTCAAAGCGGACGGCCAACTGGCCATCGAGTGTTGGGAAACCCGGGTCTGGTTGGGACAACATCCGGACAAGGCAAAGCCGAAGCCGATCCCGCGGGAGGTGATCGCGCTGTTATCCGGCACCGATTCAAACACTATAAAAAACAATTAATAACGAACAGATTTGCAGTCTTTTTTTGGGGGTAATGTCAGATGAAAGTGCTGGTAAGCGTCAAACGCGTCATCGACTACAACGTCAAGGTGCGCGTCAAGGCCGATAACTCCGATGTGGACCTGGCCAACGTCAAGATGGCCCTGAACCCCTTCTGCGAGATCGCTGTCGAGGAGGCGATCCGCCTCAAAGAGGCCGGTGTCGCCAGCGAGGTGGTGGTCGTGTCCATCGGTCCGAAAGCGGTGCAGGAGCAACTACGCACGGCGCTGGCGCTCGGCGCCGACCGTGCCATCCAGATCGACACCGAGGCGATGCCGGAACCGCTGAACCTGGCCAAGCTGCTGGCCAAGGTAGTGGAAGCGGAGCAACCGGGCTTGATCATCCTCGGCAAGCAGTCGATCGACTCCGACAACAACCAGACCGGGCAGATGCTGGCCGCATTGACCGGCCGCCCCCAGGGCACCTTCGCCTCTGCGGTCAGGGTCGAAGGCGACAAGGCTGTGGTTACCCGCGAGGTGGACGGCGGCCTGCGTACCGTCGAGCTGGCGCTGCCCGCCATC
>NZ_JAHREP010000023.1 GCF_019084545.1 Marinobacterium ramblicola
CGCTGCCCCAGGGCGTTGGTGACCTGGATGCGGCGACCGAACACGTCGTAGGCATGGGTGGTGCTGTTGCCTTCGCCATCCACCTTCTGCACCAGGTTGCCGACGCTGTCGTAGAAGCTGTACTGGCCGTTGCCCAGCGCATCGATCTCGGCGGTGCGGTTACCCAGACGGTCGTAGCGGTAGGTGGTGGTGTTGGCAAGCTGATCGGTCTCGGTCAGTTGCAGGCCAAGGGCGTTCCAGCTGCGGCTGGTGGTGCCGCCGTTGGCGTCGGTCTGTTGGGTGACGTTGTCCAGTACGTCGTATTCGGTGCGGGTCACCGCGCGGGCACTGGTGCCGTCGCTCTGGGTGGTCTCGGCGGCAAAGCGCGCCACCTCACGGTTGCGGCCATCGAAGACGGAGAAGGTGGTGATCGGGGTGCCGCTACGGTCGAGGCCGTAGTTCTCGGTGACCAGGGCGTTGCCGTTGCCATCGACGCCGAACTCACGCCACAGACCGGTCTGTGCGTTGGTGGCGATCTGCGCATCCAGGGCGTTGTACCGGTTCTCGGTGAAGTAGCCGGTATCGCTGCCGTCCATGGCCAGACTGTCGCCCAGGTTACCGGTGGCGGTGCCGGCCAGGGCCAGGTCGCCGAGGATGTCGCCGACCGGACCGCTGTAGAGGCCAGCGTCGACACTGATCAGGTTGTTGGCGTCGAGGGTAAGGGTGCCGTCGACCTCGCTGGCCTCGACCGCAACGGAACGGCCGGTGGTGAGGGTGCTCGCCTCGGCAGTATCGGCCCTGAGCCAGTCGACGATCACCTCGTCGCCGTTGGCATCGGTGTAGTAGAGCTTGAGGTCGTACTCGCCGGCCGGCAGCTGTGCCAGGGTGGTGGAGTAGGTATCGCCTGCGGCGCTCAGTACGATGTCGTTGGTGAAGTCGGTGCCGCTGCCGGCGTCACGCCAGGCCAGGTGAAGATCGCCAGCCATATTGGCGCTCTCGGCGGTACTCAGGGTGGTTGCGATATCGATATCGAAGCCGAGGCTGGTCACCGTCGGCGGCGTGGTGCTGTTATCGGTATCGAACAGTTCGGTCGAGGTGACAGTGGTGCTGTGCTCATCGGCAAAGGCGGTGCCGTAGAACGCACTGTAGTCGACGCTGCCGACCTCGGTGAGGTTGGCATCAACCAGCAGGCGATCACCGGACTCGCCGCTGCGGCTGGTGTCTACCCGCTGGCCATCGACGATCACCACCTGATCGTCACCGACAGCGGGAATGGTCCAGCTCACACCCTGCCGGGTGGTGACCGCGCCGTTGCCGACGACGATCTCGAAGGTATCGAGCACGGTGTCGTCGTTTTCACCGACGCCGGTCAGGGTGACGCTGTAGGTGCCCGCTTCCAGCGGGCTACTATCGCTGCCGAACGCCAGGCTGTAGGTGCTGTATCCCAGCCCGCTGTCCACGCCTTCGACACTGGCGTTACCGCTGGTGCCGTCGGCAATATCGGTGCGCTGCCAGGAGGCGGACAGGGTCAACAGGTCCGCGGCGATATCGCTGGGCAGGGTGCTGTCCAGCGCGAGCTTGTAGAAGGTATCGCTGCCGCTGATCACGGTGGATTCGTTGATGGTGGTGCTGATACCGGTGTGGCCGCCCTGGGCTTCAAAGGGGGTTTCGGTGCTGGTGTAGGTGCTGCCGACGGCATCCGCCCAGCTCACCCGGTACACCAGCTCCTGCGGGTTGTTGATGCCGTTGAGCGTCGCGGTATAGACGCCGTTGCCCTGGTCCACAAAGTCGACCGCGCTATTGGTGGCGCCGGGCATGCCGAACAGCAGTTGGGGGGTAGCCGTGCCGGGTTCGAACTCGGCGGTAACCGTCAGGCTGTTGGGGCCGGTCTGGGTCACGGCCACATCCAGCAACCTCGGCGGAAGGGTGACGACCTGCTCACCGCTCCAGGTCAGGCTGCCGGCGGCATCCTGCGTGACCACGCGGTAGTAGAGGCTGTCACCGGCGTTGAGGTTGTCGGTGGGCAGGGTGACCGACCCGCTGTCACTGAACCAGGTGCCCTGTACGCTGCTCTGGTTGGCGTAAGCGTTGATATCGGTATGGCTGAGGCTGTCATAGACCACATAGGACTGCACATTGGCATCGGTCGGCAGATCCCAGCCGATGGTCAGCCCGCCGTCGCCCAGGCCTAGGCTAAGGTTGCTCGCCGGTGCAGGGACGCTGTCCAGCTGCCCGGTGAACGCGAGGATCTGGTTGCCCGCCACATCGTACTCGTACACGGTACCGCTGCCATCGGGACCGATGGACTTGGTGACGTTGCCCGATGCATCGTAGCTGAACTGCTGGATGAAGCCGTCTTCGTCCACCGCTCGGGTGCGATTGCCGTTGGCGTCGTAGCCGAACTGCTGGATCAGGTCGTCGGCGCTGCCCTCGCCCATCAGTTCGGTCTGGTTGGCCAGGCGGTTGAGCGCGTCATAGATGCGATTGAGCTGCTGGTCGTTGACATTGCTGCCGACCAGTGCGGCAAAGTTGGTGGTGCCGTCCAGAGTGGACAGATCGATACCGGCATCGACGGTATTGAAGTGGCGTTTCGCCAGCGTCTGGTTGCCGTTGGCATCGTAGCCGAAGCGGCTGACCACACGGTTGCCGTCGATCACCGCCACCTGGCGATTGAGGGCATCGTAGTAGCTGTATTCGGTAAACTCCTGAACGGAACCGGCGGCCAGGGTCTTGCTCAGCTGGTTGCCGACGCCATCGTAGGTGTAGCGGGTAATCACCCGCTCCTGCACGGTGCTCAGCGTCGATGGATCGAACACCTCGACGAACGGAGATTGCTCTTCGATCAGGCGGCTGGCGGCATCGTAGAGGCGACTGGTCTGGTAGACGTCGCCGGCGGGCGGGGTCGGCAGGCTATCGGTTGTCAGACCGCCTGTATCGAGTCGCTGAGTATAGACACGCTGTTCCAACAGGTTGTCCTGCGTATCGTAGTCGAACTCGGTGAGGTAACCCTCCGGGTCCACCTGCGCGATAAGCCGGTCTTTGGCGTCGTAGTAGGCGACCGTACGATTACCGTTGCGATCGATGGTTTCGATCCGGTTGCCGAAGGCGTCATAGACAAACCGCTCCTCCGGTGTGACCAGCGCGGTCGTATAGGTGGGGCTGCCCGACTCGATGTTGGCCAGGGTGGTGATCTCTACCTGCGGATAGACGATACGGGTGACTCTGCCCCCAAGATCGTATTCGCGGTTGGTAACACGTGCCTCTCCTGCCGGAGCACCGGGGCGCACAAACGGATCGTGAGCACCGGCAGCAAGGCGTGTCATGTACCGGGTTTCACTGACCTGCTCGCCGGCGGCGTTATAGCCCCATTCACGGAGGGCATTATCGCCGTTGATCTCGGCCACCAGACGGTCATTGCTGTCGAAGTAGCGGGTGGTCAGGTTACCGGCCGCATCGACGGTCTGGATCTCGTTTCCGGCCGCATCGTAGCTGTGGCTCAGGGTGGGACGACGGGTTTCGAAGCCGCCATCGAGGGTGTAGAGGGTGACCTCCGGCAGGATCTCCTGCACCACACGGTTGTTGTTGTCGAATACGAACTCGGTGGTGTAGCCGTTGGCGTCAGTAACAGCGATCTGGTTGCCCACCGCATCGTAGGCGTAGAGAGTGTCGTTACCCAGGGCGTCGACCGTGCGCACCACCCGGTTGTTCAGGTCGTACTCGGTCCAGGTCAGGTTGTCGTTGGCGTCGGTCTGGGCGATGACGTTACCGGCCAGGTCGTAGCTCAGTGTCTGTACCAGATTGAGTCCGGCCGGATCGAACACCTCACGCACCAGGCGGTTGTTGAGGTCATACTCGTAAACGGTCTGGCGGACGGCGTTCGGGTCGCTGGGGTTGGTCAGCGTTTCACTGAGTTTGTTGTTGGCGCCATCGTAGGTGAAGGTGGTAACGGTGCCGTCCACATCGGTGAACTGCACCAGACGGTTGTCCAGGTCGTACTGGTAGAACAGATCTCGTGGTGAAGCGCTATTGGCGAACTGCGTCTCCTGCAGCAAGTTACCTGCGGCATCATAGATGTAGTTCGTTGTGCTGCCGTCGGATTCGATCCGCTGGGCCACACGGCTGTTGCCGTCGTATATCGTAGTGAAGCTGCGGTCGGCCGCGGATGTCGGCGGGACAGGCGCGGTCAGGTCGCCCACCGGCCCGCTGTAGCGGGTCATGTAGATCGTTTCGCCGGTGCGGTTGCCGGCGGAGTCGTAGCTGAAGCCGTTGATATAACCTTCGGCATCGTGGATCGCCACCAGGTTGTTGGCGCCGTCGAAGTAGTAACGTGCCACCCGGCCCAGGGCGTCGGTAACCTTGATGCGGTTGCCAAGGCTGTCATAGGCAAATTCGGTACGGTTGCCTTCGCCGTCGATCTCGGCGCTGACCCGATTGTTCAGGTCGTACTCCATGCGGGTGACACGCTCATCGGCGGTACCGGCCGCCAGACGCTGCACGGTCTGGTTACCCATCGCATCGTACTCGAACTCGGTACGTACACCGTAGGGATCGATATTCGCAGTGAGTCGGCCGTTGCCGTCGTACTCGAAGCTTCGATCGATCCAGATCTGAGTGACGCCATCGTCGCTTTGCAGGATCGATTCGGCTATGCGCAGACCGGTTTCGTCATAGGCGTTACGGCTGATCCCGCCCTCGGGTGTGACGGTTTCCAGCAGGCGGTTGGCCAGGTCGTAACTGTAGGTGGTGGTGCGCGGTGCCGTATTGGCCGCTTCGGTCATGCTGGTACGGTTACCGACCGCATCGTAGGTGTAGGCGGTGACATTGCCTTCGCCATCGGTGAGGCTGAGCATGCGGTCGGCGGCATCGTAGACAAAGCTGTTGCTCTGCGGGAAGGCTCGAGCCGCCTTGTCGGCGTCGTAACCGGCATCGCCGGCCTGTGGCAGATAGAGGCCGTGGGTAACAAGCAGCTGATTGCCGAAGGCATCGTAATCGATCCGGGTGCTGAACCCTTCCGGATCGGTAACCAGCGTCTGGCGATCGAGCAGGTCATAGCCGTAGGTCGTGGTACGGCTATCGCTGCCATCACCGAACGACTGGGTGGTGCTGATGATATTGCCGCGCAAGTCATAGCTGTTGGTGGTCAGCACATCGCCCGCGGACAGACTGCTGATCAGACGTCCGATGGCGTCGAAGGTGTTGGTTTGAACGCCGCCGTTGGCGTCGACGATCTCGGTCTGGTTGCCCAGCACGTCGTAGGTGTAGTGGGTGACGCCGCCCATCGGGTCGGTCACCTGAACCAGGCGGTTGTCCAGATCGTACAGGTAGAGGCTGTGCCGCTCCTGTCCGGGCAGCCCCACGGCCTGGATCGTTTCGACCTTGTTACCGACACCGTCGTAGCGGTACTCGGTGCGTACGCCTTCGCCATCGGTACCGGCGATCAGGCGGTTGTCGCGGTCGAACTCGAAGGTGTTGGTGCGCTGCTCCGGCAGGCCCGGTGCCAGAGTCAGGCTGACACGGTTACCGGCGCCGTCGTAGGTGGATTCGGTGCGCTCGCCTTCACCGTTGACCTCGGCGATGCGGCGATTGTTGCGGTCGTATTCGAAGGTCTCGGTGCGCTCTTCTGGCAGGCCGAGGGCATCGGTGCGGCTGACCAGGTTGCCGTTGCCGTCGTAGGTCAGGGTGCTGGTGATACCGATGGCGTTGGTCTGGCTGACCACACGGTTATTACCGTCGTAGACATAGCTGCTCAAACGCTCGTCGGTGGTACCCAGCGCTTCGCGGCGCTCGACCACATTGCCGTTGCCATCCAGCGTCAGTTGGGTCACCGTGCCGAGCGCATCGATACTTTGCACCAGGCGGTCGGCGGCGTCATATACGTATTCGCTACGGCGCTGATCGTCCGTGCCGGCCGCCTCGATCATGGCGGTACGGTTACCGCGCGCGTCGTACTCGAAGTCGGTGTGCACACCCAAGGGGCTGGTCTCGCGCACCAAGCGGTTGACGGCATCGTAGGCCATGGTGTCGGTTCGGCCGGTGTCGCCGACGAGCGGTGCGGGTGCGCCGTCGAGGGGAAGTGCGACCCGTTCGTCGTATTGGGTACGGCTGATGCGATTGCCGACCGCATCGTAGCGGTACTCGGTCAGATAGCCTTCCGCTGTGACCATAGCCACCTGGCGATTCACGTCGTCATAGTAGCTGTGGGTGATGGCCAGATCGGTACCGGCCAGGTCGCGGAACTGGCGGGTTTCCAGGCGGTTGCCTACCGCGTCGTAAACGAATTCGGTGCGATAGCCTTCACCGTCGATCCGCGCGGTAACGCGGTTGAGGCGGTCATATTCGAAGGCGGTGGTCTGATCTTCTGCACTGGTTACTGGTGTCGGCACTACGGCCGGATCGAGCGGCAGTGCCAGCGCCTGCATATGCAGGGTTTGGCTGACCACATTGCCGTTATTGTCATACACGAAGCTGGTGGCATAGCCTTCTGCATCCACCGACAGGGTGACTTCGTTGTTGGCGTTGTAGTAGGTGGTGCCACTGTTGCCACGGGCATCGGTGACCTGGACCCGGTTGCCGTTGCCGTCGTAGGCGTAAACAACCGTATTGCCTTCCGGGTCATCGATCTGCACGACGCGATTATCGGCATCGTAGGTATAGATCGTGGTGTTGCCGTTGGCGTCGGTGACCGCCGTACGGTTGTGGTTGGCGTCGTAAACGAAGCCGGTGGTGTTACCCTCGGCATCGGTCTGGCTGATCAGACGGTCATCCAGGTCGTAGACGAAGGTATCGGTAGCAGCATCGGCGGTATTGGCCGCATGGGTGATGCTGGTGCGGTTACCGACCCGATCAAAGCCGAAGTGGGTTTCGACACCGTTTGCGGCGACCTGACGGATCAGACGATCATTGTCGTCGTAGACAAACTGGGTAACCCGGCCCAGCGCATCGGTCTGGCTCAGGCGGTTGCCCACGGCATCGTAGGCGAATTCGGTAACCTGCCCTTCCGCATCAGTAACCCGGATCACGCGATCAACGGCATCGAACTCGGTGATCGTGGTGTGGCCGTTGGCATCGGTGGTTTCGGTACGATTGTAGACCCGGTCATAGCCGTGTTCGGTGATACCACCCTCGGCATCGGTCACCCGGCGCAGGTTGTTCTCGGCATCGTAGTCGAACAGGGTGATCTCTTCGTCGGCCGTACCGGCCGCAGTGCGCTGCTCGATCCGGTTGCCGCGCACATCATAAGAGAAGGTGGTAACCCGCCCTTCGGCATCGGTGGTGGCAATGCGGCGATTACCGGGGTCGTAATCGAAACGCGTCACGCCACCACGGGCGTCGATCAGACTGATGCGATTGCCGACACCGTCGTATTCGAAACGGGTCTCGAAACTCAGCGGATCGATGAGCTTGACGTTGCGATTGAGGGCGTCGTAGACGTACTGGGTGTCGTTTCCACGTCCGTCGGTGACACGCAGACGGTTACCCACGGCATCGTATTCGAAGCTCTGGGTATGGCCTTCCGGATCGGTCTGGGCAACAACACGGTTGTTCAGATCGTAAACAAAGGTACTGGTGCGGGCATCGCCCGTGCCGAATGCGCGGGTTTCACTCAACAGGTTGCCGAAATCGTCGTAGTCTCGATGCGTCACCACACCCAACGGATCTGTGGTGTCCGTCAGCCGATCGACACTGTCATAGGCGAACTGGGTTACCCGTCCCTCGGCGTCGGTCTGTGAGGTGCGGTTGCCGTTACCGTCGTAGCGGAACCCGGTCACTTGGCCAGCAGCATCGGTTCGCGTGGTCAGACGATTCAATGCGTCATAGGCAAAGTCGGTGGTGCGCCCCAGGTGATCGGTACGGGTGATCTGGTTACCCACGCGGTCGTAGGCAAAGTGCTGGGTATAGAGCTCACGCAGAGCGGTCTGGTCGGCGGCGCTGAGGTCTGCCACCAGCGCGGCATACCCCAGGTCCTGGCGCAGGGCTTGATACAGGGCCGCGTCACTCTCGGCCAGGGCGTTGCCTACGCCGTCGGTCTGGGCGATCAGCTGGTTGAATTCGTCGTAGGTAAAGCGGGTTGTCTGCGCTTCGCTGACATCGGATACCGTCACATGGCCATTGCTGTCGGCAGTGGCCTCCACACCGATCATCACGGCGGTGCGGTTGTGGCGGCTGTCGTATTCGAAGACGGTTTTGATGCCGTTGGCATCTTCGACCATGACCAGTTTGTCGTCACGATCAAAGGTGAATTTAGTGCTGTGGCCGTTCTCGTCGATCGTCTCGATCTCGTTGCCGTTACCGTCGTAGCGGTGCTCGACGGTGTAGCGCACCGGCTGCCCGGAGATCGGATCGATCACCTCCGGCAGAATCTCCCTGATCAGGCGATTGTTGCCGTCGTATTCGAATTCGGTGGTATGGCCGTTGGCATCGATAACCGCAACTCGATTACCCGGCGCATCGTAGGCGTATTGGGTAACGTTACCCTCCGCATCGGTCTGGGTAACCAGTTGATTTTCTTCGTCGTAGCTGAACTGGAGAATCTGGCGCTTCGCCGAGGGCAGTTGCAGACCGGCGATGATGTTGACCTGGTTGTTGTTGGCGTCGTATTCGATACGCGTAACATGGCCGTTCGGATCCGTTTGCTGACGGATCAGGTTGTTCTGCGTGTAAATGATGTCAGTGGTGAAACCGCGATTGTTGGTCGTGCTGATCCGGTTACCTTCAGCGTCATATCTGAAAGTTGAACTGTAGTGCACCGGGCTGCCGTTCTGGTCGGCCACTTCGGCACTGATCACCTCGACCAGCTCGCGTCGGGTGTTGAAGGTGTATTCGGTGCGGCGCCCCTCGGCATCGACGATGGCGGTACGATTGCCGGTGACGTCGTATTCGAACTGGGTAGTACGGTCCTGCAGCGGATCGGTCGCCGACGGATCGATGGTCGCGATCAGGTTGTTGTTCAGATCGTAGATGCGCGTAATGGTGTGGCCGTTGGCGTCGGTAACACTGGTGCGGTTACCCACGGCATCGTAGGTGTTGACGGTGGTATGGCCCTCAGGGTCTGTCACGGTCAACAAGCGATTGTCGGCATCGTAGGTGAACAGGGTGACGCCGCCGTTGGCATCGGTGAAGCGGGTCAGGTTACCGAAGTGATCGTAGTCGCTGAACGCCTGGTAACCTTCGGCGTCGGTGGTGCTGATATTGTTACCGAAACCATCGTAGGCGTAGGTGGTCACCTGCTGTTTCGCCGGATCGACCAGGTCGTTGGCGTCGAGAAACACGATGCGCTTGGTCTGGTTGCCGAAGCTGTCATACTCGTAGCGGGTAATATCACCGCCCGGATCACGACGCTCGATCACGTTCTGGTTCGCGTCGTATGCGAAGTAGGTGGTGTGCAGATCAAGAATTGCCTGGGCATCGGCGGCACTCAGATCCGCCACCAGCGCGGCATAACCAAGCTCGATGCGCTTACCCTGATAAAAAGCATCGTCGCTTGTTACCAGCGCATTTCCCATCGCCGAGGTAGTAGAGGCAACCTTGTTAAATGCGGTGTAGGTAAAGGTGATCTCGTTGTCGGCATTATCGATACGCTTGAGCAGGTTGCCCCGGTCGTCGTATTCGAAATGAGTGGTATAGGCTTCGAGAATGAAATCGATCTCGGACTGCGTGAGACTGGACACCAGTTTGCCGTTACCTGCCCCATCGACGATCCCCAGTTCGGCACGCAGGGTGCGGAAGTAGTCGCTATCGCTGTTCGCCGCTGCCCAGCCATTGCTGTCGGTCACGCTGATCAGGTTGTCCTGATCGTCGTAGGCATAACCGGTATGGAAGCCCTGCTGATCGACAACCTCGGTGATGTAGCCGTCGTCCCGGTAGGTGTAGGTCAGCGCGTGGGCTTGGCGGATACTGTCGACCTGTGACTGAAATCCGGGGTCGGTCGCTGCCAGGTTCGCGTCGTAGGTGGCGTAGTAGCCGTTTGCGGTACGCCACTCCACATATTGCTGGTCGTTGGAGTAGGCACGGTTATTACCCAGCGCATCGACGACCGTGGTGCTACCGCCGAGAAAGAACTTGTCTTCGCTTGTAGTGCCATCAGAGGTCGTTGCACCGTCGCCATGCTTAAAGTGCCCTTTACCGTTGCTGGTCGTATGACCCACACCATTGCTGGTGGTCGATGGATTCACCAGCTCGAAATCATAATCAAAGGTCGTGATCCCGCCGGCGGCATCGGTAATCGAGGTAACGACCTGCGCCGTCGCCTGATTGTTGCCTCGCCAATTGACCGTGTCGTAGGTGAAGGTCAGCTCGCGGTTGTCGTAGGTTTCCAGTTGACCATCAACCACCTGCTCGTTAGGCAGAACGATACGCTCGAGGAAGCCGTTATTGGTATAGAAGTACTGGGTGCTATGACCGTAGCGATCGATCACTTCAGACAGCAAGCCGCTGTCATAGTGGTATTCGACCAGCACACCTTCGTTCTCATCCGTGACCTGGAACAGCTGACCGCTCTGATAGATGTAATTGAGCACATGCCCCTGGTCATCCAGCACCTGAATCAGCCGGTCTGATTCGTAGACGTAATCGACTGTCACGCCATTGGTGTCTTCCAACTGGAGCAGATGACCCTGGCTGTCGAATTTCAGCACCGTCTGGTCCGAGCGGGTCAGGATATACGACGGCTCGTCGGTACCGTTGGTACCCAAATCTTCGATGGTTTCAAAAGCACCAGCCCCGTCAGTAGAGACATACAGACCGGTAGCGCTGTCAAATTGGTAATCGTAGAAGGTACCGTCGCCGTACTCGACCTCAAAGTATTGCGTACCGCCATCGTTGCGCACATTGAGCCTGACCGTAGTGGAAAAGGTCCAGCGGGCATCCTCATGCTGATGCGCATCGCTGGCACGACCGCGCACGTTGTAGGTTCGCGTCAGAAAGTAATCATCGCCGAGACTCGGCAGGAACACATCCTGCTGCTGAATGACCAAGTTGCCGTTGGAGACGTTAACGAACGGTTGCTCACCGTGCCCCGGTTCGTTATTCGACGTGCGATCGTTTCGATCCAGCAGCGCCAGTGAAGTGTTCTGAAGTCCGGTTTCGTGTCCACTCACAATAACCGTCATATCCATTGCTCCTTGGTACTTGAGTCGAGTCTCATGCGCATATTGGTTGGCATACAGTCCATGCTCATCCCGCGAAAACTGCAGGTGCCTGTCGCCGTTATTGGGAAGTTATCCACGCGAGAGGAATTTCGTTTAGGCCTTGATCAAAAAAATTTTCGGCTCCGGCGTGTGCCTGACGAACATAAAAAAGCTGTGATATAGTCCGACCGAAATCTGATGACGGATCACGGAATTAATCTTTTAAGGACAGTCAATGAACGCCTCCTCACTCAACGCGCAAGAGCTCATGCATCTGGCCCTTTACGCCAGTGAAAACGACACCCCCGATAAGGCCATTGATCATCTAAAGCAGCTGCTCAAGATCGAGCCTGATAACGGCAAGGCGCTTTATCTTCTTGGGGCGCTGCATGCGGAAATTGGTATGCATGATCTTGCGGTAGAGGAGATGGCCCGGGCGCTTGAGCTGGACGCCCAACTGCCGGATACCGCCCGCTTTCAACTCGGGCTACTCCATCTGACAGCCGGCAGAATCGACGATGCCGAAGAGACCTGGAAGGGACTAGAGGTACTCGGCACCGAGCACGCCCTGCACCTGTTCAAGACCGGTTTGCTGCATATGGTCCGCGATGAGTTTCAGGAGAGTGCCGAAGCGCTTCGAGCGGGCATCGAGCGCAATAGTTTCAGCGAAGATTTGAACAACGACATGAGGCGCGTACTGCGGGATGTGGAGAATGCTGCTGGCAGTGAGTCGAGCAAACCGGCAGACTCCGGTGACAGTCAGCGCATGCTGCTCTCCATCTACGAAAAGCAAGAGCATTAAAGGCGTTGCCCTGCTTACCGCGAGGACTCTAGAGCATGGACCCTATCAACGGGCTTAGTCAGATCACCCAGATTCTTCGGCAGAAACTGTCTGAGCACACAAAAACGCAGAAGAAAAGCGGTTCATCGGGAAGCCATGCCTCTACTTCCGACAAGAGGGCGGAGAAGCCCAGTATCCAGGAAATTGAGAGAAAGATCGCCGAGCGCATCAAAGCCCTTTCCGACGAGGAGCTAAGGGGCAAAAAAGGATCGCAGATCTTTGTTGAAACCGTTATCGCTTGGGAGTTTGGAGAGCAACTACTCGCCGACCCCGACTTTGCCGATTTTGCGTCGGATGTCGTAAAGACGCTGCATGAGCATCCGGACGTGAAAGACAAGTTGGGAAAAATGCTCACCTCGCTACAGAGGGGGTAAGGCCATTCATTGGATAAGGATAATCACAGTCATCTTTGCATGCTTCTGGATACAGCAGTCTGCACGAATCGGGTAGGAGGCGGGGTTGCCCCCGACGTTCCAGTTCCCGGTCCAGTTCATCCAGCAGGATATTGGAGAGCAACGGCGACAGAGGTCCCCCTTGGGGCGTCCCCTCGGTTCTTGCCGTCTCCAGCCCGCCTCTCATCATGCCGGCTTCCAGATAACGCCGTATCAGGCGTAGCAGTCGCTTGTCCTTGATCCGACGTGCCAGTCGCGACATCAGGATGTCGTGATTGACCCGATCAAAAAACTTCTCCAGGTCGAGATCCACCACCCAGCCATCCGGCCGCCACCACGCGCACCGGAACAACGCCTGTCACGGCGCTACGCGCCATGCCTGGCGCACAAATGAGAAAGGGCCGCATGAGCGGCCCTTGTAGGGTTAACACACTAGATCAAGCATAATGCCAACTCGATTATCGGCACTTGGGGCCATTCCCCTTGCAGCTGCCCGAACCGTCGCCAGAACCGCTTGATGAACCCGTAACCGTGACCAGTTCACTTTCCGCGTAGGTGGAATCACCCGCTTCGTTCCTGGCCCGGACACGGTAGATATAGGTTCCGTCCAGCCCGGAGTCATCATAGAAGTTGGCTGCGGTAGTACCGATTTCGGTGAAGCCCGACCAACGGTTCCTCTTGTTCTCCTTGCTACGTTCAATCACGAATGCCGTTTCGTTATCGCTGTTGTCACGCCAACTGATAACGGCGCTGCCGTCGCCGGGTAATACCACAATATCGGACGGTGCATCAGGTACCGTGGGCACTGGCTGGATGCTACCGCCACTGGCCAGGTTCAGAGCGCTACCCGCACTGAGAATGCCGGCGCCACAACCGTTACAGGTTCCGGCGAAACGGCGGGCACTGTCCTTGAGTACAGCCTCCACCTCCGCAGGGACAATCGTTGAATTGACGTTATAAAGCAGAGCGGCGACGGCGGCGGTATGCGGCGTCGCCATACTGGTGCCCTGGTAGTAGGCGTAGCTCGGGTCTGACGGATCGGTCACGCCACTGTTCATCGTTGACAGCACGCCATCGCTGCTACCGCTGCTCATATCGCCACCGGGCGCCGCCAGGTCCACCACGCTGCCATAGTTTGAGTAGTAGGCCCTGGCTCCGGTTCTGCCGGTAGCGGCCACGCTGACAACATTGGCACAGCTTGCTGGGGTGAAGTTGGCTGCATCGGTATTAGAGTTACCGGCCGCCACCACGACGGTGGTACCTTGGGCAACCGCGGCATTGATGGCCAACTGGTACTCCGAGTCGGCGGCACAGGCGCCGCTGCCGCCGAGGCTCATATTGATCACCTGGGCGGGATTCGCCAGGGTTTCGCCATCCACCTCCAGCCCTGCGGCCCAGCGAATGCCGTCGGCGATATCCGAGCTGTAACCGCCGCACTGACCCAACACGCGCACCGGGATCACCTTGATCAGGTTATAGCCGATACCGGCGACGCCGCTGCTGTTGTTGGTGACGGCTGAGATGGTGCCGGCCACATGGGTACCGTGCCAGCTGCTGTCGTAGCTTGGCGAGCCGAGGTAGCAGTAGTTACGGCTGCTCCAGTCCCCCGGATCGCGAGCATCGTTATCCCGGCCATCGCCATCGTTCGAGATATAGGTGTCGTGCACCATATCACGACCGCTGGAAGCATCGATGTTGGCATCAAGGTCGGGATGGTTGGTATACCCGGTATCCAGCACCGCCACTCGCACCGGGTTGTCGGCAGAATCGAGTTGCGCCCAAGCGCCCGGCGCATCCATGCCGCCGGTGGACTCAAAATAGTGCCACTGCAGGTTATAGACCGGCGAGCCATCGGAGATTAACACGCCTTCGGAGGGCGGGTCCTGTAGCGTAGCGATGGCAAACATCATCTGGTCGGCTTCGGCATACTCTACACCGGAGGTGGCCATCAGTGCCCGCACGTAGCCTTTCACCTGAGGCAAAGATTCTTTCGATGGTAGCTTATAGATTTTCGATCCAAGCGCGGTTTCACGCACGAATTCGAGATGCTTACCGATCTGCGCGGATAATCCGTTGGCCTTCAATTCACCATCGGCGTAGGGATCGGAAAAGCGCACGATTATCTGGTCCGTCAGGTTATGCATCCTATCGTCTGCCATCACTGTGCTTGAAATGGCTAGAGGAGCGCACAGAGCCAGCGCGAGGGGATAACGGAACTTCATTTGAGTATTCCCACTTCGTTATTAACGACGGATTGTGCTTCGCAGCTTTTACAATTCTAGTGGAAAAAACGAAGCACTTCTGTACATCTTCTCGGCGGATATACGCGTTTTTTAACCTTTTGGAATCTTTTTCATCTTGCGGTGCAGCAAAGTGTTAAGAATGTGAAACAGAAAGCTCAAAACTGCTCATCTTCCAGTGCCATCAGGTTTGACGCGCCACTTAGCACCGCATATTTCAGCGCTTCACATCGCGGCAGCAGCAGATCGGCGTACAGCTCCGCGCTCAGCTGCCGCGCGGAGTAAAACCCGCCCTCTCCCTCATCCAGCCCCATGCCTGCTTCCTGCGCCGCACGCAGCTGCATCCAGCCGCCACACAGATAACCGAGCTGCAACATCAGGCTCACGGCGCCGGCCTGAGCGCTTAACGGATCAGAATTCATCAGTGCTTTAAGCTCGATTTGCGTCTCCCTCGCCGTATCCAGCGCCTGCGCCATCCGCTGTTTTATCCGCTCGCCCGCCTTGCCGGCGCTTTGAATCGACGCCTCTATCTCATCGAGCAGTTCCGCCAACGCCCGGCCGTCATCCGCCAGTATCTTGCGCCCGACCAGATCCAGCGCCTGGATACCGGTGGTGCCCTCGTAAATCGGCAGTATGCGTGCGTCGCGCAGATACTGGGCAACACCGGTCTCCTCGATATAACCCATGCCGCCGTGTACCTGCACGGCGAGACTGACCACCTCCTGCGCCAGCTCAGTAAGCCAGCCCTTGACGATGGGGGTATACAGCGCGACCCGAGCCTGATGGGTGGCACGTGTCTGCTCGTCTTCAGCCAGTCGTGCACGATCCACCTCGGCCGCCGCCTCGTAGGCCAGCGCCCGCATCGCTTCGTTAGCCGCTTTCATCTGCGCCAGCATCCGGCGCACATCCGGGTGGTGGATGATGGCAACGCGCTGGCCGTCGATCTCACCCTGTACCCTTTCCCGGGCGTATCGGCATGCCACCTGATAGGCGCGCTCCGCCACCGCCAGCCCCTGTAGCCCGACCGCCTGCCGGGCCGAGTTCATCATCGTGAACATGCAGGCCAGCCCCCGGTTCTCCTCGCCGATCAGATAGCCAATAGCCCCCTGTGTCTCGCCGTAACTCATGACGCAGGTGGGGCTGCCGTGAATGCCCATCTTGTGCTCGAGCGAAACCGCGCGCAGGTCGTTTTGCTCTCCAGGCTCACCATTCTGATCAAGCAGATATTTGGGTACCAGGAACATGGAGATCCCTTTCACCCCGGCCGGCGCATCGGGCAGGCGGGCCAACACCAGATGGACGATATTGCTCGCCATCCGGTGATCGCCCCAGGTGATGAAAATTTTCTGCCCCTTGATCCGGTAGTGGTCGCCCTCCGGGTCGGCACGGGTGCGTAGCGCCGCCAAGTCGCTACCGGCATCCGGTTCGGTCAGGTTCATGGTGCCGGTCCACTCCCCGCTGACCAGCCTCGCCAGCCAGAGCGATTTCAACTGTTCACTGCCGTGGGCGACCAGCGCTTCCATGGCGCCCTGGGTCAGCAACGGTGCCAACGCCCAGGCGAGATTTGCCGAGTTCCAGATCTCATGCACGGCAACGGACAGCACATTGGGCAGCCCCTGGCCACCAAACTCCGTCGGTGCGATCAGCGAGGGCCAGCCCGCGTCACAGAACTCCCGGTACAGTTCGGCAAACCCCGGCGGCTCCTGCACGCCATCATCTGTCATACGAGCGGGGTTAATATCGCCTTCGCGATTGCTCGGGGCCAGCCGCTCACTGCCGAACCGGGCAGCTTCGTCGAGCACCGCGGTGATCAGCTCTTCGTTGACCTCATCCAGCCCCCCCAGACGGCAGAGTTCAGGAATCCGCAGGACCCGATTGAACAGAAACAGCGCTTCGTTGCGCGGATAGGTGTACTCGCTCATGGCGATCGCTCCTCGGCAACTCGTTGCTTTTCAGCATAGACCGCTGTCCATACCCCGCAATGGGTAGACGCGTTTATACTTAAACGACTCGCTGCTACACTACAGACCGTTTTTGGCCGGACTTGTTTTGGCCGGAGTTGGACTGGCAAAACTCAATTCATTATCAAACAGGCAGAGTGGATGAAATTTCGTTTCCCCGTCATCATCATCGATGAAGACTTTCGCTCCGAAAATATCTCTGGCTCCGGCATTCGCGACCTTGCCGAGGCGATCGACAGAGAGGGGATGGAGGTTGTCGGTTTTACCAGTTACGGTGACCTGACCTCCTTTGCTCAACAGGCCAGTCGCGCGTCATGTTTCATCCTCTCCATAGACGACGAGGAGTTCGGCACCGGTAGCGACGAGGATGTAAACCTCGCGCTGAAGGCGATCCGAGACTTCATCGCGGAAGTACGTAAGCGCAACAACGACATCCCGATCTTCCTCTACGGCGAAACCCGCACCTCGCGCCATATCTCCAACGATATCCTGCGCGAACTGCACGGTTTCATCCATATGTTCGAGGACACGCCGGAGTTCGTCGCCCGCCATATCATCCGGGAGGCACGCAAATACCTGGATTGCCTGGCGCCGCCGTTCTTCCGCGCGTTGATGGACTACGCCAGCGACTCATCCTACTCTTGGCACTGCCCGGGTCACTCCGGTGGCGTCGCCTTCCTGAAGAGCCCGGTGGGACAGATGTTCCACCAGTTCTTCGGTGAGAACATGCTGCGTGCCGACGTCTGCAACGCGGTCGATGAACTGGGCCAATTGCTCGATCACACCGGTCCGGTTTCCGACAGCGAAGCCAACGCCGCACGCATCTTCAACGCCGATCACCTGTTCTTCGTCACCAACGGTACCTCCACCTCGAACAAGGTGGTCTGGCACTCCACCGTAGCGCCAGGCGATATCGTCGTCGTCGACCGTAACTGCCACAAGTCGATCCTGCACTCGATCATCATGACCGGCGCGATTCCGGTGTTCCTGATGCCGACCCGCAACCACTACGGCATCATCGGCCCGATCCCGAAGAGCGAGTTCGACCCGGAAACTATCCGCAAGAAGATCGAAGCGAATCCATTCGCCCGCAAGGCGAAGAACAAGAAACCGCGCATCCTGACCATCACCCAGAGCACCTACGACGGTATCCTGTACAACGTGGAAACGATCAAGGGGATGCTCGGTAACACCATCGACACCCTGCATTTCGATGAAGCCTGGCTGCCGCACGCCGCGTTCCACGAGTTCTATCACAACATGCATGCGATCGGCCCGGGCCGGCCACGCTCCGATGAGACTCTGGTGTTCGCCACCCAATCCACCCACAAGCTGCTGGCCGGCCTGTCGCAGGCGTCGCAGATTCTGGTGCAGGACGGTACCAAGCGTAAGCTGGACACCCACCGCTTCAACGAGTCCTACCTGATGCACTCCTCCACCAGTCCGCAGTACGCGATCATCGCCTCCTGCGACGTGGCGGCGGCCATGATGGAGCCGCCGGGCGGCAAGGCGCTGGTCGAGGAGTCGCTGCACGAGGCGCTGGATTTCCGCCGCGCGATGCTCAGGGCCGACGAGGAGTTCGGCAAGGATGACTGGTGGTTCAAGGTATGGGGGCCGACACCCCAGTCCGAAGAGGGTGTCGGCGATCGCGACGACTGGGTGATCCATGAGGATGACACCTGGCACGGCTTCGGCCGCATCGAATCGGGCTTCAACATGCTCGACCCGATCAAGTCGACCATCATCACCCCGGGACTCAACCTGAATGGCGAGTTCGATGACGACGGCATTCCTGCCGCCATCGTCAGCAAGTACCTGGCCGAGCACGGCATCATCATCGAAAAGACGGGGCTCTACTCCTTCTTCATCATGTTCACCATCGGCATCACCAAGGGCCGCTGGAACTCGATGGTAACCGAGCTGCAGCAGTTCAAGGACGACTACGACCACAACCTGCCGATGTGGCGGGTGATGCCGGAGTTCGCTGCCAAGCATCCCCAGTACGAGCGGATCGGCCTGCGCGACCTGTGCAGCGCGATCCACAGCGTGTACAAGGAGTACAACGTCGCCCGCATCACTACCGACATGTACCTGTCCAACATCGAACCGGCGATGACGCCCGCCGATGCCTGGGCCAAGATGGCACACCGCGACGTGGAGCGCGTGTCGATCGACGAACTCGAGGGCCGGGTCACGGCGATGCTGGTCACCCCCTACCCGCCGGGTATCCCGCTGCTGGTACCGGGCGAGCGCTTCAACGCCACCATCATCAGCTACCTGAAGTTCGCCCGCGACTTCAACTCGCGCTTCCCCGGTTTCGAGACCGACGTGCACGGCCTGGTCCGCGAGACCATTGAGGGTCAGGACCACTACTTCGTCGACGTCGTCAAAGACTGATCTGCCCTTTTCAGGCTGCTGAACACCGACCAAAAGAGCGCCGCCCGGCGCTCTTTCTCTTTCTGCTCCGCCCAATTGATAGATTTCCAATCTTTCTTTCTTGCATCCCCGAAACATTCACCTACTTTTAATGTGCATTAAATAGCATTCACTTTTGCACACCGCACCCAGCACAAACCGGGCGGTGTCATAAGTGAGCCGAACAGGCTCGGTAACAACAAAAAGGGAGCATCATGAAAGTAAACCTGCCGGTAACAGACACGGAGGTCCGGCTTCCGGACAACATCAACATCCTGTCCACCACCGATCTGAAAGGGCAAGTCACCTACGTCAACGACAGCTTCATCGATATCAGCGGTTTCAGCAAAGAGGAGCTGCTCGGCAGCAGCCACAACATCGTACGTCATCCCGATATGCCACCGGCCGCGTTTGGCCAACTATGGGAGCGGATCAAGTCAGGCGGCTCCTGGATGGGCATCGTCAAGAACCGTTGCAAGAACGGTAGCTACTACTGGGTCAACGCCTATGTCACCCCGGTAATGGAGGAGGGAAAAATCGTCGAGTTCCAATCGGTCAGAACCCGGCCGGCCACGGAACAGGTCAAACGTGCCGAGGAGATCTACCGTCGCATCAATGCCAATAAACCCCTGCGTCGATCACTGGCTGGATCGGTCACACTGATCGAGCGTCAACTGCTCAATGCCGCTTTCTGCTCCTTTGCGAGCATGCTGATACTCGGACTGCTGACCGATCTCCCCCCTCAACTGATCGCCCTGGTCTGTGCCGCGGTAGCCCTGGTCAGTGCTGTAGGCGGTGTGTTGAGCGTACGCAGAATTGCCCGGCTGATCGGCTGGAGCCGTCAGATCCTGGAGGACCCGATCGCCACACGGATCTATACCGGACGGGATGACGAAGCAGCCCAGCTGCAGTTCGTTATCACCAGCCTGCAAACCGAGGCCAGGGCGATAGCGGGCAGACTGTTCGACTCGTCGGAACAGCTAAAATCCAATGCCGACCGCGTTGCGTCAGCGGTAAAGCGCAGCGCGCTGAGTCTGCAACAGCAACAAAACGAGACCGATCAGGTCGCCACCGCGATGACCGAGATGTGCGCCTGTATTCAAGAGGTGGCAGAACATGCCCTGAGCAGTGCGGAGAGCTCGCAGCGCTCAAGCCAGCTCGCCCGAGATGGCCACGCCCGCGTTCACAGAGCCCGGCTGAGCACCGAACGCCTGGCTGATGAGATAGCGACCGCAACAACCATCCTCACCGAGCTGGAGAACGGTACCAACAAGATCAACAGCGTAATGGACTCGGTGAACAACATCGCCGAGCAGACCAATCTGCTGGCACTCAATGCCGCGATCGAGGCCGCGCGGGCCGGCGACCTGGGACGCGGTTTCGCCGTCGTTGCCGATGAAGTCAGAACCCTGGCGATGAAAGCGCAGCACGCCACAGTGGAGGTCCAACAGACGTTGACGCAACTGCGGGATCAATCATTGGCGGCCGTATTGGCGATGCGCGAGAGCAAGGGGCTGGCCGATCAGGCGGTGGCGGAAGCGCAGGAGGCTGCCCAGGCACTGCTGGAGATCAGCGGCAGCGTGGACGGCATCAGCGACCGCAATACCCAGATCGCCTCTGCGGTAGAGCAGCAGAGCGCTGCCAGCGAAGAGATCAGCCGCAATGTGAGCGCCATTCGAGACAGCTCGGATCTATTTCAGAAAGAGAGCCTGGATACGGAATCCTCCGCCTCGGCGCTGGCGAACCTGTCCGCCGAACTGCGGAAGCTGTCGGTCAATTTCTGGCAACGAAGACTGAGTTAGCCCCTTATCCCACAATACGAGGATAGTGCCGCCATAGCTAAAACTCTGCCGCGCCGCTTGTGCTTGCAGAAACATATAAAGCAACCAGCAACATAGCCGGGAAAGGGAGTGATGTCGCCGTTCTTGTGATTATTTTGGGCGACCCGTTCGGTTGTCCTATTCGGCCGCCTGGGATGGGGAGTCCGGCTGCGCCGACATGTCCACGGCCTCGGGTTTCAACCTATAGGCCTCAAGCGCCTCTTTAAGTGCCTTACGATCATCCTTGTTCAGCCACTCGTCGACCCAATCCTGAATCTGCGAACGCTTGGGTGCGGTTTTACACCACCCCTTGTACGCCTTCACATGCCCCTTGCTGACGCTCGGCTTGCCCTCTGTATCGTCGACCACGCATTTGGACGGAAACAGAGGATTGTTCGCGAATTGGCGATCGATCCACCACATGACAAATGCTTTCTCTTCCTTGCTGAACTTCATGGGAAATCCTCAGCTCAATGTAATTTTGCGGGGCCATTCTACCCTTAGCAACCCCCACCAATATGACATTTTTGTGAAATACGACCAATTAATGGTATCGCGGCAAAGCTCCGTTTCTGGACGAAATCAGACTCAGGTTCATACTCAAACACATGTGAACCTAATAATGAGGTGCGTCATGAAGGAGGCGGAGGTAACCCGAGCAACCTTCGATCAGGTAATGGTGCCCTGCTATATGCCGCCGGAGGTTATTCCGGTGCGTGGTGAAGGGTCAAGGCTCTGGGACCAGGATGATCGCGAGTATATCGACCTGGCCGGCGGTATCGCCGTCACTGCACTGGGGCATCGTCACCCGGCGTTGATGCAGGCGCTGCAGGAGCAGGCGGACAAGCTCTGGCACCTGAGTAACGTGTTCACCAATGAGCCCGCACTGAAGCTCGCCAAACGCCTGACCGAGCTGACATTCGCGGAGCAGGTGTTCTTTTGCAACTCAGGCGCCGAGGCCAACGAAGCGGCGTTCAAACTGGCCAGAAAGTACGCCTGGGACCACCAGGGAGCGAACGCCGGCAAACATGAGATCATCTCGTTCAAGGGCAGCTTTCACGGCCGTACCCTGTTCACCGTCAGCGTTGGCGGACAGATGAAATACCGCGTCGGCTTCGAGCCGGTACCCGCCGGCATTACCCATCTACCCTATAACGATATCGCCTCACTGGAATCGGCGATTTCGGAACGCACCTGCGCGGTGGTAATGGAACCGATCCTCGGCGAAGGCGGCATCATCCCCGCCGACCCTGCGTTCATTAAAGCCGCACGTGCACTCTGCGACCAGCATCAGGCGTTGCTGATATTTGACGAAGTGCAAACCGGTGCGGGGCGCACCGGCGCCCTTTACGCCTATATGGAAACCGGTGTAACGCCCGACATCCTCACCTCTGCCAAGGGGTTGGGCGGCGGCTTCCCGATCGGCGCAATGCTCACCACCCGGCGCATCGCGGCAAGTTTCGGGTTCGGCAGCCATGGCACCACCTATGGCGGCAACCCCCTTGCCTGTGCGGTGGCCCTTGCCCTTATCGATACGCTGGACAACCCCGAGTTGATGGCTGAGGTGAAACGGAAATCGGACCTGTTCCTGCAGGAGCTCCATGCGCTGAACCAGCGCCACGCGCTGTTCAGCGATATACGCGGCAGAGGCCTGCTGATCGGCGCGCAGTTGGCGCACCATTGGCAGGGCCAGGCTCGCCGGCTGCTGGACGCGGCACGCGATCAAGGCTTGATACTGCTGATGGCCGGCCCCGATGTGATGCGCCTCACCCCCTCGCTGATCATCCCCGACGACGATATCCATGAAGCGATGACCCGGCTCGACCGCGCCATGAACCAGCTGATCAGCGAAGGCCCCGAGAGCTGACGGAGAATCCCATGTCCGGATACCTGCTAATCGATAACCACTGGCTACCGGGGAATAACGACCCGTTTGAATCCCGAGATCCCGGTCGCGACCGGGTGTTATGGAGCGGCCGAGCGGCCAGCGCCGATCAGATCGATGACGCGATCGCCAGCGCCAGGCACGCCTTCATCCACTGGACCAGAAGCGGCCTGGACGATCGCATTGCCCTGTGCCGGCGATTCGCCAAACTGCTCGAAGAGCAGCAAGAGGCGTTGGCCGAGGCGCTGGGCGAGGAGACCGGCAAACCGCTCTGGGAATCACGTACCGAGATCGGCGCAATGATCGCCAAGGTGGAGATATCGATTAGATCGCAGGAGGCACGCGCGGGCGAATCCGAACAGCCTTTGGCCGATGCACGCTCGGTCATCCGCCATCGTGCCCACGGTGTGCTGGCCGTGTTCGGTCCGTACAACTTCCCTGGTCACCTGCCCAACGGGCATATCGTACCGGCACTGCTGGCGGGTAATACGGTGGTATTCAAACCCAGTGAGCAGACACCCAGGTTTGCCGAGAAAACGCTCAAGGTATGGCTGGCCGCCGGACTGCCTGCCGGCGTCATCAACCTGTTGCAGGGGGGCGCCGATACCGGACGCTCGCTCGCCTCTCACCCTGGCATCGATGGTCTGCTGTTCACCGGCTCCTGCCGAGCAGGTCACCTGTTGCATCAGCAGTTCGCCGGTCAGCCGGAAAAGATCCTGGCGCTGGAGATGGGGGGAAACAATCCGCTGATACTGGGCAAGATCAGTGATCAACCCACTGCCATCTACGAAACCATTCAATCCGCCTACCTCAGCGCCGGGCAGCGCTGTACCTGTGCGCGACGCTTGATCGTCCCCAATAATGCGGATGGCGACCGTTTTATCGATAGCCTCAGCGAGGCGCTCAACAGCATCAGCGTCGGATTTTACAACGATGACCCTCAGCCCTACATGGGCTGCCTTATCTCGTCAACCGCAGCGGGTCAGATGATCGACGCACAACTGGCGCTGGAGACGAAAGGCGGCCGGGTGCTGAACAGGATGGAGCGGATCAAGGGGTGCCGGGCGATGCTCAGCCCGGGACTGATCGATACGTCCGCAATCGACATACTGCCGGATGATGAGTATTTCGGCCCCCTGCTTCAGATACAGCGTTACGACAGCTTCGACCAGGCGCTGACGCTGGCCAATGCCACCCGCTTCGGCCTTGCAGCCGGTCTGTTCAGCGAGGATGCGCAGGAGTATGACGCCTTCTGGCACGGCATCCGTGCCGGTATCGTCAACTGGAATCGCCAGCTGACCGGTGCCAGCAGCAGTGCACCGTTCGGCGGTGTGAAATCGAGCGGCAACCACCGGCCAAGCGCCTGGTATGCCGCCGATTACTGTGCCTACCCGGTGTCCAGTCTTGAACGCGACAGACTGGCCCGCCCGGAGGCGCTGAGCCCCGGGCTGAACCTGTCGTTCGACTGATCAAACCCTGTTTAGCTTTTCACCGCTTCCGGCAAAGTGACGTTCAGCTCGAGGATAGAGCAGTTCTCATCCAGATTGACCTGCACATCATCCATCGACACGTCGACATACTTGGCGATCACGGCCAGGATCTCCTGCTGCATCTGCGGCAGGTAATCCGGCTGGTTACGCTGATTACGCTCGTAAGCGACGAGTACCTGAAGGCGCTCCTTGGCAACGCTGGCCGAGCTCTGCTTCTTGGTGCGGAAATAACTGAGAATACCCATTAGCCCTTCCGTCCGAATACGCGGCTGAGCAGCCCTTTGCGCTGCACTTCAAGAAAACGGTGTTCACGCTCTTCGCCCAGGAAGCGCGCAATGGCATCCAGATAGGCCTGGCCGGCATCGCTCTGCTGATCCAGCACCACCGGTTGCCCCTGGTTGGAGGCTTTGAGAACCGCTTCGGACTCCGGAATCACACCCAACAGCGGAATCGCCAGAATATCCTGCACATCTTCGACGCTGAGCATCTCACCGGCCTGAACCCGAACCGGGTTATAGCGGGTCAGCAGCAGGTGTTCGCGGATCGATCCGCCCTGCTCCGCCTTGCGTGACTTGCTCTGCAACACGCCGAGGATACGGTCGGAGTCACGTACGGAGCTGACTTCCGGGTTGGTCACCACGATGGCGGTGTCGGCGAAGTAGAGTGCCAGTTGGGCGCCCTTCTCGATACCGGCCGGAGAGTCGCAGACGATGTAATCGAACATCTCGGACAGCTCGTTCAGCACCTGCTCGACGCCCTCGACGGTCAGCGCATCCTTGTCCCGGGTCTGCGATGCCGGCAGGATGAACAGGCCCTCGGTCCGCTTATCCTTGATCAGCGCCTGATTCAGGGTCGCTTCCTTGTTGATCACGTTGACCAGGTCGAACACCACGCGGCGTTCGCAGCCCATGATCAGATCCAGGTTACGCAGGCCCACATCGAAATCGACCAGCACGGTCTTATGACCACGCAACGCAAGACCGGTACCGATTGCCGCACTGCTGGTCGTCTTGCCGACCCCGCCCTTACCAGACGTAACAACAATAATTTCAGCCATTTACACAGTTTCCATCAGTATGGATTAACATAATTCTCGTTCAGAACCGACTCTACAGCGCGGCCGTATCCAGGCGCGTACCTGACAACCAGGCCTGAGCCGGCTTCTGCCAGTGGTCGCTGCGCAGATCTTCGCTTGCCTTGAAATATCCTGCAATTGAGATCAATTCAGCTTCCAGACTTTGACAGAATATACGGGCATCGGTGTTACCGTTTACACCGGCCATCGCCCGCCCGCGCAGTGGGCCGTAAACATGGATATTGCCGTCGGCCATCACCTCGGCGCCGGCGCCCACCGAGGAGAGCACAATCAGATCGCCACCCTGTACATAGATCTGCTGCCCCGAGCGCACAGGGACAGTCAGTATCCGGGTACGACTCTCAGCCCGCGGCGCAGCTTCCGGGGCTACCGCTGTCACCGGTTCGGGCGCTGCCACTTCGGCAGACTCAACAGACGAGGCGCGCGACTGCTCGACTCGCCCACCTTGACCAAAATCCGCCAGCCCCAGGCTCCTGCACAACTCCAGATCGTAGCGGTTGCTGCCACGCAGACCGACCGGGTTCAGTTCACTGTCGCGGCAGATCGCCAGTAGATCGTGCAGCGGCGGTAACGGCTTGTCGGCCGGCACCTGCTCCAGATTAAGCAGCACCGGCATCTGCTGAAACAAGGAGGGCAAACGCGCGGCGTGTTGTGCCAACTCGGTACGCAGCCTTTCAGCGTCGAAATCGAGCAGTATCAGCTCGTTGAGTGAAACGCGGGAGTTCTTGAATCTGAACTGGGGGGAGTCTGTGGAGCGATTCTCTGAGGTCATACACCTGCTATCCGGGCAGAGCCAATCCAAGGGTTAAATGCGCGCCAAGGGTACCACGTGCCATGGCGCCTCACTACAGTCACGGTCGAGTAAGACCGACAACTGGCAATAAGGTTCGCGTTAAAACCTCCCTGGCACTCACACCCGGCGCTTCTACACGCCGCTTCAGGGCACAAAAGAGACTGAATTCTGCAACAAGATCAATTTTAGATTCCACCACACAGCCGAGATAAAATCGGAATAAAAAACCAAAATAAATAAAAACCAAAGAAAAATAGCCCATTAATTTCATATAACGCATATTTGATAATAATTTTTTATCGAAATTCTATACTAATAATAATTATTAGAACCCTCACGTCTGTATTAGGGTTTAGCCAAGGTGAGGCACCGAATTCACTCAATGAAAAGCGGGATCGGTAGCGATGAATTTCAAGCAGCTCGAAACCTTTGTCTGGGTGGCAACACTTGGCAGCTTCCGCAAGGCAGCCGAGCGGTTGTTCACCACCCAGCCCGGTATATCGACTCGCATCTCCGGGTTGGAGGATGAACTGGGCGTCAAGCTGTTCGAGCGTGAGGGGGGCCCCGGCCCCATATCTCTGACCGCCAAGGGCAAGGATCTGCTGCCCTATGCCGAAAAGATCATCTTCATGTCCGAACAGCTGCGCAAGCACGCCGACACCGGCGCGCAGCTGTCGGGCATCCTGAGACTGGGTGTATCCGAGACCGTGGTACATACCTGGCTCCCCGACTTTCTGCGCTCCCTGCACCGGCAGATGCCCAATCTGGACGTCGAGATGACGGTCGACGTCACCGGTAACCTGCGCACAGGCCTGCTCGATCGCTCGCTGGATCTGGCCTTTCTGATGGGGCCGGTGTCCGAGCCAACGGTAGCGGATCTGCCGCTGTGCAGCTTTCCGCTGGTCTGGGTCGCGAGCCCCGATCTGAAACTTCCGGAGCGGATGCTCTATCTGGAGGAGCTGAGCGAATGGCCCATTATCACCTATGCGCGAAATACCAAGCCGTTCGCCGAGCTCAGCCAGAAGTTCAGGGAGCTGGACAGCCTGCCGCCGCGCTTTTTTACCTCCAGCTCCCTGGCCGCCTGTCGCCGCCTGACGCTGGACGGGATCGGCATCTCGACCCTGCCCTACGAGATGATTACGCCGGCGTTGGACAGCGGTGAACTGGTGAGGGTGAGAGCTATCTGGACGCCGTCCGAGTTGGCATTTACCGCCTCCTATCCAGTAACGCCGTTCAATCCTTTGGCCGAGGTGGCCGCGAAGTTGGCGGTGACAACCGCACAACAGCACCAAGTAACCGACTATAAATAACTATTATCGATTTACCGGCAGCAGCATAACTGACAAAAACAACTTCACCATGAAAGACAGCGCCAAAACACTTATCCAGTTGCCCCCGCGACGAACAATCAGGAGCCACAGGACGCCTGCACGGAGCCTCGTTCCAGACACGCGCCCGGTCGGCAGTCTCAATATAAGAAGAAAAGAGGCCTATCGGTTAAGTAAATCAATAAAAACAAATAGATAGAAAAATCCACAATACAAAACCACAGCGGGAGAAAAACAATGACTGCAAAGAAACTCTTGGTCTCGGCCTGTCTGATCGGCGGCCTGAGCGCCTCCGCCGCCCAGGCTGAAAAATGGAACATGCCGACCCCCTACGGGGATGCCAACCTGCCGACCCAGATCGCCTACGAGTTCGCCGAAGAGGTCAAGGCCAAGACCAACGGCGCCATGAGTATCACCGTTCATTCAGGTGCTTCGCTGATCGAGCACCCGGAGATACCGCGCGCGGTGAAGACCGGCCAGGTACAGCTCGGCGAGGTATTCATCGGCATCATGGGCAACACCCATCCGGTGTTCAAGCACGACAATATCCCCTTCCTTGCCACCACCTACGACGACGCCGAAAAACTCTGGGCGGCCACCAAGCCCGAGCTTGAAAAGCAACTGGCGAAAGAGGGGATGCAACTGCTCTACACCGTACCCTGGCCTGCCCAGAGCCTGTACACCAAGATACCGGTCAACACCCTGGCCGACCTCAAGGGTCTGAAGATGCGGGCCTACAGCCCCTCCACCTCACGTCTGGCCGACCTGATGGGCACCACCCCGGTCACCATTCAGGTACCGGAGATTCCGCAGGCGTTCAGCACCGGCATCGTCGATGCCATGATCACCTCGCCCTCCACCGGCGTGAATGGTCAGGCCTGGGACTACCTGGGTCACTACAACGCCATCAACGCCTGGATTCCGAAGAACATCGTGGTGGTCAACTCCCGCGCCTTCAAGCGCCTGGACAAGAGCATGCAGGACGCCTTGGTTGAAGCCGCTGCCAACGCCGAAGCCAAGGGTTGGAAAGGGGTGCGCGTGAAGGCGACCGAAGACACCCAGTCCCTGGCCGAACACGGTATTACCGTTACCGAGCCCTCTGCCGAACTGGTGCAGGAGCTGAAGCAGATCGGTGAAGTGATGATCAAGGAGTGGCAGGACGAAGCACCCGAGGAAGTGTCCGCTATATTGAACCAGTACAATCAGTAACAGGTCAGACGCGGGCTCCGGGCATCGGCCCGGAGCCACGCGAGCGAGGCTCCCCAAATGAAGTCGCTTCGAGACAAATTCTACCTGACATCCGGTTACCTGTCGGGACTGTGCATCATTCTGATCATGCTCATTATCCTGGCCCAGATCGTCGGTCGTTTTTTTGGTTTTATCGTCCCTTCAGCCGAAGACTTCTCCGGCTATGCGCTGGCTGCCGCCACTTTTTTCGGGCTGGCCTACACCTTCCGCGAAGGCGGTCATATCCGCGTCATTCTGGTGATCCAGAACTGGCCGCCGCGTCTGCGTTACCTGCAGGAGTTGAGCGTGCTGCTCCTGGCTTTCGCTCTGGTCAGTTTCATGACCTTCTATTGCGGTCATATGGTGTGGGAGTCCTACATTTTTGAAGAGGTATCGTACGGCTATGTGCCGATTCCTCTCTGGATGCCGCAGGTGCCTTTAGCCCTCGGCATGTTCGCGTTCAATCTGGCGCTGCTCGATGATCTGATCCGTATGCTGCGCGGCCGAACTCCCTCTTACCGCACTCATGAAGATGAGCTTAACCTGGAGGAGGTGTGATGGATACCGCCCTGCTTTCGATCGTTCTGGCCGTGGCAATGCTGCTGATGCTGGCCGCCGGTGTCTGGGTGGCGCTGGCACTGGTGGGTGTCGGCGTGCTCGGCCTGTACCTGTCCGGTAACGAGCAGATCGGCCTGCTGTTCGCCACCTCCAGTTGGGGCGCCAGTACCGGCTGGTCGCTGACCGCGCTGCCGATGTTCATCTGGATGGGCGAGGTGCTGTTCCGCACTCGGCTGTCCGAGGATCTGTTCAAGGGCCTTGCCCCCTGGCTGGGCGGCCTGCCCGGCAAACTGCTGCATGTAAACGTGCTGAGCTGTGGCATCTTCGCTGCGGTATCCGGCTCGTCCGCCGCCACCGCCGCCACCATCGGCCGCATGACGCTGCCGGAGCTGAAGGCCCAGGGCTACAGCGACCGCATGGCGATAGGCACCCTGGCCGGTTCCGGTACCCTTGGCCTGCTGATCCCGCCGTCGATCATTCTGATCGTCTACGGCGTGGCGGCAGAGGTATCGATCGGGCGCCTGTTCATCGCCGGCGCGCTGCCGGGGCTGTTGCTGGTGGGGATGTTCATGAGCTACACCATGGTCTGGTCGCTGTTCAATCGACACGAACTGCCGCAGCACAGCAAGGAGCAGATCTCACTGGCGGCCAAGATCGGCGCACTGCGCAAGCTGCTGCCGATCGTCGGGCTGATCGTCTTCGTGCTCGGCTCGATCTACGGCGGTTTCACCACCCCGACCGAAGCGGCAGCACTGGGCGTATTCGGCGCCCTGATCCTGGCCAAGCTGACCGGCAGCCTCAGCCGCGCCAGTTTTTCCGAGAGTCTGCTCGGTGCGGTCAAGAGTTCCTGCATGATCGGCCTGATCCTGATCGGTGCCCACTTCCTGACTCTGGCCATGGGCTTTCTCGGTATTCCAAAGGCGCTGGCCGCCTGGATAGGTACCCTGGCGCTGTCGCCCTACGAGTTGCTGCTGGCGCTGACCATTCTGTTCGTGGCGCTGGGCTGTTTCCTCGACGGCATCTCGGTGGTTGTGCTGACCGTGGCCGTGGTGCTACCGATGGTGCAGCAGGCGAATATCGACCTGATCTGGTTCGGCATCTACATCGTGCTGGTGGTGGAGATGTCGCAGATCACCCCGCCGGTCGGATTCAACCTGTTCGTTATCCAGGCGTTGACCGGCAAAGATATCCTCTACGTGGCGCGCGCTGCGCTGCCGTTCTTCCTGCTGATCCTGACCGCCATCGTGCTGATCACCTGGTTCCCGGCCATCGCCACCTACCTGCCCACGACCATGAGTCAACGGTGATCGGTATGAGCTGAACATCCCGACACCTCGCCTGACCGCCAACGCCAAACGCCGCTTCGATATCACACCAAGCCCCCGACAATGGTGCCGGGGCGGCTTTTGTCCGGCATATGACACCCAACGGCTTTCACACACTATGAACGGGGCCTAACTCCCCTCTCGAGGTTAGACAGACACCATGAATACAGAGGTTCGTGCAGATGACTCATTCGCGAGCCATCCCCTGATCCAACGCGGCGACTTCGCCGATCCTGAACCCCACACGAACAGCATCGGCTTTTCCGTGCACGGTTCGGGAGCGCTGATTGCGCTCTCCAGACTGCTGCCGATGGTCGAGAACCTGGGCGTAGAGGTGCTCACCTCCCGCAGTAGCCAGACCGAAACCGGGTGGCAGGTGGCACTGAGCCTGAGACCGCAGGCGGGCACCCTGCTCAAGTCGGCCAGCATGCAGGGGCGCTTCGTTGAAACCCTGCTCGCAATCGGTCGCGGCCAGGTGGACAACGACGGCTTCAACCGCCTGGTCACGCTGGCCGAGCTCGATCTTCGCGGTTGCATGCTGCTGCGTGCGGTGGCGCATTACCTGACCCAGATAAACCTGCCGTTCAGCAAGAGCTACATGGAAGCAACGCTATGCCGCCATCCGGTGATTGCACAGACGATCGTGCAGCTATTCCTGGTCCGCCTGGATCCCGATCGGGCTCCTGACGCCCCCTGCCCGGACTCGATTCGTGCCACACTGGCGACACTTGTCGACAGGGTGGCCTCTCTGGACGAGGACCGCATTATGCGCGCCTATATCGAGGTGATCGAGGCGATGCTGCGCACCAACTTCTTCCTCGAGGAGGTCTGGTCGGAACCCGACCGCTGCCTGGCTTTCAAGTTCGAGCCAAGCCGGATAGCCGCCATGCCCAAGCCGGTACCCGCCTACGAGATCTTTGTCTTTAGCCCGCTGCTGGAAGGTGTGCATCTGCGCGGCGGCAAGGTGGCCCGCGGCGGTCTGCGCTGGTCCGAACGGATGGAGGATTATCGTACCGAGATACTGGGGCTGATGAAGGCACAGATGGTGAAGAATGCGGTGATCGTGCCCACCGGCGCCAAGGGCGGCTTCGTGGTCAAGCAGCTGGACCCATCTGCACCGGCAAAGGTGCGCGTCGAGCAGGTCCGTCGCGCCTACGCCTGCTACATCCGCGCACTGCTGGACCTGACCGACAACCGTGACGAATCCGGTATCCTGCCGCCGCCGCGGGTGGTACGCCACGACGGCGACGATGCCTACCTGGTGGTGGCTGCCGACAAGGGCACGGCCACTTTCTCCGATACCGCCAATGCCATTGCCCAAGCGGCCGGATTCTGGCTGGGCGACGCCTTCGCCTCCGGCGGATCCCAAGGCTACGACCATAAGCGGATGGGGATCACCGCCCGCGGTGCCTGGGAGTCCAGCCTACGCCTGTTCAAGGAGCTCGGTAAGGATATTCAAAGCACCCCCTTCCGCGTGGTGGGTATCGGCGATATGTCCGGCGACGTGTTCGGCAACGGCATGCTGCTCTCCCGCCAGATCAGGCTGATCGCGGCGTTCAATCACCAGCACATCTTTATCGATCCATCGCCCGATCCCGTGGCGGCCTACCAGGAGCGTCAACGCCTGTTCGGCCTGCCCGGTTCAAGCTGGCAGGATTACTGTGCCGAGGCGATCTCCGAAGGTGGCGGCGTGTTCTTGCGCAGCGCCAAGCGCATCCCGCTGTCGCCGCAGATGCGCCAAGCACTGGGGATCGAGGGCCAGGTCGACCATCTCGACCCCGACAGCCTGATCCGGGCGATCCTGCGCGCCGACGTGGATCTGCTCTGGAACGGCGGCATCGGCACCTATGTCCGCGCCGAGCATGAGCGCGACAGTGAGGTGGGCGACCGTACCAACGACGCGCTGCGCGTCACCGGAGCCGAGCTGCGCGCGAAGGTGGTGGTCGAGGGTGGCAACCTGGGGCTGACCCAGGCCGCTCGGGTGGAGTTCGCCCGCCGTGGCGGACTGATCACCACCGATGCGGTGGACAACTCCGCCGGAGTCGACTGCTCCGACCATGAGGTCAATATCAAGATCCTGCTCGACCAACTGGTACGCGAAGGGCGTATCGATCCGACACGACGCGACCGGCTGCTCGAAGAGATGACCGACGAGGTGGCGGAACTGGTGCTGCGTAACAACTACCAGCAGAGCAAGATGCTGAGTCAGTCCAACCATACCGCACCGGATTTTATCGCCCAGCACGCCCAGCTCATTCAACTGCTGGAGCGGGAGGGACGTCTGGATCGGCAGTTGGAGCGGTTGCCGGATGATGCCGAGATCGAAACCCGCATCGCCAACCGGCAGGGGCTGACCCGACCGGAGATCGCCGTGCTGCTGGCCTATACCAAGAGCCTGGTGTTCGAGAAGCTGGTCGAGAGCGATATCATCGACGACCCGCATATCACCGCCGAGTTGTACCGCTATTTTCCATCACGACTGCAGCAGGACTATGCCGATGCCATCGCTGCTCATCCGCTGCGCCGGGAGATCCTGGCGACCCAGCTCACCAACCAGGTGATGAACCGCATGGGTGCCACCTTCAGCCTGCGCCTGCTGGAGGAGTCTGGCGTCAACTGTGCGCGCTGGATCCGCTCCTACACGGTTGCCCGTGAGGCGTTGGATGTTCCCGCGCTGATCAGCTCGATAGAATCCCTCGGACTCGGCGTCAGCAACGATGCCCAGATGGATCTGCACCTGCGTATCCACCACCCGTTGCTGCGAGCGACCCACTGGGTGCTGGAAAACGCCGACTGGAGTCAGAGCACCGAGGCGCTGATCGAGCTTTACAGCGACGCCGTCGCCCACACCCGAATCCAGTTGGCCAGACTGCAACTGCTCGCCAACAACGATACGAGCCCCCTCGAATCGGAGATCGACGCACTTGAGTACCTTTACTATGCCTTCGACATCGCCGACCTGGCGCAGAAAACCTGGTTAAGCCCGTGCTTCATCGCCGCCGAGTACCTTTCGCTCAACCTGCGTATGGAACTGTTCTGGTTGCGAAGGGAGGTCGAACAGCTCCCTGCCTATGATCGCTGGCACCGCAAGGCCAAACAAGCTGTGGTCGATCTGATCGATCGCAGTATCAAGCGCCACCTATGCAGCCTGGTCTCTTTGGCTAACCCAGCCGCGGTCGATGAAGATGCCAGTCCGGCGACCAAGGCAATAACGCAGTTCCAGGAACGGATCGCCGATATCCGCGCTCAACCGAGCCGCCACCTGACGATGCTGGTCTATCTGGCCCAGAGCCTGACCAACCTGAACCTCTCCGACAACGGAGTAAACGCCACATGAAAACCAAATCGTACTCCAGCGACGCTACACCGTATGCCCCCCGCTCATCCACAAGGCGAGTGTTCGGCGGGGATGTAAACAGATCTCACTCCGGGCATGGTCTGACCACTCGCAGGTCATCCACGGTGGGAGATCAGGAGCTCAGGGAAGAGCGCTGTTTTATCCGCTCCTCAAACTGAAGCGGATCGGACCGACTGCACCCCCATGAGTCGTGTCCCTTGGGTCGTCAGCTTGCACCAGTTGGCGACCCATTTTTACCTCCCCCTATCGATATGATCGCGTGCAGGCAACACTACCGACTCGGGAGAGGTGGATACCGATTGCGGTGCACCGAGCTGGTGCTGAGTCCGGCTATTAGCACCAGATGAAAGCGGCTATTGATATAGATCAACCGCTGTCTTCTGCGTACGTCAGCGTGATTTGACAGCCCGAATATGACGACTACTTTGGAATTAAATATCCCAAGAACAAAAGACAGCGGAGTGTCTGAAAAATGAACAGCACAGCCCCATTCCCCCAGACAACAATGGATGAAGTCCCCAAGTCAATTCTGTATCGCCAGAGTGAGGCAAAGGACGAAAAACTGATCGAGAGAGAATTGATTGCTCACATCTCCCTCGAAGCTAGAGATCTGGAGTTTAACGAAGAGCGCTGTTTTATCCTCTCTTCAAATTGAAGAGGCTGGGTAGCAAACAGCCCCGACAAGCATGGCCCTCAGGAGGTCGATCCGCATAGATTGCCGCCCTGGCGCTCATGACTGCATACTTTTTTTCCAGCTACCGCGGAATCTTGAATCCCTCTCTAACCTTAGCCACCTGTTCCCGCGTTACGCAGCCTTCGACATGATCGTTGACCAGCCCCATCGCCTGCATAAAGGCAAACACGGTGGTCGGGCCGACGAACTTCCAACCACGCTTTTTCAGCTCTTTCGACATCGCCACCGACTCCGGTGAGGTGGAAACCGATTGCGGTGCACCGTGTTGTGCCGGATCCGGTTCATAGCGCCAGACAAAAGCGGCGATCGAGCCTTCACGTTCGACCAGTTCAATCGCCCGCTGGGCATTATTGATCACCGCCTCGATCTTACCGCGGTGGCGTACTATGCCCTCATCCTGCAGCAGGCGCTGCACATCCTGCTGGTCGAACCGTGCAACCTTGTGAAAATCGAACTGCTGGAAGGCGTTGCGGAAATTCTCCCGCTTGGCCAGAATCGTGCGCCAGCTCAGCCCCGACTGAAAACTTTCCAGGCAGAGTTTTTCAAACAGCCGTCGATCATCATCGACCGGAAAGCCCCACTCCCGGTCATGATAGGGAAAAAATTCCTCCACCTGTCCACACCAGCCGCAGCGCGGCTCACCATCGGGTCCATTGACGGTTTTACTCATATTTTCTACCCTCTTGCTGTTTGTTGTTCTGTTCAGCCAAACGCTTCGCGTTGCTATCCAGCCAGCCCTCCATCTGCTTTACCTCCTGCTCGATAAACCCCTTGTCGTTGAACGCATTGGCCAGGGTCGCGACCCCCTGACTGCGGGCCAGCAGATGCATCGCCAGTTCGTCGGCAGCCGCTCCGGCGCCCAACCGCCGGAACTGCCCGGCCAGCCACTCCCTGAACAGGGTAAACAAGCCGTTGGCATCCCGCTGTGCCGCATGGCCAAGCTTCGCCAGCTCACTGGTCAGCGTACCCACGGGGCAGCCGTGTTGCAGAATCTTGCTCTGATTCATGATCAGAATGCGGATAAAACAACGAATACACTCCACCGGGTCTCGTCCTTGGGCTTGCCACTGTGCCAACATCTTTCGTGTTTTCTCCAGACGATGCTCTATCACGGCCGCCAGAATTTCGTCTTTGGTTTTGAAGTGATAGTAGAAGTTACCACGCGATATCTGCACCGCGTCGGCGATATGCTTGAACGAGGTGTGCTCGTACCCCTGCTGATAGAACAGCTGGTCCGCCGCCTCCACAATCTGTTCGCGCGTGGCCCTTAGCACCCTATAGCCTCCATCGATCGCGAGTTAACGTTTTCGTAGAACAGGATCGGATTCCCGACCATGCGAATACCTCTTTTCGGCGGCAACTTCGTAGGACGTATGTCCTAAACCCAAAATAGGACACCCGTCCTATTCCGTCAACTACGGAACCAATCGGTCGTATCAATAGATCGGATCAACGGATAGAAAAGTACCGCATCTTGTCTGCAGCTAGTTCACCGCTTGTCGCGACTCTCGTTACACAAGATCATGGCCAAGCCATTGTTGTGCCGAAAAGCTTGGCTATCTAGAGGTGACAACCGCACAATAGGCATTTAAACACCCAGTTTAGACAAGGAGTCCAGATGTCCATACCTAAACGGCTCGGTACTGCACTGCTCGCCTTTCTCGTCGCCAGCCCGACATTTGCGCAAGACGGCCTCAACAGCCATACGCACGGCAACGCCACCCTGCAATTGGCGTTCAGAAACCTGGAACTGGTTATCTACTTGCGTGGCGCCGCCGTCGATTTTCTGGGCTCGGAGCATCAACCCTTCAGCGCCGAAGCAAGTGCTAAAGATCAAGCACTGGAACGCGCCATGCGCGACCCGGCCTACTGGATCGTGTTACCTGCCGCTGCCGGCTGTACGCTGAGCCAGGTCCACCTGGGCAAGCATCATGTGATATCCGGGCGCGGAGTTGCACCGGAGATCATGGACAGCAACGCCGACTCGGTTGTCGCCGAGCATCTGGACCTCAACTTCACCTACAGTTTCCTGTGCGCCAATCCGCAACGCTTCGATAGCGCCCAGGTCAAGCTGTTCGAGCACTTCCCCAGCCTGGAAAGCGTGCAGGTGAAGATTGCCGGAGAGCAGCAGAGCCGTCAGCAGTTGACGCCCGGCGACACGGTGTTGCGGTTGCCCTGAGCGAAACAGGCAGTTCAGGCATACTGACTGAGCACTGTCTCGTAGCGCTCAAGACAGCCGATCTGTGCTTCGACCCACTCCCGCTTCCAGTAGGTATCGAGGTAGCGCTCGCCGCCATCGCACATTAGCGTAACGATCGAGCCCTGCTCCCCGCGCTCTTTCATCTCAGCGGCGAGCTGCAGCGCCCCCCAGAGGTTGGTGCCGGTGGAGGCGCCGGCACGCCGACCGCTGATCCGCTCCAGCCAGTAGATGGCGGCTATGCTGGCGGCATCAGGCACCTTGAACATCGCGTCGATCAGCTCCGGCAGGAACGATGGCTCCACTTGGGGTCGGCCTATCCCTTCGATGCGGCTGCCGCCCAGTCCTTTGAGAGCACGATCGCCACTGCGATAGCTGTCGTAGAACACCGAATTCTCAGGGTCCACCACAATCAGCTTGGTCGCATAGCCCTGGTAGCGAATATAGCGTCCCAGCGTCGCAGCAGTGCCACCGGTGCCGGCACTCATCACGATCGCCGCCGGCTGCGGATGCTCCTCCTCCGCCATCTGCCGGTCGATGCTGGCGGCGATGCTGTCCTCCCCGCGCCAGTCGGTGGCCTGTTCGGCATAGGTGAACTGGTCCATGTAGTGACCGCCGGTTTCACGCGCCAGACGGCGCGCCTCGCCGTACACCTCGCTAGCTTCGTTGACAAAATGGCAGCGGCCGCCAAAACGCTCGATCTGTTCGATCTTCTTTTTTGCCGTGCTCAGCGGCATTACTGCCGTGAATGGCAGGCCCAACAGCCTGGCGAAATAGGCCTCGGAGACCGCACTGCTGCCGGAGGAGGCCTCGACGATCGGCGTTCCCGCGTTGACCCTGCCGCTGCAGATCGCATGGGTAAACAGGGAGCGCGCCAGTCGGTGTTTGAGACTGCCGGTGGGATGGCTGCTCTCATCCTTCAGGTAGAGATCGATCCCCGTCAGCAACGGGATTTCGAGCTTGATCAGGTGGGTATCGGCACTGCGCTGCCGGTCGCTGGCCAGACGCCGCATGGCCCAACCGGCCCAGTTACCTGTCTCGACTGATTGGCGAACTTTCACCTCGGGGCGAGGTACTGAAAGAGTGGCGGTGGACATGCTGGATTTCCCGACGATTGATATAGGTAAAATTCTAGGGAATCCCGACGAAATATTTTTCCTATCTTTTCCATCAAAGCGCTAATATGTAGAAAAATTTTCTCACCAAAAGCCAAAATAAAGAATGGATAATTTCGACCGTCATATCCTCTCCATTCTCCAGCGAGATGCAACCATTGCACTGAAGGACCTGGCCGAAGCCGTCAACCTGTCCACGACGCCCTGCTGGAAGCGGGTCAAGAGGCTGGAGGAGGATGGTTATATCAAGGCACGGGTGGCACTGCTCGATCAGGATCGCCTGGGGCTGGGGCTGTCGGTATTCGTACAGATCAAGACCAAGCATCACGACAGCGACTGGCTGGAGCGTTTTGCCGCTACGGCTTCACGGTTCGACGAGGTGGTCGAGTTCTACCGCATGTCCGGCGAATGGGATTACCTGCTGCGGGTGGTGGTCAGCGATATCGCCGCCTACGACCGTTTCTACAAGAAACTGATCGGCAGCATCGATGGCTTGGCGGATATCTCCTCCAACTTTGCCATGGAGCAGATCAAGTACACCACCGCCCTGCCTCTGCCCTAGCCTTTGCCCTAGCCTTTGCCGCCGGGCACGATGAAGAACGGAGGCCCGAGAGCCTCCGTTTTGCTGCCCACCTAGGATCAGGCGTAGACCGGTGCAAATGCTTCTCCCGGATTCTCCACCGGACCGTTCTCACCCCAGTAGGGCGAGAGCTTGCGCAGCTTGGCGACGATCGGCGGCACCTCCTTGATCACACGCTCCACCTCCGCCATGGTGTTGTAACGGGAGAAGGAGAAGCGCACGGTGCCATGTGCGGCGGTGTAGGGAATGCCCATGGCGCGCATCACATGCGAGGGTTCCAGAGAGCCCGAGGTACAGGCGGAGCCGGAGGATGCGGCGATACCCACCTTGTTCAGCAACAGCAGGATCGCTTCCCCCTCGATATACTCAAAGGCGATGCTGGCGGTATTGGGCAGGCGGTTGTCCGGATCGCCGGTGACGAAGCAGTTCGGTACCGCGGCGAGAATCCCCTGCTCCAGACGATCACGCATCGCCTTGACCTGGGTGTTTTCGAACGCCATGTGCTCGGCCGCCAGTTCGCAGGCCTTGCCCAGACCGACAATGGCCGGTGCGTTCTCGGTGCCGGCACGACGCCCACGCTCCTGATGACCGCCGCGCAGCAGCGGACGGTAGCGCACGCCGCGGCGCAGGTAGAGCACGCCGATCCCCTTCGGCGCATGCAGCTTGTGCCCGGACAGGGACAACATGCTGATCGCGCTATCCTTCAGATTGATCGGGATCTTGCCCACCGCCTGAACGGCGTCGGTGTGGAACATGATGCCCTGCTCGGCCGCCAGCTGTGCCATCTCCTCGATCGGGAAGATGGTGCCGCTTTCGTTGTTGGCCCACATCACGCTGACCACGGCGACTTTGTCGCTGAGTAGTGACCGGTACTTGTCCAAGTCCAGACGGCCCTTGGAGTCCACCTCCAGCTTGTGCACGGTATAGCCTTCGGTCTCCAGGTACTCGCACAGGGTCAGCACGGCGGGATGCTCGACCAGGGTGGTGATGATCTCCTTGCGTTCAGGCTGCGCCTTCAGCGCCGAGAGGATTGCGGTGGAGTCCGACTCGGTACCGCAGGAGGTGAAGATGATCTCGGAATCATGCTCGGCACCGAGCAGATCCTGGATCTGCTTGCGTGCCCTCTTCAGGGCAAAACCGACCTTGTTGCCAAAGCTGTGCAATGAGGAGGGGTTGCCGAACTGCTCGCAGAAGTAGGGCTTCATCTCTTCAAAGACGGCCGGGTCCACCATCGTGGTTGCGTTGTTATCGAGATATATATCCTCGAGGTGAGTAGTGTTCATGCTCAGCCCTCCATGCTAACGAGTGCTTCTTTGGACGCCGGAATCACCTTGACGAACTCGCCCAGCTCTTCGATCAGACGCTGCTGGATACCGCCCAGGGTCATCGCCGCCATCTGGCAACCGGTGCAGGCGCCGGTGAGGTGAACGTAGATATTCTTGCCATCCACATCGACCAGCTCGACATCACCGTTGTCGGCCTGCAGCGCCGGACGGATAGAGTCGAGCACCGTCTCGATCTTGCGGATACGGGCCAGGGTACCCAGCTTCGGCACTTCCGGCGCCTTGGCAGTAGCAGGTTTGGCAACTGCCGCAACGCCGGCAACGAAGGTCTCCCCCTTCTCGGCCAGCACGCGGGTCAGGATATTCTCGATCCCTTCATGGCAGGATGAGCAACCGCCACCGGCCTTGGTGTAGTTGGTCACCTCTTCCACCGTGTGCAGGTTGTTGGCGCGAATGGTGTCTTCGATCATCACTTGGTCAACCGCGAAGCACTTGCACACCAGCGCGCCCTCTTCGTGATCATCTTCCCAAACCTCGCCACGGTAGTTGGCGACCGCCGCCTGCAACGCTTCACGCCCCATCACCGAACAGTGCATCTTCTCCGGCGGCAGGCCATCCAGATAGTCGGCGATATCCTGGTTGCTGATCTTCAGCGCCTCATCCAGGGTCAGCCCCTTGATCATCTCGGTCAGTGCGGAAGAGGATGCGATAGCGGAGCCGCAACCGAAGGTTTGGAAACCGGCATCCAGAATCACTTCGGTCTCCGGTTCCACCTTCAGCGTCAGCCGCAGCGCATCACCACAGCTGATCGAACCTACATCACCTACCCCGTTGGCCCCTTCGACTGCCCCGGCATTTTTCGGGTTGTAGAAATGCTCTTGTACCTTTTCAGAATAATCCCACATCGCTTGAACTCCTGAGTCGATTGTTGCCGGTTAGGCCATTAACACGCGAACGATTTGCCGCAACCGCAGCTCTGGGTGGCGTTCGGGTTTTCGAATTTGAAGCCGCTGCCTTCGAGACCGTCGAGGAAATCGACGGTCACGTTGTCGAGCAGTGGCTGGCTGGCGGGATCGACCAGAATCTTGAGACCGCCGACCTCAACGACCTGATCGTCTTCGGCGGCGCTCTCCTCCAACTTCATACCGTACTGGAAGCCGGAACAGCCGCCGCCATCGACACGAATCCGCAGCCCTACGACAGGCTTGCTGGCATTCTCAATGAAACGGGCGACTGCACCGATTGCGTTTTCTGTGAGCTGTATCATTGCGTTCTCCTCGCCGGATCGTTGCTTGCCTAGACCGGTGCAATCGGGGTGCCAGCGACAGGAAACAAAAATTACCCTTTTATTTCATGCAGATAACAATATACACACATTATTTACGTGTATTTTTGTCGGCGTCCAAAGAACAACATTGGTGGGTTTTGGTGGGGAGTGTCGGGTTTGCTACATGCCGGCCAAAGGCCCGGCTTACCCACCCGACTTATTCAACTGACGTGGTCACCTAACTTAGCCACCTAACCTAGTCACCCAACAGGGCTTCGTAGGCATTGCGCAGCAACAGCCGTTCGGTGATCGGCAACTGCAGCAGATCCATCAGCGTTATAAAACGCCCGCCCTCCAGGTTCGGCAGTTGGTCGCCGTTGATCCGCAGCAGTGCCACGGGCGTCCATTCACCCGGCTGCTCGACCCAACCCAGAGTGGCACTGGCCACACTCAGCTGCTCCGGCTTCAATCCAATCAGCTCTGCGATAGCCCGGACCATCTGTGCCGGGTGCGGAACGAGGTTTGTGGGTTCGTGGTCGTCATGCAGTATGGAGAGTTTGGCCAGAGGGGTGGGCAGGCACACCGAAGGGCCGGTGTCGTACTCCACCAGCCAGAAGTGCAGCCGCGCGCTGATGGCGTGAAGGTGGGCAACGATTACGCGCATCTCTTGGCGATCACCCTTCCAGTTCTGCCAACAGTGCGATCTCCGACTTGAGATTGTCGCGATCACGTCCCCAGATGCTCAGTTGCTCCGCCCAGCGCCCCTCATATGCGGGATGTGGGCAGAGCAGATCACACTCCAGCAGCAGCGAGCCGTCGGCATTGATCACCAACTGAGCACGACGTTGGCTGCCATCCAGGCTCCAGCGGCCGTTCAGGGTCGGCTCGCCGGTGTACGGATCGGCCTGCTGTTCAAAACGAAACTGGTCCGTATCCGGTAACATCGCCATGTCTAGACCGGTCTTGTGCAGCCGTTCACGCCCCGCTACGCAGGCCGCATCCAGCAGCGCTCGATAGCTGTCCAGGAGCGCCTGGGTGGCACTATCCATCGTTTGTCCCCCGTCAAATGAGTGCGGTTATTGCTCGCTGATCACTCACTTACCACTCCGCTCTTACCACTCAACTTCAGGCGCCAGCAGCTCGGTCACCGGATTACCGCCGAGCAGGTGCTCCTCGATAATACGGTTAACGTCCGCCGGCTTGACCGCCTTGTACAGGTGCGAGCCCGGATAGATCAGCACGTTGGCACCGAGATGGCAGGGGCCGAGGCAACCGGTCGCGGTGACCGCGAACTGCTGGAACAGGTTGCGCTTGGCAATCTCCTCGGAAAAGGCCTGTACAACGATGGAGGCACCGGCGGCGCCGCAGCTGCCACGGGGATGGCCTTCGGGGCGCTGCTGACTGCAGACGAATACATGGGCTTGAGGTCTTGGCATGATCCTGCTCCTCTGGTTAGCAACTACGGGTTAGCGCCTACGGTCAGGCCGCAGCCGGCTCGTGGCTGTGACACTGCTTCGGACAGACTCGGAAGCAGGACTGACAACCGATGCAATCGTCGGAGTTGGCGATCGACATCACCATCATCTCGTCGTCGTCATCGAAATCGTCGTCATCATCGGCCAGGGCTTCGCCTCGCTCGACCAGTTCGAACACATCGCGCGGACACACCTTGTAGCAACGACCACAACCGATACAGGTTTTCTGGTTCAGATCGTTGACGAAACTGGGCACCCACTCGGCACCGCCGCGGGTGCGCCCTGTTATAAGCTCTGCAGACATTTCACGGACTCCTGATTTACCTTGTTCCATTAGCCTTCGAGCGCGTCCAGCCGGTCCTGAGCGGACCTCCAGGCCAGGCAGGCATCGACGGTTTTTTGCGCCAACTCGGGCAGGCTCGAATAATCGGTCCAGAGGCTGTCCTCGACCAGATCGTGGACCGCCGAGGCGCATTCGGTGGCGATGCGCTTCGCCTTGCGCGCCTCTTTCTGCAGTTTCTTCAGTTCTTCGTCGGTCATAGCTCCCCCTACTTCAACTGTAAATGTGGTTCAGTCCTCGGCGGCGGCGCGGAACTTCTCGATCGTGGTCAGCGCACGGGCGACCAGTTTTTCCGCCTCCTCGTCCAGTTTCTCGACGGAATCGAAACCGAAGCGGTGTACATCGCGCAGCGCCTTGTCGATGACGACCAGCTTGCCGACCATGATCAGGGCACGACCGAAACCTTCATGGCTCAGGTTAATCATCGGCACCGCCATCAGACCGCACTCCTGCTCTACACGCACCGCGATAGCGTTGTAGTACGCCTTGACGCGGGACACGACCACCTCGTCCGGATCGCCGACCACCGGAATCTCGCGGCGACGCGCCTTGGTCAGGATCATCGGGTCCAGCACCTTCTCGTCCCCCCAGGTATCGTAGGTACCGTAGCTATCCATCGCCCGCAGCTGGACGATCATCTGCTTGATAAACGGCGCGGCCAGAGAGGCTGAGCCAGGCTCAATCGTCATATCGCTCATCGTTGTTCTCCAAAGGATTTGAACCTGTTATATGGAACCTGTTATCGGAAATCGGGACCGGTTACTCGTCCCAGCCCTCGGCTTCCATCGAATCAAAACGTTTTAGCGCGTGCTGCTGCCGACGAATCGCCTTGGCCAACCAGCTGGAGGGCCCTTCGCGCAGCTCATCCTGCAACGCCGACAGCAGCTCGCCGATCGGCGCCTCATCGGTCACCCTGACCGGCTGGATGCCGTTCTCCAGCAGTTGGCGTACCGCCGATGCGCCGCAGGCCCGGCAATAGACAGCGGCACAGCCGGAGAGCTGCGCGATCTTCACAGGCAACCGCTCCTCGTTGTCCTCCTCGCTGACGTCGGCAAACTCGCACACCGAGATCAGCCAGGAGGTGCGGTCATTGACGCCGTAGATGGCAAAAGCCAGCGCCGAACCGAAGTGCTGGTTTACCGTCTCCCGATCCGTGGTCGCGAAGGCGACACGTAGAATTTCCAGCTCCCGTGCACTTCCGACGACCTCGAGCCGCCGTGTCAGCGGTGTCATATCAGGCTCCCGCGGCCATCCTCATCTGAGGCTCGCCATCCTGTTTCTGGGCATAGATCGAGTGATAGGGCCTGATCTCCTCATGCTGCGACAGCTTGAGGTTGGCGATATCGAACAGTATCTGCTGGATGCCGCGATAGCCACACCAGACGCGCTGGAAGCCGCCGACATAGTCGTACTGCGGGAACCCTGCGCGCAGGTGCGGTGTATGCAGCCGCTGCGAGGTTTCCGCCAGATGACTGTTGCCGATCAGCAGTTCCGCGCGGTATTCACGGGCATCCTGTTCCAGATCCTCCAAGTCACCGATCTGTACCTGCGGCAGCGCCAGTTCGGTCAGCGCCGGCCCCTTCGCCGGCGCGACAGCGGTAACCACCTCGGCGCCCATGCTGACTACCAGATCGTGCATCGACAGCAACAGATCGGGATCGGCCGCGATGGCAACACGCAGTTGTCCAAGCATGAAGTGGGTATCGAGCATGGCGTCCTGCAGCTGGGCGCGGTGTCGGCGCCAGCGGCTCGGGACCTCGTTGCCGGAGATCTCCGCCAGCGTCATCAACCAGCGATCCACCGCTTTCAGCGTGTGCAGATGGGAGAAGTTGTAGCTTTTCACACCGCTGCGCTGCTCCAACAGCCAACCGGACTCGGCCAGCGAAGCACCGATCACCAGCGTGGCCCGGCTTTCGACGCAGGTGGCCAACTCATCCAGGGTGAGACCGCCGCTGGTCAGCGGACAGTACTCCTCGCTGGGCAGGTGGCCGTCGAGCGAGCCTGACAGGTCGGGGATCAGCAGCGGGCGCAGGCCAAAGCTCTCGATCGTGTCGCAGATGTACTCGAGATCGCCCGGAGTCAGGTAGCAGCCACAGAGCACATTGACCTGACGCTGGCGGCGTCCGGCGCGATCGGATTCCGGCACCAGCGACTCGATGATCCCCTTCAGCGCCAACGCGTAACCGGTCTCGAAGCAGCCGCTGAAATCCGGCGTATTGGCCGCCACCACCGCAACCTTGTCGAACTCCGGATGGCGACGGCGAAAGGTACCCACCGCGCCGTTCAGATCGCAGCCCTGAGTCTCGGCCAGGCCGGTGCTGCACAGGCCGATCAGGGCCGGTTTCTGCTTCTCGCTGATCGTCTTCAGTGCCTCGACGATATTGTCGTCGGCGCCCATGATCGAGCTGACCTGATCCATCGCCGTGGTCTGCAGCGGAATCGGCTCACGGAAGTGGCGCACGAAGAACACCTTGGCGAACGCCGTGCAGCCCTGACTGCCATGCATCAGCGGCATACTGCGGTTAAAGCCCAGGTAGGCCAGCGCCGCGCCCATGGTCTGGCTCGCCTTCAGTGGGCTGACCGCCAACGGCTTTTTACGCTTGTTGATCTCAGCCATGGATCACCTCCGGCACATCGGTCAGTTGCAGCGGTTCGATACTGTCGCCGTAGTCGCCCCAAGGCGCCGGTTCGCGTACCGAGGTCCAGATCGGGCTCTCGATGGTGAGCGCCAGCTGGCGGACCAGCTCCAGCATCCCTTCGTAGCCGGCGTACCCAAACTCGCGTTCCTGGTTGATATCGAGGAAGGGGATGCGCGCCTTCAGCGCGGTGTAGAGGTTACGGCCGCCGGCGATCAGGATATCGGCCCTGTATTCATGCACGATATTGATCAGCTCCCTGGCGCCGCCCTCCTCGATCATCTTGGTGTCTTCGCCCATCAACTCGCGGATGCGCGCCTTGTCCTCTTCTGTAGACTTCTTGGTACCGGTGGCGACCACCTTCATCCCTAAGTCCTGCAGCGCCGAGACCACCGACCAGGATTTCACCCCTCCGGTGTAGAGCAGTACGCGCTTGCCCGCGAGGCGCTCACGCCAGGGCTCCAGAGCGGTGCGGATACGGCGCTCTTCCCGCGCGATCAGCGCCTCGGTGCGCGTGGTCAGGTCCGGATCATCGATTAGTCGGGCGAAGTCGCGCAGCGCCTGGGAGGTATCGGTGATGCCGTAGAAACTGCCCTCGAACCAGGGGATGCCATACTTGCTCTCCATCTTGCGCGCCACGTTGAGCATCGCCTTGGAGCAGACCATCATCGTGCACTCCGCCTTGTGCATGGTCTGCACTTCGCGAAAGCGGGCATCGCCGGACAGGGTACAGAGCACGCGGATACCCAACTCGTCGAGCAGCGGCAGCACATGCCAGAACTCACCGGCGATGTTGTACTCGCCGACCAAGTTCACATCATGCACCCTGATCCCCTCACGCCTGCCCGCCTCGGGCACAGGATCGGGATCGCGGGTGCCGATCACATGCTTGAACATCGCCTCGCCGGCGATGCGGTTACCCAGGTTCTTGGTGCCGTAGAAACCGGCGCCGTCCACCGGCACCACCGGCGTGCCCCAGCGTTCGGTGGCCGCCTTGCACACCGCATCCACGTCGTCGCCGATCAGCGCGGGGACGCAGGTGTTGTAAACGAAGACCGCCGCCGGACTGTAGTTGTCGATCGCCTGCTTGATGGAGTGGAACAGGCGCTTCTCGCCCCGCCCCATGATCACATCCTGCTCGGTCAGGTCGGTGGTCATACCGATGCGGTAGAGGGTCGGGCCACTGGAGCGGGTGCCGCGGTTATCCCAAGAGCTGCCGGCACAGGCGATGGGGCCGTGAACGATATGCGCCACATCGGCGATCGGCAGCAGCGCGATCTGCGCGCCATCAAAGGCGCAGCCACCGGCAGAGGCGCCAGGCTTGGGCTTGGCACAACCGGACTTCTCCTTCTTGTTGTGCTCACATGCCGGTTCGTCCAGCAGTTCGGCGATATCCTTGGCTTTCATCGGACCCTCCGGTTACACGGCGTTGATAGCTTTCAGACACAGTAAAAGCCTCTGTCCGTAATCAACCTGCAACCGATATGCCAGACATAAGTTATTGATTTAACGATATACAACCCGTACAAACCGATGTTGGAAAGGCAACAAAGTCACATACAGGGAAAGGTATGGAAGGAACGCAACAAAACCGATTGCCGACTCAGCGGTACAGGATCAAACAGCACGACGACTAGTGTATCAGGGGGCTGGAGGTGGACAGGGGCAGCTATCCCCCGTCCAGGTAACCGGATAGATAGCAGAATCCTAGCTGACAATAGTGGGGATCGTCGCCGCCCCGCCGACAACGAATGTATAGACCTTATTCGGCCCCTGTCTCCGTATAGCGGTGTTTGAAGTAGAAACGCTCCAGCTCGTTTCTCTTCGGATACTCGCCGGTGAAGGTCTTCACGTACTCGGGAATACGCTGCATCCTGACCTCGAGCGATTCATCGGTCTGCATCGATATATAACCGATCTGCACCAGGTAGATTGTTCTTGCATGAACATCGGCCGCTGTTTCATCAAAGCCATAGCGTTGAAACATGGTGCATAACGCCTCGAGCCGCTGCCTGTCGGCGAGCTGCACCTCTTCCAGTATCGCTTTCGATTGCAGCGCCCAGCTGCGCATGGCGAACTCAAACCGGGAGTCGAACAGGCTCTGATCCAGCCAGCAATCGAATACGTTGAGCGTGGCCTCGGCCAGCGAATCCGCATAGGCCTGCGACTGCCGGATCAGGTTGCCGGTATTCTTGTCTTTCCACTTCTTCACCAGCGCATCCAGCAACTCCTCCCGGTCCTGGAAGAACCAGTAGAAACTGGTCCGTGACAACTTCAGCTTTTTCGCCAAGGCCGCGATCTTGACCGCCTCGACACCCGACTCAAGCAGGATCTCACCGGCCGCATCCAGCCAGAGATCGGGAGATCCGCGCCAACCGCTCTCACTCGTCATGTTCTTGTTCATAGCCTTATTCATAGCCGTCTTTATACCCAATCAACCGGCAAAATGTACACGCAGCGGGCGACAATAAACACAAAAGTACATTTTCTTGACACATCTGTACATTCCACCTAGGATCAGTCCCATCAACCCGAACGACGTCCTGCAACACGAGACATCGGTCCAAACAACAGACATTGAGCCGGAGCCCGATCATGTCCAATGACCCGCTTTTGCAGCCATACACAATCAAAAATCTGACCCTGCGCAATCGCATCATCATGACGGCCCACGAGCCCGCCTATCCCGAGGACGGCATGCCGAAGGGGCGCTACCGTGCCTACCATGTGGAGCGCGCCAAGGGTGGCGTTGCGATGACGATGACCGCGGGGTCGGCGGCGGTATCGAAAGACAGCCCTCCGGTGTTCAACAACCTGCTGGTCTACAAAGATGAAGTGGTACCCTGGATGAAGGACCTGACCGACGCCGTACACGAACAGGGCGCTGCGATCATGATTCAGCTCACTCACCTGGGCCGTCGTACACGCTGGGACAAGGGCAACTGGCTGCCGGTGGTATCGCCGTCACATCATCGTGAAGCGGCACATCGCGCCTTCCCGAAGAAGATGGAAGACTGGGATATCGAGCGCATCATCAAGGACTACGCCGATGCCGCCGAGCGGATGAAGGCCGGGGGCATGGATGGCATCGAGCTTCAGGCCTACGGCCACCTGATGGACCAGTTCTGGTCGCCGCTGACCAACGAGCTGGACGGTCCCTACGGCGGCTCACTGGATAATCGCCTGCGTTTCACCTTCGATGTGCTCAGCGAGATCCGTAAACGCGTGGGTAACGACTTCATCGTCGGCATGCGCTACACCGGTGACGAGTTGCTGCCCAACGGCCTGACCCAGGAGGATGGCCTGGAGATCTCCCGCCGTCTGAAAGAGAGCGGCATGGTGGACTTCCTCAATGTGGTGCGTGGTCACATCGACACCGATGCCGGTTTGACCGACACCATCCCGATCCAGGGGATGCAGAACAACCCGCACCTGGATTTCGCCGGCGAGATCCGCGCTGCCACCGACTTCCCGGTGTTCCATGCCGCGAAGATCTCCGATGTCGCCACCGCTCGCTATGCCGTCGCCTCGGGCAAGGTCGATCTGGTCGGCATGACCCGTGCGCATATGACCGACCCGCATATCGTGCGCAAGATCATCGAGAAGCGCGAAGATGAGATTCGCCCCTGTGTCGGCGCCAACTACTGCCTGGACCGTATCTACCAGGGCGGCTCCGCCTACTGCATCCACAACGCCGCAACCGGGCGTGAAGAGACGATGCCGCACGAGATCGCCAAGGCCGAGATACGCAAGAAGGTAGTGATCGTCGGTGCCGGTCCTGGCGGTCTTGAAGCCGCCCGTGTTGCCGGAGAGCGCGGCCATGAGGTGGTGGTGTTCGAAGCCGCGAACCAGCCCGGTGGTCAGATACGCCTGACGTCACAGAGTGAGCGGCGTCGCGAGATGATCTCGATCATCGACTGGCGCATGGCCCAGTGTGAACGCCTCGGCGTGCGCTTTCAGTTCAACACCTACGCAGAAAGTGAAGAGATCGAAGCGGAAAGCCCCGATGTGGTTGTCATCGCCACCGGCGGCCTCCCCCATACCGAGGTTTTGTCTCGCGGTAACGAACATGTGATCTCTACTTGGGAGATCATCTCCGGCGATGTGAAACCCGGTAAAAACGTCCTGGTTTATGACGATGCCGGCGACCACTCCGGACTGCAGGCCGCGGAGGTGATCGCCAAAACCGGCGCCAAGGTCGAGATCATGACGCCGGACCGCTCATTCGCTCCCGAGGTAATGGCGATGAACCTGGTGCCCTACATGCGCACCCTGCAGAAACTGGATACCCGCTTTACCGTGACCTATCGCCTGCAGTCGGTGGAGAAAACCGCGACAGGTCTCAAGGTCCATATCGGTAGCGACTATCTTGGCAACGGCGAGGGCGGCGTCGCCCAAGAACGCGAATTTGACCAAGTGGTGGTGAGCCACGGCGTGATTCCAATGGATGATCTGTATTTCGATTTGAAGCCGCACTCATCCAACCTGGGCGAGATATCCCACGATCAGCTGATCAACGGTACGCCGCAGTCCGTCGAGCGTAACCCAGAGGGCAAGTACCAGCTGTTCCGTATCGGCGATGCGGTGTCGGCCCGCAACACCCACGCCGCCATCTACGACGCACTGCGTCTGATGAAGGATATCTGAATCGCCGGCCGCTCTGACGTTAGTCCGAATGGCTAGCGAAAGATCTGGCGCCCCCTGAACACCCGGTTTTAGAGAGAAGTTTAAGCGCATGAAAGTCTTAGTCACCGTTAAGCGTGTAGTCGATTACAACGTAAAAATCCGGGTCAAAAGTGACGGCTCCGGTGTCGAACTCAACAACGTCAAGATGTCCATCAACCCGTTCGACGAGATCGCCGTGGAGGAAGCGATTCGGCTTAAGGAAGCGGGCACCGCCTCCGAGGTCGTCGTGGTCTCGATAGGCACCAGTAAATCAGAGGAGACGCTGCGCAGCGCATTGGCCATGGGGGCCGACCGCGGCGTCCTGGTTGATACGGGCGACACTGCTGTCGAACCTCTGGCGGTGGCCAAGGTGTTGAAAAAGGTGGTCGAGCGGGAGGACCCTGGGCTGGTGATCCTGGGTAAACAGGCGATCGACGACGACTGCAACCAGACCGGACAGATGCTGGCGTCCCTGCTCGGCTGGGCGCAGGGCACCTTTGCCTCCGTCGTTGAGGTGGTCAGCGCGACCAGTGCCAGGGTGACCCGTGAGGTGGATGGAGGCCTGCAAAAGGTCTTGCTCAAGCTGCCCGCCATCGTCACCACGGACCTACGTTTGAACGAGCCGCGCTACGCCTCGCTGCCCAACATCATGAAGGCGAAGAAAAAGCCAGTCGACAAGCCGACGCTGGCGGACCTTGGGCTGAGCGAAGCCGATATCGCCCCACGACTGGAGGTGATTGAAACCCGTGCGCCGGAAACACGCACGGCGGGCATAAAAGTGGCCAGCGTCACCGAGCTGGTCGACAAACTGAAAAACGAAGCCGGCGTGCTTTAAGCGGGAGGAAAGATCATGACCACACTGTTAATCGCCGATCACGACAACACCCGCCTCTCCAGCCATACCGCGAAAGCGCTCACCGCCGCCTTGAAGCTGGGTGAGGTACACCTGCTGGTGGCCGGCCATGACGTTTCAGCGGTAGCCAATGAAGCGGTGCAGCTGGCAGGCGTCAGTAAGGTGCTGGTGGCTGACCACCCGGAGCTGGGCCATCAACTGGCCGAATCGATGGCCAACACGATACTGGCGCTGGCAAAGGATTACTCCGCCATCGTCGCAGCTGCAACCACGACCGGCAAAAACACCCTACCCCGGGTGGCGGCACAACTGGACGTAATGCAGCTGTCCGAGATCATCGAGGTGGTGTCGGAAGATACCTTCAAACGTCCAATCTATGCGGGGAATGCTATTCAGACCGTGCGTTCCCACGAAGCGGTCAAGGTAATCACCGTTCGCACCGCCAGTTTCGATAGCACATCCAGGACAGGCTCGGCACCAATCGAGCGGATCGACGCGATGACCGGCGATAAGCTATCCGCCCATCTGGCCGATCAGCTATCGAAATCGGACCGCCCGGAGCTGGCGTCGGCAAAAGTGATCATTTCCGGCGGCCGTGCCCTCGGCTCTGCCGATAGGTTCAAAGAGGTGATTCTGCCGGTGGCTGACAAGCTGGGGGCAGCGGTGGGCGCGTCCCGGGCTGCCGTGGACGCGGGCTACGCCCCCAACGACTGGCAAGTAGGCCAGACAGGCAAGATCGTTTCGCCCGAGCTGTATATCGCCTGCGGCATCTCCGGCGCGATTCAGCACCTGGCGGGGATGAAAGACTCAAAGGTGATCGTGGCGATCAACAGCGATGAAGATGCACCGATCTTCCAGGTGGCGGATTACCAGCTGGTCGCCGATCTGTTCGAAGCACTACCGGAGTTGGAACGAAGTCTGTAACTGCGACCAGGTGGCAGTTCGTCACCTGGTCTGCTCGATAGCCCGCGTCTGCCGCTGCTGCGGTTCAGACGTCGGGCTCAGCCAGCCGTGACGCCACCAGATCCCGTACCTCCGGGTCCGGATCATCGACCAGCGCCTTCAGTGCCTCCAGCGGCGCATCCATGGCGGCGGCCAGGCGCACCGTCCAGTCATCGTCTTTCAGCATCGGCACCACGGCTTCCCCCTCCAGACGGTCGGCAACGATGCGACGTACCTCCGCTTCGGGGTCGTGCATCATCAATCCCAGGCTGACTTCGGGCAGGCGTCTGGCCACCAGTTTGCGTACCTGGCGATCGGGGTCGCGGATCATGCGGAACAGGCGCCCTTCCGGTAGGCGCTGGCAAACGTAGGCGCGCACCAGGTAGTCGGGATCGTTGGCCAGTTTTTCCAGATGCTCGACCGGGATGCGGTCGGCGACGGTGATCCGCACCTCGCGATCCTCATCCTCGATCAGAGCCAGCAGCTTTTCGCGCGGCAGCCGGTAGGCCACCGCGCGGCGCACCGCCTCGTCAGGGTCTTTGATCAGTTTGTCCAGCGCGTCCAAAGGGGCATAGCGCACGGCGATGGCGCGACGCTCCCAGAACGCATCCTGCAGGTAGTAGAGCGCCAGATGCGAATTGACTCGCAGAAAGCGGTCGATCTGCCGCCCGCTGTGTGCAGCGATACAGACATCGCCGGGTATACAGCGGCCGGAGAGCAGCAGGTCGGCCTTGTAGCGGCAGAAGCGACAGTCGGCGACCGGTGTCAGGTCGCCTTTGTCAGGTTCATCTGTCATCCGGGAACACCTCCGCCAGCACGATGCCGGACGCGCTCTCGGCATCGTTGGACAGTTTCGAGCAGTGGTCGCTGGAGTTGACCAGGTAGAGGTTGAAGGTTTCGCGCTCGGTCCAGGGTATGGCGGTGGCGCCGATATCGTCCTCGAAACACCAGGTGAAGTGGTAATCGGGGTAGCGGCGGCGCAGCTCGGCGATCAACGCCTCATCCAATACCATGGTCGAAGCGAAATCGCAGATCTCGTTCAGGGTGGCTTCGGCGATCATGCGTACTCCTCCTCGTCCTGGATAAAACGGATACGCTCTTCGGCCCCGAACCCCATCACCTTGGCCAGCCAGGGTGGCGGGTTGTTGCCGATAACGCCCTTGAGCTGATCCAGCAGCTCGGTCGCTTCACCGCCATCGGGCAGCTTGATCGGATGCAGACCGGCACGCACCACCTTGGCCGCCGCAGGGCCACCGATGGAGACGGTGTAGAGCAGCTGGCAATCCTCGATCAGGTTCGCACGGTAGATGTTCTTGTCCATCTCATCCGGTGCATGGCCGGCCTTGCGGATAGCGATCAGCCGTACCTCGGATTCGGACACCTGATAGACCAGAAAGCGGGCGCAGGAACCGAAATGGCCGTCGATCTGGGTATCGTGGTTCGACGCACACGCCACCCGTATCGAGCCGGGCATGTCACCCTCTGCATAGTCCTGCACCTCCGGCAGAGGCTCGGGCGCCTCGTCGGTTGGGACGCCTATCCCTCTCAATAGACTGACCGCCTGTTTCAGATAGGCGGTATCGATTTCGCCGAGTTCACCGTCGGCGGCGGCCTTGAGCCGGGTCACCTTCAGGCGGCCCAGTTTGGTCGGCGTAATGGGCAGGCCGAGCGCATCGACCAGAACCATCATCAACCGTTTCGGATCGGTATCGGGAAGCGCCCGGGCGGCAAGCCCGATACGCAGAGCAACTTCGGGGGAAAGTGTGTCTGCCATGGCTCTACCCTCTTATCCGCGTTTGGCGCGCAGCGTAATCGGCAGCTTCGGCGGAGCATCCAGCGGATCGACGTAGTACTTGGTGCCGTCGGTCAGCTCGATGGTGCCGCCCCAGCTATCCTCGGAGTTGAACTCGATCGATGCGATCTCGTCCTCCTGGTCTCGCTTGGCAACGTAGAGGGTCATTTTGCCCTCGTTGTGGCGGATCATTACGTTTGGCATGGACTACCTCGGCTTGCAGAGTGGGGAGAAAGCCGCTCATGCGCATCCATGCGCGCGCGGCACACCGTACGTCCTGTACATAAACCGGGGCTGGTGCAAGCCCCGGTTTCGATCAACCCAACCAGATCACTTAACGAACCAGGTCGTAGTTGAAGTCGGTGGTCTGCATGCCGCGGGTATCGTCGTCGAGACGATCCAGGACAGCGTTGACGATGGTGGTCAGCATCTGCATGGCACCTTCGTAACCCAGGGTTGTCTGGCGATGCAGGTGGTGACGGTCGAAGATCGGGAAGCCCAGACGGATAAGCGGTACTTCGTGCGCCTTGCCCTTGTACAGCGTATCGCGCTGGATATCCTTGCCGTAGGAGTTACCGATCAGGAAGTCTGGCTTGTTGGTGAAGCACAGGGAGCGCATGTGCCACAGGTCCTTGCCGATATGCACTTCACAGCCGGCACCGTACGGAGAGGCTGCCAAAATCGCTTCCATCGCCTTCTTCCAGCGCTTGTTGGCGTGGTTGCAAAGGATATGGATCGGCTCGGCACCCAGCTCCAGCAGGAACTTGGTCAGGCCCATGACGAAGTCGGCATCGCCGTACAGGGCAAACTTCTTGCCATGCAGCCAGGTGTGGGAGTCGGTCATCATGTCGACCAGGCGACCACGTTCGGTCTCCAGCGCCTTGCTGATCGGCTTACCGGTGATCTCGGAGACCTTCATCAGCAGTTCGTCGGTCCACTCCAGACCCATCGGGATGTTCAACTTCGGCACTTCGTGGTTCCAAGTGTTCTTGGCGAACTTCTCGGTCTTCACGAGCTGCCAGGGCTGCAGCAGGATGGTGTTCAGAGCGTTCGGCGCATCCTTGATCTCGTCCATGGTAGTGCCGCCTTCATACATGCGGAACTTGCCATCGGCCGGGGTATCCAGCACTTCAGACGGATCGGACAGCAGGCAAGCGTCTACGTCCATGTCGGCCATCATGCGCTTGATGACGCGGAAGTTACCCAGGTAGGTTTCAAAGCCCGGAACGAAGTTCAGTTTGCCGTTGGAGCCGACAACCTTGTCTTCCATGTAGTTCAGGGTGAAGTAGCGTGCGATACCCTCGAACATGTTGTCCCAGCCGGTGGTGTGGCTGCCGACGAAGCTCGGAGTGTGCGCGAACGGTACCGGGTAGTCCTGCTCGACGTGACCCTCCTTCTTCGCGTTGTTGATGAACGCGTTCAGGTCGTCGCCGATAACCTCGGCCATACAGGTGGTCGACACGGCGATCATCTCGGGCTTGTACAGTGCCTTGGCGTTTTCCAGGCCATCGAACATGTTCTTCTGGCCACCGAATACCGCGGCATCTTCGGTCATGGAGTCTGAAACGGTTGCGATAGGCTCTTTGAAGTGACGGTTGAAGTAGGTACGGAAGTACGCCACACAACCCTGAGAACCGTGCACGTAAGGCAGGGTCTTCTCGAAGCCCAGTGAGCAGAGGACGGCGCCCAGCGGCTGACAAGCCTTGGCCGGGTTGACAGTCAGAGCTTCACGAGCGAAGTTCAGCTCCTGATACTCCTTGGTCGTAGTCCATTCAAAGACCTCATCGATTTTGGTCTGCGGATGCTTCTCTTCGAAGTCGTCGCGCTTGCGGGCCAGCATATCCTGGTATTCATCTTCGAGGAACAGCGGATAGCTCGGCTTGATGTTATCAACTGACTGACTCATTTCATTCTCTCCTCCCGCGCCACCAATCTGTGAACAAACGGGTCAAAGTGGGTAGTGGGGTTCACGACCGACGGGCCGTGAACCATCAGCAGCTTTAATTAAGCGCTGGCAGCAACTGCGGCTTCTTCAGCGGCATCTGCTTTCCAAGGTGCCTGAATCTGCTTCCAGCACGGGTTGTTCAGGGTCATGTCCATATCACGGGCAAAGATGGCGAAGCCGTCGTAACCGTGGTACGGGCCTGAGTAGTCCCAGCTGTGCATCTGACGGAAGGGGATACCCATCTTCTGGAAGATGTACTTCTCTTTAACACCAGAGCCGATCAGGTCCGGCTTGATCTTCTTGACGAACTCTTCGAACTCGTAGCCAGTGACATCGTCGTAGATCAGGGTAGCGTTACCCATCTCTTTGATGGTGCGGTCGTAGTCGTCGTTATGCGCGAACTCATAACCGGTACCGACCACTTCCATGCCCAGATCTTCGTAAGCGCCGATCACGTGACGCGGACGCAGACCACCGATGTACAGCATGACTTTCTTGCCTTCCAGCCGCGGACGGTACTTGGCGATTACGGAATCGTATTCAGCCTTGTACTTGGCGATCACCTCTTCCGCTTTCTTCTGGATAGACTCATCGAAGTGAGCGGCGATCTTGCGCAGAGACTCGTCGGTCTTGGTCGGGCCGAAGAAGTTGTACTCCATCCACGGGATGCCGTACTTCTCTTCCATGTGACGGGAGATGTAGTTCATCGAGCGGTAGCAGTGAACCAGGTTCAGCTTGACCTTCGGCGTCAGCTCCATCTCAGAGATGGTGCCGTCACCGGACCACTGAGCCACAACGCGCAGACCCATCTCTTCCAGCAGGATACGGGAAGACCAGGCGTCACCACCGATGTTGTAGTCACCGATGATCGCAACGTCGTAAGGCGTCGTCTCGAAGCTGTTGTCGTCGTCACGCTTGTCCAGCGCCCAGTCGCGGATCGCATCGTTGGCGATGTGGTGACCCAGGGACTGGGACACACCGCGGAAACCTTCACAGCGAACCGGCACCACAGTCTTGCCGGTAGCCGCGGTAGATTTCTTGGCGACGGCCTCGATGTCGTCACCGATCAGACCGATCGGGCACTCGGACTGGATAGAGATACCCTTGTTCAGCGGGAACAGCTGCTCGATCTCTTCGATCAGCTTGGCCAGCTTCTTGTCGCCGCCGAATACGATGTCCTTCTCCTGGAAATCGGAGGTGAAGTTCATGGTGACGAAGGCGTTCACACCGGTGGTACCGATGTAGTAGTTACGACGGCCAGAGCGAGAGTACTGACCGCAGCCGACCGGACCGTGAGAGATGTGGATCATGTCCTTGATCGGACCCCAGACCACACCACGGGAACCCGCGTATGCACAACCACGAATGGTCATCACACCCGGCAGGGATTTCTTGTTGGACGTGATGCACTTCTTGGACTGCTCGATCTCGTGATCGTTGGCGGTAAGGTGCTTGGCACGATCTTTCTTGGCTTTAGCAGGATAGACTTCAAGCACTTCGTTAATGAGCGCTTCGGTCTCTTCGCGTGACATGACAGACATAACCTGTCTCCTTTACATGTTGGGTTGCGAACAGAGGCTAATCTGCCCCATGTCCGTCCTCGGATGCGGCAGCCAACGGGCTGCCCATCCTGCCGACAACGTGTATTACTTAAGTGAGTAGTACTTAGGCTTCGTCAGCCGCAGTCTTACCGATGATGGACGTGTCTTCTTCGTCCATGATGCCGAACTCCATCAGCAGAGCTTCGAGCTCGTCCATGGTGATCGGAGTCGGGATGACGAACTTGGTGTTGGCGACGATCTTGTTCGCCAGAGAGCGGTACTCATCAGCCTGCTTGGCAGACGGGTCGTACTCGATAACAGTCATACGACGGATCTCGGCGCGCTGTACCACGTTGTCACGCGGAACGAAGTGGATCATCTGGGTGCCCAGCTTCTCGGCCAGAGCCATGATCAACTCATCTTCACGGTCAGTGTTACGAGAGTTGCAGATCAGGCCAGCCAGACGCACGCCACCGGAGTTGGCGTACTTCACGATACCCTTGGAGATGTTGTTGGCAGCATACATCGCCATCATCTCGCCGGAACATACGATGTAGATCTCCTGAGCCTTGTTTTCGCGGATCGGCATGGCGAAGCCACCGCAGACAACGTCACCCAGTACGTCGTAGAAAACGAAGTCGAGATCGTCTTCGTAAGCACCTTCCTCTTCGAGGAAGTTGATAGCCGTGATAACACCGCGACCTGCACAGCCAACACCGGGCTCCGGACCACCGGACTCGACGCACTTAACATCGCCGTAACCGGTTTTCAGAACATCTTCCAGTTCCAGATCTTCAACGGTGCCCGCTTCGGCAGCCATTTCCATGATGGTGTTCTGGGCTTTGGAGTGCAGGATCAGACGAGTAGAGTCAGCCTTCGGGTCGCAGCCGACGATCATTACTTTCTTGCCGGCTTCGGCCAGAGCGGCTACCAGGTTCTGAGTAGTGGTAGACTTACCGATACCGCCTTTACCGTAGATTGCACATTGACGCATTGCCATGGTGTTGCTCCTCGTTTCGGACTTAGCTTCCGAGCCCAGGCCCCCAGCTTTCACTGTGAGCGCCTCGGCCTTCGTAACTTCGCCAGGAGCGTTGCGAAAGCTGTACCAATTTCAGCACACACCTATAACATGCTGTTTTATATGAACTATTTAAACGGACAGGCAAATCCCAGGCGGTTTTTGGCGCGACAAACCCACCCGAGGCTGTCGTAACACCAACAAAAAACCCTATCCTTTGTCGGGCCATATCAACCTGTCGAAAATGCGACAAAACCGCACACTCCTCCCCCTCCTTGCCTCAAGCGACCTACATTTGAACCCAATATCAATCACTTAAGCATGGCTTGACTATTGCACTGCCTGGAGAAGAGGCCGTTGCTACTGCACTCACATTGGAAAGCACGATCGGTGGTACGGCGCAGAAAATCACACTCTCTCGGGAAGGTACCGGCATGTACAAAGAGCTTATAGATGGTATTCAGAGCGGTAAGATCGTCCCCTACCTCGGCGCCGGCGCGCTGAAGGATGTCACCAATACACTGGATGGCAGCCCCATCCCCGCCGACAGCGACAGCCTGATCCTGGCGATGAACAACGGTCAGCCGATGGCGCCGCGTCTGATGTATGAGTTTCCCCGCGCCGCCATGAGCATGGAAAACAAGAAAGGCCGCAGCTTCGTCACCCGCTTCCTCAACGAAACCTACGGCGAGAAACTGTGGAGCCGTGGCCAACTGCATGACTGGCTGGCCGAGATCAAGCCGCACTACGTCATCGACATCAACCGCGACACCCAGTTGCTGGACAGCTATGCGGATACCGAACATACCCTGATCATGGGCGTTGCCCGTATCATGGCCAGCGAATACCGGTTCAAGCTGTTCCATTACAACGGCGCTGCGTACCAGGCGATTGAGCTGAACGCGGTGAACCCCGCCCTGCCGATCCTGTTCAAGCCGCACGGCGCGCCCAGGCCGGAAGCCAACTACATCGCCGCCGACGCCGACTTCGTCGACTACATCACGGAGCTGATGGGCGGTTTTGCCATCCCGGCCTTCCTCAAGGAGTACCGCAAGCAGAAGCAGTATCTGTTCCTGGGGATGCGCTTCACCCGCGACACCCAGCGTATGGTGATGAGCGACATCATCTACGCCGCCGATACGCCGGCCGGCTGGGCCTTTATCCCCGAGCCCACCGACAAGGAGCGCCGCTTCTGCAAGCTGAAGAAGATCGAGATTATCGAACAGGACTGGGACGTGCTGCTCAGTGCCGAAACCTCAATGACAACGGCGTAATCCAGCTTTCCCGTTCCGGTCGGTGGATGACTGGAGCGGGGTAGCTCCAACCACTATAGACAGTGCCTACTCTTCGCAAGCGGGATAACCGACCCGACTCCCTCATATCCTCCCAACGGTAACAACCGCATCTGACTGGACTACACTTAGGCCATACCCCGTACCCTCCCGAGGTGTTCATGCTGATTACCTTTCGCACCGATGCCTACGCCAATATCACGATGTTAGGCGATGTGGCACTTACCATGATCCGCCTGATGGGGCACAACGATGTGGTGCCCGGAGCCATCCTCGCCGCCGACGTGCCTAAGGCGATGAACAATCTGCAGCGCGCAATCGACGAACAACCGATGCCTGCCGACCTGACTGACGGTACGACGGCCGAACAGGAGGATGAGAATCAAAAGGTGAGTCTCGCGAACCGCGCCTACCCCCTACTCGAATTGCTGGCCGCAGCCGCCAAGAATGAGTGCGACGTAATGTGGGATAAATAACTGCCTTGTACTGGACTGTCGAGCGGCCGTAAGCCCTTATCCGGCTCTGCGTTTGGAACTGGCAGGCGTAAGCATCGCGAAGTGCTCCTGTTCTTCAGCATACGGAATGCAACGTGATATTTTTTGAGGCGGGTGGATGGATAGCATAATGCCGGCATTACCCGATGGGCATGGAATAGCGGTCCTGTTGTTGATCGTAATAGCACTGTTCATATTTACCCGAGAAGAGATTCCGCTTGAAACGTCAAGCCTGTTGGTGCTCGTTGTACTGACCGTTGGCTTTGCACTCTTTCCCTACCGATACAATGGCGAACTTGTTGACCCCGTAGACCTTTTCCATGGTTTTGGGCATGAAGCGCTAATCGCGGTTTGTGCCTTAATGGTTGCCGGTCAGGGGCTGGTGCGCACCGGAGCGCTGGAGCCGATCGGTCGGTTATTAGCACGTTTCTGGGCAGTCAGTCCGATGTTCTCGCTGTTACTGACACTCGTGCTCGGAGCACTTCTGAGTGCATTCATCAACAATGTCCCCATCGTTGTGCTGCTGCTTCCCATTCTGGTCAGTGTTGCATTGCGCACTGGCAAACCCGCATCCGGGATGCTGATGCCCATGGGCTTTGCGACTCTGGTAGGGGGCATGGGCACCACGATCGGCACCTCCACAAATCTGCTGGTCATCGCGGTGGCTGCCGATCTTGGCATGCGCCATTTTCAGGTATTTGATTTCTTTCTTCCCGCGGCGATAGCCGCCAGCGTGGCAATCCTTTACCTGTGGCTGGTGGCCCCACGCATTTTACCAGTGCGTGAGGCGTCGCTGGATGACCGTTCACCTCGCCAGTTTACTGCCCAGTTACATATTGAGGAGGATGGTTTTTCCGATGGCCGCAAGCTGTCGGAGCTGCAAGAGAAGGTTGGGAACAAAATGGGTATCAGCGCTATCCGCCGCGGCGACACGCTGATCATGCCACTTCCGGATGCCATGCTCAGGGCCGGCGATAGATTGAGAATCTGCGACACGCCGGAGAATCTGACTGAGTTCTCCAGTGCCCTGGATGCCGCGCTGTTTGCCGGGGAGGTTCGGGTAGATGACGAGAACCCGCTACGAGCCGACGATCAACAGATCGCCGAGATCGTCGTTACCCAAGGCTCACTCCTGGAGGGCTCCACCCTGGCCCACGCCAGACTTGCCGAACGTTACCATATGCTGATTCTGGCACTGCATCGCCCAGGTACAACACTGCAGACATTGAGCGCCGACTTAGGCGACATCCGTTTGAAAATAGGCGATGTACTACTGGTGCAGGGCAGCCAGGAGCAGATTGTGTCGCTAAAACAAAGTGTTGAACTGCTGGTACTTGACGCAACCAGCGACCTGCCGCATACCCGGCTAGCCCCACTGGCATTGACGATTATGGCTGCCATCGTCGTTGTCGCAGCACTTGGCTTGGTGCCGATTGCCATCAGTGCCGTGGCGGGTGTCCTGCTGATGATTCTCACCCGCTGCCTGCGTTGGCAGGATGTGGTGCAGGCGCTTAGCACTCCGGTGATCATGATCGTGGTCGCCAGTTTAGCCTTGGGTATGGCGTTGTTGAAAACCGGTGGCGCCAACTATCTGGCCGAGCTGTATGTTGCGTTAGCCGCAGGAACATCGCCCCCCGTCATGCTATCCGGGCTTATGCTGATCATGGCAATACTGACCAATATCGTCTCCAACAATGCGGCCGCCGTAATCGGCACCCCTATCGCCTTCAGTATCTCCCAGCAATTGGGTTTGTCGCCCGAACCCTTTGTGCTGGCGGTGTTGTTTGGCGCCAATATGAGCTACGCCACACCGATGGCGTACAAGACCAACCTCCTGGTTATGAGTGCAGGAGGTTATCGCTTTTCGGATTTTATGAGGGTTGGGATACCGCTGACGATTATCGTTTGGCTGGTGCTGTCCTGGTTGCTGCCACGGCTTTATGGGCTTGCCTGACCTGTCAGACAGAGTGAGGTCTCCCCCATAACGAAAGGGTCCAGACAATCAGGTGTCGTCAATCTGCGTGAACATATCGGGCTGGAACACTTTGACACGGTTGCGCCCCTCGCCCTTGGCGTGATACATCGCCATATCCGCTCTTTTAAGCAGTTGTTTGACCTCTTCAGCGTGTTCGGGATACAGCACCACGCCGGTACTTGACGATATTTTCAGGGTAAGGCCCTCAACGTCGAAAGGCTCAACCAGGGCATGCCGTATTTTCTCCGCCACCTCCACTGCGCTCTCTTTGTCCTTGACCGAGGGCAGCAGAATCACGAACTCATCGCCGCCAAAACGGGACGCGGAGTCTGATTTGCGCAGGCAGTCCGAGATCCGGACGGCAATGGCTTTCAGTAGTGCATCACCGATATTGTGACCGTAGGTATCGTTAACCGGCTTGAACTCATCCAGGTCGACAAACAGTACCGCCACGTTCTCCCGTTCACGTTCCGCATTGGTAATCGCCTGATGCAGTCGGTCAATGATCAATAACCGGTTCGGTAAGCCCGTCAGCGTATCGTGATAGGCCATATGTTCGACCTGTTCCTCCATGATCTTGCGATCGGTGATCTCGTAGAACCAGCCGAGAATCGCCGAGCGTCCCTCGTACTCGATAGGCGAGAAGGATGCCAACGCCCACTTGACCGGCGCCCGCTCATCAAAGGTACAGAGTTCGATCAGCTTATCGGTGATGCACTCGCCCTGATCCAGCTTTTCGAGTATCTCGCCATGCGTATCCGGATTGATGTAGTAGCCGGGAGACACCTGACCAAACACCTCCTCCGCGGTGGATTCCACCAGCGATATATAGCGGCTATTGGCAAACAGAACCCGCTTGTTGGATAGATCCTCTATGCGGGTCGCAATAGGACTGGCTTCGAGCATCTGCCGTAACTGCGATGCACTCTCCACTGCCCCCTGCCGCAAGTCGAAGTTCTCCTCAAGTTGCTGATGCAGACGGTGGGTCGTTCCCAGCAGAAAAAACATGAACAGCAGCAGCATGGTCCCCATGCCCCAGGAGACCGATCCGTCCTGAAACATGAGAAAGAGGGAGTGCGGCGCCATAGCCAACAGCAGGAAAGTAAAACTGGAGACGCGATCGATCGCCAGGGTTGTAGCGGCGCCTGAACTCAAACCGGCTAATACAAACGAGGTGTAGACCATATGGTCAGGCTCAGAGGTCGGCACCAGAAAAACCCCGGCGGCGCCCCAAACCAGTGACGTGGCAAACACACCGATCCGAAACAGCAGCAGCCTTAGTTCCGCTTCCTTCGTGCCAAACGGAAGCTTGTCATCCTTCCAACGAACCACCAGCGCCGCTCTATATATCAGGGTGATACCGAGCAGCAGAGACCATAGCAATAGCTTGGAAGGCGCTAATACAGCCCACTGCACGCCAATGAAGATCGATGCAAGGGCCAGACTGATGACAATGGAAGAGCGCAGGTTGGAGCAGAGCAATCTGACCTGCTCAGCGGTAAACGAGGCCGACTCCACCCTGGGGAGAGAGTGCTGTCGCTGGGCAGCCAGCCCGATCGACTCAGCATGAACGGTATTATCCCGTGGCTTCAACATCTGCTTTTTGTATGAAAGACCATACATTTTCAGAGTACGTTTTCCACTATAGTCCCAAACCCGAAAGACATTCAATTACAGCGTTTGATATACATCTCCTCCTATTGCCCCCGCATGCCACTTAGAGGCTCTGCCAACCCTTTAAATGAAAAAAGCGGCGCCCTGTCGGAACGCCGCCTTTTCTTACGTTACCCGCTTGAGCCCTTACTCTTTCGAGATCAGCCTTTCGGGATCAGCAACTGTACGCCAACGCCGGTGTTGGAGATCGGCGCTACATAGTTACGCAGACGCTCCTCCGGGATACCGTCACCCAGCGCACCCCGCATGGCCAACCACATGGCCAGCTCTACCATCTGTGCGCCACCTTTTTCGATCAGATCGACGTTGCTGAATTTGCACAGTTCCTGTGGATCTGAAACCAGCTTGTCCATGCAGTAACTGTCGAAGTCAGCATTGAGAATACCGGCGCGCGGTCCATCAAGCTGGTGGGACAGACCACCGGTACCCAGTAACACAACCTTGGCATCCTTCTCCCAGCAACGGATCGCATCGCCAATAGCTTTACCGAAGGCGTAGCTGCGGCTCGGCTTTGGCATTGGGTGACGTTCGCAGTTGATCGCAACCGGAATCACCTTGATACCCTGGTAGCTATGGTTTGGCCACAGCAGCGTCATCGGTACAGTGGCACCATGATCCACCTTGATATCCTGACATACGGTGGGATCGAAGTCGTTCTCGATCAGGTGGTTGACGATGTGCCAGCTCAGTTCGGTTTCACCGGTCAGCGGCGGAATCGGTTTGATACCCCAGCCCTCATCGGCGTTTTCATACTGGGGTGCACAACCGATAGCGAAGGTCGGCTTCTTGTCCAGCCACATCTCCAGGCCGTGGTCGTTGTAGAACAGCACGGCAATATCCGGCTTCTCTTCGTTCAGCCAGCCACGGATCGGCGGATAGATGGCGAACAGGTCACGGAAGTACGGAGTATCTTCAAGCCCCTTGTCGATGGCGACACCGATGGCCGGAATGTGAGATGTGGTAATACCACCGATTATTTTAGCCATTGGTTGTCTTCCCCCTGCCCTGACTGTCGAGATATGCCTGGAACTCCTCGGTTGTGCGACCGCTCTGCATGCCACCGATCACCTGCATGTTCCAACCGAAGATGCCGGCCAATTTCGCCATGTAGTAGATACTGCCTCCCAGTTCGAGCAACCTGTTCAGATCCTTGTCACGTAGGGCCTGCTTGAACTCTTCAGAGAGCCGGTACTTCTCCATGTAGGCTTCCGGATCTGCCAGAAACGCCTGACGTGCCTCTTCGTTGTTGAACGAGAAACACATCTTGTTGAAGTTGAAGCCCTTGGTCGACTGGGCGCCATCGAAATGGATGGTGCCTTCAACCGGCCTCATTTTGTAATCTGTCATTGTTCTGCCCTCCTGTTGGGGATGCTGTTCGTCACCGGCTCGGCGAGCGGCGACGAACGCCGGATATGCCTCAACGCTCCCAGTAAAGGCGCATCGGGTTATCGACCAGCAGCTTCTGCTGCAGCTCGGCGGTCGGCGCGATCTGCGGGATCACGTCGACCAGCTTGCCGTCGTCCGGCACGTGGGACTTCATGTTCGGGTGCGGCCAGTCGGTACCCCAGAGGCAGCGATCCGGGAACAGCTCAACCAGTTTCTTCATGAACGGTACTACGTCGCTGTAATCCGGCGGCGTCAGCGTCAGGCGCTCGGGACAGGTGGTCTTCACCCAGATCTTGTCGTTGCTCTTCATCAGCTCAATGAAGCGCTGGAAATCGGGATGATCTACGCCCTTGGCCACGTCGGGACGGCCCATGTGGTCGACAACGATGCAGGTGTCCAGTTCGTTCAGGAACGGGATCAGCTCTTCCAGCTCAGGCGCTTCGAAGTAGACCACGATATGCCAGCCCAGCGGCTTGATCTTCTCGGCCACCGACAGGAACACCTCTTTCGGGGTGGTGTCGACCAAACGCTTGACGAAGTTGAAGCGCACGCCGCGCACGCCCGCCCTGTCCATCGCTTCCAGCTCTTCGACGGTGATATTCGGATCGACCACGGCGATGCCGCGGGCCAGCTCACCGGCGGACTCCAGCGCATCGATCAACGCCGCGTTGTCGGTGCCATGGCAGGAGGCCTGCACGATGACGTTGCGGCTGAAGCCGAGGTAATCACGCAGTGCAAACAGCTTCTCCTTCGGCGCATCGCAGGGGGTGTATTTGCGCTTCGGGTGGTAGGGAAACTTGTCCGCCGGACCAAACACGTGGCAGTGCGCATCAACGGCACCGGCAGGCGCCTTGAACTCAGGCTTGCTTGGGTTCGGGTGAAAAGGAAGGTAATCGGGATCCATCATCTTGCAGTACCTGTGTAATTAGTTATCGTGCGCGAAAACCTGACCGTCGAACAGCTTGCGCGCGGTGCGCAGCAAAGCTGCCGGGCCCAGCTTTCCGGCTTCATCTACGTCGAGAATCACGGTCATCTCACCGATCGGGTGTTCTACTGCCAGCGTCTTGCGTGTGCCTTCAGGTACAGTCGCCACCGCCGCCGCCGGCGAGCCGGGTAGCACCGCCGCAGTGGCCACGCTGACCGCGCCTAGCACCCCGATGGAGGCGTGGCAGCGGTGCGGTATGAAGGTACGCGTGGACAGTGCGCCGCCGTTAGTGGCGGGGCTGACCATGGTCATCTTCGGTACCGACTTGTCCTTGACGTCGCCCAGGTTCATCAGCGGACCCGCCTGAAGGCGGATCGATTCCAGCTTGGCACGCAAGGCGTCATTGGCTTCCAACTCTTCGCGGGTTTCGCTTCCGCTGATCCCCATATCGCTGGCACGCATGATCACCACCGGCATGCCGTTATCGATCATCGTCACTTCGACGCCGTCGATCAGGTCGACGGTGTTGCCGGTCGGCAGCAGGGATCCGCAGCTGGAACCTGCCGTGTCCTCGAAGGTGATCGGCACCGGTGCGCTATGACCCGGCACGCCGTCGATGCGGGCATCGCCGACATAACTGACCTTGCCGTTGGGTGTGCAGACCCGCGCTGTGGCGATCTGCCCGGTGTTCTCCATAAAAATGCGCACATCGGTTTCGCCGTCGTTGGCCTCGACCAGTCCGCGTTCGATGGCAAAGGGTCCGACGCCGGCGAGGATGTTGCCGCAGTTCTGCGCGTCGGTGACGATCGGCTGATCGACGTACACCTGCAGGAACAGATAGTCCACATCGGCATCGTCACGTTCGGAACGCTTCACCACCGCCACCTTGGCGGTCAGCGGGTCGGCACCGCCCATGCCGTCGATCTGGCGCGGGTCGGGCGAACCCATCACCCGCAGCAGGAAGGCGTCACGCGCGGCGGTGTCGACCGGCAAATCCTCGGCGAGGAAGTAGCCGCCCTTGGAGGTGCCGCCGCGCATCCACATGCAGCGGATCCCTTCACCGAAGGCATCAGACATACTTCAGGCCCTTCTCTTTCAGGCGCGGGCGCATGTCGTAGATATCCAGACCCAGCTCGCCGTTGGCCAGACGCACGCGCTTGGCCTCTTCCAGTTCCATACGCTTGCGGGCTTTTTCCAGCACGGTAGCGGCGTGTTCGCGACGCACGACAACGACACCGTCGTCATCGGCGACTATCACGTCCCCGGCATTGACCAACTCGTCGGCACACACCAGCGGCACGTTGACGGAGCCCACGGTCTCCTTGATCGTACCCTCGGCGAACACCGCCTTGGACCAGACCGGGAAGTTCATCTTGCGCAGGTCACGGGTATCGCGAACACCGCCGTCGATCACCAGCCCAACCACGCCGCGCGCCTGGGCGGAAGTCGCCAGCAGATCGCCGAAGAAGCCGTGTACCGACGGCGAGGTCGGTGCGAACACCAGCATGTCGCCCGGCTTACACTGCTCGATCGCTACATGCATCATCCAGTTATCGCCGGCAGCACCGGAGATAGTGATGGCGGAGCCTGCGACCGCCACATCCTGCTGAATCGGGCGCATGTAATGCGCCAGCAGACCGACGCGGCCCTGGGCTTCATGGATGGTCGCCACACCGCACTCGGCCAGGCCGTCGATCACCGCCTGGTCGGCACGTTCGATATTCTGTACAACAACTGTCTCTTTCATCGTTTTACCCCTGAATTCCTGTCGCTGGCATCAGACCTTCATACGGCTGAATACACGGCGTGCGTTGCCTTCGAAGATCTGCTGCTTCTGTTCGGCGGAGAGTACGGTGTTGCCGTCGATGTAACGCTTGGTGTCATCGAAGTAGTGGCCGGTTTCCGGGTCGATACCGCGCACGGCACCGATCATCTCGGAGGCGAACAGGATGTTCTTGGTCGGGATGATGTCGAGCAGCAGGTCGATACCGCGCTGGTGATAGACGCAGGTGTCGAAATAGATGTTGTTCAGCACACGCTCTTCCAGGTCAAAGCCCTGATCCAGCGCCAGACCGCGGAAACGGCCCCAGTGGTAGGGCACCGCACCGCCGCCATGCGGAATGATGATCTTCAGTTCTGGGAAGTCCTTGAACACGTCAGACATCATCAACTGCTGGAAGCCGGTAGTGTCCGCGCCCAGGTAGTGCGAGCCGGTGGTGTGGAAGCAGTCGTTACAGGCGGCGCTGACATGCACCATCGCCGGGATATCGTACTCGACCATCTTCTCGTAGATCGGATAGAAGGAGCGGTCAGCCAGGGAGGAACCGTTCCAGTGGCCACCGCTGGGATCCGGGTTCAGGTTGATACCGATGAAGCCCATCTGCTCGACGGTACGTACGATCTCCGGCACCGATTTGGCCGGATCGACACCCGGAGACTGGGGCAGTTGCGCCACCGGCACAAAGTTCTGCGGGAACAGATCGCAGACACGGCGGATCAGGTCGTTCTGATGCTCGGTCCAGAACTGGCTGGTGTGCTCGTTACCGATGTGGTGCCCCATCCAACTGGCACGGGGCGAGAAGATAGTCAGGTCGGTGCCGCGCTCCTGCTGCAGGCGCAGCTGGTTCTTCTCGATCGACTCGCGGATCTCATCATCGCTGATGACAATACTGCCCTTTTCACCGACGAAGTTCGGATCTTTGGCTACCGCCGCTTTCTGCTTTTCACGGTACTCGCCCACCTGGGGCGGCGTGGTGGTGTAGTGGCCATGGCAGTCGATTATCATTGCTTGAACCTTTTTATTTACGCTTGTTAGAGGTTGCCGCGGTTCGGCTGACGCCGGCTTAACCGCATCGGAATCGGCCGTGAAACAGACAGTTTCCCGCTTTTGACATGGCTACAGTATTGTCCTGCCCCTGTAAGTTGGCTATTTCAATTTCGCCGAAACCCTATTAGATTTTGATATAGCACCTAATAACTACCGGAACGAACACCAATACAGGAGGCGATCTCAAATGCAGCTTGTCATTCCAAATCTGCGACATCTGCGCGTATTCCTGGAGGTCGCCGATTGCAAAAGCATCAGCCAGGCTGCGCCGAGAGTATTCCTCTCGCAACCAGCCATTACCCAAGCAATCGCCAAGCTGGAAAAGCTGCTCGGTACCGAGCTGTTCGAGCGCCATACCGATGGCATGTACCCGACGCCGGCAGGCAATGTCTGGTACAACCGTATCCAGCGCTGTATCGACTATATCGAGCAGGGGGCACGGGAAGCTCTGCGCAACAGCCCCGCCCGCACGCAAAGCGCCCAGACCAACATCCTGCCGATGCTGACCACCACCCAGCTGCGTGCCCTGATCGCGGTGACAGAAGCGGAAAACTTCAGCATCGCCAGCCGCAATCTTGGCGTCTCACAATCCTCGCTGCACCGCGCCGCCCGTGAGCTGGAACAGCTACTGGAGGTGCGCCTGTTCGAAAAAACCAGCACCGGCATCAGTACCACCAAGGCAGCCAAGGCACTGGCTCGCGCGGCCAAGCTCGGCTTTTCCGAGATTCATCAGGGCTACTTCGAGATCAGCGCGCTGCAGTTTCGAGAGGTGGGCAAGATCGTCGTCGGCAGTATGCCGCTGGCACGCACCTCCATACTGCCCAGCGTTATCAACCGCTTTGCCAAGGAGCACCCCGAGGTTGGTATCAATATCGTCGACGCCCCCTACAACGACCTGTTGCATCACCTGCGCCATGGCGATCTGGACTTCCTGATCGGCGCCCTGCGCTTTCCGCCACCCGTCGATGACATCGTCCAGGAGGAGCTATTGGCACCGCCGCTGGCGATCGTTGCGCGTCGCGGCCACCCATTGGAGTACGAGCAGAATCTCGACCTTAAAACACTCGCCCGCTATCCCTGGGTTGTACCCCGCCTGGGCACACCCACCCGCACATATTTCGATACCCTGTTCAGTGACAACGGCATCCCGATCCCGACCGGACTTGTAGAGACCAGTTCGCAAATACTTATTCGGGAGCTGCTTCTCGGCAGTGATCGACTGACACTGATTTCCAGTCACCAGATCGAATATGAGCGCGCCCTCGGTCTGCTCCGAGTGATCCCCTTCGCTCTAAGCCACACCAGACGGCCTATCGGCATCACCCTGCGCCGCAACTGGCAGGCCACGCCAACACAGAAAGCCTTCCTCGACATGCTGCGTGAAGCAGCACAGAACTACGCAGACCTCTGACCACCAAAAATCAAATTTCAAAAATTGAATACCCCAAATGGTTATTCAATTATCCAACCCAGATCGCCGGTGCTACATTGAATACACTGAAAACGAATAGCACTGGCCGTTTCTCTATCCGCTGACAGGTATTTGCAGCCTGACGCATCAGGATTAGAAGGGCCCGCCCCCTTTTCCCACCACCCCGGGTATAAGGTTTAGCGAATCGATAAGAATGGAGAGAGGATAATGAGACTCTGTGTAGCAGGCGCTTCCGGCGCATTCGGCATGAAACATATGGATGCCATCAGCGCCATCGACGGTGCTGAAGTGACCTCGGTTGTCGGCACCAAGGAGGATGTAATCCGCGAGTTCGCTAAAGAGCGTGGCGTCGGCCACTACACCACCGACCTGGCCGAAGCCCTGGCTCGCGATGATGTCGACGCAGTGATCCTGGCCACTCCGACCCAACTGCACGCCTCGCAGGCGATCCAATGCCTGGAAGCGGGCAAGCATGTCATGGTCGAGATTCCGATGGCGGACAATATCGAAGACGCCCGCAAGCTGGTCGAGACCCAGCAGCGCACCGGTCTGGTTGCCATGGCAGGCCACACCCGCCGCTTCAACCCCAGCCACCAGTGGATCCACAACAAGATCCTGGCCGGTGAACTGAAGGTTCAGCAGATGGATGTGCAGACCTATTTCTTCCGCCGCACCAACAAGAACGCCCTGGGTCAGGCGCGCTCTTGGACCGACCACCTGCTGTGGCACCACGCCTGCCATACCGTTGACCTGTTCCAGTACCAGACCGGCGAAACCGCCAGCCGCGTTCAGGCACTGGAGGGCCCGACCCATCCGGAGCTGGGTATCGCCATGGATATGAGCATCGGCATGAAGGTACCGGGCGGCGCGATCTGTACCCTGTCGCTGTCGTTCAACAACGACGGTCCGCTGGGCACCTTCTTCCGCTACATCTGCGACAACGGCACCTATATTGCCCGTTATGACGACCTGTTCGACGGTCATGACAACAAGATCGATCTGAGCGGTGTCGCGGTATCGAACAACGGTATCGAGCTTCAGGACCGCGAGTTTATCGCGGCCATCCGCGAAGGTCGTGAGCCCAACTCCAGCGTTGCGCAGTGTCTACCGGCTATGGAGACCCTGAACAAACTGGAGCAGTGCCTGCAGGCCAACGCCTGATCCGGTACTTCATCCTGGGGGCTTTAGTCCCCGGAGCCAGCCTTCCCCCGGGCTGGCTCACCCCTCATCTGCAGGGTGATTTGAATACGCGACACGAGGTCAGAACCGATGGCAACTGCTCTCAACAACTACTTTAACAGCCCCGGCATCGGCCTCGGCTGCATGAACCTGTCCCACGCTTACGGCTCCCCTCTGGCCGAGCCGGACGCGATAGAGGCACTGCATGCCGCCTTCGATATGGGCTATCGCCACTTCGATACCGCCACCCTGTATGGCGGCGGAAAAAACGAAACTCTGGTCGGCAAGGCGCTGAAAGAGAAGCGCAGCTCACTATTCCTGGCCAGCAAATGCGGCATGGCGATCAGCCAGGAGAGCGGCCAAAAAGAGATCAACGGACGCCCGGACCGCATCAAGGCCCAGTGCGAGGCCAGCCTGCGCCGCTTGCAGACCGACCATATCGATCTGTACTACCTGCACCGCCTTGATCCCAATGTAGCCATCGAAGAGAGCGTCGGCGCACTGGCCGATCTGGTCCAAGAGGGCAAGATCGGCGCTATCGGTCTGTCCGAGGTATCAGCCACCACCCTGGCGCGCGCCCAGATAGAGGCCCCGATCGCGGCGCTGCAGACCGAATACTCGCTCTGGTCGCGCAATGCCGAAATTGCCGTGCTGGAGGCGACCAGAAACAGCGGTACGGCATTCGTCGCATTCAGCCCGCTGGCACGCGGTTTTCTGGCCAACGGCCTGCGCGATATCTCGGCACTGGAGCCGAAGGATATCCGCAACAACATGCCGCGTTTCAATGCGGACAACTATCCGCGGAATCTGCAGTTGCTGGATCAATACCTGACACTGGCGGAGACCGCCGGCTGTACACCGGCCCAGATGGCCCTGGCGTGGTTGAAGTCACGCGGTGGCCACATCGTACCGATCCCGGGTACACGCCACATCGAACATATGGAGGAGAACCTCTCCGCCGCCAGCGTCCAACTGGACAGCGAGACGCTAGGCAAACTCGATGAACTGATCAACCAGAAAACCGTTCACGGCCCGCGCTACAGCAGTGCTCAGCAGGCCGAGATCGATACCGAGGAGTTCGCCTGAACCGATGGCGGCTCCGCCGACAAAACGTTGAAAAAGCAACAACTCCAACTAATACAAAAGCAATAACCATAACGATAACGACAGTGACACGAGGCGACAACGAATGAAAAAAGCGCTCAAGGCAGCAGCTCTCGGCACCCTGATTTCGGCAGCGATCAGTGCCCCCGCTCAGGCAGCCGACTACACCCTCCGATTCGCTCACTTCTGGCCAGCGGTTTCCTCCGTGCATAAGGAAGTGTTCGAAGCCTGGGCGGAGTCGGTCAGCAAAGCCTCCGACGGCCGTATCGAGGTGCAGATCTATCCCGGTGGTACGCTGGCCAAGCCGCCGGCGCAGTACGATGCCGTGGTTAACGGTATCGCCGATATGACCACCACCGTTCTGGGCTATACCGCCAACCGCTTCCCGCTGACCCAGATCGTGGAGCTGCCGGGCGTGGTCAAGGATGCCCAGCAGGGCTCCTGCGTGGTCGAAAAGCTCTACGAAGAGGGGGTGATCGCCGATGAGTTCAAGGAGACCCATCCGCTGTTCCTGTTCACCCACGGTCAGGGCCACCTGAACCTGACCGACAAAGTGGTCAAGGAGCCGTCGGATCTGGCTGGACTGCGCATTCGCCGCCCCACCGCCGTGGTCGGCAAACTGCTTGAAGGGTTGGGCGCTCAGCCGGTCGGCATGCCGGCCCCGGAATCCTACCAGGCGATGCAGCGTGGCGTTATCGACGGTGTGGCCCTGCCCTGGGAAGGGGTGAAATCCTTCCGTCTGAATGAGCTGGCCAACACCCATACCGAGGTCGGCGGACTCTACAGCCTGACCTTCATCGTGACCATGAACAAGCGTGTCTACGACAGCATGCCGGATGACCTGAAGAAGGTGATCGATGAAAACTCGGGCATGGTCTGGGCTAATAAAACCGGAGCGGTGTTCGACCAGATCGACGGCGAAGGCCGCAAGGATGCCGTTGCAGCAGGCCACACCATCGTGACCATCGAAGGCGGTGCCGAGAACCCGAAATGGAAACCGGTTCTGGATGCGGCAACCGAAAGCTACCTGCAGGAGCTCGAGGACAAGGGACTGCCGGCACGCGACGTCTACAAGCGCACGCTTGAGCTGTCGAAACTGTGTCAGTAAAACCTCGTTGTAAGCGGAGTTTGTGATGAAACAGATTACACGCCTGGTGGACGCCGTCAGCTCCTATATGCAGCTGATCAGTGGCCTGCTGCTCGTGTCGATGATGGTGACGGTCCTGCTGGACGTCACCTCTCGCGCCCTGTTCAGGATGACCGACGGCGGCCTCGACCTCACCTTTATCGGTGGCATCGAGCTGATCAAATTCGGCCTGCTGTTCACCGTATTGTTCGCCCTGCCCTACTGTGTCGACAAATCTCAGGTCGTGGTCGATCTGTTTACCGAGAAGCTGACCGATCCGAAGAAAGCCTTTCTGGAAAGCATCTATTTTGTCGGCTATGCGGTGCTGGGAACCGGTATGACAATTCGCTTTTACCATGCGATCGGAAACGCCGCGATGAGCGGTGAAACCACGCAGGATCTGCTGATCCCGATGAACTATATCTACGTACTGACAACCTTCGCGACCGCAGTGCTCGCCATCCGCTCACTGCTGGTCGCCAAGCAGCGTCTGTGCACAGCCATGGGGTATAAGGCATGAGCTCATCGATGATAGGACTGGTCTGCATCGGACTGATGCTGGTCATGATGGCCCTGCGCGCACCTATCGCGCTGTCGATGGCGGCCATCGGCTTTTTCGGCTTTGCCTGGATCATCGCCTTCGATCCGGCCATGGCCATCCTTGAGAGCGGTCCGTTCGAGACCCTTTCCAACTATAGCTTCAGCCCCATCCCGATGTTTATCATGATGGGGGTATTCGCCTCGCGGGCGAAGATGTCCGATCAGCTGTTCTCCGGTGCCCGCACCCTGTTCGGCGCCTGGCGCGGCGGTATCGCGCTGTCGGCGATCCTCTCCTGCGGCATCTTCTCCGCCATCTCCGGCTCATCGGTGGCAACCGCCGCCAGCATGTCACGAGTGGCACTGCCGGAGATGAAAAAGCACGGCTATGCCGACTCCCTGGCCACCGGTACGCTGGCCGCCGGCGGCACGCTGGGTATCATGATTCCGCCGTCGATCGCGCTGCTGCTCTACGCACTGATCACCGAGCAGTCGGTGGGTGACATGTTCATCGCCGGCCTGGTTCCGGGCCTGCTGGGCCTGGTGCTCTACTGTGTAACGATCAGCATCATGGTGAAGTGGAAGCCGGAACTGGCAACCCCGGGCGATGCCACCAACCTGAAGGAGAAGCTGATCGGTCTCAAGGGGCTGATCCCCTTCACCGGGGTGTTCGTGATCATCATCGGCGGCATCTACACCGGCCTGTTCACACCGACCGAAGCCGCCGCCATCGGCGCCTTTGCCACACTGGTAATCGCCATCGTACGCGGCATGAACTTCGCCCAGTTCCGCGAGTCGCTGCAGGAAACCCTTGTTACTTCGATCATGATCTTTTTCATGATCATCGGTGCCGAGATTTTCGGCTACTTCCTCAGCGTGTCCCGTATCTCGTTCGAACTGGTAAGCTTTGTCGACAGCCTGCATATGACGCCTTTCGCCGTGCTGATCAGCATTCTGATCCTGTTCATGCTGCTGGGTTGCGTCATGGACAGCCTCGCGATGCTGCTGCTGACGGTGCCGGTGGTCTATCCGCTGATAGAAGCGGCGGGTTTTGATCCGGTATGGTTCGGTATAATCGCGGTTATCACCGTGGAACTGGGGCTGATTACCCCGCCGGTGGGGATGAACGTATTCGTGATCAAGGCGTTCGCGCCCGATATCTCGATCGGCTCGATCTACAAGGGGGTTATGCCCTTTGTGATCTCCGACCTGGTGCGCCTGGCGCTGATCATCTCCTTCCCGGTTTTGGCGCTGGGACTGCTCTGATCCCGGCTAGTGAGTCGGCCGGGCGTCTGTTGACGTCCGGCCCATCGGCAGGTTGCAGCGGATGAAATCAACAGCGATCGGCAAACCCTCCTCCCGCGGTATCTCCAACTACGCGCTGTACAGTGAAGCGCAGTCGGCCGACGACCCTGAGTTTATCCATATCGAGGATATCCGCTCTCGCGCGCGCCTGTTCGACTGGACTATCAATATCCACGTTCATCCGCGCATGTATCAGCTGATCTATGTGCGAAGCGGCCATGTGCGTATCCATATCGACGGTGAGGAGCGGACCGAACAAGCCCCCTGTATCATCACCATCCCGCCTTCGGTGGTCCACGGCTTCGAGTTCGGGCAGGAGAACACCAATGGCTCGGTGGTCACCGTCTCCCAGCTGGTGCTGCTGGATGAGCAGTTCCAGCGCGACTTTCCGTTCGGTGACGAGATGTTGCGTACGGCACAGGTGCTATCGCTCAAACGCCATCCTGAAGACACCCGTGTCATTGAACAGATCATCGCCCAACTGGAAGAGGAGTACCGGGACAGCCGTACCGGCAAGAAGCAGATGTTCGAGTGGCTGCTCTATGCCCTGCTGCTGAAGGTGGGCCGCCGGGTCCACGCCAGCCATCGCACGCGGGAGGAGGATCACTACGAGCGTCTCTACCGCCGATTGAGCCAGCTAGTTGAGAAGCACTACCGGGAGCACAAACCGGCCACCTTCTATGCAGAGCAGCTGCATACCACCACCACTTCGTTGAACCGCGCCTGTTCGTCCGTGGCCGGCAAGAACGTCAGCGAACTGCTGCACGACCGGCTGACGCTGGAAGCACAGCGGATGCTGATCTACTCCTCCGTACCCGTATCGCTGATCGCCTACGATCTCGGCTTCGGCGACCCGGCCTACTTCTCGCGCTTCTTCAAGCGGCGTACCGGCACAGCACCGAGCAGCTTTCGCGAGATGCGCGATCGCGGCTGAATCAGGTCTTGCATTAATGATATGATTAAGGCCAAATACTGAACAACGTTCAATTTCGTACGGATCATAGTTCATGGCCACCAGCCTCCTGCAACGGGCACTTAACACACTTGAGCTGCTCTCCTCAGCCTCCGGCGGTATAACGCTCAACGCCCTTGCACAGCAGCTCCCCATGCCCAAGGTGGGTGCCAAGAGGTTACTGAATGAGCTGGAAGAGCTGGGTTATGTCGCCTACGACAGCCACCGCGATTGTTTCCTGCTGACCACTCGATTATCGGCCATGGCGATGCGCTACCTGGCCGATCGCGGTGCTAATGATGTGGCCCAGCCGCACTTGGATAAGCTGGCTGCTCAATGCGGCGAACTGGTACGTCTTGCCGTTGCCGAGGGCCAGGGGCTGAGTTTCGTCGCCAAGGCCCAAGGGATGAGAGCCGGACTTCGTTACGACCCGGAGCCCTATGAGAAGGTGCCGCTCTACTGTACCGCAACCGCCTTCGCCTGGCTGTCCACTTTCGATGATGAAGAGGCGCTGGCCAGAATCGCGGCAGACGGCCCCATGGATAGCACGCTGAGAGGCCCCAACCTGCTGGCGACCCCCGCTGAGATCCTGCCCTACCTGCAAAAGACGCGAACGCAGGGCTACTGTTACGTCTGCGATATGTCGGCTCCGGGGATGGCCGCGGTTGCCGTACCGGTGTTCGACCGCGGCGGCGAGCACTGCATCGGTTCATTGGTGATCGGCGCGCCCACCGCCCGCCTGGCAGAAGAGCAGATCCGCCAACATCTCGATGCGCTGAAGGAGAGCGCGTACAACCTGAGTCAGCTCAGCCACCTGTCCGAGTACCTGCGCCATCCCCCAGCGTAATCTCCGACCGTACGACGCAGGCGCAAAAAAGGCGCGCCTTTAAGGACGCGCCAAAGGTGATACCCGGCACAGCATGTAAGGCCGGGAATAATGGAGGACTCCCCCTCCTGCGCCGAATTCTCAGGCCACGGCAGACCTCTCTGACTCGACAAGCGCGTTTCTGCTGCGGGCAACCGCATGCCTGGCAGCCAGGTAGCCGAACACGATGCCCGGCCCGATGGTGATACCCGGTCCGGGATAGGTGCCGCCCATGATCGAATTAAGATCGTTGCCCGCCGCGTAGATACCTTCGATAGGCGTGCCATTGGACGTCACCAGCTGCGCATTCTCGTCGGCCATAAACCCCTTGGCCGTACCGATGTCGGCCGGATAGAGTTCGACGGCATAGAATGGTGGGGTCGCGATCGGCCCCAGCGTCGGATTGGGCCCATGCGCAGGATCCCCGTTGGCTCGTTGATAGACGGTTTCGCCACGGTGGAACTGGCTATCCATCCCGCTCTTGGCTGCCGCATTCATATGCGCGATGCTGGCCTGAAGGTTTTCCGGCTTCATACCCAGCTTCTGTGCCAGAGCCTCGATAGAGTTCGCTTCGATCAGGTAGCCGTCTCGAATGTAGGGCTCGAGCCTGTCGCCCCCCAAACGCACCAGGCCGAGCCCATACTTCTGGATCGCAGCGGCATCGGTGATGATGTAGGCCGGATTCGCCGTGCCACCACTGCTGAGCATCGCCTTGCCGAACTCATGGTAGGAGAGACTCTCATTGACGAAACGCTTGCCCTGCTGGTCGACACAGACCGTGCCCGGCTTGCTGCGGTCGAACACGAAATGGGGAAACACCGCCAGGCTCTCATCCTTGCGCCTCCGGATCGAACAGGGTGCCCAGAACGCTGGCTGGTCTTCGCCGTCGCCGTAGTAGGCGCCCAGGGTCTCCACCAGCCGGTGCGCCACGCCGGTATGGCCCGGTGCCGTCGGACTGTAGGGAGGCATACCCTGCGGATAGAGCGTCGCCCGCTTCAGCGGATCCCGGCCGAAGCCACCACTTGCCAGTACGACGCCGCCGTTGACGATCACCTCCCGCGCTGTCGCCCCCTGCTTCAGCCGCAGCCGGTGACGCCCCTGCCCCAGCGGGGTGATCTCGGTCAGCTCGGTTTCCACGCTGATATCGACACCCAGCTTCAGCGCCGAGGAGAACATCCGCGCGATCAGTGCATGGCCCATAACACTGCGCGCCGGCGCACGGTGGACCAAGCGGTCGTAGGCGTAGCGCAGCACCAGCTTGACGGTGTAGAGGAAGGATTTCGGCGACTTGAAGCGGTTGAGCAGATGACCGATATCCTCGCGATTGATCATCATCCCACCCAGCACCGTAAATTCCGGAATCGGCGGTCGCAGCAGCTTCAACTTCCGGCCCAGATGACGGGTAATAAAAGGTATCGGCTCCAGCGCACGCCCACAGCGCGTAGCGCCCTCCAGATCCGCCATATAGTCGGGATGAAAGGCGCACTTGCGAAACGCCACATCGGTGTTGGCGGTCAGAGTGCTGATCGCCTCCGGTCCGGCCTTTAGAAACGCCTCCCGCATCGCCTTCGGCGCATGCTCGCCGACCGCGCGGTCGAGAAAAGCACTGACATTGTCATAACTGTCTTCGCCCTGCTCGGCATACTGACTGAGCGGTACCCAGGTGGTACCGCCGGACAGCGCCGAGGTGCCGCCGAGATAGGGGGTGCGCTCGACTAACAATACGCGAGCACCTTCCAGCGCCGCATACAGTGCCGCCGCCATACCGGCGGCGCCGGCACCGACCACCACCAGATCGTATTCGGTGCCTTTGACCAGCCCATGAATGAATGTATCGGCATCAGCTGCCATCGCCCATCCTCCTGCAGACCTATTCAGACGCGCCTGCTTGTTCAAATATTTGCCTCGTTAAACGAGATTCGTCTGCACTCGTTCGCCGACTGTTCAGCCGATCGTCTCGCCCAACAGAAAACGGGTCATCAGTTTCTGCACGCCACGATACATGTCAGCGCCGGTCTGGGTGCCGCAGCCCAGCTCTTGAGCCATCTGCAGTAGACGCGTCACCGGCGGCTTGGTGATCACATCGCCGACGAACATGCTGGAACTGAGGTTCTCTGCAACCACCGGTATCGGATCGGATTCGCGCATACCGCAGGGTGTCGCGTTGATCACCAGATCCATACCGGCGGGATCAGACGATGGTGACGCCTGCAAACGATCTGACCCGGGCAACAGTCGCGCCAACAGCGAATCCAGCCGCTGTTTATCCAGCTCGAACACCTTCAACTCGCTGACACCGGCCAGCAGCAGCGCATGGGCGATGGCGATACCCGCACCGCCGGCTCCGACCAGCAACGCGCGCCGGCCCTCCAACTTGCAGCCATTTTCTTGCAATCCGGCTACGTAGCCTGCGCCGTCGAACATGTCGCCATACCAGCCCCCTGTTTCGCTGCGGCGCATGATATTCACTGCGCCAAGCAGGCGGGCGCGCTCAGACACTTCATCACAGGCCTCGACGGCGGGAATCTTGTGCGGAACGGTAACGATAATCCCGCTGACGTTGGGCATGCGGCGCATCAGGCTGAAGAACTCGGCACAGTCTTCAGGCAATACATGGCACGGGACGATGATGGCGTTGCGCCCATTAGCCTGCATCGCCTCCGTCATGCCTGCCGGAGAGCGAACCTGAGCGATAGGGGAGCCCACGATTGGAATCAACTCAGTGGCTCCATCCAACTGAATGCTCAGTTTCTGCACACCTGCATCAATAGATGTCATCTCAACCCTCCACAAAACTACTTATTTTTCAGAAACCTATGCCTTAACAAGGCAGCCAGACCCCGGTATCTGCAGCGGGGCCAGGCAGCCGTGAACGAATTGAATAATGATATTATTTAGAACTTTGTTCAAGTTTTATGTTTTATTCCATTTTGAAGAGTGTTATCTTTTTTACAACTCGCAGCCCGGAACAGTCTTTTGTCTGTACCACCCAACCGGAGCGGCAGCGACGAGCAAACGGGTCAATTCAAGAAGTAGAGAACAAGATGAGCATTGAACGGACAGAGTGTGATCTGCTGGTGGTGGGTTCCGGCGCTTCGGGGCTTGCCGCTGCCGTGCGCGCCGCCTGGCTGGGACTCAAGGTGATCGTGATCGAGAAAGAAGCCGTATTCGGCGGAACCTCGGCCTGGTCCGGCGGCTGGCTCTGGATACCGCGCAACCACTTGGCCCAGGCCGCAGGCATCATCGAGGAGAAAGCGCTACCCAAGGGATACCTGCAAGCCGAGCTGGGCGACCAGTTTGATGAGTCGCGAGTCGACGCCTTCCTTGATACCGCCCCGGAGATGGTACGGTTCTTCCACGACAATACCTCACTGCAGTTTCTGCCCGGCAACGCGATACCCGACTTTCACGGTGACCAGATCAATGCCGGCACCGGCGGTCGCAGTGTGACCGCCGAACCCTTAGATGCACGCGCACTGGGTAAGGCGGTCAAACAACTGCGTAAGCCTCTGCGTGAAATCTCGTTCTGGGGCATGGGTATTGCCTCCGGACAGGACCTGGCGCACTTTCTCAAATTCCTGCGCACACCGAGCTCCACCTGGTATGTCTGTAAGCGAGTTACCCGCCACCTGCTCGACCTGCTGATCCACGGCCGCGGCATGACCCTGGTCAACGGCAACGCCCTGGTTGCCCGACTGGCCAAGTCTGCACTGGATCTGGGTGTCGATCTGCGTCTGTCGACCTCAGTTAGCGCGTTAACCCGTAACACCGATGGGCGCGTCAGCTCGGTCAGCGTGCAGCAGCAAGATGGCACACCGCTGGCGATCGATATCAAGGGTGGCGTGGTACTGGCCTGCGGCGGGTTCCCCCACGACAAGGAGCGCCTAAAGGCACTACTGCCGCACTGCCCGACCGGCACGGAGCACTTTTCCGCGGCACCGAAAACCAATACCGGCGATGGCCTGCGCCTGGGTGAATCGGTTGGTGCATGGATCAATACCGGCCTTAAAGCCGCAGCTGCCTACGCGCCGGTATCCCTGGTGCGTCGACCGGATGGCGAGATCGCACACTTTCCGCACCTGCTGGAGCGTGCAAAGCCCGGCGTCATTGCGGTGCTGCCCAACGGCCGGCGTTTCGTCAACGAGGCGGGGTCCTACCACGACTATACCTGCGCGCAACTGGCCGCGACCGAGCAGGGCAAGCCCTGCAGCTCCTGGTTGATCTGCGATCACCAATTCCTGCGTCGCTTTGGTCTCGGCAACGTCAAGCCTTTCCCCTTGCCCTATTCCGGCCATATTCGCGCCGGCTATCTGAAGCGCGGCAAAACCCTGCGCGAGCTGGCCGGGCGCTGCGGTATCGATGCCGCAGCGCTGGAGCAGACAATGACCGAGTACAACCGCCATGCGCAGCGGGGAGAGGATCCCCTGTTCAGGCGCGGCGACACGCTCTACAACCGCATCCAGGGCGATGCGGAAAACCAGCCCAACCCTTGCGTACGTCCGATCGAGAAGGGCCCCTTCTACGCCATACGTGTCGAGCAGGGCAGCCTGGGTACCTTCGCGGGGATGCAGACCAACCGGCATGCCCAGGTTCTGGATACCGGGAAACAACCGATCGACGGTCTCTACGCCGTCGGCACCGACATGGCCAGCATCATGGGCGGTACCTATCCGGCCGGCGGCATCAACCTCGGCCCCGGTATGACCTTTGGCTATATTGCGGCGAACCACGTCGCATCACTACTGCAATCGAAGAACAGGATCTGAGGAGTCATCAAGATGCTACGTTATGAAATCGCGACGCTGACCATCTATATGGGCACCACCGCCAAAGCCGCCGAGGCGGTCAAGACCTATACCGACTCGGCCGAGAGCAAGGGTACCCTGCTCGGCTGCTGGTTCTCCGATATCGGCCAGCTGAATCAGCTGATCATCTTCCGCGGCTTCAACAGCGTCGAAGCGCTGGAAGCGGAGCGCGAAGCGGTACGCCTTAGCAGCAACCCATTCGGCTGTGGCGAGTTCATGACCGATATGTCACTGGAAAGTTACGCGCCCTTCCCCTTCCTGCCGCCGGTAACCCCGGCCGAAGATGGTCCGATCTACGAGATCCGCACCTATCAGCTCAAGCAGGGCGGCCTGGAACCGACCATTGCGGCCTGGGAAAAGGCGGTGCCCAAGCGCAGCGAATTCTCGCCTCTGACGATCAGCATGTATGCGGTCGATGGCAGCCAGCGCATCACGCACATCTGGCCCTACAAGTCGCTGGAGGAGCGCACCAGAGCGCGTACCGAATCGGTCAAGGCCGGTGCCTGGCCGCCGGTGGGCGGACCTGACTGGCTGGAGCTGGATATGAGATCCACGGTTGCGGTACCGACTGCGGTATCGCCGCTGAAGTAAGTTCGCCTCTTGGCAGCTGTGGCGGAGCGACCTCCGCCGCAGCTGCTCTTTTACGGAGACAGCGATGTCGAATTCAAATATCCGCTCTTATACCCTCGGCCCGCTCACGGTACTTGAGCTCAGCGCGCCGGAGATCATCTCGGTTGCAGCACATGCCGGGTATGATGCCGTCGGCCTGCGCCTGCTACCCTCCACACCCGGAGGTATCTACCATCCGCTGATCGAGGACAAGCAGCTGCTCGCACGCACGCTGCAATGCATGAGCGAGACCGGTGTACGGGTGTACGATCTGGAGATAGTGCGGATCAACGAGCAGTTCGACGCCAATGGCTATAAGGCCTTTCTCGATACCGGTGCCGAGCTGGGCGCGCAGTGCGTCCTGGTGGCCGGTGACGACCCGGACCTTAGTCGCTTCAGTGATAACTTCGCCGCATTCTGCGATGCCTGCCAGCCCTACGGTATGAAACCCAACCTGGAGTTCATGCCCTGGACCGAGGTCAAGGATCTGCGCCAGGCGATGAATATCGTCGCATCCATCAACCGTCCCAATGCGGGGGTGCTTATCGATGCGATCCACTTCGACCGCTCCCACAGCCTGGTCAGCGATATCCAACGGATTCCCGTCGAGCAGCTGCACTACGCCCAGATCTGCGACGCGCCGGCCGAGAAACCGAGCAGCGAAGCGGAGGTGATTCGTCAGGCGCGAGAGGAGCGGCTACTGCCTGGAGCGGGTGGAATACCGCTTGACGCGATATTCAGCCGCCTGCCGAAGGAGATGCCGGTCTGTGTCGAGATCCCATCGCCTCACCTGGGAGACGCTGGAAACCGGGCCCGCTTGGCGCTGGAAGCAACCAAATCCTGGTTTAGCCGCCATATCGATCGCGAATAGCCACCAGAACGACTTGAGCATTTGTCGACCTGGAGCCATTCAATGGCTACCTCAAAAACTTATAACAGAGAGAAAAAAACAACTACCAACAGAACCGTCAAAAGCCTATAAGTAGGATTAGTTAAATTAGATATCACTTAGCAGATATTAAAAGAGTTCCCGCTATCTTGTTGAAATCGATCTACGATAGCGATGGAGAAAGCGGAATCTGCACCTAAACTGAAACAGGAGCGACGCCCGGTGCGCGCGCCGCCCCCTTGAGGGGTTTCATAAAACGGAGTGACTAGAGATGAAGAAAACAATAATAACCGCCCTTGCCGCCCTTACCCTCTCGGCTACGGCCTACGCCGAATTTCCGGAAAAGGATCTGCAGGGGATCATCCAGTGGGGTGCCGGGGGTTCGACCGATACCGTCATGCGCTCGGTAACCCCTCACGCCGAGGAAGTGCTCGGCCGCGATGTGATCATGACCAACAAGACCGGCGGCGTCGGCGCCATCGCCACCAAGTACGTCAACGCCATGAAGGCCGACGGTTACACCCTGCTGATGGGCGCCGAGAACCCGCAGATGTACAAGGTGCTGGGTCTGGCCGACATCGATTACGGCGATATGATTCCGATCAACGTCCTCGCCCGCGGCATCCCGATCTTCGTGGCGCGCAACGATGCTCCATACAACAACATGACCGAGATGGTCGAGTACGCCAAGGCCCACCCAGGCGAACTGAAAACCGGTTCCACCGGCCCTGGCGGCCTAACCTCCATCGTACTGGCCATGCTCAAGGCGCAGACCGATATCGAGATCACCGGCGTACCCTACGACGGTGATGGTCCGGCACTGACCGCGCTGCAGGGTGGTGCCATCGATATCATGCCGGCGGTACTCGGCGCCGCCATCGAGCACATCAAGGCCGGCCGGATGAAGGTGATCGGCCTGGTCGACACCAAGGCCAACCCGCTGCTGCCGGATACCGCACCGATCACCGAAGCGTTCCCCGGCTTCAACAGCTACCTGCCCTGGGGCCCGTTCTTCGGTGTGTTCGTCAAGCAGGGAACCCCCGATGAGGCGGTCAACAAGCTGGTCGAAGCCTACGCCAAAGCGGCTGAACATCCGGACTTCAAGGATCTGATGGACAAGCGCGGCTTCACCATTATGAACATCTCCGGTGATGAAGCGGCCAAGTTCCTCGACAGCTACCGCTCCGTCTCCTCCTGGATCGTCTACGACGCCGGCTTCGCCAAGCACTCGCCGGAGGAGTTCGGCATCAAGCGTCCGGAATAACCCAACCGGTGCCGGGCTTTGGCCCGGCTTTGGTTACCCGATCCACCGGTTGGCTGCGCTTTCCAACCGCTTATAACGAGAGTGAATCCATCACCATGTCACATACCCAGCATAGCTACACCAAGCCCGGCGAAACCCTGTTCGGCTTCCTGATGGTGACCCTCAGCGTGTTTCTGTTCTGGCAGGCCTACAACATTGCCGGTTTCGAATCCCTGAGCTCGCCCGGCGCCTTCCCGCTGGCCGCCACCGCGCTGATGGTGATCACCGCCTGTATCGCCTGCGTGCAGAATCTGCGCCTGCCCTCCGAAGTGCAGGGCCGGTTCTTCAAGGAGATCCTGCCGCCGGTGGTGGCGCTGATGATCGCGGTGATCCTGATCTTCGCCGTGGTGCTCAACACCCTCGGCTTCATCCCCACCGCGCTGGGCTTCCTGTTCCTGAGCATCAAGTTCCTGCATCGCGGCGGCGTCATCCGCACCGCCCTGCTGTCGCTGATGATCCTGGTGCTGATCTATGTCGTGTTCCGCCTGGTGTTCAAGGTGGTGCTGCCGGAAGGGATCATCCCCGAGCGCGAGATCCTGGCCACGCTGTCCGATCTGTTTAACACGGGAGCACACTGAGCATGCTTGAGGCACTGCAATACTTCTCCATGGCCTGGCTGTCGCCGCAGCTGCTGGTGCTCACCGCCCTGGGTACCTTCCTCGGCATCTATGTCGGCGCCATCCCCGGCCTGTCGGTCACCATGGCGGTGTCAATCCTGATCTCGTTCACCTTCTCCTGGGATATCAACAACGCCCTGTGCCTGATGGTCGGCGTCTACATGGGCGGGGTGTACGGCGGTTCGCGCACGGCGATCCTGCTCAACATTCCCGGTGCGCCCTCAGCCATCGCCACCGCGCTGGATGGCTACCCGATGGCGCAGAAGGGCGAAGCCGGGCGCGCCATCGGCCTGTCCACGGT
>NZ_JAHREP010000024.1 GCF_019084545.1 Marinobacterium ramblicola
GTCGTTAGCTCAGTTGGTAGAGCAGTTGGCTTTTAACCAATTGGTCATAGGTTCAAGTCCTATACGACCCACCACTTCTCCTTTCCCCTTTTGTATCTCCCTTTATTTCTTCTTCTGTAAGTTCCAGCGTCGGCCCTGCTTGTATCCGTGGGCCAGCGTATCGCCCTAGCGATAGCTGACCTCGACAATCTCGAACCACTCCTCAATCCCATCCGGCTTCTTCAACCAGATCTCGTCACCGGCCTGCTTCTTCAGCATCAGCCGGGCCAGTGGGGAATCAACACTGATATATCCCTTGGCATCACCGATCTCGTCGGCACCGACAATGCGGTATTCGCGCTGCTCGCCCTGCTCATCCTCCAGTTTGACCCAGGCGCCGAAGAACACCGTACTCCTGTCGTCGGGGATGCGGTCGACCACATTGATAGTTTCCAGCCGCTTGGACAGGTAACGGATGCGGCGGTCGATCTCGCGCAGCTGCTTCTTGCCGTAGATATACTCGGCGTTCTCCGAGCGGTCGCCCTGGGCAGCCGCCTCCTTGACCGCCTGGGTCACTTCGGGGCGTTTCTCCTTCCACAGGTACTTCAGCTCGGCATTGAGCCGCTCATAGCCTTCAAGGGTGATATACGGGGCGCTTCGGGGCGCGGGCGGTCTCCAGCGTGACATCGCAACTTCCTGAATCCACTAAAATATTTAAAGAATATATCGGTTGGGCCGATAGGGGAAAGGTACTCGGGAGATGGCATGCAAACGGAACGAATTCTACAGCGCATAGAGACCTACACGGCAGATCTGCCGCAGGCGGTGCAGTCCTCCAATGGCGCCCGTTTTGCGATGCTGCTCAGCCTGATCGCCTCCAATCAGGAGCTGTACTCGCCGGTCAGGCAACCGGCCAGCGGGGATGGCAGCTTCGAGCTGTTACAGGAATCGCTCAGCTATCCGGATCCCAACGAGTTTTACACCGAGCTGGTCGTCGATCGGCTCAACCGTTCGGTCAATGCCGGCCAGCGTGGCGAGTACGCATACCTGATCAGCCATGTCGATACCCAGGCGCATACCCCGCGTCAGGGTAGAATCGCCTCCGACAGCTTCGAGCAGGTTGCGCTCGCCTCCAGCGGCCGTATGATGATCGATCTGATCGACCGCTCACGTCACTCGATCGAGGTGCATGCCTGAGTACAGGCTCGGTGAGCGTTAAGCCCGTTAGTCTCCGCCAAGGATCTTTCCATGTCCGTTAAAAATCAGTCCCGCGCCATGTTGCTCGGCGGTGCGGCCGTACTGCTCTGGTCCACCGTGGCGACGGCGTTCAAGCTCTCGCTGCAGTGGCTGTCGCCGCTGCAACTGCTTGGCTGGGCCAGCCTGTTTTCGACCCTGGTGCTGGCGGTTGCGGTCAGTTGGCAGCATCAGTGGGGGGCGCTGTTTGCTACGCTGAAGGCGCGACCGGTCTATTACCTGCTGCTTGGTGCGATCAACCCGGCGATCTATTACCTGGTGCTGTTTCGCGCCTACGATCTTCTTCCGGCGCAGCAGGCGCAGGCGATCAACTACACCTGGGCGCTGACGCTGTCGCTGCTGGCGGTACCGTTGCTCAAACAGCCACTGCGGAAACGGGATATGATCGCGCTGTGCGGCGGTTACCTGGGTGCGCTGATGATCGCCACCCGTGGCGATCTGCTGGCGCTGGACTTCGACAGCGGCGAAGGGGTGGCGCTGGCGATGATCAGCACCCTGTTCTGGGCTCTGTACTGGATCCTGAACGCGCGAGGCACGGCACCGGCCACGGTGATGCTGCTGATCTGTTTTCTGGTCGGTACGCCGCTGGTGTGGGCGCTGATGGCCTGGCAGGGCGAACTGATGCTGCCTGAACCCCGGGCGCTGCTGGGGGCGGCCTATGTCGGCCTGTTCGAGATGGGGGTCACCTTCATGCTTTGGCTCGGTGCCATGCGCAGTGCCGTGCATGTGAGCCGGGTCAGTAACCTGATCTTCCTGTCGCCGTTTCTGTCGCTGGTGTTTATCCGCTATCTGCTGGAGGAGCCGATCGCACCGGCGACCTTTATCGGGCTGGCGTTGATCATCGCGGCGGTGGTCTATCAGCAGCGTGGAGAGAGGGAGGCGTAGGGGGCGGGGCCAGAAGGGGTAGTGCTTTCCGGGACACGCTGCAAGTACATCCCTGTAAGCTCGGCGCCGGCATTGACCGCCAAGGATGGCGGGAATGCCGAAAACGCAGGAGCATTTTTCGGCCCTGCCGGCGACGGTCCCGGAAAGCACTACCCCTCCCGGCCTTGGCGAGTCAGGAGGCTCAGAGCCAGCGCCGCCGCCGGAACAGCCAGATCTGTCCGGCGACCAGGATGCAGAGAAAGATCGAGAACAGCCCGAACGCATAGGGGGTGTCGGCGCCGGGTATGCCACCCACGTTGATCCCAAGCAGTCCGGTAAGAAAGCCCAGCGGCAGGAAGATCGCGGCGATCAGCGACAGGATATACATGCGCTGGTTGAGCTGGTCGGAGAGCTGGCTGATCAGCTCCTCCTGCGCCATGGCGGCGCGCTCGCGGATCATATCCAGATCTTCGATATGGCGCAGCAGACGGTCGCTGATTTCGCGCAGCAGCAGCTTCTGCTCGGCGCTGATCCAGGTCAGCCGCTCGCTCTGCAGCTGGTTGAACGCGTCGCGCTGAGGGCCGAAATAGCGGCGCAGGCGGATGGTCTGGCGGCGCAGGCCCGCTAACGACTGACGCAGCGTGGTATCGTGCTGCTCCAGTATATCCAGCTCCAGGGCGGAGAGGGTCTCCTCCGTTTCCTCGACCACGTCGCCCATCCGCATCACCAGACGATCGCTCAGCTCGATCAAAAACTCGGCTGTATCCTGTGGCGCGTTTCCGGCGCGGCAATCGGCGGCCAGGTTGGTGATCGATTGCAGCCGGCGCTTGCGAGTGGACACAATCAGCTTGGGCGTGACGTAGAGGCGAACCGAAACCATATCGTCGGGGTCGGCGCCCGGATTCAGGTTGACGCCGCGCAGGGCGATCAGCAGGCCATCGCCGATCTGGGTCGCGCGTGGGCGGGTGTTCTCGGTGAGCAGTGCTTCGGTGATCAGTTCCGGCAGTTCGGAGTCGTGCAGCAGCCAGTGCTGCGCGGAGGGGTCGGTGTAGTCCAGATGCAACCAGAGTATGCCCTGTTCCGGTGTCCAGGCTTGAATCTCGGCACCGCTTAGATCACGGGCGCCGCCCGTACCATCGAGCAGCAGGGCGTGCAGCGGATTCTCCGGATGGGTCATGGGGCCCGTCCTTCAGCTATTGGGCCACTGGATCTTTTCGGCAATGCCGTTCTCGACCCGCCACCACTCCTCTTCCTCGCTGTCGTTGCTCTCGGTCCAGCTTTCGGCGATGCAGCGGACCTGAGTATCGAGGGCTCTGGCGACTTCGTGGGCGCAATCGATATCCCGTGCCCAGGGGGTTTTGTCGGAGCGGAACCAGATGCTGATCCAGGCCTTGCCGACCGCTTTCTCGTGGATCATCACCGGGACGGTACAGCGATCGATACAGACCTCCAGCGCATGGGTGCCACCGACGCTGTTCAGCGTGCGCACCTCTTCGCAGCGCTCGCCGAGCCATTCAAGAATCGTCTCCAGTGGGCAGTTCTTGATATATACCTCGATATCGGGATGGCGCTGTTCACTCATGTTTTTTGTCCAGAAAGCTGAGGATGCGAAGTACGCTGAGGCTCAGATAGCCGAATGCAGCGAGTATGATACCGCCCCCGATCAGGATCAAGCCGGTCAAGGCGATGAGCTCGGCGTTCAGCCCGGGCGGGAGCAGGTACTGCCCGGCACCGACCAGGGTCAGGCCGAGCGCAAACAGGCTGAAGCCGGTCAGCAGCAGGGAGAAATTCTGCCTTGGGCTATTGGCACGTGTATGCAGCCAGTCACGTATACGCATAGTTTTTTGGGGCGGTCAGGTTGCCGTATCTGCTATGGGGCTCATCATATAGGAATCATATGGGACCCGAGTTTGTCCAACTGGTTCAGATTGCGTTGTCGTCCTGTCGACGACGGTAAACACCCAGTCGGATATCCGCATGGCAGTTTAGCTGCCCATGCTCGAGTATGGCAGCGTGTACGGCGGGTTTGATCCGCTGTCCGTGCGGGGTCATCGTCAGCAGATCATCGATCCCCTGGGCGCTGTCGATCTCGAAGTCGAAGGTCAGCGTCTCGGTACGCAGAGGCTCGAACAGACTGTCCAGCTCCGCGGTCGGATCGTATTCCCTCTGCCGTACCTCGTCGTAGATCAACTCGCGCAGTTCCATCAGGTGAGACGGTCCCGGCCAGACTACGATCAGCAGCCCGCCGGGCTTGAGCGCCCGGGCCATAGGGGCGGGCATGACGCGGCTGAACATCAGTGTCAGCGCATCCAGCGAGCCTTGTGGCAGCGGGATGTCGGCGCCGGTGGCGACCAGCCAGTCGATACTGTCGCTGCGTCTGCACGCGGCCTTGACCGCATGTTTGGAGATATCGAGTCCGGCGATCTGCGGGCTGAAACCGGCGGCGCTCAATGCTTCCTCGATCTGCACGGTGTAGTAGCCCTCGCCGCAGCCCAGATCGAGCAGGTGTGGATTCTGGATACCGGACAGCTCGGCGATCAGCAACTGATTGAGCTGTTCGGCGATCAGCCAGTAGTAGCCGGCGTCGAGAAAGCGGCGCCGGGCCTGGATCATCTCGCTGTTATCGCCCGGGTCCTTGGACTTCTTTCGTTGTGCCAGCAGCAGGTTCCAGTAGCCCTGGCGGGCGCGGTCGAAACTGTGGCCGGCGTCGCAGCGCAGGGATTTGACCTCGGTGTCGGCCTGCAGCAGGGCGTGGCAGACCGGGCAGCTCAGTTGCATCACGGGCTCAGTCCTTCGCCAACAGGCGGGCGAGGATGTTCTCGTACAGCGCCGACAGGGTGTCCAGATCGGTCACCTTCACCCGCTCATCGATCTTGTGGATCGTCGCGTTGACCGGGCCGAGCTCGACCACCTGGGCGCCGGTGGGGGCGATAAAGCGCCCGTCCGAGGTGCCGCCGGAGGTGGATAGTTCGGTTTCGAGACCGGTGATGGCGCGGATTGCACCTTGCGCTGCCTCAACCAAGCTGCCGGCGGCAGTGAGGAAGGGGTTGCCGGACAGGATCCAGTCGATATCCCACTCCAGGCCGTGGCGGTTGAGGATCTCGCAGACGCGCTGCTTCAGCCCTTCAGCGCTGCTCTCGGTGGAGAAGCGGAAGTTGAACGCCACCTCCACCTCGCCCGGTACCACGTTGGTGGCGCCGGTGCCGGCGTGGATATTGGAGATCTGGAAGCTGGTCGGCGGGAAGAATTCGTTGCCCTCGTCCCACACCGTGGCGGCCAGTTCGGCCAGCGCCGGGGCCGCCTCATGGATCGGGTTGCGTACCAGGTGCGGGTAGGCCACGTGGCCCTGGATGCCGCGCACCTTCAGCGTACCGCTCAGTGAGCCGCGACGGCCGTTCTTGATCACGTCGCCGATCTTGTCGGTGCTGGAGGGTTCGCCAACGATGCACCAGTCGATCTTCTCGTTGCGCGCTTCCAGATGGTCGATCACGCGGGTGGTGCCATTGATGAACGGCCCCTCCTCATCGGAGGTGATCAGCAGCGCGATGGAGCCCCGGTGGTTCGGGTGGTGCTCGATGAAACGCTCCAGGGCGGTCATGAACGCGGCGATACTGCCTTTCATGTCTGCCGCGCCGCGACCGTAGAGGTAACCCTCCTCGAGCGTCGGTTCGAACGGCGGGTGGCTCCACTTCTCGGCAGGCCCGGTGGGCACCACGTCGGTATGGCCGGCGAAGCAGAACAGCGGCCCCTCAGTGCCGCGACGTGCCCAGAGATTGGTCACCTCCTCGAACGGCAGCCGCTCGATATGAAAGCCGAGCTTCTCCAGGCGTTCGATCATCAGCTCCTGGCATCCGGCGTCCTCCGGGGTGACCGAGGGGCGGCGGATCAGTTCGCAGGTGAGTTCCAGGGTTTCCGAGCGTGTGGACATGTCAGATAGGGCCTCGCTGGAGGGGCGTGGCAGAGGCTACGCCCCATCCGGTTTAGTTATGCTTGTGCAGCTCTTCATTCAGCTCGATCGCGCTCTTGTTGGTTTTCACCTCGATGCGACCGTTCTGGGAGTTGCGGCGGAACAGCAGGTCGGTCTTGCCGGCCAGCTCGGACGCCTTGACCACGCCCACTTCCTGGTTCTGGTCATCCAGTACGGTGACCTTGGAGCCGCCGGTGACATAGAGGCCGGCTTCCAGCGTGCAGCGATCGCCCAGCGGAATGCCAAGACCGGCGTTGGCGCCGAGCAGGCAGTTCTCGCCCACCGAGATCACCACGTTGTTACCGCCGGACAGGGTGCCCATGGTGGAGGCGCCACCACCGATATCGGAGCCGTTGCCGACCACGACGCCAGCGGAGATGCGGCCTTCGACCATGCTCACGCCCAGGGTGCCGGCATTGAAGTTGATGAAGCCCTCGTGCATCACGGTGGTGCCTTCACCGACATGGGCGCCGAGGCGGATGCGGGAGGCATCGCCGATACGGGTACCGGTCGGGACCACGTAGTTGGCCATTTTCGGGAACTTGTCCACCGACAGCACATCCAGTACACGGCCCTGGGCGCGGGCGGCCAGTTGGCGACGGGGCAGATCTTCCAGGGCGATGGCGCCTTCGGAGGTCCAGGCCACGTTGGGCAGCAGGCCGAACATGCCGGTCAGGTTCAGGCCGTGCGGCTTGACCAGACGGTGGGAGAGCAGCGACAGCTTCAGGTACACCTCGGCGGTGCTGCCAGGCGCGGCGTCGGTTTCCAGGATGCAGAGCACCAGCGGCTGTTTGCTGCCTTCCAGTACTTCGGTGATGACGGCCTGATCTTCGGCACCGACGGAGAGGAAGGCCTCTTCGAGCTTTTTCAGCGCTGCCGCGTTGATCTCGATTGCCGCGTTGCCGCCGGTGTAATCCACCGCCTTGGACACGGCACCGATCAGCTTGTCGTCGGCAGCGAGCAGCGGTGCGTTGTAGTAGACCTCCAGCCAGTCACCGGCGCTGGATTTGGTTCCGACACCCAGGCCGAATGCGAAGTTTGCCATCTTGATATCCTCGTATCTCGTTTAACTGTTTATGCCACGCCGAACAGGGCGGCGTAGTCGTCAGCCTTGAAGCCGATACGGATCTCGCCGTTGTGCTCCAAAACCGGTCGTTTGATCAATGTGGGCTGCTCCACGAGCAGGGCACGCAACCCATCCTCATCCAGATTGTCGCGCTGCTCAGCGGGAAGTGCCCGCCAGGTGGTGCCGCGCTTGTTCAGAACGGTCTCCAGACCCAGCGCATCACACCAGCGATCCACCTGTGCCCGTTGCAGGCCATCCTTGCGAAAATCGTGAAACTCATACGCCTGACTGTTGGTTTCCAGCCATTTACGCGTTTTGCGTACCGTGTCGCAGTTGCTGATTCCGTACAGGGTAGTCATGAACTTTTTCCTTACAGCGATTCCACGTAGCGACGGATCCGCTCGGCGGCCTCGATCACCTCTGACACCGTGGCGACCAGCGCCATACGCACGAAACCGGCGCCGGGCAGGCGGCCGTCGGCCATCGGCCGCGACAGGTAGCGACCCGGCAGCACGGTCAGGTGCTGCTGCTCGAACAGGCCGCGGGTGAACTGGTCGTCATCGATCGGCGTTGGTGTCCACAGGTAGAAGCTGGCCTCCGGTGTCTTCACGTCGAGTACCGGCGACAATATCTTGATCGCGGCGTCGAACTTGTGCCGGTACTGGCTGCGGTTTTCCAGCACGTGATTCTCGTCGTTCCACGCGGCGATCGAGGCCAGCTGGTGCTGAATCTGCATCGCCCCGCCGTGGTAGGTGCGGTAGAGCAGGAACGGTTCGATCAACTCGGCGTCACCGGCGATAAAACCGGAGCGCAGACCGGGCAGGTTGGAGCGCTTGGACAGGCTGTGGAACACCACGCAGTTGCGGTAGTCGTGGCGACCCAGTTCGGCGCAGGCCTGCAGCAGCCCGACCGGCGGCTTGCTCTCGTCGAAGTAAAGCTCCGAGTAGCACTCATCGGAGGCGATGATGAAATCGTACTCGTCGGCCAGCGCGATCAGCTTCTTCAGCTGCGCCATGTTGTGTACCGCTCCGGTCGGATTGCCGGGAGAGCAGACGAACAGCAGCTGGGTGCGCTTCCAGACATCGGCCGGAATCGCATCATAGTCCGGGATAAACCCGTGTTCCGGCAGGCAGGGCAGATAGTAGGGCTCGGCGCCGGACAGGTAGGCGGCGCCCTCGTAGATCTGGTAGAAGGGGTCCGGCATCATCAACAGGGCGTCGGGGCTACGCTGGATCGCGGCTTGGGCGAAGGCGAAGATCGCCTCACGGGTGCCGTTGACCGGTAGTATGTGCCGTTCCGCACTGAGGCTGCCCGCTTGCAGCTTGAAGCGTCGGGTACACCAGTCCGCCATGCTTTGGCGCAGTTCAAGCATCCCCACCGTGGTGGGATAAACCGATACCTTGTCCAGACTATCGCGCAGCACATCAAGCACGAACGGCGGTGCCGGATGTTTCGGCTCGCCTATCCCCAATGAGATGTGTTCGAGAGCGGCCGGTGGCGTAACACCCTGCTTGAGCAGCGCGAGCTTTTCGAACGGGTAGGGCTGCAGGCGATCGAGATCGGGATTCATACGGCTCATGGATATGTCCTTCAGACTTTCCTTCTAACCCGCACCCGGCGTGCGGAAATGGCGGCGGTTTAACGCTAAATAGGGCCGCAAAGTATACCGGATGGCGGACCTTGGGCCAATTGGCGCAAAGGCCGGAGAGCGGCATCCACAGTCGGAAACACTGGCTTATACTCTGTCTAAGCTATCGAAAGGGAATAGAGATCATGCTGGAGAGCGGTATTCCACGCATCATCGGTCACCGCGGCGTACGCAAGCTGGCGCCGGAAAACTCGCTCAGCGGCGTGCGCGAGGCGGCGCGTCAGGGGGCGCGCTGGGTCGAGCTGGATGTCACCCTGCTCGGCGACGGCACGCCGGTGATCCACCACGATGATGATCTGGCCCGGTTGTGTGGCCGGCCACAGCCGCTGCGTAGCCTGAGCCTGGCGGATCTGCCGCGGATCGATATCGGCAGCCATTATCGTGATTCGCCGCCGGAGCCTTTGCCGACTCTGACCGAGATGCTGGCGCTGCTCGACGAGCTGGAGATGGGGCTGAATCTGGAGGTGAAGGATCACGGTGAGGACCCGCGCTATGTGATCCAGCAGATCGTACCGATTATCGAACGCTTCGATCCCGAGCGCCTGATCCTGTCCAGCTTCAGCAGCGAGCAGCTGCGTCAGTGCCAGCTGCTGCTGCCGGATCTGAGGCGGGGGCTTATCACCGCCCGCCTGCCACCGGACTGGCCGCTGCTGCTGGAGAATCTGGGGATCTACAGCGTGCACTATCGCTGGCAGGCGTTGCGGGACAAGGAGCTGGCACTGCTGACCGCCACCGGTCGACCGGTGATCTGCTGGACGGTGAACAACCGGATTGCGGGTGAGCGGCTGCTGAGGAAGGGGGTGACGGCGATCATTACCGATGATCCGCGGCCGTTTTCGCGGTTTCTCTGAGGATAGATTCAGGGTGGGGCGCCGTTGCCTCTTCTGTCTGACACGCCGTGAACCCATCCTTGGGGGCTCGCTGCCGCCATCCCTGGCGGCAGACGGTCAGCCAGAAGAGGCAACGACACCTCTCGACACTGTGCAGCCAATGTTAGGTCGTGCGGTTTAGCCCGGCCGTGTCAGCAGGTGCGGATCGAGCATCTGTTCCAGCTCCTCGCGGCTGAGGTCGGTCTCCTGCTCCACCACATCGATGATCGGCCGGCCTTCGGCATAGGCCTGCTTGGCCAGCGCAGCGGCTTTCTCGTAGCCGATCACCCGATTCAATGCCGTAACCAGGATCGGGTTGCGCGATAGCGCCTGTTCAATGCGATCTTGGCGCACGGTAAAGGGGTCGATCGCCTTGTCGGCCAGCGCGGTCGCAGCGTTGGCCAGTAGTGACAGGCTGTCGAGCAGGTTGTAGGCGATCACCGGCAGCATCACATTGAGCTGGAAGTTGGAGCGCTGGGCACTGAGCGCCACTGTGGTGTCGTTGCCGCACACCTGCATGCAGGTCATCAGTACCGCCTCGGGAATCACCGGGTTGACCTTGCCCGGCATGATCGACGATCCCGGCTGCAGCGGCTGCAGCTCGATCTCGCCGATCCCCGCCAGCGGGCCGGAGTTCATCCAGCGCAGGTCGTCGGCGATCTTGATCAGGGTGGTGGCACAGGTGCGCATCGCGGCGGAGAGTTCAAGTGCGGTGTCCTGGCTCGACAGTGCGGTGAAGAAGCTCTTCGCCGGCGTCAGTGTCATGCCGACCTGTGCGCTGAGATGGCGGCAGAACAGCCGCGAGAACGCCACCGGAGCGTTGATGCCGGTACCCACCGCAGTGCCGCCCTGGGCCAGTTGTGTCAGCCGCGATGTGGTCTGGTCCAGCCGCTCGATCGACGCGGCCAACTGGTGGTGCCAGCCGGTCAGCTCCTGCTCCAGGGTCAGCGGCATCGCATCCATCAGGTGGGTGCGTCCGGTCTTGACCACGTCATGTAGCGTCGACGCCTTGCGCCGGATGCGGTCATCCAGATGGCGCAGTGCCGGCAGCAGTCTCAGATGCAGCTCATTCAGCGCGCTCAGATGCAGTGCAGTGGGGATCACATCGTTGGAGCTCTGGCTCATGTTGATCTGATCGTTCGGGTGCAGCTTGAGTCTGGCGTCGCGCTCGACCAGGTGCGACAGCACCTCGTTCATGTTCATGTTGGTGCTGGTACCGGAGCCGGTCTGAAAAACATCCACCGGGAACTGGTCATAGAACTCGCCATCGATGATCCGCTTGGCGGCGGCGGCGATCGCCTTGGCGGCGTCGTTGTCGAGCAGGCCCAGCTCGGCGTTGGTCTTGGCGCAGGCGGACTTGATCTGGGCCAGGGCCTGGATGAACGCCGGTTGCAGACGACGCTCACTGATCTTGAAGTTGTCGACGGCGCGTTGGGTCTGGGCGCCGTAGAGCGCCTCGGCCGGTACTTCCACCGGGCCAAGGCTGTCGTGTTCGGTGCGTTTCATGCTGTCACCTGTGCAGTTCCCTATTCGGGTGCCGTGACCGCCTGATGCTCGATATGGGGCTTCAGGCCCAATCGTTCACGTACACCTTCCAGTATGGTCAACATCGACGGAACCACAACCAGGATCAGCAGGGTGCCGTAGGCCAGGCCGAACACGATGGAGGTGGCCATCGGGATCAGGAACTGCGCCTGCAGCGAGGTCTCGAACAGGATCGGGGTCAGCCCGCCGATGGTGGTCAGCGAGGTCAGCAGCACCGCGCGCAGGCGTTGGCAGGCGGCTTCGACCACCGCGTCGTGTACATTCATCCCCTGATGGCGCAACTGCTTGTAGAAGGTGATCAGCACGATGGAGTCGTTGATGACGATACCGGATAGGCCGAACAGGCCGAACAGCGACAACACCGTCAGCGTCTGCCCGGTGACGAAATGGCCGAGCAGGGCGCCGGTGATGCCGAGCGGAATCGCCAGCATCACCGCCAGCGGCCAGCTGTAGGAGGCGAACACCCAGGCCAGGATGATGTAGATCAGCGCCAGCGCGATCATCAGCCCCAGTTTCATGTCGGCGAGGGTCTCGCGCTGGTCGCGGTTCTTGCCCTCAAAGCTGGCGGTGACGCCGTAGCGGGCGCCGAGAGCGGGAATCACCTCCCGCTGCAGCGCCGCGATCACCTCGTTGGCGTTGGTCTGGTTCTCGTTCAGGTCGGCGGAGACGTTGATCGCCAGCTCGCCGTCGATCCGCTGCAGCGAGTCGAAGCCCTGCCGTGCCTGGAACTCGACCACGTTGGTCACCGGCGTCACACTGCCGTCGGGTAGCACGATCGGCAGGTGTTCCAGCGTGCTCATCAGGTTGCGTTCCCGCTCGGGCAGGATCACCCGCACCTTGATCTGGTCCTGACCCTCGTAGAACGACTGTACCTCGACGCCATCGAACGCCGCGCGCAGTTGGCGGCCTACCTGCTGCAGGCTCAGTGCGGCTGCCTCCCCGGCCGGAGTCAGGCTGTAGATCAGCTGCGAGGTGCCGAACGGCAGGTCGTCGTCCACATTGGACAGGCCGTTGTACGCCTTCAGCTCCCGCTGCAGCTGCAGAGAGGCGGCTTTCAACGAACTCAAGTCGTTGCCGGTGAGCTTGACCTCGATCGGTTTGCCCGGCGGTCCGCCCTGGGCCACGTCGATGGAGAAACGCTCGATGCCGGCCGGCAACTGGATTTGGGTCCGCCACTGGCGGATAAACTCGGAGGTGGGCATACCGCGGTCATCGGCGGGGTAAAGCTCCACCGACAGCAGGCCGAACTCGTCGCCGCTGGAGTTGCGCCGCTGATCGAACTGCGCCGTGCGCAACCGGGCCAGGCTCATCTTCACCTGGTTGCCGCCCAGCGCGGCGTCGGTTGCATACAGGCTGGCGCTGAGGTGGTCGATAAAGCGGGCCACGGTGTCGGCGTCGGTGCCGGCGACGAACTGGACGCTGGCGTCCATCGTGTCCTGCTCCACCGAGGGGAAGAAGGTGAACTTCATCCGTCCGCCGGCGACCAGGCCGACGCTGACGATCAGCAGGCCCAGCGCCAGCGACAGTACGGTCCAGCGCAGGCGGATTGCCCGTTCGATAAAGGGACGGAACAACCGGTCGCGGAAGTGGTTGAAGCCGCCGTCCAGGCGCTGGCGCAAACTGCTCGGGTGAACCGCATCGGTATTGCGCAGGGAGTGGAACAGGTGGCCGGGCAGAACCAGGAAGCACTCCACCAGCGAGGCGAGGATGACGCAGATCACCACGGTGGGGATGTCGGCCATGATGTTGCCGATGATACCGCCGATCAGCAGCAGCGGCAGGAAGGCGGCGATGGTGGTCAGCGACGAGGCGATCACCGGCGCTTTCATGCGCAGGGCGCCGCCGATGGCGGCGTGACGCGAAGCCTCGCCCATCTGGGCGTGGGTCAGGGTATCCTCGCCGACCACGATGGCGTCGTCGACGATGATCCCCAGCGCCATGATCAGGCCGAACAGCGAGATCATGTTGATGGTGCCGCCGATGGCATAGAGCACCGCCAGCGTGGCCATGAACGATACCGGGATGCCGACCGTGACCCAGAACGCGACCCGGCCGTTGAGGAACAGGAACAGCACCGCGACCACCAGCACCAGACCGCTGAGGCCGTTTTTCAGCAGCAGTTCGATACGGTCCTGGATCAGCTGCCAGCGCTCCTGATAGGGGATCAGCTGCAGACCGGCCGGCAGTTTCGGCCGTGCCTGCTCCAGCCAGCGGTGGAAGATCGCGGCGCCGACCAGGCTGTCGTCGTTCTCGGTGCGCTTGAGTTCGAGCAGGATCGCCGGCTGCCCCTGGTAGCTGAGCAACACCTGGTTGTCGGCGTCGCGGCGCTCGATCAGGGCGATATCGCCCAGGCGCAGCAGCTGGCCGTCACCGGAGGCAAGCAGCGGCAGCTGTTCGAACCCCTGCACGTCGCGCTGCTGACCCAGGCTGCGCAGCTGACGCGCGCCTTCGCCCTGGGCCGCGGTGCCGGCGGGCAGATCGACGCTGCGCTGCTGGATGTTGGCGACCACCTCGTTGAAGGTCATGCCCAGTTGGGTCAGCTGCTCGGGTGAGAGCTGAATCGCCAGCTCCTGCTCCGGCATGCCGACGAAATCTATCTTGCGGATCCCCTGTTTCAGCAGCTCCTGCTCGAACTGACGCGCCATGACGCGCAGCTCCTCGCGTGTGGCACGGTCGCTGGTCAGGATCAGGTCGGCGATCCCTTCATAGCGGGTGACCCGCTGCACCAGCGGCTCGTCCACATCATCGGGCAGCTCGCCGCGCACCGAGTCCACCTTCTGCTTCGCCTCGGACAGGGCGTAGTCCACGTCGGTGTCCTCGGTCAGCTCGATACGCACCGAGGCGGAGCCGTCGCGGGCGGTGGAGATCATCTCCTTGATGCCGTCCAGCGAGCGCAGCTCCTCCTCCAGCGGCAGCAGGATCGAGCGCTCCACATCCTCGGCGGTGGAGCCGCGCCAGGTGACGCTGACGGTGAGTACGTCCAGCTCGAAGGTAGGGAAGAACTGCACATTGAGCTTTTTCAGGCTGTAGAAGCCGCCGAGCAGCATCAGCACCATCAGCAGGTTGGCCGCGACCCGATGGGTGGTGAACAGCGTGATCATTCCGCTCAGCGGACCGGTGTCCCTCTGCTGCATGACCTACTCCGTGGCCTTTTTCACATCGACCAGAAGGCCGGCGATGGCGTTGGGCAACTGGGTGGTGATCACCTGCTGCCCCGCGGTCAGGGTTGCGCTGCGCACCAGCACCCTCGATTCGCCCCCGGTCGTGGTCAACTGGCCCACCCGCTCGACACTGACCGGGTCGAGCCGGGAGTCGATGACGCGGTAGATGCGGTCGGTACCGTAGAGGGCGGTAGGCGGCAGCGCAACCAGCGCCTCCTGCGGTGGCAACTGCAGTTGCAGGCGTAGCGAACGGCCAGGCTCCGGCGCGAGGGGCGGATCGACCAGGCGGAACAGGGCGTCGACGCCGGCCCTGCCGCTGCTGACGGTGGCGCCGAGCCGGTCGAGTTCAAGCCTGAGCGAAACACCGTCCAGGCTGGCGGAGGCTTGAATCCGCCCCGCGCCCTGCTGCATCGCCGGCCGCAACTGGCTCAGTAACCGCTCCGGTATCTGGGCGCGCACCTGCAGTTGCTCCAGCCCATAGAGATCGATCAGCGCGTCTCCGGCGCGGACACGGTCGCCCCGCGCTACATGCACGGCGGCGATGCGCGCGGCATAGGGTGCGCGGATCTCGGTCCGCTCAAGGTCCAGCTTCAGGCTGTCCAGCTGCGCGTCGATGCGCAGGCGTTCAGCTTGAAGCTGGGCCAGGCGGTTGGGGTGGTCGGCGATCGCTTCGTTCAGTGCATTCAGGTTCAACCGTTGCTGTTGCAGTGCGCTACGCGCGCTGTCGATCTGCTGCTGGCTGGCCATGTTGCGCTCAGCCAGGTTGGAGTAACGCGCCAGATCCTTCTCCTTCAGCGCCACCAGCTCCTGCTGCAGCCTGAGATCTTCGTTGTCGGCGCGGTAGCGCACCTGCTCGGCACTGATCTGGGCGTCGACACTGGCCAACTGCGCCTGCTGTTGGCGGATCTCGATCTCCACGTCGCGGCTGTCCAGGCGGGCCAGGAGCTGCCCCGGGCTCACCCTTTCACCCTCCTGGGCATGCAACTCGCTCAGATCCGCTTCCAGCACTGCACTCAGCGTCGCCATTTTCGGTGTTTCGATGGCGCCATACAGCTCCACTTCGGGGCGCAGTGGTGCCGGTGCGATGGTCTCGGCATGTACGTTCCAGCTGCGCTCCTCTATCGGTTGCGCCGGCGGTTGCGGGCGCGTTGCCTGCAGGGTGCGGAAGGTCAACACCGCCAGCAGGAAGATGAACAACGGAAGCAGCCACTTCATGTAGCGGAGAGTGAAGCGTTTAACAGACATTTTCACATCCTGTCGAGGTCGCTCGGATCCACAGCGTCTATATTAGAAACTTCTATATCTGGTCAGATTCTAACGGTGTGTGACAATGGATGTCGCGAAATTTGCAAAGCTTTACAAAGCTGTCTACAGAACAGCGTCTGAATCTTAGATACACAGGGGGTAGGCATGCGTCGAGGCGATATCGCGGTACTGGATTCCCAGGGGTTCCACCGCCTGCACTACAAGGAGTGGGGGAGTGCGGATAACGAACGGGTGCTGATCTGTGTCCACGGCCTGGCCCGTAACAGCCGTGACTTCGACGAGCTGGCACAGGCCCTCAGCCGCAACTACCGGGTGATCTGTCCCGATCTGCCCGGTCGTGGCGAGAGCGACTGGCTCGACAACCCGGAAGACTATGCGTTACCTCAGTATCTGCACGATATGGTAGCGCTGATCGCCCGTCTCGGTGTGAGCCAGGTGGACTGGGTCGGCACCTCGCTGGGCGGGCTGATCGGTATGGTGCTGGCGGCGCAGAAGGGAACACCGATCCGCCGGCTGGTGTTGAACGATATCGGCCCCTACGTACCGCGCACGGCGCTGGCACGGATCTGTGACTACCTGGGCGATCACCGCTTCAACTCCGAGGCCGAACTGGAGGGCTGGCTGCGCCAGACCTACACAGCCCTGGCCGGGCTAAACGATCAGCAGTGGAAACACCTGGCCAACCACGGCAAGCGACTGTGTGAAAATGATCAGTGGGGGCTGCACTACGATCCGGCAATTGCGCATAATGCGCGTAAGAGTGCCGAGACCGATCTCGATATCTGGCCGATATGGCAACAGGTAGGTTGCCCGCAAATGTTGCTGCATGGCGCCAGCTCCGATGTACTGGAGGCAGAGGTGGTGGAGCGGATGCGCGAAACAAGACCCGACCTGACCGTGCACGCGCTGCCGGGTATCGGCCACGCGCCGTCGCTGATGGAGAGCGACCAGATCGCGCTGGTGGTGGACTGGCTCAGAACCACGCAACCCCATTAACCTGGCGAACAGGAGAGCTATGAGCCTGCTGACCCGATGGCCCCATGAATACCTGTGTCTAACCGAAACCGAGCGGCGCAGGGCCGTTCAGGCGGTGGAGCAGGCGTTTGCATCCACCCTGGAATCGCTGCAGGTCGACATCGGCCTCAAGGAGCTGTTTGAGCAGATCTACGTGCCGCTGGCGGCCTGGCTGGTGGAGCGGCAACGGGGGCAGGTGCGGCCATTGGTGGTCGGCATCAACGGTGCGCAGGGGGCGGGCAAGTCCACCCTGTTCAACCTGCTTGAGGTGATTCTGGAGGAGGGGTTCGACCTCAGGGTGATCGGTTTTTCCATCGACGACCTGTACAAGACCCGAGCCGAGCGTGAGCGTCTGGCGCGGGAGATCCACCCGCTGATGACCACCCGCGGAGTACCCGGCACCCATGATGTGGAGCTCGGTATCGAGCTGCTTGATTCGCTGATCGATGCCGGCCCCGATACGCTGACCAAGATTCCGGTGTTCGATAAATCGATCGACGACCGCTGTCCGCCGACGGTGTGGCAGGAGTGGCTGGGACCGGTGGATATCATCGTGTTCGAGGGCTGGTGTGTCGGCGCGCTGCCGCAGCCGGAGCCGGCGTTGCAGGCGCCGGTCAATGCGCTGGAAGCGGAGGAGGACGCGGATGCGGTCTGGCGGCACCACGTCAACCGGCAGCTTGCCGGCCCCTATCAGCAGCTGTTCAGCCGCCTCGATCTGCTGTTGATGCTGAAGGTGCCGAGCATGCAGGCGGTATATGAGTGGCGAGCGTTGCAGGAGCAGAAGCTGGCCGAGCGGGTGCAGTATATCTACGATACCCAGCAGCCCACGGCCCACCTGCGGATCATGAACCCCTCCGAGATCAAACGCTTCATCGCTCACTACGAGCGGCTGACACGAGCGATGCTGGAGGAGTTGCCGGCGCGGGCCGACGTCTGCTTCCACCTCAATGAAAATCACAAAATCCGTGAAATTACGATCAATCCACTGCGCTCGCCCGCCCATGCAGTAAGGGCTTGAGCCCTCGGGTCAGATCGGCAGCAGCGCGGTTGAGGCGAAACCGACAACCACATTTTTGATCGCCCGGTTGGTCTTGTTGGCGACGATCTTCGCCATCATGTCCTGATAGGCGATCAGCTTGCCGAAGATCCGCTCGAAACTGAGGTTGCTGACGCCGGAATCTGCTATGCCGTTGGTGAGCAGGAACAGCTCGCCCTCGGGCGTGCGCAGGTTGTTCAGGCGCCAGGCCACCGCCTCCAGATTGCGGGCACTGTTATACAGCTTCTGCTGGTCGATCTCGTCGAGCAGGAAGAACTCGTTGCGGTAGCTGTAGGCGGCGTGCAGCATGCCGCTGATGCCGATCATCAGCGCAAATACCCGGTCGCCCTTGAACTCAGGGTCGAACACCAGCGGCATCGCGTCTACACCGTAGCGTGAGCCCAGCTCGGCATGATTGATCTGCCGTGGCGAATCCAGCAGCTGGTGCAGGCGGCGGTTCAGCGTCATGCCGGCAGGGGCCTTCTTCAGCTCGCGTGGGTTGCGTTTGTACAGCTTGATGGTCAGCTCGCGCACCAGCGCGTTGACCGCCAGGATATGCTGGTCGGTGACCATGTCGATATCGGACTTGGCCAGACTTTTCAGCTCAAACGGGCGCGCGCGTTCGTTGGTGGCGCATCCCTGCAGCAGCACCAGGGTCAGGGTGATCAGCAGTAGTCTCATCATGGTGTGTTTTTCCCGCTCACAGCCTGAATGATCGGTGTTTCCGCTTTCGGTTCGTCATGCAGCGCGAAGACGGCCCGTTCTTTGACACCCGGCGCATCCAGATCCTCCGTGATGAAGGAGACGCCGCCGCCGACCAGCGTTTCCAGGCTGGCCACATTGACGTCGACGCCGCTGAACAGGCCGCCCCTGGCCTTGATGCCGCTGTGGTTGAAGAAGCGGCTGGAGCGGCGTACCAGGGTTGCGTGGGAGGGTTGGATATGGGCATAGACCAGCACCCCGTCGCCGCGCAGGTTGATCTCGTAGCCGGTTACCCGGCCTACCGGTACTTCACGGTAGAGCACCGGGCTGCCGACGGCGATGGAGCCGAGTTGGTTGGCATGCAGTTCCACCGTCAGCCCCGGTTGTGGCCGATAGGCGGGCGCGCGACGCAGGGCGATAAAGGTATCGCCGGGCGCTCCGTCGCCAGGCAGCACCTCGACATGGTTGCCGAACAGCAGGTTGGAGGGGTTCTCGATCCCGCTCAGGCGAATGGTCGCCTCGCTGATCCAAAAGCGGGAGCCCTCCCGGGCCAAAAACTCCGCTTCACGGAACAGACTGGCACGGGCGATGCGCCCCCCACTGCTGTCGGCGATGCGGATAGTGTCGATGCGTCCCACCTGGGCACCGCGGTAACGAATAGGGGCACCGACCGCCAGATCGGCGCCGGGGGCAAAGTGGATCAGTATCCGGTGCACCTGCTCCCGGCTCGCCTGTTCGCTGGGGTAGAGATGGAACCGACTTGTTTTGGTTAACTTCTCGCCGCCGGTATCGGTTTCGAAGGCGATACCGCCTCTGATCAGCTGGGTTAGTGAGCCGGTCTGCACACTGACCCCGTCACGCAGGTTGGCCTTGGCGGTCACGCCCGAGTCAACCCAGAAGCGGCTGGCTGTGCTGACCAGATGGCGATAGGGAGCCTGGATCGAGATCCGGATCTCCACCCAGCGGCCATCCTCGGCCAACTGGTAGTGACGCACCTCGCCGACCTCGACGCCGCGATAGAGTACGGGAACACCTACCGCGATGGCTCCACGCGCCTCGGCATAGAGGCGGACACTGAGTTCGTCGCCGTTGTCGGTCAGTAGCCTGCCATCGTCGGTGGCCGCATCATAGTCGGCGTAGAGACTGAACTCGGGTTCGGCTTTTTGTAGTGGGGCCTGTTTGCCGCGAGGATTGAACAGGCTGATGCCGCCGCGCAGCAGCGTCTGCACGCTGCCGGTGTGTACCGAGATCCCCTCATCGAGATCGGCCTTGAACTCGATGCCGCTGCTGTTCCAGAACCGACTGCGGCTGCCGACCAGGTGACGGTAGCGCTCCTTGATCACCGCATGGATCAGCACTCTGTCGCCGTTGGTGCTCAGCTCATAGCCGGTGACGCTGCCGATCGGCAGTTGACGAAAGAGTACCGGGGAGCCGCGGCTGATAGAGCCCAGCGCATCGGCCGACAGGCGGATCGGCAGCCCCTCGCTGACCGGAGCCCGCGCCGGGGGCTCATCCAGGGCGTGGAAACTGAAGGTTTCGGCACCCTGCCCCGGTGCCAGTTCGATATGCTGGCCGCTGAGCAGCTCCTGCAGGCTGAAATCGGCCGAGGGCAGGCCGGGTTGTGCCAACCAGAACCGGGTTCCGGCGCGCAGCATGCTACGGGCGCGGGGGTCGATCAGCAGTTCGGCATGCAGCTCGCTGAAATCTTCAGTCAGTGACAGATCCCGTACCCGTCCGACCCGGACCCCCTGGCTGAGCACTTCGGTACCGACGCTGAGTCGGGTACTGCCGGGAAACACCAGTTGCACGGGCACGCCATCTTCGGCGGCTTCATAATCGGCGAACAGTGGGAACTGGTCACCATCCTCGGCGGCGGGGTTGTCGCGCGGTTCCGGGGTGTAGAAATGTACGCCGCCGGCGATGATCGTGGCCAATGACCCGATACGAATATCGATATCGGGCAGCTTACCCTTGATCTCCAGGCTGCCGGCGTTCCAAAAGCGGGAGTGTTTGCGCACCAGGTGGGCGTACAGCGGTTCGATGAACAGGTCGACCAGAATCTGGTCGCTGCTGCCGCTCAAGCGGTAATCCAGCACCTGGCCAACATCGATATCCCGGTAGTAGACCGGGGAGCCGCGATGGATCGAGGCGACGGAGTCGGCGTACAGGGTCAGATAGAGCCCCTCCCGGTCACGGGTAGCCGGAGGCGGCTCCTCCGCAGCGGTATAGCGGTAGGCGATCTCGCCCTCGCCTGGGCGAACGCCGATATAGTGGCCGGAGACCAGGGTTTCCAGGCCGCGGACCCCGGACAGGGAGATCTGGGGTTTGACCAACCAGAACAGCGTGCCTTCATGCAGCAGTGCCTGGGCGTTGGCGTTGATCTCGATCTCCGCGGTGACCGTCTGCAGATCCTCGTTCAGCGTCAGCGAACGCACCGTCCCGCTGGGCAGGCCGCGATAGATGACGCGGGTCTTGTTCACCTCCAGCCCCTCGGCGGAGTTGAATACCACCTCGATCATCACCCCGGCCTGGGAGTAGCTCTTGTATACCAGCCAGCCGGCGATCAGCGCTGCCAGCAGCGGCAGTATCCATACCGCCGACGGGCCTCGGTGTCGGCGAATCAGCGGTCTGACCGGGTCTGAGGCCGGGTGTTCAGGTTTCGGATCCAATGCTTGCCTCCTGCAGGTGACGATCCCAGATCAAACGAGTATCCAGCGTGTTGGCCGCGAGCATGGTAAAGACCACCACCCCGGCAAATGCCAGTGCACCGGTCTGGCCAACGATATAGGCGAGGTTACCAAACTGTACCAGCGCCACCAGTATGCCGACCACGAAGATATCCAGCATCGACCAGCGGCCGATCCAGTGCACGATGCGGAACATTACCATCTTCTGTTTCAGATTGGTGGCCTTGCCGAACTGAATCGCGATCAGCAGCGAGCCCAGCGCCAGGATCTTGCCGACCGGAATCAGAATGCTGGCCGCGAGTACCACGATGGCGATCCCCCAGAGTCCGTGCTTGGTCAGTTCGATCACGCCCCCCATGATGGTCGACGCGTCTCCCTGACTGCTCAGCATGGTGACCCGCATGATCGGTAGCAGGTTGGCCGGCAGCATCAGCAGCGCCGAGGTGATCAGCAACGCCCAGGTGCGGACCAGGGAGTTGGGTTCGCGGCTATGCAGCAGCGCGCCACAGCGTGGGCAGTGCTGCTCCTCCAGGGCCAGCGGCCAGAGGGCGGTACAGTCGTGGCAGCGCAGCAGGCCCTGTGCCAATGCACTGTGATGCCAGCTATTCATGCCTCGCCTCCGATGGACTCGGTTGGTGCCTGAGTTCATCGATCTGGTGCCAGAACAGGTCGGGATCCAGTTGCGAGGAACTCAGCGTGGTGACGGCGATCAACGCCCCCAGACTGTAGAGTCCGAGCCCGGGATGAACGTCGGCGATATCGACCAGCTTGACCACCGAGACCAGAACTGCGATCAGGTACACCTCCAGCATGCCCCACTGATCCAGGTGCTGGTAACTGCGCATCGCCAGCGGCAGCAGCGGCCAGCGTGCGCGCAGATGCAGGGCGGCGGACAGGTAGGTGAGCAGCAGCAGTTTGCATAGCGGCACCAGAATCGCAAACAGCAGGATCGTCAGCGCGACCAGGGCCAGTCCGTCCCGGTACATCACCATGGCACTGGAGAAGATGGTCTGCTCCTGTTGCCGGCCCAGAACCTCCAGCGTCAGTACCGGGAACAGGTTGGCTGGAATCAGCAAAATAAGCCCCGCCAGCGCCAACGCCAGGGAGCGCTCGGCGCTGTTGGGATGGCTCGAGATCAGGCGCGAACCACAACGGGGGCAGTGTACCACCTGGTCGCCCTCGATCAGCGGGCGCTGCATCAGCAGGTCGCACTCATGGCAGGCGATACGGTTATCGGGCTGTAGCGCATTCATTCCAGATATCCCGGTTTAGGCTTGTATCTCTCACGCGAGAAATTGCAGCTGAACTGATCAAGCGCAGAATTCATTCTTTCATATCGTATATAGTGGTCGCCTTTGAAGTGTCACACAGGAGAGCACAATGGCAAATCAGAATAGCGATGTTAGCGCACTGCGGCGTGAATATGTGGCCAGCGGTCTGCACAAGGCCGACTTGAGTGCAGACCCGTTCGAGCAGTTCCAACGCTGGTTTGGCACGGCGCTGGAGGCTCATCCTGACGACGCCACCTCAATGACCCTGGCCACGGCCGATGGCGAGGGGCGCCCGGCAGCGCGTATTGTGCTGCTCAAGCATTTCGACCACCACGGTTTCTGTTGGTTTACCGACTTCCGCAGCGAAAAGGGGCAGCACCTGGCGCAGAACCCTTATGCCGAACTGCTGTTCTATTGGTATGGGCTGGAGCGTCAGGTACGTATCCGCGGTCCGGTCGAACAGCTCGATTACAGCTTCGGTGAGCGCTATTTCCATGAGCGACCGGTAGGCAGCCGGATCAGCGCTGCCATCTCGCATCAGAGTGCGCCGGTGGACAGCCGTAGCACATTGGAGAGTGCGGTGGCGCAGCTGCGAGAGCAGTACGCGGATGGTGCGATTCCCTGTCCGGAAACCTGGGGTGGATATCGATTGGTCCCGGAGCGTTTCGAGTTCTGGCAGGGACGTGAAAACCGCCTGCATGACCGCTTCAGCTACGAGCTGAAGGATGGTCAGTGGCAGATCAACCGCCTGCAGCCTTGAGTGACCTGCGGTGGGCGCGAAGCCTTCGCAGGAATGAAGCTGCTTCGCGCCCGTCCGCAGGTGCAGATTAACGATCCTAGCGACCGGGGCGAGCGTTAATGCACCCGGAAAGCGCTGTTCTCCCCTCTGAGGTATTTTGAGCCGACAAGCCCGTCCTGCGCTCAGGATACCTTTTCACGCCATTTCAGATCACCGATCTGAACGTTCAACCATTCAAAGCCTATACGTTTCGCCACGGCAGCTGCGCCATCGAGGCTCTTGAACTCACGTTCACCTTTTGAGCGCTGAAGATTCAATACCACAACATCGTTATCCCTGGTGACGAACTTCAGCGTCCATCCCCGCGACATCGAGATCGGTATCGCCTGACAAGATTCAAATACGCCCGCCTTGAACAGTAGTTTGATTTCACGTTCCTGCATATCCAAATTCCTTTGCGAGTTATCGATAACTGCTTATTGATAATTCTATAACTAATAGTGACAAATCGCAAATTATTGAAGCAAAATTTTTGGTTGTAAGCCATTGATATTAAATGGCTTTTTTGGGCGGAAGAGGTTTTTTTCCGGTTTCTGTTTTTTGTATATAAGCTATTGAATTATAAGGACTATTTGATGCGTGTTTTTTTGTATCGAAAAGTAATAAAAGATGATCTATTTATATCAAATGACAAATCATTAAATTATATTTGAAATATCAAAAGCAATTTTTGATTGCTTTATCTCTATTTATGCCTCGCAGAGGCTCGTCAGAGGGGCATCGCGGTCATCGAGGAGTCTTCGAGCGGAGACAAAGGGGGCTTGTCGGGCGTTAATCGCGCGCTATGATTAGCGCGAATCAGCCAATACGAGGTGGTTATGCCGACATATGACTATCTTTGCCCGAGCAACGGTCGGGTGCTGGAGGTGCGTCACTCGATGAGCGAGCGCTTGAATACCTGGGCGGAACTATGCGAGTTGGCCGAGGTCGACCTCGGCGACACTGCACCGGAGGCGCCGATCGAACGCTTGGCCAATGGAGGACAGATTGTGAGCCGCGGCAGCTTGGGCGACAAGCAGCCACCCTGTCAGGTGGGGGGGGCCTGCTGCGGCGCCCGTGCCTGCGGTCTGGATTAGTTCTCTTTTTTGACGTCGAGCCGGGTGCGAAGCGCTTCTTCAACCCGGTTCAGGCAGTCGCGCATCGCCTTGACGGCATCATCGCTGTCGCTGAATTCCGGCGTAAACTTGAACATGTCGAGCATCTCGACCAGGAAGCGCTCTTCGTTCATCTGTTTAAGCTGATCGGCGTTCCAGGTTTTCATTTTGGTGGGCATCGTTTTCTCCTCTTGGCGCAGCTCGTGAGTGAGGCATCTGTCGAACCGTAAGACCTGCTGCGTATTCCTGATTCAGTAATGGGTCAGGGTGTCGAATTTTGCAAGCGGGGGCTTTCACTCGCTCGTTTGAGCTGAATCAATATTCGTCAACGGGAACGGCGTTACTCTTGTCTCAACGTTAAATGAGATAGAAAGGGTGAATGCTATGTTCGGTGTTGATGCTTACAGCCTCGAGGTTCTGGTACCCAGCGTGATCGGCGTTGTTGCGATGGCCGGCGTGATGGTATGGGCGTTCGTCAAGGTCCGTCATTTGATGAACGAAGAACCCAAGCACAAATAATCGATGGGAAGTGCCGTTGATGCCCCTCGTGAAAAGGCCTGCCGTGCGCAGGCCTTTTGCTTTGTCTTAGGCGCGGGTCAGGCGTTATCCGTGTGTGGCCGCAGCTGTTGATGCAGCCAGGCCAGTAGCAGCAGTACCAGTCCCAGGCCCATGAACGATGCGACGCGCAGCAGTCCATCCAGGCCCTGCATATCGATCAGGAAAATCTTCACGATCACCAGCACCAGAAGGGTCATCGCGCCCTGGTATAACCGGTGCCGCTCGCGACGAATCGCCCACCCCATGCCGACCGCGGCCAGCAATAGCCAGGTGGCCGAATAGGTATAGAGTTCCGGGTTCTCGGTGGGCAGTGCAATGTCCAGCGCACCCTGCCAGAGATGCCGTATCTCCAGCGATACAAACAGCAGCAGGTTGAGACCGCAACCCAGCGTCGCCCAAGGGCGAAAACCGAGCCGATAGTAGCGGGCGATGGCGAGCAGCAACAGGGTCGGTGCACCATAGGCCAGCAGCAGAAGGTTCCACACCGGTGTCGAGGCGATAGGCGTCTGCCCCCAAAGCGGGTTGTCGATCAGCACCACGACAAAGAGATGATTGGTCAGACTCATGGTCAGAAGCAGGGCGGCCAGTGTCCTGTATAGCCTGGCGACATACTGGCTCAGGGAGGCTCGCCAGTGGTAGACCAGAGAGGCCGCACCCCAGACCAGGGTATTGATCGCGGCTTCGGTAAAGCCGTAGTGGCGGTTGAATATCTCACCGTTATACAGCCAGTAGCGCAACTCAGTACCCAGTGTCAGTACCAATAGCGTTGCCGCGGCACCCTGCAGCCAGGCCTGCAGCGGGGGCGAGCGTCGACTTATCCTGGCTGCGATAAAGCAGCTCAGGGTTGAGCCGCCATAGGTCCACAGCGACCAGTGCACTTCGCTGGGGTAGCTTATCACCCAGGGGTTCAGTATCAGCCGGCAGCCTACCGCCAGGATCACCAGCCGGATCAGCCAGGGCAGCAGCGGCTGAGGGAAACGCTGATGGATAGCGGCCAGCGAGATCAACTGCAGGGCCAGCGCCAGGGTCAGGGTCGCTTCCTGAAACCAGATCACCACCGCCAGCGAGTAGGCGAGGTGGGAGGAGGCGATCAGCGTCAAGGTCAGAGCGGGGGTCTGCCTGTTCGTCGCCTGTCTGGCAAGAGCGAGATAGGCGATGCCGGCAGCCAGGGCGGCGCCGCCCCAGCGCCACTCATCATGCAGTTCCGCCAATAGCAGATAGGCGATCGCCAGCATCAGCAGCGGTGTCAGGCAGCCGATACTGGCCCAGATTCCCGGTAGCGGCGCGCGTGCGCGAAGGTTCCAGGTGGCATACGCGATCGCCAGCAGGGAGAGCAGAGCAAGCAGTGCGATCAGACTGTTCCTCTCGACAGGCGAAGGGGGGCGAATGATCACGTCGAACAGCTGCCAGGAGGTGAACTGAGCCAGCAGCGCAGCGCCCAGGGCGATCAGTGCCAGTCCCGGTAGCGGCGTCAGCAACGGTCGCCTGCCGGCGGCATGAAGCAGCAGCAGCGGCAGCAGTAGCTGACTCCAAACGGCGGTCAAATCCAGGGCGTCACGAAACAGGGTGTAGCTTTGGGCGGCGATTACCAGCAGCAACGCCAGCAGCATCGCATATTCGCTGCTGCCCGCGGCGCGCAATAGATCCGGGTAGACGTTCGAACGATCGTCCCGGTACTTGAGTGAGAGCAACCAGTCCAGCGTCGGCATGGCGAGCAGGCCCCAGGCGATGCCGAGCAGATACAGGGTGCGGCTGACCTCGGCGGTCGGTGGGGTGTGGAAGCTCAGTCCCCACCAGGCCAGTGCGCCGACTACCACACCGCACCAGAGCCAGAGACGCCAGACATAGCGTAGCAACAGCAGTACGGACAGGCTGAGGATGAAGGCGTACACCAGCGCGCCCTCGATCTGCTGACTCCCGGTGCTGACCAATATCGGCACCAGGTAGCCGCCGAGCATGCCGAGGGCGGCCAACAGTGGGCCGTGCAGGAGTGCCAAACCCAGGGTGGCAAAGGAGACCAGTGCCATGCCGGCGAACACCAAACCCGGCGGTACATAGTCGAGTTGGTGCAGGCTGGCGAGCAGCGCGGCATAGAGGATGATACTGGCGCCGCCGGCGAGGGCGGCAAAAACATCGCTATGGCCGCGGCGATAGCGCAGCCAGTTGGCCGCTGCGTGCAGACCGATACCGGTCAGCAGCGACAGCAGAATACGCGCACCGGGACCGAGCAAGCCCTGCTCGATCGAGTAGCGCACCATAAACACCCCGGCCAGGCCGACGCAGGTTCCGCCGAGCCAGATCATCCAGTGTCGGCGCAGGTGCTGAACCAGACCCGTGGTGGTGGAGCGCCCGGGCGGCTCGACAGGTTGAGGCTGCTCCTGTGGCGGGCGCGAGCCGATACCCCAGGGGTCGGCCGCAGTCGTCAGGGGCGCAGGTGTGGTCTCATCGGCAGCCGACGGAGTGGTGTCCTCGCTCTCGTCCTTATCGACCGCCGAGGGGGTAATTGGCTGCTGCCGGGTCGACCGCGTCTTGAGTTCCTCCCGTAGCCAGGCGATCTCCAGTTCGGCCTGGCGCAGCCGCTCGTCGACTCGCTTCTGACGTATAAAACTGACGAAGCCGAGCAGCGCACCGACCATCAGCGCCAGCAACAGTAATGAAAACAGCGACAGCAGAACTTCCATGCGACGATCTCCTCGGTCGGTTAGGCTGAAGCATAATCGAGTAGCTCAAGGCTTACCAAATCCGCTTCCTGGCGCCGCTTTCCGGTCGCGGAGCACTGTCTATACTGAAAGCGTCGGGCCGCTGTCGGTGGCTCTCAATCTATCAAGATCGACTGCGATCTACCGTCGAACGGTGGTGACCCAGGGTAAGTGAAAGGTAACAGAGATGATCAATCCAGTACTGCCGCAAGTGTTGCATGTGTTGCGCCAGCATCCGGACGGGATCAGCGAATATCGCTTAATGAAGACGCTGGACGAAGAGCACCTGTTCGAGGAGCAGAACAGGACGGACGGCGCGATGCTACCCCTATATCGCAAACACTTTCTGATCATGAATGCGCTTTACGACCTGCAGGATATCCTCTGGCAGGAGGAGGACAGGGTGCTCGAGATCTCGCCCATGCATATCGAGCTGCATGAGCGCCAGACCCGGAAACCGGAGAAGCAGGAGCCGGAATGGTATCCGCTGCTCAGTGAGTATTACCTGGATTGGGAGTACTACCGCAACACCACGGAGGAGGACATCAACAGAATGATGGAGGAGCTGAAAGCCCAGGCTTCTCCGCCGCAATGATCAACCGGTTCGGAAACGGCCGACCAGCTCGCCAAGTCGGTTGGCCATTGTGCGCAGCGCGAAACTCCAGATGGATATAGAGTGCCGGGGGGAGTCAGTGCTTGGCGCGTGCGATCAGCCTGTCCAGGTGCTGAGCGAAGGCGTGGCGGTCACTCTGGCTCAGTGCCGCCGGGCCGCCGGTCTGCACACCGCTGGAGCGCATGGTCTCGAGAAAGTCGCGCATGTTCAGTCGTGCGCGCACGTTGTCGGTGGTCAGCAGTTCGCCGCGCGGGCTCAGCGCCAGGGCGCCTTTCTCGATCACTTCGGCGGCCAGGGGGATATCGCTGGTGATCACCAGGTCATCCGCGGCGGCGCGCTTGACGATCTCGTTATCGGCGACGTCGAACCCCTGCTCGACCTGTATGGCGCGGATGAACTTCGACGGCGGGGTGCGCATCGGCTGGTTGGCCACCAGTGTGGTTTCGATACCGGCGCGCTCGGCGGCGCGGAAGATGATCTCTTTAATGACGACCGGACAGGCATCGGCGTCGACCCAGATTTTCATAGTATATCCCGGCAGAGCATGGAAAAATGCCACTCTAGGGCAGCACGGCGACAAACGCCAGCGTCAGTCGGCCCAGCCCGACCCGATCGCACGCCAGGGCAGTTCAAGGCCGAGCTCGGGGACCTGCAGCGCAACCCAGGCCGGAAAGGTGTTGCTGTTGGGGCCGGGGAAGAGTCGGTATTCCTGTTTCCAGGGGTAGCTTTCCACCGCTTGCCGGATCTTGTCGATCAGTTCGTCGACCCCGGGGCCGCGTTTATCCAGCAGCAGTTCCGGGCGCGAGCCATACCAGTAGCGATCCGGCAGATCCTGGGTGCTGCGTAACACCGGCAGCCCCTGGCGTGCACGCCAGCCGACCACCTCGAACACGGTGTAGCTGTCGGCCTGACGGGGTTTGACCGCGATCCAGGTATGTACCGCGAAGATGCCGCGCCACCCCCAGGCGTCAGCCGCGTATACCTGAATGATCGGCTCGGGATTGCTGGCCGGATCCGGCGCAATGCCGGCCGATTCGCGGCTGGCCGTGCGCCAGCCGTCGCCGGAGCAGCCGATGATCAGCAGCGAGGCCATAAGTGTGAGAAGTGATCGACGCATGGTCGGCACCTCCGCTGATTCAAGAGTGGTGCAGGGTGTTTCGCTCACGTTTGAGAATAGCACCGGCATCGAGGGTGCGGATCGGGATATCGGTTCTGCGCGGAATCTCGCCGGCCAGCTGTAACCTCAGGTAGCGCATCGCGCACACCCGCAGGAAGGAGGTGAAGTTGTTGATATCGTGGCCGTTGTCCAGCGCTTCGTGGTAGAGCTTGGTGACCAGTTGCGGCACGTTCATCTCGTCGCGCCGGGCGATCTCGGTCAACACATGCCAGAAGTAGTTCTCCAGGCGCACGCTGGTGACCATGTCATTGATGCGCAGGGAGCGGGTTGAACTGTCCCAGAGAGCCGGGTCGGCACTGATGAATAGCTTGCACACGCGGACACCTCACCTTCTTGTTATAAGCGGTGGTCAGCTGCTCACAGGACCGAACAGGCCCAGAGGGCCGGTCCGGTCGGCACAGATCACTCTCATCCGTTGAGCAGTGCCATGAATTGAGCGAGCCAGGCCGGGTGGGCCGGCCAGGCGGGCGCAGTCACCAGATTACCATCGGTTACCGCTTGATCAACCTCTATCTCGGCATATTCGCCGCCGGACAGCTTTACTTCCGGTGCACAGGCCGGATAGGCGGAGCAGCGCCGCCCCTCGAGTACGTCGGCTGCGGCCAGCAGTTGGGCGCCGTGGCAGATCGCGGCCACCGGTTTGTTGGCGGTGAAAAAGTGGCGCACCATCTCGATTACCCTCGGATTCAGGCGCAGGTACTCGGGCGCGCGCCCGCCGGGGATGACCAGGGCATCGTACAGAGCAGGATCGATCTGGTCGAAGCTGGCGTTAAGGGTAAAGCGGTGTCCCGGCTTTTCGCTGTAGGTCTGGTCACCCTCGAAGTCGTGGATCGCCGTGGCCACGCTGTCGCCGGCACGTTTGTCGGGACAGACGGCGTCGACCTGGTGGCCGACCGCCTGTAGCGCCTGGAACGGCACCATGGTTTCGTAGTCTTCGGTGAAATCGCCGGTGATCATCAGAATCTTCTTGCTCATGACGGCACTCCTTTTTATATACAGGATGTATGGTATGCCGCGAGCGCATGGATGCGCAGGAGCGGCGATATACAGGATGTATGGTACGCCGCGGGCGCATGGATGCGCAGGAGCGGCGATGAGGTCAGTCATGTTGTAGCAGTTCGCATGGCCCAGCGGGTAATAACCGGCTACTACACCGGCGACTACAGGGCGTTAGCTGAACAGGGATAGGTCGAATCGGTCCAGCAACAGTTTGGCCGACATCAACAGGGTGATGGTGACGATCAGCGGTCTGATCAGCCGGGTGCCGCGAGTTACCACCAGGCGCGCGCCGAGTTGGCCGCCGATTAGTTGACCCAGCCCCATGGCCAGTCCCGCGAGCCAGAGGATATGGCCACTGAACAGGAAAAACAGCAGCGCGGCGAAATTAGAGGTGAAATTGAGCACCTTGGTGTGCGCGGTGGCACGGGCCAGACCGAATCCGGCCAGGGTAACGAACGCCAGCATGAAAAAGGTGCCGGTGCCGGGTCCGAAGAAGCCGTCGTAAAAACCCACGGCGCTGGAGATCCCCACCGCAAACAGGGTGGTGCCGATACGCCGTTCGCGGTCCAGGTCGCTGATCTTGGGTGAGAACGCGAAGTAGAGCGCAATCAGGATCAACAGCGCCGGCATGATGCCGGCGAGAATGGAGTTGTCGATATGTTGCACCAGCAGCGTACCGGCGGCAGAACCGAGAAAGGTGCACAGAATCATGCCGCGCATCTCGCCCAGGTTTACCTGGCCCCTGCGCACGAAGTAGGCGCTGGCCGCAAAGGTGCCGAAGCTGCCCTGCAGCTTGTTGGTGGCCAGTGCCTGAACCGGACTCAGACCGCTGGCCAGCAGTACCGGCAGAGTGATCAGGCCACCGCCACCGGCGATGGCATCGATGGTGCCTGCCACCAGACCGGTGAAAAGGAAGGTGAGTATCAGCAGCAGGTCCAGTTCCAAGCTTGTCACTCCGATCGGCAAAGCCGCTACTCTGGCGCCGGTCGATGAGGCGGTCAAGTATTGTGATGCGATGGAGTGTGGGCTCGTTTCGTTACTCGGATGCAGCTGTCGTATCGGACCAGTTATTCGGCATAGATCAGACAAGTCTATTTATTAGATTTTTTTAATATAAATAAGGATTAATTGGCATCGGCTGCTAGTCTGATATTGAAAGATCGATACCGCCGGCCCCTGATGAACCGGCTCCAAGGGTAATACCGATAACAATATGCCCGATGAGCAGACGTGACGAACACTGGAATCTGTAATCGGGCCCCAGGAGTTTTCGTTATGTCAAAGAAATCACCTGAAACACGTGGCTTGCATCAACTTTACGGCGAAGATCCTGAAAAGGCGGATCGCCTGATATGGGGGCGAGAGGTGGATCCCGAATCCCGCCGGGGCTTCCTGAAAAAGAGTGGACTGGCGGCGATGACCGCGGCGCTTGGTGCCGTCGCCATCCCCTATGCGGCCAAGATGCCCGGCGGGCTGATTCCGGCGGCCTTCGCCCAGAGTGAAATGCCGTTCATGCTTGAGGGCAAAGACGGGTTGACCCTGCTCAACGACCGCCCGATCAACGCGGAAACGCCCCCCCATCTGCTTGACGACGAGATAACCCCCGCCAATCGCATGTTTGTGCGTAACAACGGCATACCGCCGGCGATAGAGAATATTGATCCGGCGACCTGGCAGTTACGCATTGAGGGCGAGTCCTGCGTCACGCCGATGACCTTTACCATCGCCGAGCTCAAGGAGAAGTTCAAACACTACACCTACCAGCTGACCATCGAGTGCGGCGGCAACGGCCGTGCCGAGTATGTACCCTCGGCCAGCGGCAACCAGTGGACCACCGGTGCCGTGGCCTGCCCCACCTTTACCGGCGCACGGCTGCGTGACGTGCTGGAGGCCTGCGGTATCAAGAATGACGCGGTTTATATCGGTTACTATGCGGCGGACAAGCATGTCAGTGGTGATGCGAGCAAGCACCCGATCTCCCGCGGGGTGCCGATGAGCAAGGCGCTGGAGGATGAATCGCTGATCGCCTGGGCGATGAACGGCGAAGATATCCCCCTGCTTAACGGCTATCCTCTGCGCCTGGTGTGTGCCGGCTGGGCGGGCTCGGTATCGGGCAAGTGGCTGCAGAGGATCATGATTCGCAACAAGAAACATGATGGCGCCAAGATGAAGCCACCCTCCTATGCGATGCCGAAGTATCCGGTGGCGCCGGGTACCGAGGTGCCTGACGAGGATTTCGTGACCATCGAGGCGATGCCGGTGAAGTCGTTGATCACCTTTCCCGAATCGGGCCTGACCCAGGCCAAGGGGGAGAAACTGGTGGTTCGTGGTCATGCCTGGGCCGGGGATCTCGCGGTCGACAAGGTTCAGGTCTCGATCGACTTCGGCGCTACCTGGCATGAGGCGAAACTGATGGCACCGGCCAACCGTCTGGCCTGGCAGCACTGGAGCACGGTGCTCGATTTCCCCGAGATCGGCTATTACGAAATCTGGGCCAAGGCAACGGACTCCGCGGGCCGTTCTCAACCGATGGTCGTGCCGGGCTGGAACCCGAAAGGTTATCTCAATAACGCCTGCCACCGCATCGCGGTTCAGATAGCGTGAGGAGGCTGAGATGTCTGCACGAATAGTGCGTCGGCTATTGCCGGCGCTGGTGCTGGCGTTGCTGGTACCGTTGAACGCTGCGGCTGAAACCGACCCGGACACCGGCTTTGTAATTGGCCCCGGGTGGGAAACGGTGAAAAATAACTGCACGGCCTGTCACTCCGCCAAACTGGTCACCCAGAATGCGGGGTCGCGCAACCGCTGGCAGTACATCATCCGCTGGATGCAGGAGACTCAGGGGCTCTGGCAGTTCCCGGCCGAGACCGAAAAGGTCATTCTCGACTATCTGGCGGAACATTATGGGCCGAAGAAGGGCGCGCGCCGGCCCCCGCTGCCGCCGTCCATGCTGCCGGATAATCCCTATAAGAAGAAGGAGGCCGGTGCCGACGCCGGTTGAGCAATGAGCATTGAGGGCTGCCCACCCCGGCTTAGCGGGTGGGCAGCCCTGAGGTGTCAGACGCTCTCCCGTTCGGCCTGCTCGAGCAACCGACCCAGCTGCTGGAGCATCAGGTCGATCTCCTCGTCGCTAACATTCAGTGCCGGCATCAGACGCAGGCTGTTGGAGCGGGGCGCGTTAAGCAGCAATCCCGCCTCCAGCGCGCGCTTGACCAGCGAAGGCGCATCGAAGCTGCCGGTATCTACCGCCAGCAGCAAACCGTTGCCGCGCACCTCACTAAGGCCAAACCGCTGGCCGAGTGCGTTCAGGCCATCCCGTATCCTTTGTTCCGCCGCGCCGACGCGGGCCAGAAAACCGCCAGCGCACACCTGATCGAGCACCGCCAGTGCCGCCGCGCAGACCAGCGGATTGCCGTTGAAGGTACCGCCCTGATCGCCATACTCGAAACAGCAGGCATGGTTTTTAGCCATCAGTGCCGCGATCGGCACGCCACCGCCAAGCCCCTTGCCCAGGGTCACCACGTCCGGCTCGATGGCGTGCTGCTGGTAGCAGAACAGAGTGCCGGTACGGCCGATGCCTGTCTGTACCTCGTCCAGCATCAGCAGCAGGTCCTCGCGGTCGGCCAGTGCGCGCAGCCCCTGCAGAAACTCGGTGGTGGCTGGGATGACACCGGCCTCGCCCTGGATCGGCTCGAGCAGGATCGCCACGGTCTGCTCGTCGATGGCAGCGGCGACCGCCTCAAGATCGCCATAGGGCACCTTGGTAAAACCCGGCACCTTGGGGTTGAACAGAGGCTCGAATGCGGGCTTGCCGGTGGCCGACATAGTAGCCAGAGTGCGGCCGTGGAAGCCGTTGTGGAAGGTGATGATCTTCCAGGCGCCGTTGCGATGTGTCTGGCCCCATTTACGCGCCAGCTTGATCGCTCCCTCGTTGGCCTCGGCGCCGCTATTGGCGAAGAACACCTGATCCATGCCGCTCAGCGCGGTCAGGCGGTTGGCCAACTGCACGGCCTGATCGTTGTAGAACGCGGGACTCGGGTTGAGCAGGCGCCGACTCTGGTTGCAGATAGCCTTGGCGATCGGTTCCGGGCTGTGGCCCAGGGTGTTGACCGCCCAGCCCTGGACAAAGTCGAGCCAGGCGTTGCCGTCGCTGTCATACAGGTAACTGCCTTGCCCCTCGGTGAAGGTGATGTCGGGTTTGGCCGCGATCTGCATCAGCGCGCGGTATTCGGATTTCATCTTTTTCTTCCTATGGTTTTGCTCTATGGCAGCTGGTACAGGATGCTGTGCCATCCTGACGGCCCCCTCTCCTGCGCGTCCATGCGCCCGCGGGGTACCGTACATCCTGCACATAAAAAAAGGCCACCGGGGGTACCGGTGGCCTTCGTGATCTGTATTGCCTGAATGGGTTCTGGCGATTAACAGCGTCTTCGTCGGACAGGGGCGATCCCGCAGTGTTCTGCGTCGAAAGCGGTCTGTCGTCGGTTCAGTGCTGTGATATTCATGGACCCGAGTATTTCAGAGAAATGGAAGCTTGAGAATAACGGCGCGATATTTTTTTACCTGCACTGAGATGAACCCTGATTCGGGTTAAACTCTGGATAATTTCGGTTTGAAGGGTCGAGAGGGAGAGGACTGCCGATGTCTGACAGGGAGAGAGCGATGAATGAGCGGCAGGTGAAGCGGGCGCAGCTGCAGTGGCTGGATGATCTGGGCTGCAACCTGAGGTCGGGGTTGGGGCTGGTATTCTGGCGCCGGGTGCGCAGCGACAGTCTGAAGGTCTCGCTGGGGCAGCTGATCACCCTGGCGTTGCTGCTGTTCGCGCTGGAGTTCGTCGTCGCCTTTGCCCAGGTCGATCCGCCCCGCGAGTTCAATCTCTATGGAATCGATTATCTCGCCGCCAGTTACCTGGTCCAGCTGCTGCTGATTCTGGCAGCGTCGCGGCTGGCCGGCGCGGATAACACGCGCTTCGGCAAGATACTGGTCGGCATGACCAGCGCGTTGCTGCCGCTGATGCTGGTCGGCCAGACCGTGCTCTGGCTGATGATGCGCTGGCAGCAATCGGCGCTCGCCTACTGGCTCTATTTTGGACTCATCTTCGGCTGGCAGCTGTTTATCCTGCTGCGACTGCTACGGGGGCTGGTCGGCGTTCGCCTGCGTCGCGGGTTGGCCACCACATTGCTCTATGGGGCTGGGACACTGGCGGCGCTATGGACGCTACCGAATATCGATCTCTGGTATACCGATTACCGGCAGATCGAGCGTGCTGAGAACCCGTTAAGCCGGCTCGATGTGGAGGATATCTACTACGCCCAGCCGCAGCTGATGCAGGAGGGCTTGGCGGCGCTGGAGCCACAGCGCCCGGGTGTTGTAGATCTGTACCTGCTCGCCTTCGGCAGCTACGGCCCGGAGGATGTATTTCTGAACGAGGTGGAGTATGTGCGCGAGCAGTTCGACCGCCGTTATGCCACCGAGGGGCGCTCGCTGGTGCTGGCCAATAACCCCGGTACCCTGAAGCATTACCCGCTGGCCAGTGGCCACAACCTGCGCACCGCTCTCGAAAGCATCGGCCAGCGGATGGACCGGGAGGAGGACGTGCTGTTCCTGTTCATGACCTCTCACGGCAGTGCCGACCACCGCTTTTCGGTGGAGATGGGGCCGTTACGGCTGGATGACCTGACCGCGCCTGAACTGCGTGAGGCGCTGGATGAGGCGGGGATCCGCTGGCGGGTGATTCTGGTATCGAGCTGTTACTCCGGTGGTTTTGTTAAGACACTGGAATCGCCGCAAACACTGGTGATCACCGCTGCCGCAGCGGACCGCACCTCGTTCGGTTGCGGATCGACCAGCGACTTCACCTATTTCGGCACTGCCTATTTCAAGCAGGCGCTGATGCAGGAGCCCCGCTTTATCGAGGCGTTCGCGCTGGCCAGGGAGTGGGTGACGAAACGGGAGCTTGAGGACAACTTTACCCCATCCAATCCGCAGCTGTTTGTCGGCGATGCGATTGCCGGAAAACTGGAGACGCTGTACGCGCAGCCGATGATGCAGCGTGCCCTGGCGAGTGCGGAGGCGGTTGAACCGACCTGCTCGACGGACAGCGGGGAGGAGAGCTGCCGCACCGAGGTACAGCAGGATCAGTAGGGGAGCCGTCGGCATCGTCTGCAACCAGATTTATGGCAGAGTGTCGATTTCAGGAATGCGGCGTGGAGTGTAAGGTTGCGCGTGCGCAACTGACTAACAGGTAAGATTGCAGCAAGATAGGTTGAACAGGAGGCCCCATGTCCTACAAAAAACTGACCCCGGAAGAGCAGTGGGTCATCATCAACAAGGGTACCGAACGCCCCTTTACCGGCAAGTACAACGAGTTTTTCGAGACCGGTGTCTACACCTGCAAGCAGTGCGGCGCGCCGCTGTACCGCTCCGAGGACAAGTTTCCGTCCCACTGCGGCTGGCCCAGCTTCGACGACGAGATCGAGGGCGCAATCCGTCGCGAGGTGGATGCGGATGGACGGCGTACCGAGATCCTCTGCGCCAACTGTGGTGGTCACCTGGGGCATGTGTTCGAGGGCGAGATGCTGACCGCGAAGAACGTGCGCCACTGCGTCAACTCCATCTCGATGGATTTCGTCAGCGCTGACGAACTGGCGGCCAACAGGGGCAGTGAGCTGAAGCGCGCTTACTTTGCCGGCGGCTGCTTCTGGGGTGTCGAGCATCTGCTGCAGCAGGTGCCGGGCGTGGTATCGGTGGAGTCCGGCTATATGGGTGGCCATGTGGAGAGCCCGAGCTACCAGCAGGTGTGCGGCAAAACCACCGGCCATCTGGAAACCGTCGAGGTGTTGTACGACCCGGACCAGGTCGATTTCGAGACCCTGGCCAAACTGTTCTTCGAGATCCACGATCCGACTCAGGACGACGGCCAGGGGCCGGATCTGGGGCCGCAGTATGCCTCGGCGATCTTCGTCAACGATGACCAGGAGCGCGGCATCGTCGACAAGCTGATCGCTCTGTTGGAGAACAAGGGTTACGACGTGGTCACCCGTGTATTGCCGATGCAGCGGTTCTGGCGTGCCGAGGAGTACCACCAGGACTATTACGTCAAAACCGGCAAGACCCCCTACTGCCACCGATACCAGAAGCGGTTCTGATGCTGGAGATCTCCCACAGCGTGCAGATTCCGGATGAGGAGATCGAGCTGACCGCCATCCGCGCCCAGGGGGCGGGCGGTCAGAACGTGAACAAGGTGTCCAGTGCCATCCATCTGCGCTTCGATATTCGTGCCTCGTCACTGCCCGAGTTCTACAAGGAGCGGCTGCTGGCGCTCTCGGACAGTCGCATCACCCAGGAGGGGGTGGTGGTGATCAAGGCGCAGCAGTTTCGTACCCAGGAGAAGAACCGGGCCGATGCGCTTGAGCGCTTGCGCGAGCTGATCCAGAGCGTGGCCAGGGTGCAGAAGGCGCGCCGGGCCACCAAACCGACGCGCAGCTCGCAGAAGAAACGGATGGACTCGAAGAGCCAGCATGGCAAGACCAAGTCACTGCGTGGCAAGGTGCGTGACTTTTAACCCCTGGCCGGCATTTAAAACGGCACAGCTACCCCGCGTTCGTGGAATAGCCGCCGGCAGCATCAGCGGATGTCCAGTCTGTCGGCCGGGGCCGGTCGGCCAACGCCGTAGCCCTGTACGTACTGCACCCCGAACGCCTTCAGCTTTTCCAGCGTTTGTCGGTCTTCCACAAACTCGGCGATCATCGGGATGCCGAGGCCGTGGGCGAAGCTGATCACGGCCGCGACCAGTGCCTGGGCCTTGCTGCTGGAGTGCAGGCGACGCACCAGTTCGCCGTCGATCTTCAGGTAGTCGGCGTCGATCTTCAGCATCTGGTCGAAGTTGGAGTAGCCGCTACCGAAGTCGTCGATGGCGATGCGGATACCGGCCTGCTTGCAGCGCTGAAGAACCTGCAATACTTCATCCTGATAATCGATCGATTCCGATTCGATCACCTCGATAATCACCCGTTCCTCCATGCCGTATTGGGAGACCGAGTGGACCAGGTGGTCCATCGTCTGATGGTCGAGCAGGTCGAATCGGGTCAGGTTGATCGCCAGGCTGGACTGACGATTGGAGAACAGCGCAAAGCTTTGCTCGATGATCGCGGTGGTCAGTTGACGGTAGAGGTGGCTCTTGCGGATCGCCGGCAGGAAGGCATACGGCGTATGGATGGTGCCGTCGGTATCGATCAGCCGCGCCAGCGCTTCGTAGTGGCAGATCTTGCCGGTACGGGTATCGAGAATCGGCTGAAACCAGGGCACCACACGCCCCTGGCGGAAGGCGTCGTTGACCGTATTGAGCCAATGCAGATTCTTTTTGTAACGCTCCTGCGGCCGCATGTCGTCGGTGTACAGCTGCATATCTTTGCCGCTCTTGCGTGCCTGGTCCATCGCTTCGCGCGCATAGTTCAACAGGTCCAGTGCGCGCGGAACCTGCAGGGCGATACCGGCCCGGGCCGTTACGGTAATCTGACGGTTATCTTCGGCCTCTATGGGCTCGAAGATCGAGTCCAGCAGTTGCTGGGTCAGGTGCATGCTGCTTTTGGGCTGGGCGGATTCGAGCAGGACGAAATACTCATCCACCTGCGAGCGGAACAGGCGGGCGCCGGACGGCAGCTGGCGGCTGATGGTATCCGCCACCTGTACCAATAGCCGATTCCCGGTTTCATAGCCAAACAGCGTGTTGATCGCATGAAACTCGTCCAGATTGATCAGTATGCCGCTGAAGGGCCCCGGCTGATCCTGCAGTTCATGCTCCATCAGGGCGACTCGAGGCAAGCCGGTGATCCGGTCGTAGTACAGCTCTCTTTCCAGCTCCTGTTCTCGATCGCGCTGCAAGCGCCGGTACAGCCACAGCAGCGGGTAGAGAGGCAACAGACCTGCGAGCGCGGTAAAGGCGGAGATCTTCAGGCTGTTGATGAACAGCCTGTCGGTGCCATCCACCTTGATATCCGCCGCCATGATGTAGCGGGTGCCGTCCGAGCGCTGCGTGGGTACGAAGGCGGAGCGGAAGCTGCCCCACTCGTTGGTATAAACCGGGGTGAAGATCGGCTCGCCGCTGCTCTTCGCCTCGAACAGCAGATCAGGGGCGGAGCGGTAGGGGTTGTAGAACAGGCTGGGCGTGTGGCGCTCAAGATCCTCTTGGGTTTCATTGCTGGCAATGAAATAGGCTTTGCCGTCGACCACATCCATAGAGTAGACGTACTCCACCCCAGGCAGATCCTCTACCAGACGGTTCAGCGATTCTACGATCAGGCGGTAATGCACTTCACCGGGGGCGTGGCTGCGATCGTAAATATCATGGAAGTAGACGCCGATGATGTGACCGCCGGCACGCGCGGCGGTTAACAGGGTGGAGCGGGTTTGAGCCAGCTGTTCATCGCGGCTGGCGCGAAAACTGAACAGTGTCAGCGCGGATGTGGCGATCAGGTAGAGCACGAAAAGGGTGACGAACAGGCCGCGTTCGCTGGCTAGAAACCGATGCTCATGCTTAGGATCCGACATCCATTGACCTTATTGGAGGGCGGTTATTTTGGTTTGGGGCAGGTACCGGGGCTGCTCGAAGACCTCTGGGTATTCACTGCGCTCCCGCCTATTTAACTGTATGTATATACCTTAGCGCGCCTGGATGGCTAGTCGAGATTCGCCATCTTTTGCAAACCGGGCGGCTCGGAACAGGCCCGGTTACGCCCGCTACTCTTGGCACGGTACATCGCCTGATCCGCCCTTTGCACCATCGTCACCGGGGAATCATCCTCCGCCAAAAAACTACTGACACCCAGGCTTATGGTGAGATATTCCACCGCAGGGAAGCGCTTCATCTGCACCGATTGCCGCAGCTTCTCGGCGCAGGCCAGTGCTGAATCACCCGTGGTACCGGGGCAGATGACCATGAACTCTTCCCCACCCCAACGTCCGGCCAGATCGGTGGCGCGGATCTGGAGTTGCAGTGCCGTTGCCAGCTCTTTCAATACCGTATCGCCGGCCAGGTGTCCATGTTGGTCGTTGATCGACTTGAAGTGATCCACGTCGAGCAGAATGACGGAGAAGGGCGTAGCGTAGCGCTTGGAACGGGCAAACTCCTGCTCCAGCACCTGATCCAGCTTGAGCCGGTTGGCAAGTCCCGTCAGCGGGTCGGTCGCGGACTGAATCTCCAGTCGCTTGCGGTCGGTGATATCCTCGGACACGGCCCGGTAGCCGGTAATCCTGCCGTCAAAATCGCGAATTGGCTCTATATGACTGTGGATCCAGTAGGGGTTGCCCTGTTTGTCGATATTTTTCAGGTCGCCGTCCCAGCTGTTACCGGCACTCAACTGCGCCCATAGTTGAGAGTAAAACTCGGGAGGGCGCTCCGGATGGCGCACGATGTTGTGATTTTTACCCAGCAGCTCCTCTTCTGCATGCCCGGTACGGCGGCAAAACGCCTGGCTGGCCGCGGTTATGTTGCCCTCAAGGTCGGTTTCCGAAATGATCACGTGCTGGTCCACCATCCGCTTCTGCCGGGTCAGCTCGTGGGTGCGTGCTGCGATAATGTTTTTCAGACGGCTGTTGACCAGCAGCACGGCGAGTACCCCGAGTACCAGTACACCGACCAGTACAAACGCAATATTCAGGTAGTGCAGCGACCTGAGCATCTGCTCATCTGGATCCCATATCAGGGATTTCAGTGCCTTGTCGGCATGTTGTTTGTTCAGTTTGCCCAGGGATTGGTAGATCTCGGCGATACGATAAAAGCGACTGGGGCTGGTATAGCCGATCTCGACCAGGCTGGGGGCGATCATTCGGCGGGTCATCTCGGCTTCGTACTCCAGGTGCTCCCTGGAACTCTGGGGATGATAGTTGGCGATCAAGGTGCCGATGGTTTCGTTGGGGTGCTCCAGCGCATATTGCCAGCCCTTGATCGAGGCCTGCATAAATCGCTCGGAGCGTTCAGGAGACTCGTCGAGGGTTTTGTCGGTAGCGAACAGAATATCGCCGTAGAAATCGATACCGTAGTTGTGCGGATTCAGAATGGTGAAGTCGATACCGAGCTCTCGCATACGGAACGGCTGATCGCTGAGGTAGGCGCTCATCGCGTCTACCTTGCCGTCGATGAACGCCTGGCCGCTGAAATCGAGCGGCACATACTCGATATCTTCCGCCCCAATCCCCGCTTCCTGCAGCATCGCCAGCAAGGGGGTGTCATCCAGTCCCTTCTGGTAGGACACCCGCTTACCGCGCAGTTCTCCCAGGTCGACAATGTCGGAAGCGCCGCGGGCGATCAGGACGAGCGGGGAGTGCTGGAAAATCGGCGCCATGACGCGCACCGGTTTCCCGTCTGCACGGTACAACAGCAGTGCGGAATCAGCGACACCGTAATCGGCCTCGCCGTCGATCACCTGCTGGATGTTGTTGCGTTTGGGGTCGCGTTCGATGATCTCGACGTTAAGTCCCACGTCGGCATAGAAGCCCTTCTCCTTCGCCATGTAGTACCCGGCGAACTGAAAGGCGTGGAACCATTTGAGCTGCAGCCGAACGGTCTCCAGCGTGCGATCTGCTGACCTCTCTGCATGGACCAGCCCGCTCAGTAACAGAAAAAGCAGACACAGGCTGTATCTGGTCTTGGTTGGCACATGAACTCCTCGCGTCTGGTTTCGATCCATTGACCCCTCTATCCCGACCTGTGTGCTCTAAGGTAGAGCACAAACCGGTGCGATAGCGCGATTAGGTTTAACGATAGCACCTATCCTCTGATATGAAACTCATCGTTGTGCTTGCGCAGCAAATACAGGCCAGATGTGGCATACTGCGCACTTTGTGAACGGCAGCTCGCGCAGTCGACACTGCCGCATCCTCCACAGTACGAAATCCGGGAACTCTCTTGCTTACCACAGCCAACATCACCATGCAGTTCGGCGCCAAGCCGCTGTTCGAAAACATCTCCGTCAAGTTTGGCGACGGCAACCGTTACGGCCTGATCGGCGCTAACGGCTGCGGCAAATCCACCTTCATGAAGATCCTCGGCGGCGATCTGGAGCCGAGCAGCGGTAACGTCTCCAAGGATCCGAACGAGCGTCTGGGCAAGCTGCGTCAGGACCAGTTTGCCTACGAGGCATTCAGCGTCGTCGACACCGTGATCATGGGCCATGAGGAGCTGTGGGCGATCAAGTCCGAGCGCGATGCGATCTACGCCAAACCCGAAATGACCGAAGCCGACGGCATCCGCGCCGGCGAGCTGGAGGCGGAGTTTGCCGAGATGGACGGCTACACGGCCGAGTCACGCGCCGGCGAACTGCTGATCGGCGTCGGCATCCCGGTGGAGCAGCACTACGGTCCGATGAGCGAGATAGCACCGGGCTGGAAGCTGCGTGTGCTGCTGGCCCAGGCGCTGTTCGCCGACCCCGATATCCTGCTGCTCGACGAGCCGACCAACAACCTGGATATCAACACCATCCGCTGGCTGGAGGGGGTGCTGAACCAGCGCAACTGCACGATGATCATCATCTCGCACGACCGCCACTTCCTGAACAGCGTCTGCACCCATATGGCCGATATCGACTACGGCACGCTGAAGGTCTATCCGGGCAACTACGATGACTACATGACCGCCTCCACCCAGGCGCGCGAGCGGATGGTCGCCGACAACGCCAAGAAGAAGGCACAGATCGCCGACCTGAAATCCTTTGTCAGCCGCTTCTCGGCCAACGCCTCCAAGTCGCGCCAGGCGACCTCGCGGCTGAAGCAGATCGACAAGATCCAGCTTGAGGAGATCAAGCCCTCGAGCCGCCAGAACCCCTTTATCCGCTTCGATCAGGCGAAGAAGCTGCACCGCACCGCGCTGGAAGTGGAGGGGCTGGCCAAACACTTCGACGAGGAGCTGTTTTCCGGCCTCAATCTGCACGTGAACGTTGGCGAGCGAATCGCCATCATCGGCCCCAATGGTATCGGCAAGTCGACACTGCTCAAATGCCTGGTCGGTGATCTGGAGCCCAACGCCGGTACGGTGAAGTGGTCCGAGAACGCCGAGATCGGCTACTACGCCCAGGACCATGCCCACGAGTTCGAGGAGAACAAGAACCTCTTCGACTGGATGGCGCAGTGGGGCCAGGAGGGCGACGACGAGCAGGTGATCCGCGGCACCCTGGGGCGGATGCTGTTCTCGCAGAAGGAGATAGGCAAGTCGGTGAAGGTGATCTCCGGCGGTGAGCAGGGCCGTATGCTGTTCGGCAAGCTGATCCTGCAGAAGCCCAACATCATGCTGCTCGACGAGCCCACCAACCACCTGGATATGGAATCGATCGAATCGCTGAACCTGGCGCTGGAGAACTACCCGGGCACACTGCTGTTCGTCAGCCACGACCGTGAGTTCGTCTCCTCGCTGGCCACGCGCATCATCGAACTGACTCCCACCGGCATCGTCGACTTCCACGGCGATTACGAAGAGTATCTGCGCAGCCAGGCGCAATAAGCGCGGAAACTTGACCATGAGCAGTTTTACCGATCTGAACCTCTGCCCGGAACTCAACGCCACGCTTGAGTCTCTGGGCTATCGCGAGCCGACCCCGATCCAGACCCAGGCGATCCCGCTGGTGCTGGCCGGGCACGACCTGATCGCGCAGGCGCAGACCGGCACCGGCAAGACCGCGGCCTTCGCACTGCCGATGATCGAGATGCTCAGCAAACAGCCGGTCGATCCGGAGTACCACCAGATCCGTGGCCTGGTGTTGGTGCCGACCCGCGAACTGGCGATCCAGGTCGGCGACAATACGCTGGAGTACGGCCGCCTGCTCGGCATGCGTGTCACCTCCATCTTCGGCGGTGTACGCTTCGACAACCAGATCCGCAAGATGAAGCGTGGCGCCGATATCCTCGTTGCCACCCCCGGGCGTCTGCTCGATATGCTGAAGCAGAACAAACTCACGCTTGAGCATCTGCAGATTCTGGTGTTCGACGAAGCGGACCGCATGCTCGACCTGGGCTTCATCAACGAGATCAAGGCGCTGCTGGCGTATATGCCGGCGCAGAAGCAGACCCTGCTGTTCTCCGCCACGCTGGATGAGAGTGTCGAAGCGCTGGCCGATAAGCTACTCGACAATCCGAAGCGGGTCAGCGTTGCCGCCCGCAACGCCAGTGCCGCCACGGTACAGCAGCGCGCCTATGCGGTGGATAACCGCGACAAGGCTGACGTGCTCGCCTACCTGATCAACGGTGCACGCTGGCGGCAGACCCTGGTGTTCACCCGTACCAAGCGCCGTGCCGACGAGCTGACCGCAAGTCTGCAACACGAGGGCATCGATGCTGCTGCGATCCACGGCGACAAGCACCAGCGCGAGCGTATCGCGGTGCTCAACGCCTTTGCCGACGGTGAGATCAATGTCCTCGTCGCCACCGACGTCGCCGCCCGTGGCCTGGATATCGACAACCTGCCGCAGGTGGTCAACTACGACCTGCCCAACCAGCCCCAGGACTACGTCCACCGCATCGGCCGCACCGGCCGCGCCGGACAGAAGGGGCTGGCGGTGTCACTGGTGGCGCCGGAAGAGCGCCGCTTCCTGCAAGCCATTGCCGAACTGATCAACAAACCCTTGCAGCTTCAGCCGGTGCCTGTGGCGGAAAACGGTAAGCTGATCGAGGGTAAGGCGCTGTCGGAGAAGGGCAGTGGCGGCAGGTCGAAACCGAAAGCAAAACCGGGAAATGGATTCAAGCAACCTCAGGCGCGCAAAGCTCAATCCCCGCGTGAACCTCAGGAGAAAGCGCCAGCCAGATCGGCCGGGCGGCGTTCGCTGTTTTCGAAGTAACGGGTATATACCGATCTGACCGGTTGCGGATGTTCAGCCGCGTTCCGTACGCCTGTGCTTCGTTCCAAACGCGACTAGACTTAGATGTCAGGTGTACTTGATTGAGTCAATAAATGGACCGCTATATGACTATTCGGAGCATTATCCTCAGCACCATGCTGGTCAGTTTTAATCTGTTGGCCGGCAGCGCATTCGCTGAATCGTCTGTCTGGAAAGTCAGCAAGGATAACAACTACTTCTATATCGGCGGCACCATTCACCTGCTATCGGAACAGGATCATCCACTCCCCGCTGAGTTTGATCTGGCCTATAACGATGCCGGCAAGATTTTTTTCGAAACGGATCTGGCCGCGACAGAAACGCCGGAGTTTCAGTCGAAGTTCATCGCCGCAATGACCTATAGCGACGACCGTACCCTGGAGGGCGAGCTTGAGCCGGCGATCTATCGAAAGCTTGAGAATTTTATGACTTCACGTCAGATGCCTATCGCTCAGTTTTCGAAATTTCAGCCCTGGGGCGTGTCGCTGATGATCGTTATTTTGGAGTACCAGCGACTGGGGATGATGCCGAACTATGGTGTCGATGCGTACTTCAACGGTCGCGCGCTGTCCGATCACAAAAGGATTATGGGGCTGGAAACAGCGGATGAGCAGCTCAACTTTCTTAAATCGATGGCCGGGATGGACCCGAATGCCGGTATCGAATACACCCTGCGGGATCTGAAGCGGCTGCCCGAGTCTATGGCGGCGATGAAGGAAAGCTGGCGTAGCGGTGATCTTGATGCACTGGCGGAAAGTGCTTTCATGCTTCAGATGCAGGAGGAGTTTCCGCAGATCTACAACACCATCGTGACAAACAGGAACAACGCCTGGATGGCACAGCTGGTCAGGCTGACCGAGGATAGCGCAAAAGAGTTTGTCCTGGTGGGTGCGATGCATCTGTACGGCAAAGAGGGGATATTAAATCAACTTGCACTACAGGGTTTTACCGTAGAGCAGCTTTAAGCATCCGTGCCGCCATCCATCATCAACCTTTGGCGCGTCTGCCTGCAGCGGACAGCCAACGACTGCAGAGAGTCCCATGACCCAATCATTAAAAATCGATTTCGTCTCCGATGTGGTCTGCCCCTGGTGCGCCATAGGTCTGCATGCACTGCTGCAGGCGTTGCGGCAGTTGGAGGGTGAGGTCAGCGCGACGATCCGCTTCCATCCTTTCGAGCTGACGCCGGAGATGCCGGCGGAGGGGGAGTTGGTGATCCCCTACCTGTGCAGAAAGTACGGCATGGACGAGAGCCAAGTGGCGCGCAATCAGGCCTATATCACCGAGCGTGGCGCCGAACTGGGGTTTCGCTTTGACTTCCGTACTGACAGCAAGAAGTGGAACACCTTCGACGCTCATCGCCTGCTGCACTGGGCGGCGGAGCAGGGGGCGGATAAGCAACTGGCGTTAAAGCTCGGTTTGCTGGAGGCCTATTTCTCGCACAACGAGAACCCGGGCGATCGCGCTCTGCTCTGCCGGTTGGCAGAGCAGGCGGGCCTGGACGCAACCGCAGCGGGTGAGGTGTATGACTCCGGCCGTTACACCGACGAGGTATTGAGCGAGGAGCAACTCTGGGTGCGCCAGGGCGTCAGTTCGGTACCGACGATCCTGTTCAACGAGCGGTACGCAGTCAGCGGTGGCCAGCCGGTGACGACCTTTATCGGCGTGATCCGCGAGGTGATCGCCAAATCATCCTGAACCGGCCGGTTTTAGCGTTTACCTCCCGCCCAGCTGTATGACCCGGTCGCAACGTTTGGCGATCAGGTGTGGATCATGGCTCACCAGCATCACGGCACAGTCTGTTTCGCGGGCGATCTCGACCAGCAGTTGGCTGACCGATTGTGCGGTGATCGGATCGAGCCGCGAGGTGGGCTCATCGGCAAACAGGAATACCGGATCGAGCAGCAGTGCCCGCAGCAGGCAGAAACGCTGGAGCTCTCCGCCGGATACGCTCTCGGCACGGCGTTCGAGCAGTGTCGAGGCGAGTCCCAGGCGGGCCATCAATGGCGCGATGCGGCGGCGCTCTATCTTGTGCCGTTTGACCAAATCCTCCAGCAGCGTACCGAGCGTGGCCGCATGGGATACCGCTGCCGTCGGGTCCTGGTACAGCTTCTGCCAGCGGTGAGGCGCGGTGCTAACGTGGCGCTTCAGTCGACCGGTATGGGGTTTTTCCAGGCACAGCAGGGTGTCGCCGAGCGTGCTTTTGCCGCAGCCGCTGTCACCCACGACGCCGAGGACCTCACCCCGACGGATCCGTAGCGAGAGGTTGTTGGCCAGCATCTGGCTACCCCGTCCGATGGTGAGCGCCTCGGTTTCGAGCAGAATCGCCCCGCCCGGCGACGACTCGGCGTTGCGCTCTGGCCAGCTTGCGGGATCGGCCGCGATCAGTTCGCGCGTATAGGGATGGCTGGGTGCATTCAGCACGGTATCACTGAGCCCCGACTCAACGAGCTTTCCCTCCTTGACCACCATGACCCGCCCCCCGATTTGACGGGCAACCGCCACATCATGGGTGATGCAGAGCAGCGCACCGTTTTCGGCCTGGGCGATCAGTTGCTGCACCACCTGGTCGCGACGGTTAACGTCAAGCCCCTTGGTTGGCTCATCCGCCAGTAGCAGGGGGGCTCCCCCGGCCATGGCGCAGGCGATGGCCACCCGTTGCGCCATGCCGCCGGAGAGCTGATCGACCCTTTTATGGCCGCTGGAGGAGAGCCCTTGGAGTGCGAGGGTGTAATCGGCGCTCTGTCGGGCGGCTTCGGCTTCGTCGCCTCTGACCCGATGGTAAGTTTCCGCCAGCTGGTTGCGCGCCGACATGAGCGGGTTCAGGGCGTTCCACGGCTCCTGCGGCAACATGCTCAGGCGGCGCCCCCAGAGCTTGCGCCGCGACGCCCGTGTGGCTTTGGCGCCGAACAGTGCAAGCTCGCCACCGCTGCTCAAGCCGTCCGGCAGGTTGCCCATGATCGCCTGCGCCAACAGGCTCTTTCCGGAGCCGGTCTGACCCAGGATGCAGAGCCGTTCGCCCACATCGAGGCTGAAGCTGATCGGTTCCAGCAGACCGGTGTCCGCGGTTGAAACCGACAGATTGGTGACCTTGAGCAGACTCATCGTGCGGTTCTCCCGGCCAGTAGATGACAGCTGAGCACCAGCAGTGCCAGTGCGATTAAGGGTTGCGCCAGCAGCCAGGGAGCATCGGCGTAATAGGGAAAGTGTTCGACGATCATCAGCCCCAGCTCGGCCAGCGGCGGTTGGATACCCACATAGACGAAGCCGAGTGATGCCATCATCAGGATGGCGTTGGCGGCGCCGAACGCGGCGATGGTGGTCAGCTGCGGCGCGATTGCCGGCCAGTAGTGGCGACGAACCAGGTAGAGGGCGCCAAAGCCCATCAGCCGCGATGACTGTACGGCGGGTGAGCGGGCGACCTGGCGGGTGATGGCGCGGGTAACGCGAAAATACTCGATCCACTGCACCAGAGAGATCGCGACATAGAGCATCCAGAACGATCCGGGCAGGATGGCGGCGAAGATCAGCACCAGTACCAGTCCCGGCAGCGCCAGGATGACCGTGGTCATGCCATCCAGCACGCGATCGGCCCAGGCGGGGCCGGTCGCCGCGAGAATGCCGAGGGTGACCCCGATCAGCGCGGATGTCAGCACGCAGAGCGCAGCCATCAACAGGGAGAGCTGAAGCGCATCGGCGAGCCGGACCCACATGTCGCGGCCGAAATGGTCGGTGCCCAGCCAGCGGGTACTGTCCGGAAGCCGCAATATGCTGGAGAGATCCTGGGTGGCCGAGTCCTGGCTACTCAGGATCGGTGCTGCAAACGCGTAGAGGCAGAGGGTAAGCAGGATCAGCGCACCCCAGAACCTTGTTGAAGTGAAATCTATGCCCTTCATGCCGGATCTCCTGCGCGCGGGTCGAGAGCATGGCAGGCCAGATCGACCAGGGTATTGAGCACGACGAAAAGCACCCCCATCGTCAACGCGGCGCCCTGTATCAACGGGATATCGCGGGCAAAGATGGCGTGCGCGAGGCCGTGGCCGATACCGGGCCAGGAGAACAGCGATTCGATCATCACCACCCCTTCGATAACGGTGATCAGCTGGACACCGAAAAATGCCACCACCGGTACCGAGATGTTGCGCACGCCGTGACGCAGGAACGCCTGCCAGGGTGAGAGCCCCTTGATCTGGGCGAATTCGAAAAACGGGGCGCTGAACACGCGCTGTGCCTCGGTGTGAACCACCCGGTTGGAGATCGCCGCCAGACTCAACGCCAGGGTCAGCGCCGGCAGCACCAGATGCGCGGCAGAGCCGAACCCGGCCACCGGCAGCCAGGCGAGTTCGAGCGCGAACAGCACCACGGCGAGCAATCCGATCACGAAAACGGGCAGTGCATGCATCGCCGTGGATAGGGTTAGCGTCAGCCGATTCAACCAGCCGCCCCAGTAGGCACTCGCCAGGCCAAGCGGGATGGCGATCAGCGCGGCGATCAACATGCCGGTCAGGGCCAGCAGCAGCGAGTGTCCGAGCATGTGCCAGAGGGTATCGACAACCGGTAGGCCGCTGACCAGAGAGTTACCCAGGTTCCACTGCATCAGATCGCCCAGCCACTGCCAGTAGGCGCTCCAGCCGCTCTGGTCGAGCCCCAGCTCCTCGCGCACCATCGCTGCCGCGTTGGAGTCCACGCCATCTATACCGTAGCGACTGGCGGCGATGCGATAGGCCATATCCCCCGGTAACGCCCGCATCAGGATGTAGGTCAGGGTGCCGACGCCCCAAGCGACGGCAAGCAGCTGTAACAGACGTTTTATCAGCAGGTCGCGCAACATCATCTCCAGCTCAGCTCGTTCAGGAAGTAGGAGCGCTCATACGGATCGAAGCGGAAGCCTGTAAGCCGGCTGTTAACGGAGGTCTGCTGCACGTAGTAGGCGATCGGGATCAGCGGACGTTCGGTGTAGATCGCTTCGGCGATCCGTTGTGCCTGCCGGCGGTATAGACCGGGGTCGTTCTCGGCGACAAGTCGGGTCAGATCGCTCCTTACCTGAGCATTGGCCCAGTCCATGCTGCCCCAGTCACCGCCGCGCTCGCTGCCGAAGTCCTTGATCAGCACGCCCAGAGGGTCGGCGATTACACCGTAGTTACGGGCGATCAGGGCGACTTCGAGCGAACCGTCGCTGTGACCGGCCGGGATGGCGCTGGAGTTGGTGATGCTGACGTTGAGCTTGACCCCCAACTGCTTCCATTGATCCTGAATTGCGGTGGCGACGCTGGTCAGTTCGGGGCGGTCGGCATAGGTGATCAGATTCAGCTCGAACGTTTTGCCATCCCGTTCCAGCCATCTCTCGCTGTTTTTCCGCCAGCCCAGTTCGGCGAGCAGTTCGGTAGCCCTGTCCGGTGAGAATTGTGCTTTCCGGTTCGGCAGATGCCAGTCGGACATGTAGCTCGGCAACAGCTGGTCGCTGGCCGCTTCCGGGGCATGCAGAATGGCGGTGGCGATACCCGTGCGGTTGATCGCCAGGCTCAACGCTTCCCGGGCGCGGGCGTCGGCGAGGTAGGGATGCCCGGCGTTGAGTTTCAGCGCCAGCGAGCGGGGCAGATCCGAACGCACGATATCGAGGTTGGGCAGGCGCTTGAGCATCGGCACCGAGGCGGGATCGAGACCGAACACGATATCGGCCTGTCCGCTGCGGGCTTGCAGCACCCGCGCTTCGGCGCGGTGTCCGGTCAGGTAGCTGGCATACTCAATACCTGCGGTTCGGCCCCAGTAGGCGTCGAACCGTTCTACTACCAGCTTGTGCGGCACGGTGATCTCGTGAACCGCGAAGGGTCCGGTGCCGATCAGGGCCGTTACCTGCTGATTCGCGTCGTAGGCTGAGGGTGCGAGCAGTGCGGTGGAGTAGTGTGCCAGTACAGCCCCCAGCGGGCGGTAGGGTTCAGACAACTCGATACGCAGGGTGCGGGCGTCAGTGGCGACAATCGCGCTGATCGGTACCCCCTGCAGTGCGCTGGGCTTGGCGGCTGCGCGGTTGAGTTCAGCCGCCGCGATCTGCGCGTTGAGCGGTGTGCCGTCGTGAAACAGCACGCCCTCGCGCAGGGTCAGCTGCCAGGCTTTGCCGCCATCTTCGACGCTCCAGGCCTCTGCCAGTCCGGGCAGCAGAGCACCGCGGTCATCGACGTTGAGCAGTGTTTCCAGTATCTGCATGCGGGTATAGACGTAGCCGCTACTGCTGGGATCCAGACTGGAGAACTCGAACGCGGCCTGGATCTTGACGGTGTTTTGCGGCGTGGGTTCGGCATGAGCCGTGCCTGCAAGTGCCAGCACAGCGACCACTCCGGCCGACAGCAAGGGTTTCAACATCATCAACCACCTTATTGCTAATCCAATTAAAGGTGGTAAATGTTATGTTATAAAGTAACATTTAATCAATAATAGGCACTCAGGAATCGAACGCTGGCGGGGGGATGCGTGATTCAGCTCGACCGAATTGTGCGGAAACGTAGCCGGTAGCGTGCCGGGGTGACACCGGTCATGCGTTTGAACAGGCGACGGAACGAGGCCGGGTCCTCATAACCCACCTCGACACCGATATGGTCGGTGGCCATGTCGGTGGACTCCAGCAGCTGCTTCGCCTCCTCGATGCGCAGCGTCTGAATGTATTCGATCGGGGTATATCCGGTGGCGGCAGTGAAACGGCGCTTGAAGGTGCGCTCGGCAAGTCCCGAGTAGGCGACCATCCGGGCCACCGGGTTTGCCAGCTCGTAGTGGTTGGCGATCCACGCCTGGCAGCGGTCGATGACCGCATCGCTGTGATGGCGTGGTCGGGTCATGGTGGCAAAGGGCAGTTGGCCGTCACTGCGGTCGCCGAGCAAAAACACTTTGGAGGTACGGGTCGCCTCCTCCGCTCCGCAATAGTGGGCAATCAGATAGAGCGCCAGTTCGACCCAGGAGGACGCCCCACCGGCGGTAATGACCCGATGCTCGATGCCGGTCAACGCCAGGACCTTCTCAGGCGTCAGTTTCACCCCGGGATAGAACTGCTCGAACAGAGCCGTGATGCTCCAGTGTGTGGTGGCCTCAAGACCGTCCAGCAGGCCCGCTTCCGCCAGCAGCAGACCGCCTGTGCATACCGATGCGACCAGTGCGCCCTGGTCGTACTGGCGGCGTATCCAGCCCGTGGCCTTGGGCCAGCGTCCTCGCGGATCGGTCTCCGCTTCCAGCAGCAGGTCGGTAGCGATGATCAGATCGTAGCGATCGGGGGAGTCGAAGGTCGCATCGGCGCGCACCGGCGTACCCATGGCGCACTGGAACAGATCGCGGGTGTGGGCTACGAGTTGCGGCTGCATACGCACCTGTCCGGCCGGTTTGCCGGTCATCGCTTCCCAGGCGCCCCCTACGGTAGCGAATATCTCCTGCAGGCTGTAGAGCACCGCGGGGGCGGTATCGGGCAGTACGATCAGGGCAACCTGGACGGTGGCGCTGGTGGATCTCTGATTCATGATCCAATGATGGCACAAATGCCACCTTTTCGTCTTTTTTCCCGCTCGAGCGGCTTGCCCGCTGAGCGTACTGTTCATTCCGTACCCACTCAATAAGACAGGAAAAACGAATGAACAGTGTAGTGTCTACCTCGGCAACCGCCGTGTTTGATGAACAGCGTGCCAACGAGTTTGCCGAACGCATCGCCGGAACCCTGGATGCCGGTGCGGTCGCCGTGATGCTGTCGATCGGGCATCGTACCGGCTTGCTCGATCGCATGGCCGGCATGCCGCCCGCGACCAGTGCCGAGATCGCCGATGCCTGCGATCTGAACGAGCGTTATGTACGCGAGTGGCTTGCTTCGATGGTAACCGGAGGGATCGTCGAATACCGGCCGCAGGGGAAAGCCTATCAGCTGCCGGCGGAGCATGCAGCCAGTATCACGCGTCAGGGCTCCCTGGGTAACCTGGCGGTGTATAGCCAGCATATCGCACTGCTCGGTGCGGTGCAGGATCAGATCCTGGCCCGTTTCGAGAGCGGCGAAGGTACCCGGTACGGTGACTACCCCTGTTTCCACGAGATCATGGCCGAAGACAGTGGCATGACAGTGCTGAGCCAGCTGTTCGACACACTGCTGCCCCTGGTGGAGGGGCTCGGTGAGCGTCTGGAGCAGGGCATCGACGTACTGGATGCCGGCTGTGGTCGAGGGCGTGCACTGACCGCCATGGCGCGGCGGTACCCTCGCAGCCGGTTCGTCGGCTACGATCTGTGTGCTGAGGCAATCGAGTATGCCAACCGGGTGGTTGAGCGTGAGGGGCTGGATAATATCCGGTTCGAGGTGCGCGATCTGACCGACTTCGACGATCGCGACTGCTTTGACCTGATCACCTCGTTTGATGCCGTGCATGACCAGAAAGACCCGGGCACGTTGATCGGTTCTTACTTCAGGGCGTTACGCCCGGGCGGCCACTACCTGATGCAGGATATCGGCGGCTCGGCCTACCTGGAGAACAACCTGGAGTTCCCGTTGGCGTCGATGCTCTATGCGGTCTCCTGTTGCCACTGCATGCCGATCTCGCTGGGGCAGGGCGGCAAGGGACTGGGCACCATGTGGGGCTGGGAGACCGCCGAGGCGATGCTGATAGACGCCGGTTTCAACTCGGTCGAGCGCAACACCCTGCCGCACGATCCCACCAATGTGTGGTTCGTGTCCACCAAGGAGTAACATGAGCGTAAGGTGCCGTGCAGTGCTACCCCAGCTGCGCGGTACCGTTCAGATCACATGAGCCCACAGGATATGGCGCCATATTCCGTGCGGGGGCGTTGATTCAGGGGTGGCGAGGAGGCGGTGATGCCGGCAGATGAGCAGTTAGTATGGATACTGCTACCGCTGTTTGCGACGGTGGGGCTTTACCTGATCTGGTATGCACGGCGGCGCCGAAGAATGATGGCGCGCTTTGCGCGCGAGAAGGGGCTGTCGATACGGCGGGACTATCGTAAACCGCTGCAGCGTTGCCTTGATAACGCTTTTGCGCTGCCGCAGACGGAGGCGACACGCAGCTTTGGTCAGCTGGCCGCTATCGTGGATGCTGAAAAAGCCTGGCTGTTTCTGGCGGTGGAGCTGCTGGATCTGAGCCGCTACGGGCAGGCACAGTCGACGCACTTTCCCCGCCTGGCGGCCCTGTTCAAGGTTCGGCCTGAACTGGAAGGTTTTTTCCTGATCGACACCTTAGGCCGGGTGGAGGATCTTGTGCCGGAGATCCCGCCAGCCAAGCCCGGTGTGGTCACCGCGGCGCATGAGGCGATGAAAGCGCATGGCGCGGGACATACGCTCAGTGTCACCCTGTCCAACGGTTATGGCCTGATCTATTTCGAGCCCAGGATTACCGGTGCTGGGGACAGGGCGGATCTGGAGTCGCTGTATGGCATCGCCATTGAACTGAATAAACGCCTTTTTTAACCCCGGCAGAGGGGCAGGAACCGCGTTGAGTTTTATCTGAATCAAGCTTTTCGCTCCGGAGCCAATAATCTACTAATGAACTATGAACAAACGGCCGCCGTTGATGGATAATCGTCCCTGTCGGATCGGTTAGGTTTGGTCGTAGTTGGTATGGCCGGCATCCGGCGTTAGCGGTTTCCCTGCTTTTCATGTTGTACGGCAAAGGACGATGCCGGTGTGGGAGTTGCCTATGGCCGCGTTGTTTAAAAGGCACAATAACTAGAAGGTTCGGTCGTCCGGATGAACTATCCCCTCCCTGACGCTGCGTGGTTTTGTCTACGCTTTTCGCTGCTGTTGATCGCCTACTACGTGACGGGCCTTATCGGGCTCTCAATCCCTTTCGTAGAAACCCATATCACCCTGATCTGGGCGCCCAGTGGCATCGCGCTGGCGGCCCTGTTGTGCTGGGGACTCAGGTTTGCACCTGCGGTCTGGCTCGCCGCGTTCGCGGTGAACCTGTCGGTGGACAGCTCCGTGCCATTGGCCTTTGGCATCGCCTGTGGCAATACGCTGGGACCCGCGGTGGCCGCCTGGCTGCTCGGGCGCATGGGGTTCGACCCCGTGATGGGGCGAAGGCGTGATCTGACGCTCTATCTTGTGCTGGGCGTCGCCCTCGGCATGTTGCTGACCTCAAGCAACGGTGTATTTCAGCTCTGGTTGGCCGATGTTGTGACGGGTCAACAGGTCGCGGCAGCCTGGGCTACCTGGTGGCTCGGTGATGCCATGGGGGTGCTGGTGTGCGGTATACCTCTGCTGACGGTCAGGCCCGCTCAGGTAAGCGATCTGCTGTCCGGTAGCCGAGGACTGGAGTTGGTAACGGGCGTGGTGCTGGCTTTGATCGCCGGTGCCCTCATCTTCCTGGTCGATGCGGGGAGAGAGTCGCTGTTTCTGCCGATCCTCTACCTGCCGTTTTTCCTGCTCTCCTGGCTGGCGATTCGCGGCGGTGTCGGGGTGGCGTCCAGTGCCGCATTACTGCTCTCTATCGAGGCGGTTTGGGCGACTGCCAACGGGGTCGGGCCATTCCTGTCCGATAACGTGCACCTCAGTCTGGCGATGCTTTGGGGCTACATGGCCACGGCGACGATTATCACGGTGTTGATTACGGTGCTGGTGGGGGAGCTGCGCGTCAGTGAGCGGCGGCTGACGCTGGCGTCCGTGGGGGCCGAGTTGGGGATGTGGGAGTGGCACCTGCCAACCGATACGCTGTCTTTTGCGCGTCATGCTTTGCAGCTGGAGGGGCTAGGGCCGATGAGCTCCGGGCGAGCACTCAAGGCGGTTATGCATCCCGCGGATGTCGAGGGGTTCGAGCGGGAGTATGAGAAGCATCTCGGTGGATCGAGCGAGCTGTTCGAGGCCGAGTGCCGGATCGATAATGGTCGCCATGCCTGGGTCTGGGTCTTGATCCGCGGCCAGGTGGTGGAGTGCGACAGCCAGGGTACTCCAGTCAAGATGGCCGGCACCCTGATCGATAACTCCGAGCGCAAGCGCGCGGAAGAGGCGCTGCTGCAAAGCCAGATTCAGCTGCGCCAAAGCGAAGAGCGCTACCGGCTGCTGTTAAGTAATTCACCCGTGGGCATCCTGCATTTCGATCGTAATCTGGCGGTGACCTACGTCAACCAGCGTTTCGCCGAGATCATGCAGGTGCCGCACGACTATATGATCGGGCTCGATTGTCATCGGCTGAATGATAAGCGGATTTTGCCTGCACTGCAGTCCGCAGTGGGTGGCGAGCGGTCGAACTACGAGGGGCGCTATGTTACCTCCTATGCCGGTGTTGAACTCTGGGTCTCCATGGCCTGTGCACCGGTGACCAGCGAATCCGGCGATATCCTCGGTGGCATTGCGATGATCGAAGACATCACCGCGCGCAAGCGAATCGAGGCGGACGAGCTGCGTCAGCGCGAGGGGCTGGCAGCACTGAATGAGGTCGCGGCGCTGTCCCACCTGCCGCTGAAGGAGCAACTGCGCAAGGCGCTGCAGATCGGCAACCGCCATTTCGGGCTGAGTTTCGGCATCGTCAGCGAGGTTCAGAACGAGGTTTACAGGGTCATGGTGCAGGTGTCGCCTGCCGATACTCTGGTGGATGGTCAATGCTTTCAGCTCGGCGACACCTACTGCGACATTACGCTGGAGTCGGAGGATGTGGTGGCGGTCTCGACGATGGCCGATTCCGTCCACCGTCACCACCCCTGCTATACCCTGTTCCAGCTGGAGGCCTATATCGGCGCACCGATACGGGTAGCCGGGCAGGTATACGGGACGGTTAACTTCTCCGCTCCAGAGCGTTACGCGCGAGAGTTTGACGGAGGGGACCGGGAGTTCATGCGCCTGCTGGCGCGCTGGATCGGTTCGGCCATCGAGCATGACCAGCGGCGCTATGCGCTGGTGGCAAGCGAAGAGCGGTTGAAAACGATCATCGAGAACGAGCCGGAGTGTGTCAAGGTGATCGCCGGTGACGGCGAAGTGCTGCAGATGAACCGGGCGGGCCTGAACATGCTCGAAGTTGCTGGGCTGGACGAGGTGAACCGGGTTGGTGTGACCTCTTTCGTCGTGCCCGAGTACCGAGAGGCGTTCGAGGATCTCAATCTGCGCGTGCTGGCCGGCGAAACCGGATCGCTCGAGTTTCGCTTGACCGGCAAGCGTGGCCATACCCGTTGGCTCGATACCCATGCCGCACCGTTGCGTGACGCCGATGGCAAGGTCACGGCTGTGCTTTCGGTCACCCGCGACATCTCTCTACTCAAGGAGCACCAGCAGCGGCTGGAGTATCTGGCCCATTATGACGGTCTGACCGGCCTGCCTAACCGGACCTTGCTTGGAGACCGCATGATGCAGGCGGTGGCGCGTGCACGGCGCAAAGGTTCGGAGTTTGCCCTCTGCTATCTGGACCTTGACGGTTTCAAAGAGGTGAATGATGCAAAGGGTCATAACACCGGCGATCAGGTGCTGAAGAGCATCTCCAGCCGGTTGTTATCGGTATTGCGCGAAACCGATACCGTGGCGCGCCTTGGCGGCGATGAGTTTGTACTGCTGCTGAGCGATATTCGAAATCGGCAGGAGTGCGAGATCACCATCGAACGGATATTGGCCGAAATCTCTCAGCCTGTTCTGATCCAGGGACACCCCTGCCTGGTGTCAGGCAGTATCGGCATCACCCTCTACCCCGAGGATGACAACGATCCCGATACCCTGCTGCGCCATGCCGATCAGGCGATGTACGCGGCGAAGCAGGGGGGTAAAAACCGCTACAGTTTCTACCTCCCGACGGCTGTTACCGAGGCGTAGGGTTGCACCTGTCGGGCGGCAAACCATGTCTCATGTGGAGTGATCGGATAGGCGGGATCAGCGGTGGAATCCCGCTACCAGTTCTCGCATGCTGGAGGCAACTATTTCCAGCGCGCTCATACGTGTGGACGACTCTTCGGTCTTGACACGACAGTCCGCCGAAATGGTGGCTATATTGTCGATCCGGGAGCCGATGTTGTCGGACGCCTGAGCCTGCTCTTCGATTGCGCAGGCCATCTGTGTCGACATCTCGGCAATTACCGCCATCGCGTCGGAGATGCCGTTAAGCATCTGCTCCATTTCAACGACGTCGGCCAAGCCTCGGACCGACTCCTGCTGCCCCTTGTGCGCGACATCGACCGAGTGCGTCACGCCGGCTTGTACCCGCAGCAGCAGATCGTGGATTCTGCGGGTCGACTCTTGGGTGCTTTGCGCCAGTTGGCGCACCTCGTCGGCGACGACGGCAAAGCCGCGGCCATGTTCGCCGGCGCGCGCGGCTTCGATTGCGGCGTTGAGTGCCAACAGGCTGGTCTGGTCTGCGATCTGTTCGATGATCAGTGCGGCATCGGAGATCTGATCCGTCTCCGCGGCGAGACTGGAAACCGAGTCCACGATGGACTGAACTGTCTCTCTTAACTGATCGATCGAGTGGCGGGCAGTTTGGCCAAGCGCGCGCCCGCTCTGTGTAACCTGGTTGGTCTCCTCCGCTTGCTGAGCACTGGTCTGCACGTGTTCGGCTACCTGGTTGATGCTGGCCGCCATCTCGTGTACGGCAGCGGCTACATGCTCCGTCTCCTCCAACTGGTGCTCTATGCCACGATAGAACGATTGCGCCAGCGCATACGCTTCGCTCGACTCGCGCGCCACATTGGCGGCGGCATCTGCGATGCGCGTCAATACGGTATCGAGATGGGCAAGTTCACTCAAAACCCCTACTTTCACCTGGCCCAGCGCGCCAAGGCTATCAGTATAGGTCGCCACCGCTACGGGATGACAAAAGGGAGCGGGCATCAGTTCCAGTACGCTACGCAGCTCGCGTTTATAACGATGCGATTGTAGCACCATGGCGCTCAGACAACCGATGCTCAGTACACCCAGGGCGGTATAGGGATTCAGCTTCGCGGCAGTCAGTCCGGCCAGGATAAGGGTGGCGGTCAGAACGCCCCAATGCAGGCTGGGGCGCGGGATCGGTCGTCGATGTTTGCCTGTATTCATCCGGGAGTACACGCGTTCGGCGCGCGCGACATCCTCACGCTTAGGACAGACTCGCACCGACTCGAATCCGACGGTCCTGCCGTTTTCGGTGATCGGTGTGACATAGGCGTTCACCCAGTAGAAGTCGCCGTTCTTGCACCGGTTCTTGACCAGCCCCATCCATGGCTTGCCGGCCTTGAGATGATTCCACAGTACGTCAAAGGCCGCCGCAGGCATGTCGGGATGACGGACGATGTTATGGGGCTGGCCTATCAGCTCCTCTTTCGAATAGCCGCTGATATCGATAAAGGCTTGATTGCAGTATGTAATTAGACCCTTGGTGTCGGTTGTCGAAATCAGCTTTTGTTCTTCTGTGAAGGTACGCTCTTTTTTTGTGACAGGCTTGTTTATACGCATAGAAAATTCAATCACCCTTTAAAAGTATTCTGATCAATAAAATTGTTCTTATGGTGTGATCGCTTGGCCAGGATACTGATTTTTATATAGAACGACTGTTTGAACGAGAGGTATCTGTATTGGCGTTTGCCATTTTTTTGTCGTTTAAAACTGACTTTATAGATACATCATTACAATTATTATTTGTTGTCTGGCGTAAATATAACATGCATGAACGAATGTACATATCCAATAACCATGTATTTCTAGTTTTTACCGACTGTCTGCTTGCCTGTTCACTATCTTGAACCCTGGTGTATCTTGAAAATTTTGATGATTACTCGGTATTTTCCTAATTGTGTGTAGGGATATTCCTATAGTCGATTAGGGGTGTTTGCTTTTTCAGTTCAACTTATCAGCATTGCTTGTATGTCCTTGAGCATGGCTCTGGTCCTGCTAAGACAATATATGCGACAGAGATCGATTATCAGGGCCAGACATTTCATGCACAGAAACTTGAAAGAAGTGTTCGGAAGAGAACTAAAGCATTGTAAGTGGCGAATCGGAAATTGAAACGTCTTTCAAATGTAGATGAACTTACACGGCTATTTAACAGGCGCTATTTTGATGAAGTACTGATTAGAGAAATAAAAAGGCTTAAGGGAAGCTCATTCTATTTCTCCTTGATACTGTGCGATATTGACCAGTTTAAACAGTATAAAGGCGCCTATGGCCATTGGGTCGGTGATGACTGTATACGTTCTATCGCAAGCGTGATGCAGCGGTGTTGCAGGCGCGCTTCGGATATCGTGGCACGATATGGTGGCGAAGAGTTCTGTGTCGTTTCGCCGTAGTCAGACCCTGACGCCGCTTTGGAGTTGGCCGAGAGCATCTGTAAAGGGGGACGAGTCAAGGGCTATCCCCCATTGCGCATCGACAGTTGCGACGATCTGTGGTTTCACATCACCGCAACAGGCTCAGGGGGCGCACAACGGGGTATCAAGTACCTCCGGTCGGATATCTCCCTGTAACCCCTCGATGCGGGCCAGGGCATCGGCAACCTGTGTCGCATTGTTCAGGAAGGTGAAGCTCAGGTTGAAATGGCGCGATTCGCCGGGGCCGATGCTGGGCACCAGGCCAAGATCGCGCTGAAGTCGGCGGTTGTAGGCGAAGCTTGTGCCCGGTTCTATCCCCATTACATAGCCCTGCTGCAGGGTGTCGGTGTTCTTCCAGATCGTCAGTACCGGAAGCTGCACGGTATTGAAACCCATCGCCACCCCCAGATCGGCGCTGGCGTTGTGCAGCAACGCCTCGGTATTACCCTGGGGATCCGCCAGCGGATGGATGTTGAACACCTGCTCGTCGAAACCCCTCTGCGGCGGGCCAACCTCGGCCCAGCCGTTCAGTCCCTCTCCTGCATAGGTATTGAACGGCGAGATCTGCCGTACCGGTAGATGCACTCTGCCTCCGGCTTCCAGTACCGGTGTGCCGAAGTTGTTGTGATAGATCACCTGGTATTCGCGGGCGTAGTCGCCGCGATTGATCAACTCGTCGCGCAGGGTGATGCGATGCTCCCCCGGCACCAGGCTCAGGTGCATCCACACCTCGAAGTCGCAGCGCTTGAAGCATTTCTCGTCGACCCGGCCCGACAGGCGGATGGTGTAGGGCGGCGTGTCCTCGATGCTGAGCACGACCCGCGAGGCGGGCGTGTTCTGGATGCGGCCATGCAGTGTCAGCAGCTCGCCGTTGTCGATGCCCGGATGCCCCGCCCACTGATACCCGCAGCGCACCACCATCTCGTTGAACCCCTCGAGCCAGCCCAGCCCGCCGAATGCCTCCAGATTGATGAATGCGGGGTTGACCACCTCCTGCACCGGCGAGTCCCAGCCGAAGCGGGTGTCGCCGACAAAGACATCCAGCACCGCCATGCCGCGGGTCGGCACCAGGCGCACCGTCATGTCACCGACCTGTAGTGTGATCAGCTCCGACCCCTGCTGCTTGCCGCCGGCCAGGGTTTGCTGGCGGATACTGAAGGGCACGGGGCTGTCGATGCCGATGCCGTCATGAGTGAGGTGGAAGTCCCGGTTGGAGGTCGAGGTGGCGGAGTCGGTGATCAGATATTCGTAGGTGGGCACGTTGGCGGTTCCTGGCAGGCTTTTACGAAAGCCTAGCGGTAAAGCGGCGATGGCGGAAGGGATCTGGATGATCAGGAGTGCGTGATCCCGGCCCGCTCCTGCAGGCAGGCTATCCGCTTCAGCACCCAGTCCGGATCGTCGTGGGTCAGGTCGTGTCCGGCCCAGGGGTGGGCATCGAGTGTTATCCCCCAGCGCCTGGCGATGGCGGCGCTGCAGGCGGGATTGACCAAGCGGTCGCCACGCCCGCAGAGGATCAGGGCGTTGGGCAGAGGTGCTGCTGACGGAGCGCGATAGCGGGCGGCGGAATAGAGTTGACGGCCGAAGTTGCTGCGGCGCAGCGGGCATTCATGAGCGAAGCCGGCCCATGCGGCCAGGGTTTCGCGGCGATCGCCCGAGCGCTGGCAGATCAGATCGAAGATCACCCCTTCGCGTTTGACTGTTGGCATGGCCAGCGAGGCGAGCACCTTACACAGCGCAGGCGGTCTGAGTCGCTGCCAGGGGAGACTGAAATTGGCGAAACTGGAGTTGATCAGCACCAACACGCCGACCTCCTGTGGATAGCAGCTGGCCCATTCGGTGGCGATCATGCCGCCCATCGATAACCCGAGCAGGTTGAATGGCCCGGTTTCGTTCAGCTCGCTGCGCACCGATTCCAGTGTGCCGTGGATATCCTGCGGGCTGGTATCCCGATATCGATAGCCGTTGCCGGGTGTGTCGGGGCAGATGACGCGGGTGTTCAGTTGCTCCGCGAGCCGCTGTGGAAAACTGCCCCAGTGACGCTGTTCGCGCGCCAGACCGCGCAGTAGTACCCAGGGTATTGTCGATGGCTCGGCCGGTTGGGCCGGCTTGTACTCGACGGGGCCGCTCATGCTCTGTGCTCCCGTTTCAGCCAGCGGCGCTCGGCATAACGCTGGTGACGTGCATGGCCGGGGCGATCCGGCATCCAGTTCTGCCAGGAGCTGACCGCACTGATCAGGAAATCGAGCAGCAGATAGTGGCGGCGCAGGGTGCGGCGCTGACGGTGTGGCACCGTGGGGTTGAACAATCCCGTGTAGCTGGTGATCTGGCTCAGGTTCTTTTTCACCCAGAGCCAGGAGCCCATTTCCAGGGTCAGTGGCAAGAACACCGAGCTGTGCTGTTTCAGGTGTTCGCGGTAGAGGTAATCCCAGAGGTCGCCGTGGCTGCAGTAGTGGTGGAACTGGGGTTCGAACAGATAGGTATGATGCGGGTGGGCGCGCTCGAATAACCTGATCATCGCGTGCAGCTCTGCCGCATGCTCCATCAACTGATGCCGTCCGGCATAGGGGAACCAGATTCTGTCACGCATGCCGAAGCCGGAGTGGCAATCCAGTGACAGGATAAAGGGGGCTCGCGCGGTCTGCTCCTGAATATAGCGGCACAGCTGTTGCGCTTCGGCTTGCATGGGGGCTTGTGTCTTGCCCCGGTACCAGGGCAACCAGCGTCCCAAACGGTGGCCGCAGATCGGCCAGGGGTGGGGCAGATCCGCGTCGATGGGGGCGTTACGCATCAGATCGACGCCATTGCCGTTACTGCGCCAGCCACGTGCCATGCCCACCGGGTTGATCATCGGCAGGATGAGCAGTCGCATCTGCGACAGCCGGTGCTGCAAGCTCTTATCCCAGCGGAAGCGGTAGATCAGGGTGCCGAGTTCGGCCAGCAGCAGTTGAGTACCGATGCGTTCGATACCGTGGATACCGCCACAGAGGATCAGCACCGGCAGGTCGGGGTTGTCACTGCCGAGTTCCAGCGCGTACAGCGGTAAATGTTGGTCGCCATCCGCCAGTTCGGCGAGCACCCGGCTGCGGACGATGCCGGCGCCTTTGTTGAGCAGACGTTCGAGCAGGCACAGCTCAGGCAGACGCTGCCGACAATACTCAGCTCGTGCGCGGTGCGCCCCGCTGTGATCGCCAAGATCCGCTTCCAACTGACTTCCCATCCTCTACCGCCTCTGTCTGGATATCTCCCCTGAAGGCAGTGTAGACGTATAGCGCCGCTCTATTGGGTCCAATAGATATCTTCGAGCACGAATGCCGGGATGGGGCTTTTCTCCCAGAGGCCCGCGAGATCCCGGTGCATCAGATTCTGTTCCGGGCGCATGAACAGGAAAACGTTGACCGCGTCCTCGGTGATGCGGCGCTGGGCATCGCCAAGTCGCGCATTCAGTTCCGTCTCGCTGCGCGCATTGAGTACCTGGCCCCAGATCGCCTTGAAACCGGCGTTCGCGTAGTTGAAGTAGTAGTTATCGCGGGCGTAGATGTTCAGATCCATCGGCTCCACGTGCATGATCAGGGTCAGTGCGTAGTCCCGCTCCTTGAACACGCTCTGCATCCACTCCTTCCACTCCAGCTGTTTCAACTCGACGGAAAAACCTACCGCCTCCAGGTCTTCGGCGATGCGCACGCTGCCGTAGCGGCCGTAGTCCGTGGGCGGGATGGTCAGCTCTACACGGGTACCGGGCTTCACGCCCGCCTCGGCGAGCAGTGCGCGGGCTTTCTCCGGATCATAGGGGTAGCGGTCAACCAGGTCGACGTAGGCTGGATGCGAGGGGGGAAAATGGCTGCCGATCATTTTCGGATGCAGCTCGCTACCGTAGAGGTCCAGCAGAGCGCGACGGTTGACGGCGTGTGCCAGCGCACGGCGGACACGCAGGTCGTTGAACGGGGGAAGTCCGTTGTTGATCGCCAATATCAGCTTGCTCTCGAGCTTGCGCTCGCGCATCTGATAGTCGGGCCGGATCATGAAGCGGTTGGTCAGGCGGGTGACGCTGACCAGACCGTCCACCAGCCCCTCGGCCAGCATGTTTTCACTGCCCACCGATGTCTGCATGAACAGGAACTGGGCGCGTTTCAGGTGCGCCTTTTCGCCCCAGTAGTCGTCGTTTCTGGTCAGGGTGACCGAGTGTTTTTCCGCCCACTTTTCGAAGCGGAAAGGCCCGGTGCCGACCGGGTGGGTGGCGTTGTTGGCCACCGAGTCGGGATGCACCATCACCGCGGCGGGCTGTGCCAGCTCGAACGGCAGCAGTGAGTCGGGTTGCGTCAACCGTATGGCGATACGATGTTCGTCGAGCACCTCGACGCCGGCCACCTTCTCGAACAGCTTTTTCTGCGGGTTAAGCGATTGGTTGTCGAGTATACGATTCAGGCTGAAGGCCGCGATCTCGGCGTTAAAGGGCCGGCCATCGTGGAAGCGGACATCATCCTGCAGTGTGAATTCGTAGCTCAGGCCGTCGCTGGACAGACGCCAGCTTGTTGCCAGTCGCGGGGCGACTTTTCCCTCTGCATCGACGACGGTGAGCCCCTCCAGCACATTGCAATAGGTGATTTCACCGGCTGCTGCAGCCGCCGTTATGGTGGGGTCCAGTACCGGTGGCTCGAGCTGAATCCCGACCCGGATATCCTCCCGTGGGCCGGCCTGAACCGGGCCAGCGGTAAGCGAGGCCAGCAGGCAGATGCAGGTCAACAAGGAGGGCAGCCTTCGGGTAATGGTCATGGCTACATCTCTTCTGTGTCGGGGGTGGTTGAGGCCATGACGGCCCTGTTGCGCCCCCTCGTTTTGGCGTCATAGAGGGCGTTGTCCGCGCTGTTCAGCGCCTGGTTCAGCAGTGCCTGTGCGTCCGCTCCGTGCACCTCATCGATCGCTCCCGGATCGACGACGGCGAAGCCAAAACTCATGGTCAGCTCTACCTGTTCGCCATTTTCCAGTGTCGCCGTACCGCTGCGTACCCGTTCGGCGATAGCGTCGATCAGGGTGCGGGCGGCGTCCTGGTTGTGTACCGCCAGTACCACGGCAAACTCCTCGCCGCCGTAACGGGCCAGAATATCGGACTCGCGCAGGCCGTTGCGCAGCTGCTCGGCGACGTGGATCAGGACCTGGTCACCGGCGGTGTGGCCAAAGCGATCATTGACCGCTTTGAAGTAGTCGATATCGCCTATCGCCACGCACACCGGTTGCGTGCTCTGCTCAATCAGCCGCGTGGCAAGGGCGTAAAGGTGCCTGCGGTTGGACAGCCCGGTCAGCGGGTCGTGCTCGGCCAGATAAGCAAGCTCGTCGTGGATCTTGAGCATGTGGGCTTCCTGAGTCTGGATGCGTTCTACATAGGTGCCCACGGTGGTGGCCAGTTGGGTGATCTCGTCGTCGCCGGCAACGCGGATCTCGTCGGGCCTGACTTCGGGACGGCTGACGGCACGCTGCACATGCAGGATGCGGCGGACCACCGTTAATTCAAAGTACAGTCCTGCCAGCAGGGCCGATAACAGCAGCAGGGCGGTCAGCACGACCAGGTTGAGCTGATGCTGGTTGATCTCCTCGGTGAGCTGGCCGCTGCGCTCGGTCATCTGCTGGCGCATATTGGCCGCGAAATAGCCCAGCATCACCGAGAGACGACCGGCGAGCTCCTGGTTGGTCGAGGATAGCGCGACGATGCGCAGCAGCTCGCTGTCGCTGGCCGAGCCGTCGATCCGCTTTCTGACCAGACTGTTCAGTTGCTGGATGGAGTCGGACAGTTGCTGTTGGGTGTCTTTTATCTGGTTGACCACCATACCTTGCCCCTGTCTGCTCAACAGCTGCCCGCTAAGCTGCCCGATCCAGGCCAGCCGGTCGTTCAGTTCGATCAGTGCGGTTCGGCGTTGGGTGTGGTTTTCGGCACCGGTCAGGATCAGGTCGAGCGAGATCAACGACTCGCTCTGCTGCACCAGGCGCACCGAGGTCATCAGATTTTCCATATCGGTGCTGACGATCTCGTCGATCATCAGGTGCATACGCTTTAGCGTGCTGTAGGTGAGCACGGTTGCGCCGATCACCGTAATGGCAACCAGAAAGGTGATGCCAACGGTTCTCGCGGTAAGGCCGGAGATATATCTGTGGCGAATCATCAGTACCGCCTGGCTGGCAACCTTTTCTGCTAGTGTTGCTAAATGGTAACCATGTTATTTCAACCATCTCTCCCTCGATTGAACATTAGAAGTCGCTTACACACAAGCCGGGTTTGCACTTTTTCTATCCGCATGGCGAATGCTGCAGACTCGGTTGACGGTGATATCTTTATAGATGTCAGTCGGCAGCCGAGTTCAGCTGTCGCGACCTGTCCAGAGGAGGCGCTATGAGGGCGATGGTGCTGGAGCGGCCGGGTGAGCCGCTGAAACTGAAAGACCTTGATCCTCCGGAACCCGCCAGAGGTCAGGTTCGCGTACGTGTCAGTGTCTGTGGCGTGTGTCGCACCGATCTTCACGTTGTCGACGGCGAGCTGCCCCATATCCCTGCCGGTATCATCCCCGGGCATGAGGTAGTGGGGGTAGTCGACGCTCTCGGGGCGGATGTGAGTGGCCTGGCGCCGGGGGAGCGGGTCGGTATCCCCTGGCTCGGTCATACCTGCGGCCTGTGCGACTACTGTCTGGAGGGGCGCGAGAATCTCTGCGAATCGCCCGGTTTCACCGGCTACACCCTCAACGGCGGCTATGCCGAGTATGCCGTGGCCGATGCGCGTTACGTGTTCAAACTGCCCGAGCGGTATGACGATCTGCATGTGGCGCCGCTGCTTTGTGCCGGGCTGATCGGCTACCGTGCCTGGGCCATGGTCCGCCAGGCCCGGCGTCTGGGCATCTATGGCTTTGGTGCCGCAGCACACATCATCGTCCAGGTCGCGATTGCCGAAGGGGTGGAGGTCTATGCGTTCACTAGCCCCGGCGATGGGCAGGCGCAGGGGTTCGCCAGGCGGCTGGGGGTTGCCTGGGCAGGTGACAGCGAACAGCCGCCACCGGTACCTCTGGATGGGGCCATTATCTTCGCGCCGGTGGGGGCTCTGGTACCGGCTGCGCTACGTGCAGTGCGGCCTGGGGCGTCGGTGGTGTGTGCCGGTATCCACATGTCGGATATTCCCGGCTTTCCCTACGCTATCCTTTGGCAGGAGCGGCAGTTGCGCTCCGTTGCCAACCTGACCCGTGAGGATGGCGAAGTGTTTATGGCGCTGGCGGAGCGGGTCGCGATCGAAACGGAGGTCACGCCCTATCCGTTGAGCCGCGCGAATGACGCGCTGTCGGACCTGCGCAGCGGACGGCTGTCCGGGGCCGCCGTTCTGGTGATTTGAGGGGATATGAGCGGCGCCAAGCCAGGGCCGGCGAGCCGCAAGAGAGGTGCGTGATGTTCAGAACTCTATTCCTGACCCTATCATTGCTGGGGATGGCCGGTTGTGCCGGGCCAAGTTACTGGCATGAACCGCCGGGGCCGACAACCGCCAATACCGAATCCGATATCTGGCAGGGCATGATGCGCAGCGGCGCGCGGTACTACTACACGTCGACCTCGTTGATGTCCCCGGTCAGTGTTCACTGTGTCGGTTATGCGGATCTGATTCGGTTTGAGCGCGAGGGTAGCAGGCTGAGGGCGATGCTGGGGCAGAAGGTGCTATTGGATTTGAACCTGGTGCTGGATGCCGATGGTCGTTTCAGTACCGTTGTGCCTGTCACCGGCGACACCTGGGTCTATGGCGGTGTGATGTTATTGGACGACGAGCCTGTGCTGCACCTCTGGGGCCGGTTGGACCAGAATACCGGATTGGGCGAAGGGCGAATCAACGTGTCCCCGGGCGATGAACGCCTGGGCTGTCCGGGGCGCTTCCTGGTCAGCCGTAATGGCGGTCCGCCGCCGGCGTCCGAGATGGGAGCGCCATTCAAGGTGCAGTACTGGATCGACGAGCTGGATATCAACGATAACTGGAGTATTTTGGGGCATTGGCCTTATCGCCGACACTGGTAGTCGGCGATAAGGCTACCGCTGCATCAACTGCGGATGGTCGGGAAGGAGAAGGCGGCGATGACGTCGCTATGGGCCGCGCCGGTGAGGTTCTTATCGAGATCCTGATGCAGGGACTTGCGCAGGTGGCCATCCATCGATTCGCGCAGTAACCCAAGAAAATGGGGCGGTGCGGCGAGGTAAAAGCCGCGGATCTCGTTGGTGTCCAACGCGTGCCGTACTTTGGCCATGATGTCGCGGGCAAAACGCTGATCTTCGGTCTGGCGTACCGAGCCTTTTTCCGGAATTCCCGGGCCGTCCGAGATCAGAGCGCTCTCCTTGACCCGGGCTTCGGGATGGACCAGATCCATGATCTCCTGCAGCTCTCCCCGGGGCCGGTCCTGTGCATAGACAACTGCCTTTGAGGCATCGGCAACTACTATCCAGTCTGGCATAACACACCTCATCTCTTGGTAAGCATAAAAAGGTTCGCCCGCTTAAGTATTGTCTATTTTCCGCCCCTTGCATGGTTTCAGGAGATCGGCGATTCCTGGTGCTCCAGCAGCCAGGTTTCGAGTTCGCTGGCCGGCATCGGACGGGCGTAGAGATACCCCTGCACCTGATCGCAACCCAGGCTTTGCAGCAGCTCGGCCTGTGACGTGCTTTCCACCCCCTCCGCCACCACCGCCAGCTTCAGGCTCTGGCCCAGCGCCAGGATGGTCTTGATGATCTGGGCGTCATCTTCGTCGACGATGGCGTCGGAGACGAAGGAGCGGTCTATCTTCAGGATATCGATCGGCAGTCGGCGCAGATAAGCGAGGCTGGAGTAGCCGGTACCGAAGTCATCCACGGCGATGCGTACACCCGCCTGACGGAACTGGTTCAGCTGACCGGTCACCCCCTCGGGATTCTCCATCAGCGAACTCTCGGTCAACTCCAGCTCCAGATGGGCGGGCGTGGTGCCATAATGGCGCGCCAGCGAGCACAGTTGTTGAAACAGGTCTCCCGACTCGAGCTGGCGCGGGGAGATATTCACCGCGATCCTGAACTCCAGCCCTCGGTCTCGCCAGCGCGCCGACTGGCGGCAGGCCTCCTCGATCACCCAGGCGCCGATATCGCAGATCAGCGAGTTTTCTTCGGCCAGCGGAATGAACTCCCCCGGCGGCTGCATGCCGTGAACCGGGTGGCGCCAGCGCAGCAGCGCCTCGACGCCGGTCATGACACGGCTGCTCAGATCGATCTTGGGCTGATAGTGCAGCTCCAGCTCGTTATTGGCGATCGCCCGGCGCAGGTCGATCTCCAGGGTCAGGCGGCGGGTGGTGCGCTCCAGCATCTCCTGGCGGAAGAAACGATAGGTGTTGCCGCCGGCCTCCTTGGCCGCATACATCGCCATGTCGGCACGTTTCATCAGCTCCAGCGGCTTGTCGCTGTCCTCCGGGTAGAACGCCATGCCCATGGAGGCGCTGATCTCCAGCTTGTAGCCGGGCAGGGTGATCGGGCGTGCGATCTCGTCCAGCAGCTGCTGCGCCTTGGTCGCGCAGTCCCGCGCGGAGCTCAGATTTTCCATCAACACCAGAAACTCATCGCCGCCGACCCGGGCGACGGTATCGGTGCTGCGCAGGCAGCGGCGGATGCGATCGCCGACCTGTTGTAGCAGGTTGTCGCCGACATCGTGGCCGAGGGCATCGTTGATCCCCTTGAAGCGGTCCAGATCGATGAAGGTGATCGACAGTCGCTGGGCCTCGCGGAACGAGCGCCCCAGCGCCTGGCTAAGGCGCTCCATCAACAGCTCCCGGTTGGGCAGTCCGGTCAGCGCGTCGTGAAACGCCAGATGGTGAATATGCTCATCCTTGCGCCGGATCTCGGTGATGTCGTGAAACACGGCGACGTAGCGTACCGGGTCGCCCAGACTGTCGTCGATGCGGTTGATGGTCAGCCACTCCAGATACACTTGGCCGCCCTTGCGCCGGTTCCACAACTCCCCCTGCCACTGGCCCTCGGTCAGCAGCTGGTTCCACATGGCGCGATAGAACTCCGGCTGCTGGTGGTCGGACTTGAGCATGCTGGGCTTGTTGCCCAGCGCCTCGGCGGCGCTGTAGCCGGTGATCTCGCTGAACGCCGGATTGACCGAGATGATCCGGCCACAGGCATCGGTGATGATTACGCCCTCGGCGGAGGAGTGGAACACACTGGCGGCCAGGCGCAGATCCTCCTCCGCTCGCTTCAGCTCGGTCAGGTCGCGGCCCACCGCCAATACGCTGATCGGTGTACCATCCGGGCCCGGTTCCGGCACGATGCGCATGGCATAGTGACGCCGGTTCTCCTCCCGGTCTGCGAACACCATATCGATCTCGGTGGACTTGCCGCCTGTGGCGATACGCCGTGCCTGCTCCTGCAGCAGGGTGAAACTGCCGGCGCTGAGCGCGGGGTCCTGCTCGCCGTTTGCGGACCTTGTCAGTCGGTTCGGCAGCAGGCGTTCCATCGCCGGGTTGGCATATAGCACCTCGCCCTGGGTATCGAAGCGGATAACCGTATCCGGCAGGTTGGTGGTCAGGGTACGAAAGGCTTGTTCGCGGTTGGCCATCAGCTCCTCGGCCAGGCGCTTGTCGGTAATGTCCTGCATCATCAACAGCAGATGGCGTTTGCCATCGATGTCGAAACTCGACAGGTGCAGCTCGGCCCAAAGGCTGGTGTTGAAGCTGGTGGTAAACCGGCGTTCAAAGGTTTCCGTGGTGTGGGCCGCCAGCACCCGGCGCGCAGCCGCGAGCAGGCCGCTGTCGACCCAGGACTGAACCTGGTTGAAATTCTGGTCGAGCAGCTGCTGCTCTGTGCCGCCGGTCATCCTTACGGCTGCCGGGTTGGCCAGTATGCACTGGCCATCTTCTCGAAATGCCAGTATGGCCGCGGCGGAGGCGTCGAGTATCGATTCATTGAGTTTCAATGAGTGGCGTAAGCTCTCCCTGGCCTCGGCCAGCTCGCGAGTGCGCGACGCCACCCGCTGCTCCAGCGTAGTGTTGAGCTGATGGATTCGCTCCTCGGCCTGTTTACGCGCCGTGATGTCGGTGGCGATTCCGCCGACGCCGAAGATCGAGCCGTCGTGGTCGCGTAGCGGAAACTTGGCGGTGATGTAGGTTTTCTCGACGCCGTTGAGCAGAATACGCTCCTCCACCTCGCTGGCGTGCCCCTCCTTTACCGTACGCCGGTCCCGCCGCGCCAGCTCCTGCGCGATCTCGGCGGGAAACAATTCGCTATCCCGTTTGCCCAGTATGCGGTCGATGGGGGTGTCGATCAGTTCGCTCAGTGCCGCGTTGGCGAGCAGATAGTGGCCGTTCAGATCCTTGGCGAAGATTACCGCGCTGGAGTGCTCCAAAATCGCGCTCAGCAGCTGCTGATCGCGGCGGATCGAGCACTGGTTTTCGCAGCGCTCGCTGATGTCGCGCAGGTAAAACAGGGCGGCGTGCCGGCCGTCGTACTCCCAGGGGATGGTGCGAACTTCGACCATCAGTGCACCGCCGTCCAGCCGCCGCCAGGTTTCCCGGTACAGCTCTGGCGTTTCCTGAGTTGCGCAGAGTTGGGCCAGACGCTGCTCGGTATCGGCTTGATGCGGCGGATCTATCCGTTCAAGCAGCGACCTGCCCAGCAGCGGATCATCGGATCCAGCACCGAACAGGCCGAGAGCCGCCGGGTTCAGGTAGACAAGCGCCTCCTGCTGAGCGATGCAGATCGGCTCGGGCGAGCGCTCCAGCAAACGGTTGAGTTGAGGGTCGGTAGTTGGCACTGGGTTTCCTTTCCCGTCGTAGTCGTTATAGGGGTTAAGGTCTATCCGTCTCTTACTACTGACGTTTTTGTATTTTCCGGCAGCTCTGGGTGGAGCGCCATTGACGGCAGTCAAAGGAGATGGCGAGAGGTCGTCGACTCTGGTCGAACGGCTGCGAAACCGTAAAAGAGTACTATATTAGTACTATAAGGATCCGGGCGAGCTGTCGTCTGCGGAGCGGATAATGTTGAAAATCAGTAAGTTAACCGATTACGGTACGGTCGTTCTGGCGTATATGGCGCGCCGGCCCGATGCGCTGTTCAGTGCCGTATGCCTGGCGCAGGAGCTGGGGTTGCCGCTGAGCACGGTGCGCAAGCTGCTTAAGCAGATGGCCGGGGCGGGTTTGCTGGACTCCAGCCGAGGTCAGCGCGGTGGCTATCGTTTGACCCGCCCGCCGCAGGAGATCTCCCTGGCTGAAGTGCTCGAGGCGCTGGAGGGGCCGCTTGGGGTAACCGACTGCAGCCAGGCCCCCAAACTGTGCAGCCAGGAAGCGATCTGCCCGATCCGTAACAACTGGCGCGGGATCAACGGTGTCATCCATGGCGTGCTGCGGCAGGTCAGCCTGCAACAGCTGGCCAGTGATCAGAGGATAGGAGTAGATCAAGCGGGAGGCTTGTAACGTAAACGCCTGATTCCCTCAGGCAGGAGGACAAGCACGTGGCGACCAAAACACCACCGCTCGAAGCGCTGCTGAGCAAGGGCTACAGCCAGGGCTTCGTCACCGAAATCGACGAGGACAGTCTGCCACCGGGTCTCGATGAGTCGGTGATCAGGGCGATCGTCGAGAAGAAACAGGAGCCGGAGTTCATGCTCCAGTGGCGCCTGGCGGCTTACCGTCACTGGTGCAGCATGCAGGTGCCGACCTGGTCCAGAGTGCACTATCCGCCGATCGATTTCGAGGCGATCAGCTACTACTCCTCGCCGCGGGCGCGACGAAAAGACGCCCCGGCCAGTCTCGACGAGGTGGATCCGGAGATCCTGCGCACCTACGAACGCTTGGGCGTGCCGCTGCATGAGCGGGCCGCTCTTGCCGGTGTGGCGGGGGCCCGAAACAGCACAAATGTGGCGGTGGACGCGGTGTTCGACAGCGTGTCGGTAGCCACCACCTTCCAGAAGGAGCTGGCGGAGCTCGGCATCATCTTCTGCTCTTTCTCCGAGGCGGTGCAGAAACATCCCGGCCTGGTGCGCCGCTACATGGGCACGGTGGTGCCCTACACCGATAACTTCTATGCCGCGCTCAATGCTGCCGTATTCTCCGACGGCTCCTTCTGCTACATCCCCAAGGGGGTCAGGTGCCCGATGGAACTGTCCACCTATTTCCGCATCAACGCCGCCGGTACCGGTCAGTTCGAGCGCACCCTGATCGTTGCCGAGGAGGGCGCCTCGGTCAGCTATCTTGAAGGCTGTACGGCGCCGATGCGCGACGAGCATCAGCTGCACGCGGCGGTGGTGGAGCTGATCGCGCTGGACAACGCCGAGATCAAGTACGCCACGGTGCAGAACTGGTATCCGGGCGATGCCGAGGGCAAAGGCGGCATCTACAACTTCGTCACCAAGCGCGGTCTCTGTGCCGGGCACCACAGCAAGATCTCCTGGACCCAGGTGGAGACCGGCTCGGCAATTACCTGGAAATACCCCAGCGTGATGCTCAAGGGCGACGACTCGGTGGGCGAGTTTTACTCGGTGGCACTGACCAACAACTACCAGCAGGCGGATACCGGCACCAAGATGGTCCATATCGGCAAGCGTACCCGCAGCACCATCCTGTCCAAGGGGATCTCCGCCGGGCGCGGGCAGAACACCTACCGCGGCCTGGTCAAGGTCGGCCGCAAGGCGGTGGGCGCACGCAACTACAGCCAGTGCGATTCGCTGCTGATCGGTGACCGCTGCGGCGCGCATACCCTGCCCTATATCGAGGTGATGCGCCCGGATGCCCAGGTGGAACATGAGGCGACCACGTCGAAGATCAGCGATACGCAGCTGTTCTACTGCCGCCAGCGCGGCATCGATGCCGAGGCGGCGGTGTCGCTGCTGGTCAACGGCTTCTGCAAGGAGGTGTTCCGCAAGCTGCCGATGGAGTTTGCCGTGGAAGCCCAGGCGCTGATGGAGGTCAGTCTCGAAGGCGCGGTTGGATAACGGGAGGCGATGATGAGCGACTTTTTACTCTCTATCCGCCAACTGGCGGTGCAGGTTGAAGGCAAGCAGATCCTCGACGGACTGGATCTGGAGGTTCGGCCCGGTGAAGTGCACGCGATCATGGGGCCGAACGGCTCCGGCAAGAGCACCCTGGCCCATGTGCTGGCCGGTCGTCCCGGCTACGAGGTGACCGGCGGTGAGGTGCGCTACGACGGCCAGGATCTGCTGGCGCTGGAGGTGGAACAGCGTGCCGCGGCAGGCCTGTTCCTGGCATTCCAGTATCCGGTGGAGATCCCCGGCGTCAGCAATATCCAGTTCCTGAAAACCGCACTGAACAGCCTGCGCAAGCAGCGCGGCGAGCCGGAGCTGGATGCGCTGGAGTTTCTCGACAGCGTCAAGGCGCGGATGGCGCAGATGCAGATGGAGGAGGCACTGCTCTACCGCGGCGTCAACGAGGGGTTCTCCGGCGGCGAGAAGAAGAGCAACGAGATACTGCAGATGCTGGTGCTGGAGCCGCGTCTGGCGATCCTCGACGAGACCGACTCGGGGCTCGATATCGATGCCCTGAAGCGTGTGGCCGCGGGTATCAACTCCTTCCGCCGCGAGGATCGCAGCCTGATCCTGGTCACCCACTATCAGCGTCTGCTCGATTACGTGAAGCCGGACTATGTCCATGTGCTGCAGCAGGGGCGGATCGGTCGCAGCGGCGGTGCCGAACTGGCGCTGACTCTGGAGCAGGCCGGTTATGCCCAGGGCGCCGTCACCGAAACGGAAGCAGAAGCCGAGCAGGGGAGGGATCGCGATGGCTGAAGGTGCACGACTGATCGATACCCCCTGCTGGACCGATCTGGCCGGAGCCGACTTGCCCTGGCTCAGGCTGCATCGGCTGCAGGCGTTCGAGCGCTTATCTGCCGAGGGGCTGCCAGCGCGTGGCGATGAAGCCTGGAAATATACCCTGTTGGGCGATCTGGGCGAGCGCCGTTTCCGCGTTGCTAGCCGGGCGGAAGATGAAGGGAGTGAGGCGGGTAGCTCCCGGCCGTACCGACCGCAGGGCCATCGTATCCTGTTTCGCGATGGCCGCTGGATCATCCAGGGGAGCACACTGCTGCCGCTGCCCGCCGGTGCCAGGCTGGTCTCGTTGCGCGAGGCGATAGCGCAGCAGGATCCGCTGTTGCCCGAGATGCTCGGCCGCATCGCCACACTGGAGGGGCAGCCCTTCGCGGCGCTCAATGCGGCACGTTTCGACGATGGGTTGCTGCTGTATCTGCCCGAGGGCTGCGTGCTGGAGCAACCGATCTACTGCCGTTTCGAAACCGACCCGACCGAGGCAGACAGGGTCAGCTTCCCGCGCCTGCTGGTGGTGATGGAGTCCGGCAGTCGGGCGCAACTGCTGGAGGAGCATCTGGGCGCCAACGGTTCGGCGCTGACCGACCTGCTGGTGGAGATCAGTCTGGGCGAGGGCGCACAGCTGTTCCACGGCCGATTGTTCGACTCTGAACTTGGCGACCGGCGGATCAGCGGCATCCATGTGCAGCAGGCGCGCGCAAGCCTTTATCACAGCTTCGCACTGATGCTCGGTGGCGAGCTTTGTCGAAACGATCTGCAGGTGCAGTTGAACGGCGAGGAGGCCAGTGCGTTGCTGGAAGGTCTCTACCTGCTCGATGGCCGCCAGCATCTGGATAACCACCTGCGGGTGGATCATCGTCTGCCTGGCGGTCGCAGCGACCAGTTCTACAAGGGGATCCTCCGTGGCCATGCCCGGGCCGTATTCAACGGCCTGGCCGTGGTGCATCCCGACGCCCAGCACAGCGATGCCCGGCAGATCAACCGCAACCTGCTGCTCTCGACCGGGGCCGAGGTGGACACCAAACCGGAGCTGCAGATCGAGGCGGACGATGTGAAGTGCTCCCACGGCGCTACGGTCGGCTATCTGGACCAGGAGCAGCTGTTCTACCTGCGCAGCCGGGGAGTCGAAAAACAGAGCGCTCAGGCGCTGCTGACCCTGGCCTTTGCCCGGGAGAGCCTGCAGCGGTTACCGCGAGGCGAGTTTACCGATGCCTATGACCAGATAGTGACCGATGCCTTGGCCGGTCGTATCGTTAGCCGCCCTGAGCCCAGCCCTGATACTCGGAAGGTGAGCGATGAATGAGTCCATGCCGTTCAACGATGTCGACTACACTACGCTGGCCGAGCGGTGCCGGGGCGACTTCCCGCTGCTTGCGCGGCAGATGCACGGCAGGCCGCTGGTTTACCTGGACAACGCCGCCACCAGCCAGAAACCCCAACCGGTGCTGGATGCCCTGCAATACTACTACCGGCAGCAGAACGCCAATGTGCACCGCGGCGTCTACCAGCTCAGTGAGGAGGCGACCGCGGCCTACGAGGCGGCAAGGGCGCGGGTGCAGCGCTTTATCAACGCCGCTGCGATGGAGGAGATCATCTTCCTGCGCGGCACCACCGAAGCGATCAACCTGGTGGCCCAGGCCTACGCCCGGCCTCGACTGCAGCCGGGGGACGAGGTGCTGATCAGCGCCATCGAGCACCACTCCAATATCGTGCCCTGGCAGATTGTCTGTCGCCAGACCGGGGCACAGCTGCGGGTTATCCCGGTGCTCGACAACGGCGAACTCGACCAATCCGCGTTTGCCGAACTGCTGGGGCCTCGGGTCAGACTGCTGGCGCTGACCCATGTCTCCAACGCACTGGGCACGATCAACCCGATAGCGGAGATGATCGCTCAGGCCCACCGACAGGGGATCCCGGTGCTGATCGACGGCGCTCAGGCGGTGCCGCATCTGAGGGTCGATCTGCAGGCGCTGGATGCCGATTTCTACGCCTTCTCCGGGCACAAACTTTACGGCCCCACCGGTATCGGCGCACTGTACGGCAAGCGTCGGATTCTGGAGGCGATGGAGCCCTGGCAGGGCGGCGGCGAGATGATCAGCCAGGTCAGCTTCGAGCATACCGACTATAACCAGCTGCCCTACAAGTTCGAAGCGGGCACCCCCAATATCGCCGATGCCATCGGCCTGGCGGCCGCGCTGGATTATGTCGATAACCTGGGGCTGGAGGTGATCGCCGCGCACGAGCGTCAGCTGCTCGCCTATGGTACCCGGGCGCTGCAGCAGGTGCCGGGACTGCGGCTGATCGGTACCGCACCGGACAAGGCCGCGATCCTCTCCTTCGTCATGGCCCAGGCGCATCCGCACGATATCAGCACCATCCTCGACCGCTGCGGTGTGGCGGTGCGTGCCGGCCACCACTGCGCCATGCCGCTGATGCAGCGTTTCGGACTTGCGGGCACGGCACGGGCCTCGCTGGCGCTGTACAACAGCCGGCAGGATATCGACGTGCTGATCGAGGCACTGCATCAGGTGGTGCGGATGTTCGGCGATGCGACAACCGAGGGAGGCCAATGATATGGATGACGAACTGCGCGAACTTTACCAGCAGGTGATCATCGATCACGGCCGTCATCCGCGTAATTTCCGCCGGATCGAGGGCGACTGCCGTTGCCGGCAGGGGTACAACCCGCTGTGCGGCGACCAGCTTGAACTCTGTCTGCAGCGTGACGCACAGGGGCAGATCACCGATGTGGCGTTCCAGGGACAGGGTTGTGCCATCTCCATGGCGTCCGCCTCGATGCTCAGCGAGGTGGTCAAGGGCAAGACGCCGGCGGAGGCCGAGCGGATGTTCGATGCCTTTCACCGCCTGTTGACCGGCGAGGAGGGCGCAGAGCAGGGGGCTGAATTGGAGTCGCTCGGCAAACTCCGGGTGCTGGCCGGGGTGCGTGAGTTTCCGAGCCGGATCAAGTGCGCCACGCTGGCCTGGCATGCGCTGATGGCGGCGCTTGAACCGGGCAACGATGAACCGGTTACGACCGAGTAGCCGGGCTTCCATATCGGCGGCGAATGAAGGAGGCGAGATGAACGACAGCAGTGTCAGACTGCAGCGCGACTGCGAAGCGATCGCGATCCCCTCCGGTGCACTGGTGAACCTGAACCGGGGCTCTGCCGTGCGCATTATGCAACGTCTGGGCGATCACTTTACCGTCGGGGTAGAGGGCAACCTGTATCGGATCGATGGCGAGGACGCCGATGCACTCGGCCTGATCGATACGGCGCCGAAACCGGCGGGCAGTGACGGCGCGGCTGTCGAGCCCGGCGAGGCCGATCGCGGCCCGGCCGACCCCTCCGAGGTGCGCCACGCACTGGCCAGCTGCTACGACCCGGAGATCCCGGTCGATATCGTCGAGTTGGGGCTGGTCTACCGCTGCGATATCCTGACCGACAAGGATGGCGGCAGCCGGGTCGAGGTGGATATGACGCTGACCGCGCCGGGCTGCGGCATGGGGGCGGTGCTGGCCACCGACGTGCGGCGCAAGCTGCTGCGTGTGCCGGGCGTCAGCAGCGTCGAGGTCAGGCTGGTATACGACCCGCCTTGGAGCGCCGACCGGATGTCCGAGGTGGCGCGGTTGAAACTGGGGCTGCTATGAACGAAGGAGGTACGAGTATGGTGGGCTGGACCGATATTGGTGAAGCGAGGCTGCTGGCGCCCGGCGAGCATCGGGTGGTCGAACTTCCGGGCTACAGCGTGCTGGTGGTCAACCTGCAGGGCGAGTACTTCGCGGTGGAGAACATCTGCCCCCACGATGGCGGCGAACTCGGCGGCGGCGAGATCGAGGGGGATACCGTGACCTGTCCGCGCCACGGTGCCTGCTTCAGTCTGAAAAGCGGCGAGGTGCTGGCGCCACCGGCGTTTGAGGATCTGCTCTGTTTCCGGGTGCAGGTCGAGGCTGGGCGGTTGCTGCTGGCCCAAGAGCCGGAGGAGGGGTGGAGCTGAATTTTATATTAGAAAATCATGATGAATTGTTCGCATGTTAATGAGATTCACTGTGATTTGACCGAAGCGGCAACTATTTTTAGAGAGGCGACACAACGTTCTGCTGCCCATAAGGAAAGCCCGGCAGCAAAGGAGGTTTAACGATGAAAGCCTTGTTGAGTTGTTTGTTAGTGGCCGTCATGAGTGTAGCGGTACATGCCGGCGGCATCGGACCTGATTCCAGCTGGAAGCAGTTGTATTTCGACAGGATGTACGAGCCGCTGATGCCGACTGTGCTGTTCAAGGCGAGCAGCCCGGACAGCATCGGCAGTCGGCTCGTGTTCAAGCGTGCATCCGAGGTGAGCTATTTTATAGCCCCCGATGGTGAAGCCTGGCTCTACGGTGGTGAGACCACGCTCTGTACCCGCTATGCAGTCGAGGCGGCTACCGAGGATGATCGCGTCTGTGTGGCAACGGAGCAGGCGCCGCTGTTGACTCCGGTGAAGCATCAGGCACGCTTCTGTACCTTCCGTTCCGATGGTGATTGTCAACGGTATGCCGAGCATACGGTTGAGTATCCACTCGGGCTCGAGGTGCCGATCATGCGGCGCGTGAGCGAAAGCGACAGCTTTACACCGGCACGGATCGCCTTCAAAAAATCACTCAAACTCGCTGAATGCAGCGATTGTGCGGTTAAACTGGAAGCTTACCTGTCCAAGCCGATGTAAGCTTTCGTTCCGCTTGGGCGCCCGATGCAACGCGCTTGCCCGCCGCTGGCCGCTGTATCGGGCGTCGTTGTGTCCGACAGGCTACCGGTGCCGGAGTATCGCCATGACCACAGCATTGATCACCCATCCCGACTGCGAACTGCATCAGATGGCGCCGGGCCACCCGGAAAGTCCTGAGCGCCTGCGGGCGATCCGGCGGCAACTGACCGAGAGTGGACTGATCGAGCGGCTGGAGTTGGCGATTGCGGAACCGGCTACCCGCGAGCAGCTGCAGCTGGTGCATCCGGCGCAGTATATCGATGCCATTGCCGACCTCCACCCCCTGCATGGCCTGAACTATGCCGACCCCGATACGGCGCTCAACCCGCATAGCCTGCGGGCCGCACAGCTGGCCACCGGTGCGGTGATCCAGGCCACCGGCCTGGTGTTCGACGGTCGGGTCGACAACGCCTTCTGTGCGGTGCGCCCGCCGGGGCATCATGCCGAGCACGATGCGGCGATGGGTTTCTGTCTGTTCAACAATATCGCCATCGGCGCCGCCTGGGCGCTTGAACAGCCCGGCATCGAGCGGGTCGCCGTGCTCGATTTCGATGTCCATCACGGCAATGGCACGGTGGACATCTTTAAGGACCGCCCCGAGGTGCTGGTCTGTTCCAGCTTCCAGTATCCCTTCTACCCCTTCCGTTTCCAGGACGTGGATCGCCCCAATATCGTCAACACCCCGCTACCGGCCGGCACTGACGGCCCGGCATTCCGGCAGGCGATCGAACGCGACTGGCTGCCGGCACTGCAGCGGCACCGGCCGGACATGATCTTCGTCTCCGCCGGTTTCGATGCCCATCGCGACGATCCGCTGGCCGAGCTGTTGCTGGAGGATGAGGATTTCGGCTGGCTCGGAGAGCTGATTGTCGATGCCGGTCAACGGTATTGCGGCGGCCGCATCGTGTCGGTACTGGAGGGTGGGTATAACCTGGCGGCGCTGGGGCGCAGCGTCGAGCAGTATCTGAAGGCGCTGATATAGCTTGGCGGCGAATTAGTTGCTGGTCAGAAAATGCTGATTGAGCTGCCCCTGCAGCTCGATATTGAAATGCTCGGCCGATTTCATGTGCTCGTGCATCAACTGGCGAGCCCGCTCGGCATCCTTCGCGTGAAACGCCTGCAGCAGTTGTTGGTGGTAAGCAAGGTTGGCACAGGAGAACTCATGCTGTTCCGGCAGGGCCGACTTCTTGAAGATCACCAGGTCGCGGATCATGTCGTTCAGGAAGCGGCCGATGAACGCCAGCATCGCATTGTCGCAGCGCTGGGCCAGCAGCACGTGGAACTCCAGCTCGGCGATCCGCTGTGCCATGCGCTCGTCGAAGGTCTGCGGCGGCGCTTCACAGCGGGAGACCAGCTGTTCAAGTGCGTCCAGATCCTCGGCGCTCAGTCTGGGCGTGGCCAGGGCGGCGATCTCCGGTTCGATCAGCGTGCGCAGGGCATAGATCTCCGGGCCGGAGGGCTGCTCGAAATGGAGGAAGTTGCGCAGCAGTTCGCTGGCCTTTTCATAGGGCACTCGCTCCAGTACCGCGCCGCCGTTGGGGCCGGTGCGGATCGAGATCAACCCCTGCACCTCCAGCGATTTCAGCGCCTCGCGCACGGTACCCTTCGAGCAATCGAACTGCTCCATCAGCTCGCGTTCATTGGGCAGGCGGTCTCCAGGCTGCTTGTTGTTGACCGCGACCCAACGCTTGACCGATTCGACGATCTGGTCGGCACGCTTGATCCGTTTCGGGGTGGCGAGCTTGCTGTCCTGCATGGCGTTCTGGATACCTGGGATAAGGGGGCTAATCCTGCCACAGATCAACTCTTAATGCGACTTGGTTGAATTATTCTATTTATTAGTATAAATAGTATGAATCGATATCGGCGCAGCGCCGGTAGCGCTCCTGATGGTTAGCATTTATTGGTTACGGAGATTTAAACAATGTCGCACTCCTCAAGTTTCAACTGGGACGATCCGCTGCTGCTGTCACAACAGCTGACCGAAGATGAACGTCAGATCAGCGAGGCCGCGCGCGCTTACTGCCAGAACGAACTGCAGCCGCGGGTGCTCAGCGCCTACCGCGAAGAGCGTTTCGACCGCGAGATCATGAGCGAGATGGGCGAGATGGGCCTGCTCGGTGCCACCGTGGCGGAGGAGTACGGCGGTGCCGGTCTGAACCATGTCGCCTACGGCCTGATCGCCCGCGAGGTGGAGCGGGTCGACTCCGGTTACCGCTCGGCGATGAGCGTGCAGTCCTCCCTGGTGATGTATCCGATCGAGACCTACGGCTCCGAGGAGCAGAAACGCAAATTCCTGCCGCGTCTGGCCAGCGGCGAGATCGTGGGTTGCTTTGGTCTGACCGAGCCCGATCACGGCTCCGACCCCGGCTCGATGATCACCCGCGCCAAGAAGGTGGACGGCGGCTACCTGCTCACCGGCCAGAAGATGTGGATCACCAATAGCCCGATCGCCGATATCGCCGTGGTCTGGGCCAAGTCCGAGGCACACGAGGGCAAGATCCGTGGCTTTATCGTCGAGCGTGGCACCGACGGTTTCTCCACGCCGAAGATCGAGGGCAAGCTGAGCCTGCGTGCGTCGATCACCGGTGAGATCGTGCTCGATAACGCCTTCGTGCCGGAGGAGAACCTGCTGCCCAACGCCAGCGGCCTGGCCGGTCCGTTCGGCTGCCTGAACAAGGCCCGTTTCGGTATCGCCTGGGGTGTGCTCGGTGCTGCCGAGTTCTGCTGGCATGCGGCGCGCCAGTACACCCTGGATCGCAAACAGTTCGGTCGTCCGCTGGCGGCGAACCAGCTGGTCCAACTCAAGCTGGCCAACATGCAGACCGAGATCGCGCTCGGGCTACAGGCGGCACTGCAGGTCGGGCGTCTAATGGACGCCGGTAACTGGGCGCCGGAGATGGTATCGCTGATCAAGCGCAACAACTGCGGCAAGTCGCTGGATATCGCCCGCCTCGCCCGTGATATGCACGGCGGCAACGGTATCGCCGATGAGTTCGGGGTCATGCGTCACATGGTCAACCTGGAGACGGTGAACACCTATGAGGGCACTCACGACGTTCACGCGTTGATATTGGGGCGGGCCCAGACCGGCATCCAGGCATTCTGCTGAAAGCTGGCTGCGTTGCCATCGCGGCATACCGCTTGCGCTGGCTGCCTCGCTAACGCTTTTCTTCGGCTGGCGGGGCTCTTCGGCTAGTGGAACTTAGTCCCGCTTTTGGAGGATTACGATGGACAAGCCTTTACAGGGTATCCGCGTTCTCGATCTGTCGCGCATCCTGGCCGGGCCCTGGTGCAGCCAGCATCTGGCCGACCTGGGCGCCGAGGTTATCAAGATCGAACATCCGGAGCGCGGTGACGATACCCGTGGCTGGGGACCGCCGTTCCTGGGTGAGACTCGCGACGCCGCCTACTACCTGAGTGCCAATCGCGGCAAGCAGTCGGTGGCGATCGATATGTCGCAGCCGGAGGGGCAGGCACTGATCCACGATCTGGTTCGCCACTGCGACGTGGTGCTGGAGAACTTCAAGGTCGGCGGTCTCAAGCGTTACAACCTGGATTACGACAGCCTGAAGGCGATCAAACCGGAGTTGATCTACTGTTCCATCACCGGCTTCGGTCAGGATGGCCCTTACGCCAACCGGGCCGGGTATGACTTCCTGCTGCAGGGGATGGGCGGACTGATGGGGATCACCGGCAAGCCGGATTCCGAGCCGGGGGGAGGTCCGGTGAAGGTGGGTGTGGCCGTGGTGGACCTGTTCACTGGCATGTATGCCGCCACCTCCATCCTGTCGGCGCTGATCGGCCGCGGTCGCACCGGCGAGGGCACCTATATTGATGTGTCGCTGCTGGATGTGCAGGTTGGCGTACTGGCAAACCAGGCGCTGAACTACCTGACCTCCGGCCAATCGCCCGGCCGTCTGGGTAACTCGCACCCCAATATCGTGCCCTATCAGGCGTTCGCCACCGCGGATGGCCATATCATCCTGGCGGTGGGAAATGACACCCAGTTTCGACGTTTCTGCAATGTGGCCGGTGTTCCTTCATTGGCCGACGATGAGCGCTTTGCCACCAATCGTTGCCGCGTGGTGAACCGTCAGATTCTGGTTCCGGGGCTGGAGCGCGTGATCGCGAGCCGCCCGTCTGAGTTCTGGCTACAGGAGCTGGAGAAGGAGGGGGTGCCCTGTGGCCCGATCAACACGATGGAGCAGGTGTTTGCCGACCCCCAGGTGCAGCACCGCGGCATGAAGATCACGCTGCCCCATAGCGAGGCCGGCGAGGTCAACCTGGTCAGTAATCCGGTGCGTTTCGATAACCGGCATATGAATGCGGAGCAGGCACCACCAGGACTGGGTGAGCATACAGATGAGGTGCTGGAGCGGCTGCTGCCGGAGCGCAAATCACAACTGGATGCGCTGAAAACCAAGGGCGTGATCCGTTAAAGAACAGGACAGCTGGATATGAAAATACTGGTAAGCGTCAAACGCGTCATCGACTACAACGTCAAGGTGCGCGTCAAGGCCGATAACTCCGATGTGGACCTGGC
>NZ_JAHREP010000025.1 GCF_019084545.1 Marinobacterium ramblicola
AAGTCGGTTTATTGATGCCTCGGTGGAGGGGACATCTCAAGTTGCGATTTTGGGGACTTTAGCAACCGGCACTGACAGTATGACGACAGAACAACTGTCGCTCTACCTGCATGCCCACTGGCCGGAACTGGCCAACATCGTGTTGGACGAGCTGGACTGGGAGCTGGAAAGACGAGGCCACCGCTTCAGCCCCGCCGCGGCAACAGGATCATGGTCGCCGACAGGGCACTCGGTGTTTTTCAAGGTTGTTATCCAGCCTAATGCGTACAACGCTATGACATCATAGCGTTGTGATGCTATAGTCTTGAAACAACATATCTAAGAGGAGGAGCATGCTGTGAGCACTCTATCCAAACGCTCAACTGTCTATTTTGAGCCAGCTATCCATCAAGCCTTAAAAATACGAGCAGCATCATCCCACGTATCTGTATCTGAACTTGTTGACGAAGCTGTTCGCCTGCTTATGCGCGAAGACCAAGAAGATCTACAGGCAATTTCAGAAAGGTCCCAGGAACCTGAGATCAGCTATGAAGACTTGCTCAATGATCTGAAGCAGCATGGCAAAATATAAAATTACTTTTAAAAAATCTGTTGCTAAAGACTTCCGGAACATTCCCAAGCAAGATGTTCAGCGGATTTTAAAGCGCATAGACTCTTTGGCTGATAATCCTAGAGCAGAAGGTTGCATTAAAATTTCCGGCCAAGAAAACTACCGGGTTAGGCAGGGCTTATATCGCATTATCTACGAAATACGGGATGAAGTGTTGGTTATAAATGTCATAAAAGTTGGACATCGTTCAGCTATTTACAGGAGCAGCTAACAACGTAAGCACTTGACCGCTAATGCATCGGTTGACGAAGGGGCCACACCAACCGGTGATAAATCATGAGAATTACAAGAGGTGAGCGCGTATGACGCGTGTGGTGGCGCTAGTTCTCGCATACCTGTGTTTAGCACTTGCCCTTATAGGCGTGTTTCTCCCAGGGTTGCCAACGGTCCCATTTCTTCTATTGACCGCGTGGTTTGCGGCAAGAGGGTCCGATAGGCTTCACCGTTGGTTATATGCCCATCCGCACTTGGGTAAGCTGCTTATAGATTGGGAGCAAGAGCGAGCAGTATCAAGACGAAGCAAAGCATTAGCTGTACTGATGCTGCTTGGCAGTGGGGCTTTTATGTATCATCGGGTTAATCATTTTTGGCTGCTTACGGGCATTACTATTTTGTTTATTGCAGTGGCTGTTTATTTACTTAGCAGGCCGGAGCCTAAACGTAGCGAGTGAGCATACCTCATCAGGGTGCTGCAGAGGATGCACGACGCGCTCCCGTTTGTTGTGCTATTCACTATGCCATGACAGGCCATAGTCGCTACAGGGTGTGGATCAGGTGAAGGGATTAAGGAGAAACCGTTGAGGGATGCCAAACAGTTCTGGGACAGAAGCGCGGCTCGTTACGCGAAAAGCTCGATACGCGATCAGGCCGGCTACGAGAAGAAGTTGGCCATCACCCGGGAGTACTTCCGTCCGGACTGGAGCGTTTTGGAGTTCGGATGCGGTACAGGAAGTACGGCAATTCTCCATGCTCCGTTCGTTGGTCATATCGTAGCAACGGATATATCGGACAGGATGCTGGAAATCGCCAGGCAGAAGGCGGAAGCGGCTTCTATCGACAATGTTATTTTCCGGCAAGGCACGCTCGATAGCCTGGAGTTTGAGCCCGAGTCTTTTGATGCTGTTTTGGGACTGAATATTCTGCATCTTCTGGAAGAGGTCGAAGGCGCCATTTCAACGGTGTACGGGCTGCTGAAACCTGGCGGTGTGTTTATCTCCAGTACTGCGCTGGTGGGTGAGTTGAACATCCTCTGGCGGGCCGTTATTCCGCTCATGCAGGCTGTTGGATTGGCGCCTTTTGTTAACCGTTTTAGACGTGGGGAGCTGGTGGCGATGCTCGAACAGTCAGGCTTCTCAATCGACAGGGAGTGGCAGCCAGGCAAGGGCTCTCTCTTCATCGTCGCAAGGAAGTAATCCTGTTTACGATCAGCGGCACCGACACGGACATGTTGACCCATGCGGAGGCCGCGATCGGGACTTGCTCGGGTGCGCTGATCAATCAGATCGCCTGAACCCCTTCGGGTAGCGGCATATTCGCCAGATGTTCTCTCACACAATCCAGCAGCGCCGCTGCGGCCGGACTGAGGGCGCGGCCGCGGCGGGTGATGATGCAGATCTCGCGTTCGAGCTTGGGATGCTCCAACGGGATGAAGCGCAGTTGGGCGAAGGCGTGGGTGTCGGCGGCCAAGGCCGGCAGAACCGATACGCCAAGATTTTGTGTGATCAGCGCTGCAAGCCCAGCCGGGTTGGTGGCCTCTATCAATGGCGCATCGAGCGTTATCGGCAGTTGCCCGCTTTCGGTGAACCGTTCCAGCTGGGCTCGGATGCCGGTGTCTCGGCTCAGCAAAATAAGCTGTTCAACCGGGATGGCATGCCAATCCAGGAGGTGCGCTTGCGCCAGCGGATGCTGGTGAGGCACAACCAGCCCGTAGCGGTCGCGCAGCAGGGGCCGGTACTCCAGGTCCGGCTGGTCGGAGTGGTTGCCGGCGATGGCGAAATCGACTTCGTTATTCAACACCCGCTGTTCCAGGCTGCCGGCGCTGTCGTCACGTATGTGCACACTGATGCTGGGATGTTGAGCGCGAAAACGCACCAGCGCACCGGGCAGAAAACGGGTGACGATGGAGGGGGAGCCGGCCAGGTTAACGTGGCCCTGCTTCAGCTCGGCGCGGGATTGAAGGTCAGTCATGGCGGTGGCGAAATCGGACAGCAGGCGCTCCGCTACCGGCAGGAAACGCTCTCCTTCGTCGGTCAGCAGCACGCGGCGGGTGGTGCGGTCGAACAGTTTGAGCCCGGCCTGGGTTTCCAGTTGCTGTATCTGGGCGGTCAGGGTCGATTGGGTCAGGTGCAGGCCCTCGGCGGCGCGGGTGAAACTGCCGCAGTTGGCAACCTCGACGAAGGCTTGCAACTGGCGAATCGAGATATTGTTCGGATTCATCGATTAATCTATCGAATTTTATCGTTTGATTGATAAATGACGATTCTGCATCATTGCGCTCATTGTGACCAGTTTCCATCTTACGTTTGAACGGGTAGCCGCATGATCCCACGCATCGCCGAGACCGATACCATCAAGGCTCTCTATCTTGAGTTTATCGAGGCGCTCAAACACGCCGGATTCGAGGGGGATCTGAACCCCGATTATGCCAACCGGGTCGTGCTGGCCACGGATAACAGTATCTATCAGATTCTGCCGCAGGCGGTGCTCTATCCACGCAATACGCAGGATCTGGTGCGCATTGCGGAGCTGGCCGAGTTACCGCGGTTTGCCGATGTGGTGCTCAGCGCCCGGGGCGGCGGTACCGGTACCAACGGCCAGTCGTTGACCGACGGTCTGGTGGTCGATGTTTCCAAACATATGAACCGCATCCTCGAGATAAACCCGGACGAGCGCTGGGTCAGGGTGCAGGCGGGTGTGGTCAAGGATCAGCTCAACGCCGCGCTGAAGCCCTACGGCCTTTTCTTCGCGCCGGAGCTGTCGACCAGTAACCGCGCCACCGTCGGCGGCATGATCAACACCGATGCCAGCGGTCAGGGATCGGTGATGTACGGCAAGACCCGCGACCACGTGCTGGAGCTGACCAGTGTTTGGCTAGGCGGCGAGCTTTGGACCTCGAAGGCGGTCGATGAGTCGGAGCTGGACGAGATCAAGTCACGCAAGGACCGCATCGGCGAGGCCCACCGGGTGATCGATCAAGTGTTTGGCGAGAACCGCGAACTGATCGACACCACCTTCCCCAAACTGAACCGCTGCCTGACCGGCTATGACCTGGCGCATATCCGTGACGAGCAGGGGCGGTTCAACCTGAACTCGATCCTCTGTGGCGGCGAGGGCTCGCTGGCGTTTATCGCCGAAGCCAAGCTCAACGTGCTGGCGATCCCCAAGCACTCGGCGCTGGTCAACATCAAGTACGACAGCTTCGAGGCCTCGCTGCGCGATGCGCAGGCGTTGATGGAGTGGGGGCCGACCTCGATCGAGACGGTGGACTCCAAGGTACTGAACCTGGCGATGGAGGATATCGTCTGGGATAGCGTGGCCAGCTACTTCCCACAATTGGAAGGGGAGCCGGATATTCGCGGTATCAACCTGGTGGAGTACACCGGGGATGATGAGACGAAGCTGCGTGAAGAGGTGGAGGCGCTCTGTCACCATCTTGACGGCGTTTGCGGCAAGCCGGGTGCCGGCTTCGGTTACACCGTTGCTTACGGCGCTGGAGAGATCAACAAGATCTGGGGCATGCGCAAAAAGTCGGTGGGGCTGCTGGGTAACGCCAAGGGGCAGAAACGGCCGATTCCGTTCGTGGAAGATACGGCGGTACCGCCGGAAAACCTGGCTGACTACATCATGGAGTTCCGCAAGCTGCTTGACGATCATGGCCTGGCCTACGGCATGTTCGGTCACGTGGACTGCGGCGTACTGCATGTACGTCCGGCGATCGACATGAAAGATCCGGCGCAGGAGAGCCTGATCCGCACCATCACCGATGGGGTGGCGGCGCTGACCAAGAAGTACAAGGGGCTGCTCTGGGGCGAGCACGGCAAGGGGGTGCGGTCGGAGTACGCGCCGGAGTTCTTTGGCCCGCTCTATCCGCAGCTGCAGCGGATCAAGGGTGTGTTCGATCCGCGTAACCAGATGAACCCGGGCAAGATCGCGACTCCGGCGCTCGAAGGCGCCGAACTGCTGAAGATCGATGCGGTGGCGACTCGCGGCCAGTACGACCGCGAGGTGCCGGAGATCGTGCGCGAGCAGTACGATTCGGCGATGAACTGCAACGGCAACGGTGCCTGCTATAACTTCGATCCCAACGATGCCATGTGCCCGTCGTGGAAGGGCACGCGCGAGCGTATCCACTCGCCGAAGGGGCGCGCATCGCTGATCCGCGAATGGTTGCGTCTGATGGCGCGCCAGGGGGTGGACCCTGTCGGTGAGGCGAGGGCGGTTCGGCGCTCAAATGGGTTACTGTCGCTGCCGATGAAGTTACGCAATACCTGGCGGCGCGACCGCGGCGAGTACGATTTCTCCAACGAGGTGCACGAGGCGATGATGGGTTGCCTGGCCTGCAAATCCTGCGTCGGTCAGTGCCCGATCAAGGTCAATGTGCCGGATTTTCGTGCCCGCTTCCTCGAGCTGTACTACAGCCGTTACCTGCGCCCGGTGAAGGATTACCTGGTCGGCAGCCTGGAGTTCATGATCCCGACCCTGTCCCGCTTCCCGGCACCCTACAACTGGGCGATGAGCAATTCGCTGGTGCGCGCGCTGATGCGCCGCTTCGGCGGTATGGTGGACAGCCCGGTGATCTGCACCAACAGCCTGCGTCAGGGGCTGGAGCAGCGCGGTATCGAGTGGGCGACGCCGGAGTTGATCGGCTCGTTGAGCGGTGGCCAGCGTGAGCGCGCCGTGGTGATCGTGCAGGATGCGTTTACCAGTTACTTCGAAACCCGGCTGGTGCTGGATCTGGTCGATCTGTTGGGCCATCTCGGCTACTACGTGATGGTGGCGCCGTTCATGCCCAATGGCAAGCCGTTGCACGTGCATGGCTTCATGAAGGCGTTTGAGAAGGCGGCACGGCGGAATACCGACATGCTCTCCGCGCTGGAGGATACCGGCGTACCGCTGATCGGCATCGATCCGTCGATGACGCTGACCTACCGCCAGGAGTACGCCGACGCGGTAGACGGTGCCCTGCCCAAGGTAGCGCTGATCCAGGAGTGGCTCAGCGGCGAACTCGGCCGTATCAAGCTGGAGCGGGATCTGCCGAGCGCCGATTACAAACTGCTCGCGCACTGCACCGAGAAGACTTCGGCAGCGCCGTCGCTGAAACAGTGGCAGTCGATCTTCGAAGCGCTGGGCCAGAAGCTGGATATTGTTGCCTCCGGTTGTTGCGGCATGTCCGGCACCTTCGGCCATGAAACGGTGAACTACCAGCGCTCCAAGGATATATACGATCTGAGCTGGCGTAATATCGTCAATACACCGGCAAACAGGGGGCAGCTGATGGCGACCGGTTACTCCTGCCGCTCCCAGGTCAAACGGATGGACAGCCAGGCATTGCCGCATCCGGTGCAGGTGTTGCTGGGTGTAGTCGCACCCAGCTAGTCGAGCCTTTGTGCGCTGCACAGCGAGCTTCCGTATTCGGATCGTGAAAACTGGCCATAAGTGGTAGTGCAATTGCACAACGCTTGGGCCAGTATTGGCGTTTACCCTTCGAATGCATTTCCATTCAGTCAATAAGGAGCCTGCTGTGGAAGACCTTCTCCCTGAACTCTGCGATCAGTTCCCCGAACGTGTGACCGTAGTCGAGCCGATGTTCATCAACTACGGTGGCCGGGAAAATTTCGGTGGTGAAATCGTCACCATCAAGGCGTTTGAGGACAACTCCCTGGTACGGGAACAGGTCGCCCAGCCCGGCGCCGGCAAGGTGCTGGTGGTCGACGGTGGCGGTTCCATGCGCCGCGCCATGCTCGGCGACATGCTGGCGGAAAAGGCCAGCGCAAACGGCTGGGAAGGGATCGTGATCTACGGCTGCATTCGCGATGTGAACGCGATAGGGGAGACCGATATCGGCGTTCAGGCGCTGGGCACTCACCCGATGAAAACCGACAAGCGCGGTCTGGGGGATCTCAACGTCGAGGTGACCTTCGGCGGCGTGACCTTCCGTCCGGGCGAATACCTTTACGCCGACAATAACGGCATTCTGGTGTCGCCGCAGAAGCTTGAACTCGCGTGATACCCATCGCCGAGTAAATGAAAGAGCGCCGCTGCTGGCGCTCTATTGCTCTCCATCTCTCCCGCCTGAACGCCCCCTACTGCGACTCTGGATACAGTACTTTCGGTACTGACCATAACGCTTACTCCCGTATTGCGTCTGTCGTTGATGAACTCCTAAAAAACTATCGCTCTTTCGGTCAGCTGCTTCGGTTGTCATACGCCTGTCACTTTTGTATCAGCCCGATTCAACGCCTTAGGGCGCGAGCGCAAAGCAGGGTGAAAACGCTGCTAACGCCCGATATCGGGAGGGCGTGCCTGTCCGAATAATCACTCCCCATCAGGTGGAAAGGGGACTCCAACCGCCTGACTGTCATGACTAAAAACAAGGGGATGATATGAAAAAGAACAACCTGACCCGTTCTCTGCTGGCATTTGCCGTTGCAGCCTCTGCGGCGACCGCACACGCGGAGATCATGCTGTATGACAACGAAGGTACCACCTTCTCGGCTGACGGCCTGCTCAACGCTTTCTATACCTACCAGGACCAGGGCGATACCAATGTATCCCGCGTTCGTATGGGTTTCCTGCCGAACTATATCGGCTTTAATGTGACCAAGCAGCAGGGCGACCTGAAGCTGGGTGGGCGTTCATCTTTCTGGGTGACCATCAACGACGTCAACAATGATGACAGCAACGGCGACAGCGAGACCGACTCCGCGATCGACGTACGTCAGTTCTACGCCACCGTCGACGGCGACTTCGGTCAGGTGTTGTTCGGTAAGGATTTCGGCCTCTACGCGCGCAGCAACATCTTCAACGACGAACTGCTGTTGGGTGTCGGCTTTGCGCCTCAGTCCACTTCTCGTACCACCTTCGGTAACATCACCACCGGTTACCCCTACGCCAACCCGAATGCGCAGATCACTTATCGTACGCCGAAAACCAACGGTTTCCAGCTGGCCGTCGGTATGCTCGATCCCAGCTACACCTCGAACCTGAGCACCTACAGTGAAGAGCCGCGCCTCGAAGCGGAACTGACCTACGGTACCGACATCGACGGCGTGACCTTCAATGCCTGGTTGAGCGGTGCGTCCGGTGAAGCGACTACCGGTTCCACCAGTGTTGATGCGCAGGGCGTGGCCTACGGTGCCCAGGTCGGTGTCGGCGGCTTCAAGCTGACCGCCTCAGGTTTCGACCAGCAGGGCATTCCGACCACCTTTACCAGCGACGTTTTGTCTGCCGAAACAGATTCGGATGGATATCTGGTTCAGACCTCCTACACTTATCAAGCGGTCAGAGGCGTACTCTCCTACGGCAATGTTGACGCAGGCGGTGCGACCAGTGAACTGACGGGTGGTGCGTTGTTCTACTCTGTTAACGACAATTTGAAACTTGTTGCCGAATACAGTGTCTATGAACCGGAAGGCGGTACTGATATGGATACCATCGCACTCGGTGCAGTACTGACCTGGTAATAATCGTCATCCTTTCAGCGTATTAGCTGGCCGCAGACCGGACCTTCCCCCCTTCATCCGGTCTGCGGCTTTTATTTTCTCTGCTCAAAATTTCCCTCGACTTTTCCCTTCTACACCCTGCGCAGCGTATATTCAGTACTCAAGTAGCATTAACCCCTATTGGGGGCTGTGCCTACAATCAAAAGAAACTTTTTCAGCAGTGAAGTGAGCACGGGAGTACCCGGGATGAATGCGCCCCTGATAAAAGAGCCGGTCGTGACCGCTGTGTCGCGTCAGCAGGATCCAACGCTTGCCGCGCGGGAGCTGGCCGACAGCCTGCGGCACCCGGAGCTTGGCTTCGTGCTCTTTTTCTGTTCGGCCGAATATCCGCTGGAGCAGCTCAGTGCCGAGCTGGACAAAGCCTTCGACGGTATCCAGATCACCGGCTGTACCACCGCGGGTGAGGTGACACCCGAGGGGTACGAGCGCGGCAGTATCACCGCGATAGGGTTCGATCGAAACCTGTTCGCAGCCGAAGTGGCGCTGATCGAGTCACTTGAGGGGTTCGCACTGGCCGACGCACAGAAACTGGTGGATGGGCTGGTGAATGCCTGTCGTGAGGACCGGGTTGCACCGATCAAGGGCCACAGTTTCGCGCTGACGCTGCTCGATGGCCTCTCCAGCCAGGAGGAGATGGTGCTGATGACGCTGAATGCAGCGCTCGGCAGTATCCCTCAGTTCGGCGGTTCGGCAGGGGATGACATCCATCTGACCAATACCCATGTCTATTGCAACGGGCGCTTCTACACCCAGGCGGCGGTGGTGATCATGATCAGCACGCCGCTGGATTTCGAGGTGTTTACCACCCACCACATGCACGCACGCGATGAAAAACTGGTGGTGACCGCCGCCGATCCTGGCAGCCGCACGGTGTATGAGCTCAATGCGGTGCCTGCCGCCGAAGAGTACGCCCGTATCGTCGGTCTGCCGGTGGAACAGCTGGACAACCGGGTGTTTGCGTTCAAGCCCCTTGCGGTGCGTATCGGCAATGAGCATTACGTGCGCTCGATTCAACGGGTCAACCCGGATGGCAGTTTGACGTTTTATTGTGCGGTCGAGAACGGCATCGTGCTCACGGCGATGGAGCCGGGGTCGATGATCGAAAACTTGGGCGCACGCCTGGATCATATCGAAAGCGAAATGGGAGAGCCGCTGATCACCATCGGTTGCGACTGTTTCCTGCGTCGTCTGGAGCTGGAGTACTGCGACCAGGCCGAGGAGATGTCCCGCTTCCTGCAGCAACACCGCGTCGTTGGCTTTAATACCTATGGTGAACAGTATGACGGTATGCACATCAACCAGACCTTCACAGGAGTTGTCATTGGCCGAAACAGCCGCCATGGATGATACGACACCCGAGCTACTGCGTGCCCGCATAGCGGAGCTGGAAGCCGAGAATGCCCGTCTGAACAAGATTCGCAATGCGCTGGTCGAGCGTGTCGAAGCCAGCAGTGCGTTGCGTGCCGCACCCTATGCAGCGTTTGAGCACTCGGTAATTCTGGCCGAGCAGGTACGTGAGCGTACCGAGGCGCTGAATGCCGCGCTGCATGATCTGAAACACTCTCACCAGGCGTTGAAACTGGCCAACGAGGAGGCGGCGACCGCCCACCAGCGCCTGATCGATGCGATCGAGAGTATCTCCGACGCCTTCGCCCTGTTCGATGCCGATAAGCAACTGGTACTGTGCAACAATCAGTATCGCCAGATCTGGGCGCTGTGCGGTGTCGATATCCAGCGCGGCACTACCTTGGCGCGCTGTCTTGAACTCGCGGTGGAACATAACCTGATCGTCGAGACCCAGGTCGGCAACGAGGACGCCAATATTTACCGCTTGTGCGATGGTCGCTGGCTGCAGATGAACAGCCGCACCACCGGCGATGGCGGCTTGGTGGCGCTGTATACCGATATCACCGAGCTGAAGGCGTCCGAGGCGGCTCAGCGTGAGCAGGCGCTGGAGCAGAAGTCGCGCCTGCTCAAGAGTACCGTGGATAACCTGTCGCAAGGGGTGGTGCTGATCAACGCCGAGGGGCAGGTAGAGATCTGGAACGACCTGTTCCTGACCCTGTGTGGGCTTGATCGCGCGCAGATGGAGGGTGCACCCCGGTTCGAACGCTTGATGGATGGCTCTGGCGTAATGCTGCTGACCCCAAGCTCAAAAGATGAGCGCGGGCAGCCGTTGGACGAACTGACCCAGGAGCTGAGCGATGGACGGGTGGTGGAGATCCGCACCCACGCGCTGCCCACCGGCGGTTACGTCAACACCTATACCGACATTACCGAGCACTCCCGCTACGCCGAAACCCTGCGCGAGAGCGAGCGCTGGATACGCCTGATCACCGACCACGTGCCGGCACTGATCGCTTATGTCGGCGAGGATATGCGCTACCAGTTCACCAACAAGGTGTACGATGACTGGTACGGTTGGCCGCGGGGGTCGCTGCTCGGCGAGACCATCGGCCGCGTCCACGGCGACGCCCAGTTTGAGCGCCTGAAGCCCTATGTTGACCGCGCCTTGGCGGGGGAGAGCGTGACCTTCGAGATCGAGGAGGCCAATGCCGCCGGCGAGAACCGCTACCTGCTCAAGGCCTATGTGCCCAATATGGGCTCCCAGGGCAAGCCGGTCGGCTTCTTCGTCATGATCCGCGATATCACCGAGCGTCGTCGCACGGCGATGGCGCTGCAGCAGGCCTATCAGAATCTGGAGCATCGGGTACGCGAGCGCACTTCGGAGCTGACCGATCTGAACCAGCAGCTGCGTCAGGAGATCGGCGAGCGCAAGGCGATCGAGTCGCGCCTGCTGGAAGCCAAGCAGGAGGCGGAGCAGGCCAATCTGTCGAAGACCAAGTTCCTCGCCGCGGTCAGCCATGACCTGCTGCAACCGCTGAACGCGGCGCGCCTGTTCACCGGTGCGCTGCTGGAGCAGCCGATGCCGGAGCGTATCGCCCATCTGATCGGCTCGGTCAGCAACTCGCTGGAGGATGTGGAGCGCCTGCTCAGTACCCTGGTGGATATCTCCAAACTGGATGCTGGGGTGATTCAGCCCGACGTATCGGCATTCAGGGTGAACGAGTTGCTGGACAACATCGCGCCCGAATATACCCATATCGCCAAGAGCGAAGGGATCCACTTCCATTCGGTATCCTGTACCGCCGTGGTGCAGACAGATCCGGCGCTGCTGGCGCGTATTCTGCGCAATCTGTTGTCCAACGCGGTACGTTACACCAATCCCGGCGGGCGAATTCTGCTCGGCTGCCGCCGCCGCGCGGAGGGGCTCGAGGTGCAGGTGTGCGATACCGGTAGCGGTATACCATCCGACCAGTTGAAAACGATCTTCCAGGAGTTCAAGCGTGGCAACAACATCAGCCAGGATAAGGGGTTGGGGTTGGGCCTTGCCATCGTCGAGAAGATCGTCCGCATGCTGGGTCATCGCATCGAGGTGCGCTCGGAGCTGGGCAAAGGGTCCGTATTCTCGGTGATGATCCCCTATGGCGAGCTGGCGCCTCAGCATACCGTGCCGCAGCTGCAGATCGCCGATATCGGCGAGCGCCTGAAGGGGTGCAATATCTGGATGATCGATAACGACCAGTCGATCTGCGACGGCATGGCCACGCTGCTCAACGGCTGGGGCTGCAAGGTGACCACGGCGATAGGCCTTGAACAGCTTCGTGAGCAGGTGGCAGTCGGAACGGCGCCGCTGGATCTGTTGATCGCCGACTATCATCTGGACAACAACGTGATCGGTGTCGATGTGGTGCGGGATATCATGAAGCAGCGCCCGGATGAGCCGCCGGTGCTGATGATCACCGCGAACTACAGCAACGAGCTAAAACAGCAGATGCGTGAGCTTGGCTATGAGCTGATGCACAAGCCGATTCGTCCGCTCAAACTGAAGACCATGCTCAGCCACCTGATGAGGGATTGATCCAGCAGAGCCTCCTGCGTCGAGCCGGGAGGCTGGGGAGGGGAGGTTAGCGTCTCAGGTAGTGGGCAAAATCGATATCGCTGGCGGACAGGATCGCCTGCACGCGGTTGTGTACGCCGAGCTTACGCAGAATGGCCGATACATGCGCCTTTACCGTGGTTTCGGCGATATTGAGGTTGTAGGCGATCTGCTTGTTGGATTCGCCCTGCGCCATGCGTTCCAGCACCAACAACTGACGCCGGGTGAGTGAGTTGAGCAGTTCCGGCGGTATCTGCGGTTCGCTAAGGCGTCGGCTGCGTCGACTGTCGCCGCCACTGGCGCGAATGATGTCGCTGGGCAGGTAGACGTTGCCGTTGAGGATCTGCTGCAATGCGTCGGTCATCTCTTTGCGCGGGGCCGACTTGGAGATGAAACCGACGGCACCGCAGGTGATCGCCTGCAGTACGATCTGTTTATCGTCTTCAGCGGATACGATGACCACCGGAACGGTCGGCGACTCATTACGCAGGGATATCAGGCCATTGAGGCCGTGCATGCCGGGCATGTTCAGATCGAGAAGTACGAGGTCGAGATCCTCATCTTCGGTGGCCAGTTTGAGGGCGGTCTCCAGATCCTCGGTCTCAATGGTTTCCGAGCCGGGAAAGCCTGACTGGATCACGTTGGTGATCGCTTCGCGGAACAGCGGGTGATCATCGGCAATCAGTATGCGATACACGTCTTTATCCCTCTTATGGTGTTTATTATCGGGGCTATAGTCCGTATTACACCTTTACGAGCGCTTCGGCGAAATTGAACCATCGTGGCAGCGATATAGTACCAAAGTACTGGTTTTTATACAGGGCGTTGATATCAGTATGGTATTTATTACTGTTTCGCGACAACCTATCTGCGATAATGGCGGGATCTGAAAAAGATTCTGGCTTCGTATCTGGCAAAGAAGGTGCTCCATTGGTACATGACGAAAGACGCCTGTATCCCCGTGTGGTGACAAATCTGGGGGCGCAGGTTCAGTTTGGCGAGGATATTTTCCCGGTCGAGATGGTGAACCTGAGCCTCGGCGGTTTTCTGATCGAGGGCTGCGGTCGACTGGTGGACCTGCCCAAGTCTCCGGTAACCGGTGCTATAGAGTTCGGGCTCAGTTTCGAGATCGAGAACCAGAAACTGACCAGTCAATGCCGGGTGGTGTACAAGCGCCGTCTTTCGGTCGACAAGGCGGCACTGGGACTGAAGATCATCGATATGGACGAATCCACGCAGCGCGTGATCGATACCTACGTAAGGAACAATCTGAGCTATTGATGTTCGGCCAGCTCCACCTGTTGCGCCTGATACTGCAGTCGATAGAGCCCGTGATAGATACCCTGCTCCGACTGCATCAATTCCGCATGGTTGCCCCGTTCGACTATCTCTCCCTGGCGCATCACCAGGATCTGATCGGCGCGCCGTATGGTCGACAGGCGGTGGGCGACCACGATCAGCGTGGTGTGGCCGTGCAACCTGTTCAGCGCCCGCTGCACGATCTGCTCCGTTTCACTGTCGACATTGGCCGTTGCCTCATCCAGCAGCAGGATACGCGGTGTCGCGGCCAGGGCACGTGCGATCACCAGTTGCTGGCGCTGCCCGGTGGACAGACGAGTGCCACGCTCACCCAGCAGTGTCTCCAGTCCCTGAGGGAGCTGGGCGACGAACTCCCAAAGCCCAGCCTCGCGTAACGCAGTTTCGAGCTGGGCGTGCGGCAGACTGCGGCCCATGTCGATATTCTCCCTGAGCGACGCCGACTTGATGAACGGTTCCTGTGGGATCAGCGCGATCCCGTCACGCAGTGCCTGCTGGCTGTACTGCTCGATCGGTCTGTCATCGATTGACAGGGTTCCCGAGCTGACCGGATAGAAGTTCAGCAGCAGGTTGAGCAGGGTACTCTTGCCGCTGCCGGTGTGGCCGACGATGCCGATGAAGCTTCCGGCGGCGATCGACAGATTGAGATGCCTGAGCACCGGCTTGCCCTCGCGGTAGCTGAAACCGACATCATCAAACCGGATGCCACCCTGGGGTATACAGGGCTCGGTGCCGTCGGCAGAGGGCACCGGTTGCTGCAGCAGCGCCTGCACTCGAGCCCCGGCCACCATCGCCTGTTGGTAGAGGTTAAAGCGCTGGGTGATCTCGGCCAGCGGTTCGGTGAAGCGGCCCAGATAGTTCAGGTACGCGTAGAGTACACCGATCTCGATTGCGCCCTCGACCTGGACCTGGCCGAACCCCCAGATAACGGCGATCAGTACGCTGATGCTCAGCAGGTCGATTGCCGGGCGCAGCAGCAGGGCGCTCACCCTGATGGTACGCATTCGGCTTGCATAGTAGCGCTCGTTCAGCTGTTCGAAATGTTCGCTGAACCGACCTTGCTGACTGCCGGCCTGTATCACCGGCATGCCGGCAATCGATTCGCTGATCAGGTTATTGATCTCGGATCGGTCCTGCCGTGCCGCGGCAACGGCGCTCCCGCTCAACCGTTGATACAGATAGATCAGACCGATTACACCGGGGATCAGCATGAGCGATATCGCCATCAACCTGAGATCGAGCAGTGCCATGGCGATGATGATGCCGAGCAGCAGTACGGCGTTGGTCAACACCGTGGACAGGAACTGCACATAGAGATCCTTGATCGCCTCGGTATCGTTGGTGATCCGGCTGACCAGCTGTCCCGTCGCGGCGCGATCGAACCAGGCGACAGGCAGCTTGAGCACATGGCTGAACACGCGCTGGCGGATCTCCTTTACCGCGGCCAGGGCGATGTCGGTAAACCTCAGCGTTTGCTGATAGCGCAGCCAGGCAGATCCGATCTGAGTCAGCAGGTAGGCCGCCAGTATCATTGCCAGCGGCATGGGGGCGAAACGCGACTGCATCAGATAGTCGTCGATAAACAGTTTGGCCAGCAGTGGGCCCGCAACATCGGCGCCGGTTGCCAGTATCAGCAGCAGGGAGGCGCGTATCAACAGGGCTCTGTCTCGGCCGATATAACTGAACAGCAGGGCGAAGGCGCTGGAGTCGTTGGTCGAGTGCTTAGTGTGTTGCATCGTCGAGGTCCGCCTCCAACTGCTGATAGGTCCACATCCGTGCGTACCAACCATCTCTGGAGACCAGCGCATTGTGCGGGCCGGACTCGATCAACTCGCCGTGGGCCAGGACCAATATATTGTCGCACTGGCGTAGCGTGGAGAGGCGGTGGCTGATGATGATGCTGGTACGGTCGCGCATCTCCTGCTGCAGCCGCTGCAGAATCTGCTGCTCGGTGCGGGAGTCGACAGCCGAGAGAGCGTCGTCGAGGATCAGTATCGGCGCATCGGTCAGGATCGCACGTGCGATCGCCAGGCGCTGGCGCTGCCCGCCGGACAGCGCGATACCCCGTTCGCCCACCGGGGTGTCGTAACCCTCGGGAAAGTGCTCTATCTCCTCTGCAATCGCGGCGATCCCGGCAGCCCTACGGATCTCATTCATTGCCGCGTCGGGTCGGTACAGGGCGATATTCTCGCCGACGCTGAGGCTGAACAGGAAAGGGTCCTGCGGCACATAGGCAAAGCAGTTACGCAGCTGCTTGAGCCGGTAGGCGGTGAGCGGCTGCCCGGCGAGCAGGATCATGCGCGGATCATCCAGTTCCCAGTAGCGCATCAGCAGCTGAATCAGCGTGGATTTCCCCGCGCCGGTGGGCCCGGCTATACCTAACCGTTGTCCCGAAGCGAGCGCAAAGTCGATCCCTCTGAGCGTATCGGTCTGCTCCTCAAGATGATGAAAACAGAGATTGCGCACCTGGATCTGCACCTGCTGCGGCGCCAGGGTGCCGTCGTCGGACACGCTATCGGGGGTATCGAGCAGGCTCTCGACCCGGATAAGTGCAGCGCTACCGCGCTCGACGATATTGAGCAGCCAGCCGAAGGCGAACATCGGCCAGATCAGCTGTACCAGGTAGAGGGTGAAGCCGGTCAGTTCACCGACGCTGAGCTGCGCGTCGACGATAAGCCAGGCGCCGTAACTCAGCGTCAACAACATGGCACCGCCGAGGCTGAGGAACACCACCGGTTCATACATCGCTTCGCTGCGCGCAACCTGGTAGTTGATCCCGGCGGCGCGGTCGGACAACTGGTTAAATTCGCCGGTTTGCACCGCCTCCAGCCCCATCGAGCGAATCAGCCGGATGCCGGTCATCGATTCCTGGGTCATATCGTTAAGCTCGGAAAAAGCTTCCAGTGCGTCGTGAAACTGATGGTGTATGCGGGTGGAGATCCGGTAGAAGCAGTAGCCCATCAGTGGAAAGGGGATCAACGCCACCAGTGCCAGCCGCCAGTCGATAACGGCGAACATCATCAGCAGAACGAGGATGAAGGTCAGAGCACCGTCGAAGCCCGACAGTATCCCTTCGCCGGCGGCGATCTCGATGGCATCGATATCATTGGTGGCGCGCGCCATCAGATCGCCCGTGTTGTGACGGGCATAGAACGCCTGTCCCTGGGCGCACAGGCGGGCATATAACGCCTTGCGCAGCTGATGCCCCAGTCGATAGGAGGTGCCGAACAGCATGCGCCGCCAGCCTATACGCATCAGATAGATAACCAGTGCACTTGCCGCCAGTATCCATAGGAGGGCGTAGGTGCGCTCCGGTTGATCGGGGGTGGCGACCACGCGGTCGACGGCCCGGGCCACCAGCCAGGGGATAATCATATTCAGTGCTGCCACGAGGGTCAGCATCCCCAGTGCAGCAGCGTACGTCGCACGATGGGCGCGAAAAAACCATCCAAGGCGAAGAAAAAGTCTCATCCGGGTGAGCGTCCTGCGAAATAAAGATCAGTCATACTGCTTATGCGAGCTAGGGATTCACCATCTATCCTTAGAGTGGTGTCGCCGGTGTGTTTGCGGCTCAGGAAGCGCACGCAGATCCACTGGCGATACTAAGGATGTCACGCCATGGCAGAGCGTGCAAAGTCCAGAGCTGGAATAAAAGGAGTGGATCGATTAACGCGGGATGGAGGACAAAAAAATGTCTATTTCATCAACTGTGCAGAACTATCTTGAGCGGCAGCATATTCCGTATCACCTCAGGCATCACCCCTATACGGAGACGGCGATGACCTCGGCCTTTGCAGCCAGAGTGCCCGCTCAGCGGGTGGCCAAGGGCGTGGTGCTGAAGGATGAGGAGGGCTTTGTTATGGCGCTGGTACCGTCCGATCGACAGGTGAATGTCGAGGCGGTCAACCATGCCATGAATCGGCTGCTTGAGCCGGCTACGCAGCGGGATGTGCGTATCCTGTTTCGCGATTGCGAAGCCGGGGCCGTACCCTCACTCGGCATGGCCTACAACATGAAAATGATCTGGGATGATCGGCTCGCTGACGAGCAGGTCTGCTACATGGAAAGTGGGGATCACTCGGAACTGCTCGAGATCGACAAGCCTACCTTCATGCGCCTGATGGAGCATGAGTCACACGGCAGGATAGCCAATTGATCGGCTAAGCTTCCGGCAGGCCGCCGCTGCCGGAGGGGGCATCACTATTTTTCCCTGATTTGATATTTGGGGTTGCAGATTATTCATATCGCGCAATAATCGGATGCGTTAACGATGAACTGCACCCCATTGAATCAGTTGGGAAAAAATATGCTGAATGCACTTGCCGCCATCGCTCGCAGTCGTGTTTATTGGTTTCTCGTATTGATCGCGTGTTTGTTGCTGGAGGGCACCGCCCTCTACTATCAGTATTTCCTCGACTACGGGCCTTGCGTGCTGTGCGTGCATATTCGCGCCTGGATAGCGGGGCTTGGTGCCGTTGCGCTGCTGATGATGTTCCTGGGCGGCCCTCTTGCGATACTGGGACACCTCGCGTCTTTGGGGCTGTCGTTCGGCTTGTTACGCAGTAGCTGGATAACACTCGGTGTCGAGCGAGGCACCGTGGTCGACAGCTGCACCATGGATCCACAATACCCCGATTGGTTGCCGCTGGACCGATGGTTGCCCAGCGTATTCGAACCCTGGGAGCCCTGCGGCTATACCCCGGTACTTCCTTTTGACGTCACCATGGCCGAGGCGCTTGTGGTTATAGCGCTGGTCTGGGTGACGGTCTCTTTTATCTTGCTGCTGGCAAGTTTCAAGAACCCCAAACGGCGCCGAGATCTGTTCCTCTGACGCTTCGATCTATACTTTTCACACTGAGTAAGGCTTTTCTCGACACAAGGGTGCGTGGCCGAACTTCGAAACAGGAGGTGATATGGAGGTAGAACAGGCCCTTAAGAGCGATGCGGATGATCTCGCTTATCTGATCGATATCGCAGGCGAGGGGATGCCTCAATACCTTTGGAGCCAGTTGGCTGAGCCTGGCCAGACCGCTCTGGAGGTCGGTGCGTTGCGGGCTGCCCGGGAGGAGGGTGGTTTCAGCTATCGTAACGCGCTTGTTTGTCGTGATCAGGGCAGTGTGCTTGGTATGGTCGTCGCGTATCGATTGCCCGACCCCTATGTGGTGGGGGCGGCAAGTGAATACCCCGAGATTGTTCTGCCGCTGATCGAACTGGAAGCGCTGGCCCCGGGCAGTTGGTATTTCAACGCCATTGCTACTTACGAGGCGGCCAGGGGGCAGGGTATTGCACGGATGTTGATGCTGGAATCCAAGGAGAGGGGGCGGTTGCAGGGGTGTACCGAAGCCTCACTGATTGTGGCATCCGCCAACAAGAGGGCGCGTCATCTGTACCAGCAGCTGGGTTATCAGGATATCGCATCGCGTCCCATCATCGAATATCCCGGCTGCCCCTATGGTGGTGACTGGGTGTTGATGACGAAAAGGCTGGATGGTTGACCCTGCCGGTAGGGCTGCTGCTCAATGCGTCGATGCCAGTATGACGAGGGTGCCGATGGTTTCTCCTCCTCTCTGGATCGGGTAGTGGATATTGCAGCTCAGCCAGTGCGGTAGCAAATCGGCAGGCAGGGGCGGAACGTCCATATCCAGCGCGTTGATGCGGGTCTGAGGCGTCAACTGAAATTGAGGGTCGAATTCGTGTACGCGCTGGAACGCCATGCGGTTTGCCTTGACCAGGCGGCCGTGCCGATCGAATGCAAGTAGACCCTCGCTGCGCCACTGATTGAACATCGAACGGGTAGCGTCGATAACCGCCTGACGGGTCTGGAAGTAGTCCTTGACCAGATTCGCTTCGATCATGCGGGCGACCGTGATGGCGAACTCCAGGGCGTCATGCTGATAGGTGTCGGTCAGTCCCGATAGATCAACCGCACCGATTATGCTGCCGTCGTGTGGATCACGGATGACATCCGCTGAGCAGGTCCAGTGTTTGATGCCGTAGCAGAAGTGTTCCGCACCGTAGAGCTGAACCGGCTCCCGGGCCTCAAGAGCGGTGCCGATTGAGTTGGTGCCCACCGTGCCTTCACCCCACAAGCCACCCTCGACAAGGCCCACCTTGGCAGCGCTGTTGAGTACTTCTGCATCCGCCTCCGTATGCAGAATCAATCCGTCCCGGTCGGCCAGCAGAATCAGGCTATCGCTGTCGTACAACAGTTCTCCGGCGCGTTTAAGGACCGGTTGCGCGGCATTCAGCAACACTCGATTTTCAACTTGTCTGCGTTCGAACTGATCCCGATCGCTCAATGGTGCATGATTGATCAGAGGGTCGACGTTTGCCTCCTGGCAGCGGCGCCAGGAGTCTTCCACTACAGGTCTCATCAGGTTCGGCGGGTAGCTTTGAGAGACGACAAACTGCTCCCATACATCGAGCAGCAGGTTGTGTTGCTCGGGGTGACTGAGTAGATCGGCCCGATGGAGCATCTGCTGCGTGGCGCGCGCGGCTTGTTCCCGCGTGTAGAACTGGCCATGCAGCACGAAGCCGGTGATGACGCCGGGCTTCACTTCCGTTACCCGTCCATTTTTTTGGCGGGCGGCGACAAGCGCTTCGGGCAGTCCGTCCAGCAGGTGCATCGGTGCCTCTTTGCCATTGGCGAAGCGGGAAAGGTGGATATCGCCGGTTTCAAAATCGTAGAACGCCGGGCGAAAGCCCAGTGCCCGGTTTTCTTCGCTGACGCCTCCGCTGCCGCTGAAGAGTCTGTTTTGCTCTCGCAGTTCCGATAACGTCAATCGTGGCGCCTTTATCCCGCTATCAACCGGCATAGAGCCTGTGTGGTTGGGGGCTTTGGCATTCATTTCGCTCTCCCGGCGTCGGCCTCGGTAAGTATCAAGTCATCGATCATCGTAATCTGAGTATAGTCTGCGTTAACAGACGTTCATTCGAGATGCCGCACGAATGAATATTTCTCTTTCCCGCAGTTCCGTTGTGCTATCTGTTTCAGGTTGGAGTGGCTAAAGCCAGAGCGGTAGCGCTTTTTATAATTCAGTAATGGTTATTACACTACTGGGCCGTAAGCGATAGAATACTGACCTCGTTCAGTGGAGCCCTCATCTCATGACCAACCAATATGCTGATGCGGCGTCATCGCCGGAGTCCCTGCGCTGGCTTACTCTGCTGAGCATCTGTGTGGCGACATTCTTGATGCCGATGAGCCTGTCGGCGGTGAATGTGGCGCTGCCGGCGATCGCGTCGGATCTGCAAGCGGACGCGGTTCTGGTCAGTTGGGTGCCGACGATGAATCTGCTCGGCGCCATTGCATTGCAACTGCCTTCAGGGCGGATCGCCGATATTCTGGGCCACAAAAGGATCTTCATCACCGGTGTGCTGCTCTATGCGATCAGTTCACTGCTGGTACTGCTGATCGAGGATATACGGCCCCTATTGGCGGTCAGGCTGGTTCAGGGGATCTCCGGTGCGATGATTTTCGGGCCTGCCATGGCGATCGTCAGTAAAACCTTTGCGTCCAGCGGCAGGGGGGCGGCACTGGGCATCACTTCGAGCTCCGTTTACCTTGGTTTGACCTGCGGCCCATTGGTCGGCGGTTGGCTGACAGAGCTATGGGGCTGGCGTTCGGTTTTCATCGCGCCCTTACCACTGACGGTGGTCACGCTGGTGATGGTGGGGCTCTTCGTGCGGGAGTCGGAGCGCAACGCCCATGAACGGCTGGATTGGTTCGGCAGTATCATCTTTGCGCTGGCTGCGAGCTCGCTGTTTATCGGCATCTCCGAACTGCCCAGCGTGACGGGCTTGGCGCTGGCGGCGCTCGGCGTGGTCATGTTGATTGTGTTTATCTATCAGCAGGAACGCTCGCCCTGGCCGCTGATCCGTTTGCGCCGCATGGTGGCGAATCGGGTGTTTTTCCGTTCGATCCAGTCCAGCTTTTTGATGTACAGCGCCAACTACCCGTTGCAGTTCATGCTCAGCCTGTATTTGCAGTACATCCAGGCCCTGTCTCCGGCAGAGGCGGGGCAACTGATGCTGTTGCAGGCGCTGGTGATGGTGGTGGTCGCGCCGTTGTCGGGGCGTATATCCGATCGTTCCGATCCACGCATTCCGGCCACCATCGGCTGCGTACTGTTTGGCGCGGGCTTTCTCAGCCTGTCGCTGCTGAGTGCCGACAGTTCGCTGCTGTGGGTCGGCTCCTCGTTGGTGATGATGGGGCTTGGATTTGGGCTGTTTTCATCGCCGAACAACAATGCGGCGCTGTCGTCGGTTCCTTCCGAGCGTTTGGGTATCGCCTCGTCGATACTCAATATCTCACGTAGCCTGGGTAATATGCTGGGGATGACGGTGGTCGTGTTCCTGTTCAATCTGCTGATCGGTAACGCACAGATCGCACCGGAGCAGTATCCTGCGTTGATGCAAGCGTTGCAGTACGCGTTTGTCATCTGTGCCGGCTATGCGTTTATCGCCGCTTTTACCTCCTGGAGCAGGGGCAAGATGGTGCGCTGATCAGCCGCGTGCCGGCATCGTGCGCGCGCTGCGTTCGGGATTGAAACTCAGGATCGCCAGCAGGGCGAACAGCGTGGTACAGCCCAGAGTGATCGCCAATGCTTCCAGATTGAGCTGCTGATACAGCGCAAACCGGACCAGCTCCACGGCGTGGGTAAAGGGGTTGTACTGACAGATCCAGTACAGCCATTCGCTGGATTCGCGCATCTTCCACAGCGGGTAGAGCGCGGAGGAGAGGAAGAACATCGGGAAGATGACGAAGTTCATCACCCCGGCGAAGTTCTCCAACTGACGGATGCGCGCGGACAGAAACAGGCCGATGGCACCGAGCAGCAGGGCGACCAACACCAGAGCGGGCAGCACCGTGATCAACCCCAGCAGCGGCGGCTCGACACCGGCGATCCAGGCGATGGCGAGAAAGGCGTAGACCTGCAGCAAGGAGATCAGCGCGATCGCCATCAGCTTGCTGATCAGCAGCCAGCTGCGCGGCATCGGGCTCATCAGCAGCACCTTCATGCTGCCCATCTCACGGTCGTAGACCATCGACAGCGAACTCTGCATGCCGTTGAAAAGCAGGATCATGCAGCACAGGCCCGGTGCGATATAGGTCTCATAGGTGATATAGGTCTCGTAGGGCGGGATGATCGCCACACCGAGGGCGGCACGAAAGCCGGCGGCGAACACCACCAGCCAGAGTAGCGGACGCACCAGGGCGCTGAGAAAGCGGCTGCGCTGCTGGATAAAGCGCCAGAACTCGCGTTTGACGACGCCGGTGAAGGCGTGCAGGTAGTGGATCGGGCTCATGCGCTTGCCTCCCCGGTGGCGGTCAGACGTTCGAACAGAGCCCCCAGAGATGGATCTTGTTCCGCCTCGCACAGCGCATGGCCGCTGCCCTGCGCCAATACCTGCCCCCGGTGCAGGATGATCACCGGATCCTCCGGCTGCACCTCCTCCAGTAGATGAGTCGCCCATAGCACCGTCAGGCCACGCTCGTGGCACAGTGTTCTGACCGCGTTGTTGATGGCGCGGCGCGAGGCGACATCCAGCCCGGCGCTGGCCTCGTCCAACAGCAGGATCGAGGGGGCGTGGAGCAGGGCGCGGGCGATCTCGACCCGGCGCCGGTGACCGCCGTTCAGCGAGCGCACCCGGTCGCGCAGACGGTCGGCCAGGCCCAGCCACTCCAGCTCCCGCGCGGAGCGTTCACGAATGGTGCGGGTAGAGAGCCCGTGCAGGGCACCGTGGTACTCCAGGTTTTGCAGTACGGTCAGGTCCAGGTCCAGCGTGCTCTGCTGAAACACTACGCCGAGCTGTGCCAGCCACCGCCGAGGGTGGCGGTCGATCGATACGCCGTTGAACAGGATGTGCCCCTGCTGCACCCGGTAGAGGCGGGTGAGCAGGGCAAAGAGCGTGGACTTACCCGCCCCGTTTGGACCCAGCAGGGCGTTGAACCGGCCCGGCTGAAGCCTGAGGCTGACGTCATTGAGCGCCACCCGTGTACCGTAGCGGTGAGTAACGGATTGTATTTCCAGGCTGCTTGCTGCCACATCCGCTCCTTAGTTGCCGGGGAGGGGGGCGAACCCTCGATGCGTTTCAGGCCTAATGATCTTCAGGCTCAATGCTTTTCAGATTAGCCGCTTCAGGGCGTGGTGACGACGCCCCAGGGGTAGCGGCCGACCTTGATCGAACGGATCACTTTCAGATCGTCGACATCGATCACCGAGACATCGCCACTGATGCCGTTGGTGGTGAGCAGGTGCTTTCTGTCGGGGGTGAACTCCATATGCCAGACGCGACGGCCCACCAGCAGGTAATCGAGCACTTCGTAGGTTTTCGCGTCGACCACGGCCACATGGTTGGCCGGGCCCAATGCGACAAAGGCGTACTTGCCGTCGTCGGTCAACTTGATCCCCACCGGCTGGATCTTGTCGGGGTGGATACCCTTGATCTCGAAGTTCAGCTTCTTGATGATCTGCCGGGATTCCACATCGACCACGGAGACGGTGCCACCGATCTCGGCGGAGGCCCAGAGCAGCTTGCCGTCCTTGCGGAACTCGACATGGCGCGGGCGCTGGTCGACCAGGGTGTTGTCCACCAGTTCGTGGGTCTGGGTGTCGATCCAGTGCAGCATATTGGTGGTTTCGCTGGTGTTGACCGCCCAGCGCCCGTCGGGGCTGACCGCCATCCCCTCCGGTTCCACGCCCACCTCGATCTGGGCCACCACCTCGTGGGTCTGGGTGTCGACCACGGTGACCAGGGCATCGTCCTCGTTGGAGATGTAGAGCTTGCGGTTGTCCGGGTGCAGCGAGAACTGCTCCGGATCGGCGCCGGAGGGCAGGTTGGCAACGATCTTGCGCGTGGCCAGGTCCATCACCTGTACGGTGTCGGAGTCGCTGGCACAGATGTACAGCTTGCTGCCATCCTTCGACAGTGCGATACCGCGGGGTCGCTCGCCGACATCGATGGTGTCGGTAACCGTCCAGGAGTCCAGATCCAGCACCGACAGGGTGTCATCCTTCTCGTTGGAGATATAGGCAGTGGCGGCCTGGGCGTTGCCGGCGGCAACCAGGGCGGAGACGAGGAGGGTGGGGATCAGTTTGGGGTATTTCATGGTGTTGTCCTTCTGTTGCTTGGCGTCTATTGCTCGACGACGCGGCAGCGGCTTTCGGGCGCGTCGAAGCCAAGGGTGTCGAGATCGGTGACGGGGTGGAGGAACCCTTCCTGGGGCGAGCTGGAGACCAGCGCGCGCGGATGAACCAGGGCGACAGGCTGGCGCAGTTGGCCGCTCCAGTGCCTGAAGTTCAGCTTGCGCCCCTTGAATGCCGCCAGTTCGAACCGGTCCGACAGCACAAAGGCGCGCAGGGTGGCAACATCGGTACTGCCGGTGCGGGTAACCGCCTCGGCGAAGGTGCGCACGGCAGCCCAGCTTGCGTAATCCTTCTCGTTCATCCAGCGCCCGCTCTGCTTCTCGAACCGGCTGTGCAGTTGGGCCGCGCCCCAGGCTTCGATCATCTTGTGCCAGCCCACCGGCATCAGCCCCTGGGTGCCGACCACCGGGCGCGGCAGGCCGGTGTTGTAGGGCAGGTATTCGCCGAAATCGCCGCGCTCGTCGGCAACCACGAGCACATCGTACTCGGTGCCGGAGGTGAACGGGGGCAACTCCTTTTGTGCGGTGCGGCGCAGGTCGGTATCGAAGCTCCACGCCTTCTCGGCCACGACCTTGCCGCCGAACCGTTTGGCCGCGCGCTTGATCGATTCGGCAAACGCCAGGTCGTCATCGGTAGAGCCGCTGATCAGCATCCAGCGGTTCCAGCGCCGCATGATCAGCCACTGCGCCAGGGCATCGGCCAGCATGGCGCGTGAAGGAAGGGTGTGCAGCATGCCGGGCAGGCACTGCTCGCTGCGCAGGCTGTCGTCGCGGCTGCCGCTGTTGATCAGCAGCGCATCCGGCGGCAGGGCCTGGCTTAACGCGGCCAGGGTATCGGCGGCGGTGTTCAGTACGAACAGCCTGGCCCCATCGTCATAGAGCGCCTGGCTTTCGGCGACCAGCGTGGCGGTATCCTCGCCCTCTATCTCATCCAGCCGGTACTGGTGTTTAAGAAAACGCCCCGTGCTGTTGCTGTCGGCGATGGCAAGGCGGGCACCCTGCAGGCCGGCATCCTCCGGTTCGGGTATCAGGTTTGACAGGACGGGGCCGCGGTCGATGATCTGGCCGACATAGGCAACCCGGATATCGAGCGGCTCGTTGGCATCGGCGAGGGCGGAGGGCAGCAGGGTTGCGAGCACAAGCCCGATGGTTGTCTGTTTCAGCATAGTTGTCGGTTGTTTTTGTTATCGGTTGATTCAGCTTAGTCAGGGCGGTGGTCGCAGAAAATATGCGGAAGGTCGCAATCAAATAGTACTCAAGTAGCATTTTGCGTCCGCGCCAGGTCACTAGCATGGAAAGGGATCCCGATAACAAAAAATCTGATGGAGATAACCCAATGTCCCTGAAAAACAAGGCGGCGATGTCGCTGCTTATCGCCGCCATCGCAGGTCCCGTGCTTGCCGAGGGAGATCTCACCACCCGCCCGCAGGCGCTGCCTGACCTGGTGCTGGGCAACGAGCAGAGCGACTACGCCATGTCGCAGAAAACCTATGAGATGGAGACCGGCAAGGCGTACAGCCTGAAGATCATCTCCAGCGGACTGAAGGAGTACGCGATCCAGGCGCCGGAGTTCTTCACCTCGATCTACCTGCGCAAGGTGGAAGCCGGGGATATGGAGATCAAGGCGATGACGCTGACCGAGCTCGAGTTCGAGGAGGAATCCGAAGCCGAGATCTACTTCGTACCGATCAAGCCCGGTACTTTTGAGTTTTATGCGGAAGGGCTTGAAAACAAAGGTATGGTCGGCGAATTCAAGGTGAAGTAAGGCCGTGGAACAGTCGTTATCGACTACTACCAACGGACCATATTTTGCCTGCCAAGGTGTAATCCAACGCAGCAGGACGCTGAGTCATTATGAAGTCAGTTCTGTGCTTTCGTGTGCAATGCCCGAAGCACAACCGGCTTATAACAAAAACGGGTGATCTATTATGGCAAAGCAATTCACAATTCCCGCACTGGCGCTCTCTGCTCTGATGGCAACCGGTATCAGTACTCAGGCGCTGGCCCACGGTGATGTGACTCCGCAGGGCGTCAACACCGAAGGCCTGACTCCGCTGGGCGAGGAGTGGGCCGATACCAACCCCTACCGCAACCCTAGCGATGATTTTGAGCGCGCTGTCGAGGTCGGCTCTTCCGCGTACAACCAGAACTGCGCACGTTGCCACGGTCTGGAGGGTATCTCCGGCGGTATCGCGCCCGACCTGCGTCTGTTGACGCCGGACTTCGACGGTGACGAGTGGTACAAGTACCGCGTCATCAACGGCGCGGTGCGCGACGGCAAGGTCTATATGCCGAAGATGGCGGATTACCTGAGCCAGGAAGCGCTCTGGGCGATCAAGACCTATCTGGACGTGCGGCATGATGAGATGGAGTGATCTCCCGGCCCTGCTTGCGTTCTGCCTGCTTCTGGTCGGCGGGCAGGCGCAGGCGCGTCTGTATGACGACGTGGTCGCCTCCGGGTATGTTCGGGTCGGCGTCTACCGCGACTTCCCGCCATACTCCTACCTGAAGGATGGCAAGCCTGCCGGCGTCGATGTCGAGCTCGGTCAGGCGATCGCCGACGAGTTGGGCGTCGATCTGCAGCTGCACTGGATCACCCCCGACGAGACCCTTGAGGACGATCTGCGCAACAGCGTGTGGAAGGGCCACTATCTGGATAAGGACGAAGAGAATCCGCTGGCGCTCAGGAATGTCGCCGACGTGATGCTGCGCGTGCCTTACGATCGTGATTACGCCTACAAGCGTGACTCGCTGGGGCTGCTGATCAACGAGCGAGTGGTGATGATGTCGCCCTACCATCAGGAGCGCTGGCAACTCGCGTTCGACAGCGAGAAGCTGGAGTCGGTGCGCACCCTGGCCAAGTTTCAGTACCACCCGATCGGCGTCGAGATCGACAGCCTGCCCGCGTTCTATCTGACCTCGGCGCTGCAGGGGCGGATGCGCGACAACACCCATCACTACAACAACCCTCGCCTGGCCTTCGATGCGATGAAGCAGGGCAAGGTGAGCGCGGTGATGGCGATGCGCAGCGAGATCGACTGGCTGCTGAACGAAGAGGGCGGCGAGCGCTACCGTCGCGCCGAGAACGGTTTTCCCGACATGGGCAAGCAGGCCTGGGATATCGGCATCGCCGTGGGCGAGGGCGATCGCGATGTGGGCTATGCGGTGGAAACCGTGTTCGACCGCATGATCCGTGATGGCTCGATGGCGGCGCTTTTCGCGCGCTACGGTCTGACCTATGAGAAGCCCAGTCTCTACCTCGCTACTCACTAATCCAGAATCCGCTTCAACATCTCGGCAGCCCGGAGTTTCTCCGGGCTGCGTCCGTAGGGTTACGACCAAAAGCGTCCCGAAAGGGGGCGAAAGTAGTATGTGGCCCCGCCTTGGGGCCGACTAGGTTGATAGTCAGACCCTGAATTCAACCGATATAAGAAGAAACACCATGTACGCCACTCTGCTTAGAATCCTGTTTTTGATCGCGCTCTATGTTCCGGCGCTGGTGCAGGCCCAGACCCAGACCCAGGAGCAGCCGCTGCCGCAGGTTCGGGTCGGCATGCTGCAGTTCGGCACCGCTCACTGGGAGCTGGCACATATCCAGCAGGCGGGTATCGACCGGGCCGAAGGCTACGAGTTGGTGCTGACACCGCTGGCCAACTCGGCGGCGGGGCTGCTGGCGCTGACCAGCGGCAGTGTCGACTGGATCATCGCCGACTGGGTCTGGGCGGCAAAGCGCACCCGGGATGGCGATCCGCTGCGCTTTCTTCCGTTCTCCAGCCAGATAGGGCAGGTCATGGTGCCTGCAGATAGCAATATCGACTCGATTGCGGCGCTGGTCGGAAAGCGTATAGGTGTTGCCGGTGGTCCCCAGGGCAAGAGCTGGCAACTGCTCGATGCGGCAGCCAAACAGCAGGGGGTGGATCTGCAGCGCGACGCTCAAGTCAGCTTCGGCGCGCCGCCGCTGTTGAATCGTGAGCTGGAGGCGGGGCGTCTCGATGCGCTGCTGACCTTCTGGCACTTCGCGGCAAGGCTTGAAGCCGGTGGCGGGTTCAAGCTGGCGTTCAGCGCACAGAGCATCGCCGAAACGCTAGGCCTCGATCCGCGCCTGCCGACGTTGGGCTACCTGGCACATGAAGAATGGGTTGTTGAAAATCAACAGCTTGCAAAGGCTTTTAAACGCTCTGTCTACGCTGCAAAGCAGGATCTCCGTGGCGACGAGCCCTGGTCGGCATTGCGGCCGCTGATGCGGGCCGACTCCGACGAGGTGTTCGAGGCGCTCAAGCGCGGTTACCGTGATGGCGAGCCGCCTTCCGAACTGGCTCCGGGGCTGATCGATTCCGCCCGCCGCGCCTGGCCTCTTCTCGGCGAGGAGGGGGAGCTGCCGGTCACGATCTTCGGCGGTGTGGAGATCAGATGATTAGCCGGCTGCGCGATTACCTGCTGGTGATCGCCATTTTGGGGGTGGCGTGGCAGTTGATCGCCGCCTGGCTCAACGATCCGCTGCTGCCGGCACCCGGCCAGGTGCTTGCGGTGCTCGGATCCGAACTTGAACGGGGCGCGCTGCTGCACCATCTGCTGGTCACCCTACGTCGGGTGGCGATCGCGTTTCTGTTCGCTATGCTCCTTGGCACTCTGCTCGGCTGGTATATGGGACGATACCGGCAGGCCAACCGCTGGGGCGATCCACTGCTGGTGCTGTTTCTCAACCTGCCGGCACTGGTGTTGATTATCCTGCTTTACGTCTGGATGGGGCTGGTGGAGTCGGCAGCGGTGCTGGCGGTGATACTCAATAAGGTGCCCAATGTAGCGGTTACGATCCGTGAAGGCGCACGCAGCCTCGATCCTCAACTGGAGCAGATGGCGCAGGCATACCGCTTCAACTTGCGTCGGCGGGTGCTGGATCTTTGGCTGCCGCAGCTGTTTCCCTACCTGATGGGCGCGATGCGCAGCGGGCTGGCACTGATCTGGAAGATCGTGCTGGTGGTGGAACTGCTGGGCCGCTCGGACGGCATCGGCTTTCAGCTTCACCAGGCGTTCCAGATCTTCGATGTTGCGGCGATCCTCGCCTACAGCTTCAGCTTCATTCTGGTGGTGCAACTGATCGAATGGCTGCTGTTGCAGCCGCTTGAGCGGAGCGCGCGACGTTGGCAGACCGAGGAGGAGCCCCGTCATGCTTGAACTGAAGCTTGAATCGAAGGCCTACGACCGTCGCGTGCTGGGGCCGCTCGAATTTCGTATCGAGCCCGGTCAACGACTGGCATTGGTGGGCCCGTCCGGCTGCGGCAAGACCACGCTGCTCAATATCATCGCCGGCCTGGACAGCGACTACACCGGCACCCGAAGGGTGCAGCGCGAGGATCTGCTGATCGCGTACATGTTTCAGGAGCCGCGTCTGCTGCCCTGGCGCACCGTGGCGCAGAATCTGGTGCTGGCCGGTACCGGTGAAGCGTCGGTCGATGCCGCATTGGCGGAGGTCGGTCTGCACGATGTCGCCCATCTCTATCCTCGACAGCTGTCCCTCGGTATGGCGCGCCGCGTAGCGCTCGCCAGGGCGCTGGCGATCAAGCCCGATCTCCTGTTGCTGGACGAGCCGCTGGTCTCGCTGGATCCGCCAACGGCAGGCCAGTTGCGACAGCTGCTGAAAGCGTTACTGGCAGAGCGCCCCTGGCTGAGCATGGTGTTGGTGTCTCATGACCCGGTCGATGCGCAGGAACTGGCCGACTCCTGGTTGTCGTTGGAACCGAAAAACGAGCGGGTATTACTACCAAGTGAGGAGAAAACTGCTTCCGCCGGTTAATTGTTGAAAAACGGGGTGGCTACAAGAATTAGCCTCAGTATCGGGATTATCTCCCGATTACCAGGGGTATTCCCGAAACCAATAAGAATGATTCCGCAAAGGAGACGACAATGAAACGACTCGGGCTCAGTACAGGCTTTGCAGTTACTGCCCTCGTTGCAGCGATGTCCACGGCCAACGTTGCACAGGCCGGTGTAACCGATGAAGATATCTTGAACGACCACATGACGACCGACGATGTCGTCTCCAACGGCCTTGGTGTACAGGGGCAGCGTTTCAGCCCACTGGCCAAGCTCAACACCAAGAACGTACAGGAGCTGCGTCCGGTCTGGTCCTTCTCCTTCGGTGGTGAGAAGCAGCGTGGCCAGGAGTCTCAGCCGCTGGTGAAGGATGGCGTCATGTACGTCACCGGCTCCTACTCCCGTGTGTTCGCGATCGACGTGAAGACCGGCGAGGAGATCTGGGAATACAACGCCCGTCTGCCTGATGGCATCATGCCCTGCTGCGACGTGATCAACCGTGGTGTCGCGCTGTACGACGACCTGGTGATCTTCGGTACCCTCGATGCCAAGCTGGTTGCCCTGAACAAGGACACCGGCAAGACCGTCTGGAAAAAGACCGTCTCCGACTATCAGGAAGGTTACTCTCTGACCGCCGCGCCCTTAATCGTCAAGGGCAAGGTGATCACCGGCGTATCCGGCGGCGAGTTCGGTGTGGTCGGCAAGGTGGAAGCCTACGATGCCAAAACCGGCGATCTGGTCTGGACCCGTCCGACCGTAGAGGGTCACATGGGCTACGTCTACAAGGATGGCAAGAAGGTCGAGAACGGCATCTCCGGTGGCAAGCCGGGCCAGACCTGGCCGGGTGACCTGTGGAAGACCGGCGGCGCCGCCACCTGGCTGGGCGGCTACTACGATCCGGATACCGACAGCATCTTCATCGGTACCGGTAACCCGGCACCGTGGAACTCTCACATGCGTCCGGGCGACAACCTGTTCTCCTCTTCACGCCTGGCGATCGACCCGGATGACGGCAAGATCAAGTGGCACTTCCAGACCACCCCGCACGACGGCTGGGACTTCGACGGTGTCAACGAGCTGATCTCCTTCGACTACAAGGAGGGCGGCAAGACCGTCAAGGCCGCGGCGACCGCCGACCGTAACGGTTTCTTCTACGTCCTGAACCGTGAAAACGGCGACTTCATCCGCGGTTTCCCGTTCGTCGACAAGGTGAGCTGGGCCAAGGGGCTGGATAAGAACGGTCGCCCGATCTACATCGAAGAGAACCGTCCGGGTAACCCGGCAGCGGCCGAGAAGGGCAGCACCGTGGTCGCTCAGCCGTCGTTCCTCGGCGGCAAGAACTGGATGCCGATGGCGTACAGCCAGGATACCGGATACTTCTACGTGCCCTCCAACGAGTGGGCGATGGATATCTGGAACGAGCCGGTCAACTACAAGAAGGGCGCGGCCTACCTGGGTGCGGGCTTCACCATTCACCCGACCAACGACGAGTACATCGGCGTACTGCGCGCGATCGATCCGAAGTCCGGTAAAGAGGTATGGCGCTACGAGAACTACGCTCCGCTTTGGGGTGGCGTTCTGGCAACCGCCGGTAACCTGGTCTTCACCGGTAACCCGGAAGGCTACCTGATGGCGTTCGACGCCAAGTCCGGCGAGATGGTGTACAAGTTCAACACCGGTTCCGGTATCGTCGGCTCGCCGATCACTTGGGAGATGGATGGCGAACAGTACGTCTCCGTCGTCTCCGGCTGGGGTGGTGCGGTACCGCTTTGGGGTGGTGAGGTCGCCAAGCGCGTCAAGCACCTGAACCAGGGTGGCTCCGTGTGGACGTTCAAGCTTCCGGCCAGCGCAGAGATGGCCAGCAAGTAAAGCTGTGTAATGCAAAAAAGGGCCTTCGGGCCCTTTTTTGTTGGCCTATTGGCTATTGCCTGTGGGTAAGTTGTCGTCGAGCAGCGAGGGCTGAGGGTTCAGCGCTCAGGTTCAGCTCTGCCAGATAGATCGCGGTACCCAGCTGCTGTTCATGGCTGGAGTAGTAGACGACACGTAACCGATCACCGTCCAACACCAGCCCCGGATAGCTGCAGTCGCCCCCAGAGGGCAATACAACCGTTTCATCGATCTCCGACTGTTTGCTCAGTCGACTGACCTCCGTCCACTGCGGTAGCCACTGCGCTGGATGTTTGTAGCGACGGTAGGCGGCGATAAAGCCTGTCTGCTTTTCATCCTGGATCAGGCAGGGCCCACCGATACGGAAACCTATATCCTGCCATTGCCACTGCTCATAGGGCGGCGCGGCATGCCCCAGCAGGGCATTGCTGTTCCCGGCATCGGCGTTGTCCCGCCTGAGCAGGCACCAGGCGCTGCCATCCCGATCGAAGCAGAGGTCGTGTTCATTGACATATTGCTCGTCAAACTCGGTCAAGCGGTGCTGCTGCCATTTGCCGTCAGGGGTGACGCGATACCAGTACAGGCCGCCGACGCCTCCTGTCCCGTATGCAAAGCCGTAGGCGACATTCTGATACCAGTTGAGCCGCCAGAGCCAGTGGTTGGGCTCGGATATATCGATCGGATCACTCCACCGTTCGCCGTCTTGGCTGAACCAGGCCTTGGTCTGATGGGACACAGGGCCGGTGGCTTTAGCCGCTGCACTCAGCAGCATCAAGCGGTTATCGGGTGTGATACTGAGTTTTGCGTCGCGCAGGTCGGCGCCCTCAAGGGCTATTCGTGCCATGTCTCGCCACGCCTGCTGCCCATCTATCAGGCACAACACCCTGATGATACCGGCATCCGAAATATGCTGCTCGCCTTCACGAAAGACGACATAGAGCCGTCCGTTAAAGCGGACCATATCGGTAAAGGCGTTATGCGCGGCTCTGTTCCAGAGTCGCTGTGTGTTCAGTAACTGCATGCGTTGCTCTTCCAGACCTTGGATACGGGACGAATCAGGGTTGGAGCGCTGCGTATCGGTTAAGCAATATGCCGACCCGCTCCACATAGGCCTGGGTTTCCGAATAGGGTGGAATTCCAGCATATTTTGCCACGGCACCTGGACCGGCATTGTAGGCGGCGGTGGCGAGCTTCACATCGCCCTTGTAGCGTTCCAGCAGTGCGGACAGGTAGCGTACGCCGCCGTAGATATTCTGCCTCGGATCCAAGGCGTTTTGGACCTCCAGATCCTCTGCGGTTGCCGGCATCAACTGCATAAGCCCCATTGCCCCCTTGCTTGAACGTGCCTGAGGGTTGAACGCGGACTCGGCATGGATAACGGCTCGGACCAGGGCTGGGTTGACGCCATACTGCTTGGCAGCAGAGGCGATATCGCTTTTGTAGGCGTCGTTATTCAGCGGAGTTTTATACCAGTCGACGGTGGAGCCGACCCTGCAGGCGTAGCAATCGAACCTGAGCACCTCGACATCGCGGATATGCAGCGGTCGCTGGTCGGTAAAGCTGAGGGTGCCATCGGGGCGGCGGAATTTGTATACGGTTTCCACCGAACCGCTGCCGGAGAGTCGCCTGTCTGAATGGGCCGGGGCAACATTGGTAAACTCCACGCGCCCGTCCGGGTGGACAATGCGACGTATCTCACCGGCGCTGACAAGCGCGGGCCCCCCAGCCAGCAGGGTCAACACTATCGCTGTCAGTGTTAGGTATCCGGTTTTCGGTTGCATAGCGGCGAGGATACTACGGCTGTTGCAGGATGGAGAACCGCTTCGGTCAATTATTTGCGTAACGTGCTACCCAATGCGGTGAGGTGGCAGATCGATACCGGTCGCGCGATAGCCGAGAGTCACCACCTGTCCAGAATAGCGCTCGTCACCTGTCGAGGTGAACTCGAAGGTGTAGCGCCGCCAGATATGCAGTTGACCATCCTCATCCCGCTTTATCCAGATTGCGCGCAGCGCGACACTTTCATCGAGCAGCTGCAGATCCATTTCGTTACAGCTCTTGCGCGCATGCTTCAGCGCGATCTCCCGTACTTTCTGTCCGCGCCACCAGAGCAGGCAGATCGCGCCTGTCAGTGCCAGCCAGAACAGATCTTTCAGCTCGAACATTGAGGGTCCTTATCAGAGGTTCGGCCGGATCATAACGGATATGATCGGGTGTTTTTAGTGCTGTCGGCTATTCGGCTCAAATTTGTTGCAGGTGCCACAATCCTGGCGGTAATGCTCATAGCTGATGGAGGCCCCGATGACATTAAATAGAGTTTATAACTTGTTGAAAAATAGCTGGATGTAATCTGCGTTTCTTTCTTTTCGTGGCCTTGGCAGACGTTTTGCTGCGCTAGCAGTTGCAGACCCCAATAACCTAACCCATGACGATATGTCACGACTGAAGCTGGCTGTACGCCTGACCCGTTATCAACTTCTGCGCGCTGTTGCGCCTGATTTGGAGCATCTCGATGGAAACACTGGATCGTGAATTGGCGTTGCGTATTGCCTTGGCTGCCCGGGTATTGCCGGGCGTCGAAATCGGCGAACTCCTAGAAATTCTGCATGATCGTGTAGGCGCCCCCCTGGATGACGAAAAGCTGAAAACGGTAACGGTCACCAACCTGAAAACTGGTATCGGCAGCCTGGATGGAGAGGAGGACGGAGAGGACATAGGCATAGGTCTTGAAAACATCAAGCTCGCCGTTCGCTACCTCTGGGGCGAGGAGTCGGATGAGGGGCTGCCGGCGATCGAGTCTTACCGGGATGGCGAGATGCCGGGCTCGGTGCGTGTGGCGGTGGCTTCAAATGTGGCCGGTCTACTCAACGGTCACTTCGGCTCCTGCCTGCGGTTCCTGGTCTACCAGCTCTCGGCTACGGAGATGCGTCTCGTCGATATCCGCTCCGCCATGGATGCCGACAGCGCACCGGACAAAAACCAGTTCCGTGTCGACCTGATTCGTGATTGTCAGGTGCTGTTCGTGCAGACCATGGGTGGACCCGCTGCCGCCAAGGTGATTCGCGCCGATATCTACCCGATCAAGGTGCCCGAGGTGATCGAGGCGAGCGAAAAACTGAAGGAGTTTCAGCGTGTGTTTGCAGCACCTCCGCCCTGGTTTGCCAAGATCCTTGGCTTGTCCGCCGAGGAGCGCAAGCGGTTCCGTTCAGAAACTCAAGAGCTGGAGGATGCTTAGCGCTAGTTTTGCACCTTAACCGTTTCGGTTGCGGTTTCGTTTGCGGGCTACACTTGAGTCATGGGAATAGTGAGTCAAGGGTAAAGCAGGCAACGCTTAGGCCGGAGGTGTGATATGGCGTTAGACCAAATGAGCTGTGAGCCCTGCCGGGGCGGTACGCCGCCACTGACCGGAGAGCAGGCGCAAGAGTACATGTCCCAGGTGCCTAAATGGACGCTCTCAGAGGATGGCAAACGGATCAGCCGCGCTTTCAGTTTCGATAACTTTCGCGATGCGCTGAGCTTCGTTAACCGGGTAGGGGAGCTGGCCGAAGAGCAGGGGCATCATCCCGAGATCACATTCGGTTGGGGATATGCCCGGATCGAGATCTGGACCCACAAAATTGATGGCCTGCATGAAAACGACTTTATTCTGGCGGCCAAGATCGATCGGATTTAGGGCCACCATGCTACTTGATGGTTAACAAACACGGAAACGCCCGCGGTTGCGGGCGTTTCTGCAGTTGGGTGCGCGCGGCTTAGCTGTGCTCGCGCAGATACTCTTCGCTCAAGTACAGCTCGGTATTACTGTTGACGTCGATGCCGCGATCGAGAATGTTCTGGGCGATCTGCTTGGCTTCATTCAGTGAGTGCATGCTGTAGGTGCCGCACTGGTACTGGTTCAGCTCCGGGATATCGCCTTCGCTCGCTACATTCAACACGTCCTCCATCGACGCCTGCCAGGCGTTGACCACATCCTGCTCGCTCGGCGTTCCGATCAGGCTCATGTAGAAGCCGGTGCGGCATCCCATGGGTGAAATGTCGATGATTTCGACGCTCTCGCCGTTGAGGTGGTCGCGCATGAATCCGGCAAACAGGTGCTCGAGGGTGTGGATCCCTTTCTCGGACAGAATCTCCTGGTTGGGGAGACAGAAGCGCAGATCGAACACGGTAATCGGGTCGCCCTTAGGCGTGTTCATCGTTTTGGCGATGCGCACGGCGGGGGCATGCATACGGGTGTGGTCGACTCTAAAACTGTCCAGGAGTGGCATAGATCTTCCTTTCAGATTTGGATGAATAATTCAAAACCTGAGTATATCGCCTATCCGAGCGTTTTGCTTGGTCATAACGTCCTCGGCGTGCGAGTTGCGCAATACCAAAGTATCGGTTTATCGCTGCCAAGGGACGATACCGGGCAGGGTGGTTGGCTTACTAAGATGCAATTGTCGAATAACAAATGGCTTCGCCCGCGGGGCGTAGTCTCTGGACATAAAAACAAAGAGGCTTACGACAATGATCTACGCACAGCCAGGTACAGAAGGTTCAGTAGTAACTTTCCAGCAGCGCTACGGTAACTACATCGGTGGTCAATGGGTAGCGCCGGTCAAGGGGCAGTACTTCACCAACATCTCTCCGTGTACTGGCGAAGCTATCTGTGAAATTCCACGCTCTACTGCGGAAGATATCGAGCTGGCGCTGGATGCCGCGCACAAAGCAAAAGCTGCATGGGGTAAAACCTCGGTTACCGAGCGCTCCAATATCCTGCTGAAAATCGCCGATCGCATCGACGCCAACCTGGAAAAGCTGGCCGTTGCAGAAACCTGGGATAACGGTAAGGCCGTTCGTGAAACCCTGGCTGCAGACGTGCCGCTCTCTTCCGACCATTTCCGTTACTTCGCCGGCTGCGTGCGTGCGCAGGAAGGTTCTATCGGCGAGATCGACGAAAATACCGTTGCCTACCACTTCCACGAGCCGCTGGGCGTTGTTGGTCAGATCATTCCGTGGAACTTCCCGCTGTTGATGGCCGCATGGAAACTGGCGCCGGCACTGGCTGCAGGTAACTGCATCGTGCTCAAGCCTGCCGAGCAGACCCCGGCTTCTATCCTGGTGCTGATGGAAGTGATCGGCGACCTGCTGCCGCCGGGCGTGCTGAACGTGGTTAACGGTTTCGGTGCTGAGGCAGGTCAGGCTTTGGCCACCAGCAAGCGTATCGCCAAGATCGCATTCACCGGTTCTACTCCGGTTGGTTCGCACATCCTCAAGTGCGCTGCCGAAAACATCATTCCGTCGACTGTCGAACTGGGCGGCAAGTCTCCGAACATCTATTTCGAAGACGTGATGGATCATGAAGACAGCTACTTGAGCAAGTGTGTTGAGGGTACCGTGCTGGCGTTCTTCAACCAGGGTGAAGTGTGCACCTGTCCGTCCCGTCTGCTGGTTCAGGAAACCATCTACGACAAGTTCATCAGCATGGTGATCGAGCGTACCCGCCAGATCAAGCGTGGTAACCCGCTGGATACCGAGACCATGGTGGGTGCCCAGGCGTCTCAGGAGCAGTATGACAAGATCCTGGGTTACCTGGAGATCGGTCGCAACGAAGGTGCCGAGTGCCTGATCGGTGGTGCGGCCGAGCGTCTCTCCGGCTTCGACAACGGCTTCTACATCCAGCCGACTCTGCTCAAGGGCAACAACACCATGCGTGTGTTCCAGGAGGAGATCTTCGGGCCGGTCGTCGCCGTGACCACCTTCAAAGATGAAGCTGAAGCGCTGGCGATCGCCAACGATACCGAGTTCGGTCTGGGTGCCGGCGTATGGTCTCGCGATATGAACCGTGCTTACCGCATGGGTCGCGGTATCGAAGCCGGTCGTGTCTGGACCAACTGCTACCACGCTTATCCGGCTCACGCAGCCTTCGGTGGCTACAAGAAGTCTGGTGTGGGCCGCGAAACCCACAAGATGATGCTGGATCACTATCAGCAGACCAAGAACCTGCTGGTCAGCTACAGCACCGATCCGCTGGGCTTCTTCTAAACCCTTCTCTGTCCGTTGTGCTTGCACAGGGAAGTGGCCGGGAGCTGAGCAGAGGCTCCCGGTTTCTAAGGCCTCGTCCCCCACGAGGCCGCCGTCACTAAGCGCACTATTCGGCTCCTTCGGGGGCCGATTTTTTATGTACAGGATGTACGGTATGCCGCGGGTGCAGGGATGCGCAGGAGCGGCACAAGCGTCGTGCTGTGGTCGAATGTGGGGAGCTGGCTCAATCCCGTACGCTGTTCATCAGTTCCGCGTTGGGGCAGAACCCAGGTACCTTTTCCTGCTGGTGTCCCTCGTTGAGCCAGCGTTGGCACTCCTCGCAGCTTTTGCAGTTTAAGCAGCGATAGGTGGCACTGCGAAACTGTCGTTCAAACGAGCTGTGGGGGAGCCTCGACAGGTCGGCGCCCGACGCCGCCAACATGCCGCTCATCATCTCCATGCGGTTTTCGAGAAATTGCATCAGACTCATGATCTGCACCTCTTCGATCGGATTTACCCGCATCATGCGCCAACAACTGTTTTGGGCACATGACCGGGGTCAAGTGCTCAAGAGCAAGGCTGCTCTCGGAGGGGGTACTATTTCGCGACCGATTTAGTTCCAAAGTACCATATGGCGCAAGCCGGGCGACTCCTAAGATCAGGGTGTGTTCAACAATAACAATCGAGGAAATAGCTATGTGGACCAAGCCCGCATTCACTGATCTGCGTATCGGCTTCGAAGTCACCATGTACTTCGCGAACCGTTAACTTGTATTAACTTATAGAAGTTACGCGCTCCGAGTGAAGCTGCCGGCGTTTCGTCGGTAGCCTTCCTCCCGGCCCGGATAAGCAGCCGACTGGCTGCCTCCCCTCAATCCACTCTGGGCAAAGAAGAATAACAATGAAAATACAGATTCTGGGTTCAGCCGCCGGCGGCGGTTTTCCGCAGTGGAACTGCAACTGTGACAACTGCACAGGCGTCAGGAGCGGTACCCTCAACGCCAAACCCCGTACGCAATCCTCCATCGCGGTCTCCAGTAACGGTATCGACTGGGTGCTGTTTAACGCATCCCCGGATATACGTGCCCAGCTGGCCGATTTTGCGCCGATGCAACCGGCCCGTGCCAAGCGCGATACCGGGATTGGCGCCATCGTGCTGATGGACAGCCAGATCGATCACACCACCGGCTTACTGCTGCTGCGTGAAGGTTGCCCGCTCGATGTCTGGTGTACCGATATGGTCCATCAGGACCTGACCAGCGGCTTCCCGGTGTTCAACATGCTGGAGCACTGGAATGGTGGCCTGAATCGCAAGCGGATCCCGGTCGATGAGGTGGTGAACCGTTTCACCATCGATTGTGCGCCGGGGCTGGAGTTTATCGCTGTGCCGCTGATCTCCAGCGCACCGCCATACTCGCCGCACCGCAACGACCCGCATCCCGGCGACAATATCGGCGTACTGATCCGCGATACCCAGAGCGGCAAATCCCTGTTCTATGCTCCCGGCCTTGGCCGGATCGAACCCCACCTGCCGGCGATGATGGCTGAGGCCGATTGCTTGCTGGTGGACGGTACCCTGTGGCGTGATGACGAGATGGCTCACAACGGCGTCGGCGACAAGCTCGGCGTTCATATGGGGCATCTGGCTCAGTCGGGCGAGGGCGGCATGATCGCCTTCCTTGATACCATAGATAAGCCTCGCAAGGTGCTGATTCACATCAACAACACCAACCCGATCCTGATCGAGGACTCGCCCGAGCGCGCGGAACTGACCGCCCACGGCATCGAGGTCTCGTATGACGGTATGAGCATAGAACTGTAGGAGTTTTGCATGAGCACACAAGCACCGATGAGCCGCGACGAGTTCGAACAGGCGCTGCGCGCCAAGGGCGAGCTGTACCACATCTTCCACCCGTACCACGTCGATATGTACGAGGGGCGCTCCACGCCGGAGCAGATCCGTGGTTGGGTGGCGAACCGTTTCTACTACCAGATCAATATCCCGCTCAAGGACGCCGCGATCCTGGCCAACTGCCCGGACCGAGATGTACGCCGCAAGTGGGTGCAGCGCATTCTTGACCACGACGGCTACGGCGATGCCGAGGGTGGTATCGAAGCCTGGCTGCGCCTGGGCGAGGCGGTAGGGCTGACCCGCGAGGAGATCCTGTCCCAGGAGCATGTGCTGCCGGGCGTCCGTTTCGCTGTCGATGCTTATGTCAATTTTGCCCGCCGTGCCGGTTGGGAGGAGGCCGCCAGCTCATCGCTCACCGAGCTGTTTGCGCCCACCATCCACCAGTCGCGTCTGGATACCTGGCCCAGCCACTACCCCTGGATCAAGGCCGAGGGTTACCAGTATTTTCGCAACCGACTGACCGAAGCTCGCCGCGACGTCAAACACGGGCTGGAGATCACGCTGGATTTCTACGACACCCGCGAGAAGCAGGAGCGGATGTTGGAGATCCTGCAGTTCAAGCTGGACGTGCTCTGGAGCATGCTCGATGCCATGAGCATGGCCTACGAGCTGGAGCGTCCGCCGTATCACACCGTTACCAGGGACAAGGTCTACCATAGAGGACTGTTCCGATGAACGCTGCCGTCAAAACCGATTTCCGCGTGCCCGTACTGGGTACCCTGTTTCGCTTTCAGTGGGAGCCGGCCCAGCAGGCCTACGTGCTGCTGTACCCGGAGGGAATGGTCAAGCTCAATCAGAGCGCCGGGGAGATCCTGGCGCTGGTGGATGGCCAGCGCAACGTCACCGCGATCAGCGCGGCGCTGATGGAGAAGTTTCCCGAAGCGGGGGACCTGAGCGGCGATATCCTGGAGTTTCTGGAGGTGGCCCGTGAGCAACGCTGGATCGACTACCGCTAACGCGCTTGCGCGCACCAAGACCCACGGGCAGCCGCTTTGGCTGCTCGCCGAACTGACCTACAAGTGCCCGCTGCAGTGTCCCTATTGCAGCAATCCGCTCGATTTTGCCGGTGCCGGTGAAGAACTGAGTACTGAGGAGTGGATCAGCGTATTTCGCCAGGCGCGGGAGATGGGCGCGGCGCAGCTAGGCTTTTCCGGCGGCGAGCCGCTGGTGCGCCAAGACCTGGAGCGGCTGATCGCCGAGGCGCGCAAGCTTGGCTACTACACCAACCTGATCACCTCTGGCATCGGCCTTAGCGGCGAGCGTATCGCCGCGTTTCGCGAGGCGGGACTGGACCATATCCAGGTCAGCTTCCAGGCCTCCGACGAAGAGGTCAACAACATGCTGGCCGGCTCGAAAAAGGCGTTCCAGCAGAAGCTGAAGATCGCCCGCGAAGTGAAGGCGCAGGGCTATCCGATGGTGCTCAACTTCGTCACCCACAAGCACAATATCGATCAGATCGACCGCATCATCGAGCTGTGCGTCGAGCTGGAGGCGGACTACGTGGAGCTGGCCACCTGTCAGTACTACGGCTGGGCCTACGAGAACCGGGAACAGCTGCTGCCGACCAAGGCGCAGCTGGAGCGTGCCGAGCGGATTACCAATGAGTATCGCGAGAAGCTGAAGGCGGAAGGTAACCCGATCCGGCTGATCTTTGTCACCCCTGACTACTACGAGGAGCGTCCGAAGAAGTGCATGAACGGCTGGGGCGAGATCTTCCTCACAGTGACGCCGGACGGAACGGCGCTGCCCTGCCACAGTGCTCGGATGCTGCCGATCGAGTTTCCGAACGTGAAGGATCAGTCGATCGACGCCATCTGGAATGAATCCAACGGCTTCAACTACTTTCGCGGCGATGAGTGGATGCAGGAGCCGTGCAGGTCCTGTGACGAGAAGGAGCAGGATCACGGCGGTTGCCGCTGCCAGGCCTACATGATGACCGGCGATATGCATGCAGCGGATCCGGTGTGCGGCAAATCACCGGATCACGGCAAGATACTGGCGGCACGTGAGGCTGCAGAGCTAGACACCAACGGACAGCCGATCACCTATCGCAACGAGCGAAACTCCAAAGTTTTCGCGGAAAGCTCACGTGTGTTCGCCCGCTCTGGTTGAGCAACCGATCACGGCAATGGAAGCGGTCAAAGCGATCCAGGAGTATGCCGCGCTGCGTACTCGGGACGCCAGGATCTACGGGGTCAGCTTCGATAATTGCAGCGGGCAGAACCGGCTCTGCGAATTCGTGCATGGCGAAGCGATCTCGCTGCTGGCGCCGGAGTTTAGCGTGCGCAGTCGTGTACATGAGTACGGCGGTGGCGGCTGGTGTTTTTCGCACTCCTCTGCCTTTTTCATAAACGATAGCGATCAGCAGATCTGGAGCTTGTCTCTGGAGAGTCGCGTTGTGCGCAGGCTTACCGATCTGCCGAACTGTCGCTTTGCCGACCTGCTGTTCGACCCCGACCGAGAGCGGCTGATCGCGATATCCGAAACGCACCAGCCCGATGCCGAAGAGCCGGTGAACTGCCTGGTCAGCATCACCGGTGATGGCCAGGTGCATACCCTTGCCGAAGGGGCTGATTTCTACTCCTCCCCCGTTTTAAGCCCCGACGGTTCGCAGCTGGCCTGGATCGAGTGGAATCACCCCGATCAACCCTGGATCCGCACCCGTCTCTGTCTAGCCGGGCTTGGCGAAGGCGGCCAGATAGTCGTGAGCCGCGAGGTTTCGGATTGTGAAGGGGCCTGGGCGCAGCCCAGGTTTTCCGCCGACGGTGACCTTCATGCAGTAATAGATCGCGACAGCTGGTGGCGGATCGAGCGCTTCAATGGGCGATGCTTCGAGCCGCTGTCGGGTGAACCGCCGCCGGCTACGGAGTTTACGACAGCGCCTTGGCAGTTCGGTCTCTCGACCTACGGCTGGAGCGATGACGGACAACTCTATGCCATTGGACAACATCAGGGGTACTCAGGGCTTTTCCGTCACGATGGCGAGCGGTGGCAGCGTTTGCGCCTGGACTCCCCGGCGACTCGCCTGCACTCGTTAACACTGGCGGACGGCCAGATCTACTGCATTGCCGAATACAGCAACCGCCATGCGGCAATTCTGTGCTTGCACGGAGATGGGGTTTCGAAAACCCTGTTCTGTGACACTGTATATGGCGGCGCGGTGCCGGACTATCCGGTTACCAATCCGGAACCCTGTGCCATACCCATAGAGCAGGGGGGGACCGTACCTTACTTTCTTTACCGGCCAGCGGATTCCGGTGTTGCCCGGTTACCCTTGGTAATCTATACCCACGGCGGGCCCACGGCGGTCACTGCACCCACGCTCAAGCCCGGCATCCAGTTCTGGACCCAGCGCGGGTTTATGATCGCCGACATCAACTATCGCGGCAGCACCGGCTATGGTCGCGACTACCGTATGCAACTGCAGGGACAGTGGGGTATCGCTGATGTTCAGGATGTCGTAACGGTGGCGCAGGATCTCATCGAGCGGCAGTTGGCCGATCCCGGCGCTATCTTCATTCGCGGCAACAGCGCGGGGGGCTTTACTACGCTATGTGCTCTGGCACAAAGCCGATTGTTTACCGCCGGGGCGAGCCTTTACGGTGTGTCAGACCCTGCTCGTCTGAACGAACTCACACATAAGTTTGAATCCCGCTATCTGCACTGGCTGATCGGCGATCCGGAACAATACCCGGAGCGTTACCGGCAACGCTCTCCGCTGCTTAATGCAGACCGGATCCGCGCGCCGGTTATCTTTTTTCAGGGCGCGAACGACAGGGTCGTGCTACCGGAACAGACACAGCGAATGGTTGAACGACTAGAAGCCAATGGTGTCCTGGTTGAGAGCCACATTTTTGAAGATGAGTCTCATGGCTTTAGAAAAGCGGAAAACCAGGCCAGGGTGCTGGAGCAGGAGCTGGCGTTCTATCTAAGTTGCATCAGTACAGAACAGAAGGGGTGCGGCTCGGCGTGACATCTCAGCCTTAACCTTTTGCATCCACAGCCAAACCAGCCGCAAGGCTCATACCGTAGCATAAGGCCTGGCCGCCGGGGCGTTGACCGTTTTTCGCAGTATGGTACGAAAGAGCCAGTGCCGTTGGCGGATTTTTATCGCATACTCTAGAGTCTTAGCGACAACAATAATGAAAAATGCGGCGCGCAAAGTGCCGCTTAGCTAGAGGCAGGAACCATGTCCCACGAAGTCTCCAGTCTTCGGAAGTTCGTTGCGCCCGAAATCATCTTCGGCAGCGGCGCACGCAAGATGGTCGGCAACTACGCAAAAACCTTCGGTGCACATCGTGTCATGCTGGTTTCAGACCCGGGCGTCGTCAACGCAGGCTGGGTGCTGGAGATCGAGCAGCTGCTGCATGAGCAGGGCCTGGATGTGGTGCGTTTTACCGAAGTGTCACCCAATCCGCGCAGTGAAGAGGTGATGCGCGGTGCGGAGATCTACCGGGAAAAAGGGTGTGACGTCATCGTCGCCATCGGCGGCGGCAGCCCGATGGACTGCGCCAAGGGCATAGGGATCGTCAGCACTCACGGTGAGGCAATTCGTGCCTTCGAAGGGATAGACCAGACCCGTTACCCGATCCCGCCGTTGATCTTTATTCCGACGACAGCCGGCACCTCGGCGGATGTGTCGCAGTTCGCGATCATCACCGATCTGGAACAGCGGGTGAAGTTCTCTATCGTCAGTAAATCGGTGGTTCCCGACGTATCGCTGATCGACCCGGATACCACCAGCACCATGTCACCCTTTCTCACCGCCTGTACCGGTGTGGATGCGCTGGTTCATGCAATTGAAGCCTTCGTTTCCACCGGCAGCGGTCCGCTGACCGACATGCATGCGCTGGACGCGATTCGCCTGATCAATAACCACCTGGCCCTGTTGGTGGAGCAACCGGAAGACAAGTATCTGCGCGAACAGATCATGCTCGGTTCCATGAAAGCGGGACTGGCGTTCTCCAACGCGATTTTGGGTGCGGTGCATGCCATGTCCCACAGCCTTGGAGGCTATCTGGACCTGCCACACGGTCTGTGCAACGCCATGTTGGTGGAGCATGTGATCGACTACAACTTCTCTGCGGCCCAGGATCGCTTCGCGGTCATCGCCCAAACCATGGGGATCGATACTCGGGGGTTGACCAGCAAACAGATTCAGAAACGTCTGCACAACCATGTAGAGGCTCTGAAACGGGATGTGGGATTGAAAAACACGCTGGGCAAATACGGTGTTAACGTGTCCGATATTCCCTATCTCAGCGCCAATGCGATCAAGGACCCCTGCATTTTGACCAACCCGCGTCGCTCGAACCTGCGCGACGTCGAGATCGTGTATGAAGAAGCCCTCTGAGCCATCTGTTTCAGTCGATGACCTGATAGGTTTGGGTGGGCAGTCCGCCCGCAAAAGTTACTACCCGGCGTTGCAGCTCAAGATAGAAGAGCTTGAAACTGAGCGAAACCGATATAAATGGTTGTTCGAAAATGCGTTGCACGGCATTTTCCAAGCCAATTTGCACGGGAGTATAGAAAAGGCCAATCCCGCGCTGGCACGCATCTGCGGCGTCGAGACCGGCGTATCACTGGAGCAGGACGGCGAGCTGGCTAACCTGCTCGAGGGTGGTGCCGCGGAGTTTGCCGAGATACGCCAGCAACTGATGGCGCTCGGTCAGTTGCTGCTCTACCAGACCCGGTTGAAGCAAACGGGTGGTGGGCTGATTCACGTTTCGATGAATCTCCTGCTCAGGCAGGAGGAGGACCGCACCATCATCGAAGGCTTTGTCTCCGATATCACTGAACGTGTGCGGATGCAGAACCAGATGCAGGCGATCAACGAAGCGCTGGAGCAGCGGGTCAGTGAGCGTACTCAAGAGCTGCTGGGGTTGAACGAGCGCTTGCGGGAGGAGGTGGCTGAACGTCAGCTTGCAGAGCACGAGATGGCGTTGGCCAAGGAAGCGGCAGAGAATGCCAATCGCAGCAAGGACAAGTATCTGGCGGCCGCCAGTCATGATCTGCTGCAGCCGCTGAATGCCGCGAGGCTGCTGGTGTCCACCCTGCGTGAGCGGGAACTGGCAGCTTACGAGGGCGATCTGGTGGAGCGGGTTCATCGCGCGCTGTCCGGTGCTGAACACCTGCTGTCCGACCTGCTTGATATCTCCAAACTGGACCAGAACGCCGTTCAGCCCGATGTTCAAACATTTCCGCTTTCTCACCTGCTGCGCAACATGGAGGCGGAGTTTCAGTCCTTGGCTGAAGAGGCGGGCCTGGAGTTCCGTATCCATGCGCCCAATCTTTCTGTGCGCTCGGATCTAAGGCTGCTTTCGCGCATCCTGCGTAATCTCATCGGCAACGCGATTCGTTACACCGACAGCGGCAAAGTACTGTTATCGATGCGGCGACGCGGCGACCAGGTGTTGATCCAGGTCTGGGACACCGGACCCGGAATCCCGGCCGAGCAGCGTGAAGAGATATTTCTTGAGTTTCGCCAGCTTAAAAACAGCGGCGCCAAGCGTGGCGGTGTCGGACTGGGCTTGGCGATCGTCGACCGTATAGCTCGTGTGCTGGAGTGCCGCATTCAGCTCGACTCTATCGAGGGTAAAGGGTCGCGCTTCGGGTTGATGGTGCCACTGGCCGAGAGCAGCGACAGTACGCTCAAGTATGCAGCCACTCCCGGTCAACAGGATTCGCTGCGCGGCGCGCATGTGCTGGTGGTCGATAATGAACCTGAAATACTGGTGAGTATGCGCGCGTTGCTGGAGGGCTGGGGTTGCAAGGTCGACACGGCGCAAAATCTGGACGAGGCCGTTGAGCAAGCAGGGCCGCCGAACATTATCTTGGCCGATTACCACCTGGATAATGATGAAACCGGGCTCGATGCGGTTCGGTTCGTGCGCGAACATTATGGTCGGTCGCTCCCGGCAGCAATTCTCACGGCCGACCGTAGCGGCGAAACTCGGCGCCTGTTCCGTGAAGCGGGTTTGACCGTATTGAACAAACCGCTCAAACCGGGGAAGCTGAGAGCGCTTATGCATCATCTGCTCGAGCAATGAATGTGTTGAGTCTATTCAGCAGTAGCGCGTAATTTAATACAGTAGATTGATACTCTGGGAAAAGAGCTCGCGAAGATGGGCAGCTGTCGATATTAGGGACAGGCAGAGGTTATAGACGATTCCAACAGATCCAGCGAACCCCAGGGTCGCTGTAAGGACAAAATATGACAGGTACCAATAACCTCTACCAGCATGTCGTCATCGTCGGTGGCGGTGCGGGAGGTTTGGAACTCGCGACTCGGTTGGGCCGAAAATATGGACGCAAGGGGCTGAAAGTAACGCTGGTCGACCGCGAAACGACGCATGTCTGGAAGCCGCTGCTGCACGAAGTGGCGACCGGGCGTCTTGACTCCAGCATCGATGAACTCAGTTACCGGGCTCAGGCACGGCAGGCACATTTCCAGTTCCAGATCGGAAGTCTGGAAGGGCTCGACCGTGGACAGCGGTGCGTTCGCCTGGCGCCGCTGTTGAGCAGTACGGGGGAGGAGCTGGTGCCCGCCAGAACGCTCTATTATGACTATCTGGTATTGGCCATCGGCAGTAAAACCAACGATTTCGGTGTTCCCGGCGTCAAACAGCACTGCTGTTTTCTGGATGATCGTAACCAGGCCGATAATTTCCATAACGAGCTGCTTGATACCTGCCTGAGACTCAGTGCCCATGGCGATCACAACAAATTGCGCATCGCGATCGTCGGCGGCGGTGCTACCGGGGTCGAACTCTCTGCGGAGCTCTACAACTCTGCTCAGGAACTGGTGTCCTACGGCGTCTCCAATATCGATCCGAGCAGCTTGAAAATCACCCTGATCGAAGCCAGCCCGCAGATACTGGGGGCGCTGCCCAGCCGTATCTCCGCGGCGGTAAGAACGGAGCTGCGCAAGCTCGGCGTGGATGTGCGGGAAAAAACCCAGGTCACCGAGGTGCGCGCCGGTGAGCTGATGACCGACAAGGGTGAGACGATACCGGCCGATCTTATGGTGTGGGCGGCGGGGGTAAAGGCACCGGAGTTGCTGCAGACCCTGGATGGACTGGAATGCAATAACCGTAACCAGCTGATCGTCGGTTCCGATCTGCGCACCACCCGCGATGAGCGCATATTCGCTATAGGCGATTGTGCCGCATGTGAGCGCCGGGACGAAGAGGGTGGCTTGGTTCCGCCCCGGGCCCAGGCCGCTCACCAGATGGCCAGCCATCTCTATACCCACTTTACGCGCATCCTGAGCGGCGAAGATATACCCGCCTACGAGTATCGTGACTACGGTTCCCTGGTGTCGTTGAGCAAGTATTCCACCGTCGGCAATCTGATGGGCAACCTGACCCGGGGCAGTGTCATGGTCGAAGGCCACCTTGCACGGGTGGTCTATGTGTCACTCTATCGAATGCATCAGGTGGCGCTCTATGGCTATTTCAAAACCGCGCTGGTGACGCTGGTGTCGAGAATAAACAAGGTTATCCGTCCCCGCCTCAAGCTGCACTGATAGCACGCCAGCCTTCCGGTTGGCGATCATGGTTTGGATCTTGCAACTACCTGTCTGACAGGCGCACCAGGGCTGTTCAGGATAGCTCCCTTTCCTGTTCCGGCAGCCGTGGTCTGGCCTGCAGCCGCTGATGCGGTTGAGCATCGGCGGCTCGAATCCGATTGTAGTAAGTCAGACAGGACCACCATGACTAACCTTGTGCGAATGAGAGCAGGACAATGTTGCGTTTCCGACAAGGCCATAGAGCCGGAGCTGGATTGGTCGGGCTATGAAAACGCAGGTCTTGGGGATGCGTATGCCGATATACCGAAAAGCGGCGGTGACTTTGCCAAGGCGGTGGCGGTCTGTATCAACAGCATGGTGTGTTTGCGCCCCATCGAAAAGGGCGTTATGTGCCCGAGCTTCCGTGTTCATCGGGACGCTGCCTATTCTCCTGGTGGACGTAGCCGTCTTCTCAAACGGATGCTGAACGGCGAGATCACCGCAGAGGAGCAGGCAGAGTTGGATCGCGCCATGGAGGCCTGCGTATCCTGCAAAGGGTGCAAGCGTGAATGCGATACCAATCTCGATCTTGCAACTATCCGCACCGAATATTTTGCCCAGCGGCTAAAGACTCAAGCGCCGCGTTTGAGGCAGCGGCTTTTCGCCCGTCTGCCTCAGTTGCTGCACTATCCCCTGGTGATGAAGGCGGGGGTTGCGCTGTTCAACGCCTTCCCCCAACTCGCCCGACAGCTGGGTCTGAATACGGAACATCCCTTGCCCATGCCCCAGCGGTTGCCGCGTTTACGACCGCTGGATAATCGCCCGGAGGCGCCCGAGGTGTTGCTGTGGCTGGATAGCTTTACCTACCATTTCTCGCCGGCCGCGGCAGATGCGGCGCTTAAAGTGTTGGAGGCGGCCGGGTTCAGGGTTCATCTGTTAAAAGAGCATTGCGGTGGTCGCAGTGCCTATTCCCAGGGCTTGCTTCGTGACGCGAAAAAGCAGGCTCAAGCACTTATCAATGAGCTGGAACCCCATCTCAAGGCCGGCAGGACGGTGATCGGTCTGGAGCCTTCAACCCTGCTCATGCTGAGGGATGAGGTGCTGACGCTTGGGCTCGGTGAACGCGCGCTTGACGTTGCTGCGTCGGCACTGCTGTTCGAAGAGTTTATTGCTCGCGAAATTTCGGCTGGGCGGCTGAAGCTGGCGCTGCAGGCGAGGCAGGATGCCAAACCGATTCTGGTACATGGCCACTGTCATCAGAAAGCGGTCGGCGCGATGAAGTCGGTGCGCAAAGTGCTAAAGCTGATACCTGAGCTGGAGTTCGAATTTATCGAGGCTTCCTGTTGTGGTGGTGGCGGTAGCTTCAGCTTTGAGGCGGAGAATGCTGCGGACTCCCGTGCCATGGCAGAACTGGCACTGATGCCGAGGCTGGCTGAGAGTCCGGAGTCGGAACTGCTCGCTAACGGTTTCTCCTGTCGCGAGCAGGTGGCGCGTCTCGGCGGGCCCGACGGCATTCATCTGGCTGAGTTGCTGGCTCGTCATCTGGCCTGATTAGCGTCGTGGGGTTGTGTTTTAACAAGCGATTCCTATATACAGGGACTCCAGAAGTACTCAACAGCAAGGAGTTCCTTTTGTTTAAACTGCTGATCTTTGATTGGGACGGAACCCTGATCGACTCCCAGGCGCGTATTATCGCCAGCATGCAGGCAGCCGCCGACGAGCTCGGTCATCCGCTGCTCTGTCCAGAAGCGGTACGTAATATCATCGGATTGGGGTTGCCGGAGGCGATTCAGGCCCTGATCCCCGAGATAGAGCCCGATGCGCTCGAGCAGATGCGTGAGCGCTACGCCCATCATTTTCTTGTGCAGAACCAGACACCCACCGAGCTCTACCCCGGTGTAAGAGAGACGCTGAACCGGTTGCGTGACAAGGGGTATCGCCTGGCGGTGGCAACCGGGAAGAGTCGGCGAGGGCTCGATCGCGCGCTTCGGGACACCGGGCTTGGTGATCTGTTTGAGCTGAGCCGTTGTGCCGATGAGACAAAATCCAAGCCTGACCCCTGCATGCTGATCGAAATATTAGATGAAACCGGACTGGTCGCTGGCGATGCGCTGATGATCGGCGATACTGAATATGATCTGGAGATGGGTTATAGAATCGGTATGCCGACAGTGGCGGTCAGCTACGGTGCTCATCATCTGGATCGCCTGCGGCAACATCAGCCGCGTACGGAGATTCATCAGTTTCCGGAACTGGAGATCTGGCTCGAAACACTCAGGGATGAACAGCAGCAGAGGACCGTATCGTGACACAGAACCCTTGGGGAGAAGAGGCAAACGGCACTCAAACCAACGACCAGAAGGTCAGCGTGGAAACCCGGAGTGACAGCCGGGAGTGGCGTCTGATAGAAAAGTTGGTAAACGGGCTTCATGTAGAGCACAGACGTACGCGGCGATGGGGGATCTTCTTCAAGCTGTTGACCTTCGCCTACCTGTTTACGCTGCTCGGTCTCTACCTGTTCAAAGATACGCCAAGCATTCCATCGCCGGCATCGGATGCCCATGTGGCCGTCGTACGTGTGGAGGGGCCGATTGCCGACGGGGAAAAAGCCAATGCCGACTCGCTGGTCGGATCGCTACGCCGGGCGTTCGAGAACAAGCACAGCACAGCCGTTCTTCTGCGCATCAACAGCCCGGGTGGCAGTCCGGTGCAGGCGGGCTATGTATACGATGAGATCAAGCGCCTGCGTGGCAACTATCCCGAAAAGAAAGTCTATGCCGTGATCAGCGATATCGGGGCATCCGGTGCCTACTATATTGCCGCGGCGGCCGATGAGATCTATGCCGACAAAGCCAGTCTGGTCGGCTCCATCGGCGTGGTATCGGCCAGTTTCGGATTTGTCGATCTGATGGAGAAGGTTGGCGTAGAGCGCCGTATGCTGACCGCCGGTGAGCACAAGGGGCTGCTCGATCCGTTCCAGCCGTTGCCGAATGTGGAGAAGGAGTTCTGGCAAAAGATCCTCGACACCACACACCAGCAGTTTATCGATCAGGTCAAAGCTGGACGTGGCGAACGTCTGAAGGATAGCGATGAACTGTTTTCGGGGCTGGTCTGGACCGGCGAGCAGGCGGTGGAACTCGGCCTGATCGATGGCCTGGGAAGTGCCAGTTATGTCGCGCGGGAGGTAGTTGGTGTCGAATCGCTGGTCGACTACAGCGCCAAGGGCAGTCCGCTGGAGCAGTTGATCGACCGTCTCGGCGTCAGCATGGCCAGTCATCTGGCCAATATGGTGGGGCTGGGCGGCGGCGTGCAGCTGCGCTAAACCACACCGAACTGACAAGGGGCGATTATTCGCCCCTTAATACATCTACCCCCATACGCTCCAGCATCTTGATCAGGCAGATCAGCGGCAGCCCGACCAGTGCATTCGGGTCCTCACCGATCAGCCGTTGAAACAGCGCGATACCCAGCCCCTCGGATTTGAAACTGCCCGCACAGTCATATGGCTGCTCGCGACGCAGATAGTTTTCGATCTGGGACCGCCGCAGCTGGCGAAACTCTACGTCAAAGGGGACTACTTCCAGTTGAAACTGCTCGCTTGCGGCGTCGAAAAGGCATAGCCCGGTCAGGAAACGCACCGTTCTGCCTGAGGCCAGACCAAGTTGCTCAGCGGCGCGCTCATGGGTCAGCGGCTTACCCAGGATATGGGCATCGAGGGTGGCAACCTGGTCCGATCCGATAATCAGCGCATCGGGATGGCGGGAGGCTACTGCCTGCGCTTTTTCGAGCGCGAGTCTGGCGACAAGCGTTTCGGCACTCTCGTCCGGCAGTCGAGTTTCATCTATGTCGGGTGAATCGCAGCTATAATCGATCCCTAGCTTGTCCAAAAGGCTGCGGCGATAGGCTGAGCCTGAAGCCAAAACGAGAGGGCGTGACATATCGAATCTCCTTCTTGCACACCGCTTTTCAGGAAACCGGCATATTAGCGCTATTTTTATAGATTAAAACGCCTGCTTTCCTTTGACAGGCATCTATTTGGCACCTAGAATTGCGCGCTTATGTCGTACGGTCCTTTACCGAAAAGAGTTGACCCGCGCAAACTGGCTGAGCGGGAAGCGAAAATTGAGGGTGTTGCAGATGTATCCGCAATGCCGCGATTGGTCTCGCTTCTTGCGAACGACTCTGGTGAAGTCCAGGTCGAGCTGTCGTTTGCGGTGGATGAGCAGCGTTTAAGAACCGTCTCCGGATCGGCGAGCGGTAGTGTCATGCTGACCTGCCAGCGCTGCCTTGAACCGGTGTCGGTAGATGTTGAGGCTGAAGTCAATCTGGCTATGGTGCTCAACGAAGAACAGGCTAAAAATCTGCCCCGGTATTACGATCCGCTGATCGTCGAGGCTGAAGATGTCGAGCTGCTGTCGCTGATAGAGGATGAATTGATACTCAGTCTTCCGCTGGTTGCGTACCATGATGACTGTTCCGTTCAGACCTCTTTTGGTGACGCTGATGAGGCGGCCCGGACGCAGAAAGATAAACCCAACCCATTCAGTGTATTGGCCGAACTTAAAAAGGCCGATAAGAGTTGAACCAGGAGCTACATAACCATGGCAGTACAGCAGAACAAAAAATCTCGTTCCCGTCGCGATATGCGTCGTTCACATGATGCGCTGAGCGGCCCGACTCTGTCTGTCGACGCGACTACCGGTGAAACCCACCGTCGTCATCACGTCAGCGCTGACGGTTTCTATCGCGGTCGTCAGGTCGTTGCAGGCAAGGGCGACGAATAAGCTTGACCGGATCGTATTGCATCAGTGTTGATGCAATGGGCGGGGACTTCGGTCCCCGTGTTACTGTTGCTGCGGCCAGTGATGCGCTCAAGCGTCATCCGCAGTTGCAGATCCTCCTGGTCGGTCAATCCGACGCAATCACTTCTCAGCTTCACCGCCACCCTGGCAAACACCTTCAGCGGCTCGAAATAGTCCACGCCGACGATGTCGTCGCGATGGATGAAAAGCCTTCGTTTGCGCTGCGCAGTCGTCGCGAATCGTCTCTGTGGAGGGCGCTTGAGCTGGTCTCGCAGGGGCGTGCACAAGCCTGTATCAGTGCCGGCAACACTGGAGCGCTCATGGCCATGAGTCGGCTGGTGTTAGGTATGCTGCCCGGAATCGAGCGTCCCGCCATCGTTGCCGCCATCCCAACCCTGAAGGGTTATAGCTACATGCTTGACCTTGGGGCCAATATCGACTCAAGTGCCGAGCAGTTACTGCAGTTCGCCATCATGGGTTCGGTTATGGTGGAGGCGATCGATCGTCGGGAACGGCCTCTGCTGGGCTTGCTCAACGTGGGTTCCGAGGATAACAAGGGTACTGAGTGCGTACGTGAAGCCAGTCGCTTGATTCAGGCCCATGGCGGCTTGAATTTTATCGGCTATCTTGAGGGGGATGACCTGTTCTCCGGGCGGGCCGATCTGGTTGTCTGCGATGGCTTTGTCGGTAATGTGGCGTTGAAAAGCTGCGAAGGTTTGTCAAAACTGCTGGTGCGCAAGGTGCAGGGCAGTTTTCGGCGCAATCTCTATCGCCGGTTCGTTGCCTTGCTTGCGACCCCGATACTGAGGGAGCTCAAGCAGCAGTTGGATCCCGGTCGGCGCAACGGAGCCACGCTGCTCGGTCTCAAGGGCGTTGTGGTAAAAAGCCATGGTGGCGCGAACAGAACCTACTTCGGTCATGCTATCGATCAGGCATTCGAGGAGGCGAGGCTCAACGTGCCGGCCAAAATCGGCGATCAGGTCGCGCGCGAGATGGCGCGCTGTCAAAGCGGGAGGCAGATGGGCGCCGCGGATCGTTCTAAAAATTAATGAATACTGTAAACTACGCCACCCTATACCTGTCGGCCGCGGTTTGCGCGCCGCAGGCTGGCAGAAACACGGTTAAATGAGGATGTCATGTCGCAGTCGCTTGCTTTTGTATTTCCCGGCCAGGGTTCGCAGCATCTTGGGATGCTCTCAGAACTAGCCGAGCAGCATCCGATTATTGAACAGACCTTCCGGGAAGCCTCCGAGGCTCTGGGGCAGGATCTTTGGGCCCTTGCGCAGTCCGGGCCTGAGGAGGCGCTCAATAGCACTGAAAATACCCAGCCGGTATTGCTCACTTCAGGGGTTGCTCTGTGGCGCCTTTGGGATCAGTTGGATGGTGTGGCACCATCGGTAATGGCGGGACACAGTCTGGGTGAATATACCGCCCTGGTTTGTGCCGGTGCGATCGATTTCGCCGATGGTGTTCGCCTTGTGCGCGCTCGCGGCGAGTATATGCAGAAGGCGGTACCTGCAGGAACGGGCGGTATGGCCGCGATCCTGGGGCTTGATGACGCGGCTGTGGCCGATGCCTGCGCCAGTGCGGCCCAAGGCGCTGTTGTGTCGGCGGTGAACTTCAACTGTCCCGGACAGGTGGTGATCGCCGGTGAGAAAGCGGCGGTCGAGCGTGCTATAGAGGCGTGCAAGACAGCGGGTGCCAAGCGCGCAATCCCTCTCCCTGTCAGTGTGCCGTCTCACTGCGCGCTGATGAAGCCTGCGGCGGAGCGCATGGGCGAAGTGCTTGCCGGCATCGATCTGCGTATGCCGATCATCAAGGTGATTCAGAATGTGACGGCTGAGGCGCCGAGCGATATCGAGGAGCTCAAGGCTAACCTGCTGTCGCAGCTGTATAGCCCGGTTCTATGGACGGCTAGCGTACAGAACATGGTAACCTGCGGTGTTAAAACCACTATCGAGTGTGGGCCGGGCAAGGTTCTCGCAGGTTTGAACAAGAAGATCGATCGTGCGCTCGAAGTCGTTGCCATCAACGATGCGGCGGGCCTGGCAAAAGCATTGGCACTTTGATCGATGTGTCCGGCCGTTTTTTGGGGTTGGGCATAAATAAGGAATGGGTGAATGAGTATTGAAGGTAAGATAGCGCTGGTTACTGGCGCTACCCGAGGTATAGGTAAGGCGATCGCGGAAAACCTGGCGGCTCAGGGTGCGGTTGTGATCGGGACGGCAACCAGTGAAGGTGGGGCAGCTGCTATCAGCGACTATCTGGCCGCTGCGGGAAACAGTGGCAAAGGGCTGGTGTTGAATGTGGCGGACCCGGAGTCGATCGAAAGCGTTGTTAAAGCGATTCAGGCCGAGTTCGGCGCGATCGAGATTCTGGTCAATAACGCCGGCATCACCCGAGACAACCTGATGATGCGCATGAAGGATGACGAGTGGGATTCCGTAATCGATACAAACCTGACCTCGATCTATCGTTTGGCGAAAGGTTGCTTGCGCGGCATGACTAAGGCGCGCTGGGGGCGTATCGTGAGCGTAAGCTCCGTTGTGGCTTCTATGGGCAACGCGGGTCAGGCAAACTATGCTGCAGCCAAGTCCGGCATGGAAGGGTTTGCCCGTGCGCTGGCGCGTGAGTTGGGGTCGCGAAATGTGACCGTCAACTGTGTCGCTCCCGGGTTTATCGATACCGATATGACCTCCGGGCTGCCGGAAGAGCATAAGGCAAACCTGCAGGCGCAGATTCCGATGAATCGCCTGGGCAGGCCGGAAGAGATCGCTTCCGTGGTCGGCTTCCTGTGCAGTGAGGGTGGTGCGTATATCACCGGTGAGACCATTCAGGTCAACGGTGGAATGTACATGGGTTGATCGGGCCGGCCCCGATGATCAACCGAGTCGTCATGACTGATGTAGAAAGAATTGTTTTTTTCGCCGATTTGAGGATAATTGGCCGTCAGCTTGACGAGAAAAAAATCCAAGCCGTCACGCTTGCTAGGGCGTTGCGGGTTTTACTAAAATTCCGTCACGCATCTTGGGATGTGATGGTGTTGAGAAGACAATAGGAAGAGATATGAGCAACATTGAAGAGCGCGTTAAGAAAATCATCGCTGAGCAGCTGGGCGTAAAAGAGGAAGAAGTCACCAAGGAAGCTTCCTTCGTTGAGGATCTGGGCGCCGACTCTCTGGACACTGTTGAGCTGGTTATGGCACTGGAAGAGGAATTCGAAACTGAAATTCCTGATGAAGAAGCTGAAAAAATCACCACTGTTCAGCTGGCGATCGATTACATCAACGCACACCAGTAATCTATCCCACAAGGTTTGATCGAAAAGCCGCATCTATATGCCTGTATAGTGCGGCTTTTCTTTTGTCAGCTTGTAGTGCTGGAGGATAAACATGTCTCGCAGAAGAGTGGTGGTAACCGGAATAGGGTTGCTGACGCCGGTTGGTAACACTGTCAAAGCGACATGGGAAAGCATTCTTGACGGTAAGAGTGGTGCGGCAAATATCGAACATTTCGATGCCAGCCAGTACGGCACTCGTTTTTCCTCATCCGTTAAGAATTTCGATATCGAACCGTACATGAGCGCCAAAGAGGCGCGAAAAATGGACCTGTTTATCCAGTACGGTATGGTAGCCGCCATTCAGGCGGTTGAAGATGCTGGTCTCGAAGTGTCCGATGAGAACGCGACTCGAATCGGCTGCGCCCTGGGTTCCGGCATCGGCGGTTTGCCGATGATCGAGAAAACCCATGATGTACTGAATGCGTCAGGCCCGCGTCGTGTATCCCCGTTTTTCGTGCCTGGAAGCATCATCAACATGATTGCCGGCAATCTGGCAATTAAATATGGCTTCCGCGGCCCCAATATCGCAATCACCACTGCTTGCACCACCGGCACGCACAATATCGGCCATGCCATGCGCATGATCCAGTATGGCGATGCCGATGTGATGGTGGCAGGCGGTGCGGAGATGGCGACAACCCCGTTGGGTGTAGCGGGTTTTTCCGCTGCGCGTGCGCTATCGACACGTAACGAAAGCCCGGAAGCCGCAAGCCGGCCGTGGGACCGCGACCGTGACGGTTTCGTTCTCGGTGATGGCGCTGGTGTATTGGTACTGGAAGAGTACGAGCACGCCAAGGCGCGCGGTGCCGAGATCTACTGTGAGTTGTCCGGTTTTGGTATGAGCGATGATGCATACCATATGACGGCCCCGCCAGAGGACGGTTCTGGCGCGGCATTGGCCATGGCCAATGCAATCAAGGATTCCGGGCTCAATGCGGAGCAGATCCACTATATTAATGCTCACGGGACGTCCACTCCGGCAGGTGATATTGCGGAATCCAACGCGGCCAAACGTGTACTCGGCAGCGCTGCGGCCAGTGTTCGGATGAGCTCGACCAAGTCGATGATCGGTCACCTCCTTGGTGCGGCTGGCGCGGTAGAGGCCGCGTTCTGTGTTCTCGCTCTGCGCGACCAGGTTGCACCGCCAACCATCAACCTGGACAACCCGTCAGAGGGCTGCGATCTCAACTACGTGGCCCATACTGCGCAGCAGTGTAAAATCGATGCGGCTATGTCGAACTCTTTCGGCTTCGGCGGCACTAACGGTACATTGATCTTCAATAAGCTGTAGCAAACGGGAGGCCTGGCCTCCCGTTTTACCTTTCATCTCCGGACACAATGACACCGACTATTCTGATCAACGGCTCGCCTCAGCACTCCATAGAGATTGGCGACCGGGGCCTGGCATATGGTCAGGGAGTATTCGAAACCATTTTAATCCAGCACCGACAGCCTCAATTTTGGGACTGGCATCTGGAACGCCTTGTCGAAGGTTGTCGGCGTCTTGCCATTCCTGCCGGTAATCTTGTCAGCCAACTGGAACAGGAGCTTCCTGTACTTCCGGAGCAGGGAGTGCTGAAACTGACCGTCACCCGAGGGGTGGGGGGCAGGGGGTATGCCGTAAATGAGGTGATAGAGCCGACCCGCATAATACAGCTGCTGGCCATGCCGGAGTGGTCGGATAACCCCCGGCAGACGGGGGTTCGGGTCAGGCAGTGCCAAACCAGGTTGGCCCGGCAGTCTCTGTTGGCAGGCATCAAGCATCTCAATCGGCTGGAGCAAGTGCTGGCGAGAGCAGAATGGAGCGATGTCGTCATTAGAGAAGGGCTGGTGTGCGACACCGCCGGCTATCTCATCGAAGGCACTATGAGCAACCTGTTCTTCGTGCTTGACGGTGTTCTCTGCACGCCGGACCTTACGCAGTGCGGCGTTGCCGGCGTTTTGAGGCGTTGGGTGCTGGATGTGACCGAGCGCAAGGGAGAGCCGGTGCGGGTCGGCAGCTTTACGCCTGACCAGCTCGGCAGGGCCGAGGAGATATTTCTCTGCAACAGCCTGATCGGTATCTGGCCGGTGGTCGAATATGAGGGTGTTGAACTGAAGGTGGGCGAGAGAACGCTCGCGCTTCAGATGTTGTTGGAAAAGGAGTACCAGGAGTGCTGATCAAGCGCTTAACGTCGATATTGGTTCTATTGTTTTTCGTGCTTGGCGCTGCTTTGCTCTGGCTGTGGAACGATTTTCAGCGTTATATCAATAGCCCGGCCGGCATCGGCAGCACAGAGGTCTATCATGTCGAAAAAGGCATGTATTACAATGCATTAATTAATGATCTTAAAGAAAAGTCGATTGTTGAGAATGCGCTGTATATGCGGGTGATGGCGCGTCTGGAGCCAGGATTCACCCGGATCAAGGCTGGGGAGTACCGCTTGGATCCCGGCATGACGCCAAGGCAGATCCTGGAGAAAATGGTTAACGGCGACACCCTGCGTTATCAATTCACGATTATAGAGGGCAGCCGATGGAGCGATCTGCGCGCCGCTTTGGCGCGAGAGGAGTTGCTGACCCAGACCCTTGGTGAGTTGAGTGACGCGCAGGTGGTTGAGGCGCTTGGTATCGAGGCTGCGTCACCGGAGGGGGTGTTTCTGGCGGAGACCTATCAGTTCGAACGCGGCATGTCGGATCTCGACCTGCTCGCCCGTGCCCACAAGGCGCTCAATGAGACGCTGGAGGCGGCCTGGGCGGAGCGTGCGGAGAAGCTACCGCTGAAAACACCCTACGAGGCGCTTATCCTTGCCTCGATCGTTGAGAAGGAGACGGCGGTGGCCGAGGAGCGGCCGCGCATAGCGGGCGTCTTTACTCGTCGCCTTGATCGCGGCATGCGGCTGCAGACCGATCCGACGGTTATCTACGGCATGGGCGACGCTTACAAGGGTAACATCCGTCGTTCGGATCTGCGCAGGTCCACCCCCTACAACACCTACATGATCGACGGCCTGCCACCCACGCCTATCGCCATGGTCGGCCCTGCGGCGATACAGGCAGCCGTAAATCCGGCTCCCGGCAAGGCGCTCTATTTCGTTGCCCGCGGAGACGGCAGTCACCAATTTTCTGATACGCTGGTGGAACACAACAAGGCGGTTGCGCGTTTCCAGTTGAAACGCCGGGATAACTACCGCTCAAGCCCGGAAAACTGACGATGTCTGGTTACTTCATCACCCTGGAAGGGATAGAGGGGGTCGGCAAGACCACCAACCTGAACTACGTACGCGAATACCTTGAACGGAAAGGGTATGAGGTCGTCGTTACACGCGAGCCGGGCGGGACCCCGCTTGGTGAACAGCTGCGCGAGCTGCTGCTGACGCCGCGAACCGAGCCCGTATCTGATATGGCGGAGCTGCTGATGATGTTTGCAGCGCGTGCGCAGCACCTGTTTGCCGTGATTGAACCGGCACTTGCGCGAGGTGCCTGGGTGCTTTGTGATCGCTTTACCGATGCCACCTTTGCCTATCAGGGGGGCGGTCGGCAGCTGGCATCAGAGCCGGTAGCGCTCCTAGAGCGCCTGGTGCAGAAGGAGCGCCGTCCGGACCTGACGCTGCTGCTTGATCTGCCGGTGGAGGTTGGACTTGCCCGTGCCCACTCTCGTGGCGTACCTGATCGCTTTGAGGCGGAGCGGGTAGAGTTTTTCCAACGTGTGCGTGAGGCCTACCTCGCGCGGGCCGAGCAGGAGCCTGAGCGCATCAAGGTGATAGATGCCGAGCCGCCGCTTGCACAGGTGCAGCAGCAGATAGATCGGGTTCTGACAGGGTTGGAGCGGCAATGAGCGTCGATGAGCAGATCTATCCCTGGCTGAGCGAGCAGTGGTCGCACCTGATTCAGCAGCACGCGAACGGACGCTTGCCTCACGCGCTGTTGCTCAGTGGCCCGGCGGGTGTCGGTAAGGCGGCATTCGGTGCAGCGCTGGCCCACCTTCTGCTTTGTCATCAACCGCAGGGAGGTAAGCCCTGCGGGCACTGCCGCAGCTGTGAGCTGCTCTCCAGTGGTCATCACCCTGATCGCCTGTTCCTGCGCCCAGAGGAGCCTGGTAAGCCGATACGGGTGGATCAGGTTCGTGAGCTGACCAATATCCTGCACAGTACGGCGCAGCAGGGAGGTTACCGGATCATGATCATGGAGCCGGCCGAAGCGATGAACGTGGCGGCGGCCAACGCATTGCTGAAAACGCTCGAGGAGCCGGGGCAGGACACCCTGCTGATTTTGGTCTGTCATCAGCTGGGCCAGCTGATGCCCACCATTCGAAGCCGCTGTCAGCGCATTGAGTTCAGCCTGCCGTCGGTTGAACAGAGCAAGGGCTGGTTGGCCGGACAGTTGGCGATGAGTGAAGATGAGGCCGAAAAACTGCTGGCTATTGCGCAGGGGGCTCCGCTGGGAGCGGTCGCGCTCAAACAGGGTGATCTGCTCGAGCTGCGTCGCAACTTTATGAGCGGGCTGGCCGACCTGCTGCGCGATCGCACCGATTCGATCAGCCTGGCGCAGAAGCTGCACAAAGAGGAGCTTATTCATCTGCTCGATTGGTGGCTAAGCCTGCTGGCTGATCTGGTGCGCTTGCAGTCCGGTGCGCAAAACCCTGACTTGAACAATGTCGATATGACAAAAATGCTTTCGGCAGTTGCGAATCGAGCCGACAGGGTTAGAATCTTCACTTTGGTTGATCGCGTTCAGGATGAGCGTAAAAGCCTCATGTTGCGACATAACCCGAATCGTCAGCTGCTTCTGGAGAAACTACTGTTTGACTGGAGAGCGCTGATTCGTTAAGCAGGAGTGCAGCTGTTCATGTCGATCGTGCCCAGAATCAGTCACGGTATCCTCTCGCTGGTTATCGGAAATAAAGAGGAACTCCTCAAGGCCTACATGCCGTTCGTCAATAACGGGGGGCTGTTTATACCGACCACGCGTTCCTATCAGCTGGGCGAAGAGGTGTTCATGCTGATGACGCTGATGGATGAGCCGGACAAGATCCCGGTTACCGGCAAGGTGGTTTGGGTTACGCCCAGGGCCGCCCAGGGCGGACGGATTCCAGGCATCGGAATTCAACTGTCGTCAGAGGATGTACAGCTCGTCGGTAAACTGGAAACCTACTTGGCCGGTGCACTGGGCAAAGGCCGCCGTACCAACACGCTATAACGTCTGGATATTCATGTTCATAGATTCCCACTGCCATCTGGACCGGCTGGATCTCGGCCGCCACGATGGTTCCCTGGCCAACCTCATAAAGGCCGCAGGCGATGCAGGTGTCGAAGAGATGCTGTGTGTCGCAATCGATCTCAATCAGTTCGAGGAGATGTACGAGCGGGTGAAACCGTTCGGTAATGTGTATGCATCAGCCGGCATACACCCCTGTCATGTCGGCGAGTGTCCGTTCGACATGGACAGGCTGCGCGAGGCCGCCAGTCGTGAGAGGATCGTGGCGCTGGGGGAAACCGGGCTCGATTACTACTACAGCAAAGAGCTGGCAGAGCAGCAGAGGGAGAGCTTCGCCGGCCATTTGAGGTTGGGAGCTGAGCTGGGCCTGCCGGTAATCGTTCATACCCGTGACGCGCGCGAGGATACGCTTGAGGTTATCCGCCGGCATGCCGATCCGGATGTGGCCGGGGTGCTGCACTGTTTTACCGAATCCCGCGAGATGGCGCTGGCTGCACTGGAGATGAACTTCTATATCTCGTTCTCCGGCATCATTACCTTCCGCAACGCCGAAGAGTTGCGCGATGTGGTGCGTGCGGTTCCGTTGGACAAGATGCTGATCGAGACCGACTCCCCCTATCTTGCGCCGGTTCCCTATCGCGGCAAACAGAACGAGCCGACCTACGTGCCCGAGGTCGCCCGCTGCATAGCGGATGTTAAGGGGTTGAAGATTGAAGAGGTTGCCGAGGCAACGCGCGAAAACTTCTACCGTCTGTTTACCAAGGCCTGTCCCCACTGATAGGCACGGGCGTGTCCTCTGGCGCCCGTGTTTACCTGCCTTTGTTATCTGCCAGGTTATTCGTATTTCGAAAAATCGATTCGTATTGTGGAAAAGGCGAAACTCGCGCTTGCATCCGTAACCCTTTCTCGCGTTGAATGAGATTAGACTAAAGTCTAATTCGCTGCCGTTGGCTGGTTGCGAGTGGGTTTCAAACGGAATGACAGGAGCTTTTCAATGAGAAGACCGGTACGAATTGCGGTGACGGGGGCTGCGGGCGCCATCAGCAACAGTCTGTTGTTTAAGGTGGCTAGCGGCGAGATGTTCGGTAAGGATCAGCCGGTCATTCTGCAGTTGATCGAGATGCCTGAGCGGATGGAAGCGTTGCGCGGCCTCGCGATGGAGCTGGAGGATTGTGCCTATCCGTTGCTGCATACCATCACACTGCACGACAATGTCGAGGACGGCTTCAATAACGTTCACTACGCACTGTTGATCGGTGCGCGGCCACGTGGTCCCGGCATGGAGCGCCGAGATCTGCTGGAGTCCAACGCCGCAATCTTCAGCCGTCAGGGGCGGGCACTGAACGATTTTGCCAACCGCGACGTCAAGGTGCTGGTGGTCGGTAACCCGGCCAATACCAACGCGTTGATCGCCAGCCGAAACGCTCCCAAATTGAGCCCCTCCCAGTTTACTGCGCTGACCCGGCTGGATCATAACCGGGCCAAGGGGATCCTGGCTAACCACACTGGCGCCAACCCACGCAATATCAGCCGAGTCGTGATCTGGGGTAACCACTCCACGACACAGTACCCGGACCTTCATCATGCGACGGTGCTGGATGAGCCGGTGATGAATCAGATCGACGTGGAGTGGTATAAGAACGTTTTTATTCCCAAGATCCAGAACCGGGGTGGTGAGATCATCGCTGCGCGCGGCTTGTCCAGTGCAGCCTCAGCGGCTCAGGCGGTGGTGGATCATATGCGCGACTGGATCCTGGGTACCGACGCCGGCGAGATCGTCAGCATGGGGATCGTCAGTGATGGCAGTTACGGTGTCGAAAAGGGGATCTTCTACTCCTTCCCGGTGCGTTGTGACTACGGCCGCTATCAGATCGTGCGAGGGCTGGAGATCTCCGAATGGAGTCGTGAACGGATGCGGATGACCGAAGCAGAGCTGCTGGAAGAGAAGGCAGCGGTCAACCATCTGTTACCGGTGGAGACCGAGGCGTCGCATCAGAATCTCTCGATCTGTCTGAGATCCGGTGTCACGCTCTATGCCGACGGTACCGGGCCGGATGCCTCGTCGAAGTACCTGACGACCAATAGGGTGATGTAAGGTCCGGTATCGGCAATAACAGACAGGCCCCTGACTTCGGGGCCTTCTTGCTTGATGCGCTACGCGGAGTTGGGGGTCAGATGTGGTTGCTGATCATCTCATCATCGCTCACCGGCGTAATGGTCAGCAGCATCTTGGACAGGTCGAGCAGGATGATCAGCAGGCCGCTGTGGTAGCAGACGCCCTGAACGAAACGCTTGCTGGTCTCATCGCCAGAAGCATTGGGGGCTCGATCCACATCATTCTGCGGCAGGTTCAGCACCTCGTCGACGCTGTCGACTACCAGGCCAATAACCTCGGACTCATTGAACTCGACGACGATGATACGGGTCTCGTCGTCAGGCTGGGCGCGCGGCATGCGGAACATCTGCCGAGTGTCGATGACCGTCACCACGTTGCCGCGCAGGTTGATAATGCCCAGAACGGAAGCGTCGGCGCCCGGTACCGGGGTGATCTCGCTATAACGCAGTACCTCTTTCACCTGCATTACGTCGATGCCATACAGCTCATTATCTACACGGAAGGTTGCCCACTGGTGATAGACCACATCTTCCTGTTGGGCCTTTCGTGACTTTGTATCCTGTTTTTTCAGTTCGTGCTTCTTGAGCATTTGCAACTGTTCGGCAGCGGCTTCTAGACTCATGCGGAGTACCCTGTCAGTTCAGTTCGAATCGTCCTGCGGTGGGCCAACATTGTTCCGAGCAGGCTGTTTTGTATTGTAAGAGCGACAGGGCACAGTATCACATAGCCCCGGACGCGATAAAAGAGCGTCAGAGGCAGTTATCGGGCTTCGGCAAACCTGCCAGGCGCGCGCCGACTTTGGCGGGGCTGCCCGGGAATAGCTGCATAAGATAGATGCTACGGCCTTTGTCGTCTCCGAGGGTCTGCTTTACTGCTTTGACGAGAGGGCGCATCGCTGGCGAATGTTCGTATCGCGAGTAAAAATCGCGCAGCAGGTAGAGAATCTCCCAGTGCGCCTCGGTCAGTATAATTCCCTCCCGGGAGGCTAGATATTCGGCGACCTCTGGCGTCCATAGCGAGAGCTCCTCCAGATACCCCTCGTCGTCGAACGCAATCTCTTGCCCGGCTATCTTTTCCGTTGCCATCAAAACCAGCTCACCACCTTGTCATGAGAGACGCATAGCGCAACGAAACCTGCGTCATCCACGGATTCGACTGCATCGGCCTTTAGGTCACGCGCCTTGAGATCAGCCTCAAGTGCAACCAGTCGTCCAGTGAGGTTGGCAAGTTGCGATGCAAATGCGGGTAGGGTCCAGTAAACACCATCTTCGATCAGCAGCAGGGTGTCTTCTGACGTGATCGTGTTAAGTGCGCTTGCCATGCACGCGGCGTTGGCCGGGGCTTGATTCAGGGTATGAAGAACCATGTTAGATGCTCAATACATGTCGGTGTTGTGCCAGCAGGGCGGGAAGCGCCGCATCGTCGACCAGCTCGACGGGCAGGATCAGCTCGTCCTGGCGAAGACCACGCTGTTCCAGAGAGGAGGTGCTGACACAAAGACGCTTGATATCGTACAGCGGCAGAGACTGCTGTACAGCGTTTAGGTTTTTTTGCCCGATAACGGAGGGGGATTGCCCTTTTAGCAACTGGAAAACGCCATCATCCAGAAACAGCAGGGTAACCGGCTGCTCGAATACCGAGCAGGTGAGCGCTACGTCCAGGGCATCGCGTGCTGCAGAGCTGCCGTAGGGGGCACTGCGGGTCATAACGAGAATGCCTTCAGTACTCATGAGCGGGCTCCAAAGGTAACGACACGGTCGGACTGGATGCAGGCTTCGACCAACTGTCCCAGGCCTGACAGCTCAAATGAGTCACGCAGATTCCACTGATCCTGTTTGTAGCGAACGGCTTCCTGTTCGTTGATGACGCCCCGGCGAACCGCGGCCGCTATGCAGACCACAAGGTCCAGCTTATGTTGTTGGGCCAATTCCTGCCACTGCTGCGGGATATTGAACTCATCCTGCGGCGTACAGGTGAGTGCCGAACCGTTATGCACGCCGTCACGATAGAAGAAAATACGGTGGATGCTGTGTCCAGCGGCGAGTACCGCTCTTGCAAACCTGAGTGCAGTTTCGGCACCCTGGGTTTGAACCGGTGGCGCCTGAACGACTATGGAAAAGATCATCGGTTTTCCTGTATATCGCCGCTCCTGTGCATCCATGCACCCGCGGCATACCGTACATCCTGTACATAAAAGCCCTGTCATCTTAACAGATGAGCAGGGCTTTTTGCTGCCTGGCTTGAGGCGGGAAATCAGTCGTCGCTGAATGCGCCGACCAGCGCCAGCAGGTGTACGAAGAGGTTGTAGATGCTCAGGTACAGGCTAACGGTGGCCATGACGTAGTTTGTGTAGTGGCCATTGACGATATTGCTGGTGTCGTAGAGCACAAAGCCCGCCATCAGCATCACGACAACGGCTGAGAATGCCAGGTGCAGGCCGGACACGTTGACGCCGAACATCGGCAGCACGAACAGTGCGACCATGGCGATCAGCGCGACCATCATGCCCGCCGCCAGGAAGCCGCCCATGAAGCTGAAGTCCTTGCGGCTGGTCAGTGCGTACGCGGACAGGCCGAAGAAGGTGATTGCCGTCATACCCAGTGCAGTGGCAACGATCTGACCGCCGTTAGGCAGTGCCAGATACTGGTTCAGGATCGGGCCGAGGCCGAAACCGAGCAGGCCGGTGAAGGCGAAAGTGATCGGCAGGGCGGCGGCGCTGTTCTGTTTGCGGTTCAGCACGAACAGCAGGACAAAGCTTAAAATTACACTGCCCAGGTAGACTATGAACGGCGGATTGACGGCCATGGATATGCCAGCCGTTACGGCGCTCAGGAGCATCGTCATGGACAGCAACAGGTAGGTGTTGCGAATTACCTTATTGGTATCGGTTGTCGCAACATTTGCACTATGTTGCAGGGGGCGTACATTCGCCATAGCGTTCCTCGCACGTTTAATTGACTAGAACCAATAATGGTTATCTTTTCGCGTTTTTCAAGTGTTTCGACCATTTGACTTCGAGAAGATTCCACGTAAACTGCCCAGCGTTTGCGGAGGGATGGCTGAGTGGTTGAAAGCACCGGTCTTGAAAACCGACGAGTCGAGAGGCTCCCAGGGTTCGAATCCCTGTCCCTCCGCCACTTATTCTCTCAAAACCGCATCTCTCAGAATCCGTCAACAGAGTCTCCGTTCCGGTGAGCGACCCTAACCCCACAGTCGATCCTCAGCCCGACATACTCTTTGAAGATGACTGGATCATCGCGGCCAACAAGCCTGCCGGCCTGTTGGTGCATCCCAGCTGGATAGCGCCTGCCAGGACGCCAAACCTGGTATGCCAGTTGCGCGATCTGTACCCCGGCGAAAAAATTCACACCGTACACCGTCTGGATAGAGCGACTTCGGGGGTCATTCTGTTTGCCCGTAGCAAAGAGGTTGCGCACGCTCTTCAGACCGCATTCAGTGAACGATTGGTGGAGAAGCGTTACCTCTGCGTAACGAGGGGCTGGCCAGAAGAGCAGGGTGTTATCGATTACCCGTTGAAGCCGATTCATGATCGTATCGCCGATGCGCATTCCGACCCGGACAAACCCGCCCAGGAAGCGGTATCCTCCTATCGTCGATTGGGGTGTGTGGAGCTGCCGATTCCGGTCGGCCGTTATCCGGCTGCACGCTACTCCCTGGTGGAGGTTTGCCCTAAAACGGGGCGTAAGCATCAGATCCGTCGCCATATGAAACATATCTTTCACCCGCTGGTTGGGGATACCAAGCATGGTGAGGGGCGGCATAACCGTTTGTTTCGTGAGCACCTCGGAGTCCATCGCCTGTTATTGATGGCCACCGAAATCAGCTTCACTCATCCGGAAACAGCAGAGATTGTGAGGATTGTTGCACCGGTATCGGATGAGGTCGACGAGCTGTTTAGCCGCTTCGGTTGGAGCGGTTTGTATCCGACCCGTCGCAACGTCGAGCTGGGTGGTACCAATTTTGCGTAAGGAAAGGTGCTATAACTGATTAGTAATAGCTACAGGCACAAGGAGAGATGGCAGGTGCCTGTATTTGTTACGAAAGATTAATAACGGCACATTACTATTAACCAGGGTCGCAACCTATGGTCGACCAAGACAAGATTATAAGTCCGTGAAAAAACCTGAAATGACCACACCTCCTTTATTGGCCGATCTGCTCCACGCTTCCGGGCGTCTGCGGGTAGCGATCATCGGCGCCATGGATCAGGAGATCGAAGAGCTTAAGGAGATGCTCGTCGATCGCGACCACGAAGTGATTGCCGGATTCGATTTCTATACCGGTAAGCTGAATGGCACCGAAGTGGTGCTGTTGAAATCCGGTATCGGCAAAGTCAATGCTGCGATCGGCTGTTCAATCCTGCTATACCACTATCAGCCCAGCTGCGTCATCAATACGGGCTCTGCCGGTGGCTTTGATGGTGAGCTGGAGGTTGGGGACGTGGTGATCTCCCAGGAGGTGCGCCATCACGATGTTGACCTCACCGTGTTCGGCTATGAGCCCGGGCAGGTGCCGGGGCTGCCGCCGGCGTTCACTCCTGATCCGCTGCTTGTCCGCTTTGCCGAGCAAAGCATCAGCAAGAAGCGGGGCATGAAAACCGTCAACGGCTTGATTGCGACGGGAGACACCTTCATGAACCGCCCCGAAAGGGTCGAAACCACACGCCTTCTGTTTCCCAGCATGAAAGCCTGTGAAATGGAGGCGGCGGCTATTGCCCAAACCTGCCACCGCTTCGGTACACCCTTCATCGTGATACGGGCGCTATCCGATATTGCGGGCAAGCAGTCTGAGGTCTCTTTCGAACAGTTCCTCGACAAGGCGGCTCACCACTCTGCAGAGATGGTGATCGGGATAACCGAGTGTTTGCGTAACTACGCAAAGTAAAATCGTGGGGTCAGGGAGCTGTCGGCAGCAGCTCTCTGATTCTCGCTTTCCACTTCTCACTGGCCCACTCCCTGGCACCGGTGATCACCTCCACCAACTCACCCTCTGAATCGAACAGATAGCTCATCGGCAATCCTTTGAGGTTGAATTCGGTGAACGTGCGCCCTTCGCTGTCCAGCAGTATCTGCAGTGTGAGAGGGGTATCCAGCTTGTGTTTGAACGCCTCCAGGTCGGCTGCGCTTTCACCGGCACTGATTGCGACTATTCTGAAAGGCCGGTCGATAAATGCCTGTTCGAGGCTTTCCAGTTCCGGCATCTCTTTCACGCAGGGAGGGCACCAGGTCGCCCAGAAGTTAACCAGCAGCACCTCGCCTCGATGTTGGGCTAGCGAATAGCTTGTGCCTTCGGGTGTTTGAAAGCTCAGCCTGTAGATATCGGGAGCGCGCGATTCGCCTGCATGGCCAGGTGTCGTCTGTGAGATAAGCAGCAAACCGAGCAGAAAGTGCTTTAGCATCGAGATTTTCCTGAGTAGTGTACAGTCTTACCCGCAGATCCCTCGGTTAAGAGCATCGTTGCGTCTTTGAACCGATAGTTTAGCTTAAGTCTTTGTATTAAGGAGATTGTTATGGCCAAGGTAGCGTTCGTAGGTCTCGGCACCATGGGGTACCCCATGGCGGGCCATCTGGCTAAGGCCGGTCATGAAGTATGCGTGTACAACCGTTCCCGGGCGAAAGCCGAACGGTGGGTGGCCGAGTTCGGTAATCGTCTCGCTGACACCCCTGAAGAGGCTGCCCGGGGTGCGGAGTTTGTCATGACCTGCGTCGGCAACGACGACGACCTGTATCAGGTGACGCTTGGCGAGCAGGGCGTTCTCAAGGGGATGGCACCTAGTGCGATTCTTATCGATCATACCACCGCATCCGCCGAGATCGCGCGTAAGCTCGATGGCGCCTGCCGCGTGCAGCAGTGCGGTTTTCTCGATGCGCCTGTATCGGGCGGTCAGGCGGGCGCCGAAAATGGTGTTCTGGGCATTATGGTCGGCGGTGCCGGCGAGAGCTTTGCGCGGGCCGAACCGGTTATTGCAGTATACGCCAAGGCCACAAAGCACCTTGGCGAGGCGGGCAGCGGTCAGTTGACCAAGATGGTCAATCAGATCTGTATCGCCGGATTGCTGCAGGGGTTGGCTGAAGCCACCCATTTTCTCAAGCAGTCGGGCCTGGATGGGGAGGCAGTATTCGATGTTATCCAGCATGGCGCGGCAGGTTCCTGGCAGATGAGCAATCGACATCAAACGATGCTGAACGACCAGTTCGACTTTGGCTTTGCGGTGGACTGGATGCGCAAAGATCTTTCGCTGGTTCTGGATGAGGCGCGCCGTAACGGTGCGCGCCTGCCGGTAACGGCGCTGGTTGATCAGTTCTATGCCGATGTGCAGCAGATGGGTGGGGGGCGCTGGGATACCTCAAGCCTGCTCAAGCGTCTGGAGCCTGGCAGTTAGCGTATTCAGTACTATTGATGTACTGGAATTAGCGACCCGAGCCGTTATAATGCGCAAAATTTCACCAGAGTGCGGACCACCGCACCTTAACAATCTCGAACAGAGGTTCTAGTTCTATGACTGATATCGACAAGTACACCCTGGTTTCTTTCGCACCGAGCCTCGTGATTGTGGCGGCGATGATCATCGGCACTTTCGTTGCCGTACGCTTCCTGAAAAAGGTTATCGCTCAGGACGCAGCGAAAGCGGGTGAGTGAGGTCTGAGGGCCTGCTATGGAAAGGTCGCGTAAGCGGCCTTTTTTGTCCCATGCGATCCGGACCAGTCATCGGCGACAACGAACCCTCTTGAACGTTCGATCCAGCCGCCGTCCGTTTGCCGGAGGATCAGCACCAGATGCGCGCGCGCTTGGCCCGATATCGCCTCCCTCAGTCGATCAAATTCGATGGGATCTGTCTCCAGCATTGAGGCCGGCAGCAGCCAGTCCGGTTTTCTGACCAGCATGTAAACACTGCCTGGCGCCTTGATCAACTCCAGCTCGGATTGGGTCAGCCACCAGCCTTTGAGGTGGGCGGGGTTGATCTGCTCTGGCTGACATCGGGGCGTTGGTCGTAGCGGATGGTAGAACAGCCAGCCCTTGATCCATAGCGCCGATGACAGGGGCTGTTCGATACCCAACTCCGCGAGTTGCCGTTTGGCTTCCGGCCGTTGAGTCAGCTTGAGCTGATGGTTGAGCATATGGTGCCACTTCTGCGCCAGGCAGTCGTCGCGCCGGGTGCCGATGTAGTGCGCAAGCGAACTGCCATCGCCATCGAGCAAATAGAGCTTGAGTGCGACTTCAAGGTGCAGCCACTGTTGCGCGAGCTGAATCAAGAAATCAAATTCACCGAGGGTCTTTTTCTCGCTTTTTACCTGTATATTTCTTTTAATATCAAAAACATCTGCTTCAGATCTCAAGTATTGAAAGACCAGATTTTCAAAATGCTCTCCCAGGCGCCAGTGCGGCTGGTAAGCGGCTACGTCCAGGAGGTTCGGGCTTGCTGTCTGGAGTTGTGGCGGGCGACTGAGGCCGGGGGGAGGCAGCAGAAGATCTGGCGATGAGGTCAGCCATTCCAGCTCCGCCTGTAGCCGCAGCGGATGAGAACTGGGTTTGTAGGGTGGACGACGATTCACATCTGCCTCAAAAGTGCCTAGAGTATGCCGCATTCGAAACATAGATTGACAGACAGGGGCGCACAATGACAGCGATGACCAAACGCCAGGCACTTCGTCTCCAGCAAGAGCTGCAGCAGAACAACCGTCAAAGCAAGCGCCATCCGTTGCTGTCCGAAACCGATATCAACACCATATTGGTTAACGGGGCCAAGATCTCTCTGAGTAAGCTAAAGCGCGCCAAAACCTTCGATGCCCGGCTCTACTACTTCGCCGAAATTGGCGTCTATCTCGAGGTCTCCCTGTCACGCGGTGCAGGTATCTCGGACGAGACGCGGGATCAGCTGCGCGAGATACATCGCCAAGCAACGCATGTCCATATGCAGGCCAATAAACAGTTCAATCAGGTCGAGACCTGATAGCCATAGATTCGACAGTGACAGAACCGGATAACAGCAGCGCATTTGACAGCAAGGCCTTCCTTTCCCGCCTGACCACACGCCCCGGCGTTTATCAGATGTTCAACAGCGAGGGAGAGATTCTCTATGTCGGCAAGGCACGGAACCTTAAAAACCGTGTGTCCAGCTATTTCCGGGCCAGCGGCCTGACGACCAAAACCATGGCCCTGGTGGCCAAGATCGCCCGTATCGAAGTCACCATCACCAATAGCGAGACCGAAGCGCTGCTGCTTGAACAAAACCTGATCAAGCAGCAGCGTCCGCCCTACAATATCCTGCTACGCGATGATAAGTCTTACCCCTATATTCTGGTCACCGACAAAGATGAGTATCCCGCCGTGCGTTTCCAGCGCGGAGCCAAGAAAGGGAGAGGGCGCTATTTCGGGCCTTTTCCCAGTGGCTCGGCGGTACGGGAAAGTCTGCATATCCTGCAGAAAGTGTTTCTGATCCGTCAGTGTGAAGACAGCTTCTTTCGTAACCGGTCGCGACCCTGTCTGCAGTATCAGATCAAGCGCTGCAGCGGGCCCTGCGTCGGTCTGATCACGCCTGAGCAATACGATAGTGATCTGCGTCACGCGATGATGTTCCTGGAGGGGCGCAACCAGGCGATCATGGAGGAGTTGGGGGCGCAGATGGATGCCGCTTCTGCCGCGCTTGACTTCGAGAAAGCCGCGGAGCTGCGCGATCAGATCAGCCGCTTGCGTCAGGTACAGGAGCAGCAATACGTCTCCGGTATGCAGGGCGATGCCGACGTGTTCGGTTGCGCCATGCAGGCGGGAGGCACCGTGGTCCACGGTTTGTTCGTGCGTCAGGGCAGGGTTATCGGCAGCAAGGTTTACCATCCACGGGTGTCGATCGAGGAGAGTCCCGCCGATGTGCTGGCGGCATTTATCGCTCAGTTTTACTTGGCGGGCGTGCGCGAGATTCCGGATCACCTGATTGTCAGTTACGAGCTTGAGGGCAAGGATGCGCTTGAGCAGGCGCTTGGTGAAAAGCGCGGCCGTAACGTCAGCATCGCGCACAAGGTCAGGGGAGAGCGGGCCGGTTGGCAGCGGCTGGCACAGACCAATGCGGAGCAGCAGCTGGCCAGCCATCTGGCCAGTAAGCAGAGTATCCACGGTCGCTACCTGGCGCTGCAGGATCTGCTGGGCCTCGACAGCCTGCCGGAGCGGCTGGAGTGTTTCGATATCAGTCACAGCTCAGGTGAAGCCACGGTGGCATCCTGCGTCGTATTCGATCGCAACGGCCCGCTCAAGTCGGACTATCGAACCTTCAATATTGAGGGTATCACGGCAGGAGACGATTACGCCGCCATGCATCAGGCGTTGACCCGGCGCTACACCCGCTTGAAAAAGGGCGAGGCCAAGCTCCCTGACCTGCTGGTGATCGACGGAGGCAAAGGGCAGGTTGCGCAAGCGATGGAGGTGCTCGACAGCCTGCAGATCACCGAGGTGCTGGTTATCGGTATCGCCAAGGGGCCGACCCGTAAAGCGGGGTTTGAGGTGCTGATAAGCGGCGATACCGGCCAGGAGCAGATGTTACAGGCAGACTCCCCTGCGCTGCATCTGTTGCAGCATATCCGGGATGAGGCGCATCGCTTTGCCATAACCGGTCATCGTGCACGACGGGGTAAGGCCCGCAAACAGTCCAAACTTGAGGGCATACCCGGTATAGGGCCCAAGCGACGGCGTGAATTGCTGCGCCATTTTGGTGGTGTAAGAGAGATAGAAAGCGCCAGTGTTGAAGAAATCGCAAAAGTCTCTACCATAAGTCGGGCGCTGGCGGAGGAGATCCATGCCGCGCTGCACCCCGAACATTGAGCCATCCGGACAGGCTGTAGATCCTTCAGATGAAAATACCCAATATACTTACCCTGCTGAGGATGGTCCTGATACCAGTGTTCGTCCTGGTTTATTATCTGCCATTCGCCTGGGCGCCGCTGGCGTCTGCCGCCATCTTCTCGTTAGCGGCCGTTACCGACTGGTTTGACGGCTACCTGGCACGCAAGTTGGACCAAAGCTCTCCATTTGGCGCATTTCTGGATCCGGTAGCCGATAAATTGATGGTGGCGGCTGCGCTGGTGGTGCTGGTGGAGACCTTCGCCGAGCCATGGATCACCATCCCGGCGGTGGTTATCATCGGCCGAGAGATTGTGATTTCAGCGCTGCGTGAATGGATGGCCGAGCTGGGCGAACGTGCCAGTGTGGCGGTATCGATGGTCGGCAAGATAAAAACCACGCTGCAGATGGTGTCGATTATCGGCCTGCTCGCATTTCCGCCGCTGACAAGCCTGTCCTGGGTCGGGGTAGTCGCGCTGTACGGTGCGGCACTGCTGACCTTGTGGTCGATGTTCGTCTACCTCAAAGCCGCCTGGCCATTTCTTAAAGAGGATATCTAAGCGCTTCTCCGAGCGGGGGCGGTACCCGGCTTGATGCGCTAAGTGGTTAATCTTTAAGCAGAAATATTTCATTTATCTGGTTGACACGCCGAAACATAACTCTATAATACGCACCACTTGTTGAGACGACGCGGGAATAGCTCAGTTGGTAGAGCACAACCTTGCCAAGGTTGGGGTCGCGAGTTCGAGTCTCGTTTCCCGCTCCAACAAGTATCTCAAGAATGGCTGGATGGCAGAGTGGTCATGCAGCGGACTGCAACTCCGTGTACGCCGGTTCGATTCCGACTCCAGCCTCCATTCTTTTCAGCACCCCGCTGATGTGTGATCCACCAAGCCCCGGTGGTGAAATTGGTAGACACAAGGGATTTAAAATCCCTCGGCCTTCGGCTGTACCGGTTCGACTCCGGTCCGGGGCACCACTTGTTACCGCTCATATCACTATCCTTGCTTCTTCCTTCGGATCGCTCCGCGCGTACTAAGCTTATGCTGTCTACTACGGAGAAAGCAAAGGCTCGGAAGTGAACACAAAACGACTCTTCTTTACGGCAATCCTGGCAACTTCGCTGGCCTTTGGCGGCATTGCCAAAGCACAAGAGGTCAATGAGCACAAACGCATCTATGCCGTGTACTGGCGGGGGTGTGAGGAGTCCTGTCAGGGATATCAGGACTACCTGAAACAGCATATGCCCAGTGCCGAGATCATTATTCGGGACGCTGAACGACAGCCCGAGCGGCTTCCTGGGTATCTTGAGGAGGCGCGCTCGATGCAGCCGGACCTTCTGCTCTCCTGGGGCACGACAGTCACGCTGGGGCTGGCCGGCAAGCTATCCGATCTCGATAATCCGAATTACAACCACGAGATTCCCCAGATCTTCACTATCGTCGCTGATCCAATAGCGGCCGAAATCATAGAAAGTCTGGACGATACCGGACGGCCTAATTTAACAGGCACCCTGAACCGGGTGCCTGAAGAGGTCAATATAAACGCGATGCGCACCTATATGCCGTCGTTCCAACGGCTTGGTCTGATCTACAACACAAACGAGCCTAACTCAGTGCTTAAGAAGGAGGAGCTGGAAGCGCTGGCGCCGCAGATGGGGTTCGAACTCATTGCGCTCGAGTTGGCGCTTGATAAGCAGGGCGCGCCGATTGCTGATGATATTCCTGCGAAAATGGTGCAGCTGAAGACGCGCGGGGCTGATTTTATCTATCTCGGCTCAAGCTCCTTCCTCAATGCGCAGAGCGCTCTATTTACGTCGTCTGCCGTTGAGGCGGGTTTGCCGGTCTTGAGCCCCTATGAAAGCCAGGTCAGGGAATCGGATGCGTTAATGTCGGTTTCTGCGCGCTACTATCAGGTTGGATTGTTGGCGGGTGAATTGACCGAAAAGATCCTGATGGAGGGGGTATCGCCCGGGGATCTGCCGGTGGCGAGAATGACCGAGTTTGCCTATGTGGTGAACATGGCTGTGGCGCGCAGACTTGAGCTCTTCCCATCTGTGGAGATATTGCAGTTCGCCGAGACGGTCAATAACTGAGTCGATACCTGGAGCGTACGATCAGCAGAATAAGGCCGCCGGTGAAGAGCCAGACGCTTATCGCGGCTATGGCGACAGGGTAGCCCGCCAGGCTGGCAACGAAGGCGATCAGGATAAGTCCGAGTATGCTGCCTGTGCGCTCGAGCACCCTTAGGCTGCTCAACACCGTATCACGTCCAGGCACGCTGAGTTCTGTTTCCGCCAGACCCATCGCTATCGATACCTCGGGATCGCGTATCAGGCTTTGCCCCAAGCCAACTCCTGTGACAGCAGCGACCATCGCCCAATAACTGGGCCATATAAAGGTTGTGGCGAGCGCCGTGGCTGCAATCAGCGTCCCTGTGATTGCCTGTGATGACTTGGCCATTACCCCGTCCAACAGGCGCGGTGCAACAGGTACGACAATCGCGACCAACAGGAAGTAAAGCATGACGACCCGGCTCACATCGGCCGCAGAGGCGCCGAGCGCATCGAGCTGCAACGCAACTAAAAACGCAATAAAGGCTTGAATCATCACGTTGCTGGGGATGGCGAGCGTAAATACGAGCAGAGAGAAGCGGGCGCTGCGCAATGGCAGGATCAGATCTCTTAGTCGGGGGATGGGTTCGGCTTGCGTGCGCGGGTGGCGAGGCAGAAGCAACCAGGCAAGAGCACCGGCAAGCAGCGCCAGGCCTGAGCCGAGTAAAAACACGGTCGGCGCTCCCGACCGATCGGCGATGATCCCCCCTGCAGCGGCGCCGGTGAATATGCCGCCGAATAGCGCCGAGGTGAACAGCCCCAGAGACCTTCCGCGCACCTCCGGTGTCACCACGTCCAGCACATAGTCTTGGCAGGCATGGGTCGAGATCGCATACCCCAGGCCTGAAATCGTGCGGAACAGGATGAGGGTGACGGTAGTGGTTGCCAGTGACAGGCCTAGATTGGCTGCCACGATCAGCAGCGCCGAAACCAGCAGCAGTCTGCGCGATCCCCAGCGGGAGTTCAGCGGCCTGACCAGCGGCGCGCCCAGTATTGTAGCCAGCAGATACCCTGCCAGGGGGAGGCTTAAGACAACGCCTGGATCTATCCATTGCAGGGGGTTTTCAACCGACCGGGTGTACACCGGTAGAAATGAGATCGACAGCGCATCTGCCAGCCCAAAAAGAAATACAGGCAGGCGGATGTCGTTCAGGTAGGCGAACTGTAGAAGCTTTGGGCTCGGCGGTTTGGGCTTGTCGCAAGTTGCGGCATGCATTCTGTACAGTGTATCGGCACGTTCGCTCAGGAAGGCGGCGGCGCGGTCAAGTTCGCTGTTCCTTCTTCCACTCAATCCGCTACTGAAATCGCCGGCGGCCTGCAGGTTGAGTAGATGATTGAGTCGGTTGAACGGGCCGGTCATCGAAAAGCTGAGGGTTACAATTACCACCTGATAGGCCAGCAGTGCCGCAACGAGGACCACCACCGCCAGATCCAGTATCAGGAATCGCAGTTGCATGGCGAAATAATGCGGGTTGGCTTCGATAACGATCTGCCCAATCTTGCCTGTGGCGTCGGAAATGGGAAAGCTCGATCTATCCTGCTGCGTACGCCAGAAAGGTGAGGAGGGGGCGGTATGAGCACCCGCCTGGAACACCGGGAGGCTCTTTTGGGGGCTGATAATCGCCAGATAGGAGACCTCTGGGAACTGGTCCAGCAGCTCATCGAAGTACCTCGATACCCCGACGAGAGCTTCCAGCGGGATGCCGGCGCTGATGGCGCGCTGAATATTGCTGTTGGCAACAGAGCCGATCAGTTCCAGGCGGGCCGTCTGCTCCGGTTCGAAAGAGGCGCGTACCTGGCTGTAGATGTACCAGCCCTGTAGCAATACTGCCGCGAGCAATAGTAGTACTAGCCCCGGTACAAGCCGACGGCTGATCGCACGCGCCAGCGACGAGTCCGGAGCCTGTTTAACCATCAGTGGCACGCGCGCAATATCTAAGGTCTGGCCGGTGGTCGCTGTTTTATTGTCGGCATCCAGTCCGCTGAGCGCTGAATGATAGCGCTGTGCTGCCTGAATCAGCTTGGAGTGCAGTGAGGGTATTTCGTCAGTAAAGAAACCGCACCCACGGGCATCCGGAACTGAAGGTGGTGGCGAACCGGGCGAGAGTTGGGAAAACAGAGAGAGCAGTTGTTTTATCTGCGAGAAGCCTTTGATCGCACCGCCAAGTTGCACTCGCAGCAAGCACCAGGCGAAAGCAGAGAAGGCTGCCCAAGCAAGCAGCGTGGTGTTGATGATGCGTTGCTGCAGTAAATCAGTCGCCCTGTTGAACGCCTCTTTGGTATAGATCACCACAACCCAGCCTGCGGCAGTACCATCCCTACGCTGTATCGATACAGCGCTGATCAGGTCGGCCTCCGTTTCTATTGACCAGCTTCCAGCTTCAGCGAATCTCATCGCCTGTTGCATCGTAGCGCTGACATAGGCGGCGCGTGCTTGGCTGGTGGAGTGGATGATCGCGCCATCGTTCTCGATCACGTGGATCTGATCGATGTTGGCATCTTCGGCGCGGGCATGATCGAGCACCTGGCGTGCGTTGCGCAGCATTGATAGTGGCAGCCCGATGTTGACGATCGGTCGAAAGGCGCCGGCCGTGGATTGAGCGACCACCGAAAGCCGCTGTTTAAGCAAATCAGCCAGGGTGGCGTTATGTTGTAGAGTGGCCAGCATACTCAGGATGGCAAGCACCAGCCCCAGTATCGAGGTTACACTAAGCCAAGTACGCCAGAGTATCGACATCCGTTTACGTCCAACAGCAGATCCTGAGGTTCATCTGTAGTATGGAAGTGATCATCGGATTCGTCGAAACCGAGGATGGGCCCGCAGAGGTGCGGGCCTATATGGAGAGTCTGTTAGACGGGGTGTGCCCACATATCGTATTCGTCGGCCTCTTCGATCTCGACCAACAGGCGCTCGCCGGGCTTGAGGTGGGTCTGGTGATCAAGGAATACCTGGCCGTCGATCTCCGGTGCGTCCGCCTGCGAACGGCAAACGGCTCCCTCTTCGACCACCTCGTCAACGATGACTTCGATGGTTTTGCCCACCTTCTGCTGAAGCTTCGCGGCGCTGATACGCTGCTGCACCTCCATGAAACGCTCCCAGCGCTCCTGCTTGACCGCTTCCTCAACCGGATCGGGCAGTTCGTTGGCCGTGGCGCCCTCGACCGGGGAGTACTGGAAGCAACCCACGCGGTCGAGCTGGGCCTCCTCGAGGAAGTCGAGCAGGGTCTGGAAGTCCGCCTCGGTTTCGCCGGGGAAACCGACGATAAAGGTCGAGCGCAGGGTGATATCGGGGCACTGCTGGCGCCAGTTCTCGATGCGGTGCAACACCTTTTCGGCATGGGCCGGGCGGCGCATGTTTTTCAGCACCGAGGGAGAGGCGTGCTGGAACGGGATGTCGAGGTAGGGGAGGATCTTGCCCTCCGCCATCATCGGGATGATCTCATCCACGTGAGGGTAGGGGTATACGTAGTGCAGGCGTACCCAGACGCCCAGCTTGCCAAGCTCCTCGCACAACTCCTTCATCCGGGTCTTGACCGGTTTGCCGTCCCAGAAATCCAGCTTGTACTTGGTGTCGATGCCGTAGGCGCTGGTGTCCTGAGAGATCACCAGCAGCTCCTGCACACCGTTTTCTGCCAGTCGGCGTGCTTCACTGAGCACGTCGCCTACCGGCCGGCTGACCAGGTCGCCACGGAAAGAGGGGATGATGCAGAAGGTGCAGCGGTGGTTGCAGCCTTCTGAAATCTTGAGGTAGGCGTAGTGGCGAGGTGTCAGTTTAACGCCGGTATCCGGCACCAGACTGGTAAAGGGGTTGTGCGTAGGGCGGGGCGCGACTTGGTGGACCTGCTGCATCACCTGGTCATACTGGTGCGGACCGCTGACCGCGAGCACCTTCGGGTGCACCTCGCGAATAAGGTCCTCCTTTGCGCCCAGGCAGCCGGTGACAATGACCTTGCCATTCTCTTTCAACGCTTCGCCGATGCTGTCGAGCGACTCCTGAACGGCGCTGTCGATAAAACCACAGGTATTCACCAGTACCACGTCAGCCCCGTCGTATGAGGGGCTGATCTCATAACCCTCGGTGCGCAGCTGCGTCAGGATACGTTCGGAATCGACGGTGTTTTTGGGGCAGCCAAGGCTGACAAAACCGACTTTAGGAGCACTCATATTTACCATCCGGCGAGATCTTGTGTTCAGGACGCGCGATTCTAGCTGAAGATCAATAAATGCGCGACTCAAGGCTGGTCGAGCGCTGCAAACATGCTAATATCGATGCTTAATACATATCAAATGATACATATGGTGTATTTATGACACAGAACGGCAGTACCAGGGCGCGAGTGTTCGAAGCCGCCGACCTGCTGCTGGAGCAGGGCATTCGTCCTACTCAACAGGCTGTTCGAGAACAGATCGGTAGCGGTAGCCTCACCACCATCAATAAAGCCCTCAACGATTGGTGGCGTACGCTGGGCGAGCGGATCACCCGCCAACAGCAGCATCCCGAGCTACCGGAGCCGGTATTGACTATCGCCAACCAGTTGTGGGATCGGGCATTGGCCTATGCCGAAAACCGGTTCGAGGAGCAGCGCCAGCAACTTAAACGCAGTGAGATGGAGCTGCGCAACCAGGTCGCGCTCAGCGAGCAGGGTGGGCATCAGGCGATGCAGGAGCTGCAGAGTCAGAATGGCCGCTTACTGGCACGCTGTGAGAAGCTGGCTGACGAGAAGTACGAACTGGAGCAGAAGCTGCTGAAGGCTGACGAGCAGCAGTTCAGACTCAAGACCGAGATCGATGAGTTGAATCGAAAGCTGCGCCAGCAGGAGTTGATCGCCACTGGCAGCCAGGGTGGGGGCGAGGCGCTTATCGAGGCCAGGGTGCGGCTCAGCATACAGGAGGAGGAGCTGATGCGCCTGAGATCCCGCAACGATGAGCTTAATCGCGAGAACGCCATGCTGCGGCAACAGCTGCAGAAACAGGCGGGATAATTAATATATAACTCGAGCTATTATATGTATCGGATTGATTAATATGGAATATCAGATCGATATAAACAGCGAGCGAGATGAGATCGTCAAGCTGATCAATAGTGCGGTCAGTGGCGATACCATATGCTGTAAACGCGAGTCTCAGTTCGAAATCTGCAAAAGTGTTCTGGTCGAGGCGAAACTTGCAGGGGTTACGATCTGTCTATTGGACCAGGATGACTATGTCATCCGCCAGACCTCAAGCAAGAAAAGGGCCCAGGTTAACGGACCCAGGCTGACGGACAGGCAGCTCGTGGTGATCAAGGCGCTTGAAAAGGTGCTCGCCCACTGCAGGAGGGAGGGGATCGCCCTCATTGGGTACAGCGATGAGTTGGTTGCCCTGCCCGCCAGCGTTGCCCAGAGCGATCCGGCGTCTGCCTATGCCGTTGAGGTGGACTCTTCGGGTTGCTACCGCGGTGCGGAAGGTATTGATTCATCCGTCTTGCCATAAATAGAATTCAAGCCGGTTGTGAGCCCAGGCTGGGAACCGCCTTTAGGATGAGAGACGTTGCATATGGATAGCTCGATTCGCGTACTGTTGGTAGATGATCACTCGATTGTTCGGTTTGGGTACCAGCAGCTCCTGTCACAGAACCCCGCTATTGAGGTGGTCGCGGAGGCAGAGAACTGTGCCGAGGCGCTGAGCTGCTACCGGAAGCTGGCTCCTGATGTGGTCATTCTCGACCTATCCATGCCGATGGACAGCGAGTCCGAAGAGGTACAGGAAACCTTCCCCCGTAAAGTAGACGCCTATCTCAACCTGGAGGTAGGCGGAAAATGGCAAGAATATTGAGTAAAGA
>NZ_JAHREP010000026.1 GCF_019084545.1 Marinobacterium ramblicola
TTCCAGCACTTCAACCTGTTCCCGCACCTGACCGTGCTGGAGAACTGCGTGCTGGCGCCGATCTGGGTGAAGAAGGTGCCGCGCAAGGAGGCCGAGGCCACGGCGATGAAGTACCTCGAACGCGTCAAGATCCCGGAGCAGGCACTGAAGTACCCGGGGCAGCTCTCCGGCGGTCAGCAGCAGCGTGTGGCGATCGCCCGCAGTCTGTGCATGAACCCGGACGTGATGCTGTTCGACGAGCCGACCTCGGCGCTGGACCCGGAGATGATCAAGGAGGTGCTCGACGTGATGATCGAGCTGGCCCAGGAGGGGATGACCATGCTCTGCGTGACCCACGAGATGGGCTTCGCCAAGACCGTGGCGGACCGGGTGATCTTCATGGACGCCGGGCAGATCGTGGAGGAGAACGACCCGCACGAGTTCTTCAACAACCCGCAGCATGAACGGACCCAGCTGTTCCTCAGCCAGATCCTCAATCACTGATCCAAACCGGGTACGGGACGCCCGCCTGCGGGCGGGCGTTTTTGCACCCGGAATCACTATAAGCAACAGACCATAAGCAACCCCAAAGAACCGTATTGCGTGTCCGCGCAAGGTGCCCCAATGTCCGATAGTCACCCCGAATACGATAATAAAGAACAACTGATCAACCGAATTGGCGAAAATCTCCAGGCACGCTTTCCCCGCGAGGAGGTAGACGCCATCACCTCACTCGCACGACGCTACTACCAGGTGATCCCCAGCGACGAACTGATGCAGCGTTCGCTGGATGACCTGCTCGGCGTTACCCTGTCGGCCTGGCAGTTTTTGCAGCAACACCGCGTCGACGAACCCAAGGTACGGGTGTTCAATCCGGACTTCGAGCAGCATGGCTGGCAGTCCGGCCACACCGTCATCGAGGTGCTGCAGTCGGACATGCCGTTCCTGGTCGACTCAATCCGCATGGAGCTGAATCGCCGCGAACTGGCTATCCATACCATCTGCAACACCGTGCTTTGTGTGCAGCGCGATCAGGGGCAACTGCAAGCGATACTGAACGAAGAGAAACAGGGCGAGGAGTGCCGCCGAGAGTCTCTGATCCATCTCGAGATCGACCGCCAGTCCGATCCCGAGGTACTGAAAGCCCTGCAGCAGGGGCTGCTGGAAGTATTGGCCGAGGTGCGGGTGGCGGTCGCTGATCACACGCAGATGCGTGCCAGCGTCGGTCAGCTGGTTGAGATGACAAAGGCACAGAGCGGGGAGCAGGCGCAACACACGGCAGAGTTTCTCGCATGGTTACTGGACAACCATTTCACGTTTCTTGGTTACGAGGTTTTTGAGTCCGCCGGAAAAGGCAAAGGCTGGCAACGGCTGACGCAAGCCTCACTAGGCATTCAGGCATTGGCAGGAGAGCAGACACCGCCGAACAGCCTGGCTGCTGCAACCGACGGCAGCGCGTTGAGCTTCTCCCGTGAGGGGCGCCGCTCCAGGGTGCACCGTCCCGCGTATCTGGATGTTGTCAGTGTGCGCAGCGTCGATGCCGGCGGCAAGGTGACCGCTATCCATCGCTTCGTCGGCCTCTACACCTCGCCGGTGTATCGACGCTCGCTGACCGAGATTCCTCTGGTGCGGGCGAAAGCGGAGGCGGTGCTCAAGCGTGCCGGCTTCACCCCCGATGGCCACAGCAGCAAGGAGCTGTTGGATATCCTCGAGGATCTGCCGCGCGAAGAGCTGTTCCTGGCCACCACCGATGAGCTTTATCAAACCGCAATCGGCATTTTCGATCTGCAGGAGCGGCATAAGGTCCGCCTGCTGATCCGCCGGGACGCCTGCCAGGAGTTCTACTCCTGTCTCTACTATGTACCGCGCGAACTGTTTAACAGCGCGTTGCGACAGAAGATCCAGGCGGTGCTGACGGAGCAGCTGCAGGCGCAGGAGGTGGAGTTCCGTACCCGTTTCTCCGATTCGATTCTGGCCCGTGTCCATTTCGTACTCAGAGTCGATCCGCAATCGAAGCCGGGCTGCGACTTCAAGCGCCTGGAGCGCCGGGTCATCGAAGCCTCCCGCGCCTGGGATGACGAGCTCAAGGGCGGCCTGGTGGATGTCAACGGTGAGGAGCAGGGCAACCGTCTGGCGATGAATTATGCACAGGCGTTTCCATCCGCCTATCGCGAGCATTTTTCGCCGCGCAGTGCGTTGCTCGATATCTACCACCTTGAACAACTGTCCGCGAAGCAGCCGGTGGCGATGAGTTTCTACCGGGCATTGGAACCGGCCTCCGAGGTGCTGCGCTGCAAACTGTATCAGGCCGAGCGCTCCATCGTGCTGTCCGATGTGCTGCCGATCCTGGAACAGCTCGGGCTCAAGGTGCTGGGCGAGCACCCCTATCCGGTGCAGCGCCGCGACGGCCAGCGTTTCTGGCTGCACGACTTTACGCTGGTCCCCCGTGCCGCCGAGCCGGTGGAGCTGGAGGCGATCAAGCCGATCGTGCAGGAGGCGTTTCTGCGCCTGTGGCATGGCGATGCCGAGAACGACCCGTTCAACCGCCTGGTGTTGTCGGCTCGTTTGAACTGGCGTGAGGTGGCGCTGCTGCGCGCCTATGCGCGCTACAGCAAACAGCTGCGTCTGGGCTTCAGCCAGACCTATATCGCCGAGGCGCTGTGTCGTTATCCACAGATCGCCCGCCAGTTGGTGGCGCTGTTCCGCGCCCGCTTCGAGCCCGCGCGTCAGGTCAGCGACAAGGTGCAGGCGCTGGCTGAGCGGCTGGAGCAGAGCATCCTGGAGGGGCTGGATCGCGTCACCAGCCTGGACGATGACAAGATCCTTCGCCGCTACCTGGTGCTGATCAAGGCGACGCTGAGAACCAACTATTTCCGCACCGACGAAGCGGGACTGCCACGCGGCTACTTCTCCTTCAAGCTGGACCCGGGCGCGATTCCGGAGATCCCCAAGCCGCGACCGAAGTTCGAGATCTTCGTCTATTCGCCCCGGGTCGAGGGTGTGCATCTGCGTGGCGGCAAGGTGGCCCGCGGCGGCCTGCGCTGGTCGGACCGGCTGGAGGACTACCGTACCGAGGTGCTGGGCCTGGTCAAGGCGCAGCAGGTGAAAAACGCGGTGATCGTGCCGGTGGGGGCCAAGGGCGGCTTCGTCGCCAAGCGGCTGCCCGATGGCGGTGACCGGGAGGCGATGCTGGCCGAGGGGATCGCCTGCTACCAGACCTTTATCCGTGGCCTGCTGGACCTGACCGATAACCTGGTCGGCGGCGAACTGGTGCCGCCGGCCGAGGTGGTGCGTCACGACGAGGACGACCCCTACCTGGTAGTGGCAGCCGACAAGGGTACCGCCACCTTCTCCGATATCGCCAACGCCATCGCTGAGGAGTATGGCTTCTGGCTCGGCGATGCCTTCGCCTCCGGCGGCAGCCAGGGCTACGACCACAAAAAGATGGGGATCACCGCCCGCGGCGCCTGGGAGTCGGTCAAGCGTCACTTCCGCGAGCAGGAGCTGGATACCCAAAGCGAGAGCTTCACTGTCGTCGCCATCGGCGACATGTCGGGTGACGTGTTCGGCAACGGCATGTTGCTGTCCGAGCATATCCGCCTGGTGGCGGCATTCAACCATCAGCATATCTTTATCGATCCCGAGCCGGACGCTACCGCGAGCTTTGCCGAGCGGCAGCGACTTTTTGCACTGCCCCGCACCACCTGGGCCGATTACGACTCCGGTCTGATCTCCCAGGGGGGCGGTGTCTTTTTACGCAGTGCCAAGTGGATCGAGATAACCGCACCGATGCGCGAGCGCTTCGGTATCACAGAGACACGATTGACGCCGAACGAGCTGATCAGCGCGCTGCTGCGCTCGCCGGTGGACCTGATCTGGAACGGCGGCATCGGCACCTACGTCAAGGCCAGCAGCGAAACCCACGCCGAGGTGGGCGACAAGGCCAATGACGGACTGCGCATCGATGGCCGGGAGCTGCGCTGCCGGGTGCTGGGCGAGGGCGGCAACCTGGGCTTCACCCAGCTGGGCCGTGCCGAGTTCGCCGCCAATGGTGGTGCCTGCAACACCGATTTCATCGACAACGCCGGTGGTGTCGACTGCTCCGACCACGAGGTCAACATCAAGATCCTGCTCAACGACCTGGTCGCCGCCGGTGACCTGACGCTGAAGCAGCGCAACCGCCTGCTGGCGGAGATGACCGATGAGGTGGCCGAGCTGGTACTGCGCAACAACTACCGCCAGGTGCAGGCGCTGAGCCTGGCCGAGCGCCATGTGCGCCACGCGCCGGACGAGTATCTGCGCCTGATTCAGCATCTGGAGAGCCGCGGTCGCCTGGACCGGGTGCTGGAAGCGATACCGGACGATGCCCTGTTCGCCGAGCGCCGCGACCGCGGTCCGGCCCTGACCCGTCCGGAACTGTCGGTGCTGCTGGCCTACGCCAAGGCGGAGCTGAAGGAGGAGCTGATGCGGGCGACCGAGGTCACCGACGACTGCTACCTGGGCGCCGCGCTGGCAACCGCCTTCCCGGAGCGTCTGGTCGCGGCCTACCCTGAACCGCTGCAGCGGCATCGTCTGAAACCGGAGATCGTTGCCACGCAGCTGGCCAACGATATGGTCAACACTTTGGGGCCGAGCTTCGCCAACCGTCTGCGACAGTCCACCGGCGCCGGGTTGGCGCAGATCCTGACCGCCTATGTGATCAGCCGTGACCTGTTCGAGCTGCCGGCACTCTGGCGGCGAATCGAAGCACTCGATAATCGGGTGCCGGCCGCGGTCCAGCTCGACATGATGAGCGATCTGGTACGTCTGGCGCGGCGCGCCTGCCGCTGGGTGTTGCGTCAGCCGGAGCTGCTGCGCAACGCTGCTGAAGCAGTCGAGCGCTACCGTCAGGGCGTGGCGGGACTGAGCCAGTCGCTTGCCGTGCGCCTCAGTGGCGAGCCGCTGCAGAACTGGCAGGCCCGCTTCAATGAGCTCACCGATGCCGGGGTGCCGGATGATCTCGCCGGCGTCGTCGCCGGTAGCGACAGCCTCTACTCGGCGCTGGCGATCATCGAGGTGGCGGCTCAGACCGGTCAGCCGCTGGAGCAGGTGGCGGATATCTACTTCGGTCTCGGCGAGCGGCTGGAGCTGCATTGGTTCGATCAGCAGGTCAAGGCACTGAGTGCCGACAGCCACTGGGAAGCGATGGCACGTGACAGCTACCGTGAGGAGCTGGACAGCCAGCAGCGCGCGCTGACTGTCAGCGTGCTGCAGTTCGACCGCGACAGCGCCGACGCAGACTCAGTGATCGAGCGGTGGCTGTCGCATCATGGCGATGCGCTGAGCCGTTGGCAGCAGATGCTGGCAGATCTGCGCGGTGTCGGGCAGAAGGAGTGTGCCGTGTTCTCGGTGGCACTGCGCGAGCTGTGGATGCTGGCGCAGCGCAGTCTGGCCGGAGCCGGTTGATGCCGCTGCTGTACGCCACCCCCGGCTCCGGCCGGGGGCACCGGAGTCCGCAGCAGATGCAGGCCTGGGTTGAATCGATCGCCGAGCGCGCCCGTACCCGGCTGGGCCAGGGACGGGTGGCCGATTATATCCCGGCACTGGCGCGGCAGGAGGCGGACCGCTTCGGTATCGCGATCTACACCAACGAGGGGGAGCTTTACACCGCCGGGAATGCTCAAGAAGCGTTCTCGATCCAGAGCATCTCCAAGCTGTTTCTGCTCACCCTGTCGCTACGGGTGTTCGGCAACAGGCTTTGGGAGCGGGTGGGGCTCAACCCCTCCGGCATGCCGTTCAACTCCCTGACCCAGCTGGAGGTGGAGCGGGGCAAGCCGCGCAACCCCTTCATCAACGCCGGTGCCATCGTCGTCACCGACCACCTGGTCAGTGCCTTCGCCACCCCCTCGCAGTATCTGCAGGATGTGGCGCGCCGGCTGTCCGGCGACAACCGGGTACTGATCGACCGCGAGGTGCTGGAGTCGGAGTGGCAGCACCGCTCGCGCAATGCCGCGATGGCCTACCTGATGAAGGCGTTCGGTAACATCGATAACGAGGTGGACGATGTGCTCTACGCCTATTTCGCCTGTTGCGCACTGGGCATGAGCTGTGCCGATCTGGCGGTGGCGTTGAACTATCTGGCCGCCTCCGGCTATTCGCGTCAGGCGCAGGAGCAGATCGTCGAACCGGAGCTGGCCCGCAAGATCAACTCGATTCTGTTTACCTCCGGGATGTACGACGCGGCGGGCGAGTTCGCCTACCGCGTCGGGCTGCCGGCCAAGAGCGGGGTCGGCGGTGGCATTGCGGCGATCGTGCCGGGCCGGATGTCGGTCTGCGTCTGGTCGCCCGCGCTCGATATCAACGGCAACTCGGTCGCCGGGCAGTACGCACTGGAGCTGCTGGCCAACGAACTGGGCTGATCTCCCTTGGAGTCGGGTATCGAGCAGGATATCCGACTCACTCCTCCGGGCAGAGAAAATCGCAGCAGAACACACTCAATCGGTTACCCAGGTCGATCGCCTGAGACAGGGTGATGCACAGACGTGAATCGGTGATCGACAGATAGGGCTGGCTGATCTGGGTCTGGCCAGGTGTTTCCAGTGCCAGATAGTGATAGGGGCGGTGGGACCAGCTGGCGTTGCGGTATTGCTGCAGCGGTGCAAAGCGTCGGTTGCTATCGGGACCGGTATGATGAGGGGTGATGCCGCTGTGGATCTGCTCACCCGACTCATCCAGCAGATAACAGCGCAGGGTGTTCGGCTCCTGCAGCAGTTGGCTGCAGCTGGCCGAAAAATCCCGGCTCAGTTGGTATCGCTGTGCCGCAACCCTGAACAGGTATTCCAGTGCCTGGATGTAGAGATCCTTGGCGTAACGGAGTTGGGTGCGCTGGGTCTTGCGCCGCATGAGCAGGTGATCGAAGCGCTCCCTGTCATTGGGGCGATTCGCGATTCGGGGCTCTGGCTTGGCAAAGTAGTAACCCTGAACCATATCGGCGTTGGCCTCGATCGCCAGCATCGCCTGCTGCTCGGTTTCGATACCCTCCAATACCACCTGGCTGCCGGCACCATGCAGCAGATCGATGATGCCGCTGAGCATTTTGCCAACTCGGCTGGATTCGGCTGCCCGCTGTACCAGTTGCCGGTCGATCTTGACGATATCCGGCTCCAGTTGCCAGATGCGGTCGAAGTTGGAACTACCGGCACCGAAATCGTCGACCGCAATCAGGCAGCCCAGCGCGCGCAGATGGTCGATAAAGCCTTTCAGGCTGCCCAGGTCCTGGACCTGATTTTCCAGAATCTCGATCACGATCCGGTGCGCAGGGATGGCGAAGTCTGCCAGCATGCGGCGGGTAAAACCGCTATCGGGTTGTTCGCTGATCAGTAGCTGGGAGTTGAGGTTAAGAAACAGCCACTGCTGTTCGGTCTGCTGGCGGGCAAAATTTTCCAGATGCAGAGCGCGGCACAGGCGGTCCAGCTGCAGCATCTCGCTACTGGTCGAGGGCAGGGCAAACAGCTCGGCGGGGGTGAGCGAGACGCCATCCCAGCGCTGAGCCCGTACCAGCCCCTCGTAGCCGACGGCGCAGCGGTGCGCGATGCTGTAGATCGGCTGGAAATGGCTGCTCAGAGCGTTGCCTCGATAGTGTCGGCTCAGAGGGGCGGGATGGGGCTGGGGAGGCAGCAGGTCGCTTTCCTGAAAACGGTGTTGTATGGCGCCCTGCATTTAAGACTCTCCCTTGTGTATTCGCCTGTGAGGTGGTTCTATCCGGTTCGACACCAGGCCTGGCTAAAGCTCTATGCGTTCCAGTTGGGCTGGCTAAACAGAGTGATAAACGACAAAACGCCCCACGCGACTGCATCGATGGGATGCAATCGGGTGAGGCGTCGTTGCCGGAAATCTGGTTGTGTCGAACGTTACCAATGCAAAAAATAATGCAAAGTCCAAGCCTGATCTTATAACTCGTTTATATGTAAGTTTTTTTACAGCGATGAGGTTGAGTTTGCTGCCCACGCTTGGCGTATTTCGAGGTGATTCTGCTTCCGTAGAGGGCGCGGCAGGGGAGGATTGACCCGAGTTGGAGCGAATTGCTCAAGCGGGACTGACAGGGGCTTCAAGCCCTGCCGGCCCCGCTTGAGGTACAGCAGATGTCGCTTACTGGACCGGGAACACCACGTTCGCCTGGCCGGTACCGGAGCTGGGGAAGTATTCGCCGATCAGTTCGCCCTTGCCGGTGTAGTTGTCCCAGCCCAGGGCGCCGAACAGCATGGCGGTGTCGTGCATGCCGCCTTCACCGGCGCAGTACTGGGCGTATTCCGGCAGCATCTTGAGGAACGTGGCGATCTCGCCCTTCTGCCACAGCTCCAGCACGCGCAGGTCGACCTGGCGGTTGAACTCGCGGGAGATGGTAAAGGTGCCGTTGTTCGCCTCATACAGCTCGTTCTCCCAGATCTTGTGGGACAGGGAGCCGGAGGCCAACAGCAGCACCTTGCTGTCGCTCTCCTTGATCGCTTCGGCGATCGCCTCGCCGAGTACGCGGGAGTCGTTCAGGTTGTGCACCGTGCACCAGGCGGCGACCGAGACGACCTTCAGATCCGCTTCCGGGTTCATGAAGTACATCGGTACCAGCGTGCCGTACTCCAGATCCAGGGTCTCCACCTGATGCGACAGGGTGTGCACACCGCGCTCGGTCGCCTTGGCGGCGATCGCATCGCCCAGCTCCGGCTTGCCCTCATATTCGTAGGCCAGGTTCTGGATAAAGTGGGGAAACTCGTGGCTGGTGTAGACACCCTTGAAGTGAGGGTTGCTGTTGATATGGAAGCCGGCGTTCACCAGCCAGTGAGTGTCGAGCACCACCACGGTGTCGGCTCCCGCTGCCCTGGCGCGGCGCGCGATCTCGCGTTGACCGTCGATCGCCTGCTGACGACAACCTTCAAGTTTGCCCGGCTTTTCCGACAGCAGCATGGTCGGAACGTGGGTGATTTTAGCTGCAAGAACGATTTCGCCCATTGTGAACACCTTTCTTATGTCGAGGGGGTGGTGTGATGGCTGCCGGGAACACCGACCGGTCATCAAGCCGTATTTGCCCGAAGGGCAAAAATGGCAAATTCATTAACATGTTAAATATTAAACTAGTTAACATGTTAAATAGAGTCAATGCACAAACCGGGCGTATGCTCAGTCAGTTGCACTCTTATTGATCGGTGTCAGGGTTTTATCTTGCACAGCTTGTTGAGCAGGTCGTGCAACAGCTCCATGTTCTCGTCGGAAAACTGTTCGGCCATGGCGCGGTAGCGCGCTTCCAGCGTTGGGCTGACGCGCTCGAACATATCGATCGCCTGCTGGGTCAGGCTGATCAGTACGCGGCGCTGATCTTCGGTCGACTTGCGGCGTTGAATGTAGCCCTGCTGTTCCAAGCGGCTGATGATGCCGGTGAGGCTGGGACTGAGGATGCAGCAGAGATCGGCGAGCTGTTTGGATTCCAGCTCCTTGTACTCGTACAGTGCGCGGATGACGCGCCACTGCTGCTCGGTCAGCGGAATCTCCTGTAGTACGGGACGGAAGAAGTTCATCGACGCTTCGCGCGCCTTGAGCAGTTTCAGCGGGATTGAGTCGTCGAATTTACGCATAGTGTCGGTACCGTGCCGATGAACGCATCTGCGGGCAGGTGAGTCAAATTTCTAAGTATTTATAGGGCTTTATTGTCATTAATATATTAACTAAAGTCCAGCCGAACTTAGGGATAATACGTGGCATCGGTAGGCGTTGACCAGAGGGTTTCAGCCAGCATGCGCAGGGATGTTAAACCTAGGCTTTACCGCGTCCGACCTCCCGAGTGTATTGAGCCCTCCCAGCATTGAGCATCGCGAAAGCGTTCAGCCAGAAAGTCGAGCATGGTGCGTACCGATGCGGGCAGGTGACGACGGGACAGGTAAACGCCCCAGATCACCAGTTCCGGCGGGTCCCATTCCGGCAACAGCTCGATTAGCGTACCGCGATCGGTCAGCGGGTTGGCCAGGTAGGTCGGCAGCTGGGCGATGCCGGCGCCGGCCTGGGCGGCCGCCATCAGGATGGAGGCTTCGTTGGCGGTCAGGTTGCCACTGATCTCGACATTGACCTCCTCTCCCTGCCGATTGCCGAAGCGCCATTCGCTTCTGCCGAAATTGGTATAGGTCAGGCAGTTATGCGCGGTCAGCGCCTGCGGGTGGGTGGGTGTGCCTCTGGTCTGGAGGTAGCCAGGCGACGCACAGATCACCGAGCGACAGGGCGCGATGCGACGCGCCACCAGGTTGGGATCCAGTTCGCCGGCGATACGGATCGCCAGATCCACCCGCTCCTCGACCAGGTCGACCGCGTGGTCGGCCACCATCAGATCCACTGAGACATCGGGATACAGCTTCAGATAATCGACCACGGCGTTGGTCAGATGGGCCTGGCCGAACGAGATGCTGGTGGTCATCCGCAGTTGCCCGCTCGGAGAGCTGTCACGCTGTCCGATGGTCGATCTCAAATCCTGAGTCAGCGCCAGCATCTGTTCACACTGTCGCAGGCAGGCTTCGCCCGCCTCGGTCAACGAAACCCGGCGGGTGGAGCGTTGCAGTAGACGAGTGCCCAACCAGCTTTCCAACTCGCTGACATAGCGCGTGACCTTGACCCGGTTGATATCGAGATGCTCGGCGGCGGCGCTGAAACCGCCCCGCTTGGCAACCTCGACAAATACCTGCATGGCGGTTAAACGGTCCATATATGCTCAATAATTGAAATAATAAGTAACATTTTTGGGCGTATTTGCGATCCAATCAAGAGGGTAGAGTAGCGTCAACTGAAACAAGCCGAGGCAGATGCTCGGATCGCTGCCGGCTTAGACTGGTGATCAGCATTGAGCTGTCCGGTACCCTACACCCGATTGGAGATTGAACATTGAAAACTGCATTGAATCAGGACGCTCTCGACCGACTGTTCTTTAAGGCACACAGCTACAACCAATTCTCCGACCGGCCAGTCGACGACGACACCATTGCCAAGCTCTTTCCGCAACGCCTCCCTGCAGGGCGCATACCTGATCATGGCGGCGCGAGCGTTGGGGCTGGACTGCGGCGCGATGAGCGGCTTCGATCCGCACCAGGTAAACCAGGCGTTCTTCCCGGAGGGGCGCTGGAAGGTCAATTTCATCGTCAACTTGGGTTACGGCGTCGAGGGCGGTCATCATCCGCGTGGCGATCGTCTCCGCTTCGACCAGGTCGTGCAGATTCTGTAAGGAGGAGCTCGTGAGAAAGCCGATACTGCACTACATCTTCGACCCGCTGTGCGGCTGGTGCTACGCCGCGGAACCTCTGATCGATGCGATCCAGGCAATGGATGCGTTCGAACTGGTGCTGCATGGAGGCGGCTTGATGCGTGGTCAGGCGATCGCACCGGCGATGCGCCGGCATATCATCGCCAGTGATCGTCGCATTGGGCAACTCACCGGCCAGCCCTTCGGTGACGCCTATCTGAACGGGCTGCTGCAGGACGCCGCTACGGTGCTAAATTCGCTGCCGCCGATCACGGCGATTCGGGCGGTGGCGGCGCTGGGAGCCGATCCCCTGGCGATGCAGGCGGCGATCCAGCATGCGCACTATGTCGACGGATGCAGGGTGTCCGAACTCGATACCCTGGTCGAACTGGCCGCCGGGCTCGGCCTGGAGGCGGAACCCTTCCGCAGCGCCTTTTCGCAGCAGAGCGAGTCGGTCATGGCCCATATCGATGAAACCCGGCGGATGCTGGACGCCAACGGTGGCGGCGGCTTTCCCACGCTGTTGCTGGAGACGGAAGGAGGCCTGCGTCGGCTTGAGGTCTCCAGCTACTATGGTCAGCCGGAGCGCTGGACCCAGTTCCTGCATACGCTGCATTCCCGCTGAGTTGATAGGGCTGGCTCTGTCCAGCCCTTATCTTGTCTATCTTTTCTTGGCTTGTCGGACAGGAAAACAGGTATCCTTGCTTCACCTCCCCACTGACACCGATCAAGATCAGCCATGGACCAGACCACCAAAAGCGGCGTCCTCTACGCCCTGACCGCCTATATCCTGTGGGCAGTTGCGCCCGTTTACTTCAAGGTGATGAAGGATATCCCGGCGGTGGAGATTCTGGCACACCGCATCATCTGGTCCTTTCTGCTGACGCTTGGTCTGATCCTGCTGCTGAAAAAACGCGATGTGCTGCTGGCCGCGCTACGCTCGGCGCGCGCGCGCTGGGCTCTGCTTGCCTCCACCGCGCTGATCGGATTGAACTGGGGTGTCTTTATCTGGGCGGTCAACGCCAACCTGATGTTGAGCGCCAGTCTGGGCTATTACATCAACCCGCTGATCAACATCCTGCTGGGTATGCTGTTTTTTCGTGAACGGCTGGACCGGGTGCGTACGCTCGCCGTCTCTCTGTGCGTCGTTGCCGTGCTGTTCGAATTGATCCAGTTCGGGCGCCTGCCCTGGGTTGCCCTTATATTGGCCTCCACCTTCGGGTTGTACGGCCTGGTGCGCAAGAAGCTCGGGGTCGACAGCTTTACCGGCATGGCGCTGGAAACCGGCCTGCTGCTGCCGCTTGCAGCGGGCTACCTGTTGTTCAGTAGCAGTCCGGGCAGCGAGCCGGCTCACCATACGGCCGTCACCTATCTACTGCTGTTCGCCGCCGGTCCGATCACCATGGTGCCGCTGATGTGTTTCGCGGCGGCGGCCAATAGGATCAGCCTGACGGCACTGGGTTTTTTCCAGTACATTGCGCCAAGCGGCATGTTTCTGCTGGCGGTATTCGTGTACGACGAGCCGATGAGTACGGGCAAACTGGTCACCTTCGGGCTGATCTGGACAGCGCTTGGCATCATGACCGTCGACTCGTTGCGTAGATGGCGGCAAGCGAAACGGCTGCTGCGACCGTCGGCGGCCGCTAAAGTGGATTGATGCGAGGTATTCGATTGGATTGGAGGGTAATTGACCTGGCAATAAGATCAATCGATGCAGACTCACTATCCGATTTTGGCAAATGTGGCGTCGACGGTTGCCAATCGGCATGAAAATTGTTCTGATTAAAAAATAATCATAACAAGAAAGTCGGTGTTGCCGTCATGCACCTAGAGCACGTTGAAATACCTTTTGAGCGTTTCGGCCTCCGTCATCGCCATACCCGCAATGTCGAAGATCATGCACGCGGTTTCAGCGGTTGGGAGATGCGCTACAACCAGGTCACTCCTGGCCTGTTCGAAGGCAGCATAACCGAGCTGGACCTGGACGGCATGCAGCTGATCAGAGACCGGGCCAATCAGGCGATGGTGAAAAGTGGTCAGTCCTGGGACGGTGCGGTGACATTCAGTCTGCCGTTGGCGGCGAAAGATCACTCGTTCTATTGCGACGGTCGCGCGATCAACGTGCAGAGCGTCCTGGCCGGGGCGGGCGATCAGTTGCCGGATCTGTGCACGCCCGCCGACGTGGATCTGCTATGCGTTGCGGTCGATAAGTCTCTGCTTGAGACGATGCTGGCGAAGCAGCAACGTGACCTCAGGCTGGATTTGAACGTTGTAGCGGGCTGCTTTCAGTTGGCTAATTTCTCCTGCCGTGAAGAGCTTGCGAGCCTTATTAATAGTGTCACGGACAGAGAGGGGCCGGGACTATTGGCTCACACGGCGATTCGAGCCGGCATCCGCGATACGGTCCTGCTGCACCTGCTGGATCTGATCGACTCCGAGGAGGTTACCCCGCTCTCCTCTACCGCGCGTAAGCGGATCGTCGACCGGGCCTGTGAGTTCGCATTGAGCCATCGCGACAACCCACCCTCCATCATGGATCTGTGTAACCACGTCGGTGCCAGTCGCCGTAAGCTGCAGTACTGCTTTCAGGAGACGCTTGGCGTCAACCCTGTCGCCTACCTGAGGATATTACGGCTTAACGCCGTACACCGCGCGCTGTTGCAGGCCGATTCGACCATCACCGTTCAAGATATTGCCGCGAACTGGGGGTTTTGGCACCTGAGCCGTTTCGCCGCCGAGTATCGGCAGCTGTTCGGTGAGCGTCCCTCGGATACCCTGAGTCGAGCGCGGCAATATTGTGCTGATTTCGGATAACCCATCGGGCTGACTCCTTTGTAGTGTGATTGTTGTATCGAACAACAAAAAACACCGGAGTAGCCAATGCGTCCAAAAACAATAACGCGTGCCGTTGGCGGCGCGATCCTGATTCTATCTGCGGCTTCCGTGCAGGCGACCGAAGGCGGTGCGCCGACCACTGCCTTTGGTCTGTACGATTTCGGTGCCGGCTTTATGCCGCCGGCGACGCCGAATGGCGCGTTTGGAACCCGTGTGGCCTTCTATTCGGCCAATAAACTCAAGGACAACTCGGGCGGGGATGCGCCGGTGGATCTGTCCCTCGACGTCCTGTCGGTCAGTTTGGCCCATGTACGGATGACGGATTATGAGCTCTGGGGCGCCAAGTATGGTTGGAGTGCCGTACTGCCGTTCTTCCGCATGGATGCATCGCTGAATGTACCGACACCTTTCGGTACCTTTTCCGACAGTGCCGAGCTGTTCCGCCAGGCGGATATGACGGTGACACCGCTGATTCTGCAATGGAACCCCTCGCGCAACTTGGGCGTGAACGCCCAGTTCCAGATCCAGGCACCGACCGGCGATTATGACAAGAACCGTTTGGTGTCGCCGGGTTTGAACCACTGGACCTTCTCACCGATTCTCAACGCCAGCTATATCTCCGATACCGGTTTTGAGCTCTCCTCCAGCTTCCAGCTCGATTTCAATACCCGTAACGATGACACGGACTATCGCAGTGGCACCGAGTATCGCCATGAGTTCGCGGTCGGTCAGCACGTCAAGGAGTGGACTGTGGGGCTGGGTGGCTACTACTACCGCCAGATCAGCGATGACAAAGGCCCGGGGCTGACCAATGGCAACCGTGCACAGGTGTTCGCGGCGGGGCCTGCGCTGAGCTTCTTCCGACCGGGCTTGCCGGCGGTATGGCTGCATGCCTACAAGGAGTTCGATGCGGAAAACCGCACCGAGGGCTATCAACTGGCACTGCGCATCGCGCAGAGCTTTTGATGAGGAGTGGCAGTCATGAGTGAAGTGAATACAGTACCCCGTCAGGCCACGGGGCGGCGCGAAGGTGCGGTGATCATGGCGGGCAGCAGCCTGACCATCATGGGCGCGGTGATGGTGGCGCCTATCCTGCCGAAACTGGGAGCCGAGTTTGGCCCGATAGAATCTAACGCCGATGTGCTGGTGCCCATAGCGATCACCGGGCCTGCTCTGGCCATTGCGCTGTTTGCCCCCGTTGCGGGTTGGTTGGCCGACCGTGTCGGTCGTAAGAACCTGCTGGTTATCGCCACGCTGCTGTACGCGTTGCTGGGCGCCATTCCGGCCTTGCTGAACGACCTGCAGGCGATTGTCGGCGTACGCCTGCTGTTCGGCTGTACCGAAGCCGCGATCATGACCTGCTGTGCCACGCTGATTGCCGACTACTGGCGCGGTGAAGAGCGGTTCAGGTACGTCAACTACCAGGTGGTCACCATAGGGGTAGTGGGGGCGCTGTTCTTCGTCATAGGCGGAGCGCTGGGCGAGCACTCCTGGCGTACGCCTTTCTATCTCTACATTCTGCCGATACTGCTGGTGCCGTTGATGATGAAGGTGCTGTGGGAGCCGCGTCATCATGCTGAAAGCACGAACTCGAATGATCCGGAACAGGTCAACTTCTGGGCTCTGCTGGTCGGCTACATTCTGGTATGCGCCGGGATGATCCTGAACTTTATCGTGCCGGTGCAGAGCCCTGCTCTACTGGTCAGTATGGGTATTACCTCCAGTACCCTGATCGGCGCCGCCTCCGGTCTCGGTTTGCTGGCAACTCTCGCCGGTGCACTGTTCTGGCCGCTGCTGCGACGCCGGCTCGGCATTCGCGGCTGCAATGCGCTGCTGTTGGCGCTGATTGCCGTGGGGCTTTGGTTGCTTGCCGGCGCGCAGAGCTACAACGGCGTGCTGGTGGCGGTGTTCATTCACGGTGTTGGTGCCGGTCTCCTGGTGCCCAACGTCATGGCACCCGTGATGAATGCGCTGACCGCCGCAACGCGCGGCAGGGGGATGGGTGGTTTCACCGCCAGTCTCTATATCGGCCAGTTCGTCAGCCCGCTGGTGGTGGCGGGAATGCTGGCCCAAGGCGGAGATCTGCGCAGCGTAATCGCGACCCTGTCATACGCCTCGCTGGCCGGCGCCGGCGTCTGGTTGCTGGCGCGACTGATTCCTGGACGTGCAGCGCAGGGCGCAGCAAACAGCTCCATGAGCTGACCGTCGAACACTTATTTGCATTTGAGTGCCATTCGCTCTTCCCCCAAGGATGGCGCTCGTTTTTATCCAAAAGGTAACTGCATGCAGAATATACAAGCGCAGATCGATCGATCGGATGCGACAGATCTGGCCAGGCTGGTTCGTGCGGGTGAAGTGCAGCCGCACGAATTGCTGGAGGCGACTATCGAGCGTCTGGAGCAGGTCAATCCGGCACTGAATGCGGTGGCGGAAAAGCTATACGATCAAGCACGGCAACAAACACCGGTGGAGGGCCCCTTTTTCGGTGTACCGACCCTGACCAAGGATCTGTTCGCACCGCTGGCGGAAGCGCGCATGGCCAACGGGTCTCTGGCTCTGGGCGAGGCGCGCCCCGGGTTGGATGACGAGCTCGTTGGCCGCTGGCGGCGGGCGGGTTTCGTGTTTGTTGGAACCTCGACCTCGCCGGAGTTCGGCACCTCGTACACGACCGAGTCCACCCGTTTCGGTGCGACCCGCAACCCCTGGAATACCGAGCGCAGTGCCGGTGGCTCCAGTGGCGGTGCGGCAGCGTTGGTGGCGTCGCGTGTAGTGCCGATCGCGCACGGTAACGATGGCGGTGGTTCTCTCAGAGTACCGGCTTCCTGCTGTGGTGTGTTTGGCTTCAAGCCCAGCCGAGGTCTGATGCCGAACGGTCCTCTGGTCGGCGAAGGCTGGGGCGGCATGGGGACAGGTCATGCGATTTCGCTATCGGTGCGGGACAGCGCGGCGCTGCTGGATGTCACCGCCGGCGCCGACCTGGGTGCACCCTACGCGGCACCAAGCCGCCCCGGTTCCTATGTCGAGGCGATGCAGCGTCCGCTCAAGCCTCTACGCATCGCACTGGTGGAGCAGATGGCGCCCTGGCCGTCGTCGCCTGAAGCGTTGGCCGCGGTGCGTCATGCAGCAAAACTGTGTGAAAACCTTGGCCATCAGGTCTCGCCGGTAACCCTGCCGGTCGATCTGCCGCAGTTCTTCGCGATGGCGTTCGACATCATCGGCCCGAACACGCGCAACTATGTGGAGTTGCTGGGTGCGATGCGTGGGGCACCGGTAACGGAAGAGGAGCTGGAACCGCGTACCCGGATCTACCTGAGAGAGAAGGGCGATATCGGTGCCGTGCAGTATGTGCAGGCGATCGAAGGGATTCACGCCCTCGGTCGCACCTTCGCCAATTTCATGCGCGATTACGACCTGATTCTAACGCCCACGTTGACACGCGAACCGCCGCTGATCGGTACGCTTGATGTTGTCGATGACAAGGCTGATATGGGGACGCTGATCGAGTGTTTCCACAGCTACTCGCCCTATACTGCGCTGTTCAATGCGACCGGTCAGCCAGCGATGTCGGTACCGCTGTACTGGTCCGCGAGTGGATTACCGATCGGTGCGCACTTTGCCGGGCGTTTCGGTGAGGAGAGCACGCTATTGGCACTGGCTCATCAGTTGGAGCAGGCACAGCCCTGGGCGCAACGCCGTCCGCCGGTAAACGCCTGCATGGGCTGATCAGTTTACCCTGTCCGGGCACAGTGTCTCGGGCAGGGGGTAAAAGGCAATACGGCACCTCTGTAGTGTTCTTCGCCCCGGCTAACCCCGGGGCTTTTTTCTAATAGTTGACCCGTCAGCCCACAGCGTTGGGCAGCAGCAGGGCGATGGAGGGGACGGTGAGGATCAGTGCCAGGCGCACGATGTCCGCCATCCAGAACGGCGTGACGCCACGGAAAATGGTCATCAACTTCACATCCGGGATCATCCCCCTGAGGACAAACACATTCATGCCGACGGGCGGGGTGATCAGGCTGATCTCGGTTACCACCACAACCAGTATGCCGAACCAGATCAGATCGAATCCGAGCACCTCGACCATCGGATAGAGCACAGGAACCGTCAGCAGAATCATCGACATGCTCTCAAGTACACAGCCCAGCAGCACATAGAATGCAATGATGATCAAGATCACTGCCATGGGGCTGAAGCCCTGAGAGAGCACCCAGTTTTTCAACAGCATCGGCAGGCCGGTGAGGTTGATGAAGTTGGAGAATATCACTGCGCCGATCACCAGAATGAACAGCGTAGCGGTGGTGCGCGCCGCGTTGCTCAGCGAGCGGTTTAGCAGGTGGAAATTCAGTTTGCCGGACAGCAGCGCGATCAGAAACGCCCCGGATGCGCCGATACCGGCCGCTTCCGTGGGGGTAAAGATGCCGAGATAGATTCCGCCCATGACGATGATGAATATCAGGTTGATTGCCCAGACCCCTTTCAGCGCTGACAGTCGTTCAGCCCAGCTCGAGCGCGCGCCGGCCGGTCCGCTCTCGGGCTTGATACGCACGGCGATGACAACCGCTGCCATATAGAGAATGATGCCGAGCAGACCGGGCAGCAGACCGGCGATAAACAGTTTGCCGATATCGGTTTCCGTCATCAGACCGTACACCACCAGAATGACGCTGGGTGGAATCAGGATCCCCAGGGTGCCGCCGGCCGCGATGGCGCCGGTTGCAAGACCGTCAGAGTATTTGTATTCGCGCATGGAGGGCATGGCGACTCGCGACATCGTTGCCGCAGTGGCCATCGAACTGCCGCAGACGGCGGAGAAGGCACCGCAGGATGCCACGGTTGCCAGTGCCAGGCCGCCTCGAAAATGTCCCAAGTAAGCGTTTGCCGCTCGATACAGACCCTTGGAAAACCCCGCCTCGGTGATGATGTTGCCCATCACCAGGAACAGCGGTACTACCGACATGCCGTAGGAGAGGCCGGTGTCGAAAGCGACCGACGCCATCATGCTCAGTGCGCTGTCCCAGCCGCGTGGGTTGCCGTAAAGCTCCAGTTGAGTGAGACCGAACCCGACCACACCCACCAGACCCATGGCGATCGCCAGCGGTATCCGCAGAAGAATCAGTGTCATCAAGGCGGCAAATCCGATAATACTTGCTTCCATCATTTACTTCTCTTCGTCCGACTGCAGGTGGTCGGCCAGATCGCCTATTACGATCAGGCAAAGGGCCAGGGCTGACAGGGAGGCGGCGACTGCCATCAAAAACGATAACCATGAATAGGGGATCTGCAGCACGGCTGTGGTATCGCCGTAACGCAGAAGGTTGAACGCGTGGTGCCAAAGCATCCACGCGAACAGGGTAAAGCAGAATGCCCCGACCAGACTGGCAATGATCTTCAGTCGGGATACCGACCGCGAGGACAGAAAAGCATCGATAATGTCCACCGCGATGTGATTACGCTCTGAGGTAACCAACGGCAGCCCGAGAAAAATGACCGATGCCAGCATAAGCTCGGTGACTTCGAACGCTCCGGTAACGGGGGTTGCGAACAGGTAGCGCCCAACCACATCGATCAGCGTCAGCATCATCATGCAGAACATGACGAGGGTGGCGATGAGACTGAGTGGGCGTGCTATCCAGCGCTGATACCAGCGTAACGGAGCGCTGTATTTAGACGTGAATCGGGTTGCCACCGTTACCTCCCGGCTTACTGCTCAGCTCGACTCAGTTGGCGGAACTCGGCAAGTGCCGCTTCGCCGTCAACGCCCTTGCCGGCCGCTTCCTCAAGCCATTTAGCCTCCATCGGAGCAGCGGAATCGCTGATCTCCTTCATGAACGCTGCGTCCGCTGTAACCACCTCGTTACCGTTGGCGGTAATCGCTTCCAGCCCCTTGGCGTCCCACTTGTCCCACATCTGCCCTGCCAGTCGGGCCAGCGCTTCCCCGGATACAGAGTCTATTGCGGCCTGATCCTGTTCAGACAGCGCCTCGAAACGCTCCTTGTTCATGACCAGGAAAAAGCCGAAGTTGTACAGCCCGCCGGGCACCAGCGTCGTATGCTTGACGATATTCTGGACATTGAATGACACCACGGATTCGAGCGGGAACAGGGTGCCATCGGCGACGCCGCTGGAGAGCAGCTCATAACTGCTGGGCGAAGGTTTCTGCAGAGTGACCGCGCCGAGCTCCGAGGCCAGATCGTTCATGAAGCCGCCACCCACGCGCATCTTCAGTCCGTTGAGATCGGCCTTGGAGTTAACGGTGCGCTTGATATTGTGAATATGTCCCGGGCCGTGCGTGAACAGCCCCAACACTTTGACATCCTTATATTCACCGGCCTGTTCTAGATACTTTTTATACACCCGCCAGTAGGCGACGGATGTACCCACTGCGCTGTCGCCTGCAAACGGGAACTCGACCATCTTGTACAGCGTGAACCGACCGGGCGTGTACCCCTGTGAGCCGTAGCCGATATCGGCCTGTCCCTCACGGGCAAGATCGTAATGCACCTTGGGGTGGCCCAGCGGAGAGGGCAGGATTACGACCTCTACCCGGCCATCTGTCGCCTGTGCAACGCTCTCGGCCCAGGGTTTCAATACATCGGTCATCATCGGATGGCTGGAAGGCACGAACGTGGACAGCGTAAGGCGCGTCTGCGCATTCGCGAAATTCGCCACTGTAGCCAAGGTAACAGCAGCAGTGAGCGCAAAAAATTTTCTCATTTTATAAGACTCCTGATCGGTGTTGAGGCTTAACCAGCCCAGCTTGGTTTCGGTTGACTGTTACCTCTGAGGAATGCGTGTGCAGCGTTCGCCGTTCAGGTGACCGGCGTACTGCGTACTTGCTGTCCCTCAATCGCTATCGCAAACTTGAGTCTTGCGGATTGTCTTTTTGGTTAAGTGTCAATATAGGAGATATTGGTAAATTAAATCAACATAAATAGATCTAATATTGTATCTGGTATCACATTACGAGAATATTTGTTTTTATTCTTGCCCGTGAGTGATAGCTCGGGTGTGTCGACTTTGTCTAAGCCCGGGCGCAGGCGAATGAGCTGCTTTGCTGCATCAAACCGGGCAATGAAGCTCTGTGAACGGAACGGAGTCGAGTTCCGTAGCAACCCCATTTCCTGTCCGCTCATTGTTCTTTATGAGAAAAACATCAATAAAATAGTTTTAATTGGCTCAATTTTGTGTAATAAATCTCAATATAAGATAATAAACATCATATGGAGTGGAACGATGAACCAAACGTACATGCTCAAACGTGCTTCGAAGTTGGCAGTGGCTCTGCTCGCCGCTTCAGCCGCAACCGCATCCCAGGCCTATACGCTGATCGAAGAAGAGGGAGTTAACCTGAATCTGGATGTGGAAGCGGTGGTCGGCACATTTCGGAGCGACGAAACCTATGGCAATAGTGAGAGTGATCCTGCCTGGACGGAGGGTTACGTAAAATATGGCTTCTCCGGCAGCAAGGCGCTAAGCAATGGCAGTCTGTTCGGTGCGGTCAATGCCTTGACTTCCGGCACCTGGGGGGACGGTGATGCCGCCGGCCTTAGCACAGGTGATGAGCGCGAGACCGATATCGAAGACCTGTACGTCGGTTATCGCAACGACATGTTCGAGTTCTCTTTCGGGCGTCAGAAGCTGGTCATCGGCGACGGTTTTATCCTTAACGGCGACGGTTTGAACATGGGTAAAGGTCTGGACGGTATTGTGCCGGGCTTCAGTGCCAACCGCGGTGGCGCATACTGGCTCGGGGCGCGCCAGGCGTTCGATAAAACCGCCGTGTTGCGTGTCGGCGGTGAGTCCGGTCCGCGTGCCGATCTGTTCTGGTTCGAGTCCGACAACCCGGCTCAGGCCAGTGTCGAGATGGCGGGTCTTAACCTTGAGTACGTCACCGACAAGGGCACCTTCGGCTTGATGCACTTGAAGGGGTTGGATGTGGACGATAACGAAGCCGCATTCTTAGGTTACGACGGTCGTGACGGTCAGAAAACCACCAGTGTCCGCTTCCAGGGCAACGCCGGTGTCAAGAACTTGTTCCTCTCCGCCGAGTATGTGGATCAGTCTCAGGGCAACGGCAACCCGGACGCCAACGCCTGGTACGCCGAGGCGGGCTGGACCTTTGCCGACCTGCCCTGGTCGCCGAGCCTGAACTACCGTTACACCAGCTATGACGAAGGCTACGACCCGCTGCTGTTCGGTCTCAGCCGCGGTTACGGCACCTGGTTCCAGGGTGAGGTGGCGGCTAACTACGCCGGTCCCTTTGCGACTGATTCCGACATCCATTATCTGGGTGTGAAAGCTAATCCGACCGAAATGCTGACCGTAGGTGCGTCCTACTTTGACTTCAGCGATACGGTTGGCGGCTCGGGCAGCAACGATGCTAACGAGATCGATATCTGGGCCGAGTGGGTGGCTCACGATCACCTTATCATCAGTCCGCTGGTCGGCTTCTATACGCCGGACTCCGATAGCAGCACTCAGGGCAACGACAACACCAACACCTATATGCAGGTGATGGCAATTGTTCCGTTCTGAGGCTAGGCCTTGCGTTATCTAAAAAGAGCGGAGGGAGTTTCCCTCCGGTCATTTTGTTTTAAGGGTGAAACACATGAGCGATCACTACAAACTTCTCATCAACGGGCAGTGGGTCGAGGGGGCGAGTGAGCCCTTTGTCGTCAAGAACCCGGCTACGTTCGAGACCGTTGCCACCTGTGCCAACGCGACACCGGAACAGCTGGATCAGGCGGTCAGTGCCGCACAGGACGCGCAGCTCGGTTGGCAGCATACCTCGCATGAAGAGCGTAAGCGGTTGCTCCACTGCATTGCGGATGAGATAGCCCAGAAGCGCGATGAAATTGCGGCGCTGATTGTGGCGGAGCAGGGCAAGCCTCTGCCGTTGGCAATCGGTGAAGTCGAAGGCGGGGTCGCCTGGGCCCACTTTGCAGCGGATCAGGATATTCCCGTTGAGGTGCTCGAGGAGTCGGCTGAAAAGCGGATTGAGGCCCATCGCAAGCCGCTGGGCGTTGTGGCATCCATCACACCCTGGAACTGGCCCTTCATGATCGCCGTCTGGCATTTATTCCCGGCGTTGCGGGCGGGTAATACCGTTATCAGCAAGCCTTCCGGATTGACACCGCTGAGCACCATCAAGCTGGTTGAAATCATGAATAACCACCTGCCCAACGGCGTGGCCAATATCCTGACCGGCGAGCGGGGTATTGGCAGTGGTCTGACTTCTCACCCGAATATTCAAAAGGTCGTATTTACTGGTTCGACGCCGACCGGGCAGGCGGTCATGCGCAATGCGGCGGCTAACCTGAAGCGCCTGACGCTGGAGCTCGGCGGTAATGACGCCGGTATCGTGTTGCCGGGCGCCGATGTCGAGAAAATGGCACCTGCCATCTTTGGCGCGGCGTTTCTAAACATGGGACAGACCTGCGGTGCTTTGAAGCGTCTTTATGTGCATGAGTCGCTTTACGATCAGATGTGTGCGGCGCTTGTCGCCATCGCCGGTCAACAGGTTGTCGGTAATGGCATGGACGAGGGCGTTACCTTCGGACCGGTTCAAAACGAGGATCAGCTGAATCTGGTCGCCGAGCTGGTCGAGAATGCCAGGGCGGGAGGTGCTCGGGTGCTGACAGGCGGCGAGCCTGTCGCGGGCGTGGGGTATTTCTATCCGCCGACTATCGTCGCCGATATCTCGAACGACGCACGTCTCGTTCAGGAGGAGCAGTTCGGCCCAGTCCTGCCTGTCATCAAGTATTCCGATGTGGACGAAGCGGTTGCGATGGCCAACGGCGTGGAAGTGGGGCTCGATGGCTCTGTATGGGGGCCGGACACGGAAGCGGCGGCGGCCATTGCCTCGCGTCTGGAGTGTGGCACCACGTTCGTGAACACACATGCCCAGATCCAACCGAACATCCCGATGGGAGGGTGCAAGATGTCGGGCTTCGGCGTCGAGTTTGGTCTGGAAGGGTTGCTTGAGTTCACCTCGCTTCAGGTGCTTCACGTTCAGAAGTAACAGCTAATAGGTATTAATCATGTACGAAAAATATAAAAGCGCTCAGAAACGTTTCTGGCATCCGATGGGGCCCCCGACACCCGGTAACAAAGGTGACACGCTGATCATCACCCAGTCGAGCGGCAACTATGTCACCGATGTGGACGGCAACCGATTGCTCGATGCGATCGGTGGCCTTTGGAACGTCAACATTGGTCATAACCGTGCGGAAGTGAAGGCCGCGATCAACGCTCAGATGGATGAGCTCGGCTATTACCAGATGTTTGACGGTATCGCCCATCCGCGCGCTTATGACCTGGCAGACAAGTTGGTGGAGATGTTCGCGCAGGAGGATATGGCGCGCGTACTGTTCAGCAGCGGCGGGTCTGATGCGGTCGAGACGGCGTTGAAAATGTCGCGCCAGTACTGGATCGCTGCCGGTGAGCCGAAGCGCATCAAGTTCATCTCGCTGCGTAACGCCTACCACGGCGTCCATATGGGTGGTACCTCGGTCGGCGGTAACAATGTGTATCACCTGAACCATGGTCCATTGTTGGCAGGCTGTATTCAGGTGGATACACCCTGGCTCTATCGCAACCCTTGGGATTGTGAAGACCCAGAGCAGCTGACCCGGCACTGCATTCGCCAGCTTGAGGAGCAGATCCTGTTCCACGGTGCTGACAGCATCGCCGCCTTTATCGCCGAGCCCGTTCAGGGTGCCGGCGGTGTCATCGTGCCCCCTGCGCAGTACTGGCCGGCGGTGCGTGAGCTGCTGAACAAGTACAACATTCTGATGATTTCCGATGAGGTGGTAACCGGTTTCGGCCGTAGCGGCAGCATGCTCGGATCTCGTGGCTGGGGCGTCGCGCCGGATATCCTCTGTCTGGCGAAGGCTATTTCCGCCGGTTACATCCCGCTGGGTGCCACCGTGTTCAACAGGCGGATTGCCGATGCGATCGAGAACAGCCAGGACTTCTCCGGCATGATCATGCATGGCTACACCTATTCTGGTCATCCGACCGCCTGTGCGGCGGCACTCAAGGTGCTGGAGATTGTCGAGCGTGAGGATCTACCGGCCAATGCCGCTACGGTCGGTGCATCACTGCTGGAGCAATTGAAGACTCTGGTCGACAAGCACGCTGCCATAGGTGAAGTCCGTGGCAAGGGACTGATGATTGCCCTCGATCTGGTGACGGACAAGCAGACCCGGCAACCGGTGAACCCCCAGCTGGGCTATGCCAATCGTGTCGCAGAATATGCGAAAAAGGCCGGGGTGCTGGTGCGTCCTGTCGGTACCAAGATCATTCTGTCACCTCCGCTTACCCTCACCCTGGAGGAGGCTTCGTCGATCGTCAGTGCGCTGGACCAAGCGTTCGGCTCAGCCGACTAAACGATGCTCTGATCTTCCCCCTGCTGACGGCAGGGGGCCTTTTGCCAGAGGGCGTGCAAACCGTTCTCTGTAGCGCTTTTTCGGCACGACGCACATGTCGGCTGCTTCTAATCCTTCACTCTCAGTGATCTCAGAATGCGACATTTGCCCTGCTTGGGCGTCAAGCGGCCTGGTTTTGCGCATTAAAATCGCAAAATGCGCGAAATATTAAAATAAATATCGCTGTTTCTGTTGACCGTTTTGTTTTTGGTCGCATAAAATGAGATTAAATGATATTTTGCGTTTGGGGTGTTAAATGAATGGTGCAGAGTCTTTAGTCAAAGCGGCAGTGGAAGCCGGAATCGAATACTGCTTCGCTAATCCGGGTACAACCGAGATGCCACTGGTTGCAGCGATGGATCGCGATCCTGGCTTTCGGCCGGTGCTGAGCATGTTCGAAGGCGTCTGCACCGGTGCTGCCGACGGTTACGGCCGTATTGCAGGTCGTCCCGCATTGACGCTGACCCATCTTGGGCCGGGGTTTGCCAACGGCATCGCCAACCTGCACAACGCGCGCCGGGCCAACAGCCCTATCGTTAATCTGGTAGGCGATCACGCCTCTTGGCACGTTAATTACGATCCACCTCTGGCCAGCGATATCGAGTCTCTGGCGCGCCCGGTTTCCAAGTTTGTACGTACCTCTCGATCTGCCGACGGTCTGGTTGAAGATATGGCCGCGGCGATCAACGCGGCTTGGCAGCCGAGTGGGGCGATCTCGACGCTGATGCTGCCGATGGATCTGCAGGCGGCAGAACTCACCGCAGCACCGAAAAAGATGGTGATCAATCCGCCCAAGCGTCGCTTCTTTGCCGATGGCGTCGAGGCGGTGGCCGAGCGCATCCGGGCCGGTAAGCGTCTTGTGTTCATCGTCGGCGACAACGGTTTGACTGAAGCGGGCCTTAAGGCCGCCGGTCGTATCTCGCAGCTGCCGGGCGTGAAGATGTATGCCGAAACCTTCCCCCGTGTCAGTCATCGCGGTGGCGGCCTGCCCGATCTGGACCGCTTGCCGTACTTCCCCGAAGTGGCGATAGAGGTGCTCGAGCAGTACGACGAGGTGGTCTGCGCCGGAGTGCCGGAGCCGATCTCCTACTTCGGCTACGAAGGCATACCCTCACGGCTTGCCGAGCCGGACCGTCTGGTGATGTTGGCAGAGGTCGGTCACGACGTGGTCGGTGCGATGGAAGCGCTGGCTGATGCGGTTAATGCGCCCGCGTTTGCACCGCTGGAAGGGCAGGTGTCGATGCCGAATGCGGACGAGAAGCTGACACCTGTGTCTGTCGGTCAGGTGGTGGCAGCGGGCCTGCCGCACGATTGCATCGTCTCGGTTGAGGGCGGTACCTGCGGTTACCCCTTTTTCACGCAGTCGGCACATGCCGCAAAGCACCGCGTCATCACCAACACCGGTGGTGCTATCGGCCAGGGGATTCCGGCCGGTTTCGGTGCAGCACTGGCCGAGCCGGGCAATACCGTGGTCTGCCTGCAGTCCGACGGTAGCGCTCAGTACACCATCCAGACGCTGTGGAGCATCGCGCGGGAGAACCTGCCGGTGGTGATCCTGATCGCTGCCAACCACAAGTACAACATTCTGCAGAATGAGCTGCGCCGTTACGGTGTAACGGAGTTTGGCCAGAACTCTCTGGCGTTGACCGAGCTGGATCGCCCGCGTGTGGATTGGCAGGCGCTGGCCAAAGGCTATGGCGTGCCGTCCGTTAGCGTAGAGCGTAATGCCGAACTGATGTTGGCACTGAGAGAAGCGGTGGCAGCGAAAGAGCCGCGACTAATTGAGATGAGCTTGTAAGGAGGCGATATGGCGATCATGGATATCTTCTCTGACGTGCAACAGTTTCTGTCAGAGCCGAAAAAACTGTTTATCGGCGGTGAGTGGGTCGAGCCCTCGTCCGGCGAGTATTTTCCGGTTGAAAACCCGGCCACCGGGCAGAATTTCGCCCAGGTATCGATGGCGGTCGAGGCCGATGTGGACAGGGCGGTAGCCGCTGCACGCAACGCCCAGGAAGGTGCCTGGGCCAAGGTGCAACCTGCCGAGCGCTCACGTCTGATGATCCGTCTGGCCGAGTTGATCGAAGCCGATGCCGAGAACCTCGGTCAGATCATCTCGCTGGAAAACGGTAAACCCTATACCAACGCCTACAAGGGCGAAGTGGTGATCACGGCCAATATTATCCGCTACTTCGCGGGTTGGCCGTCCAAGATCGAGGGCAGCACCATTCCGGTTTCGCCCCGCGGCGGTGAGCCGATGCTCAACTACACCCTGCGTGAGCCGGTGGGTGTCTGTGCCCTGATCGTGCCTTGGAACTTCCCGCTGTCGATGTGCGCCTGGAAGCTGGGCCCTGTGCTGGCCACCGGCTGTACTGCCGTGCTCAAGCCTGCCGAACAGACCCCACTGGTGGCGCTGCGCCTGGCCGAACTGATTCAGAAAGCGGGAATCCCGGCGGGTGTGGTCAACGTCCTGACTGGCTTCGGCGACCGTGCCGGCGCACCGCTGTCAGCCCATGACGACGTGGACAAGATCGCCTTCACCGGCTCCACCGGGGTGGGTCGCATGATCGCCAAGGCGGCGGCCGGCAACATGAAGAAGGTGTCGCTGGAGCTGGGCGGCAAGTCGCCGAACATTATCCTGCCGGATGCCGATATCGTGCGCGCCGCGAAAGGCTCCGCCGACGGCATCTTCTACAACCAGGGCCAGGTGTGTACCGCGGCGTCCCGTCTCTATGTACACGAGAGCGTGCTGGATCAGACGCTGGAAGAGCTGCGCAAGCATGCCGCTGCGCACCTGGTCGGTCCCGGCCTTGATCCGGCCAACACCATGGGGCCGCTGGTATCCCGTGAACAGCATGGGATCGTGAAAGGCTATGTCGACCGTGCGCTGAATGAGGGCGCCGAGTTGATCTGCGGCGGCAAGGCGCCGGCGCATCTCGAAGGCGGCTACTTCATGGAACCGACCGTGTTCCTGGATAGGCAGGAGCAGGCGTGTATCGCCCGCGAAGAGATCTTCGGCCCGGTGGTGACGGTGATGAGCTGGTCCGATGTCGACGAACTGGTTCACCGCGCCAACAACACCCCCTTTGGTTTGGCCGCCGGTGTCTGGACCAACAACCTGAAACAAGCCCATACCATCGCCGCGAAGCTGAAAGCGGGATCCGTCTGGATCAACTGCTGGAACGTGGTTGACCCCGCGTCGCCGTTTGGCGGTTACAAACAGTCCGGCTGGGGCCGTGAGATGGGTAAAAACGTGATCGACGCTTACACCGAAACCAAGAGCGTCTTTGTAGACCTGAGCTAAGTATTTGTGAGGATTGTCTGATGGATCTGGAACTGAAAGGCCGTGTGGCGATTGTAACCGGCGGCGGTATGGGTATCGGTAAGGATGTGGCGCGCTTCCTGGCGGAAGAGGGCTGCGACCTGGTGATCTGCTCGCGCACGATGTCCGTGCTGGAGGCAACTGCCGCCGAGATCAGCGAAGCCACCGGTCGCCGCATTGTCCCGGTATCCTGCGATACCACCGACATGGAGTCGGTCAACAGGATGGTCGAGAAAACCATCGAAGAGTTCGGCAAGGTCGATATCCTGGTCAATGGCGCTGCCGCGCCGTCCGGCGTGGTGCGCAACTCCATCGAGTTTGCCGGCGACGACGAGCTGCTCGGCGATCTGGACACCAAGGTTATCGGTTACTTCCGTTGTGCCAAGGCGGTGACACCGCACATGAAGCAGGCCGGCTTCGGTCGCATTATCAACATCGGTGGTCTGACCGGTCGCAGCAGCAAGGTGATGTCCGGTATGCGTAACCTGGCCATCGTGCACATGACGAAAAACCTGTCCGACCAACTGGGTCCGAACGGCATCACCTGCAACATCATCCACCCGGGTGTCGTCGATACGCCGCACATCCAGGAGCTGTATGAACGCGAAGGCAAGCTGCAGGGCAAGACGCCGCAAGAGGTGGAGCAGGGCTACATCGATGTAACGCCGATCCGCCGTACGCTGCAGCCGGTGGAGATCGCCTGGCTGATCGGTTTCCTGGCCTCGCCCAAGGCCGGTGCGGTTACCGGTGAATCCATCGGTATCGACGGTGGCTTGACCCGCGGTATCTTTATTTAACGGAGGGATCATGAGCGGCACTATTCTGGTATCGACGGTCGGTCAGGCCGTCATCAAAAGTTCCGATAAGGGCGATACCTGGCACCGACTGGGTCTGGGCCAGGATATCGAGTTCGACGCGATCACGCGTTCCCTCGATGTTGACCCCACCGATCCGCAGCGCCTGTACATCGGTACCGATGTCGGTCTGTGCGTCAGTGCAGACGCCGGTGCGAAATGGACCCGCATCGACTCACCCTTCAACGGGGAAACGGTGTGGAAGGTCGCGGTCGATCCACAGAATCCGAAGCGTATCTTCGTCGGCACCGGCGCACCGTCGCGCGCCGTGCTCTGGCGTACCACCGACGGCGGTGAGAGCTGGGATCGCGCACCGGTTGAGATTCCCGAGCACTGTGCCGGGGTGAGCAAGCCGCGCCTGCTGGCGTTCGCCTACGATCCGACCGACAGCGACAAGCTGTGGTTCGGTCTCGAAGAGGGCGGGCTCTTCTACAGCGACAACGGCGGTGACAGCTGGGAGCGGGTCGACTCACGCCTGCTGTGGGAGTACAACTCGGATATTCACTCGATTCGCGTGCTGCCGAACCATGGCAAGAAAGTGGTCGTTGTGGTGTGCGTGAATGCGATCTACCGCAGCTTTGACGACGGTCAGACCTGGGAAGGCGTCAACCCCAACGAAGCCTTTGGTCTCTACTATGCCCGTGCCACTGCCGTACCGGCAGGCTCGGAAGACACCATCTATCTGAGTGTGTCGGATGGCACACCGGGCACCACCAGTCTGGTTCTGGTCTCTCGCGACGCAGCGGCCAGCTGGCAGCTTCTGCCGCTACCGGTTCAGCCCAACTCCTGTGTATGGGCGATCCACGTCAACCCGGCGGATGCCAACCAGGTCGTGATCGGTACCAAGTACGGACACCTCTTTACCAGCACCAACGGTGGCATGTCCTGGAAAAAAGAGTGGCGCGAGTTCAGCGAGATCGCCGATGTGCTGTGGACGCCTGCCGAGGCGAAGATCGAAGCGGCTCACCAGTCCGTCATCACCAAGTGAGGATGTCCCGATGAAGGTCAAAGTTAATCGAACCCATATCTCCCTCTTCGTAAAAGACCCGGAAACATCGGCACGCTGGTATGAGGATGTGTTGGGTATGGCACGACACGCCGAAAACGGCGATCAGTGGATCATGATGGGATTCGGTCCCAAACATCACGATATCGCGCTGATTCGTGCCGACGAGGGCGCGCAGTTAGGCGGCATCGGGCTGCAGCACTACGGATTTGAGATCGACGGCGATGAAACCACGCTGCGCAAACTCTACGGCATGCTGCTGAAGAAGAACGTGAACATCGTCAAGACTACCGATCATGAGGTGGGGATCGGTCTCTATTTCTCCGATCCCGACGGTATTCGTCTGGAGTTTTTCCTGGAAACGGAACATGACGACGAGTTGGCCAAACAGCGTTTCAAGGCCACTAACGGTCCGAGCCGTCCGATCGAGCTTGACCCCATTTTCGACTGATTTTTGTAGGCATATTCGAGATGAAAGTAGCAAATTTTGGCCCCTACCACATCCGCAAATGGTTTTCGTTCTACGAAGAAACCCAGGCGAACGAAACCGGCGCGTTGGCCGATGGCGAACCGGTGAAAAAGTACGTCATCGCTGCGGCGATCCACAATCCGCTGGCCGGTCAGTTCAAAGAGGATCTGTCCGAGCTGATCGAGCACTCCCCTGAATTGGGCAAGGAGTTTGGGCGTCGCATCAACGAGTTGGCCGGTGACAACGAGATCGTCAGCTACGGCAAGGCGATCCTGGTCGGTGCCGATGGCGAGTATGAGCACGGCAACGCGTTTCTGACCAACCCGGCGGCCAACCCGGTACGTGATGCGGTAGGCGGTGGTAAGTCCTGGGTGCCCTCGACCGGCAAAATCGGTGGGCCGGGTGCCATTCTGGATGTACCGCTGGCGCACAAGAACGCGCTTTACGTGCGCTCGCACTATGACGCCATCTCCGTGTCGTTCAACGATGCGCCGCGCCGGGACGAGTTGCTGGTGATCTGGGCCTTTGCAACCCGAGGCCGCCTGCATGCGCGTCTGGGTGGTCTTAAAGCGGAAGAGGTTGTCGGCGAAGACGGTCTTAACTAAGGCGCCGGTTAATAGAAGTGAAAGGGTGAGCGATGTCCGAAACGAGTGGTTTGTTCAGAAGCGGTGATCTGCAACTGCACTACCTGCGGTGGGGCGATCTAACCGGTATTCCTGTGGTGATGTTGCATGGTCTGCGTGGTTTCGCTGCGACCTGGGAGTCGCTGGCCGACGCCTTGGGCGAGGGTTACTGTTGCTACGGCCTGGATCAGCGTGGCCGGGGTGAAAGCGACTGGGGGCCGGTCGAGGGTTACCAGACCGCTACCTATGTGCAGGATCTGGAGCGCTTTGTCGATCATCTCGGCCTGGACAGGTTCGTATTGATCGGACACTCGCTGGGTGGCACCAACGCGTTGGAGTATGTGCGTCGTCATCCCGAACGGGTGACGCGGCTGGTGATCGAGGATATCGGCCCGGGCTCATCGAATCGGGGTGAGGGTGCCGAACGCATCCGCCGCGAGATGAGGAATACACCGCTTACCTTCGCATCCTGGGAAGAGGCTGAAGCGTTCTGGCGCTTCAGCCGTCCCAACCTGACCGAAGAGGCGCTGCAGGCACGGTTGCAGAACTCCTTTCGTGAGCGGGATGGCAAGATCGGCTGGAAGCACGATCAACTGGGAATAGCCGAAGCTAGACTGACATTTGAGCCGATCGATCTTTGGCCAGCGGTTAAGGCTGTGAAATGTCCAGCGCTACTGGTGAAGGGGGGCGACTCCGATTTCCTGCCGCGCGCGACGGTGCAAGAGATCCTGACCTCCAACCAGGCGTTCTCAGCGGTCGAGGTCGACAATGCCAGCCACTATGTCCACGACGACCAGCCGGACGTGTTTAACAAGGCGGTCGTCGATTTTATCCAAGCTGGTTACAACTGATTTAACCCGGAGGCGGTAACAGTGGGCGTTCAAAAGACACAGGTTGTAATTGTAGGCGGCGGTCCGAACGGTATCGCATTGGCCAACTATATGGGGCTGTATGGCATCGATACCGTTGTGCTCGAGTCCTCCGAAGAGATTCTGCCCTTTCCGCGTGCCGTCGGAATGGACGACGAAGCGATGCGCGTACTCCAGGGTGTCGGCCTGGCCGACATCGCGATCAAGGATATGATCCGCAACGTGCCGCTGCGCTACTACAACGCCCGCGGTGTCTGCTTTGCCGAGGTCAAGCCGAGCACCGCGCAGTACGGTTGGCCGATGCGCAACATCTTTATGCAGCAGCTGACCGAGGTCACGCTGCGCGACGGGCTCAAGCGTTTTGGCTGCGTTGACCTGCGCCTGGGGCAAACCATGAACAGCATCGTCCAGGACGCCGACAAGGTGACACTGAACGTCAGCGATCACGAGGGTGTCGAGTACGCGCTGGAGGCGGACTATGTGATCGGTGCCGACGGTGCCCGCTCCGAGATTCGCAAGCAGATGGATATCGGCTATACCGGTATGACCCATCCGGCCAAGTGGGTAGTGGTAGATGCCGCCAACGACAAGCTGGAAGCACCCTACACGGCACTGCATGCCGATCCCGAACGCCCCTTCGTCTGCATCTACCTGCCTTATCAGTATCGTCGCTGGGAGTTTATGCTCCACCCCGGCGAGGATGAGGAGAAGATGTGCGAAGAGAGCACGATTCGTGGCCTGATCCGTAACCACATCGGCGATGCTGTCGACGAGCTCGATATCGTGCGTATTCGCGCCTATACCCATAACTCCCGCGTCGCCTCCACCTTCGTCAAGGGACGGGTGCTGCTGTGCGGCGATGCGGCCCATATCACCCCACCCTGGGCAGGACAGGGCCTCAACTCGGGGCTGCGCGATGTGGTCAATATCGGCTGGAAGGTCGCCGCGGTGGTCAAGGGGCTCGCCGATCCTGCCATCCTGCAGACCTACGATACCGAGCGCCGCGGGCATGCCACCGACCTGATCGCGCTGGCCGACAACATGGGCGCGGTTTTGGGCATGACCAATCCGATCCTGGCCGGTATTCGTGACTGGATCTTCAAGGCCACCGACTCGGTTGATTCGTTACGCGAGCATCTGGTGGAGTTCAAGTTCAAGCCCAAGGCCCACATCACCAAGGGGATCGTGTACCACGAGGGCGAAGAGGTATACCCGGACAGCATGGTTGGCCAGCTGTTCATCCAGCCGGATGTGGAGGACGCGGAGGGCCGGCGTCGCAAGTTCGACGAGGTGCTGGGGGATTGGTTCTCCATCGTCGGCTTCAAGACCAACCCTGCGGAGCATATGTCCGAAGAGAACAAGGCGTTCTGGGACAAGCTACAAACCCGCTATGTGCAGGTCAACCGTTCGCGCAGCGGCAAGAGCCATGACCAGCGTCTGCAGGCGTCAGGCGCCGTAAGCGTCGAAGATGTGGATAACCTGCTGGCCGATTGGTTCGGCAAGGCGCGTGACAAGATCGTGATCGTCCGCCCCGACCGTTTTGTCGCTGCCATCACCTCGGCGAGCCGCCTGAACGAGGCGCTGGATGCGCTGAGATCGAAACTGAGTTAATCACCCCTTCGGGGGCTTCGGCCCCCCATTTTTATTCCTCTCCTGTCACCCCGTTTCTGGTAATGATGCTATGCAAGATCTGCTAAACACCTCGCTGCTGCGTGATGCCTGCTTTCTCGATGGTCAGTGGTGCGCAGCCGATAATGGCGCGACCGTCGACGTCACCAACCCGGCTACCGGCGAGACCATCGTCCGCGTGCCGATGATGGGGGCGGAGGAGACCGAACGCGCCATCGCCGCGGCTGAACTGGCCTATAAGGCCTGGCGTAAAACCACTGCCAAGCATCGCGCTCAGGTGCTGCGTCGCTGGTTCGATCTGCTGATGCAGAACCAGGGCGATCTGGCGCTGATCCTCTCCAGCGAGCAGGGGAAGCCGCTGCAGGAGGCCAAGGGCGAGATCGCCTACGCGGCGTCCTTCATCGAATGGTTCTCGGAAGAAGCGAAGCGGGTCTATGGTGATACCATTCCCGAGGTCACGCCGGGTACCCGCCTGACCGTACGCAAGGAGCCGATCGGTGTCTGCGCGGCGATTACGCCCTGGAACTTCCCGGCGGCGATGATCACCCGCAAGGCGGGGCCGGCGCTGGCGGCGGGCTGTTCGATCATCATCAAGCCGGCCACCCAGACGCCGCTGACGGCACTAGCGCTGGCCGCGTTGGCCGAACAGGCGGGCATACCGAAAGGCGTATTGCAGGTGGTGGTCGGGCGAGCCTCTGCCATCGGTAACACGCTGTGCGCCAGTGCCACGGTGCGCAAACTCTCCTTCACCGGCTCGACCGATATCGGCAAGCTGTTGATGCAGCAGTGTGCCGACAACGTGAAGAAAGTGTCGCTCGAGCTTGGTGGCAACGCGCCCTTTATCGTGTTCGACGACGCCGACCTGGACAAGGCGGTGGAGGGCGCACTGATCGCCAAGTTCCGCAACAACGGCCAGACCTGCGTCTGCGCCAACCGCATACTGGTGCAGGATGGCGTGTACGACGCTTTCGCGGCGAAACTGGCCGAAGCGGTGGACAAATTGCGCGTCGCTCCGGGCACCGAAGAGGGCAGTGAGCTGGGACCGCTGATCGACGCCAACGCCTACGATTCGGTCAGTGCGATGATCGACGATGCGCTGGCCAAGGGCGCGTCAAAGGTGACCGTGCGTGAGGTACAGGTCGATGGCGAGAAGCGCTTTCTCAACCCGGTGGTGCTGACCGACGCCAACACCGATATGGCGTTTTACAGCGATGAAATATTTGGGCCCATCGCGCCGCTGTTCCGCTTCAACACCGTGGAGGAGGCGATCGCCCTGGCCAACGACACCGAGTATGGTCTGGCCTCCTACCTCTACACCTCGAGTATCGACACCTACATCCGCGTTTCCGAAGAGCTGGAGTACGGCATGGTGGGGGTGAACACCGGTCTGATCTCCAATGAGGTGGCACCGTTCGGTGGCGTCAAATCCTCCGGTATCGGTCGCGAGGGCTCCAAGTACGGCATCGAAGATTACCTCGAGATTAAATACGTCTGTCTTGGAGGGTTGGCATGAGCGCGGTGGAGATGATGGCCGACGAGATCGCCGGTGCACTCGACGGTGCGCGCCGACAGGCGGCGCCGTTGCAGCTGCTGTCGGGGTTGGACGAAGCCGGCGTCGACGAAGGGTATTGTGTTCAGCGCGCCCAGATAGCGCTCAATCAGGCCCGCGACAACGGGATTACTGGCTGGAAGGCGGCGATGTCGAATCGCCCGGCGATGGAGCGGTTCGGCCTGCAGAAGCCGATCTATGCGCCGCTGTTCGCTGATATGTGTCTGCATAGCGAAGTGTTGTCGTTGCAGAGGGTTATCGCCCCGAAACTCGAGGCCGAAGTGCTGTTTGTACTGCACGAGGATATCGTCGCCGCGCAGTGCAGCGACGAACAGATCATCAACGCCATCGGCGCTCTGGCACCGGCGTTCGAGGTAGCCGACTCGCGGATGGCGGGCTGGCGCTTCAACATCGCCACCTTCGTGGCTGACCTGGCGGTCGCTAGCCACTACCGCTTAGGTGAGCTGCAGCCGTTTGACGCCGGTCTGGCGTTTGACGATATCGACTGTGTGTTGGCGTTTGACGGCACTGCTCAGTCGGGCTCGGTGGACAATGTGATCGGCGGTCCGTTGGGATCCATGGTCGGTATGGTGCGGGATATCGTGGCGCGCTACGGCGAGGTGAAAGCCGGCCAGCACTTTCTCAGCGGCTCGCTGACCAAGCCGCTGGATATGGTGACGGGCACCACCTACTGTCTGCGGATGTTCGGTCAGCAACTCAAACTGGAATACAGGTGACAGGCTATGAGCGACAAGTTCGAAAAAGGGCTGGTGACGCGCAAGGCGGTGCTCGGCGATCAGTATGTGGACCGCTCCATCAACAATGCGACCGCCTTCACCAAGCCGCTGCAGCGGTTGGTGACGGAGTACTGCTGGGGCGATGTGTGGCAACGCGACGGGCTGGCGCTGCGTGAGCGCAGCCTGATCAACCTGGCGATGATCGCCGTGCTGAATCGGCCGCACGAGCTCGAACTCCACCTGCGTGGCGCTCTCAACAACGGTTTGACCGCCGAGCAGATCCGCGAGGTGCTGTTGCAGGTAACGATCTATGCCGGGGTGCCCGCATCGATCGATGCATTCCGCGTGGCCAGCCGGGTGTTGGCTGAAGAGGGTGTGGACCTCGACGCCCTGAGCGAAGGCTAAAGCGCTTAAAGGTGTCCGCAGCGCTGATTCACACCAAGGCGAGACTCGATAGAGCCTCGCCTTTTTTTATGCCTGTCTGTTCACGTACTGTTGTGTTCCCCGCTGCGCCTTTGCCCTGTTTTCTGCGCTGAGGCGACGCATTCTCATCGCTGCGTCCACTCATTCGCTTTTTCTTGAGATAGATCAAATTACGCCGGTCTATATTTCTTACAGAATAAAATAAATCGCATATTATGAGACTTGAGTGAATTGTGACCTGTTTTTTATCATTGTTTTTGTTGGTATTTAAACATTGTGGGATTTCCTATTTTGTCTTGGCTTGAGGGGGTATCAGGTCAGTATCACGCCTAGAAAAACAATCGTTCAAGTAGAGGATTATCTGATGAGTGGAACAATACTGGTGGCTACGGCCGGTCAGGGTGTGGTGAAAAGTGCCGACAACGGTCAAACTTGGCACCGCTTGAGTCTCGGCCAGGAGATCGAATTCGATGCAATCACCCGGTCTCTGGATATGGACCCCCAAGACCCGAAGAGGATCTATCTCGGCACCGATACCGGCTTGTGCGTCAGTCTGGATGCCGGTGCTAACTGGAAGCAGATGGATACCCCGTTTAACGATCAGACTGTCTGGAAAGTGGCGGTCGATCCAAACAACCCCAAACGTATCTTTGTCGGTACCGGCGCACCATCGCGTGCAGCGCTCTGGCGCACCACCGATGGTGGTCAGAACTGGCAGCGCGGCCCTGTGGATATCCCCGAGCGTTGTGCTGGCGTCAGCAAACCCCGTCTTCTGGCGTTCTCCTTCGATCCCATCGACAGCAACATCCTCTGGTTCGGCTTGGAAGAGGGCGGCCTGTTCAAGAGCGTTGACGGTGGCGACAGCTGGGAGCGTGTCGACTCGCGTCTGCTGTGGGAGTTTCACACCGATATCCATGCGGTAAGGGTGCTGCCGAACCACGGCAAGAAGGTGGTCGTGGTGGTCTGCGTGAACGCGGTGTACCGCAGCCTGGATGATGGCGAAACCTGGGAAGGATTTAACCCGAAAGAGGCGTTCGGCCTGTACTACGCACGTGCCGCGGCGGTGCCGGCCGGCTCTGAGGACACCCTCTATCTGAGTATCTCCGATGGCACGCCGGGCACCACCAGCCAGGTGTTGGTTTCCCGCGACGCTGCGGCAACCTGGCAGGTACTGCCGCTGCCGCAGCAGCCCAACTCCTGCATCTGGGGTATTCACGTGAATCCGGCCAACCACGATCAGGTGGTGATGGGAACCAAGTACGGCCATCTGTTCACCAGCGAGAACGGCGGTAAGGGCTGGAAAAAAGAGTGGCGCGAGTTTAGTGAAATCGCCGATGTGCTGTGGACCCCGGCCACGGCCGAGATCGTTGCCGCCCACCAGTCAGTGATCAAAAACTGAGGTGATGCCCGTGAAAGTCAAAGTCAATCGTACGCATATCGCGCTGTTTGTTACCGACCCTGAGCGCTCGGCGAATTGGTATGCCGATATCCTCGGTATGGAGCGTACCGGCTGCAACGGCGATGCCTGGATCATGATGGGGTTCGGAGACAAGCATCACGATATCGCCCTGATCAAAGCGCCGGAAGGCTCGGCTCAAGGCACCCTCGGCCTGCAGCACTACGGCCTGGAGATCGACGGCGATGAAACCACCTTGCGCCGTCTCTACGGCATGTTGCTCTCCAAACAGGTCAGTGTTGTGAAGACCACTGATCACGAGATTGGCAAAGGGCTCTACTTCACCGATCCGGACGGTAATCGGCTGGAGTTCTTCCTCGAAACCGATCACGACGATGCCCGGGCGAAGGAGCGCTTCAAGGCGGCCAATGCACCCAGCCGCGAGATCACGCTGGACCCGATCTACGACTGAATGATGGCGGGTCCCCACGACCCGAATAGACCCGTGAACCGGCGCAACCCGGTTCACGACAATAAGAATTTAATGGCAAATTATTCGGAGATGACACAGTGAGTATTGAAACGACTGAAGTGGTGATTGTCGGTGGCGGTCCTAACGGTATCGCGCTGGCCAATTATATGGGGATGTACGGCATCAACACGCTGGTACTCGACTCCTCCGAGGAGATCCTGCCCTACCCGCGAGCGGTGGGCATGGATGACGAAGCGGTGCGGGTTCTGCAGGGCGTCGGTCTTGCCGAACCCGCACTCAAGGATATGATCCGCAACGTACCGCTGCGTTACTACAACGCGCGCGGTGTCTGCTTTGCCGAGGTGAAGCCGACGACGGCCAAGTATGGTTGGCCGATGCGCAACATTTTCATGCAGCAGCTGACCGAAGTCACGTTGCGCGAGGGGCTCTCGCGTTACGAATCGGTGGATCTGCGCCTGGGGCACAACATGAACAGCATCGCTCAGGGTGCCGAAGGCGTCACCCTGGCGGTAACCGACAACACCGGGCGGGAGTACAGCATCAAGGCGCAATATGTGGTGGCCGCCGATGGTGCCCGCTCGGAGATCCGCAATCAGTTGGATATCGGTTACACCGGCATGACCCACCCGGCGAAATGGATTGTGGTCGATGCCGCCAACGACAAGCTGGACGCCCCCTATACGGCGCTGCATGCCGATCCTGAGCGTCCCTTCGTGTGTATCCATATGCCTTATCAGTACCGCCGCTGGGAGTTCATGCTGCACCCGGGCGAGGATGAGGAGACGATGTGTGAAGAGGGTAAGATCCGCGCCCTGATTCGCAACCATATCGGTGATGCGGTGGATGAACTGGATATCGTCCGTATCCGCGCCTACACCCACAACTCCCGTGTGGCATCGACCTTCGCCAAGGGGCGCGTCATGTTGTGCGGCGATGCCGCGCATATCACACCGCCCTGGGCCGGGCAGGGACTTAACTCGGGGTTGCGCGATGTGGTCAATATCGGCTGGAAGCTGGCGGCCGTGGTTAAGGGGCGTGCGCCCCAGTCAATTCTGCAGACCTACGATACCGAACGCCGTGGGCATGCCACCGATCTGATTGCACTGGCGGATAACATGGGGGCCGTGCTGGGCATGACTAACCCGATTCTGGCCGGTGTGCGCGACTGGATCTTCAAAGCCTCGGACTCGGTGGACAATCTGCGCGAGCATCTGGCCGAGTTCAAGTTCAAGCCGGTCGCCCAGATCACCAAGGGGATCGTGTATCACGAGGGCGATGAGGTTTACCAAGACAGTGCTGTGGGTCAGCTGTTCATCCAGCCGGATGTGGAGGATGCCGAGGGTAATCGCCGCAAGTTCGATGAGATTTTGGGTGACTGGTTTGCCGTGGTCGGTTATCGCGTCAATCCGGCGGATTTCATGTCCGACGAGAACCGGGCGTTTTGGGACACGCTGGAGACGCGCTACGTACAGGTCAACCGCTCACGCAGCGGGTTGAGTTATGACGAGCGTCTTACGGCGTCAGGTGCGAGCAGTGTCGAAGATGTGGATAACGGTCTGGCCGACTGGTTCGGAGCGGTGCGCAACAAGATCGTGATCGTGCGTCCGGATCGATTCGTCGCGGCGATTACCTCGCCTGCGCGCTTGAACGAAGCGCTGGACGAGCTGCGCAAACGCCTCTCATGATTGTATATCACTGAGGCTCCTCTTCAGGGTAGTACTCCCTATAAAGCTGGTATTCTATCGAGAATACCGGCTTTTTCGTTCAACGGAGTATTTAAGGAACGCAGGAGTTTCTACGATTTTCATTGAAAAAATGTGCTCCGCAAGTAAAGATTTTTCTATGATCTTCGGAGAAATTTCCTCTGCGCTAGAGTTGCGATGAGTGCTGTCGTTAAGAATATATATTTATGCAGAGCTCATAACGTCGAGTAGAGAAGTGAAAGTAGGTTTTCTATGCGTTCTAAAAAACTCAAGTCCTGGAATGACGCTGTAGCAGAATCAATAAAGTTCGGGTTCTCTGATGAATCGATTGCTAACTTAATAGGTGAGCTAGCTGATCTGGTTGATAGTCATATAAGTACCATGATTATTTACTCAAAAGATGCCAAACCCTATTGGCCATTCAAAAGTAGGATGAGTGAGCGTGAATGGAAGTCGCTGTCTCTGAGATACCGAAATGGGGCCTACTTGCTGGATCCATACTATCATTTATCTGAAGGTAAGTATGAAGGTGTATTTTGCCTGAAAGATAATGTTCCAGATGAATTCAACGAAACTGAATTTTATCGCGTTTTTTATGAGGCGGTCGATGTAGTTGATGAAATGTGCGCGATCATACAGTTATCTGATGATATATCGGCCATTGTATCGGTTTGCCGAGTCGATTCTCAGAGTGTCTACGAAACTTGGGCATTCGATTATATGTATAGTTGCTACTCAATCTTAGATGTCATCGTTAAAAAATGGTGGTACGAAAAGCAAAAAGACAGATTCGACAAAACAGTATCTTTTGGCCCTCAGTTAGGATGTGCGCTTGATAATTTTGGCTCTTCGCTTCTAACGCCTAGAGAAACTCAGGTTGCAAGGCTACTATTGGAAGGGCACTCCGTCAAAGCGCAGGCGAAAATATTAAATATTGGTGCTGAAACTATAAAGTCTTACAAAAAAAGTCTATATCAGAAATTAGATATAAGATCTCAATCTGAATTATTTAATGTGTTTATTGAAGCACTAAAAATATACGACCCGGATAAGTCTCTAGATCCATTATCAACATATTTGTAATAATATTAAATCACTCCATTTTCTGATTCCTCTTTTCCCTGAACAGTAACGTAGCACAGTGTCCTCTCTACAGAATGGTTGGGGATATTAGCCGTTTTATGCTCATGCCCCCCCCTTTCGGGGGAGGGGGCGGACACATGTGGGGGATACACGTCTGGTCGGTCATCCATCATGATGTTTTATGAAGGAAATATGTATTTAAAAATCTAAATAACTTTTAGAGGTTTAAAATGACCGATATCGTAAAAGCAGTTAAAAATCTTGAAGATCTCTTTGAATCTGGTGATGTGGATAGATTGCAAAATGAGTGTTTCTCTCCAGATGTCATGATCTGTGGTGAAGGGGCACCAGCTATCGCGAGTGGTGAGGCGTTTATTCGTGAAGTTTTGCTTTACGTGATGAAAGAAACTCCAAATTTATCCATATCCGTTATTGAATCCCAACCAATCAATGAATCCGCAGTTGCCACATGGCTTCAGTGGATTTCTCCAACTGATGACGGCGTAATTGAGTTCCGATCACTGACTGTGTGGACTAAACATGAAGGGAAGTGGAAGATTCTTTCCGATATGTTTGGGGTTGGTCGTTTCTAATATTAGCTCAATGTGAGTGCATGGCTCAGGGGCTAGTGCACTCATTTTTATAATTGGCTTAATAAAGATAAAGGTTAAATTATGTCGCTTGAAAATCCGTCAAATTATTACACAATAACTAAAAAATATAATCTTAGCTATCCAGCTTTAGAAGAGGATATTGACGCAGAGGTTGTCATAATAGGTGGCGGTTTTAGCGGCATAAACACGGCTTTAGAGTTGGCCGAACGCGGCACAAAAGACGTAGTTGTATTGGAGAGTAATTATATAGGGTTTGGCGGTTCCGGCCGGAATGGTGGACACGTTATGGCCGGCATTGGCCATGACTTGGATAAAATTGCCAAACATGTCGGGCCCGAAGGGCTTGAAGCTATACTTAATATTAGTGATACGGGGGCATCTATCATAAAAGATCGTATGAAAAAGTACGATATTGATGCAGACTTTAGACATGGCTATGGTTACTTGGGCTGGAATAAGCGCCAGGCGAAGACACTTCAGTCTTGGCAAAAAGTATTCTCAGAGTTAAATCCAGATCAAGAAATTTCATATTTGGAAGGTAGTGAAATTCAGGATATTGTTGGGTCTGAAAAATATACTTGTGCATTGAAGCATATGGGCAATGGCCACGTCCATGTTCTTAACTTGCTTCTGGGTGCTGCGAAGGCGTTTAATGAAACGCATGGCGGAAAAATTTATGAGAATACGCCTGCTCTCGAGGTAGAGTATGGCGATAAAATAGTAGTCAGAACGGCTAAAGGATCCGTTAGAGCTGATAAAATACTTTGGTCGTGCGGAGCTTTTCTTGATCAGCTCGAACCTGAAATTCATCGCTCTACTGTTAATGTATATGCGTTCAACTCCGTCACAGAACCATTGCCTGAACATATTATTAATAAAATTAGCGCTATACGAGGCGCGTTCAGTGATATATCCCCCATTATCGATTACTACCGCGTTACAAACGATAACAGGCTTTTATATGGTACATGCGGGATGCTGCTTGAATATGTGCCTACCGATTTGAAGTTGTTCCTGCATAAAAAGTTAATGAGAGTATTCCCCTATTTGAAAGACGTTAAGCTTGATCTTGCCTGGGGAGGCCCTATGGAGTGTACTCTAAATCTTTTCCCTCAGATCGGGACCTTGCCGGATCATAAGAATGCGTTTTTTGTTCAGGGCTACTCCGGATTTGGTGTGACGCCCAGTCATGTGATCGCGAAGGTTATAGCAGACGGGATGAGCGATGGCTCAAAAGCCTGGGATGCAATGAGCTCGATCCCTCGCAAGACCGTATATGGTAAAGATAGCTGCAGGTCCCTGGTTGTATCACTGGGTAAGATCTCGCAGCAACTCGACGCGTATAGAGTCGGTAGACGATAGACCCTGCCGGCCGACAAATAGCCGGGGCCGCATCAATGCGACCCCGGCTCCGTGTGCTCAAACGATCAACCGGATTCAATGTGGGGATTGGTGGGCACTTTCCGCAATCGTCCGGGTCATCTGCTGCAGACGCTCGATCAGGGCGTTTTTGTCGAATAGCTCGAATCCGGAGGTTGAGCCGACGATGGCGATGCTGCCCCGAATCTCGTCCAGGTTTTCGCTGTCGATGATTGGGGCCGCAATACCCGTCAGTCCCAGATTCAGCTCGTCGTGTGTCAGGCAGTATCCATCTTTTCGTATTCTTTTGGTTTCACTGCTGAACTCTTTCCACGAAAGGTCCAGTTCAGGGTCCTGACTGATGAACTCCTCGTAGATCTTTTTCAGCCGGTGCGGTTTTTGGAACGAGATCAGTACTTTCGATTGTGCACCCTTGAACAGGGGCAGGGGACGCCCGCGGCCGAAGGTAAAGCCGTGCTTCTGCTGTGCGGCCTCGATGTGGGTGTTGATGATATGGCCATCGAAATAGACACTCAGGTATACGGTAAGGCCAGTCGCTTTGGAAAATTCCGCCATAAGCTCCCGCCCGCTGTGAATAAGCGGGTCATAAAGGCGCATCATCCAGTCAAGTTCGATAATTCTGGGGCCCAGGGTATAAAGCCCCTCTGCCCGGGTAAGAAGGCCGGAGTCACACAACTCTTTGACATAACGATAGGCGGTTGCGCGTGATAGCGACATCTTCTGCGCAATATCCTCTACCTCTATGGCGAGAGAGTCGGGACCGAACATTTTCAGGATACTCAGCATTCGGCCTAAGCTAGTCATTGTGCCTCCAATAGTGTTTCCGTACCGCGCGCGAAATTAGCACGCCATTCATTACTTTAAAACAGGGGTGTAACGAGCAGCTCTAATAGTGCCCAACCAGCCGCCAATTGCACCGATACTGCTACCCAGCGCGATATCGATAAAGCGTGAGTAGATTAATGCGTTTGTCGAGAGGGGGGGGCTGGTGATATCCGCAAACAGAAGCGTCAAAGGAGTGATAAATACCACCCCCAAAGCGTAATTGCGATAGATCAGTGTCTCGATCGCCAGTGTCAGCAGCAAAATCGCAGTGGCAATCTGCCAATCGAGTAGCTGGAGTGAAAATAGCCCCCAGGCAATGCCGAGCCCCAGCACAGTGCCAATAATACGCTGTACCTTGCGTGTCCACACCAGAATGGACTTGCCCCCTTGCAGCACTGCTGCACAGGAAATTGGCGCCCAATAGGGGTTGTCCAGCTCCAGTAGCAGCGCCAGAGCGTAAGCACAGGCGATGATTACCCCGTCAAACAGTGCAAAAGGCACATGATTTAGGGTGGTGCCGATGGCGGCTGGCACTCTCCCTTCGTCGTTGTTAGCTGTGGTCAGCAGGCTGTAGAGCACAGCCAGCGCGCACGATGAAAGACTGCCCAGTGCTATCAGGCCTGTTCGCTCGGGGATTGACGCGGGGTCGTAAGGCATAACCGTGGCGACGGAGGCGAGCATGATAAAGAAAAAATTTCCTGGGGGGGCGATGGCCAAGCCGGTGCAGGCGATTGAGCCAAGGCTGGCCAGTAGCCCTATCGCGATAACCGAAACGGTGGACGAAATCGCCGCAAGTGATCCCGCCGCAAAACTGATTGCAAAGATGAACGAGCAGGAGAGCATGACAAAGATACGGTCACGCAGTCGCTGATCCGGCAGATAAAGAATAACGAGTGCTCCCATGCATGCCAGGAGGCCGTCGGTAAACCGCCCGCTCAGGATACCGGTAAAGGCCGGGAGGCTGCAGGCAATGGCTGAGAGGATGCCGCGGTGCAGAGGGCGAGTGCTGGGCAATAGCTGTCCGATCTGTTTGATGCTCAGCCATAATGTGTTGTGTCGCGTTGGGCTCGGATAGTCGTGAGTCATGCTGGCTGCTGAACATTTCTAATTCTATGTGAAATCTCATTTTATGATAAATATTCGTATTGGTGTGTGATTTTGGTGTTTTTTGTGCACAGCTTTTGTGTTTGTGGCCTGAGAATCTCGCTCTCATGGAGCATATTTCTCTCCTTCCGCGGGTGTTCCTCTCTTCTTGATCTGCATTGAATCTCTCGGGGTGAGAACAGTTCGTTTTCAAGCCTGCCTCTCCCGTTGCCTGGCGTTTGATTTTTATTTCCTTATAAAACAATTGGTTATGTTATTTATTCCGGCCGGGTAAGCAACTCCAGCCTGCTTTTCATCATCGAATCCGTGCACAGGGGCCGGTGGCTGGCCGTGCTCTATCGTTGTGCACAATGTGATTCTATTGAATTTGAGAAAAATAGATAAATTAACTGTTGATTTATTGTATATTGTGGATGTAGTCTCAAATGATGAGAATGAAATTGGTTTTCCTATGAAGAAGATTGAACGGATCCTGTACGCGTCCGACCTGGGCGGCAATAGTCGACCAGCGTTTCGGGCGGCGATACATCAGGCGGCGGTGAATGATGCCCAGATCATATATCTCCATGTACTGGAGCCTATTGGCGGGGCGGCGGAAGAGTTGATCAATGCTTATCTGCCGGAGTCACTCAGTCAGGCTCGGCTAGATAAGACGATCGCGGAATTGAAGAAGCGCATATGCCAGCGCTTATCGGATTTTCATGAAGAGGAGTTGGCCGAGCACTGGGCCGATGAGGTCAAGGAACCGATCGTGGAAGTGATTCAGGGGAAGGCTGACAAGTGCATTTTGAAAGCGGCGCATCGTTTCGATGCTGATCTGATTGTGATGGGGGATCGCAGCAGCTCGTCATTGGCGCGTGTGTTCCTGGGCTCCACCGCCCAGAAAGTGATCCATCACAGTGACATACCGGTTTTGATCGTTCCACTGAAAGCAGATTCAGGCAACTGACTGAGTCGATACCAATAAGAGGTGAATAATGAAAAAGCTAAAAAAACTGATTATAGGGTGCGCTGTCGTGTGTGCCGCGGTTGGGGCGCCTGTTGCTATGGCCTCGGATTACCCGAGCCGACCGGTGAAATTCATCGTGCCCTGGCCGCCGGGTGATCTTGAGGATGTGCTGACACGAATCATCGCCGAGGAGATGACCAGCGAGACCGGTAAGCCGGCAACTGTTGTGAACAAGCCCGGCGGCGGCGCGGTTATCGGAACGGCCGAAGTTGCGCGTGCCAAGCCCGATGGCTTGACGATCGGTTCGTTTGTGAACGATCTGCTGACGTTCAAGATCCTATCTGACAGCGTACCCTGGGATAGCTCCACTTTCGAACCTATCGGTATCTTCCTAGATTACCCCTTTGTACTGGCGACACGCGGTGACGCACCGTACAGCAGCATGAAGGAGCTGGCGGATTACTCTCAGGATCATAAGGTGTCTCTGGGACATTTCGGTTATCAGGCGGGGCCTACCGCAATGACCTTCAAGGCGGCCAAGCAACTGGGGATCAAGTTCTCTTCCGATGCTCCATTTGACGTAACTGACTGCTCTACGCTCGCCAATGGTGATGTTGACGTCATCAATACCACGACACAGCTGATACTGGCGTGCCTGAAGTCGGGCGATGCCAAGATTCTGACCTCTTTCACCTCCGAACGCCTCAGTCTGTCTCCGGATGTGCCGACGCTGAATGAAATCGCCGGCATTCCTCTGACGACCTGGAACGGGCTGTTCGTGCCCAAGGGTACACCTGAAGAGGTCAAGGCACGTATTGCCGAGATTGCACAGAAGGCCCTCGATTCCGACCGTGTCCGCGAGATCAGCAAGACAACCGGTGCCATCGTGTATTGGCAGGGCGAAGAGGAGTCCCGCAAGCGCATCGCCGACGAGATGGAGCAGAGTAAGGATCTGTTGATCTACATGCGATAAATCAAGGGTAAAGTATGCCTGCGCGGTCGAAGCGCCGCGCGGGCGTTTGGATGTGAAGTATGTCAATTGAAGAGTCTGAACTCGCCCGAAGCAGTTGCAGCGATGAATCAGATGATCTGCTGCGCGGCGATAAACGATACCCGTTCTATACGGTCCTGTTCTTCGTCTGTCTGGTTATGTTGTTGCTGATGCCTGAACAGGTCGAGGTGATGAGTGACGAAGGCTGGTATCTTCAGCCTGCGCTCGGGCCGCTGATCGGCTTGGTTACAATGCTGCTGTTCTCCTTCGTTCAGATATGTGGCGCTCTGTTGAGACTGGTCAGAATATCACCAAGTGTCTGGCTGGAATATATCTACGAGGTGGTGTCGGAGAGTCGTGTCGCCATCATTACCAGCATCCTGTTCTACGTATTTCTGCAATCTATCGACAAGATCGGTTTCTTTCTGTCGACATTTTTGCTGATTACGACGCTGATTTTTCTCACACGGTTGCTCAATCGATTTTGGTTGTTGATGGCGTTTATGGCCACGGTGTTGATCATGTTGATCTTCAGGGTGGCCATAGGGCTGTGGATGGATGACGTTTGGCTGTACGAGCTGCTTCCGAATGCAGTGGCTGATTTTTGCAATATGTACCTATAGGCGGTTAGCAATATGGAAAACATCCTGCTTGGTCTTAACGAGGTCGCGACGTTCAACGTCCTGGCGGCGATCGTTATCGGTGCGCTTATAGGGGTGACCATCGGATCGATCCCCGGTCTGGAACCTGCCGGAGTCATGGCGATACTGCTGCCTTTGAGCTTTACCATGGCGCCGTTAGCCGGGGTGATGTTACTTGTCGGTGTTTACGGAGGTGCTTGGTATGGGGGGGCAATACCCTCGATACTCATGAATACACCTGGTACGCCAGTGGCTGTGTTGACGACATACGACGGGTATCCTATGGCTCAGAGGGGGGAGGGCAAGAGAGCCCTTTCTATCGCCTATACCTCATCCTTTGTTGGAGGCATGATCAGTGTCACGTCGCTGGTGCTGTTGGCGCCGGTGCTGGCCAAAATCGCGCAGAAGTTCGGCTCGCCGGAGTTCGCGATGCTGGCGCTGCTGGGGATGATCTTTGTCGTGCTGGCGCATCGCAAGCACGTGGCGGCCGCCATCGTCATGCTCGGTTTCGGCATTCTGCTCGGGTCGATCGGTCTGGATCGCTCCTTCAATACCCAAGTCTATACCTTCGGTCAGCCCTGGCTGTTGGGGGGGATACCTCTGGTTCCGGCCGTGATCGGACTTTTTGCCATGTCGCAGGCGTTTGTTCTGCTCTCGAACAAGGGGCGTGACAGCTTCCGCACCAAGCTGGACGAGGGGGGGTATTTCTCCGGCGTCATCGAACTCTGCCGTCACAAGATGGTGGTGGCACGGTCTGCATTTCTGGGTGTAATCATGGGGTTGCTGCCCGGTGTAGGCGAGTTCGGTTCCCAGTTCTTCTCCTATACGTTGGCGCAGAAGTTCTCCAAGGATCCAGACAGTTTCGGCAAGGGCAACCCGGCAGGGGTGATCGCTTCGGAAACCTCCAATAATGCGGTTACCGCGTCGGTCATGGTGCCGTTGCTGGCGTTCGGGATTCCGACTGATGCATTGATGGCGATGCTGCTGGCGGTCTTCATGGTGCATAACTATGTACCTGGGCCTACGCTGTTTGCTGAGCGTCCGGAGTTCATATCGGGGCTCTATATCTCGCTGTTCGTCATGAATATCGTGGCCTTTTTCTATCTGACTTTCGCTACACGCTGGATGGTGAATCTGACTCGGATCAGCGGCCGGTTTATCGGCGCAGTAATTCTGGTGCTGGGGTTTGTCGGCAGCTATAGCCAGAGCTACCGCGTATCCGATGCCCTGATTGCACTGTTTTTTGCGGGCATAGGCTATGTCTTGAGGAAAAATGACATCCCGGCCATTCCGATCGTGCTGGGCATGGTGCTTGGCCCCGTGTTCCTGACCCGGCTCAAGCAGTCGATGGGGATATCCAACGGGGATCTGACGCTATTCGTTTCTCGACCGATCAGCCTGGTGCTGCTGTCGATTACGGTACTGTCGATCGTGGTGTATGTGGTAGGCCGTATGCGCGCCAGAAACGCCTGAATACGTTGGCTTGGTGTAATTCTTTGGCCCTCTCTGACATTTCAGAGGGGGCTTTTTGCGTCTTGCAGGAGGCGAGCCTGAAAGAAGCGTCCGGATTCGGGAGGTCAGTCCCGAATCGACTTCAGGTTGTCGAACAGCTTTTCCAGCAGTGCATTGATGCGGTGAATCTGTGGATTGCTGAAACCTTTGAAGCTGCGCTTGAAGATACTGCTGACCGAGTCTCTGACCTCGTTCAGGTTGCCATACCCCTTGTCGGTCAGCCTGACCAGTGTGACGCGGCCATCGCTGGCTGAGGTGGTCAGCTCCACCAGCCCCTGATCCTGCATGCGATAGAGGATCTTGGTGATGGTCGGCAGCTTGGCGACGGCATGTTGGGCGATCTCTGAAATGCTCAGTGGCTGATGTTCATTCAGAATCAACAGAATACGCCAGCGCGGCAGATCCATATCGATCTTCTTCAGTATTCTCTCCATCTCCTGGGTGTATAAGGCGTTTACCTGTGCCACCCAGTAGAACGGAAACTCGCGTCGTCTGAAGTTGTCTCCCAGCGGATCGTACATATCGAATTTGCTGCTTTTGTTCATGCCTGCTTTCTCGTCGTTTTCCGCACGGGGCTCAGTTTAAAATTAGTTGACCGGTCAAGTATACAGTGTCTTGTGTCTACCGTGCAGAGGCTGTATGGATTTTTGCTCAAGCCAGGGGCGCAATGTCCCGTAACGGTGCAGGGGGCTGCACGTTTTTGATGCCAATAAGCATAGCTTGGTGCACTTTTTTGTAGCCTTTTTTTAACCGTTATTTATGGGAATCGAACATCTCATAAATGGAAATTTATTTTTTGCACCAGCGAAGTAACAGGTTTTTCGCAATGGCGACAAAAAGGATTTAATTTATTTAACATATTGATAAATAACTATTTATATTTGTAATTCAAGACCTGTTCGCCGACTGTTGCATGCTCGTGAAAATAGCCTGCGTCAATTTGCATTGACCTTCGTCATAGGAAATATGTCTCGATATTTAGTTGACGATTCAAGTGAATGGTGAAATTCTCAAGGTGTCTTCGGACGAACGGTTCGAGCGGTTACACCCTTGGTGACAACCCGAGATAGGCGAGTTTGATCATGCGTATTTCTACAGAGCTGAGCTGCCGGAAAAGTGTTGAAAAAACTAGCGTCCAAGACACAAAACTTCCTCGCCGGAAACAGCTCCGGCATGACAATAAATACGATTAAGGGAGCGGTGTACGATGCCAGCCCATCAGATCGATAAATCCCTTTGGGGCGGAGAGAAGGTCTTCGATGCCCTGTTGGCCGAGGTGCGTGAGCGCCGCGACGAATTCGAAAAACAGAAGCATATCTCGCAGGATGTTATCGAGTCCTTCAAGGAGATAGGTGTCTATCGCTCCATGGTGCCCAAGACACTTGGCGGTGATGAACGCTCCCCGAAAGAGTTCCTGCAGATGGTCGAGGCGATCTCGGCAGCCGACGGTTCTGCCGGCTGGATCGCCAGCTTCGGCATGAACCCCGCCTACCTGGCATCGCTGCCGCCGCAGACCATCGACAAGGTTTGGGCACAGGGCCCCAACGTGGTGTTTGCCGCCGGTATCTTCCCGATCCAGCCGGCCAAACGTGTCGAGGGTGGTTACATCCTCAACGGACGCTGGAGATTCAGCAGCGGTTGCATGGGGGCGGATCTTCTCGCGGTCGGCATCCAGCCGGACGGCGGCGAGCAGAAGCTGCCGTTGTTGGCGGTGATGCCGGCAGAGCAGGTCAAGATAGAGCCGAACTGGGACGTGATCGGCATGGTCGGCACCGGCAGTCACGATCTGGTTGTCGAGGATGTGTTTGTGCCCGACGAGTGGACATTCGTTCGCGGCAGCGCACCGAACATGGATGCGCCGTTCTTTCGCTATCCCTCGCTTTCCTTTGCTTCCCAGGTGCTGTCGGTTACCACGGCGGGTCTGGCCCGTGAAGCGCTGGATGTGATTCAGGGCATGGCCGCCGGTCGCAAGTCGGTGACCGGTGCCCCCAACCTCGGTGAGCGTGAATACGTGCAGATCGAGGTGGGCAAGGCGGAAGCACGCTACCGATCCGCGCGTGCGTTCTTCTACGACGCCACCGACGAAGCCTGGAATGCCGTATTGGCCGGTGGCGAGCCGAGCCGCGAGCAGACCAATCTGCTGCGCCTCTCCACCAGCCACCTGACCCATGAGTGTGCCGCCGTGGTGCGCACCGCATATGAGTTGGCGGGCATGACCAGTGCCTACACCGACCACCCGCTATGCCGTGTGGCGCGTGATGCCATGCTGGCGACCCAGCATGCCTTCATGGGCGCCGTCACCTTCAAGAATGCCGGCGCCATGTTCTTCGGCCACGACCCGCTGCCGGGTTACCTCTAATCGCAACGGAGAGACAGATCATGAGTGACAACAAACCACTGCGCGTCCTGTTCTGCATGGGCATCAACCAGAACTTCATGGATGCACCGCGTGACGAGCAACTCGATGTCTGGGCCGCGTTCGGCCAGATGTGGAACGCCATCCACGACATGGAGGGGGTCGAGGTGATCGGCAATATGGATGACGACCAGAGCATGGTTGGCCCCTCCAGTGGCTACCCCTGGACCACCTACCTGCTCGCCGATGTGGCGGACTACGGCCGGGTCACCGCCTGCTGCAACCTGTTTCGCACCACCGAGGTGGGCTCAGGGCCGTACAAGCTGTGGCGCTATGCCAAGGTCGAGGCCCGCATCGGTCGCGAACTGATCGTGCAGCGCGCCTGAGGTCCTGTCCATGAGCGAGCTGGAGCAGTTGAAGCAGCGGGTATTCAGGCTTGAGGCAGCCCGCGAGGTCAGTGCCTGTCTGCATCGGTACATGCAGCTGTGCGACTACCTTGACGAGGGTTTCGACCTTGAGCCGCTCATGGCGCTGTTTACGGAAGATGCGATCTGGGAAGGCAAGGGCAAGCGCTATGCCGCGACCTTCGGTCGGCGCGAGGGGCGTGAAGCGGTGCGGGCGATGTTCGAGAAGTACACCCTGCCACCGGCCCATTTTGCCCTCAATGTGCACTTCCTGACCTCCGAGCGGGTGCAGGTGCAGAGCGATACCGAGGCCGAGGGTAGCTGGGTGCTGCTGCAGACCGCCACCTTTGCCGACGGCCGCTCCCAGCTGAGCAGTGCGCTGCTGGATGTGCGTTTCAGGTGTGAGCAGGGGCGCTGGAAGATCGCCCATTTCTGCACCACCAGTCGCTTCAACCGCCCTGTGCAGAGCCCCTGGGATAACCCGAAGCCGCTACCGGTGCCCGAAGAACAGATGTCCGGCGTCGGCGCCGGAGAGAATGAATAAGAGAGAACGACGATGAGCCAGTTGATCGATATGAAAAACATCGGCCTGCAGGCCGCCGATATGGTGGATGTGGAGAAGGGCCGGGTGAAGAAGGAGCTGTACTCCAACCCTGAGATCTTCGAGGAGGAGCTGGATCGGGTGTTCAACAACACCTGGGTGTTTGTCGGCCACGAGAGCGAAGTGCCGGAAGCGGGCAGCTTCAAGACCGCCTACATCGGTCGCCAGCCGGTGATCCTCAGCCGTGATCGCAAGATGAATCTGCACGTGTTGCAAAACCGCTGTCGCCACCGTGGCGCCACCGTCTGCGAGGCGCGTAAGGGCAAAACCAAGGCGTTCACCTGCCCCTACCACGGTTGGGGGTATGGTCTGGACGGCAGTCTGCGTGCACTGCCCAAGCCCGAGGAGTACGACGGCGTGTTCGACAAGAGCGAGATGCCGCTGGAGAGCCTGCGGGTCGAGAGCTATCAGGGCATGGTGTTCGCCACCTTCAACAACGATATCGAACCGCTTGAGGAATTCCTTGGCGGGGCGAAAAAGTGGATCGACCTGTTCATGAAACAGGGGGGCGGTTACCCGGTGAAAGTACTGGGCGAGCACCGCTTCAACTTCCCCGGCAACTGGAAGATCCAGCTCGAGAACACCACCGACGCCTATCACTTCCCGATTGTGCACAAGTCCTTCGTCTCCTCGCTGGATGACGCGACCGCCGATATCTTCGATTTCCTCGACGGCGAGGGCTTCGTCGAGGACCTGGGCAACGGGCACAGCGTCATGGTGATGATCCCGCAGCTGGTGGACTTGGAGGCCGATCTCGAGCAACCGATCCCGGAGCGTTTCTCGGCACTGGCGCAGGCGCTGCGTGACGAAGGCAAATCAGAAGATGAGGTGAAAAAACTGGTGCGTGCCGCGCACGGTACCGGTTTCAACCTGAACCTGTTCCCCAACGTCTCCTGCTCCATGGCGTTCTTCCGTGTGCTGCGTCCGGTCTCCGTCGGTGAAACCGAAATTCAGCACGTGGCCCTTGGTGGTGACGGCGCACCTGATGCGTTCAACCACAAGCGGATGCGCCTACACGAACATTTCCAGGGCCCGATGGGCTTCGGTACCCCGGATGACGGTGAAGCCTGGGAGCGGGTGCAGAAAGGTTCCATGGCCGGCACCGATGGCTGGATTCTGGTCAACCGCGGCATGAGCAAGCTGCGCACCTCGGAGGATGGCAACCCGCAGGGGGCGGTCTGCTCCGAGACCGGCATGCGCGGTGCCTACCAGCAGTACAAAAAGATGATGGCCGCGGCAGAGGAGAAATAAGCGATGAAATCCAATACCCAACTGCTTGCCCAGGTCACCGAGTTCATCGGCTATGAAGCGGACCTGCTCGATCACAAGGCGTACCAGGAGTGGCTTTCGCTGTGGACTGACAGCGGTCTCTACATCGTGCCGACGGACCTCAACGAGACCGACTACCTGAACACCCTGAACCTGGCGCTGGATGACGCCGACATGCGCCGCATGCGTGTCGCCCGGCTGGAAAACGGTGAATCGGTCTCCGCCATGTCGGTCGGCTCCACCGTACGTATGGTGTCCCGTGTACGCATCCTCGAAGCCGGTGACGAGCTGGTGATCGCCCGTTGCGCGATGACCCTGAACGAGCTGCGCCACGGCAAGCTGGTGACCTATCCGGCCAACGTGGAGTACACCCTGAAGACCGGCGCCGAGGGCCTCAAGCTGGAGCGGAAGGTGGTCAAGCTGCTGCACGCCGACGGCTTCCTGCGCACGGTCAGCTTCATCTTCTAAGGAGCGACGGCCATGGGTAACCCAACACACACACAGATTGCGCTGGTCACCGGCGCGGCCCAGGGACTGGGCCAACATATCGCCCAGCGTCTGCATGCGGCAGGTTTCAAGGTCGCGATCAGCGATATCGATGGCGAGGCGGCGCTGCATGCCGCCCGTGCGCTGGACGCCGGCGGCGACACCGCGATGGCGGTGTCGCTCGATGTGGCCCGCCGGGCGGAGTTCGAGGCGGCGCTGGCGGCGGTGGTCGATCGCTGGGGTGAGCTTCACGTGCTGGTGAACAACGCTGCCGTGACCCGTGCAACACCGGTGATGGAGATCGCACTCGAGGAGTTCAACGAGGTGGTCGGCATCAATCTGGGCGGCACCTTCGCAGGCTGCCAGGTGATCGGCGGGTACATGGCCGGACTGGGCTACGGCCGCATCATTAACATGGCGTCGCTGGCCGGGCAGAACGGGGGCACCTCCACCGGTGCCCACTATGCCGCGTCCAAGGGCGGAATCATCACCCTGACCAAGGTATTTGCCAAGGAGCTGGCTTCACGGGGCGTAACCGTTAACGCCATCGCTCCAGGCCCGATCGATTCCCCGATGGTGAAAGCACTGGTCCCCGAGGAGCGTCTGCCGACGCTGCTGTCCGCCATTCCGGCGGGTCGTTTGGGCGATGCCGACTTTATCGGCGACATGGTGGTGCAGTTGGCGCGGCCGGAGGCCTATTTCACCACCGGCACCACCTGGGACATCAACGGCGGCCTATTCATGCGCTGAGGTAAAAGCTATGACAAGCAGTATCAACAACACCCTGATCCAGGCCTGCGTCACCCGGCGTGAGGAGCACACCGACGAGATCGCGGTATTCGAGCTGGCCGCCGCCGATGGCACGCCGCTGCCGCTGTTCGAGGCTGGCGCCCATATCGACGTCGTGCTGGCCGAGGACCTGATCCGCCAGTACTCGCTGAGCAACGCACCGGGCGAGACGGTTTACCGCCTGGGCATCCTCAACGACCCCAACTCCCGCGGTGGCTCCCGGCGGATCCACGAGCAACTGACAGCGGGTGCCGAGCTGCAGATCAGCGCCCCGCGCAACCACTTTCCGCTGCAGATGCAGGCCGAACACAGCCTGCTGATCGGCGGCGGTATCGGCATCACGCCGATGATTGCCATGGCCTACGCGCTGAAAGCCGCCGGGCGCTCGTTCGAGCTGCACTACTGCAGTCGCAGCGAAAGCAAGGCGGCCTTCCTCGACGAGCTCAAGCGCGAGTTCGACGAGCGTCTGGTACTGCACTTCGACGATGCCGGTGACGCCGGCCGGATCGATCCGGCGGCGCTGGCGGCGTCACAGCCGCAGGCGCATCTCTATGTCTGCGGTCCCAGTGGTTTCATGGACTGGGTTATCGCGCAGGCGAAGGTGGCCGGGCTGGCGGAGTCGCAGATCCATTTCGAGTACTTCAGCGCCGAGGTCGATATCAGCGGCGAGGCGTTTGAGGTGTTTGCCGAAACCAGTGGCGTGACCGTACAGGTCGGCCCGCATGAAAGCATCGCTGCGGCGCTGAAAGCGGCCGGGGTGAAGGTGCCGATGTCCTGTGAAGAGGGCGTGTGCGGCACCTGTATCTGCGATGTGCTGGAGGGCACACCGGACCATCGTGACCACTTCCTGACCGACGAAGAGAAAGAGGACAACGACCAGATCGCGCTCTGCTGTTCGCGGGCGAAGGGCGGACGCCTGGTCATCGATATCTGAAGTAGAACTCAACACCCGGCGTGCCGCGACGCACAAACCTTCGCGGCACGTCCAACTCAACAGTGGAGTGATAATAATGAAAAAACTGATCAAGACAGGCTGTGCGGTCGCACTGACGCTGATGGCGTGGGGTGCGCAGGCGGAAACCAAACTGACGCTCTCCTCCTGGCTGCCGTCCGGTCATCCGCTGGTCAAGGATGTCATCGTCCCCTGGACCGAGAGCGTGGAGAAGGCCACTGAAGGGCGGGTCAAGGTGGTGATGCTGCCCTCCGCGCTCGGCCACCCGAAAGTGCACTACGATCTGGCCCGTGACGGTCAGGCCGATATCACCTACGGCGCGCAGGGCTACACGCCGGGGCGGTTCAAGCTTTACAAGATGGTCGAGTTCCCGTTCGGCGGTAACAGCTCCGAGAGCGCGTCCGTGGCGTACTGGAAGGTGTACAACAAATATCTGAAGCAGGCCGGCGAGTACAAGGATGTGGAGCTGCTGGGATTGTTCACCCACGGTCCCGGTGCCATCCACAACAGCAAACGCACCGTCAACTCGGCTGCCGATATGGCCGGTCTCAAGCTGCGTGTCGGCGGCGGGGTGATGAACGATATCGCCGGTGCACTGGGGGCGGTGACCCTGCAGAAGCCCTCCTCCAGCACCTATGAGCTGGTCTCCACCGGCGTTGCCGATGGGACCCTGTTCCCGCTGGAATCGGTGCCCGCGTTCAATCTGCAGAAACTGCTGACCCACACCACGCTGGTGCCCGGCGGCATGTACAACTTCAGCTTCTTCCTGGTGATGAACCGCGACCGCTTCGACAGCCTGCCGGAGCAGGATCGCAAGGCGATCGAATCGGTCTCCGGCGCCGCGCTGGCGCAGCTTGCCGGGCATATGTGGGATACCCAGGATGCCAAGGGGCTCGAGGCGTTGAAGGCTAACGGAAATAACATCGTACCGGCCAGCGAGGGCTTCATGAACGAGATCCGTAGCGCCAGTGCACCGATGGAAGCCGAGTGGCTGCAGACCGCTGCCGAGCTGGGTGTGGACGGTCAGGCCGCGCTGGACGAGTTCCGCCGTCTGAGCCAGTAACTCGAGCCGGTAAATTGAGTCACTCAATGAGCGTGGCGCAGCCACACTGGCAGGTGAATCGATGAATGTAATGCTTGGTAAAAAAGGCAGCTGGCTCACTCGGGGAGCGGACGCCGTGCAGCATCTGCTCAGTGGCACCGCTGCCCTGATCATGTTGCTGATGATGCTGCTCACGCTGGTCGATGTGCTTGGTCGCTACCTGTTCGATGCCCCGGTCACCGGGGCATTTGAAGTAACCGAGCTGATGCTGGCCAGTGTCATCTTCCTTGGCCTGCCGCTGGTCACTGCAGAAGGTGGCCATATCGTGGTGGATATCCTCGATTCGGCGCTGGGCCCGCGCTTGCGTCTGGTGCAGCAGTGGACCGTTGGCCTGATCAATATCGCCGCGTTTGCCGTGCTGAGCTGGATGCTCTGGGAGCACGCATTCAAGGTCTACCGCTACGAAGACACCACGGCGGTACTGCAGATCCCGTACGCGGGCCTGGCCTTTCTGATCGCAACCACCTCATCCCTGGCGACACTGGCACTGCTGTTCAAGCAGCTGTGCCGGTGCTCCGCCGATGATGTTTCGGGAGAGCAGTAGATGGAAGCAAGTCTAATCGGATTCGCAGCGCTGATGCTGCTGATACTGGCCCGGGTGCCGCTCGGCGTGGCCATGGGCATTATCGGGGTGTGCGGCTTTGGCCTGGTACAGATAACGCTGTACGGCAATCCGCGCGGTTGGAATTCGGCGCTGAACATGATCGGCTCGACCGCGTTCGACACCGGCCTGGCCTACGGGCTGTCGGTGGTGCCGCTGTTCCTGTTGATGGGCAACCTGATCACCGAATCGGGCATGTCGAAGGAGCTGTACCGGGCCGCCAACGCCTTCCTCGGCCACTTCAAGGGCGGCCTGGCGTTGGCCACCGTGGTCTCCTGCGGGGCGTTTTCCGCCGTCTGCGGCAGCTCCATGGCCACCGCCGCGACCATGTCGCGGGTGGCGATGCCGTCGATGCGCGAGTTCAAGTATGACGATGGCCTGGCCACAGGCGCCATCGCGGCCGGCGGTACGCTGGGCATTCTGATTCCGCCCAGCGTGATCCTGGTGATCTACGGGCTGATGACCGAAACCGATATCGGCAAGCTGTTCATCGCCGGGCTGATCCCGGGGCTGATCGGTGTGCTGATGTATATGGCGGCGGTGGCGTTTGCGGTGCGGATCAATCCGCAGAGCGGCCCGGCCGGACCGCGCTCCTGCTGGCGCGAACGCCTGCAGGCGATGAAGGGGGTCTGGGGTATCAACCTGATCTTCATCATCGTCATGGGCGGTATCTACGCCGGGATCTTCACCCCCACCGAGGCCGCCGGCATCGGTGCCTCCGGCGCCTTCCTGATCGCCCTGTTCAGCGGCCGGCTCGACTACACCAAGGTGGTGCGCGCGCTGAGCAACGCGGCACGGACCACGGCGATGCTGTTCTTCCTGGTGATCGGCGCGGTGATCTTCTCCAACTTCATCAACCTGACCGGCATGCCGGTGATGTTGAAAGAGTGGGTGCTGGGCCAGGGGCTGAGCCCGTTTATGGTGATCCTGTGTCTGGTCGGCATCTACCTGCTGTTGGGCTGCGTACTGGAGAGCATGTCGATGATCCTGCTCACTGTGCCGGTGTTCTACCCGATGGTGGAGGCGTTGGGCTTCGACCTGATCTGGTTCGGCATCCTGGTCGTGGTGGTCACCGAGATCAGCCTGATCACGCCGCCGGTGGGGATGAACGTGTTCGTACTGCGCGGGGTGCTGCCTGACGTCAAGCTGGCGACCATCTTCCGCGGCGTCACCCCGTTCTGGATCGCCGACATCCTGCGCCTGACCCTGATCGTCACCGTGCCTTCGCTGTCGCTGATGCTGCCCCATGCGGTGAGCTGAGGCCCCAGAACCGAGTAAAAACAACCCGTTAACTCAACCCTTCACTACAACAAGAACTAGAGGTAACCCAATGAAAAAAGGTGTAATGCGTCCCGGCCACGTGCAGATCCGGGTGCTGGATATGGATGAAGCGGTGGCCCACTATCGTGACCTGCTCGGCCTGATCGAGACCGACCGCGACGGCCGGGGTCGGGTCTACCTGAAGGGCTGGACCGAGGTGGATAAGTTCTCCGTGGTGCTGCGCGAGGCGGACACGGCAGGAATGGATTTCATGGGCTTCAAATGCCTCAGCGAAGAGGTGCTGGACAGGCTGCGCGGCGAGCTGGCCGAGTTCGGTTGTGAGATCGAGGATATTCCGGCCGGCGAACTGAACGACTGCGGCCGTCGCGTGCGCTTCATCGCCCCCACCGGTCATGCTTTCGAACTCTACGCCACCAAGACCCAGACCGGCCGCTACGGCGTCGGTAACCACAACCCGGAAGCCTGGCCCCGTGACCTGAAGGGGATGAAGGCGCAGCGCTTCGACCACTGCCTGCTGTACGGGCCGGATCTGGACAAGACCTTTGACCTGTTCCGCGAGGTGCTTGGTTTCGACCTCTGCGAGCAGGTGATGACCCCGGATGGCAAGCGTGTGGCGCAGTTCCTCACCGTCGGCATGAAGGCCCACGATATCGCCTTCATCGATCACCCGGAGCCGGGCAGGTTCCACCACGCCTCCTTCTACCTGGAGAGCTGGGAGGATGTGCTGAAGGCGGGCGACCTGATCTCGATGACCGATACCTCCATCGACATCGGCCCCACCCGTCACGGCATCACCCACGGTTCGACGATCTACTTCTTCGACCCGTCCGGCAACCGCAACGAGGTGTTCTGCGGCGGTGATTACTTCTACCCGGACCACGAACCGATCACCTGGGATGCGGACAAGCTGGGCAAGGCGATCTTCTACCACGACCGCGTGCTCAACGAGCGTTTCCTCACCGTACTGACCTGATCGCAGGTCAGCAGCAGCGGCGCTGCATTGCAGCGCCGCCCGTCAAACCACATAAGCGATGCAACCGAGGGGGCTCTATGTCTACAGACCCAAAAGATTTTCGCCGTGCTCTGGGCAAGTTCCCCACCGGCGTTACCGTGATCACCACCACCGACCCGCAGGGCGAGAAGATCGGTGTTACCGCCAGCAGCTTCAACTCGGTGTCGATCGATCCGGCCCTGGTGCTATGGAGCATCGACAAGGGCGCCTACAGCCTGCAGGCGTTTACCGAAGGCAGCAGCTTCACCATCCACGTGTTGCGTGACGACCAGATGGAACTGTCGAACCGTTTCGCGCGCCGTGGTGAAGACAAGTTCGCCGGTGTCGAGCTGGCTGAAAGCGGTAATGGTGCCCCGCGTCTGGCGGCCGTAGCGGCCTGGTTCGAATGCCGCACCTGGAACGTCTACGACGGCGGTGATCACGACATCATCGTCGGCGAAGTCACCGCCTACGGCTATGAGGATAATGTCGGCTCGCTGGTGTTCCACAACGGGCGTTATGCCGTACCCGAGGTGCATCCGGGTGTGCGCGACACAGCGATCCAGCCGCAGAACGAGGGCTTCCTCAACGACTATCTGCTCTACCAGCTGCATCAGGCACTGTCCGCCTGTCGGGCGGGTTTCTACCCGACCCTGACCCGGTTCGGCATCACCGCCGAGGAGTGGCGCGTGCTGTCGCTGCTGGCCGATGCGCCCGACACGCCGGTGGCGCAGATCGCCGAGCAGGTGACACAGCCGCTGACCAGCCTCAACGAAACCCTGGCCTGGCTGCGTGATAAACGCCTGCTGGACGCTGAGGGGGCGTTGAGCGACAGCGGCCGGGCACTGGTTGATCGCTTGCGGGTACTGGCGGTCGAGCATGAACAGCAGCTACTGGGGCGACTCAGTGAGTCGCAGTGCCAAGTGTTGAAAGAGAGCCTGCGCCTACTGTCTGGTGGAAAGTGAAACCGATATGTCGAATGAGAAGCCGTTGAACTATTTTGGCCTGCGCCAGGCACTGTTGGCGATCGAGCGCGGCGAGTGCTCGGCCCTGGATATTATCGAGCGCTGTTTTGACCGCATCGACGCCCGCGAAGCCCAGGTGGGAGCCTGGCAACACCGGCTGGGTCGGGACGCCTATCTGCAGCAGTATGATCAGCATCAGGCGTTCTACCGGCAGAGCCCGTTGCAGGGGTTACCGCTTGGGATCAAGGACATCATCGATACCGCCGAGATGCCCACCGAGATGGGCTCACCCATCCACCGGGGGCGGCAACCGGTGGACGATGCCAGCTGTGTCGCCCTGTTGAAGGCGGCGGGCGGCATCCTGCTGGGCAAGACGGTGACCACCGAGTTTGCTTACTTCAAGCCGGGCAAGACCGCCAATCCGCGCGATCTTCAGCGCACCCCCGGTGGCTCGTCGAGCGGCTCCGCAGCGGCGGTGGCCGATGCCATGGTGCCGATCGCATTGGGCTCACAGACCGCCGCCTCGGTGATCCGTCCCGCCGCCTACTGCGGAGCGGTGGGCTATGTCGGCAGCCGTGGCGAGTTCTCTTTGCGCGGGGTGCAGCCGCTGGCGCAGTCGCTGGATTCGCTGGGCCTGATGGCGCGCCGGGTCGAGGATATCGAGCTGGTGCGGGCGCTGTTGCTGCGTCAGTCGCAGCCGCTGCAGCTGGCCGATGCACGGAAACCGAAGCGGGTACTGATCTGCCCCGGTGAACGGATCGGCGATACCGACCCGGCGATGCAGACGGCGATCGAGCGGGTCGGCACGCTGCTTGAGGCCCAGGGCGTGGCGACAGTTCTATTCGACGACGAGGTGCTGCTGAAGCGGCTGGTCGAGCATCACCAGGTGATCATGGCCTATGAGGTGGCACGCAATCTGGTTCATGAATCCCAGCATCTCGATGCATTAAGTGAGCCGTTGCGCGAGCTGATCGGACTAGGGCTGGCAACGGAACGTGACCTGTACCTGGGGTCGCTGCGCGCCGCGGCCGATACCTGCACGGCGTTGTGGGCGCGCTACACGGAGGTGGATGCGATCCTGGCCCCGGCCGCACCCGGCGTGGCCCCGCTTGGCCGGGGCAAGACCGGGGCGCCGCATATGAGCCGACCCTGGCAGGCGATGGGACTTCCGGTGGTTAGCCTGCCGGGACTGGTCGATGAGCAGGCGCTGCCACTCGGGATTCAACTGATCGGACGCCCGCATAGTGACAGTGATCTATTGTCTACTGCCCGCTGGCTTGAGGGTTGTATCGCGGAGCGAGACTAGCCATCCGGCTGGATCACTGTCTCCGCATCGCTGAAGCTGGCCAGGGCGCTCAGGCTGTCGCGCCATAGTTGCTTGAGCCGGTCGAGCTGCTGTTGATCGATCATCCCCTCAGACTCGAAGCGACGGCACTCCTGGGCCAGTTGCTGCAGGCCAAAATTGGCACAGGCACCGGCCAGCTTATGCAGCAGGGCGGCCTGCTGAGCGGCCTCGGCGTCTGCCAGCTCCCGCAGCAGCGCCTCGCACTGGTTCTGCATCGTCTCGATCAACTGCTGCATCCGCTTCGAGCCCAGCATGTGCCGGTGCTGGGTCAGCAGGGAGCGGTTCAGCAGTTGGCCGGTGTCGTGCGGAGTGCTCTCCGGGAGCGCCTTGTGGCTGCCGCTGCTCAGCGAGCGCACGACCTGTTCAAGCTCTTCAAACTTTAACGGTTTACTGACCACGGTAGCGATCCCCGCATCCTGACAGCGGCGGATCTCCGGACCGGTGACGGCGGCTGTCAGCGCCGCCACGGGCACGCGCGCCTTGGCCGGATTGCGGTGGGCACGCATGCGCCGGGTGGTCTCCAGACCATCCATATCGGGCAGATGGATATCCATCAGGATCAGATCGTAGTCGTTGTCGTTGTGCATCGACAGCGCAGTGTAGCCGTCGTCGGCGATGTCGACCCGGTGACCCTCCGCCTGTAGCAGGCTGGCCGTCACCTCTTGGTTGATCGGCGTGTCCTCCACCAGCAGGATATTCAGTTGCCGTTTTTCGCTGGCCGGCATCGGCTGAGCCGGCTCGGTCGGCGCGTCGGTGGACTGGGCGGCGCCATAGGGCAGCTCCACCCAGAACAGGGAGCCCTGGCCGGGGTGACTCTGGAAGCCGATTCGGCCATCCTGCTGCTCCACCAGTTTGCGGCAGATCGACAGGCCCAGACCGGTGCCGCCATAACGCCGGGTGATCGAGCTGTCGGCCTGGCTGAAGTGCTGGAAGATCCGATCGTGAGCCTCGACTGGAATGCCGATGCCGCTGTCCTCCACCTCGAAGCGGATCAGGTGAGCCGAACCCGGGTGGGCGAGGGGGCGTGCCTTGAGCACCACGTAGCCCTCGTCGGTGAACTTCAGCGCATTGGTGCACAGGTTCATCAGCACCTGGTTCAGGGCGCGGGCGTCGCCATGCACCCGCTCCGGCAGTGCCGGGTCGAGACGCAAGATCAGGTCGATCTGTTTCTCCCGTGCCATCGGTGTGAGCAGGGTTCGCAGCTGCTCGAGCAGCTGCCGGAGTTCAAAATCCTCCTCCTCGAAGCTTATCTGCCCGGCCTCGATCTTGGTGAAGTCCAGCACATCGTTCAGTATCGACAGCAGCGACTGACCCGAGCGGTAGATCGTTTCCACCTGCTCAACCTGGGCCTGGGTCAGGGCAGAGCGCTTGAGCAGCTGCGCCATACCCAGAATGCCGTTCATCGGGGTACGGATCTCGTGGCTCATGGTGGCCAGAAACTGGCTCTTGGCTTCGCTCGCCGCTTCCGCTTTCTGCCGTGCCAGTTCCGCCAGCTCCTTCGCTTTGCGTTCGCTGATATCGGTCAGCGAGCCTTCGTAATACTGCGTATCCTGCTGGTCGTCGGCGATACGATGGGCCGATATGGAGACATAGAGCTCACTGCCATCTTGGCGGCGCCAGCGGGTTTCCAGATTGCTGACCCGGTTGCCCGCGACCAGCCTGTGCAGAAACTCGCGCCCCTCCGCCGGGTCGATGAAGCAGTCCATGACCAGGTCGGTGACCGCATGCATGAACTGCTCGCCGGTGGCGTAACCCAGCAGCCCGATCAGCGCCGGGTTGGCGGAGATCAGGCGACCCTCGGGGGCGATGCGGAAGATCCCCTCGCTGGCGTTCTCGAACAGCGAGCGGTACTCACGCTCCGACTGCTCCAGGCTCTTGTACAGCTTGGCGTTCTCGATCGAGATCGCCGCCTGTGCCGCGAGAATCTGCAGCGTCTTCAGCCGTTCGCGGCTGAACACATAACGGCTCTCCCGGTGCTCCAGGTAGAGGATGCCGGTCAGTTCACCGTGGTAGAGGATCGGGATGGTCAGCAGCGAACGGGGCTGCTGTTGACGGATATAGGCATCGGACTGGAACATCTGATGCTCGACAGCGTTACCCAGCACCACCGGGTCTTTGGTACGGGCGACAAAATGGATGATGCTCAGCGGCAGCATCTGCGCGCCTTCGCTCAGCGGGATGGCACTTAACAGCGTCGGCGCCTCGTCGATCCGGGTCTCCGCCTCGATAAACAGCTGCTGCTGGCGGCTCATCACCAGGATGGCCCGCTGTGCCCCGGCGTTCTGAATCGCCAGTTTCATCAGTCGGTTGAGCAGTCGCTCCAGCACGATCTCGTCGGAGATCGCCTGCGAGGCGTTGATCACCGAGCTGATATCGAGGCTCTGGTTATCCAGCTCTCGACGCTGCTCCGGTTCCGCTGTCCCGGGTTCGGGCGCACGAGAGGGCTGGGGTTCCAGCTCGAAGGGGTAAAACTCACGCATCTGCTGTAGCTTGGCCTGAGCGCCCAGTTCGGCATACAAGTGATAGGCATCTTTCAGGTAGGTGCGGGCGATCCCCGGTTTATGCCACTCAAGGTAAAAACGCCCCGCCAGCTCACAGGCCAGGGCCTGGTCGAGCAGCAACGCCTGATCGCGGGCGTGCTCAATCGCCCGCTCATAGAGATCCATGGCGCGGGTGTAGCGGCGTTTGCAGCGCAGCAGTTCCGCGTGCAGCAGCTCACGCTGGTGCAGCCAGTTGGCCGGTGCGTGATGGGCCAGCTTGCCGATGAAACGCAGTGTACTGCGCACCGTCTTCAGCCGCGCCGGTTGCGCCAGAATGCTGGTGCTGGGCAGCAGGGCGAGGATGCTGAGGGCATTGATCTGGCGTAACCAGGCCACGGTAAAGGTACCCGATACCGAGGCGCGCAGTTCAATGCCGATCTCGCTGTGGCGCATGGCCGCGTCGCTATCGCCGAACAGGTAACAGAGCAGTGCCTTGTAGAAGTGGTGCAGACAGATGGCGGTGCGATGGTTCTCCCGTTTCAGCTCGGCCAGGTCGCGCGACTCCTGGTAGAAGCGGCCATTGAGCTGGGTCGGGTCGGCACTCTGCCCGCGCAGGTTTTCCATCGTCTGCAGCACGAACAGCGAATACTGCAACGACTGCTTCTGGCCATACTGGCTCAGCAGCTCGGTATCCTTTTCCAGCTGGGGCTGAAGTTGATCCAGGTTTTGACACAGCGGGAAAGCGTACTGGATGTAGGCGGCCAGCGCATAGGCGCCCCACTCCAGATCGCCACAATCCAGTGCCTGCTGGTGGGCTTCTAGCAGTGAATCCCGGCACAGCGCCAGCGGTTCACGGTAGTGGCGAATGTAGCTGTTGAACAGGGACAGGGTGCGGTGGTGCTGGGCGGTGGCAGAGAGCTGATCATCCAGCTCCAGCGCCAGCAGGCCCAACCTGTAGCCCTGTTCGATCTCGTTCTGCTGGCCGCAGAGCACGCCACCGTAGCCGGCGAACGCCAGGCCGGAGTAGGGGCTGAGTCCCTGGGTCAGGGTCAGCTCCACCTGCTTGGCCATCAGCATCGGACGCAGGCCGGAACTGGAGAACTTGACGATGCCGAACATCCCGGTCAGCAGCGGCATCGCCGCCAGCAGTTTGGCATCGCGCATCGGTTTAAGGCTGGGTATGCGCTCCGGGGGGATCCGCTTCAACAGCCATTTGACCCGGCTCGCGGCCCAGGCGTTCTGCACCGGCGTGGGCTGTTCCGGCAGCTCGACGCCAAGCTGCTGCAACAGGCCGCGGGCGGTGGACAGCGCATCGCTGAAGCGGTTGTTGGCGACCTGCGACTGAATTCGGACCTCATCGACCCGGATCCGGTCCAGCAGGGTCGTGGCATGGCCTTCAACCGCCGTGATCAGCTCATCCATCAGCTGATGTTCGCCGCGGATATTGGCCACCTCTGCCGCCAGAGAGTGCAGCTGAAGGGTGAGCGAGTACTGACTCTGCCAGCTGTCGACGGGGAGCAGCTCCAGACCCTTTTTGAGATACTCCATCGCCACATCGAAGGCCGCCGATTCTCGTGCACGTACGCCGGCGCTCAGGTTCAACCGGGCCAGTGCGATCCGTTCGCCCGGTTCGTCGATCAGGGTGATTGCCTGATTGAGATGGTTGGCGATCTCGAACACCCGGTTGTCGATCTCCTCGGCGCTCAGGCTTTTCCACAGCTGTCGGCCGACCTCCAGGTGCAGGGCTTCCCGCTCGGCCTCGGGGATCAGCGAGTAGGCCGCCTGCTGAACCCGGTCGTGAATAAACCGGTAACGGGTACTGATCTGATCGTTCTGTTCGGCCAGTTGATAGCGGTCGTCCAGCGGCAGGATCAGGCCCTCGTTCATCGCCGGCCACAGGGCATCGACCACCGCCGTGGATTCCAGCCGGCTGACCAGGGTCAGGGTACGCAGGGTAAAACTGCCGCCGATACTGGCGGCCAGCGGTAACACCTGTTGGGTGGCGGTGGGCAGGCGCTGGATCTTGCTGACCATCAACGACACTACGTTATCGGTCATCTCCCGCGCCTGAATCGCCTGCTCGTCCCACTCCCAGCGCTGATGACGGAAACCGATCAGCCCCTCTTCATGCAGTGCATAGAGGAACTGGCTGAGAAAGAAGGGGTTGCCCTGAGTTTTCTGCAGGCAGACCCTGGCCAGGGTCTGACAGCGTTTCGGCTCGCAGCGCAGGGTGTCCGCCAGCAGCTGCGTGACCTGCTGCAGGTCCAGCGGCGCAAGCTGGAGTTCGAGCACAGTACGTGGCGATCGGCGCAGGCGCTCCAGTGTCGCCAGCAGCGGCGCTTCGAGCTCCTGGTCGCGAAAGCTGCCCATCAGCAGCAGGTGGGAGCTGTCGCCAGGGGATTCCACCAGCGTTTCGATCAGCTGCAACGAGGCCGGATCGGCCCAGTGCAGGTCATCGAGGAACAGCAGCAGCGGTCGTTCGGCGGTGGCCAGTACTCCGAGGACGCGGATGAACAGGCGCGAGAAGCGACGCTGCTCTTCGGCGGCTGTGGCCGGGGGCGGTTCCGGTTGTGGACCGATGATCAGTTCCAGTTCGGGGATCAACTTGAGCAGCAGCTGGCCCTGGCCCCGAATCCGGCCCTGCAGCTCCGTGCGCAGTTGCTGAATCGACTCCTCCGGTTCGGTCAGCAGTTGCCTCACCAAGAGCTGCAGCGCCTGCACGATGGCGAAATAGGGACGGTTGCGCCGGTACTGATCGAACTTGCCGCTGCTGAAGAAGCCTCCCAGCTCATTGACATACTGGCGCAGCTCATGGACCAGGCTCGACTTGCCGATACCGGCATAGCCGCTGATCAGCACCAATGCCTGCTGACCTCTTGCAGCCTGGGCCATCTGCTCGCGCAGCTGCGCCAGCAGCGGCTCGCGGCCGTACAGACGCTGTGGGATCTGGAACTGCGCGGCGATATCCCGTTCCGCCAGCTCGAAGGTGGAGATACCGCCATGCTGCTCATACTCGCGCTGGCAGCGGCGCAGGTCGTGGATCAGGCCGACCGTGGACTGGTAGCGCTGAGCGGCATCCTTGGCCAGTAGCTTGAGGATGATGCGCGACAGCATCTCCGGCAGACGGGGATTGATCCTGCTCGGTGGGTCGGGGGGGCGGGCGATCTGGTTGTGGACCAGCTCGATCTCCTGATCGCCGATGAACGGGGGGCGTCCGGTCATCAGTTCGTACAGCGTCGCGCCCAGGCTGTAGTAGTCGGTGCGGTAGTCGATGGTGCGGTTGATACGTCCGGTCTGCTCCGGCGCGATATAGGCGAGCCCGGTACTGCTCAGGGACTGGGCATGCCAGTTTGGCTGCTCCCGGCTCAAGCGGGTACTGGCGGTAAAGCCGATCAACACCGGCTGCAGGGTGATCGGGTGCAGCAGTATATGGTCCGGGCTGATCTGCTTGTGGATAACACGCGCCTCATGCAGACGCCCGACCAGTTCGCTGAGCCGTATCGCCACCGGCAGCCACTGGTTCCAGCCCATCTCCCGCTCGGCTATGAGCTGTCTGAGCGGCAGCGCCCCGGCGTCCTCGAACACACAGGCGAGCAGGCTGTCCGTCGCGATCATCTCGATCGGGCGCAGAATTCCGGTGATCTTCAGCGACTGCAGCAGCTCGAATTCGTGCTGCACCCGGCGCAGCTCTTCACGGCTGCACAGCGCCGGATCGAGCTGCTTGAGAATCACCTGCTGCCCGTCCTGCACCCGAATCGCCCGGCTAATCTGGGTGCCCTTGCGTCGGTGCAGGTGACGGACTATCCGATAGCCCTGCGGCGTGTTCATCGTCTCACGTCGCCGGCGAACATGTACCCGGCGCCGTGAGCAGTCAGGATCAGTTGCGGATCGGAGGGGTTGTCGCCCAATTTGCGTCTCAGCCTGCCGATCAATACGTCGACCGAGCGGTCATTGGGTGTCCACTCCCGATCGTGAATCGCGTCCATCAACTGATCCCGCGACATCACCTGACCGGGATGGGTGACCAGGGCCTTGAGCAGTTTGAACTCGCCCTCCGGCAGGCGTTCGGTCTGACCGTCGGCATACTTGAGCTGGCGCTTGTAGGCGTCCAGCTCCCAGCCCTCGAAATACCAACAGGCACGTGACGCCGATCCTGTCGGCCCCTGACTCACATCTTCCGGCAGCATGCGCCAGAGCAGGTTCTTGGCGCGTACCAGCAGCTCCCTGGGGTTGAACGGCTTGGTGACATAGTCGTCGGCGCCCAGCTCGAGGCCGACGATGCGGTCGATATCGTCGCCCTTGCTGGTGACCAGAATGATGCCGACGCGGGAGGCCGCGCGCAGCTCCCGGGTCAGGGTCAGGCCGTCGCGCCCGGGCAGGCTGATATCGAGCAGTACCAGATCGATCTGTTCCGCCTTCACCCGCGTACACAGGTCGTCGGCCTGATCGGTTTCGCTGACCCGATAGCCCTCCTTCTCCAGGTAGCTGACCAGTAGGGAGCGGGAGGCGAGGTCGTCTTCAACGACCAGAATATGGGCGGCATTGGCTGTGGTGGTCATGGTGTCTCTTCAATCGGCCTGTCGGTATCTGACAGAGGTAGAGTCAATATATCGGACGCCACAGGCGTTCACCAACTGCGCAGATACAACCTGTTACATATCCGAACAAATCGCCAAGATTCCCCGGAAATTCATTTACATCCCGGCAGTAGCTTAGGAACCCTGCTTGGTATTTTTGTAGCGGTCTACACTTACCGGGCACAGGAACAACAGGAACAATAAGTCGAATCCTATCTAGCGTAGTGAGGGAGTGATGGCACCCACTAACAAATCAACCAGGCGCACCCTGATCGGCAGCGGCGTGCTGTTACTCGCAGGCATGGCGAGTGTATCGGTACAGGCGGATGATGCACGGCAGATCATTCGCGACCGCTGTCTGGCCTGTCATACCGAGTCGGGGGACAGATCCACCCCCAGTTTTTCCCGTATCAGCGAGCAGCGTAAAACCCCTGAGGGGTGGCAGTTCACGATCAATCGCATGATCAATCTGCGTGGTCTGGATATCTCCGCCGACGAGAAGCGCGAACTGATCCGCTACCTGGCGGACACCCAGGGGCTGGCGCCTTCAGAGGCGGAGCCGTTCCGCTATCTGCTGGAGCAGGACACCAATCTTGTGGAGGAGGGGGGCGATCCGGCGCTGGCCGAAACCTGCGCCCGCTGTCACTCGGCGGCACGTTTCGGCCTGCAGCGCCGTACCACCGAAGAGTGGCAGTTGCTGGTCAACTTCCATATGGGGCAGTTTCCGACCACCGAATTCCACTCCCTGGCGCGTGACCGCAAATGGTATGAGATCGCCCATGACGAGGTGGCCGTCAAGTTGGGAGAGCAGTACCCGCTGCTGACCCCGGCCTGGGATAACTGGAAGCAGGCGGTTAAAACCGATCTTGATGGTCGCTGGCGCGTAACCGGCTTTGTGCCGGGCAAGGGCGAATACGATGCCTGGATGAGCGCGAGCAAGGCCGATGACGGACGTTACAACCTGACTCTGGAAGGTCAGTACACCGATGGCTCACCGCTGTCCGGCAGTGGCAAGGCGACGGTCTATACCGGCTATGAATGGCGCGCAACGCTCGATATCGACGGGGTGAAGATGCGTCAGGTGATGGCGGCGGACGCCAAGGGCGAAAGCATGAAAGGCCGCATGTTCCTGGCCGCCGAACGTGAGATTGGCGGCGCGTTGAATGCGGTCAAGGATACCCAGGCCGCGGCCGTGGTTGCGGTGATGCCCAGCTACCTGCGCGTGGGTGAATCCACCGAACTGACCATCATCGGTCAGAACCTCAACGGCGACGTGGATCTGGGGCCGGGCGTCAAGGTCGAGAAACTGCTCGATCGCAGCGATGACCGTATTCACCTGATCGCCAAGGCCACCGGAAGTGAAGGCGTACAGAGCATCCAGGTCGGCAAGGCGGAGCTGGCCTCCGGGCTGGCAGTGTACAGCGAACTGGCCCGTGTCGATGTAATGCCGAAGAACGCGGTGGCCCGTATCGGTGGTCTGAGCCAGATGCCGAAGGTACGCACCGCATACCGTGCAGTCGGCTACAGCGCCGGTGTCGATGGCAAGCCGGGCACCGAAGACGATCTGCGCCTGGGCTATATGCCGGCCAGCTGGTCGATCAAACCGGCAGACGAGATCGCCGCCGAGGACAAGGATGCGCAGTTCGCAGGCAGCATCGATGCTGCCGGTATCTTCACTCCGGGCGATGACGGCCCCAACCCGCAGCGCAAGATGTCCGCCAACAACGTCGGTCGACTGACCGTGGTGGCCAACGTCGAAGAGGCGGGCAAGCAGGTCGCCGGTGAGGGTAGCCTGATCGTCTCGGTACCGGACTTCGTGCGCCGCGTACTCGATTGATCGGTACGTTCGATAACAAGTCACGATAGCAAGTCACAGATACACGCAACGTGAGGTAGCTTAAGTGGAAAACATGGGTACCATGACGCTGGTGAAACCGAATCTGCACAGGGTGGATGTGGATGCCCGGCAGATGCTGTTTCACATTCCCAGTAGCGGAATCTTCGAGCTGGATGGACTCAGCCGTGAACTGCTGGCGCTGTTCGATGGGCGCGAGCAGGTAACCGACGCGGATCTGGAGCCGCTGGCGCAGCGTTTCGGCCGTGCCGAGGTCGACGAGGTGCTGAACGAGCTGCGCTCGCTGGAGATCATCTCCGGTGATGGCGCGGTGGCCCGGATCAACCCGGAGCCGCAGAAGGTGGAGAAGTTTCCGCTCACTACGGTGGTGCTGAACGTCAACACCGGCTGCAACCTGAGCTGCACCTACTGCTACAAGGAGGATCTGACCACTCCGTCCAAGGGTGAGAAGATGGCCTACGACACCGCGATCAAGTCGGTGGAGATGCTGCTGCGTGAGTCGCCGGATCAGCCGCACTACAACCTGGTGTTCTTCGGCGGGGAGCCGCTCTCCAACATGCCGTTGATCCGCGATGTGGTGGCCTACTGCGAGGAGCGCTTCTCCAAGCTCGACGCCAGCGTCGACTTCACCCTGACCACCAATGCCACGCTGCTCACCGAGGAGCTGGTGGACTGGTTCAACGCCCACCGCTTCGGGCTGACCATCTCCATGGACGGGCCCAAGGCGATGCACGACAAGAACCGCATCACCGTCGGCGGGCAGGGTACCTACGACGTGGTCAAGCGCAAGGTGGATATGCTGCTCAAGCGCTACACGGCACGGCCGGTGGGCTGCCGGGTCACCCTGACCCGAGGCGTCACAGATGTGGAGACGATCTTCGACCATCTCTACGGTGAGCTGGGCTTCTTCGAGGTCGGCTTCGGTCCGGTCACCTCCGGCGATATCGCCGAGTTCAACCTGACCGGCGAGGAGTTGGTCGAGGTGTTCGCGGGGATGAAGCGCCTGGGTGCCCGCTACCTGGAATCCGCGCTGCGCAACGAGAACTTCGGCTACGGCAACATGCATCAGCTGATCACCGACATGTACGAGGGCAACAAGAAGCTGGTGCCCTGCGGTGCCGGTGTCGGCCTGCTGGCGGTGGACAAGGATGGCGGGCTCAACCTCTGCCATCGCTTTACCGGTTCCGACCTGCCTACCTTCGGCACGGTGGAGTCCGGTATCGACAAGGCCAGCTTGGGTGCGTTCGTCGAGAAGCGTCTCGATCGCAGCAATACCGGCTGCGAGACCTGCCGTATCCGCAACCTCTGTTCCGGTGGCTGCTATCACGAAAGTTACGCCAAATATGGAGATCCGACTCACCCCTCCTACCACTACTGCGACCTGATGCGCGACTGGGTCGATTTCGGTGTGGAGGTGTACTCGCGGATCATGCTTGAGAACCCCGGGTTCTTCGAAGCACATGTCTCTCCCAGGAGGAGTGCCTGATAATGAAACATCTGAAGTCTCTGAATAAGAAAGCCCAACTGATCAACCAGGCGGTAAGCCCGGAAGAGGTTGAAGACGTTGTCGCCATGCAAACCGTAGTCGGCTGTACCGCCACCACCGATCCGGGCTGGGAGCTCGATCCCTTTGGCGGCCTGGGTTCCCTGTGCCAGCCGATGGAGTCCGACCTCTACGGCTGTGCCGATGCCTGTTGGTGGCCGGCCCAGGTGCCCGACACCATGCACACCTACCCGGACTGGGGCAAGGATGTGGTCAAGGCCAACGAGGACTGGCGCAAGCTGGACGGTATTTTCGAGGACGGTGAGTAACGGGAGCGGTGCAGATGAAACTGAAGAATGTAGTGAAATCCGCCGGTATTCTCGGCGCTCTGGGACTGGGCTCGGTGGCCGCACAGGCGATGGCCGATCAGGAGTACCTGTTGACGATTACCCGTCCGAACCAGCTGCACGTGATCGACATGAGCAGCAACACGATCGCGCGCACCTGCGATATTCCGGGCCCCTTCGGTACCGGCTCCATCGCCCTGTCGCCGGACAACACCCACGCCTATGTGCTCAGTAACGGCACCAAGGATGTCTACGGCTTCGATATTCGCAACTGCGATATCACCTTCAAGGCGGAGCAGTCCTCGCCCACCGAGCAGGTGATCTCGATGCAGTCGATCGCGGTCAGTGCCGACGGCAAGGAGCTGTACACGGTACAGAACCCGATCAAGAAACTGAGCGACCGGTTCGAGGTGGAGCAGCCGCGACTGGCGGTATTCGACATCGACGACGGCATGAACGCCAAGGTGGTGCGCACCTTCCCGGTGGATCGTCGTATCACCAAGATCGCCGTGACCGACGAGAACGAGGTGATTCTTGGCGGTGCCGATCTCAAGGGTATCAACCCGAACACCGGTGAAGTCCGCATGGTCAGCAAGCTGGCAAACTGGGAGAAGGGCCCGCTCTGGTTGCCGCCGGATGCCTTTGCCATGCACTCCCAGGGCGAACAGATGCATGAGTACATCATGCCCTACGTGACCGCCAAGTTCGATTCAGAGGAGTGGAACTTCGAAACCGCCGAATGGTGGTGGGGTATCAGCCGTGTGGATCTGAAAACCGGTAAAGCGACACGGGATGAGGTGCTGCCGTTCCAGTTCATCATCTTCAACTTTGTCGCCGACCCGCGTAATCCGGATATCCTGTACGGTGCGTTCAACACGCTGTCCAAGCACGATATCAGCAAGAAGGAGACGCTGATCGTGCATCAGATGCCGCACACCTACTACGACCTGAACATCTCGGGCGATGGCAAGACCATCTACGTCGGCGGCACCAGCAGCGACATCTCGGTGCACAACAGTGATACGCTGGAGAAGATCGGCTCGATCCAGCTGACCGGCGACATGTCCACCTCCGATCTGAGGGTCGCCACTATCCGCAACTGATTGGATAGGCTGTGTGAGCGATGAAACAACGGGGACTGTCACATGAGGCGGTTCCCGTTTTTGTACATGGATCTACTTATTCCACGTGCGCATGGATGCGCATGAGCGGAGTTTGCCGTTGTAACGAGGAGAGGCGATGCTGAACTGGCTGGTACGTGCGATCCATGCTCCCGACCGAACCCGGCTGGAGCAGGGTTTTCACTGGTTGTACAGCTTTGTCAGACCGCAGAAGAGGGCGATCGGCGGCCTGCTGGCGCTGTCGCTGTTGGGTTCGGCACTGGTGCTGCTGCAACCCTGGCTGACCAAGCTGCTGATCGACAACGGCCTGTTGGCGAAAGATTACGGTACGCTGGTGCAGATCGCCGTGGTGATGATCCTTGTCGGCCTGTTCGGCACCGCACTGTCCGGCATAAACCGCTACCTGCATACCCGGCTGTCGGGCCGTATCCTGTTTGCCCTGCGCACCGACCTCTACGGTCACCTGCAAAAACTCTCGCCCACTTTTTTCGGCCAGCGCCGCATTGGCGATCTGCTGTCGCGGATCGATGGCGACGTGGCCGAGATCCAGCGCTTTGCCGTGGACAGTCTGTTCTCGGCGGTGAGCAGCGTGATCGGCCTGATCGGCGCCTGGGTACTGCTGGTGGCGCTATCCTGGCAACTGTCGCTGCTGGTGCTGGTGCTGATTCCGCTGGAGGTGCTCTGGCTGCGCTGGATGCGGCGCAAGGTGGAGCTGCGCACCCGCGAGATGCGCGAGCGCTCGGCGGACCTCTCCAGCTTCCTGGTGGAGACACTGCCGGCGATCAAGTTCATTCAGTCCACCGGCCAGGAGCGCCGTGAGCGCGAGCGCCTGCAGGGCCTCAACGACAACTACCTGGGTCAGCTGCTGCGCCTGCAGGTGACCGAATTCTTTACCCATGCGATACCCAACACGCTCACCTCACTAACCCGTGCCTCTGCCTTTCTGATCGGCGGCTGGTGGGTGATTCAGGGGCAGTGGCAGCTGGGCTCGCTGATCGCCTTCTCCACCTATCTGGGCATGGCGACAGGCCCGGTCAACAGTCTGCTGGGGCTCTATGTGGCGATCCAGCGGATGAGCGTCAGCCTGAACCGGGTCAGCGAGCTGCGCCTGAGCGCAGTGGAGATCGAAACACCCGATACGCCTCAGCCGCTGCCCAGTCCGCTGTTTGGTGAGCTGAAGCTGGAGCAGGTGCACTTTGCCTACGGTGAGCGCGAACCGATTCTCAACGGTGTCGATGCGTGCCTGCCGGCAGGGCGCAAGATCGCGCTGGCCGGTGCGTCCGGTGTCGGCAAATCGACGCTGATCGACCTGTTGCAGCGTCACTACGATCCCCAACAGGGGCGAATATTGCTGGACGGTGTGGATATCAGAGGGCTTAGCCTGTCGGATCTGCGTCGCACGCTGGCGGTGGTGTCACAGGAGATAACCCTGTTCCGCGGCTCGTTGGCCGACAACCTGCGCTATGCCAAGCCCGAAGCCAGCGATGAGCAGGTGCTGCGCGCCGCCGTCGATGCCCAGCTGGAGGAGCTGATCCAGCAGTTGCCGCAGGGGATGGATACCCCGCTGGGTGAGCGTGGCCAGCAGCTCTCCGGTGGCCAGAAACAGCGTATCGCCATCGCCCGTGCCTTGTTGCAGCAGCCGGCGGTACTGGTGCTGGACGAGGCCACCTCGGCGGTGGATGAAGCCACCGAGCAGCAGGTGATCGCGGCGGTGGACCGGCTGTTTGCCGGGCGTACCCGGATCCTGATCAGCCATCGGCCGTCGACGCTGGCTGGCGCCGATCTGCGCCTGCTGCTGCAGAATGGTCATCTGAGCGAGATCACCGAGGTTCCACATGAGTGAGCACAGGCCGGTCCGCATCGGCGTCATTGACTCCGGCTGCGCTTCGACACAGCAGGTCGTGGACAGCGCCGCCTTTATCCTGCGCGATAACCAGCTCTGGCTGGAGCAGCCGCAGCCGGATCGGCTCGGTCACGGCAGCCGGGTGATCGAGGTGATCCAGGCGCTGGCGCCCGAGGCGCAGATCCTCAGTGCCCAGGTGTTCCAGGAGCGCCTGAGTACCGGCAGCGCACAGGTGGCCGCCGCCATCGACTGGCTGGTGGAGCAGGGCGTGCAGATCATCAACCTGAGCCTCGGCCTGCGGCAGGATCGGGACTCCCTGCGCGAGGCCTGTACCCGGGCGCTGAAACAGGGGGTGATCCTCTGCGCATCGAGCCCGGCCCGCGGTGAGTCGGTCTACCCGGCCAGTTATCCCGGTGTGTTCCGCATGACCGGCGATGCCCGCTGTGCCCGGCACGAGACCTCCTACCTGGAGACGCCCTATGCCGACTTCGGCGGTTGCGTGCGGCCGCTGGATGACAGCCTGGGACACTCCGGTGCGAGCCTCGGCTGCGCCCATCTGACCGCGCAGCTGAGCGCCTACCTGGAACAAAACCCCGCGCCTACATTGAGTGCCGCCCGGGAGTGGCTGATCTCTCGGGCAGTCTACATAGGCCCTGAGCAGCGCAGGGGGGAGTATGGCTGACACACAGATTGTTGTGCTGGGTGGCGGTCCCGCCGGCGCCTCGGTGGCGATCGGGCTTAAGCGGTTGGGCTATGAGGTGACATTGGTCGGTGAGCCGCGCCCGTTCGATGCGGTCGAGGGGGTATCCGATCGGGTGGTGGAGGGGATGTGTCACGCCGGTTTCGAGCGGGCGCTGACCACCCTGGCCGCGCCCTCGGCGCGCTCGGTCACCTGGAATGGCGAGACCAGCGCGGCCAACACCGAACGGCTGATCGTGCGTCAACGCTTTGACCGGGCACTGCTGGATGATCTGCAGGATCAGGGCGTGCGGGTGATACAGGGCCGCGTGACCGCCACTACCGAACAGGGGAGTGGTTTCAGGTTCAGTGTCTGCGAAGCGGATGGCAGCGAGCACAGTCTTGACGCTGGCTTTCTGGTCGAGGCGCGGGGCCGTGCGGCGCCCGCCTCTGGGGTGCCGCGGGTGCGTGGCGCGCAGAGCGTCTCCCTGCTGCAGCACTGGCAGGGCAAGGCCGATACCCCCTGCTCGGCGGTGCAGAGCTTTGCCGACGGCTGGGCCTGGATGGCCAGGCGCGAAGATGGCCGCCGTTATCTGCAGCTGACGCTGGATGTGGCCAGCCGCCGCCTGCCGCCGAAACAGCAGTTGGGCGCATGGTGCCGGGAGCGACTGTTGCAGCTGGAGCAGGCCCAGCCCTATCTGCAGGACGCGGAGCCGGTGGGCGAGGTGTACGCCCGCACCAGCACCCCGGTGCTGTGCGAACACAGCGCCGGGGATAACTGGCTGCGGGTCGGCGATGCCGCGATGGCGGTGGATCCGCTCTCCGGCAACGGCATCTTTCAGGCGTTGTCGTCGGCGCTGCAGGCACCGGCGGTGATCAATACGCTAATCCGCCATCCCGAGCGCGCGGCAGTGGCCAAGGTGTTCCATGAAGCCCGCATCGAGCAGCTGTTCTACCGCTTCGCCCGCATCGGCCGCGATTTCTACGATCAGGAGTCTCAGTGGCCGCAGCGACCGTTCTGGAGCGCGCGCCGGGCCTGGCCGGACAGCCAATCCTTGCATCTGGAGGTGACGCCGGACCGGGTCAGCACCGGCGTGCGGCCGGTGGTGGATAACGGCCTGATCACCGAGGCGCGGGTGGTGATCACCCCCGACCAACCGCTGGGCATCTGGCATCTGAACGGCCTTGAACTGGCGCCGCTGCTGGACGCGATCAGGCGCGACTGCGATCTGGCGCCGCAACAGGTGCTTGCCCGCCATATACCGCCGCAGCAGGCGGCGCAACTGGCGCTCTGGATGCAGCATCAAGGCTGGATCTAGAGCGACGTAGGTCGGGGGCCTTTGCTTTCATTTACACCTTGTTACATCTTTCCACAAAGTGCTACGAACCATGCAAACCTGGTTTACAGCGACCGATTAGGCTTGGGCAATCATGAAAATAAATGTCAGGCCTGATTGCGCTCCGGGAAGGGGCGAGCAGCGCCACTATTGAGGAATGATGTCGATGACTAAAGCATTTCGTCCTTCTATCCCTGCACTGCTGCTGGGCTCGGCAATCGCCGCCGCATCCGGCTCCGCCTCCGCCTACAACCTGTACAACCAGGATGGCACCGAACTGAACCTGGATATCGAGGTGATCCTCGGCCATTTCAGCAGCGAGGAGACCTACGGTAACAGCGAATCCAGCCCGGCCTGGAGCGAAGGCTACGCCAAGTACGGCTTCTCCGGCAGCAAGACGCTGGGTAGCGGCAGCCTGTTCGGCGCCGTCAACGCCGTGACCTCCGGCACCTGGGGCGACGGCGATGCCGCGGGCCTCACCACCGGCGATGAGCGTGACACCGATATCGAAGACCTGTACGTGGGCTACCGCACCGATATGGTCGAGTTCTCCGTCGGCCGCCAGAACCTGACCATCGGCGACGGTTTCATCCTCAACGGCGACGCGCTGAACATGGGTAAGGGCCTGGACGGCATCGTGCCGGGGTTCAGCGCCAACCGTGGCGGTGCCTACTGGCTGGCCGCACGCAAGGCGTTCGACAACACCGCCGTGCTGCGCGTCGGCGGTGAGTCCGGCCCGCGTGCCGACCTGTTCTGGTTCGAGTCCGACAACCCGGCCCAGGCCAGCGTCGAGATGGCCGGGATCAACCTGGAGTACGTCACCGACAAGGGCACCTTCGGCCTGATGCACCTGAAGGGGCTGGATGTGGACGATAACGAAGCGGCGTTCTTCGGCTACGACGGCCGTGATGGCCAGAACACCACCAGCGTCCGCTTCCAGGGCAACGCCGGGGTCGACAACCTGTTCCTCTCCGCCGAGTATGTGGACCAGTCTCAGGGCAACAGCAACCC
>NZ_JAHREP010000027.1 GCF_019084545.1 Marinobacterium ramblicola
AGTTCGAGTCTCGTTTCCCGCTCCAAAATCTCTTCATTTCAACGCGCTGTATCTGTGCCTCTAAGCTGGGCGACCCCCACTGTTGTTGGTTGGGCTCGCGACCGGAGCGCCGGCCGGTTCGGGTTTTGTCTCGCGTCTCAGTTTTCTCCTTCATAGCATTATCTCGGGCTGAAATTTCCAGCTGATTATGTTTGAAACATATCAATTGAATTTTTGGTCTTTTCAGTTTTCGTTTAGATCCATATTCGATGCGTCATGCAGCACAGAATTCTGGCGTCCTTAATATCTGTTTATCATGTATTTTACTTATCTGTTTACGTGGGTGTTGGAAGCTTGCTTGACTGGCTGGATGTCGGAAATCTGTACTCCATATGCGTCGTTCACGAGTCAAAAAGCGACGTTTTTTATTGTTTGAAACAGGCGATTTGTTATCGATGGTTAGATGAGACGGAATGTTTCTAGTATGCGGGTATTGCCTGAGGGTATGGGCTACTTAAGTAGTTGAACGGGGTTAAAGGCGTTTTTAGTCAGGTCACCACAGTCTCTTATTCAAAATTCCGTGCGAATTTGTGTGGGTTTGACAGAGATCAAGACAATCTGCATTGTGTTGTAGCGAAGCAACACAAAAGAGGTGGCAGTCTTATGGGTGGCAACCCGGAACAGTTCGTGCGCTTTATCAATGTACAAAAGAGTTACGACGGAGAAACGCTGGTAGTAAAGAATTTCAATATTGATATAGCTGCAGGAGAGTTTCTCACCATGTTGGGGCCCTCCGGCTCCGGCAAGACCACCTGCCTGATGATGTTGGCGGGATTTGAAACCGCTACACACGGCGACATTATCCTCGACGGCCAGTCGATCAACAACGTTGCCCCCCATAAACGCGATATCGGCATGGTTTTCCAGAACTATGCGCTCTTTCCTCACATGACCGTGGCCGAAAACCTTGCCTTCCCATTGCGGGTGCGCAAGGTACCGCAGGCCGATATTGATGCCAGGGTAAAAAAAGCGCTGGAGATGGTTCGGCTGGGAAGCTTCGGTAACCGTCGCCCCGCACAGCTTTCCGGTGGTCAGCAGCAGCGCGTGGCGGTCGCTCGGGCGCTGGTGTTTGAACCCAAGCTGGTTCTGATGGATGAGCCGCTGGGGGCGCTGGATAAAAATCTGCGTGAAGAGATGCAGTACGAGATCAAGCATATTCACGAGAATCTCGGTATCACCATGGTGTATGTGACGCATGACCAGTCGGAAGCGCTGACCATGTCCAACCGCATTGCCGTGTTCGAGGACGGCATCGTGCAGCAGTTGGCGACACCCGCTCAGTTGTATGAGGAGCCGGAAAACGCATTTGTCGCGGGGTTCATCGGCGAGAATAACCGCCTGGGCGGCAGAATTACCTCTGTGAACGGGACAAGTTGCTCGGTCGAGCTGGATGGCGGGGCGGGTATCGTCAATGCGCTCAAGGTCAATGTCGACGGCGTCAATGAGCGCACCATGCTGTCCATTCGCCCCGAGCGGGTCGTGATCGATCCCGAGGATGAGCATTACCCGAACAGATGCGAAGCGCGGGTCGAAGAGCTGATCTATCTGGGCGATCACATCCGCGCCAGGATGACGGTGTCCGGAAACTCGGACTTTATCACCAAGGTGCCCAATACACAGCGCCATACTCGCCTAAAGGAGGGCGAGGTTATACGAATCGGCTGGGCAACGGAGGATTGCCGAGCGCTGGATGCTAGATGATCGGAGATTGCATAACTTGCGAAGGCTCGTACTTCGGAAGCAGGACTGAGACTGTTGTTACGCAAATGCCGGCCGCTTTGGCCAACTGACCACGAGGAAATGCCGATGATAAAGAACGTTTTTAAACACTCTATTCTGGCTGCCGCCGTAATGGGCGGTACTCTGTGCGGTGGTGTTGCACAGGCTGAAGAGACGCTGACAATCGTCTCTTGGGGTGGCGCTTATTCCGACTCTCAGAAGCGCGCTTACCACGACCCGTGGACTGCGGAAACAGGCGACAAAATCCTGATGGAGCCCAAGTCGGCACAGGGCCTTGCCGGTTTGCGTAGCCAGGTCGAAGCCGGCAATGTGACTTGGGATCTTGTCGATATGCTTGAGGGTGATTCAATCACCGCGTGTGACGAGGGCATCGTGGAAGAGATCGATTACGATGCGATTCTGGCGGCTGCACCGGATGGCACTTTGCCCAGCAAGGATTTCGTGGAAGGCTCGCTGAGCGGTTGTTTTATCCCGCAGATCGTCTACGCCACGGTGGTCGCATACAACGATACCGCTTTCCCGGGTGAAAAACCGAGCAAGATTGCCGATATTTTCGATCTCGAGAAGTTTCCGGGCAAGCGTGCCCTGCAGAAGATCCCCGACGGTAACCTGGAGTGGGCGCTGCTTGCCGACGGCGTTCCGGCGAACGAGGTTTACGATGTGCTGAGCACTCCGGAGGGGCTGGAACGTGCATTCAAAAAGCTGGATACCATCAAGAGCCAGGTAGTGTGGTGGGATGCCGGTGCTCAGCCGCCGCAGTTGCTCGCGGATAAGGAGGTCACGATCGCTTCCGGCTATAACGGACGTTTCTTCAACGCGCAGGTGAATGAGAAACAGCCCTTCACCGTGGTTTGGGACGGTCAGATGTTCGAGCTCGATGGCTGGGTTGTACCCAAGGGTAAGCTGACCGAGAACCTGAAGAAGTATCTGAACTTCGCGACCAGCACGCAGAAACTGGCGGATCAGGCCAAGTACATCTCCTACGGTCCGGCTCGTGCGTCCTCCGCGCCGATGGTATCGACTCATGCCGATACCGGAATCGACATGAAACCGCACATGCCGACGTCGCCGGAGAACTTCTTCAACCCGATCAAGAAGGATGCCATCTGGTGGGCGGACAACGGCGACGAGATGCGTGAGCGTTTCAACGCCTGGTTGGCTAAATAAGTCGACGGCTGCGGGGTGATTCGATCACCCTGCAGTATTTTTACCATCGCGTAATCCCAACACCTTCCGTTTCGACAGGTTTATAAAAAATGAGTCAAGCACAGATCTCGGTAGGGACCGCGGACAGTAGCGGCCTGGCTGGAGCGCATTCGGGCATGACTACGGCTGACGGAACGCCGTTGAAGGTTAGCCTTCGGCGGGCGCAGCGCCGTTTGCGACTATGGGCGCTGTTGCTGGTTCTACCCTTGCTGCTGTTTATTCTGGTCAGCTTTATCGTCCCCGTATTCAATATGGCGCTGCGTGGGGTCGAAGATCCTCTGGTCCACGAAACCATGCCCAACACCGCCGCTGCTCTGGGCGACTGGGATGGCGAAGGGTTGCCGGCCGAGCCTGTTTTCGCGGCACTGGTCGAGGACCTGAAAGCGGGCTACGAGGACAAGAGTATAGGCAAGGTCGCCACTCGCCTGAACTACGAAATAAACGGCATGCGCAGTGTCATCATGGGGTCGGCGCGACAGGCGAAAAGGCTGGATCACGGCCCCTATAAGGATGCGCTGATCGACATCAATTCGGCGTGGGGAGAGCCCGCGACCTGGAGGATGCTCAAGCGTCAGTCCGCTCCCTATACGCTCACCTATCTGCTGGCTGCGCTGGATATGGGCTATGACGATGCAGGCAACATCGTACTGCAGCCGGAGTCGCAGCGTGTTTACGGCCCCCTGTTCGTCAGAACTCTGGTCATGAGCGCCACGGTGACCCTGTTCTGTATCCTGCTCGGCTATCCGGTTGCCTACCTGCTGGCGAACCTGCCGTTGCGGACCAGTAACCTGCTGATGATCCTGGTGCTCCTGCCTTTCTGGACCTCGCTGCTGGTGCGTACGACAACCTGGATCGTGCTGTTGCAGTCTCAAGGCGTGCTCAACGATCTGTTGGTCTGGATGCATATCGTCGACGATCAGGGCCGCATTCAGATGATCTTCAATAAGACCGGTACGCTGATTGCGATGACACATATTCTGCTGCCGTTCATGATCCTGCCGCTGTACAGCGTCATGAAAACGGTACCACCGAGTTACGTACGTGCCGCGCGTTCGCTCGGGGCCAACCCTCTGGTCGCGTTCTGGCGGGTGTATGTACCGCAGACCGTCAGCGGTATCGGCGCCGGCAGCCTGTTGGTTTTCATCCTCTCGATCGGTTACTTCATTACCCCGGCCCTCGTCGGTGGGCAGTCGGGACAGATGATCAGCAACATGATCGCTTACCACATGCAGAAATCCCTCAACTGGGGACTCGCGGGTGCGTTGGGCGTGCTGCTGCTTGTTTTGGTACTGGTTTTCTATGCGATCTATAACAAGCTGATCGGCATCGACAAGATAAAAATGGGGTGATCCATGGCTGCATTACCGGCTTATGCCAGTACTCTCGATCGGATTTGGCACTACGGATACCGTATCCTGTGCGGTTTGATCTTCCTGTTCTTGATCGGCCCAATTCTGGTCATCATTCCGCTCTCGTTCAACGCCGAGCCCTACTTTACCTTCTCGCGGGAGATGCTGTCGCTCGATCCGGCGGGCTACTCGCTGCGCTGGTACGAGGAGTTCTTCTCCAGTAGCACCTGGCTGAACGCGATCAAGAACAGTTTTCTGATCGGTATCGCGTCGACGGTGCTGGCGACGGTGCTGGGTACACTGGCGGCGCTGGGCCTGTCGCGCCCGCAGATGCCGTTTCGCGGACTGATCATGAGTATCCTGATCTCGCCGATGATCGTGCCGTTGATCATCTCGGCGGCGGGGATGTTCTTTTTCTATTCCAGCGTGAACCTCTCGCAAACCTACCTCGGAGTGGTCCTGGCCCACACCGCATTGGGCATCCCCTTTGTGGTGATCACCGTCACCGCGACGCTGTCCGGGTTCGATCAGTCGCTGACACGTGCTGCGGCCAGTCTGGGGGCTTCCCCTAGCTACTCCTTCTTCAAGGTGATTCTGCCGTTGGTGATGCCTGGGGTTGTATCGGGAGCACTGTTTGCCTTTATCACGTCGTTTGATGAAGTGGTGGTGGTGATCTTTCTGTCCGGCGTTGAACAGCGCACCCTGCCGCTGCAGATGTGGGCCGGTATCCGTGAGCAGATCAGCCCGACGATCCTGGCGGTAGCGACCATTCTGGTGGCGATGTCGATACTGCTGCTGACCGTGCTGGAACTGCTGCGTCGGCGTAGTGAGCGGTTGCGAGGGATCTCGGGTTGAGCCCTTGCTCTCGCAAGCCCTGGGCGCGGCCTGGCCGCGTCCCTGGCTCTACCCTGGGGTGCGGCTTTTTCGTTGTATGACTGTCGATCCGTTTGGATCACGGCGGGTAAAAGTTTCCCTGCACCATTGTTTATTGAGTCCGTGTCTCGGCCGGCTATAGATTCAATTCGTTTGCCCCTCTCGAAATAAAAATGGTTTTACAGGATACTGGCGTAATTCAATGTTTTTTACGCGGTGTTTTTACCTGCTCTCATTTAATGGGTACCTGTTTTGGCCAAGTTATTCTCCCCAGTCCGGCGTTTTGTTGAATTGTTTAAACTTCTTCCCGTTGCTTATCGCGTGGCGTTGACTACTTTGCCGGTTATGGTGATGATCCTGGCGTTCTCGAACGGTGAGCAGCACCTCGCGTCGGATACCGCTCAACTAGAGAGCGAGGAGCAGGGCGCGGAGGCTTTTGCTCAATTTTACGACAGCGGCGAAAGTGTGCGCATTGCATTGCCGTTGCAGCTTGACGTTGTGGAGGACAGTGATGGTCTAGTTGTCGCACCGGAGTCTCCCGGTTTCGCGCCGAAGGGCGCTGGCGGTCGGCTAGACGACAGCCGCATGTGGGCCTACGAGATCCAGCCCTCCGATACGCTGACCGGGATCTTCAGCAAGCTCGGCTTGCCGATTCAGGACCTTTATCAGGTACTGGAGGCGGATGAAAACGTGCTTGCGCTGGATAATATAAAGCCCGGTGTCGAGCTATTGGCTGATGTGGAAAACGATAAGCTCAATATTCTGGAGCTGAGATTCTCACCGGCCCACAAGGTGACCTATCAGCGTAAACAGGACGCGGGCTTCGAGTTCAAAGAGACAATCCTGCCGGGCACATGGAAAGAGGTCGCCCTGGTCGGGGAGATCGGCAGCAGTTTTGCGAACGATGCCGCAGCCGAAGGGTTGGATGCCAGGGACGTTTATCAGATCACCCAGCTGCTCAAAGAGAAGATCAATTTCCGCCGTGATATTCGTAAGGGGGACTCTTTCGAGGTCCTGCTTTCAAGGCAGTATATCGACGATGAGCCGACGGGTGAAACCAAGATCGAAGCCGTGCGCATGTTGGCTAACCGGTCGCCGGTATCGATCTTCTATTACGATGGCAGCTATTACGATGAGAAGGGGCGGAGTCTGAGCAAGGCTTTCCTGCGCTATCCGTTCAGTGGCAACTATCGTGTATCGTCAAACTTCAACCCCAATCGTCACCATCCGGTGACAGGCCTGTTCCGTCCGCACAACGGCACCGACTTTTCGATGCGCACGGGAACGCCGATTCTGGCCTCGGGCGATGGTGTCGTATCGCGTGTGGTAGATCACAAATATGCCGGGCTCTATGTGGAGATCAAGCATAGTGAGCGTTACACAACGCGCTACCTGCACCTGAGTAAAGCGCTGGTGCACAAGGGGCAGCGCGTGAGCAGGGGGCAAAAAGTTGCGCTGTCCGGTGCTAGTGGCCGGGTCACGGGGCCTCATCTGCACTACGAATTTCGTATCGCGGGCCGGCCGGTAGACGCAATCAAGGCCCCGATTCCCATCACCAAGCAGCTGGAGGGCAAGAGCCGCAAGGAGTTTGATGCTCTGCTAAGCCAGTATATGGCGCGATTGGATGCTCCACGCGGCAAGGCTGGGGATGATGAGATGCTGATCTCCCGGCGGGATAGTCAAGCGGACGAGAAGGCCAGTACGCTGTAGATGGGTGGTCGCTATGCCGACCCATCTTTTGTGGCAGGCGGCTGACGCGTTAACCTGCCTCGATCTTAATTGAACAGTCGGGTGCGCTCCGCCAGGTAATCGAATGGCTCGCCGTTTCGTTCCGCCTCGGCGCGGGCTTCATCCAGCCGAGAGAACAGTGCGATCTCCTCATCGGGCATATGGTGCAGGCAGTCGCCGCCGAACAGCCAGAACAGATCGCGGGCGACCAGGTGAACCAGGTGGGGATAGGCGCGTACCAGTCGGCCCAGCAGGTTCTGCCCCTCTTCATACACCCAGGACTCATGCTGCCCGAACCCCCGGGTCAAGTCGGCGAACTGCTCCAGAAATTCTGCATCTACGCTGTTGATCGCCGGATCGTTGAACGGCGGCTGTTTGATCAGGTTGTTGTAGGCCAGTTTGAGCAGGTTCAGATGATAGGTGTGGAAATCGGTCACGTTCGCTCCGCAGCTGTTGGGACAGTCACTGAATAAGTTGGGGCTGGGGCGCTGGATCACAAGTGCTCAGGTTGATTTTTCCGCGCCAGCCCCCATATCCATCGCTTCCATACGATTAACAAGACAGGATGCTTATGACCCTAGCGCTGAGTATCGACAATCTGCGCAAGACCTACGGTAACGGTTTCGAGGCGCTCAAAGGGATCTCGCTGGAGGTGAAGCAGGGCGACTTCTTCGCCTTGTTGGGCCCCAACGGCGCCGGCAAGTCGACGACGCTCGGTATAGTCTCGTCGCTGGTGAACAAAAGCGGCGGCAAGGTGAGCGTATTTGGACATGACTTGGATAGCGAGCTGACACGGGCCAAGCTCTGCCTTGGTGTTGTCCCTCAGGAGTTCAATTTCAATCCGTTTGAGAAGGTGTTCGATATCGTCGTCACCCAGGCGGGGTACTACGGCATCGGCCGCAAGCGCGCGAGCGAGCGGGCGGAGTTCTATCTGCGCAAGCTTGGTCTGTGGGAGAAGCGTAACGAACGGGCGAGAATGCTCTCCGGTGGCATGAAGCGGCGACTGATGATCGCGCGGGCGCTGGTGCATGACCCTAAAATGCTGATTCTGGACGAGCCGACGGCGGGGGTCGATATCGAGCTGCGCCGCTCCATGTGGGAGTTCCTGCGTGAGATCAACGCGGCGGGTACGACCATCATCCTGACCACCCACTATCTGGAGGAGGCGGAAAGCCTCTGCCGTAATATCGCCATTATCGACCATGGCCAGATCATTCAGAACAGCACCATGAAAGCGCTGTTGGCCAAGCTCAATATGGAGACGTTTGTCCTCGATCTTGATCGGGATATCGATGCATCGCCTGTGCTCGACGGCTATGGGGTCCGGCTTGTGGATACCCATACGCTGGAGGTCGACGTGGAGAAGTCCAAAGGGCTCAATCCGATCTTCGCTCAGCTGTCAGCCCTGGGTTATAGCGTCGCGAGCATGCGCAACAAGGCCAATCGCCTTGAGGAGCTGTTCGTTTCGCTAGTGGACAAGAATCTGTAAGGACGTTGCCTATGAACAGCCAACTGCTGCTCACCGCTTTCTGGACCATCGTGGTCAAGGAGGTACGCCGGTTCACCCGCATCTGGGCGCAGACCCTGTTGCCGCCGGCGATCACCATGACGCTCTATTTCATCATCTTCGGCAACCTGATCGGCTCCCGAATCGGTGAGATGGGCGGATTCAACTACATGGAGTACATCGTACCGGGGTTGATCATGATGTCGGTGATCACCAACTCCTACGGTAACGTGGTCTCCTCGTTTTTCGGCACCAAGTTTCAGCACAACATCGAAGAGTTGTTGGTTGCGCCGGTACCCAACTGGGTGATTCTGGCCGGCTACGTGATCGGCGGTATGGCGCGCGGTCTTGCCGTGGGGCTGATCGTGACGGTGTTGTCGCTGTTTTTCACCAACCTGCAGATCCACCATCTGGGGGTGACGATCAGTATCGTGCTGCTGACCTCGATCGTGTTTGCGCTGGGCGGTTTTATCAATGCGGTGTTTGCCAACACCTTTGATGATATCTCGATCATCCCCACCTTCGTGCTGACGCCGCTGACCTATCTGGGTGGGGTGTTCTACAGCATCCAGCTGCTGCCCGAGTTTTGGCAGGGGGTTTCGCAGTTAAATCCAATTCTCTATATGGTCAACACCTTCCGTTATGGCATTCTGGGGGTAAGCGACATCAACGTCGGTTTTGCATTCACGATGATCCTGGTATTCATTGCGGTGCTGGCCGGTTTTTCGCTGCACCTTCTTAACATTGGCAAAGGTATCCGCAGCTGATGAGTGAACATGAGTCGATCAAGCAATCACCACTGGGGCAGGGAACGCGTTACGTCAACCGTTACGATCCTGAGCTGCTCTACCCGATTGCGCGGGATATCAACTGGCAGGCGAAAGGGATAGACCGCGCGACCCTGCCGTTTCGCGGCGTGGATATCTGGAACGCCTATGAGCTCTCCTGGCTCGACAGTCGTGGCAAGCCGGTGGTGCGGCTGGCGGAGTTCCGGATTCCGGCCAGCTCCAGTCATATCATCGAGTCCAAGTCTTTCAAGCTCTATCTGAACTCCTACAACCTGACCCGGTTCGGCAGCGAAGCGGAGGTGCAGGCGCACCTGAAACAGGATCTGTCCCAGGCGGCTGGCGGGGATGTGGGGGTCAAGTTGATCCGGCCCGATGCCCCGCTGCAGATGGGCAAGCTGGAGGGGAGTTGCATCGACGATCTGGATATCGACGTGGAGCACTACACACCGGCACCGAATCTGCTCAAATCCAGTAACGAGGTGGTCAGCGAGACGCTGGTCAGCCATCTGCTGAAGTCCAACTGTCCGGTAACAGGGCAGCCGGACTGGGGCAGTCTGCAGATCCGCTACAAGGGCGGCAAGATCGATCGCAAGGGGCTGCTGGCGTATATCGTCTCCTATCGTGAGCATGGCGATTTCCATGAGCAGTGTGTCGAGAACATCTTCATGGACATTTGGCAGCGCTGCCGTCCGCAAAAACTCAGCGTTTATGCGCGTTATGTGCGACGCGGCGGCCTGGATATCAACCCCTATCGTTCCAGTATGGTGGATGAGCCCGCGAATCCACGCCTGGCACGTCAGTAAGGAGCGCGACATTGAATGCACTTGAACTCCTGCTTACCCGTACCTCCAGTCCGGTGTTGCAGGAACCGGCGCCCACGGCTGAGCAGCTTGAGCTGATGATGAAGGCCGCCTCACGGGCACCGGATCACGGTTCTCTGACACCCTACCGCTTCCTCAAGATTGAGGGTGAGGGGTTGAGCCGGCTGGGCGAGCTGTTTTTAGCCTCCAGCCAGGCCGAGGGCGGTGAGCTGAGTGAAGCGCAAGCGACCAAGTTGCGCAATATGCCGATGCGGGCGCCGATGATCCTGGTCGCGATTGCGGTGACCCGGGAGCACCCGAAGGTGCCGGTTAGCGAGCAGGTGATTACCGCTGGCTGTGCCGCTCATGCGGTGGTCCAGGCTGCCGCTGCTCAGGGTGTTGGTGCCATGTGGCGCTCCGGTGACTTGGCCTTCAATCCCGGGGTTGCCGAGGGGCTGGGACTGGCTGAAAACGAACAGATCATCGGCTTTATCTATCTTGGTCAGACGGTGAAGGAGAAAGCGGTACCTGAGGCCGATACCGCACGCCTGATTACCGACTGGCCGGCCTGAGGAGGGGAGCCCAATGGGCGATATGACCACCGATCCGCGGCAGTTTCTTGCCTGGCTGTACCAGAGCATTCCGCTGACCAGTGCGATGCAGATAGAGCGCCTCGAGTACGATGGACAGGTGCTTGAGCTTCATGTGCCGCTGGCCCCCAACGTCAATGACAAGGGTACGGGGTTCGGTGGTTCCATCTCGGCCTTGGCGACTCTGGCCGGCTGGTGTCTGACCACCCTCTATCTCAGGGGGCAGGGGCTGGACTGTGATGTGGTGATCGCCGATGCCCATCAGAGTTACAAAGCACCGAATAATAGTGCCTTTTTTGCCCGTGTCTGCCTGCCGGACCAGTCCCAGCTCGATCATCTGACGGATCGAATAGCGGAGCGCGGACGTGGGCGGCTCGATCTTCAGATCGACGTGCTGTGCGATGGCCAGCTGACCTTTGTTATGCAGGGACGCTACGTCGCCATTAAACGTTAACGTCCCCGGATAGTTCCGTCGTCGTTGATCCCATAGCGGACATCAGGGGGGCTCTTTACTTGATCACTTCCGCCCGTTCGATCACGATAGGCGTCACCGGTACATCGCGGAACGGCGGCCGACTGGTGGTTTCGACGGCGCTGATCCGATCGACGACGTCCATACCGCTGGTGACGCGGCCGAACACGGTATACCCCGGCTGACCCGGTCTGGCATCCAGTGTGAAGTTGTCCACGCTGTTGATGAAGAACTGACTGGTGGCACTGTCCGGGTGGCGGGTGCGGGCCATGGCCAGGGAGCCGCGCAGGTTTTTCAGGCCGTTATCGGATTCGTTTTCCACCGGCGGACGGGTTTTGCGCGGTTTGAACTCTTGATCCATACCGCCGCCCTGAATCATGAAACCTGGGATGACACGGTGGAAGATCATGCCGTCGTAGTATCCGCTCTCCACATAGGCGATAAAGTTCTCGACACTTTTCGGAGCCTGCTCGCTGAACAGCTCAAGCTCGATTGTGCCCTGAGTCGTGGTCAGCCTTATGCTTTCCGCGCTGGCCGTCAACGGTAGCAGTAGTGTCAGGGTCGCCAGGGCGGCTTTGAACAGTTGGATACGCATCGATTTATCTCCTTCGGCATGGCTGACGGGTAGGGTTTGGGTGATCAGCCTGGGCCAATCTCTAACCAGCCAGAAACGGGCGTTACTATGACATCAAGCGTACAAGCGAATAAAGAGGTAAGCTGTGCTCGGTCTATAAGACTAACGTGCACAAGATAGCTGAATTCGCCGAGAGTGCGACACAAAATGCGGTGCAGGTAACCTCTATGTCCTCCGGCATGGCAGAAATAGAGCAGCGCTTGAGTCGGTCGCTTCCGGGTTTGATCCGATTTGCCATCAGTTACGTAGTAGAATTTGGATACTGAGTCTTGAATTCGAGCGGTGAGCTAGGTGGCAGAGATTAAACCCTTGGTACTGGAACAGAAGATCCCGGTAGGGATCAGCAGCTGTCTGTTGGGTGAGCAGGTACGCTATAACGGTGGGCACAAGCGCTCGCGCTACTGTCTCGAGGTACTTGCCGATTGCTTCAGCTATCACCCCTATTGCCCGGAGATGGCGATCGGTCTCGGTGTACCGCGTGAACCCATACGTCTGGTCGCAGAGGGAGACGATACGCCCAGAGCCCTGGGCACGGTGGACGCAACGGTCGATGTGACCGATCGACTGCTCGAATACGGCCGCCAGGTCGGTGAAATGGCTGGTGAGCTGCGCGGCTATATCCTGATGAAAGGGTCGCCCAGTTGCGGTATGGAACGGGTCAAGGTCTACCATCCCAATGGTATGCCCAACACGGCGGGTAGCGGCGTCTTCGTGCGCGCACTGCGCGAGGCAAATCCCGTGCTGCCGGTGGAGGAGGAGGCGCGGTTGAATGATCCGGTACTGCGCGACAACTTTATCGCCCGTGTCTTTGCCTATGACGACTGGAAACGGACAGTCGAAACCGACCCCAGTTATCACAACCTGATCCAGTTCCACAGCCGACAGAAATACCTGCTGATGGCGCATCACTACCAGGGCTATCGTGAGCTGGGACGCTATCTGGCTGAAGCGCACCAGTTGCCGCTAGAGCAGGCGATGCAGCACTATATTCAGGGTTTCATGGCGCATATGGCGCATCGGGCCACCCGCAAGACCCACACCAATGTGCTGATGCATCTGCTTGGCTATATGAAGAAGTCGCTCGAGCCGGACTGCAAACAGGAGCTGCTGGAGGGGATAGAACAGTATCGCCTGGGGCAGGTGCCGCTGGTGGTGCCGCTGGCGCTGCTCAAACACTACCTGAAGCGTTACGGCAGCGAGTATGTCTGCGAGCAGACCTACCTCAACCCCTATCCCCATGAGCTGGGATTGCGCAACTATATCTAAATCGCACTGAGCCTAGGGATGTTTGGAGATGACAACCCCTGTACGTCTGGTCTGGTTGCGCAACGATCTGCGCCTGACCGATAACCCGGCCCTTCACCATGCCTGCCGTGACGACGCCGCTGTCGTGCTGGTGGTGGCTCTGACGCCCGAGAGCTGGCACGCGCATGGCGAGTCGCCGGCTCGGATGGGGCTATGGCACGATCAACTGAGCTCCCTGCTGCCAGAGTGTGAACGGTTGAACCTGCCGCTACGCGTGCTACGCCTGCAGCGCTTCGCCGACTGTGCCTCGGCACTGGTCGATCTGGCGCGCCAGCTCGGTGCCAGCGAGCTCTGCTTCAACTACGAGTACCCGCTGAACGAGCGCAATCGCGACGCGCAGGTGTGTCGTGCATTGGAGAGTGCCGGGATTACCACACGCGCTTTCCATGGCGAGCTGATCATTCCGCCGGGCCAGGTCCAGACCGGGCAGGGCGGAATGTTCAAGGTCTACACCCCGTTCAGCAACGCCTGGCGCCGGCGGTTGGCCGATTTCGACTCGCCGGTTTTACCCTGTCCTGCGGCCAGGCGTGGGACGGTATGTGCCAATGATCCACTACCTGCGGATCTTGGCTATAGAGCGCTTTACTATCGCCGGGATCTTTGGCTGGCGGGCGAAGATAACGTCAGTGAACGGCTGAACACCTTCGTGCGTGAGCGGGCGCAGGACTACGCCCGCAAACGGGACTTTCCGCAGACCGATCCCGAGGCGGAAGGGACATCGAGGCTGTCCCCCCACCTGAGCATCGGTGCCTTGTCGCCTCGCCAATGTCTGGCGGCCCTCAGGTCCGAAAGCGACGACCCGGACTGGCTGCACTCAAGCTGGTTGAACGAGCTGATCTGGCGTGAGTTCTACCGCCATCTGCTGGTGGCCTATCCCGGTCTGTCACGGCTGGAGCCGTTCCGCCCCGAGGTGGAGGCGAAGATCAGCTGGCAACAGGATGAGCGGGCGTTTCAGGCCTGGTGCCGGGGCGAAACCGGGTTTCCGATTGTCGATGCGGCGATGAAGCAGTTGTTGGAGACCGGCTGGATGCATAACCGGCTACGAATGGTGGTGGCCTCCTATCTGACCAAGTTGCTGCGGATCGACTGGCGTCGTGGCGCCGACTTCTTCATGCGCCACCTGATCGACGGTGATTTCGCCTCCAACCTGGGCGGCTGGCAGTGGAGCAGCTCGGTGGGGGCCGACGCGGCTCCCTACTTTCGAATCTTCAATCCTCAGGCCCAGGGCGAAAAGTTCGATCCGGACGGCGCGTTTGTAGCGCACTGGCTTCCCGAGCTGTGCGGCATCGAACCGGGCAAATTGCGTCAGCAGCCCGGTGCCGGCTCCGCCCAGGGGCGTCCCAAGCCGGTCATCGACTATAAAGCAGCGAGGCAAGCCGCATTGGATGACTATCAGTCGGGTCGATGACTATCCGTTTGGCGGATGAATCCTTAACATATCCACCGCGAGCGACAACCGATCTGTGCGGAGAGCTGAGTGGCGGATAATGCAGTAACTGAGGGCTACCGGGTACCGGCGGCCCAATTCGAGGTGGTAATCGAGGTCAAGAGGAGCCGTTTTATCGCCACGGGAGTGCCGGTCGGCTCGGAATCCGAGATGCGTGCCTTCATCCAGTCTCAGCGCCAGCGTTTTCCCTCCGCCAACCACCACTGCTCGGCCTATGTGATTGGTCAACCGGCCCATCCTCGCGCGGCGGGCAGTGATGACGATGGCGAGCCCTCGGGCACCGCAGGCAAACCGATGCTCAATGTGCTGATGGGGCAGGGGGTAGGCGACTGCTGCGTGGTAGTTACCCGCTTTTTCGGCGGTATCAAACTCGGTGCCGGCGGTTTGGTGCGCGCCTATGGTGGTGCGGTAAAGGAGCTGCTGTCCAATTGGCCGCTTGAACAGCGCGAGCCGATGGCCGCTGTCGCGCTGGAGTTCGCCTACGATCAGCAGGGCGGTATCGATGCTCTGCTTAACCGTTTCGAGGCCAGTGTCGACGGGAGTGAATATGGTGCTGCCGTCGCCCTGCAACTAACCCTGCCGCAGCGGAGTCTCGCTGGTTTTTGTGCCGCGCTGGATGAGCGCGCCCATCTGGGTGTGGTATACAGGACGCTATACTGAACACCGAGGAGATCAAGATGCAGATGCAGTGGTCCCAACTGCTGACCACCAAGCGCTACGGGCATGAGCAGCTCCGCGACGATGAGCTGGGGCGCAGCCATTTCCACAAGGATCATGACCGCATCATCTTCTCCAGTGCGTTTCGCCGCCTGGGTCGCAAGACCCAGGTACACCCGATGGCGCTCAACGATCATATCCACACCCGGCTGACCCATTCGATGGAGGTGGGTAGTCTGGGCCGCAGCCTGGGTATTCGCGTTGGCGAGCTGATCGCTGATCAACTGCCGCCCTGGGTCAGTGCCTACGATATCGGCATGATCGTGCAGTCCGCTTGTCTGGCACACGATATCGGTAACCCCCCGTTCGGGCATGCCGGCGAGTATGCGATACGGGACTGGTTCCGCCGTCGCGGCGATGACCCGCGTTTCGCGGGTCTCAGCCAGGGGGAGCGCCTGGATCTGCAGACCTTCGAGGGCAATGCCCAGGGGTTCCGCGTGGTGACCCGGATTGAAAACAACCTGTTCGACGGCGGGCTGCGCCTGACCTACCCGACGCTCGGCGCGCTGCTGAAATATCCCTGGACCGCCGAACGGGGCGGAAAGAAGGGCAAGTTCAGCTGTTTCCAGACGGAGGTGGAGATCCTCAATGCCCTGGGGCGGGAGCTGGGGCTGATCAAGCTGGGCGAGAACTGCTGGAGCCGCCACCCGCTGGCGTTCCTGATGGAAGCCGCGGACGATATCTGTTACGCGATCCTGGACCTGGAGGATGCGATCGAACTGCATCTTTTGAGCTTCGATGAGGTCAAACCCATACTGCTGGAGATGTGCGGCGACCTGGAGTTCGACGACGAGATCTTCGCCAGTCAGGCGTCGGCGCGGCGCAAGATATCGGCCTTGCGCGGCAAGGCGATGGAGAACATGGTTAACTCGGTGGTGATCGCCTTTATGGATAACCTGCCGGCGATCATGCGCGGCGACTATCATGGCGAGCTGGTCAGCGATGGTGACCCGATGGTCCGCGACGGCATCGCGCGTGCCAAACAGCTGGCGCGGGAGCGGGTGTTTCCCGATACCCGCAAGGCGGAGCTGGAGGTGGGGGCTTATACCACGCTCGGCGTACTGCTTGAGGCGTTTATCGAGGCGGTATGGGAGCTGCACAGCGAGGGTCCGGAAGAGTTGGGCTATCGCAGCCAGAAGATCCTCAGCCTGATGGGGATCCACGCGCCGGCGCCCGATCTGCCGCTGTACCAATGCTACATACGTGCGCTCGATTTTATTGGTGGCATGACCGACACCTATGCCACCTACCTGGCCCGTCAGATTGGTGGCGGTATCGGGCTTTAACGATCTGTTAACTGAAACACAAAGCGATTAGGGTTTAGTCATGTCATCACTGCAGGATCAACTCAGCCGTCTGGTCTACTCCACCGATAAGGGGCGCCTCTGTCCCGAGTGCGGCAAGGAGCTAACGGCGTGTATCTGCGATGAGCTGGCCGATCAGCAGCGTTTGGCGGGGCTGGATGGCATCGTGCGTATCCGCCGCGAAACCTCGGGCCGTAAGGGCAAGGGCGTTACCACGATCAGTGGCGTGCCGCTGGCGGAACAGGAACTCAAAGCGCTGCTCAAACGCCTGAAACAGCGTTGCGGCACCGGGGGGGCGCTCAAGGATGGTGTGCTAGAAATACAGGGAGATCATCGTGAACCGATTAAACAGTTACTGGAATCCGAAGGGTTCAAGGTCAAGCTTGCCGGTGGATGAAACCACTGCAAGGTTCAGATTGTATGCAGCCGGCGGTCAAGTGATTGGGTGGCTGTTACCGGCGCTGCTGGTTGCGGCGATCTCTTTGCCGGCGACGGCGGAGATCTACCACTACGTCGATGAGCGCGGGCGCAAGGTCTATGTGAACCGCGAGAGCCAGATTCCGCACCAGTACCGCGAAAAGGTGGAAACCCGCAGCGAGGCCGGGACGATGAACAGCCATCAGGATCCGTCGCCACGGGAGCAGCAGCTGAACCACCTGCGTCGGCAGATCGACGACTCACTGGCCTCGGTCGAGAAAGCGATCACCGAGTTGGAGACGCCGGTCAAGGTGATCGGCAACGGTGTGATCTTGCCGGTCAGGGCCGTGTACGGCGCACGTCGGGCGGACACCCACATGCTGCTTGATACCGGGGCCTCCGGCACGGTATTCCACCGTGATGCGCTGAAAGGCCTGAACGGATCCACCTACCGGGCGGGGCAGGCGCGCGTCGCCAGCGGCGAGGTGATCGACGTGCATGCGATCAACCTGGACCGGATCGAGATCGGTCCGTTCAAGATCAAATCGGCGCGGGCGATGGTGATCGATCCGGTCGGGCGCTCCAACCATGACGGCCTGCTGGGCATGGATTTTCTGCGTCAGGTGCACTATCGCATCGATTTCGAGCGCAACCTGATTATCTGGGAGCCGGAGCGATATGCAGAATTGAAGGTCAAGCGCGAGGCGCTGCTGGCGCAGCAGAAAATGAAGGCCAATGAGCTGATCGAATCACTGACCTCCCAGGAGCAGCAGCCGGATTAGCCCTTCAACTGCTGCTCGGCCAGTTTCAGGTCCAGGGTGGCCTTGAGCAGGCGATAGAGCTGAATGGAGGCGTCGATCTCCTCCTTGCGGTTGGTCAGACTCTCGATATTAAGCCCCAGCGGCAAGCCGAGCGGAACGCAGGCCTCCAGAATCTGATCCAGGCTGTTCTGACAGATGCGGATCGACTCCGCCAGCGGGTTTGCCGCATCCAGAATACGCCAGCGCGTTGCCGGTGGTACCGAGATTCCCAACCACTCCATAAACTCCAGTGTCTGGGCACTGCCGCAGGGGGTGAAGGTCAGCACGATGCGCTTGGGAGCGATCCCCTGCTCGCGGCAGCTACGGGCGTAACTGGCCAGCAGATCGATCGTCGCCTGCGGGTTGTAGACCGCCTGGGAGACGAAAAACTCCACGCCGTTGCTCTGCTTGTTGAGCAGACGCTCATGCTCGTTGCCTTTCAGTGCATGGCGCTCGGCAATGGTGACGCCGCCGAGATGGAAGGGGTATCGGTGTGCGTTCAGGGCGGCGTAGGCCTCGGGCAGCGTCAGGCGAATGTCGCCCTCCGACGATGGGCTTCCGACCAGAACAAGATTGCGTAATCCGTACTCATTCCAGGCTTCATCCAGCCAGTGCTCGAAATCCGCACGGTCACGCTGCGCCACGCTTTTATAGGTGATCGTCTCGCGGTTGGACAGATCGGCAATCAGACGTGAGTACTCCCGAGGATCCCGTGTCTCCTTGAACGGAAAGGGGCGGGGAGTATCGATACGTGCGCTCTCATCCTGAATGTCGTAGATGATCAACCCGTCATACTCCAGAGACGCAAGCCTGGACAACAGCTTTCCGGCGATCTCCCGCATCTGCTCGTCGCTGGTGCTATCCCGTGGCGGCGTGGTTCCGATGAAGTAGACCCCCCGGCTGGGGTCGGCAAATTTGTCGCGCAGGCTCTGATGCATGTCGGTTTTCCGTTATCTCGTTTAGCTGGCATGCATTATAAATGTGAATCGAATTCAGATCTTTTAGTTATATGATGAAATCTTCTGCAGTTAATGTGAAAGCGCTTCATATCCGTTTCAACTGCAACTCACCAAGACTACTGTCGACCCTTGGCATATAACCGCTGCCTAGCGGTAATCGCTGGCCAATTTAATGGCGTAGTGTTATACCCAATGGAATTGGTCGGGTATGTTCGACGTCGGGTATGTCCTATGACGTTTCATCGGGGATAAACCGGGTGCAAGGCTCGACTCAAGCCAAGGGACTGTTAACCAGAGGGACGTTGTATGAAGCAGACAGACCAGACATTGCTGGAGCAGCTTCGTATCACCGAGTTCGAGATCGAAAATCGTCAGCGCCTGTTCATGATTTCAGAGCGTGATATCAAGCTGATAGTCGATGCGAGGAAGATTGTTGAGGCTGGTCTTAGCGGTATCGTCGATACCTTTTATGAGATGCAGACCAATACGCCCGAGATCGCGCTGCTGATCGGAGATGCCGACACACTGCAGCGCCTGCGCAATGCCCAGCAGCGCTATATTTCGGATCTGTTCAGCGGTGTATACGACATCGACTACGTCAACAACCGCCTGCGCATCGGACTGGTACACAAGCGTATCGGCGTCGACACCAAGCTCTACCTCTCCGCCGTCTATACCCTGAAGAGCCTGATCAACGATTACCTGAGCCGCCATATCGACGACATCCAGGTGCGGGCCGATACACTCTCCGCACTGGAAAAGGTGTTCATGTTCGACATCACCCTGGTGTTCGAAACCTATATCCGCAGCCTGTTGTCCGAGATCGAGACATCGCGTGAGAAGTCGGAAGAGTATGCGCGCATACTGGAGGACAAGGTGCGTGAGCGCACGCACCAGCTGGAACGGATGGCACGAACCGATCCGCTGACCGGTCTGCAGTCGGTGCGCTATCTTAACGAAGCCCTGACCCGCTATCTGCGCATGGCGGAGAATCGGCAGGAGATGCTGAGTCTGGTCTATATCGATATCAATGATTTCAAACTGTTCAATGATACCGAGGGGCATCAGCGGGGTGATGAGATACTGCGCAATGTGGGGCAGGCGATCCTGCAGGTATCACGTAATGAGGATAGTGCATTCCGCTACGGCGGTGACGAGTTCTGTGTAGTGCTTCCCCGTTGCAATGCCGAACAGGCGCGGGATATCTGCGTCAGCCGTTTGCTCGGAGCGTTGGTGGAGGTGGATGAGGCGATTCAACTCAGTATCGGTATCGCCCAGGCGGGCCCCGGCAGTTACCCCAGTGCCGGTCAGCTGCTCAGTCAGGCCGATCGCGCCATGTACCAGCACAAGGCGGAGCAGAAGGGGGAGGATCCGGATCTGCCCAGTAGTAGCAAGGGGGCTTCGGTCAGGCTGGTGGGCGGTCAGGACAAGAGCGGTGATTAAACAAGCGGCCGATCAGGTCAGGAACAGCGAGCCCAGCCCCAGGAATACGACAAACCCGACCACATCGGTGACCGTGGTCAGGATCACCGAACCGGACAGCGCAGGGTCGACCTTCAGTCGCTGCAGCAGCACCGGCACCATGACACCGGACAGGGCCGCGACGGCGATATTGACCACTATCGCCAGCGAGATCACCAGGCCAATGCCGGGACTCGAAAACCAGTAGGCGGCGACAAAACCGATCACCAGCGCCCAAAGTACGCCGTTAAGACCGCCGACGCTGAGCTCCTTGCGCAGTAGCGGCCTGATATTGGCGGCGCTGATCTGGCCTAGCGCTAATCCACGGATAATCAGCGTCAGCGTCTGGCTACCGGCAATGCCGCCCATCGACGCCACCACCGGCATCAACACCGCGAGGGCCACGACCTGCTGCAGTGTGCCTTCAAACAGGCCGATCGCCCAGGACGCCAGAAATGCGGTGAGCAGGTTGATGCCGAGCCAGGTGGCGCGACGGCGTGAGCTGCGCATCACCGGCGCGAACAGGTCCTCCTCCTCGTCAAGACCGGCACTGGCCATCAGTTTGCTTTCGTAGTGTTCGTGAAGCAGTTCAAGGGCCAGGGTTTGGGTCATCCGGCCCAGCAATCGGTTGCTTTCATCCACCACCGGCAGGGCGCTGACCTCCGCATGCTCGAATGCTTCGCTGGCATCGCGCAGTGAGGTGGTAGCCAGCAGGGGTTCAAACTCCTCGTCCTCAAGCTCCACCAGCGACAGATGGTCGGGTTGGCCGAACAGGGCGTGGGTCTCCACCGCTCCGGCATAGCGGCCGGTGCGGTCGACCAGCCACAGGTGCTGGGTATGCAGCGGAGTCTCGCGCCGCAGCAAGCGCACGGCGTCCCGCACCCGGCTGTTTTGCGGCAGGATCAGCAACTGATGATCGACGTAACGCCCGATGGCGTTTTCGGCGTACTGCGCCGATCGTTCGTAGTGCTCGCGCTGACGTTCGTCCATGCGCGCCAACGCGATATCGACCACATCGCCTGGCAGCGATTCGGCCAGCTCGATCAGGGTCTCGGCGTCCAGGTCGGAGATCAGCTGATCCAGTGCCTGGCTGTCGAAGTCACGCAACAACGAAGCCCGGGCTTCGGTACGCATCTCGACCAGAACATCGACGCGCTGGTTAACCGGTACCTGTGCCCAGCAATCGGCACGCGCTTCACGCGGCAGGGATTCCAGCAGCAAGGCGAGCTGATCCGGCTCCAGATCCTCCGATACCTCGGCGTAGAGGTTGGCGTCGACCTCATCTTCGCTACGAATAAGCTGCTCTATGCGTTGGGTGATCTCTTCGCTCATCGTCGGTTACGCAGAGTCGGTGGATGGAGGTACGGGAAAGCGGGCAAGGCGCGCCAGCTGGCGATCATGATAACGGTGTAGCGTAATCAGTGCGAGCAGGGCTCCGATCAGGGCCATCAGCATGTCAGACTGGGTGTCCCAGACATAGCCTTGGGTGCCGAGGAAAGCGTCAGCCGCCTCGTTCGAGGCCAGTGCGACCCACCATTCGATCAGCTCGTAGAACGCGCTAAGCGCCAGGCAGAAGCAGACGACAAAGAAATCGGTCCAGATCCGGCCATTGATAAGCTTCAGGCGCAGGATCACTTCACGGGCGCACAGGGCGGGTACGAAGCCCTGGGCCAGGTGTCCCAGTTTGTCGTAGTTGTTGCGACTCTGGCCCAGCCATTCGGCGATCCAGTCGAACAGCGGGACTTCGGCGTAGGTGTAGTGCCCGCCAACCATCAAGATCAGGCTGTGCAGGAGAATCAGCCAGAGGGTCAACGGGGTCAGCGGAAAGCGGTGGCGGGTACACCACAGCAAGCCGAGCGCGGCCAGCGCCGGGGCGACCTCAAGAAACCAGGTCAGGCGGTCCTTCGGGTCCCACCCGGACCAGAGCAACACCAGCGTAAATATCAGTATCCATAGAGGGGGCATGGCGCTATCCTTCCGCTTCGCAACCCTGACATCAGTTTTAGACTAGTATAATACTGGCGTGCGCAGACCTCGGGATCAACAGTCAGATGGCACTGAAATCAACTATTTATAAAGCGATACTGAATATATCCGATCTTGATCGGCACCATTACGCCGACTATTCGCTGACGCTGGCCCTGCATCCGTCGGAGACCGAGGAGCGGTTGATGATGCGTTTGCTGGCGTTTGCACTTTACGCCGATGAGAAGCTGAGTTTCACCCGCGGCCTGTGCGTCGATGATGAGCCTGACCTTTGGCAACATGCGCCCAATGGCGAGATCGAACGCTGGATCGAGGTCGGTTTGCCCAGTGAGAAGCGACTGCGCAAGGCCTGTTCCCGTGCCCAGGAGGTGATACTGCTGGTCTACGGCAGCGATCAACAGGTGGAACCTTGGTGGCAGGGGATACGCCGTTCACTGACCCGGTTCGACAACCTGAGATTGCTGCGCATTGCCGAAGCGGAGAGTGCGGCGTTGACCAAGCTGGCGGCGCGGCAGATGCGCTTGCAGTGTACTGTTCAGGATGGCCAGCTCTGGTTTACCGGCGATGCCGGCAGCGCTGATCTTACGCCCACTTCGCTGAATCCCTTGGCTTAGTCGCGCAATACTTTCTGCCAGAACATCGCCCGGCCGGTCTCGGGATCGAGCTCGTAACCCGCATAACCGCAGCGCCGGTAGACGGTCTGGGCCCGGGTGTTGTTCTCCAGTACTTCCAGGGTCAACTTGCAACAGCCGGTGCGGCGGGCGATCCCCTCCGCCGCTTCCAGTAGCTGATCCGCCAGCCCCAGGCCGCGATAGCCCTCAGCCACGATCACATCGTGGATGTTGAGCAGTGGGGCGCAGGCAAAGGTGGAGAAGCCCTCGAAGGCGTTCAGCAACCCGGCTGGCTTGCCATCGCAATAGGCGATCAGGCTGTAGCTATCGCTGCGCTGTGCCAGAGCCTGCGGCAGGCGTTCGAGGATATCGTCCGGCAGGGGTTTACCGCCACCCATCGGGTCTTTGGCGTAGGCGTTTAGCAACTGTCTGAACGCGTCTGCCTGTTCGGTCAGCCCCAGGTCCGCTTCGATAATCTCAATAGTGGGGGCTATGGGCATGGGCTCTTTCTCCGGATGCTGACTGAACGGTTGAAATTACTCTCCGTAAGGTGCGCTGACAAGCAACCATTGACCGCGGTGCTGTTTAAACGATTGTATTAAAGTTTTCTGCTGGTTAACCGATAACCACTTTGTTGTATTCAGTCTGTACCCCTCCTGTTTTGCACAGGCTAGACTGAAGTCTGAAAACTCAAAATTCGCGGAGCTTCCCGTGGTTAATATCTACTTCCCTTCGTCGGGTCTTCAGACTCAGACCCAAACCCCGGTCGTCAATCGTAGCAGCGATAGCACCTCGACCAGCGGACAGCGCCAGGCGATCGACACGCTGCTCGATAAGTTGGCCGAGAATATCCCCGATATGAGCAGCGATGAGCTGAAAGCGCTGAACGGTGCCGATTTTACGCCGGAAAAAGTTGCTGCGCGCATCAGTGACTTCGTTGCTGCAGGTCTGGCGGCGGCGGCGCAGCGGGGCGCCAGCGACGAGCATCTGAAGCAGATGTACCAGTCCGCCATCGAGGGGGCTGAAGCGGGGTTTGCGCAGGCGCGTGACGTGCTCGATCAGCTCGGCGTACTGCAGGGGGAGGTTGCCGCTCAAGTGGATGAGACGGAGAGCGCCACGCGGGATGCCCTGGCCGCGATTGCGCCGGGTGGCAGCGCGCCCGTGTTTTCGAGCGACAGTGTGCGGCTGGGTATCGTCGAGCGCTTCAGCAATGCCGAGGATATGGAGTTGACCATGCGGACTCAGGATGGGGATGAGGTAACCGTGCGCTTCTCGCGCAGCCAGCAGCAGGAGAGCGCCCTGGCCGCACAGCGGGATGGTGAAGGCGGGCTGGCGGCAAGTTTCAGTCTCAGTCGTTCAGAGAGCAGCGAATACCGTTTCAGTATCGAGGGTGACCTGGATGAGGGTGAACTCGATGCACTGAATAACCTGATCAAGGATATATCCAATCTTGCCGATGAGTTTTTCGACGGCGATGTACAGAAGGCGTTTGAACAGAGCGCGGGCTTGAACTTCGACAGTTCCGAGCTGGCCTCGATGAGCTTGACGATGAGTTACAGCCGTCAGTATGCCAGCGCGGTGAGCTACGAGCAGGTGCAGCAGCTGGATCAGCCGCAGGACCGGCCGGGGCTCAGGCTGGGTCACCTTATGAAGTCGCTGGCCGAGAGCGTCGGTGCTCCGTCGCTGGGTTTCCTCGGTGCGCCGGGGCAATTCGGCCGCGAACTGCTCTCGGGTTTGATCCAGCAGGACAGCCGTTACCAGGATGCCCCGGAGGAGCAGCAGGAGGCGTACGACAGCAACCTGTCGCGACTGATTGATGCCGTACTGCCGCTGCAGGAGCGCGAGCCGACAGCGCCGTTGGCGCCTGAAAGCTCAGACCAGTAAAGGTGTGCCACTGAGTAAAGGTGCGCCACTGGTTGGCGTATCAGCGGGGGCATTACTGGAAACCGTACAGGCTGAAGGAGAGCCTGCCGTGGCGGAAGATAACACCCTCGGCGCTCAATCGCTCTATCTGCCTGTTATAGGCATCACTGCCTTTGGGAAATGAGGACTCACCCCTGGCATTCACGACCCGGTGCCAGGGCAGCGTGGTATCTTTCGGCAGTTTTTTCAGCGTTGTTCCGACGTAGCGGGCGTGGTTGGGGTAACCCGCCAGTTTGGCGATCTGACCGTAGGTCGCCACCCTGCCCACGGGAATCGAGGCGACAATCTGCCAGATCAGTTCGTTTAGCGCTACCGTCTGCATTCTCGGTACCATTCAGCGGATAGATTCAGAGCGAATAGGATAGTGCGATAGAGCCGAACTTGTGGCCTCCGTCCTGACCTTTGAACTGTTCGGTGCGGTAGTAGCGCGCCAATGACAGCTTCCAGCGATCCCAGGTAGCGGCGACGCCCCAGGCGGCATCACCGACCAAAGGCTTTTTGTCTACCGAGTGGCTGTCGCGGAAGCTGTTGCCGTCAAGGAAGATATCCTGCAGAATCCAACGCCCATCCAGCGAGAGGAAGGCGTGAATCCCCCACTCATTGTGCAGTCTGGGGTCCACCGACATCGGTGTGCTGTTGTCGCCGCCGGTACGCAGGGCGGAGGTGCCGAAATCCTGCGGCAGGTTGTAGCCGATGCGGTATTCTGCGCCGCTGTTCAGGTAGGTGGCGACGTTACCGAGGCTACCGCCGGCATGACCGATCAGGTCGTGTTGAAAGTTGTCGATCAGACCACCGAACATCAACCGCTGCTTGTACTCATAGATCAGCTGTATGCCGGGCTCGTTGTGCAGTTGATTGTCCCAACCCTTGAATTGCTTGAAGCCGCGCAGGTCGTGGATGAAGTCCTGGCTCTCCTCGGCCATCGACCAGGGGCCGACCACGCCCAGGTTGGCCTCGAACGAGTTGAGCTTGTGCCGGGTTTGCGTGTGGTAACCAAAACCCAGATAGAGCCAACCGGCGTAGGGGCGGTCGTCGGGGTCGAGCGTGGTACGGTCCCGGTCGGCCGGGGTATACATCTGCTGGCCAAGGGTGACGATCAGCCGGCGGCTCGGCTCTTTTTCAAACTTGGCCGGCTGCGGGTCGAGCACGCTCAGCGCCCGGTTGGCGCTGCGGATCCAGCCGGGAATCGCCCGGTCATCGATGAAGCTGTCGATCACCGGCGATACCCAGGATGCGCGAACGCCATTGGTATACTGCTGGTCGGTATCGGCGAACAGGTCGTTCTCCAGATACAGATTCAGCGTCCAGCTATCGTCCCCAGGCTGAGCCAGGCTGGCGGTCGGCACGCTGCCAAGCAGCAGCGCACCGACAAGAGCGGCATGCTTGCTAGACACGGCGTTACTTCTTCAGCCACTTGCCGTCGGGTGTGCGCACATATTCACCATCGGCGGCACGTTTGATCAACCGCTCGCCGGTGCGCAACTCCATGATCTTCAGCTCCACGCCCGCCTCTTTGGCTTTCTCGATATAGAGCGCTTTGCGCTGAGTGTTGATATCGTTGACCAGCGCTTTTACTTCGCCATTCGGGCTGCCGGTCACGATGCCGAGATAGCCGCTGCTCTGCTCGCCTACCAGGCCCTGAGCCTTGGCTTCGTCCAGTGTCAGTGCAAAGGCGGGACTCGCCAGCAGGATCAGCAGTGCAGCAAGGGCTGCGCGCAGGTTAATCGCTTTCATGATGCATTCCTTCCTCAGAATAGATCGCTGTTCTCTTCAAGCAGGGTGTCGATCTGCTTGTCCACCTTGACCAGAATCTCATGCTCAACCTTGACGTTCAGGTTGATCGTGATCGGGTCCGAGGGGGCGGCAAGCTGCACCGTGGGTGTACAGGCGGTTGTCATTAGCAGGGCTGTCGGCAGAGCGAGCCAGAACGAACCTTGTTTCAGCATAGTCGGAACTCCTCCGCGGTTAGTGTGTTTGTCATTCAGATACTCTCATGGCCGAGCTTAATCGGGTCTTAAGGCTCAGCGCGTCAGCTGTTTTTGCAGCGACTCACCGATCCGTTGTGAAATCTGCAGCGATCTTAACAGCTGTAACAGGTTCTCCTCGATATTGAGCGTGAGATCGATCGGGCGCCCCTGCTGCCAGTCTGGGTTCTGACCCCGAAGTCGGCTGTTCAGTTCCAGATCGCCGTTGGGCGCATAGTGAACATCCAGATCCAGCTGATCCAGTTGCAGGTTGCTCAGGGCCGACAGCGCGAGTTGCAGGCCCGGGTTGGATTGTGCCGCCAGCTCCAGCTCGGCGCTGGGTTGATAACGGATCCAGCCGGGAGTATCGCTGCTGATATGACCCGCGCGGATCTCGATATCCCGGCCCTCTATCCTGATCGGCAGCCTTCCGCTGAGCGCGGTTTCGCCGGTCAAACCCGGCTGCTGGTACAGGCGCAATGCCTCGCTGAGCTGAATCTGCTCCAGCGTCGCGGTGGTTGTGAAATTGGGGGCTGTCGGGTCGAAGGTGATGGTCGGCAGCTCGATCCGTCCGCCCAGCAGGTTCAGTGTCAGTGGTTGTGTCGTCAACTGCGAGTTGCCGGCCCGATTCTGTCGATAGGCATAGGCAAGTCGTATATCGCTGATATCGATTCCGGTACGTACCTGGTCTGTATGCAATACGCCGCTGGAACTTAGGCTGCCGTCGGGCCGGTAGTGCAGGTCGAGATCGGCATCAAGGCCGTTGGCCTCGATATGGTCTGCCCAGGTCAGATCGGTGCTGCGCAGGGCAACCTCTGCCGACAGCGCCGCGTTGCCTGGGGAGGGGCCGGCCAGATGACCGTTGAGTCTGAGCTCGCCGCGATTGAGAATCAGATCGGATGGCCACTGTGCCAGCCATTGTCGAAGCATGGGCTGCAGGCTGGGCAGATTCAACGGGGCTGCATGCCAGTCGGCGCGGAAATCGGTATCGGTGAGCCGCCAGTCGGCGTTCAGCTCGATCTGTGGTGAGCGGGCCCGCAGTTGCAGGGTGCCGTGTGTCCTTTCGGGTTGCCATTGACCATGCAGTTGAACGGCGCTGCTCGGCAGGCTTTTGTTGGTTACGGCCAGATCCAGCTTCTCGCCGTTGAGCTGGAACTGCACGGCAAGTGGCTCGGGTTGGAGCTCCAGCCGGGCGGTAAGCGGCGATAGCGAGACCGAGTCCAGTCCATCCAGCGCTACACCCTTGGGCGTAATCTGCAGCTGGATCGGACCAGGCGCGGGGCGGGATTCGCCAAGCCTGTGGGTCAGTTTGAAAGGCTGCTTGAGTTGCAGGCCGACATCCTGCACCGACCAGCCGGGGCCGTGCAGTCCGGACAGATCGAGTCCACTGCCGGGCAGAATCTGCAGTTGCAGTTCGGATTGGGCCAGGCTGGCGTGGGTGGCCAGTTGCAGATCCGTACTTGCGGCTTTGAACTCATCGACTGCTACAGCGCCGCTGCGCAGATCCAGGTTGGCGGTAAGCTCCGCCGAGATCGCCCGAATAAGTTGCTCACTATCCAGTGGCAGTTGCGCCGGCCAGGCTGTCGTCAGTTTCGTATTCAGGCGCCCTTCGGTCAGGCTGATGGGGGTGTCCGGGATCAGGGTGTGCAGCCATTGTTGCAGCGGGAGCAGTTCGATTTCACTGCTCAGCGACGCGCCCCATTCATCCCCCTCCGTATTCAGTTCGCCGCTGACCCGGACCATGGGGCGGTTGTCGCGCAGCAGGGCCAGCTCCAGCTGTCGATCGGCGTGGAGGAGCAGATCCAGGTAGACCGGTGCCAGCGTTTCCTGCTGTTGCGGTGTAACCTCCAGCCGCAGGCGACTGAGCAGCAGCTGGCGGGTGAGGTCGATATTGCCCTGCGCTTTAAGGCTGGGCTGGTCAGGCGCCCGGTAGTCGATGCTGACTTCGCCGAGCACCAGGCGCCGGGCCGGTGCATACTGGAACAGCAGTGCCGGCGGCACCTGGTTGAGATCGAAACTGTCGCGGGCACTGGTCTCTATTCTGGCTTCGATACTGCGCTCGGCGGTGATCCCGATCTGCATGCGCGGAATGCGGATCTCGCTGATTTCGCGGTTCAGCAACAACCGGCCGGGATCGAACAGGATGTGGATGTTGCGTGCATTCAGGCTGATCTGGCGCTCGTCGCCGCGCTGGGTCAGCGACAGCGAGGGGATCAGGAGCTCATTCCAGCCGGGGTGACTGAGCTCTATCCGGGGTTCATGAAAGCCCTGCTCGCTAAGCCACTGTTCGATCAACGAGCGGGCAACGTAGGGCAGGGCCGTATAAAGCACAAGGAGCAGCAGGGGGACGGGTAGCAGCCACCACAGCAGTTTTCGCATCTCGTCTCCCTGTAGTCGGTATCAATCCTTTTTGCGTACCACGTTCAGACCGTCGCGCAGGGTCAGGAACACGTTCTCCACCTCCGGATCGGCCGCGATTCGGCGGTTGGTCTCCACCAGAATATCGTCGATCTCCGACTCGGGCTGCAACACCTTGCCGGACCAGAGCACATTGTCGAGCACGATCAGCCCGCCCGGCCGGGTCATCTCTTTGACCCGCTCATAGTAGTTAAGATAGTTGCGTTTGTCGGCGTCGATAAAGGTGAAATCGAGCGTCATGTCCAGTTTCTCGATCGTCTCCAGGGCGCGGCCGAAGATCACCTCGATCTTGTGACCATGCTCGCTGCGGTCGAAAAAGCCCTGGGCGAATTCGATGGCTCGGGGGTTGGTTTCGCAGCAGACCAGGCGACCGTCCTCAGGCATCCCCTCGGCGATGGACAGTGCCGAATAGCCGGTGAACATGCCGATCTCCAGCGCCTGTTTCGGCCTGACCATCGCCGAGAGCAGCTTCAACGTACGTCCCACCAGACGGCCGGAGAGCTTCTGCGGCCAACCCATATTCAGGTTGGTCTGGTCGATCAGTTCCTGCAGCAGCGGCGGTTCGGCACTGGTTTGCAGGTAGGCGTAGTCTTCGATGGCTTCATCAACGAGAAATTCGGGCATAGGGATGAACGCTAATAGTGGTGATTGAAAGGGCTCGTGAATTCAAGGCGCCAGTTTACCATTTTTCGCGCCGGATCCGGTGCCTGCTGAAATATCATCTGTTGCTTTCTGCCGTTACAATTGGCGATTCACACACAAGGAGGCGCTATGGCCGAACCACTCTACATCTTTCTTTTCGCGGGAATCGTATCGATGTCCGTAGCGCTCAGCGCGGGAGCCCTGAACAAACTGGCGCTGGAAAAACGGCCTGCGTTCATGCAGAAACCGAATGGGCAGATTACGGTGATCATGGCGGGTAATTTCGGCGCGCTCACCCTGCTGGGTGCGATGGCGTTCGGCTTTCTGAAACTGCACTGGTGGATACCGCTTTCCTGCATGTTTATCACCTTCCCGATCGTGCATCTGTTGATCTTTCAACGCCTGCTTGGCGATTTCAAGACGCTGATCCTGATGCTGCCGTTGACGCTGCTGGCAGCGGTATCACTCTACTATTACTGGTAATGGCGGGAGGAGTAGGATGATCTCGGTAGTCGGTTTCGGATCACTGCTGTCGGAACGTTCGGCGCGGGATACGGTTCCGGGTTTGCAAAGCTACCGTTTGGTCAGGGTGCCCGGTTACCGCCGCATCTTCAATAAAGTGGGGATAGTGTTTATCGCCGGTCATGGGCAACCCGCCAATAGTCTTGAGGTCTCCTCCTGTTCCACCGAACCCTGTTCGCAGACATCGATCATCGCCGCCCAGTTCGAGTGCCCGGTCGATCAGTTCACCGAACTGTACGAGCGCGAGCATCGCTATCGCTGGATCGAGGTCCTGCCCATCGATCTGGAGGGGCGGCCGCAGATTCCGGCGCGCATGTGCACCGGATACAGCGATCTCGAGTACCGCTTGAATAAGTGCATAACCGACGATGAGTACCATGAGCGGGTAGGGCGTCACTACCGGGGGGAGATCTGGCGCGATGATATCTTGCCTTTCCCACGCTACCTGAAGTTTTGCCTCGTCTCCGCCGCGGCCCATGGCGATGAGGTGCTGGATAACTTTCTCGATACCAGTTTCCTGGCGGATGGACGCACCCCTATACGCGATTACCTGATCGCCAGGCCTGAGCTGGTGCCATCCTCACTGCGGGAGCACATCACCTGATCGGCGCTTTAATATCTTCTTAAGGCGGCACAGGCATATCTCTCACTCGCCATTCTGCTGCAGGCGTTCATCAGTGCGGAGCAGTTGGATCTGGTCTGGGCCAGTTGGCTTTACGCAGAGCTGCAACCCTTTGGCGGAACCCAGGCCTACGTGCCGCTGGTGCAGCAGTTGCGCGGCGCCCATTTTTTCTCTCACGACCTGTGGAGTCTCATGCTGTGCTGGTATGCCGTGATGTTGCTGGCCAAGTTGATGCTCCCCGAGCGTAGCGAATAACCTGATCGACCTGACAAACCTGTTTCGATCCTGAGCTGTTCTCCATCGGTGAACGGCCGCTCTTGCGGCTAGCGAACTCGTCATTTTTATGGATTCGTCGCCCTTGCCTGTGATGACTCTAAAATCAAAAAACCATCGTGAATTCTGGTGATTTATCAAAATCAAATAATGATATTTTTGTGTTTTATCAAAAATCAATTTTGATAATTCGTGTTTTATTCAAAATTAAATATTGATTTTTGCTTTTTATCGATTCATGAAAGTTTTTTGATTTTGCTTTTGGTAAGCGGCAAAACTTTTCACATCTACCCGCCTTAGCGGTTTGAAATAAAACGAATTTCCTCTTTAGTGCGGCAAAAGTCTGCCGATATGACCCATTATGGATTTGTTGATTTTTTAAACAGGTCTACGTAATACTTGCTCTGCAGACAGCATCAAAAATAGGTTTTCAAGAGTGGCGCGGTTTTTGCTTGGATGACTTTTGAGAGTGAAGGTTTCGGTGCTGCGGTAAGATTTAACCTGTTAACACAGACAACCGACTCAAACGACTATGGCAATGGCAAATAACATGATTGTGGCGCTCGATATCGGCACATCCAAAGTGGTGTGTTTGGTCGGTGAAGTGACGCCCGGTGGCGATATCGAGATTGTCGGCTTCAGCTCCCAGTCGTCGCAGGGGCTCAAGCGCGGTGTCGTGGTCAATATCGAGTCGACCGTAGGCTCCATCCAGCGAGCGGTCGAAGAAGCGGAGTTGATGGCCGGCTGCAAGATCCACTCGGTGACGGTGGGGATCGCCGGTAGCCATATCAGCAGTCTGAACTCTCACGGTATCGTCGCGGTGCGTGACCGGGAGGTCAATGAGTACGACCTGGAGCGGGTGATCGACGCGGCGCGTGCAGTGGCGATTCCGGCGGATCAGAAGATTCTGCATATATTGCCGCAGGAGTACCTGATCGATAACCAGGAGGGGATCAGGGAGCCGCTGGGGATGTCCGGTGTGCGCCTGGAGGCGAAAGTGCATCTGGTCACCGGGTCGATCAACGCGGTGCAGAATATAGAGAAGTGCATCCGCCGTTGTGGCCTGGAGGTGGATGCGGTGGTGCTGGAGCAGTTGGCCTCCAGCCAGGCAGTGCTGACCGATGACGAGCGCGACCTCGGGGTCTGCATGGTCGATATAGGCGGGGGTACCACCGATATCGCCATCTACACTCACGGCGCGATTCGCCATACGGCGGTGATACCGATCGCCGGTGATCAGGTGACCAACGACATTGCGATGGCGTTGCGGACACCGACGATCAACGCCGAGCAGCTGAAGATCAAGTACGCCTGTGCGCTGGCGCAGCTGACTCGAGCCGATGAAGTGATCAAGGTGCCGAGTGTCGGTGACCGACCGGCCCGTGATCTGTCCCGGCAGGCGCTGGCCGAGGTGGTTGAACCGCGATACGAGGAGTTGTTCAACTTGGTTCAGGCGGAGATCCGTCGCTCGGGCTTCGAGGATCTGATCGCCGGTGGCATCGTCTTGACCGGCGGCACTTCGAAGATGGAGGGGGCCGTCGAGCTCGCCGAAGAGATCTTCCATATGCCGGTGCGTCTGTCGAAGCCGCAGGGCGTCAGAGGCATGGAGGATCTGCTCGGTAATCCGATCTATGCCACGGCGATCGGCCTGTTGCACTATGCGCGGCAATCTATAGGCGCGGTGGAACAGGAACCGCTGGCCGCGCGTCGGCAGCAGCCGGTAGAGGAGCGCAGCAGCTTTCAGTTTCCGGACATGTTCGGACGGATGAAAGCCTGGTTGCAGGGAAACTTTTAGTCGCGCAGCCGCCTTTCTGGGCTTCGCGAGTATCGGATCGAGCAGTGACGCATCCGATACAACAAAAATGAGTAGATGCAGAATCAACCCGACGCCAGATCGGGGCATGCAAAAACCTGGAAGGAGACGCAGAGATGTTTGAACTGATTGATAGCGTACCGCAGAGTGCAGTTATCAAGGTTGTCGGTGTTGGCGGTGGCGGCGGTAATGCCGTCGACCATATGGTGAGCTCCGAAGTTGAAGGGGTGGAGTTCATCTGTGCCAACACCGATGCGCAGGCGCTGGGCAAGATGGCGGCCCGCACCGTGCTGCATATCGGTGGCGAGTTGACCAAGGGACTGGGCGCCGGAGCGAATCCGGAGGTGGGCCGTTCGGCGGCGCTGGAGGATCGTGACCGTATCGCCGAGGCGCTCGCCGGCGCCGACATGGTGTTCATCACCGCCGGCATGGGCGGTGGTACCGGTACCGGCGCGGCGCCTATCGTGGCCGAAGTGGCGCGCGAGATGGGTATCCTGACCGTGGCGGTGGTCACCCGCCCGTTCCCGTTCGAGGGGCGCAAGCGGATGAAGGTCGCGGATCAGGGGATTCGTGAGCTGCAGGAGAGTGTCGACTCGCTGATCATCATCCCGAACGAAAAGCTGTTGCCGGTTCTGGGCAAGAATTGCAGCCTGATCCAGGCCTTCAGCACCGCCAATGACGTATTGAAAGGCGCTGTGCAGGGGATCGCCGACCTGATCATCCGTCCGGGTATGATCAACGTCGACTTCGCCGACGTACGTACCGTGATGTCCGAGATGGGCATGGCGATGATGGGTACCGGTCGCGCCAAGGGCGACAACCGCGCGCAGGAAGCTACCCAGGCGGCGATCAACAGCCCGCTGCTGGAGGATGTGGATCTCAAGGGTGCCAGCGGCATCCTGGTCAACATCACCGCCGGCATGGATCTGGGGCTTGGCGAGTTCTCCGAGATCGGTGATCTGGTCGAGGAGTATGCCTCCGAAAACGCGACTATCGTGGTGGGTACCGTTATCGATCCCGATATGAGCGAAGAGATCAAGGTAACGGTTGTGGCGACCGGTCTGGCGAAGGCCGAGAGCCAGGCGGTTCGCGTTGCCAACGGTGGTACGGCGACCACGACGACCCGGGTGGCCAAGAATGTCACCACCGACTTTGCGCAGATGGAGCTGCCGACGGTGATGCGTAATCGCCAGAGTGAGGAGCGTGCCGTAAAGCCGGAGCCGACCGAGATGAAGCGTACCGGTACCGACGATATGGACTTCCTGGATATTCCCGCCTTCCTGCGTCGACAGGCGGACTGATACTTCGCTGGAAAGAAGCGTAACCGAAACGGTTTACTAACCGTCCAGGTTTCCCGCCTGAGTTCTGCATTTCTCAGGCGGGTTTTTTCGTTTTGCCCGTCAGCAGAAGCGTTGCGCGAAGTCGGCTGCGGCCGAAGCGCGCCATCGCCTGAAACTCCTCCAGCCCCACCGGAACATCGATGTAGTCGGTCTCGCTATGCCAGGGATCGCGATCGAAGTCCGGATCACTGATATACACATGACGTGTATCCGCCGACCCGATCACCACCCAGTGGGGCGCCTTGTTGCGGTTGAGTCGCCAGGTGCTGATCAGTGTGACCGCCACGGCACCCTGCTGTAGCCGACTGATCAGCGTATTGAGATCCAGCTCGGCATTGATCAGCCTGATATCGCTATTCGCTATCTGTTGCAGGTAGTCATCATGCACCAGCTCGATGACGCTCTTTTTCTGCGGATCGCGCACGCTATCGATAAACGGGGTGTTGGCCGGCGTGACGTACAGGCTGACATCGAACCCGCGCTGCCAGGCGCTGAGTGCCAGGCCATGGGGGGAGCAGCCGCCGTGCCCGGAGGTCATGTAGATGGTGGTGGATTCCCGCCAGATCCGCAGCTCCTCCATGCGCGTCATCGTGCGTTGCGGATCCAGACGCTTCATCGCCATCATCAGGCTCGCCGGTCCACAGGTAAACGGGGTGCTCTGCTCGTAGTAGTCGGTACGCGGGTGGGGGCGCTGTACCCGGCGGCGGATGGTTTTTTCCATCCGCCAGGCGTCACTGCCATCTTCGTAATACTCGGGTATCTGGCCGAAACGATGGTAACCGCTGCGCTCATACAGACGGATGGCGCTTTGATTGTTTACGCTTACCTCCAGGCGCATGAAGGCGCTCTCGCGCCCTATCGCCTGCTGCTCGGCAGCCTCCAGCAGGCGGGACGACACCCCTTGGCCGCGCCACTCGGGCGTTACCGCAATCGAGTAGAGTCGCGCCAGGTTGGTGCCGGAGCGGTAGAGCACCAGTGCATAGCCTCCGATCAGTTCGCCCTGCTCGGCCAGGATCAGGTCGGCGTGGTCGGATCTCAGCATATGGCTGAAGTTGCGCCGGGACAGGCGATCCCCGTTGAAACAGGCCCGTTCAAGTTGGCAGAGTCGGTCCAGATCGCTGCGTTGTGCCGGGCGTATCAGAATAGTATCCATGGCGGGAGGGGCTCAGCAGGGTTTGGCTTGATGCTACACCGGCAAAGGGGCAAAAACCACGCCGCCCGTGCAGGAGAATTTTGGTAGCGGGATGGGCAGTCGAGCGAACAGGGCGCATACTTTGCTGCAACAGTTCAGGAGGACGACGGATGGCCGGGTTTTACGTGGTGGTGGATGATCTCGAGGACTGGGCGCCCTATTTTCCCAGTCGCGACGTGATCTCGTTCGAACAGTATATGGCGTTGCCGGAGGCCGAGGGTAAGGGGCGCACCCGGGTGATCAACTGCTGCCGTAACTCCCGCGCTCTGGGGCGGGGGTACTACTGTTCGCTGCTGGCGGAGGCGCGGGGGCATAACGTGATTCCGTCGGTCCAGGTGATCAACGACCTGCGGCGTAAATCCCTGTGGTCACTGGAGCTGGAGGGGGTTGAAGCGGCGCTGGATCGCTTGGCTCTGGCCGACGGCGACCAGTCCGAGCGGCTGGATTTGAAGGTGTTTTTCGGTGAGATCGAGATGCCGCAATTGGCTCCCTTGGCGCACCAGCTGTTTGAGCGCTTTCCCATCCCTCTGCTTGAGGTGCGTTTGGTGCGCGAGCATGGCTGGCATATCCAGCGTATACGCCAGGGCGCGCTGCGTGATCTGAGGCTCGAGAGCGATCAGGAGCGGTTCGCCCAGGCGCTGGACAGATTCAGTAATCGTATCTGGCGTAAGCCGCGGGCACGTAAGCAGTACCGTTATGATCTTGCCATGCTGGTCGATCCCAAGGAGAAGCTGCCACCGAGCGACAGGGCGGCGATTGCACGCTTCGTCCGTGCCGGCAAGCGCCTGAGTATCAATGTGCAGCAGATCGGCAAGCAGGATTACCAGCGCCTGGCCGAGTATGATGGCCTGTTTATCCGCGAGACCACCTCGATCGATCATCACACCTACCGGTTCGCGCGCAAGGCCGCGGCCGAGGGGCTGGTGGTGATGGACGATCCGACCTCTATCCTGCGCTGTACCAACAAGGTGTATCTGGCCGATCTGCTACGTACCCATAGGGTGCCGACGCCCAAGACGCTGATCGTCAGCGATGCGCGTCACGAAACGGTGACCAGCATCATCGAAAACCTCGGTCTGCCGGTGGTGCTGAAAATACCCGACGGGGCGTTCTCGCGCGGTGTGATCAAGGCCGAGTCTGAGGAGGTGCTGGCGCGCGAGCTCAAGCATCTGCGCCACAACTCATCCCTGATCCTGGCGCAGGAGTTCATGTACACCGACTATGACTGGCGCATTGGGGTGCTGAACAACAAGCCCCTCTATGCCTGCCGCTATTTCATGGTGCGCGATCACTGGCAGATCTACCGTCATGAGGGCGGCGGAGAGCCCGATTCTGGTGGTTTTGATACGCCTGCCATCTGGGAAGTGCCGCGCAAGGTGCTGGATGTGGCGTTGAAGGCGACACGTCTGATCGGCGATGGCCTGTACGGTGTGGATATCAAGCAATCCGGCGATCGAGTGGTGGTGATCGAGGTCAACGATAATCCGAGTATCGATTCGGGGGTGGAGGATCTGCAGCTGGGCGGTGCGCTGTACCACGAAATCATGGCCGAGTTCCTCCGTCGCATGGAGCTCAAGCGGCAGATGAGGGTTTAATCCGGGCTAAAGGTCGCGTCGCGATGGGGCCGACGTACTATGGACAAGGCCAAGGAGATTGGTTCTACTAGCCTGACGTCGATTTTGGTAGTGCCTGCGTCATTCTTATAAAAAGTTGGAGTTCGGCGTACATCCAACTCAAGAGGCTTTTTATGCGAGCGTCACTCAACGTTTTCTTCGTTTTTGCAGCACTGCTGCTAACCCCTCTGGCCTGGTCTGCACCCTTGGCCGCTCCCGAACAAGCGGTTGTCCTCAGTGTGAGCGGAAATATTACCGAAACGAATGTGCCGAACCGTGCCGATTTCGATCTTGCGATGCTGGAGTCCTTCCCGCAGTACGATCTGGAGATGGAGACGCCCTGGACCGATGGGGTACAGCGTTTTCAGGGCGTGGCACTGAACGAGCTGCTCCTGGCGGTGGGCGCGCAAGGGAGTACTCTGCGCGCCATGGCTTTGAACGACTACCAGGCGACAATCAACCTCGATGAGCTGAGAGATGTGCAGGTGCTGCTCGCCGTTAAACTGAACGGCCGTCATATGCGAGTTCGCGACAAGGGACCGTTGTGGATTGTTTATCCTACGGACTCCTTTTCAGCTGCCGACCTGCCGCGTCATCAATCGAACATGGTATGGCAGCTGCGCTCGCTTGAGATCCGCTGATGCCTGGTTACCGTGTATTGCGTACAGTAACGCTGCTATGTGTGGTGGTGGTTTTTGCTGCCAGCACCTTGGTCAGCTACCGGCGTCATGTGGAAACCTCACAGCTGTTGACGGTCACTCAGAAGGGTGGTGGTTGGGCCTCGTCAGAGCTTGAATTCGAGCTGCTTCGGTTTATGCACATACTGGAGTCGGTCGGCTTGGGGCGAGGCGCGCCGGATGAACTGGTGCTGCGTTTTGACCTGCTGTGGAGTCGGATTGACGTACTGCGGGAGGGGGCGGAAACCAGTGAGGTCCGCGAAATGGCCGGGGCACAGCTGTTGCTGGATGAGTTGCAGGCAATGCTGCGGCGTATCGAACCCAGGGTGCTATCGTTGACTCAGGGGGATACCGCTACCGCAGACCAGCTCGTTGATAGCTTGATTCCCTTCGAAAAGCGGGTGCGTGCATTCAACGTGGCGAGTTTTAACGGTCCCGATGCGCAGAACCGTATCCGTCGCGTGTTCGAACTTAATCGGCTGGTCAGCATTTCGATCGTCGGCTTGGTGCTGAGCGGCACCCTGTTGATCCTGATGCTGATTCGGGAGAGTTCCCGCAGTCGACACCAGTCGTTGCACGACGAGCTGACAGGCCTTCCCAATCGCAAGTTTATCAATCAACACCTCACAGCGGCCGCAAAGGCTGCCAGTCGGGCCGGCAGCCTGCTGGGGGTTCATGTCATCGATCTGAATAACTTTAAAGAGATCAACGATACCCTGGGACACAATTGCGGCGATCAGATGCTACAGCAGGTAGCGGCACGCCTTAGCGGCTGTATTGGTCCGCATGATACCGTGGCTCGTTTGGGTGGCGACGAGTTCTTGGTGATTCAGGAACGGGTCAAGCATGCCGACAGCTGCACCCGGCTATCAAGATTGCTGTGTGAGCAGATCGGCCATGAAATGCTGCTCGACGGCACTCGTATCTACCCCTCCGCCAGTTTGGGGGTCAGCATCTATCCGGTCGACGCGGACAGCGTGGCTCAGGTTCAGATCAATGCCGATCTGGCGATGTACCGGGCCAAGCGTGACAGCGGCGTAAGCTATCGTCGTTTCGAACCGGAGATGAACGAGGTCATTCAGCGCGCGAACACTCTGGCGAGGGAGTTGAAAGAGGCGATTCAGGACAATCAGCTGGTGCTTCATTATCAGCCGGTTGTCGAGTTCGAGTCCGGCAGGATTGTTTCGATTGAGGCGTTGCTGCGCTGGCATCATCCCCGGTATGGCTACGTCTCGCCGGTGGAGGTGGTGACGATTGCCGAGCAGTATGGACTGGCACTGGAGCTGAATGAATGGGTGATCAGACAGGTTTGTCTGCAGTACCGGCATTGGGTGGCTGAAGGGGTTGAGACGGTGTGCGTTGCCGTAAACATCTCGCCTTCGATGTACGCGCTGCATGATCTGGAGGCATCGTTAACCCAGATTCTTGAGGATACGGCGATGTCGGCCGAGCATCTGATCATCGAGGTGACCGAGGATACGACGATGCGCGATATCGAGAGTTCTCCCGATACCCTGCATAAGCTTAAAGCGCTGGGGGTACAGATTGCACTGGATGATTTCGGCACCGGGTACTCGTCGCTGAATCACCTCAAGCGGCTGCCGGTGGATAAGCTGAAGATCGATCGCAGCTTCATTCAGGATCTGAATATATCGCCCAAGGATCCCCGTATCATCCGCAGTATTATCGGTCTGGCCGAGAGCTTGGATCTCCAGATCATCGCGGAGGGGATAGAGTTTGTGCAGAATGTCGACGACCTGGTCGCGGAGGGCTGCCTGCTGGGGCAGGGGTTCCTGTTCTCCAAAGCCGTCGACAGCGCCCGCATTACCGAGATGCTCAGATCCCAGCAGCAGGGTATCCCGCTCTTTCAGGCGGCCGAAATTCGCGCCGGCATGGCGATCGTTCAGCGGGCCTGAGGCGGTTCGTTGACGGTGATCCTCCGCCGATATCAGCCGGCGGAAACAAAGGTGTATCGGCAGTTCTCGCGCAGAAACGCTTCCGAGAGCTCGAAACTGACCGCTTGGTGCCGAATCGGGCAGGTAAATGCCAGGGCGGTCGCGAACAGCTGCAGCCCCTCTGCGTTTTTATTGCCCTCGCCGTAACGTGGGTCGCCGATCACCGGATGACCGATGGCGGACAGGTGGCGACGGATCTGGTGAGTGCGCCCGGTCTCGATCTCGATATCGGCCAGACTCTGATTGTGCGTCTGGTCATAGGCGATAGCGCGGTAGCGGGTCAGCGCCGGCTTGCCGTCGAGCCGGGTGTCGATACTGCCGCTCTCGGCCAGCTGTCCCAGCACCAGTGCGCGGTAGCGCTTATCGATCTGCCGCTCCTGAAACATGGACGATAACTTGGCCGCAACGCCGGCCTTGTGCGCGATCAGCATCAGGCCGGCGGTCTCACGGTCCAGGCGATGCACCGGGAAGGTGGCGCGTTTGGGTTCGAGGCTGAGTTCGGCGATCCGCAGCAGCGACAGGTGGTCGCCGAAGTCGTTACCCTGGGCCAGTACTCCGGCGGGTTTGAACCAAACCGAATAGCCGCCGGCGTCGTGCAGGCATTTGGGCGTGTCGGCGTTGCGGGCCAGCAGGTCGGCGTCGTAATAGAGCTGAATCTGGTCGCCAGCGCGCAACAGCTCAGTGGCCTTGCGTAGGCGCTTGCGATTACGGCCGCGCTTGAGCCAGACGGCCCCTTTGCTCATCGCATCCTTGATCCGCTGGCGCGACAGCCCGCTCTCCTGGGCCAGCAGGTCGGTCGCCTTGGTGCCGGCGTGGGTTTGATCGATCTGGCGATCCAGGGTTATCTGCATGCTGCTGTCTCTGCTGTCTGTTTGCGTGCCACGAGTACGAATTCGCGATTGCCGTCGCCGCCCAGGATCGGACTGTCGCTGAAATCCAGTGTTTCCAGTCCCAGCCGGGTCAATTGTGTTTCGATACGCTGGCGTACCTGGGGGTATAGCGCGGCATCGCGTACGATGCCGCCTTTGCCGACATGCTCAGGCCCCACTTCAAACTGGGGCTTCACCAGGGTTGCCAATAGCCCGCCGGGGCGGATCAGTGGCGCCAGCGAGTCCAGAATCAGGGTCTGGGAGATGAATGATACATCCATCACCGCCAGATCGAAGCCGCGGCCCTCGGTATACTCAAGCAGATCGCTGCTCAATTGCCGGGCATTGTAACCCTCCAGGCAGATGACCCGGGCATCCTGCCGTAACCGCTCGGCGAGCTGATCGTGTCCGACCTCGATGCCGACCACCCGTCTGGCCCCATGTTGCAGCAGGCAGTCGGTGAAGCCGCCGGTCGACTGGCCGACATCGATGGCGATCAGACCGGTCAGGTCGGCAGCAAAGCGCTCGAGTGCCGGTACCAGCTTGAGTGCGCCTCGCGAGACATAGCGGTCCTCCTCGCTGTCCTCCACCTCGATCGGCGTATCGTCGGCCAGTTTGAAGCTGCTTTTCTGCACGCATTGCCAGTGACCGAGTTGCACGCGTACCCGACCCTCCTTGATCAGGCGCTGGGCGCGTGCGCGACTATCGACCAGTCCTCGTTGAACCAGCAGCATATCCAGGCGTTGCATGATGGGATCCGTGCAATTGAAAGCGCGCTAGTATAGCGCGTTCGAGGCAGGATGGGGCGTTGGGGGGAGGGCGGCCCGAATGGGCCGCCGAACAGATCAGTGGTTGTCGAAGTATTCGCGGGTCAGTTTGAACACGACCGGGCTCAGCAGTGCCAGCGCGATCAGGTTGGGGATCGCCATCAGCGCATTCAATGTGTCGGCCACCAGCCAGACGAAGTCCAGGCTGAGCATGGCACCCGCCGGAATCGCCAGAATCCACAAGATGCGGTAAGGCATGATTGCTTTGATACCAAACAGGAACTCGACGCACTTCTCGCCATAGAATGACCAGCCGATGATCGTGGTGAAGGCGAAAATCGCCAGTGCGATGGCGACCAGGTAGTTGCCGAATGACGGCAGTGCCGATGCAAAGGCGGCGCTGGTCAGCGCAGCACCGGATTCGCCGCCGGTCCAAGCACCGGAGCTGACGATGACCAGGCCGGTGATGGTGCAGACCATCAGCGTGTCGATAAAGGTACCGAGCATCGCGACCAGTCCCTGGCGCACCGGGCTGTGGGTCTGCGCCGCGGCGTGTGCGATCGGGGCGGATCCCAGTCCGGCCTCGTTGGAGAACACACCGCGCGCCACACCGAAGCGGATCGCCGCCCAGACGGCAGCACCGGCGAAACCGCCTTCGGCGGCGATGGGGGAGAATGCGTGCTCGAAGATCAGCGCCAGGGCGTGCGGCACCTGATCGGCCTGAATCGCCAGCACCACCAGTCCTGCCAGGATATAGGAGATCGCCATGAACGGTACCAGAGCCCCGGCGACGCTACCGATACGTTTGATCCCACCCAGCAGAACGGCACCCACCAAAACGGCAATGATGATGCCGCTGGCCCAGGTCGGGATCTGGAAGTTGCTCTCCAGCACCGCGGCTACAGAGTTGGACTGCACCGTATTGCCGATACCAAAGCCGGCGCAGGCGCCGAAGATCGCGAAAGCCACGCCCATCCAGGCCCAGTTCTTACCCAGGCCGTTGCGGATGTAGTACATGGGGCCGCCGACGTGGTTGCCCTCCTCATCTGTTTCACGGTACTTCACCGCCAGCACCGCTTCAGAGTACTTCGTGGCCATGCCGATCAGTGCGGTGATCCACATCCAGAACAGGGCTCCGGGGCCGCCGAGGAAAATGGCGGTGGCTACGCCGGCGATGTTGCCGGTGCCGACGGTGGCGGACAGTGCTGTCATCAGCGCCTGGAAGGGGGGGATTTCGCCCTTTGCCGTATCCTCGGCAGAGGCGGTACGTCCGCTCCAGAGGAGCTTGAAGCCGGTACCGATTTTCAGGATCGGCATCAGTTTCAATCCCAGAGAGAGGAAGAAGCCGACGCCGAGTATCAGGATCAGCATCATAGGTCCCCAGACGATGCCGTTAATACTCGAAATCATGGATTCAATTGCAGCCATGGTGAGTCTCCGCAGTTTAGAGCTATCAGCTGACCTACCTGATATAGGGTTGTTGTTATGGTTTTTATCACTGCTTTTTCTAATTTATGCAGTTTTTTTAAGGCCAGAGGCCGCAGATCCTAAGAATTAAATCTCACCCTGTCTATTAAAGTTGAATAAAAAATTTCTTGAACGAGGAGTGACGAGCGCTGCCCTATGAACTCAGCATAGGTTCACAGGCGAGATATTGCAGGGCAGAGAGGAGGGTGGAGAGGCAGGCGGCGAGAGCGGCTGGGATTGAGTACAGCGGGATGGAAAGGGGCTCATTCGCCCCTGGCTGAAATGTCGGTGGGAAGTTCGGACTGCTCCTTGACCTCCTCCATGACGATATAGCTTTTCGAGTTCTTCACGCCTGGCAGCGTCAGCAGCATCTGGCCCAGCAGTTCGCGATACTGCGACATGTCGTGCAGGCGAGCCTTGAGCAGGTAGTCGGCGTCCCCCGATACCAGGTGACATTCGAGGATGTAGGGCAGGGTGTCGACAGCTCGGTTGAACTTCTCGAACGCATCGGGAGATTGATAAGAGAGAGCGATCTCGACGAAGACCAGTAGATTGAAGTCGAGCATCTCCGGATTGACCTTGGCATGGTATCCGGTAATGACGCCATCGCGTTCCAGTCGCTTCACGCGCTCCATGCAGGGTGTGGTCGAAAGGCCGACCCGGTCGGCGAGCTCCGTATAGGAGATGCGTCCCTCGCTCTGGAGGATGGTCAGGATGTTGCGGTCGATCCGGTCGAGTTTTCTTGTTTTCTGTAAACTGGCCATATTTAAGTATTTTTCGCCAAAAAACTTTTATTTGGTAGCTAATTCTAGCGAGTTTTTGGCAAATTCGCAAAAAATTAATTCGTTCAATCGCTTAGAATTGATCTCGACCCTGGCTGGCGCACGCGGTCATTAACTGCACAGTCGATGCTACAAGATAAGGCAAAGTCACGCATCTCGCTACTGGGGTATGGGTAAAGTGTATTTGCATGTCGGAATGGGACTGGCGATCAGTGGGTCGCATGGGGGATGATACTGGCGTCAGGTCCTCCGCCGCTTCCTGACCCATTCCAGAAGCATTTTTTGAAAGGATTAACTATGTCCAATAAGAGCATCATCAGCACAGACAAGGCACCGGCGGCGATCGGTACCTATTCGCAGGCCGTCAAGGTCGGTAACACCGTGTACATGTCGGGACAGATCCCGCTGGTGCCGGAAACCATGGACGTCGTTACCGAGTCCTTCGAAGCTCAGGCGGTCCAGGTGTTTGAAAACCTGAGTGCGGTGGCCGAGGCGGCGGGCGGCTCTTTGGCCGATATCGTCAAGCTGACCATCCTGCTGTCGGACATGGATTATTTTGCTCAGGTCAACGGCGTTATGGGGCGTTATTTCAAAGAGCCGTACCCGGCGCGCGCAGCCTATGCGGTCAAGCAGCTGCCCAAAGGCGTGGATATCGAAGTCGAAGGCATCATGGTCACAGCCGACTAATCGGCTGCGGGCGGAGGAGGATCTGAATGAGTCGAAAGGTGCGTGCCGATGTGGATCTCAGTGCGATCCGGCATAACTACCGACTGGCGTGTGCGCAGGCGCCCGAGGCGCGTGCAGCGGCTATCGTCAAGGCAAATGCCTATGGTCATGGCGCTGTCGCTGTTGCGCGGGCGCTCGAGCCGGAGGTTCCGGCCTTCGGTGTCGCCTGTATAGAGGAGGCGCTGGAGCTGCGCGCAGCGGGCATTCAAAAGCCGATCATGCTGCTTGAGGGTTGCTTCGACGAAACCGAGTTGCCGCTGGTGGATAGTCAGGCGTTCTGGCCGGCGGTGCATAGCGAGCATCAGCTGCGCGCGCTAGAGCTGGCGCAGATGAAAAGCCGTTTCCCGGTATTTCTGAAGGTGGATACCGGTATGCATCGTCTGGGGTTCGACCCGGCCGATGTGCCGGCCGTTGTGGCGCGCCTGCAGGCGCTCCCCTGCGTGGAGGAGGTGATTCTGATGACCCACTTCGCCCGTTCGGACGAGCCGGATCAGCCGGCAACGGCAGATCAGATCGAGCGCTTTCAAGCGTTGGACGGCGTGAAAGGGCTTGCGGCCAGTCTGAGTAACTCGGCTGCCGTTATGGCCTGGCCGACGGCGCACCGTAACTGGCTGCGACCAGGCATGATGCTGTACGGGGCGACGCCGTTCATGGCGCCTCAGCCAGTGGCCGACCAGTTGCGGCCGGCGATGACGCTGAGCACCGAGATCATCGCGATCCGTGATGTGGCGGCAGGGGAAAAGGTGGGTTACGGCGGCACCTTCGTCTGTGAGCGGCCAACCCGCATCGGCACTATCGCCATGGGCTATGGTGACGGCTATCCCCGTCACGCCAGGAACGGCACGCCCGTAGTCGTGCGTGGCCAGCGGGTAGCGGTGGCCGGTCGCGTGTCGATGGATATGATGACGATCGACCTGACCGATCTGCCCGAAGCTCAGATCGGCGATCGTGTCGAGCTGTTCGGCCGTCAGTTGCCGGTTTCGGAGGTGGCGACCTGGTGCGATACCATCCCCTACACGCTGGTGACCTGCCTGACCCCGCGTGTCCCCCGTTACTATCAGGAGTGACGTCGGCGTAACGGCTGAACCGGTGATCTACTGACGGTCGAGCAGGCGCACCAGCAACTGCTTGACCATGTTCGGCTCAAATGGCTTGTCTGCCAGCGCGTCCACACCGGACTGGCTGATGTTGCGCAGGTGGGCGTCGTTAGCCTCGGAGGTCACCATCATGATTGGCAGATGTGCATGCAGTGCGGACTGGCGGATGAACTCGGCCAGCTCTGCACCGTTGACTTCGGGCATGTTGTAGTCGGTCACCACCAGGTCCACCATCTCCCGCTGCAGGCGCTCGATCGCCTCCCGGCCATCTTCCGCTTCGATCAGGTGGCATATCCCCAGGTTGCCAAGCACGCGCATGATATGGCGGCGCGCCATGCGGCTGTCGTCGACCACCAGTACCCTCAGGCTGTCCACGTCGAACATCTCCAGTTCGATATCGTCCTGGTCGAGCAGGTCCAGCGTGGCGTTGAGCGCCTTGGTCAGGTGCTCACGGTTGAACGGCTTGGGCAAGATGGCGACAACGCCGGATTGCTTGAAAATCTCCAGCTGTTCACGTCGCCGCTCGCTGGAGATCAGCATGAACGGAAGGTCTGACAGGGCGGTGCTTGAGCGGATCTGGCGCAGCAGCTGATCCGCCGAGCCATCTTCGTAGTACAGCGAGCTGATGATCAGATCCGGACGCAGGCGACGGAGAAACGTCATCGCTTCGGCCTGGGTGCTGACCGCGTCGATCGCCCCGACATGTTCGCCGGTCAGCTGTTGGGTGATGATTTTGCGTTGCGTCGATGAGGGCTCGATCAACAGGATATGCAGGTCATCGGTATTGATGCGAGACATTGAGCGCTCCCTTGCGCGGTCATTATTATTTACCGCAACCTTAAAACGCCAACGCAAGGATTGCCAGCACTAAGCCGTGACCCAGAGCACGGAAGCGTCCTCCTCGCCCACCGATACCAGGGCATGGCCCATTTCACAGTCGTAGTAGGCACTGTCGCCCACGCCGAGCAGGATCGGCTCGTAGAACTCGGTGTACAGCATCACCTGGCCCTCAAGCACGTACAGAAACTCCTCGCCGTCGTGGCGTACCCACTCCTTGTACTCATCGAATGAACGGGCGCGCACCACGGTACGGTAGGGGATCATCTTCTTGCTGCTCAATGAGGTTGACAGCAGCTCGTGTTCATAGGTGGGGGTTGGATGCGGGCGTCCCTCACCAAAGCGGGTAATGTCGCGACGACCGCCGCCGATTCGATCGCGCTTGGGTTGAGTGAACAGTTGGGGAATGTCGATGCCCAGGCCGTTGACCAGCTTGGTGACGGCGCTAAAGGTGGGAGAGATCTGCTCATTTTCGATCTTCGAAAGTGTCGAGCGGGCCAGTCCGGTCAGCTTGCTCGCCTCCTCAAGGGTCAGGTTCTGGCTCAGGCGAATTTCACGTACGCGCTGTCCCAGGTGCAGCGGCTCCACCTGGGCATCGGCATCGGCGAGCTCGACCTGCAGGCTCTGTTTGTCGGACTGGAGAAAACGGGGTTGATCGGGCATTGAAAAGGCTCCGGTCGAGAAACACTGTCTGATTAAAGGAAACTAAGTTTCCCGCAGTATACCCACCGAAGTCCATTGATCACCACATCAGATCATCCGGAATCTGATATTCGGCATAGGGATCGTCCTCTGCCGGCTGTTCGGTCTCCGGGCGTGGCAGTACGACCCCGGCCAGGCGTTGGGTGATGCGATCGCCGATCTCCGCCGGGATCGCCTGGTAGCGGCCATCGAAGAAGGCGATCAGCAGCTGACCGCGGGCCAACTGTTTAAGTAGAGCCTCGTCGATCCACAGCGACTTGATCGTTTTATCGTGCACGAAGTTGTAGCGGGTTTCGCCATTCGCGGGCAGGCGAACCGCATGCTGCTCAAGCAGTTGGCGCACTTCGGCGGTGGCCGCTTTCTGTGCCTGCTCAGCCTCACGCTGACGATTAAGCTCGCGATCCCTGTCCGCTTTGGCCTTGCGTGCCGCTTCCAGTGCCGCCTGCTGGTCGCCGGTGTTAACCGTGGCTTGCCCTTTCTTCTCTTTCTTTTTCTGCTGCTTGGCCTTTTTCGCCTGCTGCTTGTTGGCTATACCCGCCTTGAGGAGCTGGTCCTGGAGTGAAATCGCCATGCTGATACCCGAAATATCGTAGTTACATCAAGGGCGGCACTATACCTCATGCCGCGCCTGCCGTGGAGGCCCGCTCCAATTCTGATCGATGTGACAGGATCCCTGTGCCGGTAGATAATGTCCGACATTAACTCATTCAGGGAGAGGTGTGGAATATGTCGTGGATGTTGTGGGGCTCGCTGCTGCTGGTCTGTTTGATGGGCGCCATGTCGCCGGGCCCCAGCCTTGCCGTGGTGCTGCGCGAGACGGTGCGTAACAGCCGCTGGCATGGCGTTGTGGCCGGTCTGTCGCACGCTCTGGGTGTGGGGTTATGGGCGTTTTTGACCGTGCATGGTCTGGCGCTGCTGGTAACCGGGCAGCAGTTGGTGTTCACCGCGTTGAGCTGGGCGGGTGCCGCCTATTTGGCGTGGATGGGGATCCAGGCCTGGCGTCATGCGGGTGAGGCCGGTGTGCTCGATACCGGCGAGGCTCAGGTGCATTCGCTGCTCGGTGCCGCCCGCGCCGGCGCCGTGATTTCACTGTTGAACCCCAAACTGGCGCTGTTCTTCATGGCGCTGTTCTCCCAGTTCGTCAGTGCCGATCAGAGCAGCCTGGCGCAGTGGGTGATGATTCTGACCGCTACCCTGGTTGATGGCGCCTGGTATGCGCTGGTGGCGCTGTTGCTGTCCCATCCTCGTTTGCTGAAGGCGCTTCGCCGGCGTGCGAAGTGGGTTGAGCGGGTGACCGGGACGCTCTTGGTGGGGCTGGCGGTCCGAGTGGTCACACTGTGAACGAACTGTTGCAACGGGTATCGGCTGTAACTGCATGAGAACCGTGAGGGATGAGGGGCGATTATGGGGATCGGTGGCAGGCTGAAGTCCTGGATCGGTGATCAACGGGTGGAACAGCTGCGCGACAGGCTGGCCGAACTGGCAGAGCAGAGTACGGAGCATCACCTGCGCTTGGCGGTGACCGGGCTGAGCCAGAGCGGCAAGACGGTGTTTATCACCTCACTGGTGCATCATCTGCTGCATGCCCATCGCAGCGGTTCGCTGCCGTTTTTCGATGTCGCCGCTGGCGGCCGGATTATCGGCTCCCGTGATCTCAGTGCGCAGTCCAGTAACCCGTTTCCGTTGCAGCAGGCGCTGACAGGTCTTGGCCAGGAGCCGCCACACTGGCCTGCGTCGACCCGGCAGCTGTCGGAGGTGCGGCTGGCGATACGCTACCGTCGACCGCCGGGCCTGCGGCGGGTGCTAGGGGAATCCGCCACGTTGTATCTCGATATTATCGATTACCCCGGCGAGTGGCTGCTCGACCTGCCGATGCTGGAGCTGGGTTTCGAACAATGGTGCGAGAACCAGCGGCGGCTATTTGAACGGGAGCCGCGGTTGTCGGTGGCGTCGTCCTGGCTGGCACGGGTACGTGAGGTCGATTGGCATGCGTCGGCGGATCCGGCGTTGTTGCAGGAACTCAGCGAGAGCTTTGCCAAACTGCTGCAGGTACTTAGATCCGATCCCTATGCGCTGAGTCTTCTGCAACCCGGCCGTTGCCTGTTACCGGGCGAGCTGGTGCAGCTTTTCCCGTTGGTTTTGCCCACCTGGCCCGCTGGCGAGATCCCGGACGGCAGTTTTCTCGCGCTGTTGAAAGCGCGCTATGAACGCTATCGGGAGCAGGTGGTGCGGCCTTTCTATCTACAGCACTTTTCCCGCTTCGATCGTCAGCTGGTGCTGGTCGACTGTCTTAAGACCCTGAATCGGGGCGAGGCCTGTTTTACCGATATGCAACGGGCGCTGAACGGGATCCTGCAAAGCTTCAATTACGGGCGCAACGGCTTTCTGCGGCGGCTGTTCAAACCGCGGATCGACCGCGTGCTGTTCGCCTCCACCAAGGCTGATCATGTGACCGCCAATCAGCACCATAATCTGGACCGCTTTCTGGAGCTGATGATTCAGGATGCTCAACGCGATATGGGCTTCGAGGGTATAGAAACGCGCTGCATGGCGATCGCATCCCTGCGCTCGACCCAGGCGGCCGAGGCGCAGGTCGATGGCCAGACCCTCTCCTGTCTGCGCGGCTGGCGCAAGGATAGCGACGAGGAGGTGGCGCTGTTCCCGGGCGAGGTGCCGACTGAACTGCCGAGCGCCGACGACTGGACTCAGGAGCGTTTCCGCTTTATCGACTTTGCCCCCAGGCGTCTGCCGCAGCATGAGCTGCAGCCATCGCACCATATCCGGCTTGACCAGTTGCTGGAGTATATGACGGGGGACCAGTTCCGATGAGTGAACCCGACAAGTTTCGCAAGCCGGTCTGGCTGGATCCGAAACAGCTCGATACCTCAAGGCCGGTGATGCCGCCTGAATCGCAGGCACGGGAGTTTCCGCTGCAGCAGGTCAGGGAGGCCCTTGATGATGGTGAGACCGCGGATGCCGATCACGCCCCGGCCAGAAAACGCCGCGGTGGCTGGCGGCGGCTGTTCGGTATCTCGTTGGGCGCTGTGCTGGTTTCCGGTGTCGGTATCGAGCTTTATCGTCTGCTGGATTGGTCCTTCACCACCCATCCGCTATTGGGAGGCGGTGTCAGCCTTATGTTGCTGTTGCTGGCGCTCAGCGGCGGTGTGCAACTCTGGCGCAGCGTTAAAGGCTTGCGCCAGCTGAGCCAGATCGAACGGATCGAGGCGGATGCACGGGCGTTGTTGCAGCACCAAGGGCAGGGCGGTGCCGGTGCGCTGCTGCGAGAGCTGCAACGGCACTACCGCGATACGCCCGAGCAGCAGCGGCTGGATGAAACGATCCGGCTGCTGGATTCGGCCTATAACGATAGTGAGATCGTACGCTACCTGTCCCACCATGCGCTCAGTGACCAGGATGCTCGGGCGCGGCGCTGCGTGCAACGCTACGCGGTCGAATCGGGTGTGCTGGTGGCACTGAGCCCCTGGGCCAGTTTCGACATGTTGCTGGTGGGCTGGCGCAACCTGCGCATGCTGCGTGAGGTCGCTTCTATCTACGGCGTTGCGCCCGGCGCGTCCGTGCAGTGGGTGTTGCTGAAACGGGTGCTGCACAACCTGGCCTTTGCCGGGTTCAGCGAGATGGCGATCGATGCCGGCTCGGCGGCGCTGGGCAGCTCGCTGACCGCGACCCTGTCGGCGCGTGCCGGGCAGGGTCTGGGGGCCGGGCTGTTTACCGCGCGTACCGGGCTGCAGGCGCAGCGTCTGTGCCGCCCGCTGCCGCTTGAACAGGTTGATCAATCGTTGATCAAGTCGGTGGCGAAGGGGATAGTCGAGCGTCTGGGGCAGTCGAAACCCGCCGAGTGACGCTCTGTGTCCTGTGCTGTGTTTGGCGTTTGCATTCCCTGGGCGCGATGCTTATACTGCGCGCCTGTTCCGATTCAGCAGGTCCTTGCGCCGCTCAGGAACAGGGCGAAAGCCGCGTTATGGTGGCTCCGCCGGTCCTCTCGCAACGATACACCGTGAACCTGGTCAGGCCCGGAAGGGAGCAGCCACAGCGGTTGACTCGTGTGCCGGGATGTCGGCTGGTGGAGCCACCCCCAGTTTCCCCCTCCCTCCGACTACTGGCCTGATTTATTCCGTTTCTTGGCTAGCGATTGATCGGCGTACCGATCCAGTGCCGGGCCAGATTCTCCTGCTGCACACACTCCCTGATCACCTCCATCATCTTGATGGTTCTAAGGCGAAGCGGTTTCCTGGCATCGACGGCCAGGTATACATCGCGCAGCACCTCGGGATTGACGATCTTGTAGCCCTCTACCTCGCCGCGCTCCTCGAGATGATAGAAGGCGGAGGAGGGCAGAATAATGGTGCACAGTCCTTGGGCGGAAAATCTCAGTCCGGTCAGCAGCTGGCCGTAGGGACGCTTCTTGCGCAGGCTGATTCCGGTGGCTTTTTCGTAGCGGGCGGTGATGTAACCCAGAGACTCCTTCTCCGAGGTCATCACGATCTCGTGATCCGCCAGCGCGGCGAAATCGATCTCCTTGTCTGGGGTTTTCAGTGTGCCCGGTTTGCAGACAAAGAATAGATTTTCCTTGATCAGCGGATATTTGATTATGTCCGGGTCCTTCTGGCCATCCTCATAAATAATCGCCAGATCGGCTTCGCCGCTGGTTAATAGCTTTTTGACGTCGTATGAGAGTCCGGTTCTGAGATCGAGGTCGATACCGGGGTATTTTCTCTCCAGCGCCCGGAACAGGGGCAGGGCGAGAATATTGTCGGTGGCCTGATTCATGGCGACGACGAAGGTACCCTGGATACTCTTGTTCAGGTCGGATATCTCCTCCAGCGCCTGCTCCATCTGCCGGACCACCGCAGTGGCGTGGAAATGGAACAGTTCGCCGGCATCGGTCAGCCGCACGCCGCCGTGCCCGCGGGTGAACAGGTCGGTGCCCACTTCATGTTCCAGCTTGGAGATCTGGATGCTCAGTGCCGGCTGCGCCACGTCCAGTGTTCTTGCCGCGGCGGCGATGCTGCCGTGTTCGGCGATGCTGAGGAAAAACTTCAGCTGCTTGATGTTCATTGGCACCTCGCGAAAGGGGATCTCGGACCGGTATCTAAAAGGCTATAACGTTTTGATTATACCCGATGCAGCGAAACGATACTTCCGGGCACTGTAGGCGCTCTCTATCATCGCTCGAAGATAATTTATAAAGCGTTTTGGTGTGTTATGAAAAAAATAACTGGCGGCGAGGCGATTATCGAATCCGTTATTGCAAACGGTGTCGATACCATTTTCGGCATTCCCGGAGCCCAGATCTATCCGCTGTTCGATGGCATCTACAAGCAGAAGCTCAACCTGATCGTGCCGCGGCATGAGCAGAGTGCGGCGTATATGGCGATGGGCTATGCGAAATCCAGCGGCAAGACCGGCACCTTTGCCGTCGTGCCCGGCCCCGGAGTTCTGAATACCGCCGCGGCGTTGTGCACGGCGATGGGCAACTGCAGCCCGATCGTCGGGCTGACCGGTCAGGTGCCGAGCAGCTTTGTCGGCAAGGGGCGCGGGCATCTGCATGAGCTCAAGGACCAGGCGGGCACGCTAAGGTCGATCATCAAGGACGCGTTCACCATCGATAATCCTCAACAGACCTCCGACATAGTCAATCGCGCCTATGATACCGCGCGCAGCGGACGCCCCGGTCCGGTCAGCATCGAGATGTGCTGGGATACCATGGCGGCGGTGGATGAGTTCGATATCCAGGCACCGAGCGGTGCCGAACCGAGCGCCCCTGAGCTGGATCTGGATAGCCTCCGGGCGGCGGCCGAGCTGATCGCCAAGGCGCGCAAGCCGATGATCATGTGCGGCGCCGGAGCGCTGCATGCGGCGGAGGCGGTCGGGGCATTGGCCGAGCTGCTAAGCGCGCCGGTGACCGGGTTCCGCAGCGGGCGTGGTGTCGTCTCCGAAGACCATCCGCTCGGCGTGGGACCGGTGGCTGCCAGGCAGCTGTGGGACGATTGCGACCTGTTGATCGGCGTCGGTTCGCGGTTGGAGATGCCCTATATGCGCTGGGGCGACTATATGCAGTATGAGCAGAAGCCGAGCGGGGGGCCGAAACTGATCCGCATCGATATTGATCCGGCGCAGATGGCGATCTTCTCCCCGGATGTGGGCCTGATCGCCGATTCCGCCGATGCCTGCCGGGCGCTGTATAATCTGCTGCAGGACCGGGTCAAGCCGGATCCGCGACGTATCGACAAGATCGCGACGGCGAAGGTGATCGCCTGGCAGGCGATCCAGAAGGTGCAGCCGCAGCTCTCCTACCTGAGCGTGATTCGTGACGTGCTGCCGCGGGACGGCTTCTACGTGCCGGAGCTGTCGCAGATGGGGTTTGCGACCTGGATCGGCGGTCTGCCGGTCTATGCGCCGCGCACCTTTATCGACAGCGGCTATCAGGGCACCCTCGGTTTTGGCTTCCCGACCGCGCTCGGGGTCAAGGTAGCCAATCCGGACAAGGCGGTGGTCTCGGTCTGCGGTGACGGCGGCTTCATGTTTGGTGCCCAGGAGCTGATGACGGCGGTCGAGTTCAACATCGGTTTGGTCACCATCGTCGTCAACAACAACTCCTACGGCAATGTGCGCCGGGATCAGCAGTTGGGGTACGGCGCGCGCTACTCCGGCTCCGAGCTGATGACCCCCGATTTCGTCAAGTTGGCCGAGAGCTTCGGTGCCGCCGGTCATCGCGTGCAGACGCCGGAGCAGCTGAAGCCGGTTTTGGAGAGATGTATCGCGCTGAATCAGCCATGTTTGATTGAAGTGCAGTGCGAGCGTGGAGAGGAGGTCTCAGCCTGGGAGTTTATCCACCCTCAGGGCAGGCTTTAATTACAGCTGGGGTGGTTCAGGATATCCCGCCTGGCTATCCTTGCTCAGCAATATCCGGTTGCGCCCGCCGCGCTTGGCTTCATACAGAGTCGCGTCGGCGCGCCTGAGCAGCCTGTCGTAGTCGTCATCCGGACATAATCGGGTGACGCCGCCGCTGAGCGTCAGCCGCAACTCCGATCCATCTGCGGTTTTGAACCGGGTATCACAGAACGCCTGGTGGATACGTTTGGCTGCCCTCAGGGCGGCTTGTTCGTCGATAAACGGCATCAGGATGATGAACTCCTCGCCGCCGTAGCGGAAGCCGTCGTCGGAGGCGCGCAGGTTGTGGCGAATGATGCTGGCGAAACGCTTCAGGACCTCATCGCCGAACAGGTGGCCCCAGGAGTCGTTGACCTCCTTGAAATGATCCAGATCCAGCATTACCAGCGCCATTGGCTGGTCGTAACGTTTGCACAGCTTGATCTGCCGATTGATTTCGCGCCGCAGTTGACGGGCGTTGAACAGCTGTGTGAGGTCGTCGATCTGGCTTAGCTGGCGGTAGCGACTCTCGTTTTTGCGCAACTCCTGTTCGGCGGATTTACGCTCGGTAATGACAACCAGGGTCTCGATGGCGCCGACGATCTGCTGTTCGCCATCCAGCAGCGGTGCCGCGGTGAAGGATAACCACTCACCACCCTTGCCGATATCCGGGAAAAAGTCCTCGGCGACATAGGCACCTTCGATCAGGTCCGAGGGCTGGTACTTGCCGGGATAGTGCTTGTCCAGCATATCCGGCGGGGCGTGGTCGACAATCAGGTCGGCCAGGGTTGGACGCTGGTGCGAGTAGAAAGGCATCCACTGGTTGCGGGTGCCGATCATCTGTTCTGCCGGCAGGCCCGATGCGCGTGCCAGCGCGAGGTTCCAGTGCGTGATCAGATGCTCGGCATTGATGGCGAACGCAGGAATCGCCAGCTTGTTGATCAGTTCTTCGGGTGTGAAAGGCGATATCCCGTCACCTGCACTGTGCCGCTCTTCGGCTTCAGACATTGCCGGGTTGGATCGCTGACAAGATGGATTCGACGATGAGCTCATAAGTGGAGGTTGGTACGACCTGTTTTGCCCTGAGGGGGTGCCAGATTGACTATCTGCCCGCTACGTTAAATTTTATCCATTATATGTTTAGGGTTAATGATGGGCAGTTATATATTGGTAGCAGTAGTACTGGAATAAAGCAGCAGGCGATGCTAACGACTCAGGGCTGGGGGCGTGTTAATATCTGCGCCTTGCATAGAGATCAGACGCAAGCTGCACGAGGCACAATGAGCTATCAGGTTTTGGCACGAAAATGGCGGCCTCGCCGTTTTCAGGAGATGGTGGGGCAGGAACATGTTCTCAAGGCGCTAGTCAACGCGCTGGATGACGACCGCCTTCATCATGCCTATCTGTTCACAGGGACGCGTGGGGTCGGTAAAACGTCGATTGCCCGCTTGTTTGCCAAATCGCTTAACTGCGAGCAGGGGGTCTCTTCTGAGCCCTGCGGCCAGTGTACCGCCTGTCGTGAAATCGCCGAGGGGCGGTTTGTCGACCTGATAGAGGTTGACGCGGCATCGCGGACCAAGGTGGAGGATACCCGCGAGCTGCTGGAAAACGTGCAGTACGCGCCAACCCACGGCCGGTTCAAGGTGTACCTGATCGACGAGGTGCACATGCTCTCCAGCCACTCCTTCAATGCGCTGTTGAAAACGCTGGAGGAGCCGCCACCGCACGTTAAATTCCTGCTTGCGACGACCGATCCGCAAAAGCTGCCGGTGACCATCCTGTCCCGCTGTCTGCAGTTCAACCTGAAGAATCTGGTGCCGGAGCGTATCGTCAGCCACCTCAAGCATGTGCTCGGGGAGGAGACGATCCGCTTTGAAGAGCCCGCGCTGTGGTTGCTGGCGCGCTCGGCGGACGGTTCCATGCGCGACGCACTCAGCCTGACCGATCAGGCGATCGCTTTCGGTGCCGGCAGTGTCACCGAGAACGATGTGCGGGCGATGCTCGGCACCATCGATCAGAGACTGGTCTACCGCATGCTGGAGGCGATCGCCAGCCATGACGGTGCCGAGGTGCTGGCCGCCAGCGCCGAACTCGCCGGTTTTTCACCCGATTACGCCGGTGTGCTGGGTGAGCTGATCAGCCTGTTGCACCGTGTCGCGTTGGCGCAGGCGGTGCCCGAGGCGGTCGATAACAGTCTGGGTGACCTGGAACAGGTACGTGAGCTCGCGTCCAGAATGCGGGCCGAAGATGTTCAGCTCTACTACCAGATCGCGGTAATGGGGCGCAAGGACCTGCCGTTCGTACCCCATGCCCGGGAAGGGCTGGAGATGATCCTGTTGCGTATGCTGGCGTTTCGTCCCGCTGGCGCTGCGGCCGCGCCCGTTCCGGCGCCTTCGCCGCAGAGTGCATCGGACAAACCGGCTCCGACGCCCGCTGCGCCGATGTCGAGTGCGCCGGCGTCGACAGCGCCGCCGCCGATCTCCAGGCCTGACGCGCCGGCTCAGCAGCCGCAACCCTCTCAGCCGCCGCAACCTCAGCCAGTGCCTGAGCCGATCCGCCAGGAGGCCCCTAAGCCACCAGCGGCGCCGCGGGAGCCTTATGCGCCCCCGGTAATGGAAGAGCCGCCGATGATGGATGAGCCTCCACCCTGGGATGAATATGATGCGGCACCCGTAGGTGCGGCACCCGTTGAGGCGACCGCTGTCGGGGAGATCGCGCCGGTAAAAAAGCCTGAGGCTGCAGCCGCGCCGCAAGAGGCGGCGGCAGCCGTTTTCGAGCCCGTCAGTCCGACAGAGCGGCAGGAGCCAGCCCAGGTAACCGTGGCTGCGGCGATGCCACGGGCAGTGCCGTTTGGTGAAACCTACCCGCCCATGCCTGAGCGTGTGGAGGCGTTGGCTCCTGAGCACTGGATCGCGCTGGTCGCTGAACTCGGTTTGACCGGTATGACCGACAGTCTGGCACGCGCCTTGTCGCTGGAGCAGGTCAGTGAGACCAGGCTCTGTTTCCACTACAGCGCCGAGCAGGATGCGCTGTTGAACGAAACCCAACGCAGCCGCATTGCCGATGCCTTGCACAGCCGCCTGGGAGCGCAGTTTCAGGTCGAATTCCGGGAAGCGGTGCAGACCCGGGAGACGCCTGCGCAGTATTCCGTTCGCCGGCGCCTGGAGCGTAAGGCGGAAGCGGTTGCCGCGCTGAAGGATGATCCGCTGGTACAGCAGATTATCGAGCAGTTCGGGGCACATATCGAAGAAGAATCTGTCACACCCTTAGACCCCTCCTGAATAATGCAGAGGAATCGAACATGATGAAAGGTGGCATGGGCAACCTGATGAAACAGGCCCAGAAGATGCAGGAAGAGATGCAGAAGGCGCAGGAGCGAATCGCCGCTGCAGAGGTAACCGGCGAGTCCGGTGCCGGCCTGGTCAGCGTAGTGATGAACGGCCGTCACGACGTGAAAAAGGTGTCTATCGATGACAGCCTGCTGGAAGAGGAGAAGGAGATCCTGGAGGATCTGATCGCCGCGGCGGTGAACGACGCGGTGCGCCGGATCGAACAGAATACCCAGGAGCAGATGGCTAAAGTGACCTCCGGCATGGGTATGCCGCCAGGCTTTAAGATGCCGTTCTGATCATGGCGTTCAGTCCGTTACTGCAGAATCTGGTGAGTGCCCTGCGCTGCTTGCCGGGAGTCGGGCCGAAGTCGGCTCAGCGTATGGCGCTGCACCTGTTGGAACGGGATCGCACCGGTGCCCTGGCGCTGTCCAGTGCATTGGTCGAGGCAGTTGAGAAGATCGGCGAGTGCAGTCGGTGTCGTACGCTGTCGGAAGAGTCTGTCTGTGAGATCTGTGCCAGTCAGTCGCGCGATCGTGCTCTGCTCTGCGTGCTCGAATCGCCGGTGGATATGATGGCGATCGAGCAGACTGGGGGCTTCAACGGTGTCTACTTTGTGCTTAAGGGGCACCTGTCGCCCATCGATGGCATAGGGCCGGAGGCGCTGGGGATCGATCAGCTGCTCGATCGCATCGATGAGGGGGAGGTGGCGGAACTGATACTTGCCACCAACCCCACGGTGGAGGGCGAGGCGACCTCGCACTATATCGCCGAGCAGCTGCGCGATCATCCTGTGCGGATTACCCGCATAGCGCACGGGGTGCCGGTCGGCGGTGAGCTGGAGTTTGTCGACGGCGGTACATTGGCGCACGCGCTGGCCGGACGTCGTTCGCTGCGATAGGGTTTTGTAATAGGGCCGTGTAATAGGGAGTTGAGATGACCCAAGAGACCGGGGCCTGGGATTGGCGCAGGCTGGAGGTGTCCGCCGCACAACCGACATGGATTCGTGACAGCCGCACGCTTGCTGAATACTGCCTGCGTTGGCGTCAACTGCCGATGGTTGCGCTGGATACCGAGTTTATGCGGGTAGACACCTTTTACCCGCGTCCCGGTCTGATTCAGTTGTCCGATCAGTTTGAATGCTATCTGATCGACCCGCTGTCGATCGAGGATTTCAGTGCATTCGTCGAGCTGCTCGCCGACAATTCAGTGCTTAAGGTGGTGCATGCCGGTAGTGAGGATCTCGAACTGTTTTTGAACAGTTACGGGGTGTTGCCCGAGCCGCTGTTCGATACTCAGGTGGCGGCTGCCTTTGCCGGTTGGGGCTTCAGTATGGGGCTGCAGCGTTTGGTCGCGCATGCGCTTGACGTGCAATTGGGCAAGGGCGAGACCACGTCCGACTGGCTGCAGCGGCCGCTGACACCGGAGCAGGAGCATTATGCCGCGCTGGATGTGGCCTACCTGCCGGCGATAGCGCTGGAGTTGCAGGCGCAGCTGAAGCAGTTGCAGCGTCTCGACTGGGTGCTTGAAGAGTGTTCGGACCAGCGTCTGGCAGTGATCGATACGGATCCGGACGGTTTGACCTATTATCAGCGTTTCAGTCAGGTGTGGAACATCTCCGACGTCAAGCGAGCGGGGTTGAGAGACCTCACCGCCTGGCGAGAGCGCGCTGCCCGCGCACGAGATGTGCCGCGCAACCGGTTGCTGCGCAACCAGCATCTGCTGGCCATCATCGAGCGTTGGCCGACGACGCTGCAAGCGCTGGGGCGGGTGCCGGAGATACGGCGCAAGGTGGTGCGCGAAGATGGTGAGGCGATTCTTGCCTGCCTGTTGAATGCCGAACAGTCGGCGGCGGCCAATCCGCCTGCGCCGATCCAGCGGCCTTTGCACTATGCCTGGAACAAGCGCATCAAGGCGCTGAAAGCCATCGGGCGAGAGGTTGCCGAGAATCAGGGTCTTGCCGTCGAGGTGTTGCTGCGCAAGCGTGATATCGATGCCTTGATCCAGAGCCGTGATGAGCAGGGCGGCTACAGCTTGCCGCCAACCCTGCAGGGCTGGCGGCGGGCGTTGGTCGGCGAGCGTTTGCTGGCGCGGTTGAACGAGTTTGAGCGAGAGAGTTGATATGAAAATCTGCAGTATCTACAAGAGTCCCCGTAAGGATGAGACGTATCTCTACGTGGACAAGCGTGAGGCGCTGACTCGCGTACCCGAGCCGCTGCTGGAGATGTTCGGCAAGCCGGTGCATGTGATGGATATGCCGCTGAAGAGCGATCGCAAGCTGGCACGGGTGGAATCCGAGAGGGTGCTTGAAGGGATAGAGGAGAAGGGATACTACCTGCAAATGCCGCCGCCGAAGGAGGAGTACATGCTCGACATTCACGTCAATCGGCCTGAAACGGGAGTGCGCTGAGCGTGTCTCAGGAGGTATTCTGGCGGCGCAAGACGCTGCAGGAGATGACGTCCAGCGAATGGGAGTCGCTCTGTGACGGTTGCGCGCTCTGCTGCCTGCACAAGGTGGAGGACGAGGATACCCAGGAGGTGTTCTATACCACCGTGTTGTGCCATCTGCTCGACAGGGAGAGCTGCAGCTGCACCGAGTATGAGCGCCGCTGCCAATTGGTGCCGAGCTGCGTCAAGCTGAGGCCGGAGGATGTGGAGGCGTTTCACTGGTTGCCGCCGACCTGCTCCTACCGGCTGATACATGAAGGCAAGGATCTGCCGGATTGGCATCCGTTGTTGACCGGTGATCGCAGCAGTGTGATCAAGGCGCGCGCTTCGGTGCTGAGCTATTACGAGGTGCTGGACAACGAGATTCACGAAGAGGAGTTGATCAACTTCGTGATCGATTGATCTCTCGGAAGGGACGCGCCGCTCTCGAACATCCATGTTCTCCGCGGCATACTGTACATCCTGCAGATAAAAAAAGAGCGCCGAAGCGCTCTTTTTTATTGCCTGATGAAAGACTTAGTCTTTCTGGCTAGCCATCTGCTGCTTGATCAGGTCGCCGATAGTGGTCGGACCGGCCACTTCAACTTCCTGGTTGCGCACAGCGTTCAGAGCTTCTTTCTCTTCAGCCTGGTCTTTCGCTTTGATCGACAGGTTGATCGCGCGGTTGCGACGGTCAACACCGGTGATCTTGGCTTCAACCATTTCGCCTACGGACAGAACGGAGCTTGCATCTTCAACGCGCTCAGAGGAGATCTCAGACACTTTCAGGATGCCTTCGATACCGTCGCCCAGATCGATGATAGCCGCTTTGGCATCAACGCTCTTGACCGGAGCGGTTACGATAGAGCCCTTCTGGTTGGTTGCCAGGTATTCGCTGAACGGATCGCTGGCCAGCTGCTTGATGCCCAGAGAGATACGCTCTTTCTCGGCGTCGATAGACAGGATAACCGCTTCGACTTCGTCGCCCTTCTTGAACTGACGCAGAGCGGCTTCGCCGTCGGCCTCCCAAGAGATGTCGGACATGTGGACCAGACCGTCGAGGTCGTTATCCAGACCAACGAAGATACCGAAGTCAGTGATGGTCTTGATGGTACCGCTGACACGGTCGCCGGCAGCGAACTGCTCAGAGAAGCCAACCCACGGATTCTGGGTGCACTGCTTGATACCCAGGGAGATACGGCGACGCTCTTCGTCGACGTCCAGGATCATCACTTCTACCTCGTCGCCGATCTGAACGATCTTGGACGGGTGGATGTTCTTGTTGGTCCAGGACATTTCGGACACGTGTACCAGGCCTTCGACGCCGTCTTCGATAGAAGCGAAGCAGCCGTAGTCGGTCAGGTTGGTGACGCGTGCAGCAACCTTGGCACCAGCCGGGTAGCGAGCCTTGATGTCATCCCACGGATCGGATGACAGCTGCTTCAGGCCCAGGGAGATGCGGCCGCTGTCCTTGTCGAACTTGATGATCTTGACGGTGATCTCGTCGCCCGGAGTCAGCATTTCGCTCGGGTGAGAGATGCGCTTCCACGCCATGTCGGTGATGTGCAGCAGGCCGTCAACGCCGCCCAGGTCGATGAACGCACCGTAGTTGGTGAGGTTCTTGACGTAACCCTTGGCAACCTGACCCTCTTCCAGGGTGGCGAGCAGCTCATCGCGCTGAGCGCTGTTGGCTTCCTGCAGCACGGCGCGGCGGGAAACAACGATGTTGTTGCGCTTCGGATCCAGCTTGATCAGCTTGAACTCCAGCTCTTTGCCTTCCAGGTGATCAACGTCGCGGATCGGGCGAACGTCAACCAGAGAACCCGGCAGGAAGCCCTGGATGTTGTTGATGCTGACAGTGAAGCCGCCTTTGACCTTACCAGAGATGTAACCCTTGACGGTCTCTTCAGCTTCAAACTTAGTCTGAAGAATCTCCCATGCTTCAGCACGCTTGGCTTTCTCACGGGACAGGCGGGTCTCACCGAAGCCATCTTCAACCGCTTCCAGCGCTACCTTGACGGTGTCGCCGATAGAGATTTCGAGTTCGTTGGCATCGTTGACGAACTGTGAACGGGGAATAACGGCTTCAGACTTGAGGCCGGCGTTCACGGTAACCCAGTCGCTGTCGATATCGACAACCTCACCCATGACCAGGGTGCCCGGAGTCATCGCTACGTTTTGGAGGGATTCTTCAAACAGTTCAGCAAAGCTTTCGCTCATGAAAATGTCCTATGCTTTGTGCCGCTTTCGCCGATTGGGGCTTGGCAGCTATCCAGCCTGTATCGTCAGCTATACAGGGTCGGTTATCGATAACACCCGCCATACCACCGCGCTGACGTAGGGGGTATGCAAGTGATAAAGTGGCAAGATTATACAGATCCGGCAGTACCATGAACAGCGAACATGGATGAAAAATCATCCGCTGCGAGCGCTAAGGCTGGCATTCATCTGCTCGCGCAGTGGCGTTTGGCAGGGGGGGAGGACAGTGTTGAGATCTTCCGCCAACGCCGATGGCAATCGCGTCGTATCGGGCTTTTCAAGCCATCTGGCGATAGTGCGTACCTCGTCGGGGGAGTTGGCGGCAATCTCTATGGCACTGCCGACACAAAAGGCATAGTTGATCAGGTCGTGCTCGACCAGGCGCTTGCGCGTCGGTGGGTCGATCAGCATTCGGTTGGCATCGATGAAGCGGCTATACTCGGTCAGTGCCGCCCCCGACATCATCTTGATCCAGAATTCGCTGAAGCGTTTGGCTTCGGGCAGTGCGCGCAAGCCCGCTTCCAGCTCGTTGCGGGTGCGCGCGAGCTCCTGCTCCAGTGTTTCGGGCGCGAACTGCTCGTTAATCTCCTTGTAGTGCTCCAGCTCGGCGATCTGCTGCTGCAGTTGATCTATCTCCAGTTGCAGCGCTTCGTTGTCTTTCAGCAGGCGCTCCTTGTCCTTCAGCAGGCCATGGATCACCTTCTCCACCGGGGTCAGATCATCCTCCGCGAATGTGGCCGGCAGTTGCTTTTGACCCAGCACGCCGGTGGATTCCGTATACGGGTTGGCGGGCATGATCTCGAAGCCGAACTTCTGCAGTATGTCGCGGTTCTCGTCATGCTGAGCCCGCATGGCCTGCCAGCCAAAATAGCCGCCTACGCCGAGTATCAGGATCAGGAGTGGTGCCGCGCACAGCGCAATTACTGCTTTTTTCGAGATTTTCATGCCCGGGTTAGCGCTCCAGTCGACTCTGGGCCGTGGCCTGGGGAGTGGTTAGATTGATCATGTCGAGCATGATATGGGCGCTTTCCTTGAGCAGCGCTTCAGCTTCAGGATTGATCGCTCGGCCCTGTTCATCCTTGGGCAGTGACTCCTCCAGTTCGGCCAGCGAATCTACCGTCTCCAGCCCCTTGGCCCGACGTCGACGGTTTTCGCTGCTCACCATCCACTCTTCCGCTTTCTCTCGCTCATCCTTCAAGGTGTTTTCGTTGAGCGATACGCGGCTGCTTCTTTTCTCCTTCAGGTGTTCGATCTGCTCGTTCATGAACAGGAAGTCGGGGTTCTTATCGGTACGCTGGTGGTGCAACTGGTTCAATGTCGGCAGCATATCGGTTAACGAGGGGAAGCGACCGTAACGCACCGGACGTACCTGGTCCCAGGGCAGCGCCGAGTCGAGCGAGCTTTCGCCGATCTCATTTTCGTCATACAGGGTCGGGAACTGAATGTCCGGATTGACCCCCTTGTGCTGGGTGCTTTCGCCGGAGATGCGGTAGAACTTGGAGTGGGTCATCTTGATCTGACCGTGATCGATCTCCTGCACCACCTGTACGGTACCCTTGCCGAAGGTGCGGCTGCCGACCACCAGACCACGCTGGTAGTCCTGAATCGCACCGGCAAAGATCTCCGAGGCGGAGGCGCTGAGGCGGTTGACGACGACGGTAAGCGGGCCATTCCAGGCCACTTCAGGGTTGAAGTCGCCGAGGATATCGACCCGGCCGTCCGGATCGCGGATCTGGACCGTGGGACCGCGGCTGATGAACAGACCCACCAGTTCGTTCGCTTCACGCAGTGAGCCGCCGCCATTGTCGCGCAGGTCGATGATCAGCCCTTCGACCTGTTGCGCCTTGAGTTCGTCGATCAGGGCGTGTACGTCGCGGGTGGTGCTCTTGTAGTTCGGATCGCCGCTCTGCAGTGCCTGGAAATCGATATAGAACGCCGGGATGCTGATAACGCCGATCTTATGCGTTCTGCCATCCTGCTCTATATCCAGCACCCGGCTCTTGGCGGCCTGCTCCTCCAGTTTGACCTTCGAGCGCACCAAACGAACGGTTTTGCGCATGGTCTGGTCCGCCGCATCCGACGGGATGATCTGCAGCCGCACCACGGTATCCTTGGGACCGCGGATCAGCTGCACCACGTCATCCAGGCGCCAGCCGACCACATCCTCGAACTCCCCGTCGTCGCCCTGGGCAACGCCGACGATCAGATCGGCGGGTTTGAGCTGACCGCTCTTCTCCGCAGGGCCCGCCGGTACCAGACTGACGATCTTGGTCATCTCATCCTGGCTCTGGAGTACGGCGCCTATACCCTCCAGTGACAAGCTCATGTTGATGCGGAAGCTCTCGGCACTGACCGGAGAGAAATACTGGGTGTGCGGGTCGAACTCGGCGGTCAGCGAATTGACGTAGGTCTGGAACACGTCCTCGCTTTTGGCCTGTTCTGCACGCTGTTTTTGCGAGCGGTAACGCTTGAGCAGAATCTCTCGCGCCTCGGCGACAGTTTTATCGGCAAGCTTGAGGCTGAGCAGGGCGTTTTTGATCCGTCGACGCCAGAGATCGTTCATCTCCTCGGCCGATTCGATCCAGGGGGCTTCCTTGCGATCCAGGTCGATCGACTCATCGAGGGTAAAGTCGTACTCCGCCGTGTCATCTTCAAGACGGCCGATGATGTAGTCCAAACGCTCCAGATTTCGCTGCTCGAAACGGTTGAATATGGTGTACGCCGCGCTCAGCTCGCCGCTCTTGATCTGGTCGTCCAGGCTGGTGCGCCACTTTTCGAACTCCGCCACGTCGGCGGCATAAAAGTAGCTGTGGCTGGGGTCCAGCGTATCGAGATAGCGATCAAACAACGCGCTGGAGAGCTCGTCATTGATATCGATTCGGTTGTAGTGTCCCCTTTGCAGCGTGTCGACCACCTCAAGCAATGTCTGCTTGTAGATCGGTTCCGGGTCCAGTCGCGCCTGTGCAGGCAGCGATATGAAGAGTGCAAACAGCAACGCCGGAAAAAGGGGAGTGAGCTTGAAACGATGTGTCATCGCAGGGAGAGGCTCCAGGTCGTTCGATTTGATAACTCTGACACGCAGTGCGATCGTCGAGTTCCGCCCGCCATCACCCGTTAAGGATAGACGTGGCAGGCTTCCGAGTGTAGTCAGCCCGATAACTAATGTAAAATCAGCGCTCTTTGTTCGTTTCAAGAGGTCGGAATGAAAACGCTGAGCCGTCGGAATCTACTGTGTTGTACCCTGGGTCTGGGGGCGGCCATTCTGCTGAGTGCCTGTGGCGAGGATCCGGAGGAGGCACGTTTTCGCCAGGAGTTGCTGGACAAGGCGCTGAACGATGACACGCGGCGGGCGGGCGATGCGTTTCTGGCCGAAAATGCCCACAACCCCGATGTCCTGGTCAAGCCCTCTGGACTGCAGTACAAGGTGATTCGCCAGGGCCAGGGGGCTCAACCGGGGCCCCGGGACGTGGTAGTCGTGCACTATGAGGGCACGCGCATCGATGGTGAGGTGTTCGACAGCTCCTATCAGCGCGGCAAGCCTGCCCGATTCCCGTTGAATCAGTTGATCCGGGGCTGGAGTGAAGGGCTCATGGATATGCGCGTCGGTGGCGAGCGGATGCTGTATCTGCCGGCCGATCTGGCGTATGGCGCGCGCAGCCCGTCGGTAATGATTCCCGCCAACTCGGCGCTGATATTCAGGGTGGAGCTGCTCGATATCGAGCAGGCGGGCGAGGCCGACAGCAAGCCGGCGACAGGAGGGTAAAATGGCGCAAACTGAATTCAACCGAGAGCTGATCGAATTTCTCGATGCATCACCGACCCCCTGGCATGCAGTCTCTTCGCTGGCGATATGCCTGCAGGCGGCGGGCTTTGTCGAACTCCGTGAGAGCCAGAGCTGGGCGCTGGAGCCGGGCCGGGGCTATTTCATCCGCCGCAACGGATCGTCGATCATCGCCTGGCGGCAGCCGTTGGACTCCGATATCGCCAGCACGGGCTGGCGTCTGGTCGGTGCGCATACCGACTCCCCCTGCCTCAGGGTCAAGCCGCAACCGGAACTGGTGCGCAAGGGCTACTTCCAGCTCGGAGTCGAGGTTTACGGCGGGGTGCTGCTAAACCCCTGGTTCGACCGCGACCTGTCGCTGGCTGGACGGGTCAGCTGGCGCGATGATGCCGGAGATCTACACAGCTCGTTGATCGATTTTGAGCGACCGGTGGCGATCATTCCGAGTCTGGCGATCCACCTTGATCGTGAAGCCAACTCCAGTCGGAACATCAACGCCCAGACCTTCCTGCCCGTGGTGATGGGGCAGGCGAAACAGAAACCGGAGTTCCGTGAGCTGCTGCGCGAGCACCTGACCAATAGCGGTGTCGAGGGCGTCAGCCGGGTACTCGATTACGAGCTCTGCTTCTACGATACTCAGGGGGCAGCGGAGCTGGGTTTGAACCGCGAGTTCATCGCCTCGGCCCGGCTCGACAACCTGCTCAGCTGCTTTATCGGCCTGCAAGCGCTGATCGACGCCGATGCGGGTCCCGGCCAGGTGCTGGTGTGCAACGATCACGAGGAGGTGGGCAGCATGAGTGCATCGGGCGCTCAGGGGCCGATGCTGAAGCAGTGGCTGGAGCGGGTGATGCCGGAAGCCGATGCGCGCAACCGGGCACTGGCGGCCTCAATGCTGATCTCGGCGGATAACGCCCACGGCGTGCACCCCAATTTCGCCGACCGGCATGATGATAACCACGGTCCGCTGCTCAACGCGGGGCCCGTGATCAAGACCAACGCCAATCAGCGTTACGCCAGCAATAGCGAAACCAGCGCGCTGTTCCGTCATCTCGCCGAGGAGCAGGGGGTCGAGGTGCAGAGCTTTGTGGTGCGCACCGATATGGCCTGCGGCAGCACCATCGGTCCGATCACCGCCGCCGAGCTGGGTGTACGCACCCTGGATATCGGTGTGCCGCAGTTTGCCATGCACTCGATCCGGGAGCTGGCGGGCAGCGGCGATGCGCAGGCTCTGTACCGGGTGTTGGTGCCGTTCCTGGAGCGTGAGCGGGTATAACACCCTCCCGGGATGGGTACGCTCCCCATCCCGTTCTTTCGAAACCGTTTTTGCTCCCTGTTTATTGATCTCGTTCGGTTGAGAACTGGCAGCGATGTGCCATCCTGAATGCAAAGGTTTGTGCAGGTGCTGCCATGGGACGAGCTATCGAAGATGCCGATTTCTCGGCCAGATCCATTCAGCAGTTTCAGCAACGACTCGATGAAGACCTGGAGGCGCTTGCCGCCGTTTTGAATCGGCCCGGATTTGGCAAGGGCGCCAGGACCTTCGGTGCCGAGCTGGAACTCTACATCGTCAATGCCCAGGGGCGCCCGGTCGGGCGCAATGCCGAGATACAGCAGAAGGTGGACGACCCCCAGGTCACGCTTGAGCTGAACCGGTACAACCTCGAATACAATCTGACCCCGGTACGCTTAAAGGGGCGCCCCTTCTCCTCGACCGAAGCGCAGATCCTCGATGCTATCGGTCGTTTGAGCGAGGCGGCAGAGGAGTATGGTGCGCATGTGGTGCCGATCGGTATATTGCCGACCTTGAAACGACGGGATTTCGGGCCGAGCAACATGACCGACCTGAAGCGCTATCACTGCCTGACCGAACGTCTGGCCAACCTGCGCGGTAAGTTGTTCTCGATCAAGATCAACGGCGAAGAGCCGGTGGAGTTGCGCTCGCGGGATCTGACCCTGGAGGGGGCCAACACCTCGTTGCAGCTGCACTACCGGGTCGAGCCCGCCGCCTACGCGCGTACCTTCAACGCGGTGCAGCTGGCGACGCCGCTGGTGCTGGGTATCGCCAGCAACTCCCCGTTCATGATCGGCCGCCGGCTCTGGCACGAGACCCGCATTCCGCTGTTCAAGCATGCCATCGACGGTTATACCCGGGACCTGCGCGATGCCCATCTGCCGTCGCGGGTTGACTTCGGTAACGGCTGGGTGCGCGAAGGTGTCTATGAGCTGTTTGCCGAAAATGTCTACCTGCATCCGCCTCTGCTGCCGATCTGTACCGGGGAGAAGCCGGGTCGGGTGGTCGAGGCCGGCGAGGTGCCTGAGCTGTTCGAACTGAAACTGCATCAGGGTACGGTCTGGCCCTGGAACCGAGCGATCTACGACTCCTGTGGCAAGGGACACCTGCGGATCGAGCTGAGGGCGTTACCGGCAGGTCCCAGCGCCTGCGATATGATGGCCAATGCCGCGCTGCTGATCGGACTGACCGAGGGCCTGGCGCCGCAGATGGCGCGTCTGATTCCGGCGATGCCCTACCAGACCCTGGTGTACAACTTCTATCGCGCGGCGCAGCAGGGGATGGGCGCGAAACTGCTCTGGCCAAAGGAGGAGGGGGGCGGCTTCGACGAGATGACGCCCGTCGAGCTGGTGCGTCGTCTGTTGCCCCTGGCCGAAACCGGCCTGTCGGCCATCGGTATCGACTCGGAAGAGAGCAGGCACTATCTGGATCTGATCCGGCAGCGGCTGGATGCCGGCACCAACGGTTCCAGTTGGCAACTGCGCCAGTTCTCTCGCCTGCATCGAAACATGCCCCGCCATCTGGCCCTCGGCAAGATGATGCGCGAGTATATGGAGAACAGTCGGCACAATCTGCCGATAGCACAGTGGAAGGATGTAGGGTGAGGATAGCGAGCGATCCGATACGAGTGCTGGAGGCCTCGGCCGCCAGCATCTGGGGTGATACGGAGGCGGAGTTTCTGACCCGCCTGGGGGGGGCTGCGCTGATTCTGATTCCCGGACAAGATCCAGGGCGCACCCGTGCCCTGTGCACGCTGCTGCATGGAAATGAGCCCTCCGGTACGCGAGCGCTGTACCGCTTCCTCAAAGAGGGGCACCAACCGTTGGTCAATCTGGCCTGCTTTGTTCCCGCGGTCGAGACCGCCCTGCACGAACAGCTTTTTCTGCACCGCTACATGCCCGGCGAGCGGGACATGAACCGTTGTTTCCGTCCGCCCTTCGACGACCGGCCGGGCGCGATTGCTGAACGGGTGCTGCAGCTGCTCGCAGAGCATCGGCCGGAGTGCGTGATCGATATCCACAACACCTCGGGCGCGGGTCCCGCCTTTGGCGTGGTGACCTACGAGGACCGTCAGCATGAGGCGCTGGTGTCGCTATTTACTGAGCATCTGGTGGTCAACGATCTGCGGCTGGGCGCGCTGATGGAGCTCAGCCGTCCCGAGTGCCCCATTATTACCATCGAGAGCGGCGGTGCCGGAGACCCGCGCTCGGACCGTATCGCCTATGAAGGGCTGCTGCGTTACGCCGGCATGGATAACGTGCTGGAGCTGCCGGCGGGCCATCACCTGGAGCTGTACCACAATCCGGCGCGTCTGGAGTTCGTTGACGGCGCGACACTGGCCTACGACACCCGTCCGGTGCCGGGTGTGGACCTGACGGTGCCGCCGGACCTGGAGCGCTACAACTTCGGTACCGCACCAGCGGGTACCTTCATCGGGTGGCTGGACGGACATGAAAGCCGTGCCCGGATCAGTGCCCGGGATGGCGCGGGGGTAGAGCGTCTGGATGATTGGTTTCAGGTCCGCGAGGGGCGGCTGGAAACCACTCAGCCGCTGAAGCTGTTCATGATCACCCATCGCAAGGATATTGCACTGAGCGATTGTCTGCTCTACGCGGCGCCCGAAACCGGGCACCGCTCCATCGACAGCTGATCAGCCTGGATCGGACTCTCAGGCGATTGCCGGATAGCTGACGTAACCTTCGGCCGAGGAGGCATAAAAGGTGCTGGGGTCCGGCGTGTTCAGCTCTGCGCCCTGCTTGAAGCGCAGGCTCAGGTCCGGGTTGGCGATGTAGGGCACGCCGAAGGCGATCGCATCGGCATTGCCGGCATCGACCCACTGATTGCCTGACTCCAGCGTAAAGCCTTCGTTGGCGATGTAGACGCCGCCGAACAACCGCTTCAGCTCTGGGCCCAGACTGTCTTCGCGGACTTTTTCGCGAGCGCAGATAAAGGCAATGCCTCGCTTGCCCAACTGCTGTGCCACGTAGGAGAAGGTGCCGCGCAGGTCGGAGTCCGACATGTCATGCGCGTCCGCCCTCGGTGAAAGGTGCACACCGACCCGGTCTGCGCCCCAGACACCGATCACCGCATCGGTCACCTCCAACATGAGGCGAGCGCGGTTTTCGATCGGGCCGCCATAGATGTCGGTGCGCTTGTTGCTGCCATCGAGCAGGAACTGCTCCAGCAGGTAGCCGTTGGCGCCGTGGATCTCGACACCGTCGAAGCCTGCTTCCTTGGCGTTGATCGCACCCTGGCGATAAGCCTCGATAATGCCCGGGATCTCATCGAGTTCCAGTGCCCGAGGGGTGACATACTCTTTCTGCGGCCGCACCAGGCTGACGTGTCCCGCCGGGCGTACGGCGCTGGGTGCTACCGGCAGCGCACCGTCCAGATAGAGCGGGTCGGAGATGCGACCGACATGCCAGAGCTGCAACACGATGCGACCGCCGCTGGCGTGCACGGTGTCGGTGATCTTTTTCCAGCCGGCGATCTGCTCTTCGGACCAGATGCCTGGTGTGTTGGGGTACCCCACGCCCATCGGGGTAACCGCGGTCGCTTCGGTGATGATCAGGCCGGCGTTGGCACGCTGACGATAGTACTCCACCATCAGCTCGCCCGGCACTCGGCCCGGTTCGGCCCGGCAGCGGGTCAGCGGAGCCATGACGATGCGGTTGGGCAGCTCAAGAGCGCCTACTGTCAGTGGTTGGAAAAGTGTACTCATCTAACGCCTCCTTGGACGGTGTTGGATTCGGGGCTTTCGCCTGCCGGCACCGCCGTCAGAGGTCAGAGGCTGGTGCTGATGGCGTCCAGAAAAGCCCGGATATTCGCTTCGTTACGCTTGTAATAGATCCATTGGCCGATCTTCTGTGTCTCCACTAGCCCCGCGCGCTGCAGTGTGGCCAGATGCGCGGAGGTGGTGGATTGGGAAAGACCGGTTTTCTTGTCGATCATGCCGGCACAGACCCCGCCATCGAGGGAGGTATGCTGCTCGGAGAACCAACGTTCCGGATCCTTAAGCCATGCCAAAATCTGGCGTCTGACCGGGTGGGCCAGGGCCTTGATGACGGCATCGAGTTCAGTCTTGTCTGTCATACTACGTATATCGCTAGTTTTCGAAATATATATCGGAATAATTCGATATACAATACTGTCCGATGATTATGTGGCCCGCAAAGCGGAATGTCGAGGTTGCGATGGCCACCGTATTCAGGAGGCCTTCGCGATCAGTTGCGAGGGGCGGCGCTTGCCCCGGCGCTGGTTGATCAGCGGCACGCACTGGTGATCGTCGCGATAGATCACCTCGCACTCCAGGCACTGGATACACTCGCGGTAGTTGATCTCGCCCGAGGGCTCGATGGCACGGACGCCGCAGCGGTGGGTGCAGAGCTGGCAGGGGCTGCCGCACTCGACACGGCGCGGCAGCCAGCGCAATAGATGAAAATGGCCGAGCACGGCAAACGCGGCGCCCAGCGGGCAGAGGTAGCGGCAGAAGAACTTGTGCACGAACAGGCCGGCCAGCAACAGCAGCGCGGTATAGATCACGAACGGCCACTCACGTACGAAGCTCATGGTGATCGCGGTCTTGAACGGCTCCACCTCGGCGCCGCGCTCGGCGGCACTGAGCGAGTAGAAGCTGACCGCGACCAGTCCGGCCAGAATCAGATATTTCAGCCCCCATAGACGGCGGTGGATCTGCACGGGGATACGCTTCTGGCGGATCTTCAGCTTGGTCGCCAGCTCGGCAACCATCTCCTGCAGCACACCGAACGGGCAGAGCCAGCCGCAGAAGTAGCCGCGTCCCCAGAGCACCAGCGTCAGCAGCACATAGCACCAGAGGATGGCGATCACCGGGTCGATCAGCAGGATCGAACCGCCCACATTGCCGCTGACCACCTGCAGGATGGTGAACAGGTTGGTGATCGACAGCTGGCCCTGGGTGATATAGCCGATAAACACCAGGGTGTAGAGCAGATAGCTCCAGCGGATCAGGCGGAAGCGCCGGGCCTCGGCGGTGACCCAGCGGTGACCCAGGATGATGGCGCTGAGCAGCGTCAGGCCCAGCAGCAGCACGGCGATCTTGCCCACCCGCTGCTGCCAGATCTGCAGCCAGAGCGGCGTGTCGTCCAGAGCTTCCTGCTCGCTGATGATGAAGAAGCGTTCGGGCAGCAGGTAGTCGGCGGCAAAGGTGCGGATTAGATCCGGCCGCAGATACCCCTGTTCACGACTGATCACCAGCTTCAGGGTCCAGGGTGAGGCGGGATCGAAGCCTGCACTGCTCTTGATCCGAAACAGCCTGATCTCATCGAAGTAGGGCAGGTCAGCCGGCAGTTGCGGATCCACCGCACTGTAAAAATCCAGATCGCGCAGTTCGATCTGGATGCCGTTCTGCTCCAGTGCCAGCCGGTCCGGTGGCGTGCCGCGCACGAAGTTGTCGCCGAGGATGGAGTAGGGGCCGGCATTCAATACCGCGATGGCGTGCTCGCCCGGCTCCAGTTTCTGCTCCATCAGGCGTGCGTAGTGTTCTGCACCGAGCAGGTAGCGGCCGATGGTCGGGGTGTTCAGATAAGCGACATTCAGGTCGATAAAGGTGTCACCCTTTGGCTCGGCAACCGGCTGATCGGTGAACGCGCCGTCGACCTGAGTCTCGCTCAGCTTCAGCTGTTGTGCCCACTGCTCATCGACCAGTCTGGACCAGTCGGCGGGCTCCTGAACGTCCATGCGCACCTGCGCCGGGGTGCTGCGGTGAGGAATCAAGCCGAGCTGCTGCGCCGCCTGGATGGCAGACAGCATCACGCTCTCATTCAGTACGATCGCCGATGCGGTGGCTTTGGTGATGCCGTCAATATAGACGTTGCTGCCGCTGCTCTTGTTGCGCACCGCGGCGCTGGTGATCTTGATCGTGTGGCGCAGATCCAGTCCCGGATACTGCTCGGTGAAGCGGTGCATCGGTTCCGGTCCCAGGCCGTGCAGGAAGATCGGTTCGTGGTGCTCCAGTACTTTCACGCCGCGGTAGATGCCATCGCGGTCGATGCCGATCAATAGCTGGTAGGGGGCGCCGGAGAAGCCCGGTAATTGCACATAGTCGCCGGAGAGAAAGGCGTAGCCGATCAATTCGGTCACCTGATAGACGGGCCAGACCGGGGGATCGGTCAGCTGGGGTTGTATCTCGGTGGCCTGGGGAAAGATCTGTTTGATCAAGGCCGGCAGGTCATGCTCGGTGGCCAGGGGGGCGGCCTGGCAGGCGCCGGCGCTCAGCCAAAGCGGTATCAACAGTAGCAGCAGTTGCGACCAGCGCCGAAAGCGGGCGTGCATGCCGGAGTCCTCGAATCCAATTCTATTATTCTTATCCTGACCATAGTGTCAGATCTGCGTTTGGCTGACTAAGGGTCGATGGGCGTAAATGGCGTACTACTTTCGGCGGGGAGTTTCCGCAGGGCAATCGCACTACGTAGCCACGATGCGTGCCGGTCCGGGCCGGTGGCACCGCTTCCGTGCGACACGCGATGA
>NZ_JAHREP010000028.1 GCF_019084545.1 Marinobacterium ramblicola
CAACTGGTTGAGAACAAGGATCATATGAAGCGGTTGGCCATGAGCGCATTGCGTAGCATCCAGAAGCTGCCGAACCTGGTCCGATCATTTTTCAGGCAACCCGAATGCCAGTATATTGTTTCATGACATTACTTTCCGAAATGTTAGTATGTTACCGAGTTACCCACGAACAGTAGACACCTTCTATAGTTAGGTTTACGCCTGACGAGCGGTACACCAGGGAGGTTGAGGCGACTCTGCATTTAAAAACGAATTGGAAGCAAGCCTATGAACCAAGAACAACCCAATAACCCATTACATGGGTTAACACTTGAAAAAATATTGACTCGGTTAGTGGAGCACTACGGTTGGGATGGTTTATACGCAAGAATAAACATCAACTGCTTCAATAACGAACCGTCGATCAAGTCGTCACTGAAGTTTCTGCGCAAAACCCAGTGGGCGAGAGACAAGGTGGAGTCTCTGTATATCAATACCTTCACCTGAGGGGCAGGCAGAAGCGGTTACAACTGGGGCCGTGCAGATTGAGTGGCTGAGGTGTCCGTTTTTTGGTGAGAAGGTAGGGGGAGGATCAATGTCCACCCCGTACCGGTAATTGATCTTGTGTCACTCGGGCAACAGGGCTCACAGGCCGTTGAGCATCATGTTGCAGGTCGCCAGTTTCGGCGCGAAAGGGGAGTATTCGGTCGCATTGACCACCGCCTTGACCGCTTTTCCGCCCTCAAAGGTGATGACCATCTCGCACAGCCCTTGAGTCGCCTTTTTGTTCTGAATCATATCGGAGTGGTAGGTCCACACCGTGGTATTGGGGTCGGGATGTACTATGGTGCGTGGCTGACCCAATACCCTTTTTATATCCTCGGGTGTCTGCTCGATCAGGTAGTCGCTCACCTCATCGGGGGTCACAAACCGACTCGTCTGCGTAGCACAGCCGGCGAACAGGAGCCCGATCAAACTGACTGCGAATATTTTGGTGATATTAACCATCAAATCATTTCCTTTATACGTCCAGAAGCCCCGGTAGATGGGGGATATTGGGCGGCATTCTATCGAAGCGCTGATTACTCTGGCGATTGAAATTTTTGACTGTTCAGCCTGTTAGTAACCACTTGATACCGGGTGTCGGAACCGTTAGACAAGGTTGATTAACTTCCGTTCTTAAACAACCCATACCGCCAACCCCGTATCGCAATGATCACCGTCGCCCCGTGCCGTTGATCTAACTCCAGGGCCACGTCTTCGCGGTTGAACTCCTCGAACTCCCGTGCCAGGCGCTGCATGCGGCGTTGGAACGCCTGGTTGGATGATTTCGACAGCATGCCGTTGAGCACCAGCAGGCATTCATCCTCGCCCTGGAAGCGGGTGCTGAAGTATTCGGCGGCGATGCGCTGCTGGAAGAACTGCTGAATCGGGCCGTTCTCGATCCAGTTGAAGTTGGTGGCGACCTTCAGCTTGATGCGGTTTTTCGGTAGCAGGTCGATGATCTGTAGCCGGTCCAGGCGCGCCAGTTTCTGGATGCAGGTGTGCTGGTCCAGCTGGTGGACGCGCAGGATGTCGTCCAGGCTCCAGCGGTTGAGCACGCAGACGGTGATTAGCAGCAGGGTCAGGTCGTTGGCGATCTCGCGCTCCTGTTCGACGGTCAGACGTTCGATCCGGCCCGCCCGCTCCTCCATCAGTTTGACCAGGTCCGAGATCTCGATACCGATCAGCTGGCAGATCTCGTCCAGGCGGGAGAGGGAGAGCTGCTGGGTGGAGAACAGCCGCTTGACGCTGGCTTCGGAGAGGCCAAGCCCCTTGGCCACGTCGGCGTAGGTTTTACCCTGGGCTTTGAGGCTATGCTTAAGGGCGGCGATCAAGGCTTTGGTTTGTTTGGCCATCCGTGTACCGACTCCGTTCTGTATAGGCGGTAGAAAGTATCAAAATATAATACCTTTTGGCGTCTATTGCGCGACACTGAAGGTGTAGGTTGTGAATAAAGAGCGGTAGGGCAGAATTTAACCACTTCTAACCCCAAGCAACGGAACCGGCTATGAACCAGCTCTTCAAGATCAAGGGATTTCTGCCCTATATCCTGGTGGTGTTTATCAACGCCTTTGTCGATCTTGGCCACAAGATCGTGATTCAGAACACCATCTTCAAAACCTGGGATGGCGAAGTGCAGGTGATTCTGACCGCGATCGTGAACGGTCTGATCCTGCTGCCCTTTATCCTGCTGTTCTCCCCCTCCGGTTTTCTCGCCGACCGCTTCCCGAAAGAGAAGGTGATGCGCTACGGCGCGCTGGCCGCGGTAGCGGGCACGACGCTGATCACGCTGAGCTACTGGATGGGCTGGTTCTGGATGGCGTTCGGCCTGACCCTGCTGCTGGCGATCCAGAGCGCGATCTACTCCCCGGCCAAGTATGGTTATATCCGCGAGCTGCTGGGGGATGAACGGCTGGCGCAGGGGAACGCGCAGGTGCAGGCGGTGACCATCGTGTCGATCCTGTCCGGAACCTTCGTGTTTTCGGCGCTGTTCGAGCAGTTCTACCAGAGCGGTTTCAGCTCCACCGCCGAGATCATGCAGGCGATCATGCCGCTGGGCTACATCCTGATCGCGCTGTCGGCGCTGGAGTGGCTGATCTGCTGGTACCTGCCCAAACGCTACGCCGGTGATGCTGCCAAGCGGTTTACCCTTGATGCCTACCTCAAGGGCAGCTATCTGCGCCGCAATATCGTCGCGATCCGCAGTAAAAAGGCGATCTGGCTGTCGATCGTCGGCTTGTCGATGTTCTGGGCGGTGTCCCAGGTGGTGCTGGCGACCTTCCCGGCCTTTGCCAAGGAGACGCTGCTGGAGACCAATACGCTGGTGATCCAGGGGCTGTTGGCGGTGAGCGGCATCGGCATCGTGATCGGTTCGGTGGTGGCGGGGCGTGCGTCGCCCAGCCATATCGAGCTGGGGCTGGTGCCGGTGGGTGCAGTAGGGATCGCGGCTAGCCTGTTGCTGCTGCCGCAGTTGGAGAGCGCCGGCTCAATCGCCGCGCTGTTCCTGCTGCTGGGTGTCTGTGGCGGCTTCTTTATCGTGCCGCTGAATGCGCTGATCCAGTACAGCGCCGGGCAGAAGCGTTTGGGTACGGTATTGGCGGGCAACAACTGGATCCAGAACATCGCCATGCTCGGCTTCCTCGGACTGGCCGTGGCTTTCTCGTTGCAGGGGCTGGACAGCCGTGGCCTGCTTTACCTGCTGGCGCTGACCGCCATCGGTGGGGCGATCTACACGATTTACCAGCTGCCGCAGTCGCTGGTGCGGATCGTCGCCGGGGTGATCCTCAAACGCCACTACCGTGTGACCGTCTCCGGGTTGGATAACCTGCCGAAAGAGGGCGGGGTACTGTTGCTGGGCAACCATATCAGCTGGATCGACTGGGCGATGGTGCAGATCGCCTGTCCGCGTTCGGTGCGCTTCGTGATGCTGCGCCGCTACTACGACGTCTGGTACCTGAAGCCGTTCCTGAAGTTCTTCGGCGCGATTCCGATCAGTCCAGGCCGCAGCCGCGACGCCTTGGCGAGCGTGAACCAGTGCCTGCAAAACGGCGAGGTGGTGTGCCTGTTCCCGGAGGGGGCGATCAGCCGCACCGGCCATCTGGGCGAGTTCAGGTCCGGTTATGAGCGCGCGGTTGAGGGTCTGGACAGCGGCGACGTGAAGATCGTGCCGTTTTACCTGCGTGGCCTCTGGGGCAGCCGTCTGTCCCGCTCACATAGCGAAAAACTACGCGAGAACACCCGCGAAGGGTTCAAGCGCGGAGTGATCGTCGCTTTCGGGGAGCCGCTGGCGGTAGAAACCAAGGCGCAGCAGCTGAAGCAGAAGGTACTCGAGCTGTCGATCACCGCCTGGGAGGGCTACACAGCTCAGCTCGACCCGCTGCCGCTGGCCTGGCTGAAGGAGGCCAAGCGCAAGCCCGCCGCCGTCAGCCTGATCGACTCAACCGGCGCGCAGTACTCGAATATCCGGGTGGTTGCCGGCACCACCGCCATCGCCCAGGCGATGCGCAGGATCAGCCCGCGCAAGACCGAGCATCAGGTAGGGCTGGTGCTGCCCTCCAGCGCTGGCGGCGTGATGGCGAACCTGGCGGTGATGCTGAACGGCCAGACCGCGGTAAACCTGAACTTCACCGCCGGTGTGGACGCGGTTCAGGCGGCGATCCGCGCAGGCGAGATTAAAACCGTGTACACCTCGGCCCGCTTCGCAAAGAAGCTCGCGGCCAAGGGGATCGAGCTGGAGGCGATGCTCTCCGGTACCCGTGTGGTCTACCTGGAGGAGCTGAAGGATCGCATGAGCAGCGCCCGCCTGCTCGGCCATCTGCTCAGCGCCCGGTTGCTGCCGGCGGCCTGGCTCTATCGCCTGCACGGCAGGGCAGTGGAGAGTGACAGCCCCGCGCAGATCCTGTTCTCCAGCGGTAGTGAGGGCACACCCAAGGGCGTGGTGCTGACCCACCGCAACCTGATGGGAAACATCAAGCAGATCAGCGATGTGCTGAACACCCGCCGCGAGGATGTGATGATGGCGACGCTGCCGCTGTTCCACTCCTTCGGCCTCACCGTCAACAGCCTGCTGCCGATGGTGGAGGGGATTCCGGCGGTGTGTCACCCGGACCCCACCGATGTGCTGAATATCGCCAAGGCGATCTCGCAGTACAGGGGCAGTATCCTCTGTGGCACCGCCACCTTTCTGCGCCTGTACACCCGTAACCGCAAGGTGCAGCCGATGATGCTGGACTCCCTGCGCATCGTGGTGGCCGGTGCGGAGAAGCTGACCGGCGATGTGCGCGATGCGTTCGAGCTGAAGTTCAAGAAGACGATCTACGAGGGTTACGGCGCCACCGAAACCGCGCCGGTGGCCAGCGTGAATATCCCCGATGCCATCGATCCGGGCAGTTGGAAGGTTCAGCAGGGGCAGAAACAGGGCACAGTCGGCCTGCCGCTACCGGGCAGCTGCTTCCGTATTGTCGATCCGGCTACCTATGAGACCCTGCCGGTGGGCGAGGATGGCCTGATCCTGATCTCAGGCGGCCAGGTGATGCTGGGCTACCTGAAGAACGAGGAGAAAACCTCCGACGCGATTATCGAGCTGGATGGCCGCCGCTGGTACAAGACCGGCGACAAGGGCCATGTCGACGAGGACGGCTTCCTGACCATCGTCGACCGCTACTCCCGTTTCGCCAAGATCGGCGGCGAGATGATCAGCCTGGGTGCGGTGGAGGCTGTCGTACGCGAGGTTGTGGGCGAGTTTATGAAGGGCGATGAGATCGAGTTCGCCGCCACCAATGTGAAGGACGACAAGAAGGGTGAGCGGGTGGTGCTGCTGATCACTCCGGGGGCTGATGCTGCAACCCTGCGTCAGCGCCTGATCGACCGCGGTACCAATCCGTTGATGATCCCCTCTGAGATCATCGAAGTGGAGGCGCTGCCCAAGCTCGGTAGCGGCAAGATAGACTTTGCCGGGCTGAAGCGGCTGGCGGCGTGACCTGGGGAATTTCGCACCGAATGTTCCAAGGTTGGGATGGGAGTTGATTTTCGGGACAGTCTGCCGCCAAGTATGGCGGCAGACTGTTCCCCGGGTGGTTGTATGGCGTGTTCCGTAAAGCGATGCCCCTTCCAACCGGGCAGGGTCGACGGTTCTAGAACAGCTCCAGTACGTTGCCGTCGAGCGGGTTGCTCACATTAACCGCCTGAACCTCCTGCACCGTCAGAGAGCCTTTACCCACTACCGCATAGGCACTGGCCTCGTTATTGGTGGTGGTTACCTCGTAGGGTGCGCCGGTATCCGGGTCATAGGCGGTATAGGTGCCGTTGGTCACATCGGCACTGGAGAGTGCCTGCGCGACCACTTCGACCCTATGATCGCCCGGTGCCAGATCGTGCATGACAAAGTTGAAGTGATGGGCCGCCGTGGTGCTCAGCACCAGGCCGATCTCTTCGTCCGATACCAGACAGTCGCGCTCGATCACCACCGTGCCTTCATATACGCCATCGCCATCCTCATCGGTGCTGGTGACCTGGCAGCTTTCGATCACGCCGCCGAGCGTGGCGCTCAACTCCTGGAAGCGTTTGGCGAAGGTTACCTGACCGGGCATCGCCGGTACTCCGTCGACCAGCACGCTGACCTGTATACCGCCTTCGGCGCCCGCGACCTCTGAACTGCCGTTTTTACCTTTAACGTTGGTTTCAGTGTATAGACCGGCCTCCAGAGAAACGCCGATCAGCAGATCCTTTTTATTCGGCGTGCGGATGGTGGCATTCAGAATGGTCGCGGCCTCAGGGGCATCGATTTTATTTGTGTTGCTATCGGCATTGGTCGACAGTAACTGGGTGTCGGCAACATATGCGGCGAATTTTGCGGAGGCCGCATAGGCTGGTGACATAATAAAGGCGGTTGCCAGTGCACAGGCGAGGGAAAGTTTGCTCTTGCTCATTGTTTTCTAAGCTCCAACTGCATCTGCATTAAGATGAATACAATCCACTTGCTGATACCCTCCCACCCGGGAGATATCATCAGCCGTTCCCTGGAGCCGGGGAAAAGGCTTAATAGCCCTATCGATCCGGCAAGGCGGAATGCACAGGAAGTGGATGGATACAGAGGGCACAGAGGCTGCAGAATGGCAGAGGCTTTGGCCGGTATATCGAGCTTCCAAATACATTCAAGTGAAAGACCCACAGCTACCGGCAGTAGAGAAGAGTTCTCTTCGGTAGTCCGGCTATCCATCGAGGGACCCGTGACTTTGCGTCATCCGATTGCTCGGATTTTGCCATTATCGGGAGAAGATCTTTCCGAGTTACTCCAGCGACTATAAACAAACTGAAACACTTTGGTTTATTGATAGCCCGTTTAACTCGTAAGGGAATACTAACAAGAAAAAAATAAGTATGGATATATTTATTTGTTATAAAAGTGCAGGTTTAAGCGTCCAATATTAAAATTTATTCAAGAGTGTAACGTCTGCTTTATATTGAATGTAAACTCAGCGATACATCGATTAATAATGTGATACAAAAATGAACATTTAAAATGGTGTTCTGGTGATATTGTTATCATTCGGTAACACAATATAAGTGTTTCCGGCTATGCTGCTTGTTTTACGCATTTATTACAAACCTTAAATGTCTGTTTCATCACTGCCGAAGTCCCGGATGCCAGGGCACAATGCCGCGGTCAGGGCGCAGGTCTACCTGCTCGACAGCGGCAAAGCCGCCATCGCCGATCTGCTGTGCGAGGGCGGCTGCGGTGGATAAGACTTATTTGAACTGCTTAAGCGCCTCTGCGCCCAGCGCGTAATACTTGGCCATCTCCTCCACCGGCACCATGTTACCGCCGGTGGCCCAGGCGATATGGGTGGCGTTGTGCAGAGTGGATGTCAGGCCCAGCGCCTGGAGCGTCTCCTGGTCGGCGCTCATCAACCAGGCGAACCCCGGCAGGCCCGCCGTGGCGGAGGGTTCCACAGCGAGTTTTTCGCTGTCGGTGAGCAGGGTCACCAGCGCGTACATCCGCTCGTCGCTGAGGGTGTAGATGCCGTCGAGCAGGGGTTCCATGATCTTGCCAATGAAGGCGGAGGCACGGCCGACCGCCAGCCCGTCGGCGCAGGTCAGGTTGTCCAGGCCGATATCCTGCACGCTGATGCCGTTGTGCAGCCCGGAGTGCATCCCCAGCAGCATGCAGGGGGAGTGGGTGGGTTCGGCAAAGAAGCAGTGCACGGCATCGCCAAATAGTTGCTTGAGGCCGAAGGCGATACCGCCGGGACCGCCGCCGACGCCGCAAGGCAGGTAAACGATCAGAGGGTGCTCAGCGTCCACCGGGATATTCTGTGCCGCCAGTTGCTGCTTCAGGCGTAGCGCCGCGACGCTATAGCCGAGGAACAGCGAGGTGGAGTCCTCGTCGTCGATAAAGTGGCAGCCCGGCGTATTCAGCGCCTCCTGCCGCCCCTGTGCCACCGCGACGCTGTAGTCGGACTGGTGCTCGACCACGTTGACCCCCTCCGAGCGCAGCAGCGCCTTTTTCCACTCCCGCGCATCGGCGGACATATGCACAGTCACCCTGAAGCCGAGCTGGGCGCTGATGATGCCGATGCTGAGCCCCAGATTGCCGGTGGAGCCGACGGCGATGCTGTGTTGGGCGAATAGTTGGCGAAAGGGTTCGGAGGCGAAGCAGCTGTAGTCGTCCCCGGCGTTAAGCAGACCATGCTCAAGCGCCAGTTGCTCGGCGTACAGCAGCACCTCGTAGATACCGCCGCGGGCCTTGATCGAGCCGGAGATCGGCAGGTGGCTGTCGCACTTGATCAGCAGGTTGTCCGGCACGTCGCTGTGCTGAAACTCGGCGATTAGCTTTGCGCCCCTGTCCACACGGACAAGCTCCGATTCGATGATGCCACCGCGGGCGGCGGTTTCCGGAAAGGCGACAGAGAAGTAGGTGGCGAAGCGCTCCAGCCGGGCAGCTGCGTCCTCGATATCGGCGTAACTCAGCGGCAGTTGCTGCTTCACGCGCTCGAACGTGGCTCGCTCGGGGTTTATCCACAGCTGTTCGCGGCACTGCTGCAGGTTTCTCAGTACCGGATCGTCGTTTGCACGGGCGATCCAATCGTTAACGGGGGAGAGCGCCATATTCCTAACCTTGATCTTTTGGGTGAACAGGGTAGGAGATTAGACCAGAAAACGCTCCCCGACGCTTAACGGTTGCGCACCATATCGGCGATGGCGAACAGCGGCGCCTGGAGCATCTCGCGTAGCTGCGGCTCCACGTCGACCGCTTCCAGCGCCTTGTGCATGCACAGCAGCCACTGGTCGCGTTCTGACTCGCCGATGGCGTAGCCTTTGTGAGGGCCGGTCATGCAGACGCTGCCATATTTCTCGGCGTAGATCTGCGGGCCACCCAACCAACCGATCAGGTATTCCGCCAGACGCTCGCGCATCGGGTTCAGGTCGGCCTTGTGCATGGCGCGGATGCCGGCGGCTTCCGGCAGGCTGTCCATGATGTCGTAGAAGGCGTCGGTCAGCTCGCGAATCTTCTGTTCACCAAGTACTTCATAGGGAGTGGAGTAGGCTGAGTAATCGGTCATGGCCTGGCTTATCTCGTCGTTATTATCGTAGGTACCCCTAACGGGAGCTCTTGGAGTGTGTCGGCAGGGCGGATGTGCGGCAAGGCTCGGGGGCGCGAATCGGGGGCGATACTGACGCCGGTCAAGGTTCGGTCATGTCCCGGAAACGGAGTTATGCTGCAGTGCCGTTAGACTAAAGTCTACGAACGCCGCGGGTACAGTTTTCACTACACTGCTCCTCCCCCCCTATAGGGGAACTCACTTACAGGACTGAATAACAGGAGTCCGGTTATGAAACTGAGCGCAAGCGACTTCATCCAGCGCAAGGGAGTTAAACCGATCCCGATGCTGACCGCCTATACTTGCCCGGTTGCCCGTGGCATAGAGGAAGCCGGAGTACCAGTGATCCTGGTCGGCGATACGGTCGGCATGGTTGAGATGGGGTTCGACAGTACACGCGACGTGACCATCGAGCATATGGAGTACCACATCGGCGCGGTTCGCCGCGGCGCGAAGGAGACCCATATCATCGGCGACCTGCCCTACCTGACCGATGCCAACCCGGAGATCGCACTGGCCAGCGCCAGGCGTCTGATGGCAGCCGGTGCCGACAGCATCAAGCTGGAGGGGCCGAAGCTCGACGTGATCGAGCATCTGGTCGCCAACGGCATCCCAGTGGTGGGACATACCGGGCTGACGCCGCAGACCGCCGAGAGCTTCAAAAAGGTGGGCAACACCAGCGAAGACGCCCAGCGCATCCTCGACGAAGCGCTGGCGATCCAGCAGGCGGGCGCCTTCATGCTGGTCATCGAGCATGTGCCGGCAACGCTGGGCCTGTCGATCACCCAGTCACTGCGTATCCCCACCATCGGTATCGGTGCCGGCCCCGACTGCGACGGCCAGGTACTGGTGATCAACGACGCCATGGGCCTGGGCGATTACTGGCCGCCGTTCTCCAAGCAGTACGCCCACGCCAGCAAGATTATCCTGAAGGTGGCGACGGAGTTCGCGTCGGAAGTGGAGACGATGGAGTTCCCCAACAATATCCTGCAGTTCACCGGTACCGGACGCCGGTAACAAAAAACGCCCCGTACGTATGAAACACGTCGGGGCGCTTTTTTGTCCTTACTATTCTGCCTAAGCAAGTCTTCCTGAGTAAGCTGCTATCTGCGTCTGACTCAAGTTTACTTCTCCGGCGGCGCGTCTCTCAGGAATACCCAGTTATCTCCCTGGGAGTGCTCGGGGCTGAAGTAGTAACCCTCCAGATCGAACCCCTTCAACGCCTCCGGCTCATCAATACGGTTCTCGATGATGTAGCGGCTCATCAGTCCGCGCGCCTTTTTGGCGTAGAAGCTGATGATCTTGTACTGGCCGTTCTTCAGATCCTTGAACTCAGGGGTGATGATACGGCAGTTCAGGGCTTTGGGTTTGACCGACTTGTAGTACTCGTTGGACGCCAGGTTGACCAGTACCGGGTTGGCCTGCTCGCTCAGCTCGGCCTGCAGCGCTTCGGTAATGATATTGCCCCAGAACTGATACAGGTTATCGCCACGGCTGTTCTTCAGCTTGGTGCCCATCTCCAGACGGTAAGGCTCCAGCAGGTCCAGCGGGCGCAGCACGCCGTAGAGGCCGGAGAGGATGCGCAGGTGCTGCTGGGCGAACTCGAACTGCTCAGCGCTGAACGTCTCCGCTTCCAGCCCGGTATAGACATCGCCCTTGAATGCCAGCACCGCCGGGCGGGCATTGTTCAGCGTATGTTCGGCGCTCCAGCTCTCATAGCGTGCCACGTTGAGGCTGGACAGCTTGTCGCTGAGTTTCATCAACTCGGCGATATCCTGTACCGCCAGGGTGCGCAGCTGTTCGATCAGCTCGGCCGAGTGCTCCAGAAAGCGTGGCTGGGTGTGCGTGTCGGTGGCGAGCGGCGACTCGTAGTCGAGTGTCTTGGCGGGCGATATCAGCGTCAGCATCTTGGTCGGGCCTGAGTCTAAATGTGTGAAGCCCTCGATAATACCCAACCTGGCCAGTAGGCAAAAGCGCAAGGGCCGGATATGGAAAAGGGGGATAGAGTGCAGGGGGGCGCTTTGCCTGCACTCTAATGAATAGCGGTCGGATATAGGGCGGGCGTCAGTGCGTACTGCGCAGGCGGCTGTTAAGTTCATCCACCACTTCAGCCCAGTCGGAGTCGGAGTAGATCGCGTCCTTCAGGAATTCGGCCTGGGAATTGCTCCAGAAGGTCGCCTGATGCAGCGGGATCTCCTGGGTAAACAGGCGATGGGTGGCGATAAAACGCTCGATCTCTACGGTGGTGCTGGGAAGCCCAAGCTGTTCAAACAGCGTATTCAGCGTATGGGGGCTGGTATCCATGGGTTACCTCCCTGGTTCTTTGAATTAGTTATTCGATAAAACACAGGAGACCGTTCGCGCGACACCCTCCGTCGCGGCATGTGCGGCTGAGTTAAGTATGGTGTCAGTCGCCGGGCTGTCAACGATAGCAAGGGCTTAGCCTCTGCGTTTTACATACCATTGCTGAGCCAGTACGCAGATCAGGGCGCCCATTACCACCAGCGCCGAGTTGAGCAGAGCGGGACTGCCTTCGCCGAGCACACTGATCAGCGCCCCGGCGAACAGCAGGCCGCCAAACATGCAGAACAGCGCCACCAGCAGCGTGTGCGCGATATGGCTGGCAGAACGCTCCGGCTGGCGCTTCAACATGATGCCGGCGGGCAGCAGAAAGCCGGCCAGGGTGATCAGGGAGGGGAGCATGTCGGACATTGTTATTCTCATCGTGATTACCGAACCTCTGTTGTATCACCGTGGCCGCTCGGGAGCTACCCGCCATTGGTCAAAGGCTGGCCGAGTTCGTGTATGATATCGGGCCTTAAAACGCCAAGAACCCAATAGAGCAGACGATGAGCAAGAAGACCGTACTGACTGGTATCACCACAACAGGTACACCGCACATAGGCAACTATCTCGGCGCCATCAAACCGGCGATCGAAGCGAGCGAGAACCCGGCGTTCAACAGCTTCTTCTTTCTGGCCGATTACCATGCCCTGATCAAGTGTCACGAGCCGGAGCGTGTGGCACGCTCCACCCGTGAGATTGCGGCTACCTGGCTGGCGTTGGGGCTGGATACCGACAAGGCGACCTTCTACCGTCAGACCGATATTCCCGAGATCACCGAGCTGACCTGGCTGCTCACCTGTCAGACCTCCAAGGGGTTGATGAACCGCGCCCACGCCTACAAGGCGGCGGTGGACGCCAACCGCGAAGCGGGCAACGAGGATCTGGACGACGGCATCACCATGGGGCTGTTCAACTACCCGATCCTGATGGCCGCCGACATCCTGATGTTCAACGCCGATATCATCCCGGTGGGCAAGGACCAGATCCAGCATATCGAGATGGCGCGCGATATCGCCGGGCGTTTCAACCACGTCTACGAGCCGCTGTTCACGCTGCCGGAAGCCCAGGTCGACGAAGAGACCCAGCTGATTCCGGGGCTCGACGGGCGCAAGATGTCCAAGAGCTACGACAACACCATTCCGCTGTTCTGCTCCAGTGACGAGCTGCGTTCGCTGATCAACAAGATCAAGACCGATCTGCGCGAGCCGGGCGAACCGAAGGATGCCGACAACAGCACCCTGTTCCAGCTCTACAGCCACTTCGCCACCGCCAGCGAGAGAGCGGCGATGCGTCGCCAGTACGAAGAGGGGATCGCCTGGGGAGAAGCCAAGCGCGAGCTGTTCGAGTTCCTCGATGCCAAGCTGGCCGCACCGCGTGAGCGCTATAACGCGTTGCTTAACGATCTCGGCTATGTGGAGAAGATTCTGCACGAGGGTGCCGAGAAAGCCCGCGCTTATGCGACGCCGTTCCTGCAGAAGGTGCGCATCGCCTCTGGTATCCGTCCGCTGACCTACGTGCCGGCGCAGAGCACTACGGACGAGGGCGCGAAGAAGGAGAAGAAGAGCGCCGAGGAGCTGGCCCGCATCGAAGAGGGGCGCCGCCGTGCGATCCTGAAGCAGGTGCAGCACCTGATCGATCGTGTCGATAACGCCGACGACAAGTCTGCCGAAGCGGGAAGGGTGATCGAGGAGAAGAGTTCCGAGGTCGAGCAGTTGAAGAAGAAGGCGAAGCAGAAGGCGCAGAATGAACTCGATATCCTGCGCGAAGAGCTGGCCGCTTACCTTTGACGCCTGGCTTTAAATAGGGCCCGCATGGCCGGCGCCAAAATTTTTAACTATCTGATAACAGGGGGATCCATGTACGAAACGCTGATCGAGGTAGACCAGCTCAAGGCGCTGGAGACCCCCCTGATTTTCGATTGCCGCTTTGTGCTGTCGACCCAACCCGAAGACCGGGATGCCGGTCAGCGCGCTTTCGCCGAAGGCCATATTCCCGGTGCGCACTACCTGCACCTGGAAGATGATCTTTCTTCACCGATCACACCGGCAAGCGGACGCCATCCGCTACCCGATCCGGATCGTCTGTTGGCGAAGCTGACGGCGCTGGGGCTGACGGCCGAACGCCAGGTGGTGCTCTACGACGCCTCCGGCGGCGCCTTTGCCGCCCGCGGTTGGTGGCTGCTGCGTTGGCTCGGCCATCGTGCCGTGGCGGTATTGAACGGCGGCTGGCCCGCCTGGCAGGCGGCCGGCGAGCCGTCCGAGCAGGGTGCCGGTACCGAGGTGCTGAGCACGGCTGGCGTATCCAGTCATCCGGGTGAGGTGGTGACGGCCGCGCAGCTGCAACAGGTACTGGCGAACGATGCCTGCCTGCTGGTGGATGCCCGCGCGGCGGAACGCTTCCGCGGCGACGTGGAGCCGCTGGACCCGATCGCCGGACATGTGCCGGGCGCGGTAAACCTGCCGTTTACCGAGCACCTGGTCGATGGACGCTTTGTGCCTGCTGAGCAGATGCTTGAAAAATGGCAGGCCGTGCTGGCTGGCAGAGCGGCGTCAGAGGTGGTGCATATGTGCGGCTCCGGGGCCACCGCCTGCGTCAACCTGTTGACCATGGAGCATGTCGGCCTCACCGGGTCGAAGCTGTATGCCGGTTCCTGGAGTGAGTGGATTCGCGACCCTGCACGGCCGGTGGCAACAGGGGCATGATGTCGTTGAATTACAGTTTCACCACCCCTGAAAACTGATATCGATCAATAACTGTCTATATTTTCACCAATGGGCTGTGGTCGAAGTGTAATCACGTTGTCATACGCCGCTTCTAAGCTATACTTGTGTAGTTAAATTACAAGAATAGGAAACCTGGGGGTGAATATGGAAATGCAGCAGACGGTAAAGATGATCGCCATTCTGGGCGTAGATGGCGATACCTTCGAGGTGGACGGCGTGTATATTGGCGAGGCACATAAACCCAGCTGGTATACGCTGACCAAAGCGAACGACCGCAGTGTCTGTTTTGAAAAGCTGGAAAGCTTCCCGAGCCACGATCAGATCCGGGAAATGATTCACTGATCGACGCTCTGGAAAGAAAAAGAAGCCGTGGCCTGAACCACGGCTTTTTTGTTACGTACAGGACGTACGGTATGCCGCGGGCGCATGGATGCGCAGGAGCGGCGATGCACGGGATGTACGGTATGCGTGTTACTGCACCATCTCGTTGTCGCTGAACACACCTTCGAACAGGGCGGAGGAGAGGTAGCGTTCACCGGAGTCGGGCAGGATCACGACAATCATCTTGTCCTTGTTTTCCGGCTTGGCGGCAATGCGCAGCGCGGCAGCGGTGGCGGCGCCGCAGGAGATGCCGGCCAGAATCCCCTCTTTCTCCATCAGTTCGCGGGCGGTGGCGATCGCGTCGTCATTGCTGACCTGCTCTACACCGTCCACCAGATCCAGCTGCAGGTTTTTCGGTACGAAACCGGCGCCGATACCCTGGATCTTGTGCGGTGCCGGTTTCACCTCGTCACCGTTGATCGTCTGGGTAATTACCGGCGAGTCGGTGGGCTCCACGGCGATGGAGGTGATCGCCTTGCCCTGGGTCTGCTTGATGTATTTGGATACGCCGCTGATGGTACCGCCGGTACCGACGCCTGCGACCAGAATATCGATCTGGCCATCGGTATCGTTCCAGATCTCCGGGCCGGTGGTCTGCTCGTGAATCGCCGGGTTGGCCGGGTTCTCGAACTGCTGCAGCATCAGGTATTCGCCGGGGTTGGCATCGACCAGTTCCTGCGCCTTGGCGATTGCGCCCTTCATCCCCTTGGCGGGTTCGGTCAGCAGGATCTCGGCACCGAGTGCTTTTATCAGCTTGCGCCGCTCAAGGGACATGGAGGAGGGCATGGTCAGGATCAGTTTGTAACCCTTGGCCGCCGCAACAAACGCCAGTGCGATACCGGTATTGCCGCTGGTCGGCTCGACCAGGGTGGTACCCGGCTTGAGCTGACCGCTAGCCTCGGCAGCGTTGATCATGCTGGCGCCGATACGGCACTTCACGGAACCTGCCGGGTTGCGTGACTCGATCTTGCCGTACAGGTTGCCGGCAGGCCAGAGGTGCTTGAGCCGAACCAGGGGGGTGTTGCCGATAGTCTGGGAGTTGTCGTCGTAGATTTTCATAAAGCTCCACTTCCTTGAAGTCGTTTCACTTCTGGTGTTTTGAAGACAGGTTCTTTCAGCCAGGTCCCCGTTGGACTGCTCTGAAATACACCAGTCGGCAGTTGCAACTTGCGAGTTGGCTGACAGTGTAACCAATATAGCGGGCAATGCTCATACAGTCTTTGCATAAGGTTATAAAAAATCTATTCGATATAATGTATGGCCCTATTGGGTCTCTCCTGCTTTGGATATGTTGGTCGGCTGGGGTAGATTGAGCCGAGTCTGGATTCGTGTCACAGGGAGTCGCTATGCGCCTGGTTATGAAGTTGCTCGCACCACTGCTGTTCTGGATCGCCTATGGCCTGTTTCGCAGCCGCGTTTGGCGCGGTTCGCGCCGGCGCCATACGCTGGCGATGAAACTGTTCCGGCTGGCGGCCGATAACGGCAACCGCCGGGCGCTGTCCGTTTACGGTCACCTGCTGCATTTCAGGGGGGAGGGGGTGGCAAACCGGATTCAGGGCGCGATCTACCTGCAGCGCGCCGCCGAAAAGGGGGATGTGAAGGCGCTGTATCAGATGGGGCGGATCCATGAGCAGGGCTTTGAACACCATTTCGGCATTGAACCGGCGCAGGCTGTGCAGGCCTATCGGCGTGCTGCCGAACTGGGCCATCCGTTGGCAGTAAAGCGCATGGTCGAGCTTTGCCGAGAGGGTGGGCTCGGGTTGAGCCCTGACGCCGAACAGTTGACCTACTGGCAACAGAAACAGGCGGTATTCCCCTCTAACGGCTAAGCAGGACGTTCACTAGCGGCGGGTGAGCTCCACCTGGTAGCTGAGTGTGGTCGAGCCGCCTGCCGGTATGTCGATACGCCACAGCGCTCTGGCACCCTGGCTTTCGGCGGGGTGGCTGCTCTGGGTGATCTGCCAGTTCTGGTTAAAGTCTGCTGTCAGCTCAACGGTCTTGCGTTGGTTTCCGGCGTTACTCAGAGTTACCTGATAGGCCATCCGGGTAGTGTTGCCCAGGCGTTCGTACAGGCTCTGGGTCTGTTCGATGCCGATATCGAACGCCTCTCCCAGCATCATTTCCACCTCCTCACCGGCCGCATGGGCGGGCAGGTTCTGGCCACCAATAAAGCTCAGTCCTGCAGTTTTGCCCTTTACATAGACGCGGGCGTTACCGGCCGGCAGCGAAAACTCCCGCTGCTCCTGCTGAGGCAGGGTGAAACTGATGGTCCTGCTCGGTCGCCCCTTGATCGGCTCGGGCTGGGCGTTACCGTACACCGGCATCTGGAACCGGTAGCTGTTGTGGTAATCCAGTTTCTGTGTCGGCATCAATGCCACGCTGGTGCTGGCGCCGGAGGGCAGGTCGATTCTGCTGGGCAGGGTGTACAGATGGTAGTCCTCGAACGCCTGCTCGGTCGGCATGCTGTCCGTGGCCATCTCCATCGCCGCCTTGGCCATGTACAGGCGCGGTGCGCCCTGCGGCTGATTGACCTGGCCCGCCAGCAGGCGCACCTGACTTTGCGGCAGGTCGATACCGGTGTGGTTGCTCAGTGTGGCTTGAGCCTGCAGCCACAGGGTATTGGACTGGGCTTCCAGCGTCAGTGCGTAGTCCGCCTGCCAGTTCAGACCGCCGGCCATGTAGTTCAGGGTGAGGGTATCGGAGGCGTCGCCACTGCGTTTGATCTGCAGGTAAGGAGTGTTGGCGTAACGTGGAGCGGGTCCGGGCAGCAGCAACTGCCAGTCCGATTGTAGCGGTAGATATTCAACTCGCTCGCCATCTTCGAGCAGCAACTGGTTACCCTCGATGCCGAGCAGGCGGGCCTCGCGATAGATGGCGCTGCCATCCTGAGCGTAGCGTTTAAGGCCGAGTGTTTCGCCGATCATCCCTTGCAACCGCTGTTGTATTCCGTCGTTGGGCGAGATCAGGGCGATCTGCTCGATATCACCGGCGCCTTCGACCAGTGCCGAACCGGGCTGCATCTGAGGATTGATCTGCGCGATTTCGATAATGCGATCGGCTGTTTTGTCTGCCAGCTGATACTGTTCGCTGAACAGTGACTGGCCCGACTGGAAAATCATCAGTTGGCGCTGGTTCAACGCCTGATCGGCGAGTCTGAGCGGTTCGCCAGCGACACTCTGTCCGGCCATCGCCAGTAGCACGCCGGCAGCCAAGGTGCGGATCATCATGCTGTTTACTCCCTGTATGCTGTCGCGGCCTGAAAGCCGCGCTTGTCTATTCGCTGTTGGGCAGATCCAGCGCCACGCGGAAACCCCAACTGTTACGGCTGGTGTTGGCCGGATGACGGTAGCGGCTGGCGGATCGGATCAGGCGGGGAATCTCGAACCAAGAACCGCCCCGCATGACGCGGTGACTGCAGTTGGAACCCGTGCTGGCACTGCCGTCTGTCGGTGCGCCGTCATAAGTGCCGCTGTAGCAGTCCTCGACCCACTCGTCGACATTGCCGTTGAGGTCATGGATGCCCCAGGGGTTGGCTGGAAAGCTACCGACCGGTGCCGGGCGTTGTCCGTCCCATTGGGTGCCGCATCCATCACAGACCGCTATCCCGTCACTGAGTTCATCACTCCACCAGTATTTGGTTTCAGTACCGGCGCGGGCGACATACTCCCACTCCGCCTCTGTGGGCAGGCGATAGGGTTGGCCGCTCTGTTCCGCCAGCCAGCGGGTGTAGTCCTTGGCATCCTGCCAGCTGACATTGATCACCGGCTGGTTGCCGCGTCCCCAGCCCTGGTCATCGGGCAGGGGGCGGCCAGTGTCCTCGGCGAACTGGTCATATTCGGCGAAGGTGACCTCGAAGCGGCTCAGGGCGAAGGCGCGACCGATGATCACCTGGTGCACCGGATATTCGTTGTCGTCCCCTGCACCGTGGAGATCGCCCATCCGGAAGCGCCCCTTGGGGATCACCACCATCTGTGGCGCGAAGCGGTCCGGTGCCCATTGGTCGCGGAAAGCGCTGAGGTTATCGGCCGGCTTTTCCGCCTCGCGCATCGCTTCGCCCGTTGTAACGTCGCCTGTCGTAACCGCTGCAGGGGGGATCTCCGCCCGCGTACTGCTTTCAGCTGGCATGGAGTTGGCTGAATCGGTGGCCGTGACCGCCCCTTGCAGTTGCTGCAACCGCTCCTTCAGAATTAGGTTTTCCTGCCGCAGTTGAGTCAGCGGCTGTGTATCGGATGTTGGCGCGCTAGTGGTTGCAGTTGTCTCTGAATAGGCCAGCCAGTAGCCCAGCGCCACACCGCCTGCAAACAGTGCCAGCCCGGATAGCACAGGCCTGGTCCAGCCGGTTGGCAGCGCCCATCTTCTGGACGGACGGCTTGCGGGCTGAGTATCGATTTCGGCCGGCAGTTCCGGTGTGGAGTCGGCGGGCTTTTCCGCCTGAACTTTCGCTTCGTCGGCCTTGTCTGCATAGAGCTGTCGCACCAATGCCAGCGGTGAGTCGGGGCGTTGCTCAGTCTCGTAGGCGAGGGCGCTGTGCAACACTTTCCACTGCTCCTTGCTCAGACCAGAGGGGGCTTTCAGCTCTTTTTCGCGACGGCCCTGTTCGCCATCCTCTGCGCTGAATGGGGGCTTGCCGGCATACAGTTCGTAGACCAGGCAGGCGAGGGCGAATACATCTTCACTGGCATCCAGCAGATTGGGGTGGAAGGCGTCGGCGGACTGCCAGTCGAGGTAGCCCGGAGGTGACTCCAGAAGCGGAACTACGGGCTCCAGCAACGCGCGCCACTGGTATCCCATCAACCGCACGCCGTTGCTGCGGTTCAGGTAGATAAACTCCGGTGCCAGCGTGGCGTGGGGCTGGTTGAACTGCTTGAGATGGGCTTGCAACGCTTTGCCGACCTGAATGATCAGACCGCGCTTTTGTGGCTCTTTCATCTTGTAGGCACGGCCGTCGGCCAGCATCTGTGCCAACGTCAGGTCGTCGAGTGCTTCCCAGGAGCAAAAGAACATTCCGCGCCAGCTGAACAGGCCGTAGCAGCGGGCGGCCAGCGGATCCTTGATGGTTCGATTGCGGTTAAGCACATCGCGAAGCTTGTCGACGAAACCGCTTTGGCCGAGCAGTTGCGTACTCAGGAACAGCAGGGTCACTGGGGTCGGCTGGGTGGTGGAGATGTCCTCTGCCTGCCAGAGCTGGCCCAGCATATGGGGGGATAGCAGTGTCTTAAGCCTGAAACGATGATGTTCTGGTCCTATGACCAGCTCGGGTTTCAGGGCGTCCAGCGGTGGTTTGGCGGTGCTATCCATAGACGGCTATTCCTGATCGCTACACCCGGCAGCTGTGCAGGGTGTAGCAGAAGGCTCCGGTATCAGCCCGAGGTGTCCAGCGCCGGGAACTGCTTGACCAGCTCGTCGATCGCCTTCATCTGTGCCAGGTACGGCTCGAGTTTGTCCAGCGGAAGGGCGCAGGGGCCGTCGCACTTGGCCTTGGCCGGCTCCGGGTGGGCTTCCAGGAACAGCCCGGCAATCGCCTGGGACAGACCCGCGCGGGAGAGCTGGGCGACCAGGGCACGACGTCCGTCGGCGGAGTCGGCGCGGCCGCCCGGCATCTGCAGGGCGTGGGTAGCGTCGAACATCACCGGGTAGCCGAACTCCTTCATGATGCTGAAGCCGAGCATATCGACCACCAGGTTGTTGTAACCGAAGCTGGTGCCGCGCTCGCACAGGATCAGGCGGTCGTTACCCGCTTCCTTGCACTTGTGCAGGATATGTTTCATCTCCTGCGGTGCCAGAAACTGCGCCTTCTTGATGTTGATCGCGGCACCGGTTTCGGCCATCGCCACCACCAGGTCGGTCTGGCGCGACAGAAATGCAGGCAGCTGGATAATGTCGCACACTTCGGCGACGGGAGCGGCCTGGTACGGCTCATGTACATCGGTGATCAGCGGTACGTTGAAAGTGTTTTTTACCTCCTCGAGGATTTTCAGACCCTCATCCATGCCGGGGCCGCGGAAGGAGTTGAGCGAGGAGCGGTTGGCCTTGTCGAAGGAGGCCTTGAACACATAAGGGATGCCGAGCTTGGTGGTGACTTCGACATAGTGCTCGGCGATCTTCAGCGCCAGGTCGCGGGACTCCAGCACGTTCATGCCGCCAAACAGCACCATGGGCTGATCATTACCGATGGCGATATCGCCGACACGTACCACTTTCTGTTGCATATCCTTAACTCATCCAGTTTGCATAGAGCGGCCATTATAGCAGGCTCGGGGAAAACTACCCGCAGGGTCGATCCGACCCAGAACCCTCGATTAGAGGCCCTCGGTCGGAAATTGTTCAGCGAATTTTTCGACCCATTCCCGGGCGGCGTGTTCCAGTGTCGACGGTTGCCCTTCTGTATCAAGAATGTGACGGTAGTGCTCGATGTGGCAGAGCTGCTCCATCATGCGAAGGGTGTAGAGGTCTTCACTGCTGTAGAAAGCCACCCCCAGTTGATAGCGATCGCCCAGGCGGCGGCACCAGATGATCTGGCCCAGGCTGCGCATATCCGGCGCCAGATGTGGACTGCTGATCTCGACCAGGGTGCCGTTGGCAAGTTCCTGTAACGAATTGCAGATCAGGCCAAGCGGGAGGGGCGGTTTGTTGGGAGGTAGAGAGGGCCGTGCATCCAGACTGAGGGGGGTGTTGTCCGGGTGTCGTATATAGCTGATTGGGCTGGGTAAAGAGGTCATTCCGGTGCCTCACTTTAGCTCACAATCTACTCTATTCACCGTTATCGGCAGTTGGCGCTACAGCTTTAGGCTGTCGTCGTCAGCAGTAACTCCAGTCCTACCCAGAATGCAAGCAATGCACATGCCATGTAGCCGGCAAGATACCAGCGAAAGCGGGTCAGCAGTCGCTCTTCGTCTAGGGTGGAGAGCAGAAACGGCTGCCCCGGCTGCTCCGGATCCTGCAGCAGATCCACGGTCGGCATGGCGTCCAGCTCATGCTGCCGGGACTTGGCCTGTTGTACCGCAGCATGCTGTGCCTGCGTCCACTCCTCGCTGTCGATCTTGCCGTCGCCATCGGCATCGAAGCGGCCAATCAGTGCCGCCTGGTCGCTTTTCCACTGGCGCAGGAGGTCACGGCTTGCCGCCTTCAGGTCGAGTCGGTCGCGACCGCCACCTAGGCTGCGAAAGCGGCCCAGGGCGTAGACCCGCTCCTGTTCGAGTATCAATTGCTCGGTATAGCGATAGCGCCCGCTGCCGCCGATGATCGAGATGGCGTAGTGCTCGAAACCGGCGCTGTCGGCCCGGCCCGCCGGCATCTCCGTACTGCCATACCAGACCTTTTTGTACTGAGTGTCGGTTTCGGCACCGGCAGGGTCGATCAGACAGACGCCGGTGCCATCATCGATCTGAAACCAGCTGCTTGATGTATCGCGAAAGACCCGCTCCCAGCGCCCGCCCTTGCGGCTTGCGTTGCGCACATAGCGGTCGACCCGGGTGTGGTACCAGACGCAGGGAGTGGCCGATAGCGGGGAGCGCAACAGGCCGTCCTCACCGGCGATCACCTGGCCGATCAGCTCGACATAGCCCTGGGGCGCGGAGCGGATCAGGGCGGTGGGCGTGTCGGCAACCAGACGGTAGCGAGTGAAACGGCGGAAGGCGAGGAAGATACAGAGTGTAAAGCCGATGATACAACCGATCAGGCCGAACAGCCTTTCATTGCTGGAGATATCCAGGTCAAGCAGCATGTGTAAACTCAGCTGAACAGTTTCTGCATATCCACATCGGCCTTTTCGGCGTCGTCGAATTCCAGCAGGGTGGCGGCCGCAAATCCCATGCGGCGAGCGATGATCAGATCAGGGAACTGTTCGATACGGATGTTGTACAGGTTGACCGAGTCGTTGTAGTACTCGCGGCGGTCGGCGATGGCGGATTCCAGTCCGCTGATGCGGTTGTGCAGGTGGTGGAAGGATTCGCTGGCGGTCAGTTCCGGATAGGCCTCGGCTACGGCGAACAGGTTGCCCAACCCCAAACGCAGCTGGCTCTCAGCCTGTCCCAACGCCTTGATATCACCCTGTTCGCTGGCGCTTGCCACCGCACTGCGGGCGCGCATTACCGCTTCCAGCGTTTTCTGCTCGTAGCCCATATGCTGTTTGCAGGTTTCGACCAGCTTGGGCAGTTCGTCGTGGCGCTGTTTCAGCAGCACGTCGATATTGGAGAAGGCGCGGGAGACGTTGTGCTTCAGTCGTACCAGATGGTTGTAGATGAAGATGGCATAGAGAATAGCCAGCGCCAACAGCACGAAAACAGTGATCAAAACCGGGTCCATGGGGCACTCCCTGCAAAACGTCTTTGCAGGGACTATAACGCAGCTCGGCCTGGATCGTAACCGCCGCTGGGCGGATGTGATCGGCGCTGTACAACTTTTTGTACTAAATGGCCTGTCGGAATCTGACAAGAGGTCAGATAGTGCCACCTTCGATCAGCTCGACGACGACGGTTTTGACCAGAAAGGCGGCCAGGCCCAAGCCCAGCGCGAAGAAGAGCACAAAGGTACCGAAGCGTCCCGCGTTCGATTTCTTGGCCAGGTCGTAAATGATGAAGAAGATAAAGCCGGCAAAGACGACCAGGCCAATGTTCAGCATCAGGCTTTCAGCTTCGGCAAGACGCATGGGGGAATCCTCGAAATTGGTCAAAAATTGCGCGCAGTTTACTGGTCCGCACGCCGTTAATAAACAGATTCTTTATAGGGACTTAGGGCGCTAGCCGTTGACGGAGAGGATTCAGTCCTCGGAATCCTGGCTATCCAGCACCTGGTCGCGCCAATCCGGGCCCAGCTCCTGTTCGATAAAATCGCGGATGAACTTGCGCACCATCTGCGAGGGGGTCACGTCATGTTCGAAGCAGAGCTTTTCGAATACGGCCTTTTTGTTCGGGTCGATCAGCAGCGTCAGGCGCGCCGTTCGTTTTTCGGTCTTATCCACGAGCGGTTCTCTTATCTTTCGAGTTGAAGTATCGAGTGGCCTATCGATTAGTACTATATGTTAATGTTATTAACATTGCATTCTAACTCAGTTAGCTTGTAATGTTTATATCTATAAACCTCCAACTGTTCAGGGGCTCATGACCATGTCTTCCAGTCGCGCCAGACTGCATTCGCTCTCCTTTGCCAGCGCGTTGCGTGAATCATGGGTGGCGGGATATGGCAAGCGGGATCTGGGGTCGGACCTGATTGCCGGGATCACGGTAGGGATCATCGCCATTCCGCTGTCGATGGCGTTGGCTATTGCCAGTGGCGTCCGGCCTGAAAATGGGCTGTACACGGCGATCATCGCCGGTTTTCTGATCGCGTTGACCGGCGGATCCCGCTACAGCGTATCGGGCCCAACCGCGGCCTTCGTGGTGATTTTGTACCCGGTTTCGCAAAGCTTTGGCCTGGCGGGCCTGCTGGTGGCCTCGGTGATGGCGGGGTTGATTCTGGTGGGCCTGGCGCTGGCTCGATTGGGGCGTTTGATCGAGTATATCCCCGAGTCGGTCACACTGGGTTTCACCGCCGGTATCGCGATCGTGATCGCCACGCTGCAGGTACCCGATCTGCTCGGTCTCTCCAGCGAAGGGCTTCCCTCGCACTATACCGACAAGGTCATCGCGCTGGCCCAGCGGTTAGCGGATTGGCAGGTAGCGGACGCAGTGGTTGCCGGTTGTACTCTGGCGACGCTGATTCTCTGGCCTCGGCTGCGAATACCGGTTCCGGGCCATCTGCCGGCACTGATCCTGGGTACGCTGCTGGCGTTGTGGCTGAATCAGCAGGGTGCCGATATCGACACTATCGGCAGCCGGTTCAGCTTCGAACTGTCCGATGGCACGTTGGGGCAGGGGATACCGCCGATCCTGCCGAGCTTCGAGTGGCCCTGGCTACACGCCGGTGCCGGTGGCGAACCCTTTGAGTTGAGCTGGAACACGCTCCGCGAGCTGTTGCCGGCGGCGTTTTCCATCGCCATGCTGGGAGCGATCGAATCGCTGCTCTGCGCGGTGGTGCTGGATGGCATGACCGGTTATCGCCATCACGCCAACGGAGAACTGTTGGGGCAGGGCATAGGTAACCTGGTTGCGCCTTTCTTCGGCGGGATCACGGCGACTGCGGCAATCGCGCGTTCTGCTGCCAACTACCGTGCCGGCGCGCGTTCACCGCTGGCCAGTATCATTCACGCACTGGTGGTATTGGCCGGCCTGCTGTTGTTGGCACCGATTCTGGCCTATCTGCCGATGGCCAGCATGGCCGCGCTGCTGCTGATCGTGGCGTGGAACATGAGCGAAGCACCGAAGGTGGTGGAGCTGTTGCGCAAGGCACCCCTGGGGGATGTGCTGGTGCTGCTCTGCTGTCTGTCGCTGACTGTGCTGTTCGATATGGTGATCGCGATCTCGACCGGGATCGTGCTGGCGTCGCTGATGTTCATGCGCGATATCGCCGGCATGACGCGGGTGAACGATATCTCGACCCAGCGCAAGCATGTGCCCGCCGAACTCCCTACCGGCTGGAGTGTGATCAAGGTCACCGGCCCGCTGTTCTTTGCAGCGGCCGACCGGGTGTTTGAAGAGGTGCTGGCGATGGCCGAAGAGCAGCAGGGGATAGTGCTGTATATGGATGCGGTCCCGCTGCTGGATGCGGGCGGACTGAGCGCCTTTGCTCGTTTTCAGAAGCAGTGTGCGGGACGGGGTATTCAGTTGATCGTCGCCGATCTGCAGTTCCAGCCATTGCGTGCGCTGGCGCGTGCGGGGGTTAAACCGTTGCCGGGGGCGCTCAGTTTTACGCCGACGCTGACCGCGGCACTTGAGGAGTTGGTTGGAGTCCCCGATCAGGCGTGAGACCGGGCCTGGTCCGATTGCCACTGCAATAACTGGGTGATCTGTTCAGGAGCGTTGCAGATATCGGCGAGTGTGTAGTTGCCCAGCTCACGCATGAATGCCTCCTGCGCCTTGTACAGTATCCCCTGTAAACGGCAGTTACCGACGATAGGGCAGACTGGCAGCTCGCAGTTGACCGGCTGCAGTGTCTCTTCGGTGGTTTCCACCAGTGTTCTCAGGTTGATCTTCTCCGCCGGCATACCCAGGCGTATACCGCCGCCCTTGCCGCGCACCGTATCGATGAAGCCCTCTTTACCCAAGTGGTGCACGATCTTGATCAGATGGTTGCGCGGAATCTGGAAATGATCGGAGACCTGGGTGATGGTGACCCGGCTGTCCGGTGCCTGTATGCCGAGGAACATCAGGGTACGTAGCGAGAAATCGGTGTATTTTGTTAGTTGCATCTATCCACCGCTTAAAGGTACGACATGAGTCTGATCTGCCCGCTGGGAGCGAGTTTCTCCAGTGGCGGGTGAGTCGCGCTGTTGTGTTCTATGTGGTAATACATTGCGGAATGCTAATGTATTTTCCCTGCTTTATACAGAGTCTTCCTTAAGGGCGGGTTAAGTGGCTTCTGTCGGTCGATCGGCTCCTTGATCGAGCGCAAAGATCGATGGAGAAAGAGTTTCAATGGGCGCTTAAAGATGTAGTATATATGCATCTTAAAGATGGGAGCTGACAAATGTTGATCACACCTCCGTTAGAGCCTGCCGGACCCTGGCAGCGCTTTTTCAGCAATGGCTTTCGTCCGCTGTTTCTGGTCTGTGCGCTTCAGGCGTTGTCCATCATGCTCATCTGGCTGCTGTATCTCGGCGGCAGTGTCAGTCTCAGTGCGCCAACCGGCTGGGGCGCGGTTGCCTGGCATGGGCATGAGATGCTGTTTGGCTTTGTCGGTGCCGCCGTCGGCGGCTTCCTGCTGGCGGCGGTAGCGAAGTGGACGGGACGCAGGCCGGTGCATGGTGCTCCGCTGGTGCTGCTGACGGCGCTCTGGATCGCCGGTCGCCTGGTCACCTGGAGTGGGGTCGACAGTCTCGTTCCGCTGGTGCTGGCCAATACCGGTTACTGGATATTGCTGAGCGTACTGATCGGCCGTGAGATCCTGATTAGCGGCAACAGGCGCAACCTGGTGGTGGTATTGGCACTTGGCATCATGAGTCTGTTCAGCCTGATGTTCCAACTGGGTTGGGTTGATCGTATCCACCTGTTGGAGTCGATGGTGCTGCTGATTGCGTTGATGATCTCTTTGATCGGGGGGCGTATTACGCCGGCCTTTACCCGCAACTGGCTGATCCGTCGGCAGACATCGCCGGAGCAGATGCCGGCGCCCTTCGGTTGGGTCGACAAGCTCGCCATCGGTAGTTCCATTCTGGCTACCCTGGCCTGGGTCAGTCAGTTGTCATCGGTTGTGTCCGGCGTGCTTCTGCTGCTGGCCGGTTGTGCACAGATTCTGCGCCTGCTGCGCTGGCGGGGGCTGGCGAGTCTGGCCGAGCCATTGCTGTTTGCACTGCATCTGGGCTATCTCTGGGTGGGCATAGGGTTTTTGCTGCTGGGGCTGAGCCAGTTCACTGCGATTCCGGTGACGGCGGGGATCCATGCGCTGGGCGTCGGCGCCATGGCGGGCATGATCCTGGCGGTAGCCTCTCGCGCGGCATTGGGACACACCAACCGGGAGCTGCGCGCCGGTACTCTGGTTTCGCTGGCCTTTCTGGCGATCCATCTGGCAGCGCTGGTGCGGGTGTTGGCGGCGCTGTTGCCGCAGTTGTCTCTGATGCTGATGATGCTGGCCGGCACCATCTGGTTGCTGGCGTTCGGGCTCTTTGCGGTGCGCTACGTGCCGATACTGATTGGTCCGGAGGAGAGTCTGTCAGAGGCGCTGCGCCGGGCGCGGGGCTGAAGAGGCTTAGTGTTGATGGCTGAACCGGTATTCGGTTGGCTCTTCAGTTAGATAGGTTCGCCCTTGGGCAGTCGCGCCCGGTTGTTGCGGTCGCGGCTGCGCCGGATCAGCTCATCGCCAAGCCTCAGGTCGGGCGACTTGGCCAGGCGATCGTACAGCACGACATTGACCGTGGCTGACAGGTTCATGCAGCCCGTGGTCGGGATATAGATTACGTCATCAACCCACTCCAGTATCTCCTGACCGAGCGAACCATCTTCGGGACCGAAGAGGTAGAACGCGTTACCGGGATGCTGGTAGTGCATCAGCGGTGTGGCGCCCTCGATCAACTCCACCGCAACGATACGGGCGCCCAATGGCACCACCTGTTTCAGTTCGGGCACACCGATCAGCGGGATACGCTGATGCACCTTCTGGGTGTCGGTATAAAACTGCTTGGCGCGGTCATAACGGGTGCCGGTGTAGAACACCGAATTGACCCCGTAGCAGCCCGCGGCGCGCATTACATTGCCCACATTTTCCGGACTCTTCGGGTTCTGCAGGCCGATACAGGCGAAGCCTTTTTTCATCGCTAACGTCGTGTTTGCTGGGTGAAGGGCTATTGTAGCGCGTTTTGCAGGCGGGCGGTGTTGTGGCAGCCGCCCTGGTCTCGCGTGTCAAAGCTGATTGGCCTTGCGATAGCGCCCTTCGTAGTCGAACAGGCGCTCGCGCACCCGCCAGTGATGCTTGTTGTGGCGGCGGGCGACGACGAAGTCCGGTGCCTGGAAACCGCTTGCCTGGGCAAGCACTTCGTCGACCGAGTTGAAGCGCCGGGGCTCGGTGCCGGCGTTGAAGCGGCGCCCGAACAGGCGGTTGAACACGGCGCGCTGCCCTTTATGTCCGAGGTCAAAACTTTCGTGTAACTCCTCCCCCTGCTCGTCGTGGTAGGTGATGCGCAGGCGCCCCTGCCGTTCGGAGAAGCTGACCCCGGCACAGCTGATCACCAGGGCATCCTTCAGTTGCAGCGCGCGCTTGAGCAGGTCGTCCGGGTCGACCACTGCTTCTCCGCACGCATGGCAGTCGCGGGCGGCGATATCGTTCTCGGCGCCGCAGTGCGGGCACTCCTTGAAGCGGAAGCGGTAGTCGCACTGTTGCGGTTTCTCCCCCTCCATCTCCAATACCCCCTGGCAGCGTCGGCCGTAGTGCTCGATCACCTGCCCCTGGGCGTCGGTCTTGCCCCAGAAGATATTGGCGAAGCCGCAGCCGGGGCAGAACACCTGTACCGGTTCGGAGTCCGAATCCGGTTTTGGTGAACCCACCTCCGGGTGGAACAGGTCGAATCCGGAGCCGGCATAGTCGATGATCAGACACTCCTGCTTGCCAAGACTCAGGCGCAGTCCGCGGCCGACGATCTGCTGGAACAGGCTGACCGAGGCGGTGGGGCGCAGGATCGCGATCATATCCACATGCGGGGCATCGAAGCCGGTGGTCAGTACCGCCACGTTGACCAGGTAGCGGATCTGGCGCTGCTTGAACGCCTTGATCGTTTCGTCGCGCTGTTCGCTGTCGGTATCGCCGACGATCAGCGCGGATTCCTGCTCGGGCAGGTAGCCGAGTATCTCTTCGGCGTGGCGCACGGTGGCGGCGAAAATCATCACCCCCTGGCGCTGCTGAGCGAGTTCGACGATCTGCTCACAGATCGCCCGCGTCACCCGCGGATGACGGGCAATCAGGCTGTTCAGCTCGGTCTCGTTGAAGTGGCCGTTGGCATTGGGCTGCAGGGCCGAAAAATCGTAGTGGGCGATGGCTGCATCGATCAACTTGGGCTCGGTCAGATAACCCTGGCGGATCATGTAGGGTAGCGGCAGTTCGTAGATGCAGTGCTTGAATAGCCGGGGTTCGCTGGCACGCACGAAGCCGCGGTAGTGGTAGCGGTAGATCCAGCCGTAGCCCAAGCGATAGGGGGTGGCGGTCAGGCCCAGCACCTTCAGCCCAGGGTTGTTCGCCTTCAGCGCCTGGATGATCTGCTGATACTGGGAGTTGTCGTCGTCGCTGACGCGGTGGCACTCGTCGATGATCAGCAGCGAGAACCGGTCATCGAAACGGTCCAGGTTGCGCGCCAGCGACTGCACGCTGGCAAAGGTGACCTGGTGTAGATGCTCCTTGCGACCGAGTCCGGCCGAGAAGATGCCGCCGTCCAGGCCCAGGGCCGCATATTTGGCGTGGTTCTGCTCCACCAGTTCGCGCACGTGGGCCAGCACCAGGATGCGGCGCCGGGCCAGGCGCGCCAGTTCCGCGATCACCAGGCTCTTGCCCGCCCCGGTGGGCAGCACGATCACCGCCGGGTCGTTGCTGTGGCGGAAATGCTTCAGCGTGGCGTCCACGGCCTCCTGTTGATAGGGGCGCAGGGTAAAGCCTGTCGTTCGATTTTGCTCGGTCACGTCGTTCCGGGTTCAGTATGAAGCAGGACGCCTAGGGTATAGGAATCGCGGTCTTGTTGACTATCTGGCGCAATACAAAGCTGGAGTGGGCGCCTGTGACCCCTTCGATGCGAGTGATCTTGTTCAGCAGCAGGTTCTGATAGTCATCCATGTCGTGGACCACGACCTTAAGTTGATAGTCCGCGTCCTGGCCGGTGATCAGCAGACACTCCAGTACCTCGGGGATGGCACTGACGGTGCGGTCGAAGTTTTCGAAGCGCTCGGGGGTGTGCCGGTCCATCGAGATATGCAGCAGTGCCATCAGGGTGCGCCCCGTTGCCTTGGCATCGACGATGGCGCGGTAGCCGGTGATCAGCCCAGACTCCTCCAGTGCGCGTACCCGGCGCAAACAGGGGGAGGGGGAGAGGCCGACGCGGTCGGCCAGCTCCTGGTTGCTGATGCGCCCCTCCTGCTGCAGGATCTCGAGAATATGGCGATCTTGACGGTCGAGTTGCATGCTATGCCCCTATTGCGTTTATGCTGGCAATAAAAATTCAATAAATAATTATTTGTTGAAATTATGTGCCAAAAATAATCTATATGGGCGCAACTTTGCAATCATCTGCCTCGGCCTTTTCTCTACACTATCTCCAGTCGACTTACCCAGACGACCTTGGCGCCATCCCCACATCCGGTGGTGGCGCTGTTTTCTCCCTTAACGCTCTATCCGGGTGTTCAGACGAGCAGGCTTCACAAGAGCCGAAACCGTGAAACTCGAACTCAACCTTTTTAATGGAATATCTCATGAACAGTTTCAACCATCAGCGTTACCAGCCCGCACCTGCCGTACCCGTACAGCAGCGTCAATGGCCGGATCGTACACTCACCCAGGCACCGCGCTGGGCCAGTGTCGACCTCCGGGATGGTAACCAGGCGCTACTGGAGCCGATGAATGTGGCCCAGAAACGGCGTCTGTGGGCGCTGCTGGTCAAGCTCGGCTTCAAGGAGATAGAGGTCGGTTTCCCCTCCGCCAGCCAGCCCGACTATGATTTCGTGCGCTGGCTGATCGAGGAGGATCAGATACCCGATGATGTCACCGTGCAGGTGCTGGTACAGGCGCGCAAAGAGCTGATCGACCGCACCTACGAGGCGCTCAAGGGCGTCAAGCGTGCCGTGGTGCATGTGTATAACTCCACTTCGACCGTTCAGCGCGAGCGGGTATTCAACAAGGACCGCGACGGTATCACCGAGATTGCTGTACAGGGCGCGCGCTGGGTCATGGAGGGCGCTGCCAGTTATCCAGAAGTGGAGTGGACCTTCCAGTACTCGCCGGAGAGTTTCACCGGTACCGAGATGGAGTACGCGGTGGAGATCAGCAATGCGGTAATCGACGTCTGGCAGCCGACGCCGGAGCGCAAGTGCATCATCAACCTGCCCTCCACGGTGGAGATGACGACACCGAATATCTTCGCCGACCAGGTGGAGTACTTCGTCACCCACGTGAACAGGCGCGACAGTCTGATCATCTCGGTACATACCCACAACGATCGCGGCTGTGCCGTGGCGGCGGCTGAGCTGGCGGTACTGGCCGGAGCCGATCGTGTCGAGGGCACACTGCTGGGCAACGGCGAGCGTACCGGCAACATGGATATCGTCACCATGGCGATGAACCTGTACAGCCAGGGCATCGATCCGCAGTTGGATCTGTCCAACCCGGATGAGATTGTCGAGGTCTACACCGAGTGCACCCGGTTACCTGTGCACCCGCGGCACCCCTGGGTGGGTGAGCTGGTCTACACTGCGTTCTCCGGCAGTCACCAGGATGCGATCCAGAAGTGTCTGCACCGTCAGCAGCAGGATGAACATTGGCAGGTTGCCTATCTGCCGATCGATCCGAAGGATATCGGCCGCGATTACCAGGCGGTGATCCGCGTCAACAGCCAGTCCGGCAAGGGCGGCATGTCGTTCGTGCTCGAGCGTGATTTCGGCCTGCATCTGCCGCGCTGGTTGCAGACCGAGCTGGCGCCGATCGTGCAGCGCGCCAGTGAAGAGCGGGGCGCCGAGATCAACAGCAGTGAGATCCATCGCCTGTTGATGGACAACTTTGCCAAAACCACCGATCCGGTCGAACTTCGCGGCTACCGTATCACTCGCGCCGACAACGAGCAGGTTGAGGCGGATCTGATTATCGGTGGCCAGCCGCGCACTATTCACGGCGAGGGCGAGGGGGCGATATCCGCCTTTACCCAGGGCTGGTGCAACGCGACCGGTGAGGTGTTGAATGTGGTGGATTACTCCGAGCACGCCATTGGCGAAGGCTCCGATGCCCAGGCTGTGGCCTACGTGCACCTCAATGTGGGTGGGCAGCGGGTGTCCGGTATCGCCTTCGACAACGATACGGTCAGCGCATCCCTGAACGCGATCATCTCCGCACTGAACCGCTCCGGCAGCGTGGCCAGCGCGGCAGCCTGATCGAATTCAGACCGATGGCGGAGCATCGGCCGATCCGGGTTTGAGTACAGAAGAGGGCCAACCGGTTTTCCGGTTGGCCCTCTTTTTGAACCTCGGTCAGAGGTTTTTATTCCTTCACCTGCTTGGATGCAGATGGGCGGGACTCAGTCCTCGCGGCTGGTCACTTCCAGCAGGTGGTAGCCGAACTGGGTCTTCACCGGCCCCTGCACCTCGTTCAGCGGCGCGCTGAACACCACCTTGTCGAACTCCGGCACCATCTGGCCGCGGCCGAAACTGCCCAGGTCGCCGCCCTGGCGTCCGGACGGACACTGGGAGTGCTCGCGTGCGAGCGCGGCGAAGTCGGCGCCGTCGAGAATCTGCTGCTTAAGGTCCTGGCACTGTTGTTCGGTGCTGACGAGGATGTGACGGGCTGTTGCGCGAGCCATTGGGGGCCTCCGAAAAAGGTGTGTGAGAAAGGTCAGCATAGCGCTTAATGATGATGTCCGCCGACGCCGTGGGCGTGGCCGTGAGCAATTTCGTCATCAGTAGCCGGACGCACATCGACAACCTGAATGTCATAAGTCAGTGTCTTGCCGGCCAGCGGGTGGTTGGTATCGACCAGTACCATCTTCAGCCCCGGCTTGACCACGGTAACCTGGCGCATGCCCTGGTTGGTCTGTACCACTGCGGTCATCCCCGCTTTCCAGCTCTTCTGTCCCTTGGGCAGGCCCTGCAGGTGCTTGAGCGGGATACGCTGCTCGCTCCCCTCCTTGCGCTCACCATAGGCCTGCTCAGGTGTCAGAGTCAGGTGCAGGGTGTCGCCGGCGCTCTTGCCCTCGAGCGCTTCCTCGATTGCGGCGATCATGTTGTCGTGGCCGTGCAGGTAGGCCAGCGGATCGGCGTTGAGACTGGTCTCGATCTGGGTATCGTCGGCGTCGGTCAGTGTGTAGTGAAACTGGACCACTGTGTCTTGGGCGATCTGGGTCATGCTTTTTCCTGTGTATTGAACGGGCTCGGCGTTGCCGGAAAATCGGCAGTATCCGGGTATCCAGGGTTATTGGCAAGCGGCCGGGAGCGACAGGGCGGGGCGGCTTCTGCGATAATCTGCGCACCATGCGACTCGATAAATTTATCTGCAAACATACCCCATACAGTCATCAGCGCTCACGCTGGCTGATCGCCAATGGCCGCGTGCGCGTGGCGGGCCGGGTGGTCAGAGATTCCAGAGCCTGGGTGGACAGGTTTGTCAGCGTCTGGTTGGACGACGAGCAGTTGCAGGGGCGCCCGGCGCATTACCTGATGCTCAATAAGCCGCGGGGTTATCTCAGCGCCACCGAGGATCCACAGCATCCAACCGTACTGGAGCTGTTGCCGAGGGAACTGCATCCGGAGCTCCATATCGGTGGGCGCCTGGATCGCAGTACTTCGGGGTTGTTGATCCTGACCAACGACGGCCTCTGGTCGCGGCGACTGACCGAGCCGAAACAGAAGGTTCCCAAGGTTTACCGGGTGGTGACCCTCGAGCCGATTACCCCGGAAACGGCGCAGCGTTTTGCGGAGGGGATCTATCTTGCATACGAGGGTCTGACCACGTCACCGGCCCAGCTGCAGCTGCTTGGCGAGCGCGAGGCGCGCCTGACCATCTACGAGGGGCGCTACCACCAGGTGAAAAGGATGTTCGCTCAGGTCGGTAATCGGGTGACGGCTTTGCACAGGGAGAGCATGGGAGGTATCGCGCTGGATCCGTTGTTGTCGCCGGGTGAATATCGGACGCTGACAGAGGCGGAGATCGCCTCCGTCAGCGCTTAGACGGCGTTAACCGAACATCCAGCTGGTCGGGTCCGGGTGGGCCTTGCCTTCGTTGAGGTACTTCAGACCCTTGACGCATCGGATGATCATCCAGATGGTCAGGAACAGCAGGACGAACCAGCCGATCATGATCATCATGGTCAACATGCCGATTACCGCCAACAGCAGACCGATCCAGAAGGTGCGGATCTGAAAGCGGTAGTGCGAGTTGACCAGGCTGTCATTGTCGCTCTTGTTGATATAGGCCATCACCAGGCCGATGATGCCGGTAATCCCGACCACCAGACTGGCCAGATACAAGATGTATATCAGCTTGGCGTTGCTGGTGTCGTTGTTTGCGCGCGTGGTTGTAATGTCCGTCATATCTTCATCCCTGTTTTAATCGTCAGCCGTCGGCATTGATTTGTGCGATCAGTTCATTGAGTACCGCTTCGGCTCTGTCGTTTTCTACCTGGCAGGTCCCCGCCGCCTGGTGACCACCGCCGCCATACTTCAGCATCAGTTCGCCGACGTTGGTGTTTGAACTGCGGTCGAAGATCGATTTGCCGGTGGCAAATACGGTGTTCTGCTGCTTCAGGCCCCACATCACGTGGATCGAGATATTGCACTGCGGGAACAGGGCGTAGATCATGAAGCGGTTGCCCGCCCAGATCGTCTCCTCATCGCGCAGATCCAGTACCACCAGATTGCCATGGACGCTGGCGCAGCGGCTCACCTGCTCCTTGAACTTCGCCTCCTGTTCCACATACAGCTCGACACGCTCACGGACATCCGGCAGCTGCAGAATCTCCTCGATCGAGTGGTTTTTGCAGTAATCGATCAGGTCCATCATCAGCGCGTAGTTGGAGATGCGGAAATCGCGGAAGCGACCGAGACCGGTGCGGGCATCCATCAGGAAGTTGAGCAGTACCCAGCCCTGGGCATTGAGTACCTCTTCCTGGGTGAACTGGGCGGAATCGCCCTTGTCCACAGCCTCCATCATCTCGTCCCAGCTCGCCGGGAAGGTGTCGTGTCCGCCGTAATGGCGCCAGACCACCCGGGCAGCGGAGGGGGCGTCGGGGTCGATGATATGGTTGGCGGCCTTTTCGTTGCGGATGGTCTCCGAAAGGTGGTGGTCAAACGCCAGATTCACGTCTTTGACATAGGGCAGGTTGGTGGTGATGTCCTGCGCGGAGATATCCACCTTGCCATCCTGCATATCCTTGGGGTGGACAAATTTAATGTCGTCGATCAGGTCAAGGTGCTTGAGCAGTACGGCGCAGACCAGGCCGTCGAAGTCACTGCGGGTTACGAGTCTGAATTTTTCACCGGCCATCGCTTTCGTTTCCTTGTTCGTTCACGTTTATCGAAACATTAACACTGGAGGAGGCGGATTCAGGTTGCCTCAGATCATTACTGCAGTATGCAGTTCTTGGTGAACTCTTTCAGCTCATTGGCAGTCCAGTCACCCTTGGGTTTTTCCTTCATATCGGTACACCATTCCGGGCTGCCCACCTTCGGGCTGCATCCGGTGATCAGCACCAGCGCCGACAGGGATGAGGCTAGCAGGACAGATTTCCCAAATCCTTTTACGAGGGCGGTCATGTGTATCTCCATGTTGGTAGTTAGTCGTGCAGATGTTAGCGGATCCGGGCGCAGCTGTCCCCCTGCTTGAACCGATGCTCCGGCTGTCTAAAGTCGAGCGATTTTTTTCCCCAGGGTGTAAGGTTGCTGCATCGATTACGACATAACTTTCAGGAGAGTGGAGGCGGCTTTGACTAGCGAAACAGAGGGGGGGCACTCCAGGGAGGAGCAGCAGGCACTGCAGCAGCGCCTGGCTGCAGTCAGACCTCGGCTCTTGGCGTTCGCCCGGTTGCAGCTTTCCGATCAGGCCAGCGCCGAGGATATGGTGCAGGAAGCCCTGGTTGGAGCGCTTGAATCGCTACACCGGTTTCGTGGGCAGGCAAAGTTCGAAACCTGGGTGTTTGGCATCCTGCGCCATAAGCTGGTCGATGCCATCAGGCTGAAAGGCCGTGAGATTACCGCCGAGGTCGATCCGGATGAGCTGCCCGATGTCGACGAGCTGTTCGATGAGAGGGCGCACTGGACTCTCGGTGCACGACCGCAAAACTGGGTACAGCCCGAAGCTTCCTGTGAGCGTGACAACTTCTGGGAGGTGTTCGACCTGTGCGTGTTTCATCTACCCAAAAGTGCCGCCCAGGTGTTTACGATGCGAGAGCTGATGGGGCTGGAAACGGCTGAAATATGTCAGAGCCTGGATATCACCGAGAAAAACTGCTGGGTGATTCTGCACCGGGCACGGCTCAAATTGCGGAGCTGTCTCGAGGCTGGGTGGTTCAGTAAAGGGGAGGGCGAAGTATGACGATGGCCTGCAAGAGAGCGACCGAGTTGATGTCGCTGCGCATCGATCGCGAATTGACTCTGGCCGAAAAGAGCTCTTTGAGATTGCATCTGGCGATCTGCCGGTATTGCCGGCGTTGTGAAAAACAGATGGCGATGCTGCACCGGATTGCGGCGCGCAGGCGCGAGAACTGCGACCAACAAGAGTGAGGCGCAACACCGATTGATTGTACCAAGGACTAGTTGTGCAACTCGGATTGCGGGTCCAAGCTTTAGTTAGACTGTAGTGAGTTTAATACAGAGTTGGCGGGCTGAAGAGCCCGATCAGCCAATATGGGTGATATATGAAAAATCTGGATGCTCAACGGCTTATCGCCGATTCGGGCCTGGATTACTTCAAAGGCGCTTCCACCTTCGGCGCCCTGAGCGATGACGCTTTGCGTTTTCTGCTGACTAACGGGCAGACGCAACGCGTTGACACGGGTGAGGCGATTTTTCGTTCTGGCGAACCTGGAAGCTTTTTCGTTGTTGTACTCAGCGGCAGGGTCGGTTATCACCGCGAGATTGGGGACAAGCGCTTATTGATCCGCGAGGTGCGGTTTGGGGAGGAGGTCGGCTATGTGTCGATGATCGGCCTGTTCAACCGCAAGGGGTCGGTCTACGCGCTTGAGCCCAGTATCGTGTTGAAGGTGGACTCCAACCTGTTTTTCCAGCTCCACATCGACTTTCCCTCCGATTTTGGCATATTGATGCTGAACCTGTCGCGAGAGCTTGCCCGTACCATCGACGGTATCAATAACAAGCTGGCGGCAGTTGCGACGGGGCAGGGTCGGGAATAAACCCCGTCGCAACTCAGCATTCAGTGCCGGGCGCTCCAGCGCCGGTAGGCGCTGAGGATTAGCCGCGATAGTAACGCTGCGCCACGAACGGCATGCGGCTTACCTTCATCGGCAGGCGCTTGCCCCGTACCTCGGCAAAAATCTGCGTATCCAGGGCGCTGACCTCGCTGCTGACATAGGCCATGGCGACCGACTGTTCGGCGCTCGGGCCGAAGGTGCCGCTGGTTACCTTGCCGACCCGCTTTCCTTCGCCATCGAACAGTTCGGTTCCCTCGCGTACCGGGGCACGCCCCTCACCGACAAGGCCGACGCGCTTGCGAGTGACCGATTTGTTATCGATCTGCTCGAGCAGGATATCGGCGCCGGGGAAGCCACCGGCACGTATTCCGCCGCTACGGCGCGCCGGAGAAACGGCCCAGATCAGGCTGGCTTCGGCTGGGGTGGTGCTGGTATCGATGTCGTGTCCGTAAAGGCACAGGCCCGCCTCCAGACGCAGTGAGTCGCGTGCGCCCAGTCCAATCGGTTCCACTTCCGGCTGGGCCAGAAGTGTGCGGGTCAGGGCATCGGCGGCGCTGGCCGGCACGGAGATCTCGTAACCATCCTCGCCGGTGTAGCCGGAGCGGCTGACGTAGCAATCGATACCCTCGATCGGCAGCGCACGGCTATCCATAAACAGCATCTCGGCAGCCGCAGGCTGCAGGCGGGCGAGGACTTCGGCGGCTTTCGGACCCTGCAGAGCGATCAGTGCGCGGTCGTCGAGGATCTCCATGCGGGTATCCGGGCTGAGGTTGGCTTGCAGGTGGGCGATATCCTCGCGTTTGCAGGCGGCGTTGACCACCAGGTAGTAGCCGGTCTCGGTGCGTGTCACCATCAGATCGTCCAGAATGCCGGCGTCGGCATTGGTGAACATCGCATACCGCTGCTTGCCCACCGGCAGATCGATGATATCCACCGGCACCAGGCGCTCGATGTCGGCACCGGCCTGGGGACCGCTCAGGAACAGCTGACCCATATGGCTGACATCGAACAGGCCTGCCGCTTCACGTGTATGCAGGTGCTCTTTGCGCACGCCCGCCGGGTACTGTACCGGCATCTCATAGCCCGCAAAGGGAACCATGCGTGCGCCAAGCTCGATGTGCAGGTCGTATAGGGGGGTACGCAGCAGTGTCTCTTCCATCCTGTGCCTCGTCTAATCAGGTCTATGCCGGCAAACAGCGGAGTGCGCCGTGAAAGCCTCGATTGTGCCAAAATTTCCAATTGGAAACAATTCTGCTTTTGGCGAATGCTGTCTCTAATGTCTGAGGTTTAACCTAAGTTCTGCCCGAATATTTACTCTATTTTGCCGATTTTTTCAGATGATATCGCCGCGCGATAGTCGGTTTTGGATGTGGGGAAGGTTTCTCAAGTTTCCAATAAGAAATTTTTCTTGCCGCACGCGCCCACTGCTGTTAGTCTGCCGCCCCATTCGGCGCAACTGGATTAAACTGAAGGTTGCGATGGCTGGTTCAGTCTAGCCTGGGTTCGTTTTCTGTTTCGGCCCCCTAGTTTAAGCGGAGGATCACGATGGCGCTCAGTATCTTTGATCTGTTCAAGATCGGAATAGGCCCCTCCAGCTCCCATACGGTTGGGCCCATGGTGGCTGCACGGCGATTCATGCAGCAGCTGGACGAGGCGGGTCTTTTGGCTCGAACCCGGCGCTTGCATGTGCAGCTGTACGGCTCACTGGCCATGACCGGTAAGGGCCATGCGACCGACACTGCCATCATGCTCGGCTTGAGCGGTGAGTATCCCGATAGCGTCGACCCTGATGCGGTGGCCGGGATCATCGATGCTATCCGTGACCGCCGTTCTATACAGCTGAGGGATGGCTCCGAAATCACGTTCGATCCCGAACAGGACCTACGCTTTAATTTCGGTGTGTCGCTGCCGGCTCACCCCAATGCGATGCGTTTCGAGGCGCTGGACGAAGCGGGAATACAGCTCTCGGAACTGGTGTGCTATTCGGTCGGTGGCGGCTTTGTCGTTACCGCAGATGAGGTGGAGAACCCACCGGCTGAACTGGGCGTGGCTGAACCCTGGCCGTTTAATAATGCCGATGAGCTGATGTCGATTGCCGAGCGTGAGGGGTTGACCATCGCCGAGCTGATGCTCGCCAACGAAGAGTCACGTACGCCCGCGGACGAGGTGCGGCCTCGTTTGCTGCAGATCTGGCAGGTGATGAATGAGTCGATTCGTCGTGGCTGCCATCAGTCGGGCGAACTGCCGGGGGGGCTGCACGTACGGCGGCGGGCGCACGAACTGTATCAAGAACTGATGCGGAAGCCGGAGTCCGCGATAAGCGATCACCTGGCCGTAATCGACTGGATCGATCTCTATGCGCTGGCGGTGAATGAGGAGAACGCGGCCGGCGGACGGGTGGTAACGGCACCGACCAACGGTGCAGCAGGGGTAATCCCGGCGGTACTGGCGTATTATGACCGCTTTGTGCCGGGCTCCAGCGACGAAGGGATTGTCAATTTCCTCGCCACGGCGGCCGCAATCGGCATGCTGTACAAGCGTAACGCCTCGATCTCGGCGGCCGAAGTCGGCTGTCAGGGCGAGATCGGTGTGGCCTGTTCGATGGCGGCCGGTGCACTCTGCGCGGTGCTCGGGGGCACGGTGCGACAGATTGAGAATGCGGCCGAGATCGGCATGGAACATAACCTGGGCCTGACCTGCGATCCGATCGCAGGCCTGGTGCAGGTACCCTGCATCGAGCGCAACACCATGGGGGCGGTCAAAGCGATCAATGCCGCCCGGCTTGCGCTCAGGGGAGATGGCAAGCATTTCGTTTCGCTCGATTCGGTGATCGAAACGATGCGCCAGACCGGCGCCGATATGCAGGACAAGTATAAAGAGACCTCCACAGGTGGTCTCGCCGTAAACGTGGTTGCCTGCTGATGCGAGCAGCACCATTAGACAATGACTAAATGAGAGATGGATTAGAACGTATGAGCAACCTACCGACCGAGCTGAAATACGCCGCTTCCCACGAATGGATCCGCGACAACGGTGATGGCACCGTTACACTTGGAATCACCGACTTCGCACAGGAGCAGTTGGGTGACGTGGTATTCGTGGAACTGCCGGAAGTGGGCCGTGAAGTGTCGGCCGGAGAGGAGTTCTCCGTGGTTGAGTCGGTCAAGGCCGCTTCCGACATCTACGCTTCTGTCGGTGGTGAGGTGGTCGAGGTGAATGAGCAGCTGCAGGATAGCCCCGAGCTGATCAACGAATCTCCCTTCGCTGACGGCTGGATCTGCAAGCTCAAACTGGCCGATGCCGGTGAGCTGGATGCCTTGTTGAGCGCCGAAGACTACGCTGAGCGCGTGGCCGAAGAGGGCTGATCGGGGTCAGGTTTATGACGGGTCGGTCGTGCACAGTGCGGCCGACCCGATCTATTTTTATTGACAGCATAACGTCAAAAAGGGGCAGCAAGATGGCAACTGAGATCCGCGGGCTGGGCGAACTGGAAGCGCATGATGAGTTTACCCAGCGTCACATTGGACCGGATGCGGTAGAACAGCAGGCGATGCTCGAAGCATTGGGGCTCAAATCTCTGGATGAACTGATCGAGCAGGCGGTTCCCGCGTCGATCCGCTTGGATGACGCACTTGCCATGCCCGAAGGGGTCAGTGAAACCGAAGCGCTGGGCGAACTCAAAGCGCTGGCGTCACGCAACAAGGTGAAAAAATCGTTCATCGGTATGGGCTACTACGGTACTCATGTGCCGGGTGTCATTCAGCGCAACGTGTTGGAAAATCCGGCCTGGTACACCGCCTACACCCCCTACCAGCCGGAGATCTCCCAGGGCCGTCTTGAAGCGCTGCTGAACTTCCAGCAGATGGTGATGGATCTGACCGGCATGGATCTGGCCAACGCCTCGCTGCTTGATGAAGCCACCGCCGCTGCCGAGGCGATGACCCTGTGCAAGCGCTCCAACCGCAAGAAGAGCGATATCTTTTTCGTTGCCGACGACGTGCACCCGCAGACCATTGATGTGATCCGTACTCGCGCCGAGTATTTCGGTTTCGAGATCGCCGTCGATGCTGCCGACAAGCTGGATCAGTACGACAGCTTCGGCGTACTGCTGCAGTATCCTGGCACCCATGGCGATATCCACGATATGGAGGCGCTGATCGGCAAGGCCAAGGCGCAACAGTCGATGGTCTGTCTGGCCTCCGATCTGCTGGCACTGGTGCTGTTGAAGTCGCCAGGTTCGCTCGGTGCCGACGTGGTTTTTGGTTCCGCTCAGCGTTTCGGTGTGCCGATGGGCTTCGGGGGGCCACATGCCGCCTTCTTTGCCACCTCGGACAAGCTCAAGCGTTCGGTGCCTGGGCGTATCATCGGCGTTTCTGTGGACAGTCGCGGCAATCAGGCGTTGCGCATGGCGATGCAGACCCGTGAGCAGCATATCCGCCGCGAGAAGGCGACGTCCAACATCTGTACCGCGCAGGCGCTGCTGGCCAATATGGCCTCGTTCTACGCCGTATATCATGGGCCTGAGGGGCTGCGCCGTATCGCCGAGCGCGTGCATCGCCTGACCGCCATTCTGGCCAATGGCCTGCGCAGCAAGGGGCTCAAGCTCAACGACACCTTCTTCGATACCCTGACGCTGGACCTGGACAACCCGGGCGAGGTGCTCGAGGGTGCGCTGGCCGGCGGTTGCAACCTGCGTCTGTTCGGCGGCCACCATATCGGCATCAGCCTGGATGAAACCACCACCCGTGCCGATGTGGAACACCTGTTCGAGATCCTGCTCGGCGCCAATCACGGGCTGTCGGTCGACGCGCTGGATCGTGCCATCGTCGAGGGCGAAACCGCCGGCATTCCGGCCCAGCTGCTGCGCGATGATGCCATCCTGACCCATCCGGTGTTCAACAGCTATCATAGCGAAACCGAGATGCTGCGCTATCTGAAGAAGCTGGAGAACCGCGACTACTCGCTGGTACACGGCATGATTCCGCTTGGCTCCTGCACCATGAAGCTGAACGCGACCGCCGAAATGGCGCCGATAACCTGGCCCGAGTTTGCCAATATCCACCCCTTCGCGCCGCACGACCAGACTCAGGGCTACCTGGAGATGATCCGCCAGCTCGAGGAGATGCTGGTGGAGATCACCGGCTATGATGCCGTGTCGATGCAGCCCAACTCCGGTGCCCAGGGCGAGTACGCCGGTCTGCTGGCGATCCGCAAGTATCAGGAGTCGATCGGCCAGGGCCATCGCGATATCTGCCTGATCCCATCCTCCGCCCACGGCACCAACCCGGCGTCCGCGGCGATGATGGGGTTGAAGGTGGTGATCGTCGAGTGTGATGAGCAGGGCAACGTCGATGTCGCCGACCTGGCGGCCAAGGCCGAGGCCCATGCCGACAACCTGTCCACACTGATGGTGACCTACCCCAGTACCCACGGGGTGTATGAGCAGGAGATCGTCGAGATCTGCCAGATCGTGCACAAGTTCGGCGGCCAGGTGTACATGGACGGTGCCAACATGAACGCGCAGGTCGGTATCTCCAAGCCCGGCCTGATCGGCTCCGACGTATCGCACCTGAACCTGCACAAAACCTTCGCCATCCCTCACGGTGGCGGTGGTCCGGGCATGGGGCCGATCGGTGTCAAGTCGCACCTGGCGCCCTTCCTGCCGGGCCACGCAGTGACGCATGTCGCCGGTCAGCAGCAGAACAACGGTGCGGTATCGGCATCGCCTTACGGTTCCGGTGCGATCCTGCCGATCAGCTGGATGTATATCCGTATGCTGGGCAAGACCGGCCTCAAGCGTTCGACCCAGATGGCGATCCTGAATGCCAACTACCTGACCCAGAAGCTGTCCGAGCACTACCCGGTACTCTACCGCGGCAAGCATGGGCGCATCGCGCACGAGTGCATCATCGATATCCGCCCGCTCAAGGAGATCACCGGGGTGACGGAAGAGGATATCGCCAAGCGCCTGATGGACTACGGCTTCCACGCGCCGACCATGTCGTTCCCGGTGCCGGGCACGCTGATGATCGAGCCGACCGAGTCGGAGTCCAAGGCGGAGCTGGATCGCTTCATCGAGGCGATGGTCAGCATCCGCGGCGAGATCGCTCGTGTTGAAAGCGGTGAGTGGAGCGCGGAGCAGAGCCCGCTGCACAATGCTCCACATACCCTGGCCGATATCACCGGCGAGTGGGCGCGTGGTTACAGCATCACCGAAGCAGTGTTCCCGACCGCGGCGACCCGCGACAGCAAGTTCTGGCCCAGCGTGAATCGCATCGACAACGTCTATGGCGACCGTAACTTCGTCTGCTCCTGCCCGTCGGTGGATGCATATCGGGATTGATTATCCGGGTTGAGTCCTCGCGATTCGACCATCGATCCGTACCAAAGGCTCAGCGTCATGCTGGGCCTTTTTTCTGGCCTTTCGCAATGTCGAGGAGCAAATATGTGCGATTTTGAGTGTATGTGTCGCGCTCAATAACTTAACATTAGCGTATAAGACGATCTTGAAAATGGATGTTCAGATGGCTGTGCAGTCTCGCTCCCTTGAGTCCCATCGCAAAATCAATCCAGTCGCAATTCTGGCGCTTACCGGGATCTTGATCGCTGCGCTGTGGTCGGCGTTGATATTTGAACAGGGGCGGAACTATGAGGATGTGAGTCGGCACTCCTGGAACGATGCCGGTAGTGTCGCACGTACCTTTGAGGAGCATGTCGCTCGAACCTTCAATAATATCGATGCCGTGCTATTGGTGTTGCGCCAGGCCTGGGTTGACGACCGCTCGAAGTTTGAAACCAAAGTACGGATCATGCAGGCGGCCTACGATGACTCTCTGCTGGTGCAGATAGCGGTCATCGATGCGAACGGCAAGCTTGCCTACTCCAACCTCGATCCTGATGCTGCCCCGGTAGACCTGAGCGACCGTGAGCACTTTCGGGTGCATCGCGATCGCAGTGCCGATGAGCTGCATATCAGTAAACCGGTCAAGGGCAGGGTGTCGGGCCGATACAGTATCCAGTTGACGCGCCCGATCTGGTTGCATGACGACCGCTTTGGTGGCGTCTTGGTGATATCGCTTAATCCAAGTTACTTCTCCGGATTTTTCGGTTCTCTTGATCTTGACGATGGGGGCAGCGTTGCGCTGATCGGTCTCGACGGCGTAGTGCGGGCCAGGGGGATAAACCTCAAATTGGATGAGAGCGCCATCGGCAAGGTTGTACCCGGTGACCGGCCTTTTATGAAAGCCAATTCGGCTGATGTAGGCACTTTCGAGGCTGCCAGCGTTATTGATGGTGTTAAGCGCCGCATCAGCTACAGACGGATGAACGAGTATCCGATGGTTGTCACGGTGACGAAAGTGACCGAGGCTGTCTTCGCCGAGCACAACGAGCTCTGGCTCCACTACAAATGGGGCGCGGCTGCTGTTTCCGTTCTGCTTCTCGCCGCCGGCACCTGGCTCGCCCGGGCTGTTCGGCTTCAGTATCAGTTAAAGGCTCACCTGCTGGTGGCGAATGACAGCTTGAGGACACTCAACACCATCGCCATTCAAGCCGGAGCCGAGCTGGGCGACAAGTTTTACAAGGCGCTGGAGTTGGGGTGCAAGCACCTGGGTGTGGAGATGGGGGTGGTTGGAGCCCTGCACGACAACGCTTATGTTGTGGATAAATGCTATTCGGCAGTCTTTACCGACCTGAAAGAGGGGGATGAGCTGGAGCTCCCCGCCCACTATTCACGCGACATGTTTAACAGTCGAGATGTGGTCATTGCTCGGAGAGACAGCCAGTCTCATGGTGCCAGCCTGCTTAGCAGCGCGGTGCTCGAGCATGAGTGCTTTATCGGTACCTCGATCTGGGTTGGCGATACGCTCTACGGTGCCCTGGGCTTTTACTCGACCAAGCCCTATGCGCAGGAGTTCGATGACAGTGATCGCGAATTTGTTCGCTTGTTGGGGCGTTGGGTGGGCAGTTCCATCACTGAGGATCGCGCGGTCAAGAAGCTAACCGCGCTGGCCACAACCGATTCGTTGACCGGTGCGAAAAGCCGGGGCTATTTCACCGCAGCCGTGGATGACGAGATCAACCGGGCTCATCGTTATCGGCGTCCTCTGTCGTTGATTCTGGTGGATCTGGATTATTTCAAACACGTCAACGACCTGTTTGGCCATCATGCCGGCGACGAAACGCTCCGGCACTTCTCCGGGGTTGTTCAAGGACTCTTGCGCACGACGGATCTGTTTGCACGGCTTGGTGGTGAGGAGTTTGCCATACTGATGCCGGAAACCCAGGAGCATGAGGCGACGATTGTCGCGGAACGCCTGCGGATCAGCGTGTCTAACTCAAAGATCGAGACGCCAAGCGGAGATGTGCAGATCACGATCAGTGCGGGTATAGCACAGTTGAAGACTGGCGAGGATTTCAAAACCATCTATAACCGAGCCGATTCGGCGCTGTATAAAGCCAAGTCGCTGGGTCGAAACAGGGTGGAACTGGCCGGTTCCTCCAGCATGATCGGTGTTTGATCGATAGGCGACCGATAACGTATAAGAGTCTATAGCGCAGCTGGTTTCAGTCCGCTGTCTGCCGAGTGTTGAAGGCCACAAGCGTCGTGGCGCTCTCCGTTTTCGCAATGTTCACCAAGGATGAGTTACTGCTGATGTTTTTGCGCGCCATCCTGTTCACAGTTCAGTTCGCTCGGGGAGCGGGTTCAACGCTTATCGTCGGCTGTGCCCTGCTGCTTCTCCTGCTGTTGGGGAGCGCTGTTGCCCCAATGGCCGCGGCTGCCGAAGAGCTGGAGGTGGTGATCGAAGGGATCGATGGCGATCTGGAAAGCAATGTGCGTGCTCATCTGTCTTTGTCGCGTCTGGTCGGAGATGCTCCGCTGCCGAGTGCTAGCCGTATCCGCTATCTGCACCGGCAGGCGGCACAGGAGGTGGATGCCGGTTTGCGCCCTCTGGGATATTTCAATGGTCAGGTCGAGGCTGAGCTGGAGCGTACGGAGACGGGATGGCGCGCGCACTACACCGTCGAGTCTGGTCCCCGGACCGTGATCGGGCGCAGCGAGCTAAAGGTAACCGGTGACGGTGTTGACGAGCCTCTGCTGACTGACTGGCTGCACAGTCCGGTTCTGCAGTCTGGTGCGCCTTTGGATCAGCAGGCTTATGAGAACATCAAAACCGAGGTACTGGAACAGGCGGCTGGTCTTGGCTATTACGAAGCCCGCTTTGCCGAGGCGCAGATTGTGGTGGATCCGCCGCGTAATTCCGCAGATGTACGGCTGACCTTCGATACCGGCCCGCTCTATCGGTTGGCGGAGATTCAGTTTAACGAAGTGCCGGTCAGAGAGGCGCTGCTGCAACGCTACCGGACCCTGGAGGATGGCGAGCCGGTGGCGACCGACCGGTTGCTGGAGATGCAACGCGGGCTGGTCGACAGCGGTTATTTCAGCGGCGTTGAGGTGCAACCGCTCTGGGACCGGGCCGATGATCGGCAGCGAGTGCCGGTACAGGTCTATCTGACCCCCGATCAGCGCACGGCCTATCGATTCGGTGCCGGTTACGGTACCGATACCGGTGTGAGGTTGAGCGCCAGTCAGCGCCGACGTTGGGTGAATGATCGCGGGCATCGTATGGAGACCATTCTGCGCTTGTCGGAGGTGACCAATACTCTGCTGCTCAACTACGAGATTCCCGGTCAAAACCCCGTGTCCGATACCTATCTGGGGCGTGCTGCCTATGAGCAGGAGCAGACCGAATCGACCGATTCGGAAACCTGGCGCATAGGTGCGCAGGCGCAGCGTGCCCGAGGCGGTCAGCGCTGGCACTGGGGGCTGGGGGTGGAGCAGGAAACTTTCCGCTTCGGGAGCGAGGAGGAGAGCAGCATGCTGCTGGTGCCCGAAGGGGGCTGGTCCATGGTCGACACCGATAACCGGTTGAATCCAAGTCGCGGCTATCGACTGAGTGCAGACCTGTCGGCGGCATCGGAGAGCCTGCTGTCGGATACCAGTTTCGTGCAGGTCGACGTCAGCGGCAAAACGGTCTATAGCCTGACGTCGAAGATGCGTCTGTTGGGGCGACTCGATCTGGGGGCGACCGCCGCCACCGATTTCAATCGAATGCCGGCGTCGAGGCGCTTTTTCACGGGTGGAGACACCACTGTACGTGGCTACGGATACAAGGAACTCGGTCCCACCGATAGCGCCGGGGAAGTGCGAGGGGGACGCTATCTTCTGGCGGGTAGCCTGGAGTTCGATTACCGGGTGGCGCCCAATTGGCGGGGGGCGGTGTTCTGGGATGCGGGTAACGCCTTTGACTCGCTGGATACACCGCTCAAAAACAGTTTGGGTGTCGGAGGCCGCTGGCAGTCGCCAGTGGGCCCCGTGCGTGTAGACCTGGCCACGCCGTTGAATGACGGCGGTTTTCGCATTCACTTCACACTGGGGCCGGATCTGTGAGTGTGGCGATTAAACGTGCAATGCGCTTCGCATTGCTCGCGTTGTTGATTCTATTGCTGCTGGTTGTGAGTCTGCTTGGCTGGGCCTTGGCGACGGAATCCGGAAGCCAGTGGCTGGTTCAGCGTGCTACCGCTTTTGTGCCCGGAGAGCTGAAGATCGGGCAGGTATCCGGACGGTTGATTCGTGATCTACGACTGCGCGATATCGAGTATCGCAACGATCAGCTGCTGCTGATCGGTGAATCGCTGGCGCTGGATTGGCAACCCATGCAGTTGTTGTCGGGGGCGTTGCGGGTTGAGCGCCTGGCTGTTGGCAGTGTCGATCTGCATCTTCCATCAACCTCTAATGAGCAGGCTCAGACGCCATCCGACGCTCCCCTGCTGTTGCCGGAACGGGTCGCGTTGCCGCTGGCCATCGATATCCAGCAGCTGACCCTGCAACGGGTACGGCTCTTTACGGGAGAGACCGATGCGCCGGCTCAGCAGCTCGACAGCGCACAGTTGAGCCTGAGGGCTCAGGAGCAACGGCTGGAGTTGCAGCAGCTGATATTGCGCTCCCCGTTGGCGGATCTGGATCTGGCCGGTCGTGCAACGCTGGCTGCCGACTATCCCCTCGAACTCACCACGCAGTGGCGGTTGCGCCTGCCGGGCGCGGCGCAGAACGGTGACGTGCAACGGACGGCTCAGTTGGATGGGCAGGGAACGCTGAATGGCACCCTGCGTCAGCTTGATCTTGAGCAGCGGATAGAGGGGGCGGCGGATCTGCAGCTAAATGCTCGGCTGGAGCAGGTCTTGAGTGCCCCTCAGTGGCAGGCGCAGCTGGAGCTGAGCCGACTCGATCTGAAGCAGTTGCTGCAGGACCCCGCACCCGAACTGCTGGAACTTCAGCCCCAAGCCAGCATCCGGGCAAAAGGGGGGCTGGAGTCCGCCGAGCTGGATCTGGTTCTGGAGGTTACGTTGCCGGAGCTGAAGAGGACCCGGGTAAACCTGCTTGCCGATGCGTCGGCGCAGCGTATCGAGATCCGCACACTCTCCTTGCAACCGGAACAGGGCGACGCCCGATTCGACGCGTCCGGCCAGATTGTCGATCCTCTTGGTGCTCGCCGACTCGATGCCCGGATTGGCTGGCAGTCGCTGCACTATCCGCTCGGCCAGATCTCCCCGATGCTGTCGTCGCCGGCTGGCGAGTTGAAGCTGTCCGGCACGCTGGATGACTACCGGCTCGAACTGCACACCGAGCTAGAGGGTGCCGAGCTACCGCCCACCCGGCTCACAGCCCAGGGGCGGGGCAGTATGGATGGTTTGAACCTGCAGCAGTTGAGGGCCGATACGCTTGGCGGTCGTATTGAGGTCGACGGCGATCTGCACTGGACCCCAAGGGTCGATTGGGATCTGCAGTTGAGCGCCGAAAGGCTGCAGCCCGAGCTCAAGTGGCCGCAGTTAAACAACGGCAGTCTGAACGCGAGGCTGCGCAGCCAGGGTGAGATCGGGGAGCAGTTGCAAGCCCTGATTCAGGTCGACCAGCTGGGTGGCAGGCTGCAGGGGCAGGCGTTGAAAGGCAGCGGGCAGGCGAAGATTGCCGGTAGCGCGCTGAGCTTGGAGCAGTTGGATCTGAGTTGGGGTGAGGCCAGGGTTCAGGCGAGCGGCGATATCGCCGAGCAGTTGGCGCTGCAGTGGCAGCTCAGGATTCCCGATCTTGGCACGCTGCGGCCTGGCGCCGGGGGGCAGATAACGGGGGAGGGGCGGCTGAGTGGCGCACGCCAGCTCCCGACCTTGAGCGCAACGCTTGATGTCTCGGCGTTGCATTATGGCACCACCCGTGTCGAACAGCTGGACGCGCAACTGGCATTCGATCCCAGCTGGAAGACGCCTGCGGATATCCGCGTGGATGTCCGGCAGATCGTCAGTGCCGGGCAGACGATCAGCAGTGCGGCGCTCAATATCAGCGGTACGGACCAGCAGTTGAGGATTGCACTTGATGCCGATGCGGATCCGGCTGCGCGTCTTAGCCTTCGCGCGGATGGGCAGTTATCCACCGATCTGCAACGGGATCCGGCGTACTGGAGTTGGAGTGGTCGGCTAACCCGGCTAGACCTGTCCAACTCTCAGGCTGGACGCTGGGCGATGACCGCGCCGGCGGCGGTTGAAGCGGATCCGCAACGTTATCGGCTTGGCCGCGTTTGTCTGGCCTCGGTGGATCTGGAGGGTAGCGCCTGCTTAGAGGCCAACGGCGAACAGGGAACGGCGCAGCCCAGTGCACAAGCCAATCTGAATATTGCGGGGCTGTCGCTGCAGATACTCGCCCCCTTTATGCCTGAGCCAACGGAGATCGATGGCCGTGTCGATGCCCAGGCCGAGTTCAGTCTGCATGCAGGGGCCAGTCGCTATAACGCCCGCGTACAACTGCCGCAGGCGGCTCTGTCGCTTCCGGATAGCGATCTGGATCTGACACTTGACGGCAGTCTGATCGAGCTTCAAGGCGATAGCAAAAGTGCGCAGGCGCAGCTCGACATCGCCATGGAACCTCTGCAGGGTGGCATCCGGGGACAGGTCGGCGTACAGGATCTGAGCGGGACTCAGCGCCTCAAGGGGGAGATAAATGGCCGGATCGAGCAGCTACGTCCCTTGGCTCTTCTGCTGCCGGCGTTGCAGATTCATGGCGGTTCGGCCAGCGCTGCACTGGCGATAGGAGGCAGAGTAACAGAGCCGGAGCTAAACGGCCGCTTATCCCTCAGTGAGGGCGATATCGAACTGCCTGGCGCCGGTATTCGTGTTTCCGAGATCAACCTGAAACTGGCGGATGACCCCGCTCACACAGGGCAGATGCGTGTCGATGGCAGTGCGCTGTCGGGGCAGGGGCGGCTGACGCTGAATGGCACACTGCTGCCGATGCAGCAGCGTGCGGAGCTGGCGGTCAAAGGGGCACGTTTCGAAGCGGTGAATACCTCCCAAGTGCAGCTGCTGGTATCGCCGGATCTGCAGCTGGCGCTGTCGCCGCAGAAGGTCAGTGTGCGGGGTGAACTGTTGATACCCCAGGCACTGATTCAGACGCCAAAGTTGGAACAGAGCGCGGTCAGCGAGTCGCCCGATCTGGTGGTACGTTCCCAGGAGGGGGCGGAGAGCTCCCGTGGGCCCGAGCTGGATGTGGATCTGCGCGTCGTGCTGGGAGAGTCGGTGCGCGTCGACGCCTTCGGTTTCAATGGCTTGCTTAACGGCGCGTTGAACCTGCAGCAGGGCAGGGGGCTGGCGCGGGGTACAGGCAGCGTGGGTGTTGCCAGCGGTCAGTACCGGCTGTATGGGCAGAATCTGGAGATCAGTCGCGGAAACGTGATCTTCACCGGCGGTCCGCTGAGTAACCCCGGCCTGGATCTGCGGGTCGAGCGTGAGGTGGACGATGTGATTGTGGGCGCGCTGGTGGGCGGTACGCTGCGCAAGCCCGATCTGAAGCTGACCTCGTCGCCCGCGATGCCGGATAACCGCATACTCTCCTATCTGGTGCTGGGGCGGGCGCCGGACGCGACATCCTCCGGCGAACAGCAGATGTTGATGAAGTTGGCTCTGTCACTCGGCGCCAAGGGCGGCACCAGCATCACCGAGAAGTTGACTCAGTCGCTGAATGTGGACGAGATTGGCTTCTCGTCGGGCGAAACGGTGGACGATACCTCGTTCTATATCGGCAAATACCTGTCACCGGAGTTGTATATCAAGTATGGCGTTGGCCTGATCAATCCGGTCAACACCTTCCTGATGCGTTATCAGCTCAGTAAACGGCTGTCGCTGGAGACCGAAACCAGTGCCGAGGGCAGTGGCGGCGACCTGATCTACAGCTTCGAGAGCGATTGACTATCCGATCTGCTTGCGCCACTTGCTTCGCCGGCGATGGATAAGCGTGCGAGCTGTTGTTACAACCCGGGCTAGTGCTCGGCAATATCGCCATATATGCGGGCGTGCAGTGAGTTGACGTTTCTGCGCACATAATCCAGGAACGCCTGCATGACCGGTGTGGGTTGTTTGGCGGAGGGGTAGACGGTGCACCAGGAGCGACGCAGCGGAAAGCCTTCCACCTTCACGATGGCCAGCTCTCCCAGTCTGATCTCGGCGCTGACGCTTAGCTTGGGCAGCACCGCAACGCCCAGGCCCGCGAGTACGCCATGTTTGATTGCGGCATTGGAGCCGAGCTCCATTTTGGGGTTCAGGCTCAGTCGCTTGCGTCGGCACCACTCCTCCAGGGCTAGGCGGGTGCCGGAGCCCGGTTCGCGAATCAGCAGACCGGCGTCGAGAAACGACTGTGGCGTAAGATCTTCCCGGAACCGCAGCGGGTCGTCCGCACGCACCACCGCCACCATCTCGTTATCGAGGAAGGGCATGCTCGACAGGGAGCGCGCATCGGGCACCATGCCCATGATGATCAGGTCGTCGCGGTTCTCGTTCAGGCGCTCTGTCGCCTGGGCTCGGTTTACCACTCTCAGGCGAACGCTGACCTGGGGGTACTCCTTTAAAAATCCCTCCAACAGATAGGGCACCACATACTGGGCGGTACTGACGGCGGCCAGGCGCAACTCACCGCGAACCTGGCCCTGAAGCTCGTCAAGTTCCATCTGCAACCGCTCCAGATCGGCGAAGATCGAGCGTACAGCCAGCATCAGCTGCTCCCCGGCCGCGGTCACGTAAAGCTGTTTGCCGACGTACTCGAATACCGGCTGTCCCAGTGCCTGCTCCAGTTGGCGAATCTGAGCACTGACGGCGGGTTGGGTAAGACCCAGCTCCTCCGCGGCGCGGCTATAGCTCTGGCGCTGATATACCGTTCTGAACACCTGTAGTTGGCGGAAGGACAGCCTGTTGAGCAGTTGCGTAAGGGTGTAGGGCATGGAGCTGCGTTGCCAATAAACCGTTGTTGGATATTGCGTATAAGTAAAACCTTATAGTATTCAGAAAAAATATCAATTTATCCTTTTCGCCCGAGTCGTCTAGTCTGGATTGATCTGATCGATGCACTCTTCAGGGAGAAGATCCATGTTGAAAAAGATCCTGATTGCCAACCGCGGCGAGATTGCGGTCCGTATCGTGCGGGCCTGCGCCGAAATGAATATCCGCTCGGTGGCGATCTTTACCGAACCGGACCGCTATTCGTTGCACGTCAAGCGCGCCGACGAAGCGCATTACGTCGGCGAAGATCCCCTGGCCGGCTATCTGGATCCGCGTCGGATCGTTAACCTGGCGGTTGAAACCGGTTGCGATGCGATCCATCCCGGTTACGGCTTCCTGTCCGAAAACAGCGAATTTGCCCGAATCTGCGCCGAGCGCGGTATCACCTTTATCGGCCCCAGGGCCGATGTTATCGCCAAGATGGGCGACAAGACCGCTGCGCGTGCAAGCATGATCGCCGCGGGCGTACCGGTGACGCCGGGCACCGAAGGCAACCTGGCCGATCTCGACGAAGCGTTGCGCGTGGCGGACGAGATCGGCTATCCGGTGATGCTGAAGGCGACATCGGGTGGCGGCGGCCGTGGTATCCGCCGTTGCGACAGCGCAGCCGAACTGAAGGCTCAATACCCGCGTGTCATTTCCGAGGCGACCAAGGCGTTCGGTTCCGCCGAGGTATTCATGGAGAAGTGTATCGTCGATCCCAAGCATATCGAGGTGCAGGTGCTGGCGGACAGCCAGGGCAACGCGATCCATTTATATGAGCGTGACTGCTCCATCCAGCGCCGCAACCAGAAGCTGATCGAGATCGCGCCCAGCCCGTCGCTGACCCCGGAGCAGCGCAACTATGTCGGCGAACTGGCGGTGAGGGCCGCGAAAGCCGTCGGTTACGAGAATGCTGGTACCGTGGAGTTCCTGGTCACCGGCAACGAGATCTACTTCATGGAGATGAACACCCGCGTGCAGGTGGAACACACCATCTCCGAGCAGATCACCGGCGTCGATATCGTACGCGAACAGATCCGCGTCGCCTCCGGCCTGCCGCTGAGCTACCGCCAGGAGGATATCAGCTACCGCGGCTATGCCCTGCAGTTCCGTATCAACGCCGAGGACCCGAAGAACAACTTCCTGCCCAGCTTTGGTCGCATCACCCGCTACTATGCACCGGGCGGCCCCGGCGTGCGTACTGATACCGCGATCTATACCGGCTACACCATTCCGCCGTACTTCGACTCCATGTGCCTTAAACTGATCGTCTGGGCGTTGAACTGGGAGGAGGCGCTGGACCGCGGTGCGCGGGCGCTGTCCGACATGCGTGTGCAGGGGGTCAAGACCACCGCACGTTACTATCAGGAGATCCTGCAGGATCCCGATTTCCGCAGTGGCGAGTTCAATACCAGTTTCGTGCCCAACCACCCGCAGCTGCTGAACTATTCCGAGAAACGAGATCCCAGCGAGATCGCCCTGGCGATCGCCGCCGCCCTTGCCGCCCATGCCGGCGTGTAAGCCGTTGCGAAAAGGAGAGATTTGATGAGCAAGATTAACGTTACCGATGTGATTCTGCGCGATGCCCACCAGTCCCTGATCGCGACCCGCATGCGCACCGAGGATATGCTGCCGATCTGCGACAAACTGGACAAGGTAGGGTTCTGGTCGCTGGAGGTCTGGGGCGGCGCTACGTTCGATGCCTGTGTGCGCTTCCTGAAAGAGGACCCCTGGGAGCGTCTGCGTGAATTGCGCAAGGCGCTGCCCAATACCCGACTGCAGATGCTGCTGCGCGGTCAGAACCTGCTCGGTTACCGTCACTACGCCGATGACGTGGTGGAGGCGTTCGTCGCCAAGGCGGCGGAAAACGGTATCGACGTGTTCCGCGTGTTCGACGCCCTGAACGACCTGCGTAACCTGGAGGTGGCGATCAAGGCGGTGAAGAAAGCGGGCAAGCACGCCCAGGGTACCATCTGCTACACCACCAGCCCGGTGCACACCGCAGAGCTGTTTGTAAAACAGGCGCAGGCACTCAAGGCGATGGGCGCCGACTCCATCGCGATCAAGGATATGGCCGGTTTGCTGACGCCATACGCGACCTACGATCTGGTCAAGGCGATCAAGGGCGCGGTGGATCTGCCGCTGTTTATCCACAGCCACTCGACTGCCGGTTTGGCGGCCCAGTGCCAGCTCAAGGCGATCGAAGCGGGCGCCGAGCATATCGACACCGCGATCTCCTCCTTTGCCTGGGGTACCAGCCACCCGGCTACCGAATCCCAGGTTGCCGCACTGCGCGGTACCCAGTGGGATACCGGGCTGGATCTGGAGCTGCTCGGCGAGATCGCCGACTACTTCCGCGAGGTGCGCAAGAAGTACCACCAGTTCGAATCCGAATTCACCCGCGAGGATGTATCGGTACAGATCAACCAGGTACCGGGCGGCATGATGTCCAACCTGGCCAATCAGTTGAAGGAGCAGAATGCGCTGGGCCGCATCCGCGAAGTGTTCACCGAGATTCCGGCCGTGCGCAAGGACCTGGGCTACCCGCCGTTGGTCACGCCGACCTCCCAGATCGTCGGTACCCAGGCGGTGCTGAACGTACTGACCGGCGAGCGCTACAAGTCGATCACCAACGAGGTCAAGCGCTACCTTCAGGGTGGCTATGGCCAGCCGCCGGCCGAGGTGGATGCCAAACTGCGCACCAAGGCGGTGGGTAAGGAGGAGTTGATCGAAGGTCGCCCGGCTGATCTGCTCAAGCCGGAGATGGCGCGTCTGCGCAAGGAGATCGGCGACCTGGCGCTGAGCGACGAAGATGTGCTGACCTTCGCCATGTTCCAGGATATCGGCCGGCAGTTCCTTGAACAGCGCGCCGCCGGCACCCTGGAGCCGGAAGCGCTGCTACCGTTGGAAAAGGCGGGTCGAACTGTCGAGGAAGGCGTTGCCACCGAGTTCAAGGTCGATGTGCATGGCGAAACCTACGAGATCGCCATCACCGGCGTCGGCGGCCATGAGAGCGGCAAGCGCCATATCTACCTGACCCTGGACGGCATGCCGGAGGAGGTGCTGTTCGAACCGCTTAACGCTTATGTCTCCACCGGTGCAAGCGGGCGTCGCCAGGCCTGCGCGCCGGGCCATGTCACCACCGGTATGCCGGGCAACATCGTCGATGTACTGGTTGCGGTCGGCGACAAGGTCAGCGCCGGTCAGCCGGTGTTGATCACCGAAGCGATGAAGATGGAGACCGAGATTCAGGCACCGATCGCCGGTACCGTCACCGGCGTGCATGTGGCCAAGGGCGACCGCGTCACTCCGGGCGAGGTGCTGATCGAGATCGAAGCGTAAACACATTCCCCAAGTTGCAATGGAGATTGGCCCCCACCGAGGCATCGGCGGGGGTCTTTTTTATCTCCCCCAGCAGTCGTCGACATCGCCGCTCGCACCTTTGACCCCGGCAAAACTGTAGGTCAGCGTGCCGCACCTGTCTCCGGCCATGGCGCTACCCGCTTTGGGCTCGGCTTTCAAGGTATACGAGTTGGCATTGATGGAGCTGAATGACAGGTCATAGTATTTGGTGCTGCCGTCTTTGGGTGACTCGTTATAGGGCAGTGTCGGCGCCGCATTACTGGTGTTGAGATACATCCCGTTACTTGTGTGATATCGCTCCATAAACTGCGACAGCTCCAGCAGGTTGACGCGAGCGTCGGAACGCCTCGCCTCGCGGACATACTCCAAATAGGAGGGGTAAGCGATGGCGGCCAGGATACCGATGACGGCGACGGTGATCATCAGTTCGATCAGGCTAAAGCCGGAACTTCGATTGGCGGACAAATTCTCTACTCCCCTTACTGCTCGGTCAATTCGCGCCAGGATACCCGGCCAATGTTGGTGAAACCGCTTACCAGCACACATTTGGGCTGGGTGTCGTTCGATTCCGCGAAGCATACCCACCGCTCGCCGGTAAGCGTGCTTTCGATGGTTGTTGGCGTGGCGACCCCCTCTGATTTCATTCCGGAAGTTACAACCTTGGTATCTTGCTGGTTACCCTGGGCGTCTGTCTCTGTGGTAGGAACGGCATCTTGGTCGTTCTCGTCATTGGTGTGGGTATCGACGCGGCCATCGCCGTTGGTGTCGAACAGGTTATCGCTACTCCGTCCTCCGTTCGACATATCGACGCCCATGATCCAGCTTATTCCGCCACCGCTGCAGGGGTCGGAGGAGGGGATAAGGGTGTTGAAGAACAACTCGTCGCCATTGATGTTTGCCTTGGATGTTACCCGTTCTCCCAGTGCACCAGGCCCGCCGTGTGTGTCACTCCAGAGCAGATCGATATACCAACCGGAGTCGGTCGAGGTGATCGGGTTGTCGGTGATGACACGCGCCCAGGTCCCGGTCTCGCCGACCTGCTGTTCGCTGGTAATCTCCTGTTGCCTCAACTCGTCTCGCGCAACAACGCTGCCTTCGTCAAAGATGGCGTAGAACGTCTGCACCTGAGGTGTTGGCGGCACGATCTCGTCATTGGTTTGGAAGTAGCTGCCGGTACCGAAGAACAGCGTCAGTTTATCGTTGCTGTTAAACATTGCAGCCAGCGGTGCTGTAATTGGCTGGCGGGCCGGTGTGTCACTGCCGTCGGTTGCCGTGAATAGAGGAATGGGAATATCGCTGCCGCGCACTTTAGTCGTAAATGGAACGGCCCAATTGTCGCTGTCGGTATCGGCTATATCGATTCTCCAGACATTGCCGGATAGGTCTGCTACATAGATGCGGTCGGCAACCCGATTTCTGTCCAGGTCCACTACCAAGGGGGTTCCCAGTCCTCCTGTATCGGGCAGTTCAAACTGCTTGATCGGCGATCCATCTGCCGCATCCAGAATCCATACATAGCCGTTACTCTGAGGCGCATCGTAACCGCTGGTGACCACAACGCCGAAGGTGCTGTTTGCCAACGCGACCAGTGCCGGCTGCTGGACAAGCTTGCCCATCAGGGGGTTGGTGTATTCCCACAGCAGACTGTTGCTCGTTACGCTGTCGGGATTGGAGATGTCCAGGGCAAAGACGCTGCCCTTGGCGTTACTGCCGACGCCGGCCCCCGTTGTTGCGACTGCCAGAGTGTGCCATCCCTCTGTTTCTCCCAGCCAGGCATCGCCGAGGCGTGGAGTTCCGTCGACATAGTACTGATGCTCATAGTCGGTCTCGGTCAGTTTATATAGCTGATCCATGACCGATACAGGCATATATGCGAATAGCTCGGTTCCGCCACCTTCAGCAGCCGGCCCGCCCTCCGCGGTCTTGTTGTCATTGGCATTGAAGCCGTGCAGCATGCCGTCGTTTGCCCCTACGACTATCAGGGGTTTTTTGTTCCTGTATGTGTCACTGCTGCGGTAGTTTGTGTAGGCCGCTCCAACATCGGTATCGGGCGGTGAGGTAAATTGAGCGTTGGCAGACAGGCGCTCATAACCAAAGTTGGTCTGATAAATATACTGCGGGTCAGAGTTGACGATGTCGCCCAGCCGACTGTCGCGCTGTCGGAACGGCTTGGAGGTGTCGCTTGCGGTTTGCTCGTTGTCTCGAGCACCGCGCAGGAAGTTCAAGCGCTTTGTGCCCTCCGCGTCGCTAACGCCTGTTCCGTCGGAAGTGGACTTCAGGGCGGCTTTTTGCGTGTCGGTCAGTTGATCCCACATGAAGTTTCGCGCGGTGCGGGTAACCTTGCTGCCATCGGTCTGGTCGGTGAAGTCGCCGGCAGTAAAGATGTTGCGGTTATCGACGTTGGAGAGGGCGTCCAGAATATCCGCCGCGCTCCAGAGCTGTGTGAAGTTAACGGTCTGGGTGCCTTGCTCGCTGATATCTATCGTCGTTTCGGAGGAGAGTAGATCGCCACTCCAGCGGGTGCTGTCGAAGGTGGCTTGAAACAATTGGCTACCGGTGCGCAAGGTACGGCTGTCGAAGGCAAGGGATGTCGAAGTACTGTTCAGGCTGTCCGAGATTTGAGCGAACGCCTTCTTCAGGCTGTCCACCATATCTCCTGCGTTGCCGGCGGTGAAGTAGTTGTCGGGCTTCTTCAGGCTTGCATTTGACCAGGTGGCGGTCAGCGTTTCGCCGTTAGTGTGCCACCAGGTATCGGTCATATTGCTCAGATCATCATCGTAGGGGCCGGTTATGCAGCTGGAGCCGCCCCCGGGACAGACGGGATCGAAACCGCCGTACTTGGTCGCGAGCCAGTATTGGTTGAGGGATCTGTCCATCAACACCTGATCCTCAACTACATCGACCCAATAGGTCTCGACCGTTTGAGAACCGTCAAACTCATCGTCGGTCCTGATATCACGGGTATGGATATCGAGTGCCAACCCGGCGATGTAGCCGGAGTTTGTTCGCCAGTCTGTTTCACTGAAGTCGATGCCCTCGAGAGATTCGACCTTGGCCAGCAGGCTTGCCACGTTTATGTCCGCGTCGCTGGGTGCTGTTGCTCCGTAACTGTTGCCCGGCAGATTTCGGTCGTTCCAGGTATTTACGTCCCCTATGCCGAGAATCGCGTTTTTCTGGCAGCTGTATTGAATGGGATCCTTGCTGTCGTCTGCATCGGTCCAGCCGGTTATGATCGGGAAGCCATCGGCCCATTTCTCTTTGGTCACGTTGTCCGGGCTGCTGTAGTAAGAGGGAGTGAACGAGCTGTAACTGTCAACTTCAGCTAGTCCTCTGAAGTATCGGGTAGCGGCATAGTAGAGTTCGCTGACCGGGTCATAGGATTTGAACGTGTATTCATCCTGGTCGGTCAGTAGCTCTTCAAACTTGTTGATGTAGTTGATTACGCCGCTGTGACTGATCGTAACGCCGTAAGCGCTTGCGGTCGCGGACGTATCGATGCTGTCCGGGTTATCGTAAAGGATACCGGTCTCCGGGTCCCACTCCATGCCTGTGTATCGCCCGGAATCAGTATCGATGACGTTGTCGACCCAGCCCAGAGTGGGGTGTCGTGTCATCGGGCCGATAAACTTTTGTCGTGCCCGCAGAACACCGCCGTCCCTTCCAGGATCTGAATCGTTGAGGTAGCCGAATACGCTGTAACGGATCTTGTCCGAGTACGCCTGTAGAAGCCCCTCCGGTTTCCAGACCGAGTTGCCTTCGCTATCGGTATATTGGGTGCAGTTATCCTCCTGCAGTCCCTCTACGCACACCTCTACGCGAACACTGGCAAAATAGGAACCGGTTCCGTTGGGTATATAGTCAGAATCGACGCTGCTACTACCGGAGTCTTCGACTGAGAACGAGAACAGGATCTGTTTTCCCAATCCTTTACGTTGCACGGTGAAGCTGGAAACGTCGAAATCGAACGGCAACAGCTTATCGACAGTGCTGCCGATATCGTTGCGTGAGACGGTACGATCGGTGACGAAATAGGCGGAGCCGTCGTCCCAAGCCTTTTCCAACCAGGTTTCCTGAGCGGTGTCCTTGGCTCTGAGCCCACCGGTCAACGCCTTGCGGAAGGGGTCGATGGTCTGGGTCGTGGCCCAGTTGAGAAAGTTACCGCTCCAGTACCCGCTATTGCTACCGTCGCAAAGTCTGTCGGTCGTTTTTGTCTTGGGAACAAAGTGGCGCTCCGATTCCGTATCGCTGCCTTCGTAGTCGTAACATTTAAACGAGTCGAAATAGCCTACATAGGTCTTGTCCGGGTCAAATGCCCCGAGGTTGGCGACACTGTTGATGGTCGGCCACTCTACGGAGGGTACGATGGCCAGGTTACCCGGTACGCTGCCTCCCAGAAAAAGCGGCTCCTGAGATACCGTTGCCGAACTGGTGTCTGTGCCAAGGAGTGCGAACGGTAGGGTAAGGTAGACTAACCAGCGCTTCATGCGTTCACTCTCTATTCTTCAATGACATAGGTGGACTCGAGTTTGACCTGTCGCTCTCCGGAGAGACCGCTTGACTGGGCTGTGACCTTGACCAGCATTCTGTCGATATCGATCTCCGCTCCCGCTTCTACGGACGCTTCATCGTAATCCAGTCTTTCCACTGTGTAGGTTGCCGTAACATCCCGGCCATTCATCTGCAACGTCATAGCTCCGCTTGCCAGGGATATGTTCGGGTAGCTGACGATGAACATCGCCTCACCCTGGCGTAGCGCTGCTTCGGCAGCCTGAAAGGCGGTATGGCGATCATATAGATTGCCGGCCATGCGCTCCTCCATGGAGGAGGACTGCATTGCGCCTACACCCACGATGGAGATCAGTAACAGCATGATCAGTGCGACGATAAGTACTGCGCCTGACTCCCTGGCAACTGTCATCGGTTTTTTCATGGCTGTCGGTTCCTGAGGACAACGGTCGAGGTGAATACGTGCCGTAGACGTTTGTCGGAGGTGTCGTGTGCGGTAAAGGGGGCATCCAATGTTTGTGCGACCTCCAGTACGTTCCGGGTCTGGCCGGCCACCAGCAGTCGGATACGGACGGCGAGCACCTGGCTCCAATCGGTGACTGCGTCCGCATCGACGAACCGGTCGACATCGTCGTCTGCATTGCTGTCGATACCGTATTGAAGTTGCATATCCTCTATTCCGGGTACCAGGACTTCGGAGGTTGGCGCCGCCGTGTTTGACGCTGCCGTAATGCCGAGGCGCGTTCTGTACAGGGAGCGGCCGGTGCTGTCGTTGCTGTCGGCGCCTATGTAGTAGCCGTAGGACTTGAGCTCGCTCAATCGCGTCAAGCCCGGGAACTCGTACTCGTTGCCGCTTGCTGCATTGCATGTGTCCGGCACGGGATAACCCACCCGTTGGGTGCAGTTGCCCGGTGTTCCTTTGCCGGTGTTATGGACAATAGTCTTGTTGGCGGTATTGGCGTTGGTGATCTGCAGGATGGTGGTCTGCTGCGGATCGCAGATCAGCACGATGGTGCCGTCGGTCAGGTTGTGCAGGTCGGTCAGTTTGAAGTTTGCGTTGCCGCCTGCATTCTTCTCCTTGATCTCGTAATCGACCCCGTCGCCGCCGATCATGAATATTGCGTCCGTACCCGCGATACGCTCCCCATCTGCGGTGCCAGTGTTGCGGCCGGGGTAGGTTTCGTCTCCCTCGTAACCCAGGATGGCGCCACTGGCCAGATTTGACCACCAGGGGGTGTCGTTCAGCACGTTGGCGATCTTGTCGTTCTGCGCGCAGCCGGTATAGCCCGCTTGGCGCAGAGTTTTCGCCATGAGTTCGGTTGCGAAGCGGCCGTGCTCCTGAACTCTTGCCAGTGAGCTGTTAACCGATTGAGAACGAATCGCACCGATGTACACGATGACGACGCCAAGCAGTATGAACAATCCGATGGTCAGGCTGATCATCAATTCGATCAGGCTGAAGCCGCGTTCGGCGAAGTTGTGTCTAGACATGCTCATATCTCGGTTTCGAACTGGAATGTCTGGCTGTCGGAATTGTTCCCGACACCTTCGTCACCTTGGGCATTCACGACTGCGCCCCGATAATCATTCCAAGTCATCTGTACGGTTAGCCGGTCACCGGTCCAGGAGATGGTTCCGGTGGCACCACTGCCCAGCCGGTTTTTGACCCAGTTGTCCCACTCGTGGCGGAAGCTGCAGGCGACCCCGTTATCGTTGCAATCGTCATTGAACAGGCCATCCTTTGCATCGCCGGGCGCAGCTCTCATGGCATCGGTCAATTCGTAGGCCAGCATGGTCGCCTGCGAGCGCAGATAGGAGCTATGGCTGCTCTTCACGGTGAAGGCGAGCATGCCGGAGACACCCAGCAGCCCTACGGATATCACCAGCAGTGCAACCAGTATTTCGATGAGCGTGATGCCTTTCTCTGCCATGGTCAGTCCTTCGATGTAGTCTGTTTGTGCTAGCAACCTGCTGTCGATAGAGTGCCGATAGGACTTACCGAAAGTGAGCACGAGGAGCCACCGCCTGAAATGGTGAAGCTGTAAGCCGAATTGCCTTCTACCCAGCCGTCTGCGGTAAAGGTGATGGTAGTACCTCCGGCGATGTTCAAAGTCGTATCACCTGAAGGTGCGTCCCATGTACGCAATACGGTTGAATCTTTGTCGGTTGCGAGCCATCCGCTGTCCCAACTGCCGCTATTCTCACAGGCACTGCCACTGCTGTTGCGACGACATACGGTGATGCTGGATCTGCGTGTTACCGCTTCGGAGCGAGCGAGGTATAGGGCCGATTCAAGGCCCTCTTTGGAGGCGTTAAGCTGGCTGTTTTGAATGAAGCTTTGGAAGCTCGGTATACCTATACCCAATAGAATCGCCAAAATGGCAAGGGAAACCATCAGTTCAAGCAGCGTAAAGCCTGCGTGTCTTGAAGTATTAGGAGAGTATCTAGTCATAATGCCCGGCTCGGGTAATGCTACCTTATATTAGGAGTATTTTGGTTCCATCTATACTTCCAGGCGCTATCGGCATGTTGCCTGTATATCTGATATGAAATTCTGCGCCGCATCGGTAATGCGGCGTTGATATAAGCACCTGTGAATTCGTGTGCTCATGGATTTTCATCCTTTCAATATAAGATGCCTTTTATGGCTATTTTAACGTGGTGTATCGTGTGATTGGTTAAAAAATAACATTAGTAAAGTCATGGTATTGGTATGTCAATAGTAAATTAATAATGCGTATGTTTTTAACCTGTTGAAAATGGATGATTATGTAGGATTCGTGCGGGGCTGGGTTTCGGGTTTTTTGATTGGAAGTAAGAAAATTCCTACTTATGTGTAGGAATGCTTCTTTTGCTTTGTCGGAATTTTTTTCTGTTTATATTAGGCTGATTCGTGATTATTGATTGTTGATATGATCCATGTCTATAAAGCTGCCGGACTGTCCCTTGGTACAGTCGAAGTTTGGCAAAGTTTTTGTTTACTCTTGCAATCCACTTTCCTATAAGGGTTCTCTCGATTCATATCTTATGGATCGGCCGGCACCTTTGACCGAACCGGAAATAGTTCAAGGAGCGAGTCATGTCTGAAGTTATCGGTAATGTATCTTTTCTGAATGGGGTTGCTGTAGCCGTCTCGGCCGACGGCACCGAACGTGTGCTGATGGTCGGCGATGTGATCTATGCCGACGAGGTGATCCGTACCGGTCCCGATGCACGGATTGAGATAGCCATGGATGCCGGTAGCCCGGTAGTCCTGACGGGCGGTCAAAGCTGGCTTGCCTCTGCCGACACCTACACTACAGCCGACCAATTTGATATCAGTGAAGCGGTTACCGATGGAGGATCTTTCTCAGATGTAGATGCGATTCAGGCCGCGATTCTCGCGGGCCAGGATCCAACCGCTGTCGGTGAAGCCACAGCAGCCGGTGCTGCAGGTGCGGGAACCGGTGGAGCAGGCGGTAACGAAGGTGCCGATTTTGTATCTCTGGATCGGACCGCAAATGAGGTCGATCCGACTGCTGGTTACGACACAACCGGAATCACGTTTGCGGTTGAACAGCCGGTGAGCGAAGAAGCTACACTTGAACTGCCGTCGGGCGTGATCACTTTGGGCGATCTTATCGTCGAGGAGGGCAGCGGCACCGCGTCCATCAGTGCAACTATCGATGTCGCTGTCACCGATAGTCCTTTGGTCATTACATTGAGCAATGGAGCGACTATCACGATTCCCGTGGGTGCTACCTCGGGAGAGTCGACGCCTTTTGAAATCCAGGGGGATGATCCGTATCTCGATGGAGATGCTTTTGACGTTTCCATCAGCGGCACATCCGGCGGTGCTTTTTCCTCAATTGATACTACCGATACTGCAACGGTCACGGTTAACGATACCGTCGATACCACCACCATCACCCTGGGCGATGTCAGCGTCGACGAAGGCAGTGAAGGGGCTACCATCACCGCGACGGTCAACAATCCGGTCACGGGCAGCCCGTTGGTGATCACCCTGGACAACGGCGCCACCATCACCATTCCGGTGGGCGAGAGCAGCGGCGAATCGACGCCGTTCGAGATTCAGGGCGACGACGTCTATGTCGATGGCGAGAGCTACACCGTTGCCATCAGTTCAACCGACGGCGGTAACTACGAAGCGCTGGACAGCAGCGATACCGCCACCGTAGAGATCAATGACACCATCGACACAGTCACGGTCAAAGTGTTTGCGGTAGTGGGCGAAGAGCTGCTCGACGCCAGCGACGTGGCCGAAGGCGCAACCGCCACCTACGTGGCACACGCGGTCGACCCCGACGGCAACATCATCGACGGAGCGGAAGGCACCGTCGACATCAGCTTCACCCACGGCACCGCCGG